>JBGPGH010000077.1:0-2683 GCA_041483735.1 Gemmatimonadaceae bacterium | reverse complement strand
CCCCCGCCGCGCCAGGTTGCCGCGGTCGAGTACTCGGTGCTGTGTCCGTCGTAGAATCCGCCCGCGCTCACTGCCGTCTCGACGCTCACCGGTCGTCCAGGCGAGGTCGCGTAGTGGAGCTCGCCGCGGGTCCACCAGTAGCGCCCCGGCGCGATGTCCACGCTCCGGAAGACATCGAACGAATCGGCCGGCGCGTCCAGCTGGCGCACGACGTGCACCGCGAACTCGTCGCCGGACTGCAGCGTCCCGCCCACCGGCTGCCACTCGAAGCTCGCCGTCTCCCAGCTGCCCACGTCGGCCAGCGACCCGGACGCGCCGGCGATGATGTCCCATTGCGGCACCGCCTCGATGTCGAGCTGCCTGACGCCGAGCACACCCGGGCGCGGCGTCCAGTCGACGTGGCCGGTCGTCTCCCAGATGCCGGTGCGCCTCACGAATCCCAGGGTCGGCGTGAATCCCGAATCGATGCGGTAGACCGACACGAAGTTGTCGAACCGGTCGTTCGGGTAGTCGGTGGACAGTCGCCACGCCACCGGCGTGCCGCGCGCGCCCGGCACCTGCGTGCCGGCGAGCCAGATCTTCGGCTCGACATTGTGGCCGCGCACCACGAGCGGAAAGTCGGCGTCGATGCCGCCCGCCCGCTCGGTCCCCACCACTCCGGGGCCGCTGCGCTGCAGGGCGATGGCGCCGAGGTACGAGCGATCGAGGACGTCGCGCTTGACCCGGACCACCGCGTCGTTCGCGCCGTCGATGGTGCCGGTGCGCGCGTCGAGCGCCCCCACCGTCCAGGACCCCACCCGTCCATACACCCGCGCGCCACCGAGTATCGGAACCGCCGCGTCATCGCGGATCCCGATCTGGCGCGAATGGAAGAGCTGCGCCCGCTCCTCCGTGCCGAACGCGAAGATCCCGCTCGACTCCAGGAAGAACTCCCGCTTCTCGGGAAAGAAGAGCGGGAACCGCGACAGGTTGATCACCTGTCGATCCGATTCAACCTGCGCGAAGTCGGTGTTCACCGTCAGGTCGATGGTCATCGTCGGCGTCAGCGCGATCTTGGTATCGAGCCCGGCCTTACCGCCGGCGCCGGCGTCGTTCAGCCTCGCGCCCGAGCTGTCCCGCTCCACCTCCTCTCCCCGGGCGAGCCCATAGGGCCGGACCTCGATGCTCCGGGCGCGGGCCAGTGCGCCGAGCCCGATCAACTCACCCGCATTCTGGAGATGCGACAGTCCCTGCGCGCGCTTCCACGACTGCCACAGGTCTTCCTCGTTCTTCCGCCGGATCGTGCGCCGGACGTTGAAGCCGAACGTCGCGTTGTCGCCGGCGTGGAATCGCATCGTCCGGAACGGAATCCGGAACACCGCCGTCCAGCCCAGCGCATCGCGCGACACCGCCACCGACCAGATGCCGTTCCAGTCTTCGTTCTGGGTGTCCCAGCCGGCGAGTTGGGCGTCCCACATCGCCCCGTTCGGGTTCGTCTTGAAGAGAAAGCCGCTCCGCCGGTCGTGATAGCTGTCGATCAGCAGGGTGACGTTGTCATCCGAGCCCAGGTCGGCATCTCGACGCAGCTGCGTGGCGCGAATTCCTCCCGCCCCGGCCTCCCGATCCCAGGCGCGAACGGCGACGTAGAGCGCGTCGTCGTCGCGCACGGCCCTGACCACCGTGCGTTCGCTGGCCGGCGCCCCTTCGGCGGGCTCGCGCTGGCGGAAGTCCGCGATCGAGTCGGCGAGCCCCCACGTCGCCTCGTCCAGTGGCCCGGCGGCGCCGGCGGGCGGGGGCCAATTCGGGTGCGCGCGGCGCACCGTCAGGTGCGCGCCGGCGGTCCGGCCCTCGCCGCCCGCATCGGTCGCGCGCGGCAGCGAATCCCGCTGCTGGGGCTCTGACCTGGCCGGCGCCAGCACGCCGGCGCAGAGCGCGCCCGCCAGGATGGCCCGCCGTCCAGCCCGCGCCGCCCGTCCTCCGCGGCCGGGCGCCACTACTTCCCGGCGCCGCGGGCGGCGTCGAGCGCGGCGCGCAACCCGGCGAGCACGTCCGCCGGAGCGCCGTCCGCCCAGAAATGCACGTAGTAGACGTGCGGCGACTCGTCCACCAGGTGCGAGTGCACCCCGGTGGCGGTGATCCCGTGGCCGGCGAGCGCCGCCAGCAGCGGGTCCAGCTGGCGCCCCGCTATGGCAAAGTCGCCGGTGGCGACGAGCCGCGTGGGACTCACCGCCTGGAGGTTGATGGGCGTGCCGTAGCCGAGGGACGGCAGCACCGGGCGGCCGTCCATGGTGACCGCGACGTCGATGAGCTGGAACGACAACTGCGCGACGCTCCCCTGCGCCCGCCCCCGTGCACCTAACGTGGCGAACACGGCCGCGGTATCGATCGTCAGGGGGGTGGCCGCCGGCGGCACAACCGGCCGCGGCGTCGCGGTCAGCGCGACGGCGTGATCCGCGCGCCCGGCGAGCTCGGTGGCCACCCCGTGGGCGTGGACGTGGATGTACATCACCGCCGGCTCCTCTCCGGCCAGGTGGTTGTGCACCGCCGTCACCCGGATCCGCTGCCGGGCGAGCTCGGCCAGCACCGGCTTCAGCTCCGTGGCGGTGACGACCAGGTCGCCCATCATCACCGCGTCGGTGGGCGGCCCGTCAAACCCTAACCATGCGCCGAGCGCGATGGCCGGGGCGACCGTGACATCGCCCAT
>JBGPGH010000076.1:0-2705 GCA_041483735.1 Gemmatimonadaceae bacterium | reverse complement strand
GGTGGGACGACCTGATCGCCGCCACCGACAAGGGCATCGCGATCATCGGCGACGGGTCGTTCTCGATCGACCAGCAGCGCTTCAACGCCCAGTTCGGCGGCCAGGTCTTCTACGAGATCAAGGGCGGCAAGATCGTCGGCACGCTCAAGGACGTCGCCTACCAGATCCGCACTCCTGACTTCTGGAATTCCCTCGACATGATCGGCGGCAAATCGAGCTACGCATTCGGCGGCACCTTCAGTGACGGCAAGGGCCAGCCCGGGCAGTCCAACTCGATCAGCCACGGCTGCGTCCCCAGCCGGTTCCGCAACGTCAACGTCATCAACACCGGGAGGAAGGCATGAGCGAGCCCAAACGGTTGCTCGATGCGCCCCGGTCCGCGCGCATGACTCCGGCCGGCGCCGTCTTCTCCCGCGAGGAAGCGCAGGCGATCTGCCAGCGCGTGGTGAAGATGTCCAGGGCCGACGCGATCAACGTCGGCGTGAGCAGCAACTACACCGCCAACCTGCGGTTCGCGGCCAACCAGATGTCGACCTCGGGCGCCATCGTCGACGCCCAGGTGGCCGTGACCAGCTCGTTCGGCCCCAAGCACGCCGTCGTCACCACCAATGACCTGTCCGACGAATCGCTGCGGCGCGTCGTCGAGCAGTCCGAGGCCATGGCGCGGCTCGCCCCCGACGATCCCGAGGCGATGCCGGAGCTCGAGCAGCAGACCTACGACTCGGTAGCCGCCTGGTTCGACTCGACGGCCAACCTCACCGCCGACGAGCGCGCCCGTGCCGCGCTCACCGCGCTCGCCCCCACCCGGGCTGCCGGCGACCTCGCCAGCGCCGGCTTCATCATCACCGGCGATGGGGCCAGCGCGATCGCCAACAACAAGGGGCTCTTCGCCTATCACCGGGCCACCAGCGCCAACTACACCCTCACCGTCCGCACCGCCGATGGCACCGGCTCCGGATGGGCCGGCGCCGACCACCCCGACTGGACCCAGCTCGACTTCCCGGCCGTCAGTGCCCGCGCCATCGACAAGGCGCGCCTCTCCCGGAGCCCCGTCGCCATCGAGCCGGGCCGGTACACGGTCATCCTCGAGCCCCAGGCGGTGGGCGACCTGGTCCAGCTCCTCGCCTTCTACGCCGACGCCCGCTCGTCCGACGAAGGGCGCAGCCCGTTCACCAGGCAGGGCGGCGGCAACAAGATCGGCGAGACGATCGTCGACAAGCGCATCAACCTCTTCTCCGACCCGCGCGACTCACAACTCCTCGCCCAGCCCTTCGATGGCGACGGGCTCCCCATCGGCCGGCAGACGTGGATCGAGAACGGTGTGCTGAAGCAGCTCTACTACTCGCGCTTCTGGGCCAAGAAACAGGGCAAGACACCCACCGGCGCGCCGTCATCGATCAAGATGGCGGGGGGACCCACCTCCGTCGACGACATGATCCGGACCACCGAGCGCGGCATCCTCGTCACCCGGCTCTGGTACCTCCGCGAGGTCGATCCGCGCACGATCCTCTACACCGGCCTCACCCGCGACGGGACCTTCCTGATCGAGAAGGGGAAGATCTCGAAGGCGATCCGGAATCTCCGCTTCAACGAGTCGCCGCTGTTCATGCTCAACAACCTCGATGCGCTGGGGCCCGCTCAGCGCGTGGCCGGCACCGAGGCCGGCGGCGCGGTGGTGATGCCGGCAATCAGGGTGCGCGACTTCAACTTCACGTCACTGTCCGACGCGGTCTGAGTCGCTCCCGCGTCCGCTGGACGAAGACGCCCCGCCGGT
This sequence comes from Gemmatimonadaceae bacterium, assembly GCA_041483735.1. Taxonomy (GTDB): domain Bacteria; phylum Gemmatimonadota; class Gemmatimonadetes; order Gemmatimonadales; family Gemmatimonadaceae; genus JBGPGH01. The sequence goes on along the minus strand of JBGPGH010000076.1, from coordinate 931 downwards.
ATCACCGGCGGGGCGTCTCGTCTCACACGGGGTGTGCGGACACCCCCGGAGCGCGCGTCAGGCAGCCTTCGAATCGCGCGGCTCGTTGAGATCGTCAGGCGCGGGACCCCACACGTAGGCGGAAAACCGCGGCGCGGCTTCCTCGCGCGATCCGCGGGAGATGATGATCCCGATTGGCTCCTGCTCTTGGGCTGTCCGGCGATCGTGCTTCATGGCGGGACTCGTGAAGGAGTAAAGAACTCCGCGTCACAGCGGGTCGCCGCTATTGACGCACGCCAAGTGCCAGCGTTTCACCAAGTCCAACTCGATCGCGGAGAACGAGTTGCGAAAACCGCCGAGTTCAGGCGGTCAGTGGATCGTCGCAGTCTGACACGCGTCGAAAGCCCGATTCGTGTCAGTTCGTTACGCGATCGCCTTCCGCGCGAGGAAGGTCTTCGATGCGCCGACGTCGAACTCCACCGACACCGCCCACCCGCGATACCGGCGGCGCAGCTCGTCGAGCGTGAGCGCGGTCTGGCCCGCCACGATCGTCTGCACCAGGTGCACGCCGCCGTCCGCGGTCGCACCCTGCAGGACCTCGATCACGTGGGCACGCTCCGCGGCGCTGAGCCCCTCGAACGCCGCCGGCGTGCACACCACCGCGTTCAGAGGCACCTCCGGTGACCAGTGCCCGAGGTCGCTCACACAGCCGTGCACCCGCTCGGTCAACCCCGCCTCCCCCGCGGCCAGCATCACCCGCTCCACGGCGTCGGCGGCCGCTTCCACGGCGGTCACCTCACATCCGTTCGCGGCGAGGTAAAGCACCGGTCCCTCGGCATTCGTCCCCGCGACCAGCACCCGGGAGTCGGTGGCCGGGTGGATCTCGCGAACCAGCGGGCACTCGGGACGCATCCCCCAGTGCTCCGGACGGCGGAAGCGCGCCAGCAGCCGC
>JBGPGH010000075.1:0-2771 GCA_041483735.1 Gemmatimonadaceae bacterium | reverse complement strand
TCTCTGGGCGTCGTTTTCGAGGTTCCCGCTCACCCCGATGCTCTACCGTCTGATCCTGGTGCACGCGGTGATCCTGATGGTCGGCGGGCACTGGACCTATGCGCGCGTCCCGCTCGGTTTCTGGGTGCAGGACCTGTTAGGCCTGGCGCGCAACCACTACGACCGCCTGGGCCACTTTGCCCAGGGCTTCGTGCCGGCGCTCATCGCCCGCGAGGTGCTCATCCGGCGCACGCCGTTGCGCGCCGGTGGCTGGCTCTTCTTCCTCGTGACCTGCGTGGCGCTGGCGATCAGCGCCGGCTACGAGTTCATCGAATGGTGGTCGTCGCTGCTCGGCGGCGAGTCGGCGACCGACTTTCTCGGGACCCAGGGCGACGTCTGGGACACCCAGTGGGACATGTTCCTCGCCCTGCTGGGCGCGCTCGCGGGCCAGCTCCTGCTGGCGCGCCGGCAGGACCGGCAGATCGCCGTCCTGCGGGGCGCGCTCGCGCAACCCGCGGCCGCGGGAAAGGAGGTCTGACGTGGGCAAGCTGCTCTCGTTCCTCGGCGCGACCATCCTCGGATACGTGGGCTGGTGGCTCGGCGCCCTGGTCGGCATCACGACCGCGTTCATGGTGAGCATGGTCGGCACGGGAGTCGGGATGTACATCGGACGGCGCGTGGCGCGGCATTACGACATGTGACGCGCGCCCTCCTCGCCGGACTCGCCCTGCTCCTCGCCTGGCCGCCGGCCGCCGGCCGGCCGCGCGCCTCACGAGTCACGGCCGCCGAGAGCACGGTGGTGGTCCTGCTGGGCACGGGGATGCCGCGGCCCGATCCGGCGGCCTCCGGTCCGGCCACCGCGGTGGTGGTCGAGGGCGGCGCCGACAGCGCGGTACGGCGCGTCTTCCTGTTCGACGCCGGCCCCGGCGTCGAGCGCCAGTTGCGCGCCGCCGGCCTGCCGATCAACGGCGTGACCGCGCTCTTTCTCACCCACCTCCACAGCGACCACACCCTCGGATATCCGGACCTCATCTTCACCTCGTGGGTGATGGGCCGCCGGACGCCGATGCGGGTGTACGGACCGCCGGGCACGTCGAAGATGACCGGGCACCTGCTGGCCGCCTGGGATGAGGACATCCACATCCGCACCGAGGGCCTGGAGCACGCCGCGCCCGGCGGCTGGCGGGTGACGGTGAGCGAGGTCCGCCCGGGCGTGGTGTACGACAGCGCCGGCGTGCGGGTCACCGCCTTCCCGGTCGACCACGGCAGTTGGCGTTATGCATTCGGCTACCGTATCGATGCCGCCGGGCGCGCCGTGGTGATCTCGGGCGACACGCGGCCCAGCGAGTCGCTGGTGCGCGCGGCCGCCGGCGCCGACGTCCTGGTCCACGAGGTCTACCCCGGGTCGCGCCTGCGCCCCGAGGCGCGGCCGGGCGGCTCGGCCTGGCCGTCGTACATGCGGTCGTTCCACACCTCCGACCGCGAGCTGGGGGCGCTGGCGGCCCGGATCAGCCCGCCGCCCCGCCTGCTGATCCTGAGCCACCTGGTCCGCATGGGCGCCGACGACCAGGAGCTCCTTGCCGGCGTGCGCGCCGGCGGCTTCACCGGCCAGGCCGTCGTCGGCCACGATCTCGCCCGCTACTAGAGCCGGGAACAAATCGGCGCGTGCATTGTCTCGATGCACGGCTGGATCGCGGCGATACGAACGAGTCGGTCCGGGATTCGCCGACAGCGGCTGCAAGCGCTTGCGGCGACTATGATTGTGACCGCACTGCCTGACGGCGCGAATCGTGCTTGATCCGGGCCGTCGACAATCGCTCTCCCCGTCACACTGGCCGCCGTCTTCAGATGATTGCCCCGCTCGCCCTCGCCGCCGCGCTGCTGGCGCCGGCACCGACGCTGACCGCAGCGGACTCCGACACCGTCGTCGTCGCCGCCGTCACCGCCGCTGCTCCGCCCGCCGCACCCGCCCCACCGGCCGCTCCGGCGGCGGCCGCCGCCGGCCCGATCGCCGTGCACCTGTCCCGTTTGCCGCCGGATACAGTCCGCCCGCGGCCCCGTCCAACCGCCGTTGAATACAGCGACTGGTACGACCGGCGCCTCACGATACACCGATGGGCCAGCTACGCGACGCTGCCGCTGTTCGTGGCCCAGTATTCGGTGGGCCGGACGCTGATCGCCCGCGGCGGCACGGCGACGGGCGAGGATGGCGGCGGCCCGCGGGGCGTGCACACCGCACTGGCCGGGAGCATCGGCGCGCTCTTCGCCGTGAACAGCGCCACCGGTCTCTGGAACCTGTGGGACGCGCGGCATGACCCGGCCGGCCGGCGTTGGCGCACCGCGCACGCGCTGCTCATGCTTGCCGCCGACGGCGGATTCGTCGCCACCGGCATGACGGCCGGCGATGACAACGAGGGCGGCACGACCGGCACGGTCAGCGGGCAGTTGCGCACGCACCGCGCCATGGCGATGGGGTCGATGGGGCTCGCCCTGGCGAGCTACGTCATGATGCTGCCGCCCTTCCGCCGCGACTGACGACATGTCCGACCTCCTGGCGCCTCTCGCGCATCTCGTCTCGCGATGGGCATCGCTCTACAACGACTCCAGCCTCCTGGAAGGCTCGGTCGCCTTCCTGCACGCGGCCGGCGTGCTGCTCGGTGGCGGATTCGCGATCGCCGCCGACCGCGCCACGCTCCGCGCCCGGCGCGCCGGTCCCGATGAGCGCGCGCGGCAGCTCGAGCGGCTGGCCGGCGTGCATCGTCCGGTGATGACCGGCCTGGCCGTCGCCGTGG
>JBGPGH010000074.1:0-2852 GCA_041483735.1 Gemmatimonadaceae bacterium | reverse complement strand
CGCGCCGGCCGCCGGCTTGGCGAACAGGCGATCGTCGAGGTCGACGTTGGCCTCGATGCGCTCCCAGCTGTACTGCGCCTTGTTGGCGCTCGAGCTCCCCTTGGACCCGATCGCGAACGCAAACGGCATGTACCAGCCGTTTACTTCCTTGTAGTCGCCGAGCTCGACTTCGAACTCCCGCTCCGCGCCGCGCACCATCCGCTTCACTTCGATCTTGAGCGGCACGTACGAGTCGGCATCCAGGTAGTAGGTGCGGACGTCGCCGTTGCTGGCGAGCGTCGCCTTCACCTTGTAGACCGCGGTGCCCTCGATCTGGTCCGTGCCGATCAGCTCGACGGTGTTCCCCTTCTGGCGGAAGTCGAAGAGCGGGTCGTCGAACTCGGCATCCTCGACGATCCCCTTGATTTCCTCTTCGCCGAGCGACTCGGCGTCCTTCTTCCCCTGCCAGGGCTCGATCTTCCAGCCGGCCTTGCCGTCCCAGGCGTTGACGCCGGTCATGCCGCCGAAGGAGAACTCCTCGCGGACCAGGTTGGGGCGCTTGTTCTCGTAGCGGATCTTGGCCTCGAAGCCCCCGCCGCCGTAGAAGGTGCCGGTGCGGCGCAGCGACTGGATGGCGGCGACGCGACCCGCCCCGCCCACCCGCTGCAGGTATCTAGAGACGATGGTGTCGACCGGCTGCTGCGCCGGCAGCGGCGCCGCGAGCAGGATGAACGCGAGCGATGAAACGAGACGGGTACGCATGACGATGGGTCCTCTGGAAACGCGATTGGCCGGGGGGCTGAAGCAGGAAGCTACGGCGCGGCGCGAGGGTCGGCCAGCCGCGCCGGCGGTCGGCGCACGGCCGCGGCGGTCACGGCCGGTGCCTCACGAGGCGCGGCGCCGACCCCGCGCGTAGATCAACCCGCCGGCGGCGAGAAAGCCGGCCGCCCCGCCTGCCACCTTGAGCAGGAAGAGCGCCCCCTGGCGGCCGCCCTCGGGCGGGACGCCGGCCAGCACCATCGCCAGCGCGGTCACCAGGAAGCCGCACGCGCCTAACACCTTGATCACCGGCCGGCCCCCCGGCACCGCCCGGAGCGCCGCCGGCGCCGACCGGCTCACCTGAATCAGGAACGACAGGAACAGGTACAGGTACGGGATGAAGTAGATCAGCAGCTGGGTGTCGAGGAGGATCAGGTAGGCGCGTTCCACCGACGTGCCGCGCCCCACCAGCGACAAGAGCAGGAAGACCGTCGCCAGCACGGCCTGCACCAGGATCGCCACGTACGGCGTGCCGAAGCGCGGATGGATGCGGCCGAACGCCGGCGGGAAGTACCGGTCCAGGCCGATCACGAACGCCACCCGCGCCGGCCCCACCAGCCACGCGCCCAGTCCGCCCATGTTCCCGACCGTGTACGCCGCCGCCGCCAGCACGCCGCACCAGGCGAGGCCGGCGCCGCCCCCGATCTGCTCCGTGCCCTTGACGATCGCCTGGATGAAGCCGGAGGTGATGTTGAGCTCACCCACCGGCACCAGCCAGAGCACCGACGCGCTCCCCAGGATGTAGGCCGCGGCGACGAGCGGCGCCGCGATGTAGATCGCCCGCGGCAGGTTCCGCGCCGCGTCCCTGACCTCGTCGCCCATGGTGGCCGAGAGCTCCATGCCGCTGAACGCGAAGGCGATCGACGCCCAGAGGTTGAGGGCCGCCAGGTTCGAGAAGTCGGGACGGAAGCCGGCCAGGGTGATCGTGTTCGCGGGCGCGTGGGTCGCCACCGAGATGCCGCCCAGCACGATCAGCATCAGTGCCGGGATGTAGGTGCCGATGCCGCCGAGGTTCTGCAGCCACTTGCCGCCGCTGGCGCCGGCGATGTTCACGCCGGCCGCGAACCAGAGCGCCCCCAGGGTGGCGATGATGATGTAGAGGCGGTTGTCGGCCAGCGCGGTGCCCCCCCGCCCCACCACGTAGGTCGCGATCACTGCCGTCGAGATGAGCAGGTTCGGATAGTAGAGGACGTTGTTGATCCAGTAGCACCAGCCGCAGAGGAAGCCGTGTCCTTCGCCCAGCGTCTCGCGCGTCCAGGTGTAGATCCCACCCTCGCGCGGGTAGCGCGACGAGAGTTCGAGCACCGCCAGGCCCTGCGGGACGAAGAAGAGCGCCGCGGCGAGCAGCCAGAGGACCAGCGCGCTGGGGCCGGCCTTGGCGGCGGTCGCGAGCCAGCGCAGCCCCAGCACCGCCACGATGTTGAACAGGACCAGGTCGCGGAGCGTGAGGACGCGGCGGAGCTGGGGCGCCGGCGTCGAAGGGGTCGTCATGCGGGAGCGGTCTCCGGGGTCAGGATGTCGCGCAGCACGTGGAGCTCGTCGCGGGAGGGCGGCGCGGCCGTCGTCAGGCGCTCGCGGACGCGCAGCGGCCAGCCGATCCCGGCGCGTACCTCGTCCGGCGTGACACCGGGATAGAGCACCGACAGCTCCATCTCCCCGCTGTCGGGGCTGGCCTCGAGGACCGCCTTGTCGGTGATCACCTTCAGCGGGCCGGCGCCGGGCATGCCGAGCTCGCGGCGCGGACGGCCCGCGCACCGCTGGCCCGGGCTGGTCACGAAGTCCACCCGCTCGGGAAAGGCGCGCACCCCCAGCGGACTGATGATCAGCGTGCGCCGCGCATGGATCGCGATCTCGGCGGCGCCGCCGCTCCCCGGCAGCCGCACCGTGGGGCGCTGGTACGGACCGATGACAGTCGTGTTGATGTTCCCCCACCGGTCGATCTGCGCGCCGCCCAGGAAGCCGACTTCGATGCGGCCGTTCTGGAGCAGGCACTGGAAGACGTCGGCCATGCCGCAGACCATGAGCGATCCGGTCACCAGCGCCGGGTCGCCGAT
>JBGPGH010000073.1:0-3132 GCA_041483735.1 Gemmatimonadaceae bacterium | reverse complement strand
GGTGGGACGACCTGATCGCCGCCACCGACAAGGGCATCGCGATCATCGGCGACGGGTCGTTCTCGATCGACCAGCAGCGCTTCAACGCCCAGTTCGGCGGCCAGGTCTTCTACGAGATCAAGGGCGGCAAGATCGTCGGCATGCTCAAGGACGTCGCCTATCAGATGCGCACCCCCGACTTCTGGAACTCGATGGACATGATCGGCGGCAAGTCCAGCTACTTCCTGGGCGGCGCCTTCAATGACGGCAAGGGCCAGCCCAGCCAGTCCAACGCCGTCAGCCACGGCTGCGTCCCCAGCCGGTTCCGCAACATCAACGTCATCAATACCGGGAGAAAGGCATGAGCCGCGCGCGCGACCCCTGGCGCCACGACGACGCGCCCCGCTCGCTCCTCGCGCCGGCACGCTACCTCTCGCGCGACGAGTCCCAGGCGCTCGCCAAACGGGTCCTGTCGTTCTCCACCGCCGACCAGGCCCGCGTCAGCATCGGCAGCGGCGTACGCGGCAATTCGCGCTTCGCCGTGAACCAGGTCTCCACCGGCGGCGACAACTACGACGTGACCGTCACCGTGCGCAGCGTCGTCGGCAAGAAGGTGGGGTCGGTCACCACCAACGCCCTCGACGACGCCTCGCTCAAGCGGGCCGTCGAGAACAGCGAACGCCTCGCGAAGCTGGCGCCGGACGACCTCGAGCTCATGCCCGAGCTCGAGTCGCAGACGTACGCCGAGTCGAAGGGGTGGAGCGAGGCGACCGCCACCCTCGACCCGGCCGGACGCACCGACGCCGTGCGCCAGGTGACCGGCCCATCCCGCTCGGCCGGCCTCGTCTCCACCGGCTACCTCGAGGAGAGCGCCGGCGCCTTCGCGGTCGCCAACAACAAGGGACTATTCGCCTACGCGCGCCAGACCGCGGTCGCGATGACCACCACCGTCCGCACCCCCGACGGGACCGGGTCCGGCTGGGCGGGCGCGGCCCATCACGACTGGAGCCGCATCGATGCCGCCCAGCTGGGCGCGCGCGCGATCGACAAGGCGCAGCGCTCAACGAATCCGGTGGCGGTCGAGCCCGGCCGCTACACCGTGATCCTGGAACCCACCGCGGTCGCGAACCTCGTCCAGTTGATGGGATTCTCCCTCAATGCCCGGGCCGCCGACGAGGGGCGGTCGTTCTTCACCAAGCCGGGCGGCGGGAACAAGATCGGCATGAAGGTCGTGGATGAGCGCGTCTCGATCTCCTCCGATCCGCTCGACCCCGACTGCTACGCCAACACCTTCACCGGCGAGGGACTGCCCGCCGGCCGGACCGTCTGGGTCGAGAGCGGAGTGGTCCAGAACCTGATCTACGACCGGTACTGGGCGCAGAAGCAGGGCAAGACACCGACCCCGCTCACCGGTTCGCTGCGCATGTCCGGCGGCACCAGCTCGATCGACGACATGATCGCGTCGACCGACCGCGGCATCCTCGTCACCCGGTTCTGGTACATTCGCCCCGTCGACGCCCGCACCATCCTCTTCACCGGCCTCACCCGCGACGGCACCTTCCTGATCGAGAAGGGGAAGATCACCCGGGCCGTGAAGAACCTGCGCTTCAACGAATCGCCGGTGTTCATGCTCAACAACCTCGAGGCGATGAGCCCGCCCACGCGGGTGAGCGCGAGCGAGGACGGCTCGCCGGGCCTCGCGATCGTCGTCCCCGCCATCAAGTGCCGGGAATTCAACTTCACCAGCCTGAGCGACGCCATCTGATGACCAATCGACGCGACTTCATCAAGCAGACGTCCGGCGCGGCCGCCGCCCTGCTCGCCACCTCGGCGTGCGGCACCGCCGCGGCCGCGATGCCCGCCCCCGCACCGGCCTCGGCACCGCCGCCCACACCTTCCGTCTCCGGCGTCGACGCCTCGGTGAAGGACCTCATGATGGACGCGCTCAACTCGGGCAAGCTCGCCGGCGCGTCCTACGTCGATGTCCGCATCGGGCGCTACCGGAACAACTTCGTCTTCACCCGCGAGCACCAGATCATCAACGTCGTCGACACCGACACGATCGGCGCCGGCGTGCGCGCGCTCGTCGACGGCACCTGGGGGTTCGCGGCCACCCGCACCCTGACGAAGGATGGCGTCGCCGGCGCGGCGCGCGAGGCGGTCGCGATCGCCAAGGCGAATCGCGTGGCGCGGGACCGCGCCGTCGAGCTCGCCCCGGTCGACGCGTATCCCAACGGCACCTGGCGCAGCGCCTACACCATCGATCCCTGGAGCATTCCCCTCGAGCAGAAGGCCGACCTCCTGCTCAAGGCGAACGCCGAAGCGCTCAAGGTCGAGAAAGTGAAGTTCGTCTTCAGCGGCATGTTCTTCGTGAAGGAGGACCGGAACTTCGCGTCCACCGAGGGGACGGTGCTCGCCCAGAACATCGTCCGCAGCTTCGTGATCATGCAGATCACGGCGGTGGCACCCGACTTCTCGGATTTCCAGAACCGCGGCAACATGTGCCAGCCGGTGGGGCGCGGCTGGGAGTACGTCCTGGAGCAGAAGCTGGTGGAGAATGCCCCGACCTGGGCGTCGGAAGCCGCGCAGAAGCTCAGCGCCAAGCCGGTCGACGTCGGCAAGTACGACCTGGTGCTGCACCCGTCCAACCTCTGGCTCACGATTCACGAGTCCATCGCCCATCCCACCGAGCTCGACCGTGCGCTCGGCTACGAGGCCAACTACGCCGGCACGAGCTTCGTCGCGCCGCCGGAAAAGTTCCTCGGCAAGTTCCGCTATGGCCCGGAGTTCATGAACGTCCAGGGCGACCGCTCGCAGGAAGGGTGCTGCGGCACGATCGGCTGGGATGACGAGGGCGTGAAGCCCGAAGACTTCCTGATCATCAAGGGCGGCGTCGTCAACGACTACCAGACCACCCGCGAGCAGGCCAACTGGCTCAAGTGGTGGTACGACTCGCAAGGCAGGCCCACCCGGTCGCACGGATGCTCGCACGGCGACTCCTGGTCCAGCGTGCAGTTCCAGCGGATGCCCAACGTGTCGCTCCTCCCCGGCGAGAAGGAGCAGGGGTGGGACGACCTGATCGCCGCCACCGACAAGGGCATCGCGATCATCGGCGACGGGTCGTTCTCGATCGACCAGCAGCGCTTCAACGCC
>JBGPGH010000072.1:0-3141 GCA_041483735.1 Gemmatimonadaceae bacterium | reverse complement strand
TGAGCATCCCCGACCTGATCAAGGACGGGACGGTCCAGTACGGGATGCAGAGCTTCGACCAGTCGCTGATGCAGTGGTACTCGAAGGGCTCCATCTCGTACGAGAGCGCGGTGTTCTACGCCACCAACCCGAGCGAGTTCGCGCTGCGCGTCCAGGGCGTGGCGGGGACGAGCGACACCAGCTGGGACAACTTCTCGAAAGAAAAGAACAGTTAGGGTGCCGAGCGACGCGTGTTCAAGAAGGTCCTGATCGCCAATCGCGGCGAGATCGCGCTGCGCGTCATCCGCGCCTGCCGCGAGCTCGACATCCAGACCTGCGCCGTCTACTCCGAGGCCGACCGCGAGTCGCTCCACGTCCGGTTCGCCGACGACGACGTCTGCATCGGGCCGGCGCCGGCCCGGGACTCCTACCTCAAGATCCCCCGGATCATCGCCGCCGCCGAGATCACCGGCGCCGACGCCATCCACCCCGGCTACGGCTTTCTCGCCGAGAACGCCGAATTCGCCGAAACGTGCGCGGCGTCGAACATCACCTTCATTGGCCCCACCCCCGAGCAGATCCGCACCATGGGCGACAAGGCCGCCGCCCGGAAGGCGATGGCCGGCGTCGGCGTCCCGATCATCCCCGGCACGCCCGGCCCCGTCGAAGACTCCGACGAGGCGCTCGGCTTCGCGAAGGAGATCGGCTTCCCGGTGATCATCAAGGCCGCCGCCGGCGGGGGCGGGAAGGGGATGCGGGTGGCCAAGGACGCCGAGGACTTCGCCCGCGCCTTCCAGCTCGCCCGCAGTGAGGCGCTGTCGGCGTTCGGGAATGGCGACGTCTACGTCGAGAAGTACCTCACCAGGCCTCGCCACATCGAGTTCCAGATCCTCGGAGACACCCACGGCACCTGCCTCCACGTGGGCGAGCGCGACTGCTCGGTGCAGCGCCGCCACCAGAAGCTGATCGAAGAGGCGCCCAGCCCCGCCGTCTCGGACGCGCTCCGCAAGAAAATGGGCGACGCCGCCGTGAAGGGCGCCAAGGCGATCGACTACGTCGGCGCCGGCACGATCGAGATGCTCCTCGACGAGGACGGGTCGTTCTTCTTCATGGAGATGAACACCCGCATCCAGGTCGAACACCCGGTGACCGAGATGCTGTACGGGGTGGACCTGGTGAAAGAGCAGATCCGGGTCGCCGCCGGCGAAAAGCTCTCGTTCTCGACGCTCCCCCCCATGCGCGGCCACGTGATCGAGTGCCGGGTCAACGCCGAAGACCCGGCCCGCGGATTCCAGCCCAGTCCCGGCCGCATCGAGGTCTTCCACCCGCCGGGCGGGCCCGGCGTGCGCCTCGACACCCACGCCTACGCCGGCTACACGGTGCCGCCCTTCTACGATTCGATGATCGCCAAGGTCATCTGCCAGGGGCGCGACCGGCCGGAGGCGATCAAGCGGATGCAAATCGCCCTCGAGGGGTTCATCATTGAAGGGGTGACGACCACGATTCCATTCCTGGGGCGGGTCATGCAGAACGCCCAGTTCCAGGCCGGCGACGTGGACACCAAGTTCCTCGAGCGCGAACCGGAGCTGATGAAGGAGCCATCGTAGGTGCGGATCGACGTCCTGTTCGGGGCCCACGCGATCGCCCCGGCGGAGGTGTCCGGACGAGTGGTGGCGATCATCGATGTCCTGCGCGCCTCGACGACGATCGCCGCCGCGCTGGCCAACGGCGCCCGCGCCGTCTTCCCGCTCGAGAACCCCGAGGAGATCGTCAACCGGTCCAAGTCGTTCGAGCGCTCCGATGTCCGGACGGCCGGCGAGCGGAAGATGCTCGCCATCCCCGGCTTCGACCTCGGCAACTCGCCGCTCGAGTTCACTCGTGAGGCGGTGGAGGGGAAGACGATCCTCCTGACCACGACCAACGGGACCGCCGCCCTGCTGGCGGTGCAGAACGGCGCCGCCCGCGAGGTGCTGGTGGCGTCGTACGTCAACTTCACGCCGGTGCTGGGCCGCTTGCGGGCGGCGGCGCGCGCCGGCGTCGACGTGAGCCTGGTCTGCGCCGGCCGCGAGCGCCAGTTCTCCCTGGAGGACGCGGCCTGCGCCGGCCGCTTCGTCAAACAGCTCGCCCGCCGCCGGAGCACGGCCGACCTGAACGACGCCGCCCGGACCTGCGTCCTGCTCAACCGGCGCTACGGCGACCGCCTGGACCGCCTGTTCGCCGACTCCGCCCACGGGCGCGCCCTGGCCGAGGCGGGATTCGCCGCCGACCTCGACGCCTGCGCGCGGGTGGACGCCTGGCCGGTGGTCCCGGTCTACCAGGACCGCCAGATCATGCTGGCCTCCGCGGCTCCCCAGCGCGGCAACGGCAGGTAGCGCGTGGTCCGCTCCAACCTGAAGCGCGAGATCGCGGCGATCGCGTTGCTGCTGTTCGCGATCTTCCTCGCGGGAGCGATGCTCTTCCAGCGCGTGCCGGCGGGAGTGCCGTGCTCCAGCGCCGGCGGACTGTTCGGGCCGGCCGGCGCCTGCCTGCGGAGCGCGCTGCTCTATCTGGTCGGCATTCCCGCGGCCTCGCTGCTGCCGCTCGTCCCCGCGATTCACGCCCTGCGCCTCTTTGGCCGGATGGAAGTCCGCGCCGACCGCCGGTGGCTCGGATTGCTGGTCGGCGTCATCGCCATTCTCCCGATCGCGATCGCGCTGGCCCTGGGCGCCGCGCGCGAGGTCCACCCGCTGTCGGGGCTGTGGGGCAACTTCGTCGCCTACTACATGGCGGGCGCGTTCGGCGCCGCGGGGGCGTGGATCGTCCTGGTGCTCGCGGCCAGCGCCCTCACCGCCGTCTCGCTCTGGTGGAACCCGGTGCGGATGCTCGTTGGGCATTCGCCGGGATCGGTGCGCGGCGCGATCGCCGGGTCCGGGCCGGCGGCCACGCTTAACGAGCCGCCGCCGGAGGAAATGCCGGGGATCGACACCGGCCTCGCGCCTGACGGTGCGGCGACGAAACCGGAGCGGGCGAAGCGCGAACGGAAGCCGCGCGGCGAGGCGGCCGGCGTTCGCGCCGGAGACGACAGCGACGAGCCCGTGATACCCGGGCCGCTCACCGGCGTGGGGCGCGCCGCCGACGAGCTGCCGCCCACCACGCTGCTCACGGCGCCCCCCGCGAAGAACG
>JBGPGH010000071.1:0-3256 GCA_041483735.1 Gemmatimonadaceae bacterium | reverse complement strand
GCCTACAACGCCCTCCCCCACATGCGCCACAAGGTCGTCACCGACAACATGGACGCCGCCAAGGTGCTCAAGTGGGCGGTGCTGGAGATGGAGGAGCGCTACCAGATCATGGCCGCCAACGGGGCGCGCAACATCCAGGACCTCAATCGCAAGGTGCTCGCCGGCGAACCCCTCCGCACGCCGCCGCGCCCCGACGTCGCCTTCGAGGACACCACCTACAAGGGCGGCCTGCTCCCGTACATCGTCGTGATCATCGACGAGCTGGCCGACCTGATGATGACGGTGCAGGGCGAGGTGGAGCTCCCGCTCGCCAAGCTGGCGCAGAAGGCGCGCGCGATCGGCATCCACCTGATCCTCGCCACCCAGCGCCCCAGCGTGAACGTCGTCACCGGGCTGATCAAGGCGAACTTCCCCAGCCGGATCGCCTTCCGGGTTGCCTCACAAGTCGACAGCCGGACGATTCTCGACGGGATCGGCGCCGAATCGCTGCTCGGGAACGGCGACATGCTGTTCATCCCGCCGGCCAAGTCGGAGCCCGCCCGCCTCCAGGGGGCGTTCCTGCCCAACGACGACACCGAGAACCTGATGAAGTGGTTCAGGGATCGTCCGCGCGCCAAACGTCCCGCGGCCGCCGCCGAGGCGGCGCCGAGCGAGTTCGATATTCTGGACGCGGTCCGCAAGCACGATGCCGAGGAGCGGCGGCTGGCGGAGCAGGGCGATGCGGGCGACGAGGGCGACATCGGCGACCGCGACGCGCTCTTTCGTGAGGCGGCCGAGGTCTGCATCCAGCACCAGGGGGGCTCGACGTCGCTCCTCCAGCGCCGCCTCAAGGTCGGCTACGGCCGCGCCGCCCGGATCATCGACCAGCTCCACGACGCCGGCATACTCGGCCCGCCTGACGGCTCCAAGCCGCGCGACGTGATGGTGGGGTTGAGCGAGCTGGACCGGATCTGCGGGCCGCGCACGTGACCCGATCAGCGGTGCATGTCGTAGGGGTGTTCCACTTCCTCGACGAGCTGACGCAGCGGATGGGGACGCCGTAGTCCGGTGTGACCTGGCGCGCCAGGGTTGCCCGGCACGCGCCTGTCCATTATCATGAGATCATGAAAGCACGCCGTGAGCCGCTCCGCAAATCCGCCCGCGTGGCCGAGCCGGTGCAGGTCTACCTGGAGCGCCCGGATCGCGAGCGCCTGCAACGGCTCGCGTCCCACCTGGATGCGACCAAGTCCGACGTCCTGCGCCGGGGGCTCGAAGCCCTCGAGGCGCTGCTCCGCCGGCCCGCCGCGCGCGCGCGGTCCGTGGCCCTGCCAACCTTCAAGGGCAAGGGGCTCCGGCCTGGTGTGGACCTGGATGACTCGGCAGCTCTGCTCGACCTGATGCACGGGGACGATGCGTCTCGTTGACGTCAACGTCCTGGTCTACGCCTTCCGCGCCGACGCGCCCGACCACGCCGCGCACCGCGCCTGGGTCCAGGCGCTGCTGGACTCGCACGAGGCGTACGCCGTTTCGGATCACGTGCTGGCGGGATTCCTGCGCGTGGTCACGCATCCCAAGGTCTTCCGTCCGGCCACGCCCCTCAAGGCGGCGCTGGCGTTCGCGCTCGCGTTCCGGGATCGCGCGAATGCGGTTCCGCTCGCTCCGGGCGCACGCCACTGGGGCATCTTCACGCGGCTGTGCCGGGAAGCGAACGCGCGCGGCAACCTGGTGCCGGATGCATGGCTGGCCGCGCTGGCGATCGAGTCCGGCTGCGAGTTCGTGACGACGGACCGCGACTACGCCCGCTTCCCGGGTTTGCGCTGGCGGCATCCGCTCGAGCGGTCCCGCGCCTGAATTGGGGGTGCCGTCACGGCGCCGCGAGTCGCGCGAACCGGCGCGCCGAGCCGGGGAAGTCCACGCCCAGCGCGAACCCGCAGAGCACCCCGAAGCCCAGCGCGGCCGCGAGCACGCCCGCGTCAGGCATGAGCCGCCAGGCCGGCGCCGCTCCGGCCGGCAGCGCGGTCACCACCGCGCCCGCCACGAACGACAGGATCGCCAGCCACTGGTAGAGCCGAAGCCCGCCGAGCACCGGCGTCTGCGGCTCGCCCCGGTACGATTCCTCCACGAATCGTGAGGCGCCGGCGAGGATCAGGTAGCTCCCACCGACGATCGACAGTGCGGCGCCCAGCGCCCAGAGCCGCGCGAGCAGGATGCCGGTGACGACATTCGACAGCATCGAGTAGAGGGGCGTCGGATGGAGGGGGACGCCCCGCAGGTCACCCAGCGCGCACACCCGTGAGCGGTCGCGCAGGTACCGGATGCCGACGCGCTCCGGCGCCGGACTTCCGTGACAGCACCCCTGCACCAGGCAGCGCGCCCGCCCGATGGCCTGGAGCCACGGCGCCTCGAGCGCCAGCGCGGCGAGCAGGAGCATGGCGTTGCCGCCCATCCATCCCATAACGAGTGCCGCGGCCACCGCGCCGAGCACGCTCCCGTAGTACCCGAACGGCCGGGACAGCCTGGGGGAGCCCTCGAGCGTCTGCGCCCAGAGGCCGGCGCCGAGCAGCCCGGCCACGTGGTTGACCGCGACCTGCCAGAGGGCCTCCGGCCCGACCGCGCCGGCCGCGATGAGGAAGGCGATCGCGCCCCCCAGGGCGGCATAGAGACCGTGGTTGATCACCCGCACCGGACCCAGCCGCCATTCGCGCCACGAATTCGCCAGCCGCTCGGTGACGCGGCGCAGTCCCTCCCACACGATGTCCATCCGTCGGAGGACGAGGAACACCGGAACGGCGGCGGCCACGTCCAGCACGGCGTGCATCCCCGTCGTCAGGCAGCTCACCGCGATCAGCGCCGCCCAGCTCCACGCCAGCGCGCCGGCGATTCGGGACCGGCTCGCCCAGGCTTCGGCGGCGATCCCGGCCCACACCACGTGAAAGGCGGGAAAGGCCGCCGGCGCTCCGGACATGGCGTGCTCGAGGTGGAGCATCCGGCCGAGGAAGGTGGTGGCGACGAACGGGCGCGGTGGCGAAACGACCGGGACGGCGAGGTAGATCAACGTGATGACGGCGGTGGCGATGAGCGCCGTCACCGCCATGCGGCGGAGCGCCGCGCGTCGCGTCACCGCGAACACCGCCGCCGGGACGAAGAGGTACACGCTCGCGTAGACGGCCTCGGTCCACTGCCACACCGGCCACGAGCGCTCGAACGGCAGGAGCGCCTCCACGGCATCGCGGGGGACGCCGAGCAGGGTGACCGCCTCGTAGACCACGGTCCACGG
>JBGPGH010000070.1:0-3296 GCA_041483735.1 Gemmatimonadaceae bacterium | reverse complement strand
GCTCGCCAGCGCCTTGTGCCCCAGCCCCGCCAGCACACCCAGGCCGAGGACGACGATCGCCGCCGCCTCGGTGGTGCCGTCGATCGCGGCGTCGCCCGGGAGGCCGTCGGTGGCGCGGCGGGCGGCCATGAGGTACGCGGCCACCACCAGCGCGCCCCCCGCCACCAGCAGCACCGCGGCGGCGCCGGTCGCGCTCACCCGCAGCAGCGTGCCGGCGATCCCGCCCAGGAGTCCGAGCAGGAAAAAGGTGCGGACCCCCGCGAACCGCGCGCCGGGTCCGGAGGCGTGTCCGGAGCGCTCACGCTCGATGCCGACCGCCAGTCCGGCGAGTCCGGCAACCGCGAGATTGGCGACGGCGACGAGGTCGATCGAAGATTCCATGGGAAACCACGGATTACGCGGGAGCCGGCGGATCTTCGCGGAAATTCGAGCGGATCGGCGCGGATCAGGCGCGCACCGTGCTATCCGCGCGCTTCCCCGAAATAGCGCGCGAACCACTCCCGCGCCAGACGCGACACCTGGTCCAACGCCCCCGGTTCCTCGAACAGATGCGTCGCGCCGGGGATGACGTCCATCCGCCTGGTGCTCTTCAGCATCGCGTACGCCGCCCGGTTGAGCGCCAGCACGTCGTAGTCGGCGCCACCGACTATCAGGAGTGTGGGCGCGCGCACCGAGGGGAGCGCGGTGGCCGCGAGGTCGGGCCGGCCGCCGCGCGAGATCACCGCCGCCACCGCATCGGGCGCCGCGGCCGCGGCGATCAGCGCCGCCGCCGCGCCGGTGCTGGCGCCGAAGAGACCGATGGGAAGGCCGTGCGTCGAGTGCTGCTCCCCCAACCAGCGAATGGCCGCGAGCAGCCGGTTGGCGAGCAGCGGGATGTCGAAGCGCAGCGCGCGCGTCACCAGGTCGAGCTGCTCCTCACCGCGGGTGAGCAGGTCCAGGAGCAATGTGGCGAGACCGGCCTCGTTGAGCGCTTCGGCCACCGCGCGATTCCGGGCGCTGTGTCGCCCGCTCCCCGATCCATGGGCGAAAAGCACCACGCCTTGGGCCGCCGGAGGAATCCGGAGGTCGCCATCGAGCATCAGGTTGTCGCACGGGATGCGGACCGCGTGTTCGGTGGTCGCTGGAGCGGTGTGGGTCGCCATGGGTCCGTCCCGGGCTCACGCCCTCAGAGTGCCGACGGGAATGTCTCCGGCAGTTCGCCGCGCTCCCACTCGCCGGTGCGCTCGATCGGCTCCACGGCCCGGGTTCGGTCGTAGTGCAGCACCGCGTCGAACTGGTTGGCGAGGCGCGCCTGGAAGTAGTGGCTCAGGCGTTCGGTGTCGGGCCTGTAGACCACGCCGATCGCCCGCTCCAGCCTGGGTTCCTCGAGCACCTCGGCCAGCTCGCCGTGCACGCGGCCGATCCGGGAGCCGGCGAGATCGAGCAGGAAGTTCGGGATCCCGGTGCCGTGGAAGAGCGCCTCGAAGCTGCCGGCGAGCGCCGGGCGCACCGTCTTCCTCTCGGCGGGTTCGTCCCAGTCCGACGCGGCGGTGACCGTCCCGTCGTACGTCGTGAAGCCGATCAGCACCGCGTCCGTTCCGGCGCGCTCACGCACCAGGCGGCCGACGTTGAGCTCGCCGTGGCGCCCCATTTCCGTGGCGCGGGAGTCGCCGAGGTGCGAGTTGTGCGCCCACACCACGACCCTCGGCTCGGCGACCTGCGTGTGCAGGTGCGTCGTCAGGCGGTCGAGCATCTCGGCCATGTGGCGGTCGCGGACGTTCCACGACTCGACGTGGCCCTGGAACATCGTCCGGTAGTACCGCTCGGCGTTCTTGACCAGGATGGCGTTCTGCTCGGCGAAGAACAGGTCGTCGGCGGCGACGCGGCCGTCCCGGCGGGCGTAGGTATCGGCCGATGCGCGGAGCTCGACCAGCAGGCCCACCACTTCCCGCTCGCAGGTCGGGGTGAGCCTCAGCGACGCCGCGTAGCCCCAGGCCTTCGGGTCGGTGTCGGGCGGGCCCATGCATGCATAACGGTGGCGGGCCCTGATGGCGGCGGGAGGATCGACGAGGTCGAGGTAGCGCAGCACCGCCTGCATCGATGCGTGCAGGCTGTACAGGTCCAGGCCGTAGAACCCCGCCTTCCGCTCCGCCGGCCGCCGGTCGTTGAACGCCCGCAGCCAGCCCACGAAGTCGAGGACATCGGCGTTGCGCCACATCCACTGCGGAAACCGGCGGAACCCATCCAGGGCGGAGCCGGCGTCGCTGTCGGCGCTCATCCCGCGCACGAACCGGTTCACGCGATAGGCATCGGGCCAGTCGGCCTCGACGGCGACCGCGGTGAACCCCTTCTCCCGCACCAGCCGCTTGGTGATCTCGCCGCGGATCCGGTAGAACTCGTGGGTGCCGTGCGACGCCTCGCCGATCAGGACCGTGTGCGCGTCACCGACGATGGTCATCAGCGGATCGAAATCGGCCGGAGCGCCGGTGAGCGCGTGCGCCGAGTCGCGGACCACGTGCGCCGCGAGGCGCGTTTCCAGGGCGGTCATGCGATCTCCCGTTCGGCGAGCAGCTCGGCCACCTGCTCGTCGGTGGTCTGGGTGAAGTCGCGGTACCACATCCCCACGCCGAAGAAGGGCTCCGGCTGCCAGACGGTCACCACGTCGTCGGCGATCGTGCGCAGCGTGTCGACCGCGTCGGCGGCGGCCACCGGCGCGGCCACGACGATCTTTCCCGGTTGGTGGCTGCGGATGGCGACTACCGCCGCCTGCATCGTCGAGCCCGTGGCCAGGCCGTCGTCCACCAGGATCACGGTCCGGCCGCGCAGCTCCGGCGGCTGGCGCTCGCCGCGGTAGAGATGTTCGCGCCGCGTCAGCTCGCGCTGTTCCTGCTCGGCCACCCAGTCGATGGCGCTGGCGCTGATGCCCAGCTGCCTGACGACTTCGCGGTTGAGCACCTCGACGCCGCCGCTGGCGATCGCCCCCATCGCCAGCTCCTCGTGGCCGGGAACCCCCAGCTTGCGCACCAGGAAGATGTCGAGCGGCGCGCCGAGCGAGGTCGCGACCTCGGAGGCCACCGGGACGCCGCCCCGCGGGAGCCCCAGGACGATCACGTCGCTGCGCCCCGCGTACGCGCGGAGCCGTTCCGCGAGCTGCCGCCCCGCTTCGAAGCGATCGGCGAATTGTCTGGTCACTGTCCCTCCCGCGCCTGGCCGGCGGCGCGCGCGGTCCCCCCCCCCCCCGGCCCCCCCACCCACCCCACCCGAGCCCATGAAAAGGCGCATGTACACCCACCCCCCCACGCCCCGCCACAGCCACG
>JBGPGH010000069.1:0-3312 GCA_041483735.1 Gemmatimonadaceae bacterium | reverse complement strand
GACGACGCCCGCACCGTCATCGATGGATCGACCGACAGGAAGGACGACCGGCCTCCGTCGCCGCCGCTGATCTGCGTGAACCAGTTGAACGACACCGCCTTTCGCGGATCGCTCTCGACACCCGCCCACGAGAAGTAGCCCGGGGAGCGGCGCAGCGCCGGACCGCCGCGCGTGGCGCGGTCGCTGTAGGTCGCGCCGCCAACGTTGTCGGAGCCGAATCCGAAGTGACCCCACCAGGCGCTGTTGAATTCGGCGTGGGCGTTGACGTTGCCGCCGCGGCTCAGGAGCAGCTTGCCCGTGTTCCGGCTCTGCCAGCCGTTGAAGTTCACGAACGCGCGCCGGTAGAAGTACTTCGGATTGTTGTACTGGAGGCCCACCCACCCGTACGCCTGCAGCTGGTCGGCGCGCGGGAGGAAGCCGAGGTCGTTGATCTCGAAGCCCGGCGACGTGCGCTGGTACCCGAAGTTGAAACGGGTGACGCCGCCCCCCAGCTTGTTGATGCTCAACTGCTCGGCATCGCCCTGCAGCGACGTCCGCGACGAGTCGTACCGCAGGCCGCCGTCCGGACGCTGGTAGTAATGGACCGGACTCTGCTGGGTGAGCGCGATCGCCGACGAGTCGCCGCGGAGCGTGCTCCCCACCGCCCAGCCCGAGATCTCGTACTGGCCCTTGTAGAATCGGTGCCGGAAGTCGAGGCCGCCGGCGTACGCCGAGCTCCGGAGATAGTCGGCGCTCACCGCATCGAGCGACCGGTTGACGCCCGTGACCATGACCCCGACCCCGCTCTGCCCCTTCCGGAAATCCTGCTGCAGCCGCCCCACCAGGTAGTTCGTCCGCGGCTCCACCGTCAGCGTGTCACCGACGGTCTCGCGCTGCGTCACGGCGTCGAGCAGCCCCACCGACAGCCCGCTCTGGAGACGGCCGGTGAGCTTGGCGGCGCCGAGGATCGTGCTGGCCGACGGCACCAGGCCCGGATCGCTGGACAGCCCGCCCAGCTGCGGCTGGCGGCCGATGCGCCGCGAATAGAACAGCCCGTTGCACTGGCCGTCGTTGCAGTTCATGTCGAACGAGAAGATCCCGTTCCCCTCGAGGAAGAAGGGACGCTTCTCGGGGAAGAAGGTCTCGAACGCGCTCAGGTTCACCACCGCCGGATCGGCCTCGACCTGCCCGAAGTCCGGGTTGAGGGTCGCGTCGATCGTGAGGTTCGACGTCACGCCGTACTTCACATCGGCGCCGCCGGTCACCTCGCCCTTCGTGCCATACAGCGTCGTGCTGCCCGGGCCCGGCTCTTGAGTCGTCAGGCTCTTGCTCACGGTGTAGGGCGTGACCTCGAACCGCCGGGCCGAGCCGATTCCGTCGATGCCCGCGATTTCGCCGAGCTGCGAGGCCAGCCCCGTCCCCGACTGTTTGTAGAGCGGCCAGCTGTAGCGCTCGTTGTACCGCGCCACATCGCGCCACACCGCGAACCCGAACGTGTGGCTGTCCGACTTCGCGAACCGAAGCTGGCTGAGCGGAATCCGGTACTCGGCCGTCCACCCCACGGAGTCGATCCGGGTCGCCACTTCCCACACGCCATCCCACGAGTCGTCTTCCTGGTTGTCGTTGTAGATGGAGTAGTCGCGCTGGACGCCGGCCGGGTTCACCGCGAACTCGTAGCCGGTGCGCCGGTCGTGGTACGAGTCGATGATCACCTTGATCTGGTCCGACGGGGTCCGGACGTCGCGCCGCGAGAGCAGCGACACCACGCTGTCGGGATGCGGGTCGTACATCCGCGTGAACACGTAGACGTTCTTGTCGTCGAACGAGACGCGGACCGTGGTCCGGAGCCGGGGCGTGCCGCCCTCGGTGGGCTGGAAGACCTGGAACTCGTCGATCACCTGCGCTTCCCGCCACACCGCGTCGTCATCGCGCCCGTCGATCGCCGGTGCCGTCGCGGCGCGGGTGGCGGTGGCCGACGTCGCGCCGGCCGTGGCCGGCCGGGTGGTCGCGGCCGCGGGCCGGCCGCCGCCGGAACTGAGGGACTGGGCCGTCGCGCGGCCCGCCGTCACCAGTGAGAGCGGGAGGGCCAGCGTCAGGAGTCGTCGAGCGGTCATGGCGGCCTGCGGGTCGAGTCGGGAGGAATTGGAGGGGGCGCCGCCGGCAGTGCCGCGCGCCGCCCTGATTGGCAGTCGTGGAGTTGGACAGCACTACGGATGCGAAGGTTGCTTGGGATTCGCGGCGCCGCGTCAAGAAACTGTCAATGTTCCGCGCTTGTCCGGCCGCGCCGGCCCGGGGTAACTTCCCGCGCCACCCCCGTCATCCTCCGCCACCCGCCCCCGACGCTCCCGTGCCGCACCGCCCCCGGAAGGAAGAGCGCACCGTCGGCCAGCTGCTGGCCCCCGACATCCTCGAGCTGCTCAAGGAGTCGCCGGCCAGCGTCGCGGCGGAGACCGAGGAAGTGCACCCGGCCGACCTCGCCGACGTCGCCGAGGCGCTGCCCCATGACCGGGCCAAGGCGCTGCTGGATGCCCTGCCGGCCGCGCGCGCCGCCGACGTCCTGGAGTACCTCGAGGAGGACCTCCGCACCGAGCTGCTCGAGGAGATGAGCACTCGCGAGGCGGCGCAGCTCGTCTCGCAGATGACGCCGGACGACCGGGCCGACGTGCTGGAGGAGCTCGAGGAGGAGGTCGCCGACGAAATCCTGTCGGAGATCCCGGCCGAGGCGCGGCGCGAGACCGAGCGGCTGCTGGCCTGGGACGCGGACACGGCCGGCGGTCTGATGACGACCGAGTTCGTGCAGATCTCCGAAGACCTGACGGTGGAGGCGGCGCTGGCGTCGGTGCGGGCCACGGCGCGGCGGGGGCGGCGTGAGGCCATGCACAACATCTACGCCACCGACGTCGACGGGCGGGTCCGCGGCGTGATGGCGCTCACCGAGCTCCTCGCGGCCGCCGATGGCACCAGGGTCTCGGACGTCGCCTGGGAGGAAGTGGTCAGCGTCCGTCCCACCGCCGACCGCGAGGAGGTGGCGCGGATCACGTCGAACTACGACCTGGTGAGCATCCCGGTGGTCGACGCCGACGGGCGGATCCTGGGGGTGGTGACGGTCGACGACGTGATCGACGCGATCCAGGAGGAAGGGACCGAGGACGCGCAGAAGTTCGGCGGTATGGAAGCGCTGGACGAACCGTACACGCAGATCGCCTTCGGGGCGATGATCCGCAAGCGGGCCGGCTGGCTCATGGCGCTGTTCGTGAGCGAGATGCTGACCGCCACGGCGATGCAGCACTTCGAGACCGAGATCAGCCGGGCGCTGGTGCTGACGCTGTTCAT
>JBGPGH010000068.1:0-4377 GCA_041483735.1 Gemmatimonadaceae bacterium | reverse complement strand
GATCTCCTCCCCAACGCGCGGAGTCAGTCAGGCTGAGGGTAGCACGCTCAACTTCTGCACTCCAGCTCAACGCCTCGCCGCGCCCCTGTGAAACAACCTCTTCACTAATTATGCCTAACTCGCCGCTGCCTGCCGCCGCAGCTGACCCTGTATCTCCTTCCGCTTGTCCGAGACCTTCGCCGACTTGCGCATGTTGTCGAGGTAGTCCCGCACCCGCTGCTGCCGCAGCTGCTGCAGCAGCGCCTCGCGCTGAGTCTTCTTCTGCGCCTCCCACGCCGCCCGGTCGGCGTTCACCCGGCGGTCCACCCGCACCACGAACACCGCGTCGCGCGTGGTGATCGGCGCGCTCACCGCGCCCACCGGCAGCCCGAACGCCGCGCCCACCGCCTCGTTCAGCTGCCCCAGTCCGTCCACGTAACCCACCCGCGTGAACGCCGCCGGCTTGGCCACCACCAGCCCGCGCGTCTTCGCCTCCGCCTCGAGCGAAGAGCGGACCGCGGCCGTCGCCAGCGCCTGGGCGGCGGGCAACAGTGAGGCGACTTTCTTCTCCCGCGCCACCAGCCGCCGCACTTCCTCCTTCACCGTCGCCAGCTTCGGCGAGCCGCCCGGCACCAGCGTGTCCAGTCGCGCCAGGTAGAAGCCGTCTTCGGCGTCGTACAGGTCGCTCGACTCGCCCGCCCGCGCGCCACCGAACGCCCAGGCGCTCACGCTCGGCACATAACGGCCGTCGAGCGTCAGCGGCTCGCCCTCGATCACGCCCGCCTGACGAACAGGGAGACCCAGCAGCTTGGCCGCGCTGTCGAAGCGCTGCGGCTTGTCCTGGCCGGCCGCGATTCGCGACAGCGAATCGGCCCGCCGGTCGGTCAACGTCAGCGACGAATCGCTCGGCGCGATCTTGAGTAGGATGTGGCGCATCGCCAGCGTGTCGCCCTTGTGCTCATCGACCCGGATCAGGTGATAGCCGAACTGGGTGAGCACCGGCTGCGACAGTTCGCCGACCTTGAGCTTGTACGCCGCCTCCTCGAAGGCGGGGACGAAGCGCCCCTTTCCGCCGCGGGGGAGCTTGCCGCCATCCGCCGCCGACACCGAGTCGATGCTCTCACGCTTGGCGACTTCCTCGAACTTCACGCCTCCAACGATCTCGCGGCGCAGCGCCAGGAGCTTGTCGCGCACCGCGGCCGAGTCGGCGGCCGTGATCAGGCGCGGGATCCGCACCACCGAGACGGTGGCGCGCCCCGGGCGCTCGAACTCCTTCTTGTGGGCGTTGAAGTAGCTCTCGCTTTCGGCATCGGTCACCTTCACGCTCGAGTCAGGCACCTGGTCCGCGCGGAAGGCGACGAACGAGACCTGGGCGGAATCGTAACGGTCCTGCCAGGTCGTCCAGAGCCGGTCGTCGGTCACGTAGACGTCGGTGGCCAGCTGCTCGAAGAGCTTCTGGCGCGGGATCTCGGTACGATAGTAGCCCTCGAGTCCCACCAGCGCGCCCTGCTGACGGGCGGCCGGGCTGCTGAGCAGGCGGCGGTACTTCTGGATGTCGAACCGCCCCTCGGTCTGGAGCTGCGGGTCCTGCATGACCTCGGCGGGCGGGTTGGACTGGGCCTCGGCGATGATCTCCTCGTCCGTGACCCGGATGCCGCGCCGAGCGTATTCCTGCTGGAGGAGCGCATCGGCCACCAGCTCC
The DNA here is from genome assembly GCA_041483735.1 of Gemmatimonadaceae bacterium. Lineage (GTDB taxonomy): Bacteria > Gemmatimonadota > Gemmatimonadetes > Gemmatimonadales > Gemmatimonadaceae > JBGPGH01. The sequence goes on along the minus strand of JBGPGH010000068.1, from coordinate 2,696 downwards.
TCGAACGCCTGGTCGCGGATCTGCTGGATTTCATCCAGCGTGAGGCTGCGACCACCGCGTTGCTGCTGCTGTGTTTCGAGCCGCTGGGCCGCGTTCTCCCACGTGAGGTAGGGGATTTTTTCGCCGTTCACCTCGGCGACGATACTGTTGACCGTCACCGGGCTCTGGCCGATCAAGCCGGACGTTTCATAGAGCAGGAAGCCACCGACGAAAGTCGCGGCGATCGCGATCCAGATGTATTTCGCGGTGCTCCGCATCGCTTTGAGCACGGGGCGGGACTCCTTCCAGGAGCGGGTTTTTCGAGTGGGGGAGAGCCTCGAATCTTAGGGCGGGTAGAGCCCTAAAATCAAGTGAGCGTGTCACTTCTGATTGACTGGATCGTCCGACTGGTATACTATCACGCCACTCGCCGCGATCGGCTTGGGTGGCTCTTCTCGAGATCAGCGCATGGCCGGCTCTCCCCGGATTGACGAGCTCAAAAAGAAGTTCGACGAGAATCCGCGGCGCTACTTCGCCCCACTGGCCAACGAGTACCGCAAGTCGGGCGATCTCGAGCAGGCCATCAACCTGTGCCGCACGCATTTGCCCCAGCAGCCGGGCAACCTGAGCGGACACATCGTCTTCGGCCAGGCTCTGTTCGAAGCGGGCGTCAACGACGAGGCGCGCACAGTCTTCGAGACCGCTCTGGGCCTCGACCCGGAGAACCTGATCGCGCTGCGGCACCTCGGTGACATAGCCCGCGCCGGCGGCGACGTCGTGTCCGCCCGCGCCTGGTACCAGCGGGTGCTGGACGTCGATCCCCGCAACGAAGACATCGCCGCCCAGATGGCGGCCCTGAGCGAAATGCCGGAGGGGGCTGCGGCCCCGACGGATGAGGCTGCCGGTTGGGGGGACGTGAATCCCGAGCAGGCCGCGACGGCCGTTGAGGAGGCGCCCGCCGCGCCCCCCGTGGCGCCGCCCACTCCGCCTCCCGCGACGCGGGTCGCCCCCGCGACGCCCGCGCCCGCCTCGGCGCAACCGAAAACGGTGCCGGTACCTGCGGTGGATCGCACGTCGGTCATGACGCCGACGCTGCGTCCCCCCACGCCGCCGCCGCTGGCGTCGATGCCGCCGGTTACCGCCACGCCCGCGGTCCAGCCGCGCTCGGTCACTCCCATGCGGCCGATGGCGCCGATCCGCCCCACGCGCCCCACGCCGGGCACCACGCCGCCGGCGTCGACGATGCCCACGCCATCGAGCTTCGAGATCGTGCCGGAGGCCGAGGCCGCGCCGCTCGACATCTCGATCCCGCCGGCCGGTCACCGGGGAGAGGACGGGTTCGCGATCGAGAAGACCGGGGAGTTCGACGCCGACAGCTTCGCCACCGGCGGGGAGCCCGCCGCCGCGGTGCCGCTCCCCGACAGCGACCCCGACGCGAGCGCGCTGTTCGGCGACGAAGCCTGGAATTCGCCGCCGCCCCCCACGCCGCCGAGCGACCTGGGGCTGGAGGTCATGGAGTTCGTGCCCCCGGATCGCGAGCCCCCGCACGTCGACACCGGTGAGTACAACGCGACCCACAATCCGGCGCTGGGCAGAATGCCTGACGAGTCGGCGCCGGCCGCCGAGACCCCCACGGCGTTCGTCACCGAGACGATGGCCGAGCTGTACCTGCAGCAGGGGTTCCGCGACGAGGCGCTCAGCGTCTACCGCCAGCTGATGTCGCAGAGCCCCGGCGACGCCAGCCTGCGCGAGCGCGTCAAGCAGTTGGAGTCGGGGTCCCGGTCGAGCATCGCCTTCGCCGCCGTGTCCGAGGAGATCGCCAGCGCCGCGCAGAAGCGGGCGTCGGTGCGCGTCCCGCGCTCCATCCGGTCGTTCTTCGGACGGATCGCCGCCCGGCGCGCCCCGCATCGTGAGGCAGCGGCTGCCGCCGAGCCGGCGGAAATGGAGCAGCCGGCCGCGGAGAGCGAGTTCACGGTCGCCGAGGCGCCGGCCGTGACGTCGGCCGCGGCGTACGTCGAGGAGTCGTTCGAGGTCGTCGAGGCGCCGGCCGAAGCGCCCTCGCCGGACCTGCCGTTCATCGAGGGGACGGAGCCCGAGACGCTGGCGGCCGAACCCGAGCCGCCGCCGCCCGCGCGAGCCGTGGCGCCGCCACCGCCGCCGCCACCGCCTCCCCAGCCGGCTGGCGCACCGCCCCGCGCGCGCCCGTCGACACCGGCGTACACTTCCGGCAGCGTCGACTCGCTGTTCGGGGGCCAGGTGTCGGCCGTAGACGATCAGGCCGCGGCCAGCCTGGCGAGTGCCTTCTCCGCGCAGCCGACTCCCGATGGTGGCGCCTCCCACACCGACACGCCCACCGGCGGTCGCGCCGCGCGGGTGGCGTCCACCGAGCTGTCGCTCGACAGTGTCTTCCGCGATACGCCCCGGCAGAGCCGGTCTCAGCGCACGTCGGCCAGCTTCTCCTTCGACCAGTTCTTCTCGGAGGGCGGGGGCGGTGGCCAGGGGGGTGGTGGCGGTGCCAGTGCCGGCGGAGCCGCCGGAGCGGGCGGCGGCGCCGCGCCCGGAGGGGAAGGCGCGCAGCGCGAGTCGTCGGCGACCGACATCGAGCAGTTCAACGCGTGGCTGGAAGGGCTGAAGAAGAAGTGAGGATCGCCGTCCTCCACGGGCCCAACCTCAACCTGCTCGGCACCCGCGAACCAGCGCTCTACGGCACCTCCACG
>JBGPGH010000067.1:0-4495 GCA_041483735.1 Gemmatimonadaceae bacterium | reverse complement strand
GAGGAAGGGCGGCGTGGTGATGTCCCCCGGCAGGATCAGGCTGAGCGACGACTCGATCTGGCTCGCGATCGCTTCGCCGATCGCCTGCGTCTGGGCGGGCGTCGGCGTCGCGCGCGGCGCGGTACTGTCGCTGCCGCAGGATGTGAGCACGCCGGCCGCCGCCAGGGCGGCAGCGCTGGTGACTACGAGTTGCATGCGACGCATGACGGCCCCCCGCTGGAATGTGATCCCGCCTGCCACGCTCCAGTATATGGGTCATCGCACGGGTGCCAAGCCCCCGCCGCACGCCGGCCATCACGACGTGCGGCGTTCCCTTACGGCCGCGCTATTGCACCACGATCGTGCCGCGCATCCCGGCCCCGGGGCTGCCGTGGATCTTGCAGTAATACGCGTAGGTGCCGGTGACCGTGAACGTCACCGAGTCCTTCGCGCCGGCGGCCAGCGACTTGTCCCACGCCGTCGCGCCGCCGGGGACGGTACTCGACGTCGTGGTGTGGCCAAAACCGTCCTCGTTCTGCCAGACCACCGTCAGGCCTGACGACACGGTGTCCACGGACTTGTTGAACGCCGTGTTCTTCACGCAGATGCGCGTGGCCGAGGTCGTGCACGACGGATTGGGGTTGGGATTGGGGTTGGAGCCGTAGCTGCTGCCGCCACAGGCGGCCAGCATGGCGGCGCCGAGGATGAGCAGGCCGGGAGCGTACGTTCTCAGGGACATCGGTTCTCCGGGGGGTTGGTGGGCGAGGTGCGGGCGATTCAGATACCCCGCACGGCCCCGGATGGCTCGCGCGCTCCGCTCACCAGCTCGTCGATCCGCACGCCGGGTACCCGCAGCGTGAACACGCTCCCGCCGCCGGCCCGGATCTCGTACCGCAGCGATCCGCCCTGGGCTTCGGCCAGGGCGCGGGCGATCGACAACCCCAGTCCGGCACCGGCGACGTCGGGGAAGGTGCCGGGCGGCCGGTAGAACGGCTCGAAGATCCGGTCGCGGTCGGCGGCCGGCACGCCGGCGCCCCGGTCGGCGACCGAGAACGCCAGCCAGTCGGCGTCCTGGCTCACGCCGACGTCGATCGGCTGGTCGGCCGGCGAGTACTTGATCGCGTTCTCGATCAGGTTCACCAGGGCGCGCAGTGTCTGGGCGAAGTCGAAGCGGCCCAGGCGCAGCGGCTCGCCCTCGCCCAGCGCTACCCGGATCTCGCGGCCGGCGGCGGTGCCGGCCACGCGCTGGAGCGCCGCCCCCACCAGGTCCTCCGCTTCGTTAGGCTCAACGGTCAGGGCCGGCGCCCCCGACGTCAGGCGCGACAGGTCGAGCAGGTCGGCGACGAACGCGCTCAGCCGGTCGGCCTCCTCCTCGATGATCATCGCCCGCTCGTCGCCGCCGGCCGCCAGGTCGTGCGCCAGCGCCTTGATCGTGGTGAGCGGGGTGCGCAGGTCGTGCGACACCGACGCCAGCTGCGCGTCCTTCAGCCGCGCCGTCTCGCGCAGTGTGTCGGCGGCCTCGGCCAGCGACGAAAGCCGCACCCGCTCCACCAGCAGGTGCTCGACCTCGGCCGTCCGCTGCCGGGCCACCTCGGCCTGCTGCCGGGCGCGCTCGAACAGCTGGGTCGCCACCACGCTCGTGACCAGGAACGACGCCAGGACCACGTAGTCGAGCGGCTTGTCCACCACCAGCGTGTTGTACGGCGGCAGGAAGAACCAGTCGAAGCAGAGGAACGCGACCGCCGCCAGCGTCAGTCCCAGCCGCCGCCCCCGCAGCGCGCTCCCACCCTGGATCACGAGCAGATAGGCGAGCGCGATGTGCGCCTCGTTGAGCACCCCGCGAATCGGGAGCATCGTGAGGGTGACCACCGCCAGCGCCCCCATCCAGACGAGCCACGGCCGGAGCGCGGCAAGCGTGAAACGGCGCGCAGGCCCTGCTCCCTGCCTCCCCGAGTCTACGTCCGCTCCCCGACTCATGAACTCGCCTCAAACCGATAGCCGACCCCCGGCTCCGTCACGATCATCTTCGGGCGGACCGGGTCCGCCTCGATCTTGCGCCGCAGGCTCCGGATATGGACCCGCAGGTACTGCTGCGCGTCGCCGAACGAGTTGCCCCAGACCGCGGTGAAGATCTGCCGGTGGGTCATGGTGCGCCCCGCGTGCCGGAGCAGCGTGCGGAGGAGCTCCCACTCGGTGCGGGTGAGGTGCACCGCCCGCCCGTCGCGGGTGAGCGCCGGCTTGACGAGGTCGATGGTGACGCCGTCGACGACGATCGGCGCGTCGGCGCCGGCCAGCGGCGTCAGGCGCGCGCGGCGCAGCAGGGCCCGCACCCGCGCCTGGAATTCGATCGTGCTGAACGGCTTGACGACGTAGTCGTCGGCGCCGGCGTCGAGCAGCGCGACTTTCTCCTGGTCGGCGTGGCGGGCCGTGAGGACGAGGATCGGCGCCTGCGACCAGCCCCGGATCTCCCGGCACACCTCCAGCCCCCCGATGTCCGGGAGGCCGAGGTCGAGCACGATCAGCGCCGGACGCTCGGCGGCGGCGAGGTCGATCCCCTCGCGCCCGGTGGCCGCTTCCAGCACCCGGGCCGCGTCGTCGGCCAGCGCGTGTCGCACCACGCGCCGGATCTGTGGCTCATCGTCGATGACGAGGATCGTGTCGAGTGACATGTGGGCGTGAGACGAGCATACCGAAACGCCCACCCACCCGCCAGATTTCCCGGTCGCCGGACGCACGCGAACGAAGGATCCACCCATCTCCCGCCCGATGACGCGCACGCACTTCGCCCCGCACGCACGCCTGGTTGTCGCCCTCTTTGCCCTTGCCGCCGGCGTGGCCACACGGTCCGCCGGCGCCCAGACCACCACCGCCGGCCTCGCCACCGCCGCCCGCACGCTGGCGCGCAACGGCTCCGCGGCGCTGGTCCCGAAGCCGCCGGTGGTGGACGGCCATCTCGACGACGACGCCTGGGGCGCGGCCCAGCCGCTGGAGGGGTTCGTCCAGCGCGAGCTGCACGAGGGAGCGCCGGTCACCGAGCGCACCGAGGTGCGCCTGGTCACCGATGGTGAGGCGCTCTACGTGGGGGCCTGGCTCTACGACCGCGAGCCCGCCGGGATCGTGCCGGGCGAGAAGGTGCGCGACGTGATGCTCACGAACAGCGATTTCTTCGCGATCGTGCTCGACACGTACCTGGACCGGCAGAACGGCTTCCTGTTCGCCACCACGCCGGCCGGCGTGGAATACGACGGGCAGGTGGTGAAGGAGGGCGAGGGGGGCGGGATCACCGTGTCCGGGCAGAGCCGCGCGGTCTCGGGGTCGATGGGTGGGTTCAACCTGAACTGGGACGGGAGCTGGTCGGTCGCGACGTCGAGAGACTCGCTGGGCTGGTACGCCGAATTCCGGATCCCGTTCTCGACGCTGCGCTACGGCGGCGGCCCCACCCAGACGTGGGGGCTCAACCTCACCCGGGGCATCCGCCGGCGGAACGAGGAGGCGTACTGGTCGTTCGTGCCGCGCCAGTTCGGGCTCTACCGGATTTCGCGGGCCGGGACGCTGCGGGGGCTGTCGGTGCCGGCGCGGCGGGTGGCGACAATCACGCCGTACGTGCTGACCGGCGCGCAGCGGAACTGGCTGCTCGATTCCACGACGCTGATCCGGTCGGTGGACTCGCGCACCCCCACCGAGTTCGGGGCCGATCTCAAGTACGGCCTGACGCCGAGCCTGACGCTCGACCTCACGTACAACACGGACTTCGCCCAGGTCGAGATCGACGAGCAGCGCACCAACCTCACCCGCTTTCCGCTCTTCTTCCCGGAGAAGCGCCCCTTCTTCCTCGAGAACGCCGGCATCTTCTCGGCCGGAACGCCGCAGCAGGCGGAGCTGTTCTTCAGCCGGCGGATCGGCATCGACACGTTAGGTACGCCGGTACCGATCATCGGCGGCGGACGGGTGACCGGGCGCGCCGGCGGGCTGACCCTCGGCCTGCTACAGATCTTCACCGAGCGGACCGCCGGCGTGCAGCCGGCGGAGTCGTGGTCGGTGGCCCGGGCCGCGCGGGAGTTCTCGACGCACTCCCGGATCGGGGTGATCGGCATCGAGCGGCTGTCCACCGACAGCAGCGCCGACCGCAACTTCACCGGCGCCGTCGATGGCCGGCTGGGACTCGGCGAGGCCTGGACCGTCGACTGGTGGGGCGCCGGCACCGCCACCCCCAACCGCCCCGGCGACGCCCTGGGCTACAGCGTCCGGGCCGGATACCAGACCGCGAGGTGGAACAACACGTTCCGGACGTCGCAGGTCGGCTCGAACTTCAACCCCGAGGTCGGCTTCCTCAACCGCGACGGCGGGTTTCGTTACTACGAGTTCGCGCTGATGCGCCTGATCCGCCACCCCGATTGGCCCTGGTTCAAGGAGTGGAATCCGCACGGTTCGTTCCGCGGCTACTACGGCCTGGACGGATTCTACCAGAGCTCGCGGATCCACCTCGACCTCACCGAGATCGCGTTCGCCAACGGCG
>JBGPGH010000066.1:0-5057 GCA_041483735.1 Gemmatimonadaceae bacterium | reverse complement strand
CCGATTTCGGACATCGACACGCTGGGATCCCAGCGCAGCTCGGCCTGGACGTCGGATTGTACCTGGTTGTCGCTTTTCATCGCTTCCTCCCGGTCCTGCTCGGGCCTCTATGGGGAGCGGGCGCCCGCGAATGTCGCGGCGTCCGCCTTCATGCCGTTTCGGACAGTCACCAAGCTACCGCCGGGGCCCCTTGGAATCAGTCGGGCCACTGGCGCGTTTCCTGTACGGCAAAGCCTGTAGGGGAAAGGCGCAGCGCGAGGCCCCGCGTTCCTGACAGACAGCCCTGTCCGCCGGCCTTATGCTGCTTTGTGCCCTGTCAGGAGAGGCCAATGCTGCGAGTCCGAGACATCATGACGACCGACGTGCTGACGCTCCATCCCGACACGACGCTGCGGGATGCCATTGGAGCGATGAGCGGGCGGCATGTCAGCGGCGTACCGGTGCTCGAGGGGCAGCGGGTGGTGGGCGTGCTCTCGGCCAACGGCATCCTGGAGTTCGCGACGACGCTGCCCGGCGTCCCCGCCGAGCACCCGGATGCGTCCTCCTCGGCGGCCGACGAGATGGAGGCGCCGAGCGAATGGGTGGAGGGCGAGGAGGCCCCCGGCAGCTTCTTCAGCGAGTACTGGCCCGACGACGAAGCCAGCGTGGTGGAACGCATGCACGAGAGCCGCGGTCCGGAGTGGGACATCCTGGAGGAGTACACGGTGGCCGACGCGATGAACCGCACGATCTGCGGCGTGCGACCCGACACCACGGTCCCCCAGGCGGCGGACTTCATGCGGCGGGTGGGAGTGCACCGGGTGCTGGTGATGGAGTCCGGGAAGCTCGTGGGGATCGTCTCCACGATGGACATCACCCGCGCGGTGGCGGAACACCGCCTCACATCGCGGCGGTACGTCTTCGACTCGCGGCGCTGATTGTTGGAGACGGCTGGGCGTTCGCCCGTTCCGGCGACAACGTGAACGGCGCCGCGTGGCGCAGCTGAGGATTCGACAGATGCTGACATACACCGAGCTGGGGGCGCTGGAGCGGGAGCTGTCCGCCACCCGGGTGCTGAGTGTGTACCTGAACGGCGAGGCCACCGATCCGGCGCAGAGACGGAACTGGCGCACCGAGCTGGAGAACGGTCTGAGCCGGGCGCGAGAGTCGTGCCGGGGCGCGCCCCACATCGAGCGCGAGGCGTTCGCCCGGAGCGTGGAGCACCTGCAGGCGGCGCTGGCGCCGGTCACCGGAGCGATCGGCGCCCCGGGCTGGCTGGCGTTCGTGACGGCCACTGGAGTGAGGCACGCCGAGTCGCTGCCGGTGGCGGTGGCGACCAGTGTCAGTTGGGGAGACGGACCGCGGGTCGCGCCGTACGCGCTCGCCCTCCCGCAGCACCGGCCGGTGGCGATCGCGGTGGTCGACACTCGTCAGGCGCGGCTCTTCGTCTTCCGCGATGGCGCGCTCGCCACCAACGAAGTGCTCCACGTGGCGGAAGCCGGTGAGGCGCCGACGCGCGCCCGGGGCGGCCACCCCGGCAGCGAGGGCTTTCATGCCGGCGTGCGCGGCGTGACCGGGGCGGACGAGTCCGACCGGACGCAGCGCGCCGCGCTGAGACGCCACGCGAGCCTGGTCGCCGAACATCTCTCCTCGCTCGCGGAACGCGATGGACTGCTCCTGATCGGTGGAACGCCGCACGCGGCGGAGGCGGTGCTGGATGCGCTGTCGCCGCGGCTCCGCCGTCACGCGAGCACACCGGAGTCACTCGGCTTCTCGGCCACGCCGGCCGAAATCGTCGCCGTGGCGCGATCGGCGGCCTCGGCGGCTCGTCAGGCGGACCAGCTGGCGCTGGTCGGGGCGCTGGTGCGTGAAGCGACGCCCGATGGATGGGGACGGGTGGGACTGGAGGGCGTGCGGGACGCGATCGAGAACGGCCGGGCCCGCCAGCTGGTGCTCTCGCGCCGTTTCCTCGAGTCGCACCCGGACGAGAGCGAGGCCGTGGTCCGTTCGGCGCTGACTCATCGCGCCACGATCGACGTGGTCGACGGGCCGGCCGGGGAGCGGCTGGAAGAGGGCGGGGGCGTCGCGGCCCGCCTGCGCTTCGCCCAGCGGGGCGTGGGAGTACCCACCGCCGCCGGATGAGCCTGTCGCCGGCTCTTACGGCTTGGGAAACGCGGAAACCGCGCCGACCGCTATCGCGAACCGTGCAGCAGTCTCAGCAGCTTCCCCAGCGATCGCGTGTTCGCCACATCCTCTTTCCCCGCCCATCCGCGTCTCACCTGGTCCACCCCCCAGCGCATGAACCGCAGCTCGTCCACCGCGTGCGCGTCAGTACCTAACGTGACCATCACCCCCATCTCCACCGCCGCCCGACACGACACGTCGTCCAGATCCAGTCGCGACGGCTGAGCGTTCACCTCCACCATCACCCCGTGGTCCTTCGCCGCCTTCAGCACGTCGCCCAGGTCGAACTCGGCGCCGCGCCGCTCGCCGATCAGCCGGCCCGTGGGGTGGGCGAAGATGTCCACCGACTTGTGTGACAGCGCCCGCACCACCCGGCGAGTCTGCTCCCGCGGCGCCATCCGCAGCCCCGAGTGCATGGATACGAGAACGATGTCGAGCGCGGCCAGAGTGTCGTCGTCCAGGTCCAGGCGGCCGTCGCCCAGGATGTCGACCTCGGCGCCGGCCAGTATCCGCAGATGCTCGAGCTCTCCGTTCAGCTTCTCGATCCGCTTCATCTGCCGCCGGAACCCCGCGCCATCCATCCCGCCGACGATCGCGATCGCGGTCGTGTGATCGGTCACCGCCAGGTACTCGTAGCCCAGCGCGTCCGCGGCCCGCGCCATCGCCTCCAGGCTGTCGCGGCCGTCGCTGTCCGTGGTATGCGACTGCAGGTCGCCGCGGATGTCGTCCAGCGTCACCAGGTCCGGGAGTTTCCCTGCGTGCGCCGCCTCGATCTCCCCGCGGTTCTCGCGCAGCTCGGGCGGGATCCAGGGCAGCCCCACCGCCTTGAAGACGTCCTGCTCGCGTCGCCCCGACACCCACCGCGTGCCGCGCCACACCCCGTACTCGTTGATCTTGAGCCCGCGCTCCTGCCCCATGTGCCTCACGGCAATGTTGTGCGCCTTGGAGCCCGTGAAGTAGTGCAACGCCGCGCCGTACGCGCGGTCCTCGAGCACCCGCAGGTCCACCTGGATCCCTGAGCGCAGGCGAACCGACGCCTTGGTCGGGCCGCGCGAGAGCACCTCCGCCACCTCGTCATACCCGGTGAAGCGCTCCATCACCGGTGTCCGCGGCGCGCACGTCACCAGGATGTCCAGGTCGCCCACCGTCTCGCGCGCCCGCCGGAAACTCCCCGCCAGCTCGGCCTGCTTCACTCCCTTCAGCGAACGGAGGTGCGCCAGCAGCGTCTCCGCGTACTGCGCCGCCGTCGCGCGCAGCGTCCGCCGCTCGGTGGCGCGGTGCCCCTCCAGGTCGCGCAGGATCTTCTCTTCCGTGGTGGCGCCGAAGCCCGGCAGCTCGCGCACCTTGTGGGCGCGCGCCGCCTTCTCGAGACCGGCCAGCGAGCGGATGCGGAGCCGGTCGGCCAGCAACCGCGCCTTCTTCGGCCCCAAGCCTGGCAGACGCATCAGCTCGGCCGCGCCCCTGGGCGCCGAACGCCGCAGGTCGCGCAGCGTCGACAGCGAGCCGGTGCGCACGATTTCGGCGACCTTGGCGGCGAGATCCTCTCCCAGCCCCGGCAGCTTCTCCCTCAGCCCGTCGCCCGTCACCAGCCCCGCCACCGGCTCGGCGTGCTCCTCCACCGTGCGGGCCGCGTTGCGATAGGCGCGCACGCGAAAGGCGTTCTCTCCCTCGATCTCCAGGAGGTCGGCCACCTCGCGGAAGATGCGCGCCACCTCCGCGTTCTCGATCGCCATCGCGACTCAGTCCCCATGTCCGGGAAAACCGCACGGCCGCGGCGCGTTCCTCCGACTGACCCCGCCGCGATCTCCCCTAGCTTGGCCGGTATGCGCCCCGCGCGCCAACTCCGGGAGGTTCGCGTGTCCACCGTCACACTGCCCAAGCCGTCAGCGGTTCCCTCACCGACCGGCACCACCGCTGGTCCGGCAAAGCTGACCCCCTCCGCTCCCAGCCTCTCCGGGTCCGCTCCCTCAGGCGCCGTCGCCAAGCCGCCGATGCCACCCGGCAAGGCGGCCCCCGCGTCCCAGTTCATCCGCTGGCTGTCGACCTGTCGCCGGAGCGACATCGCCACGGTGGGAGGCAAGGGCGCGAACCTGGGTGAGATGCTCGCCGCCGGCCTACCCGTGCCCGCGGGCTTCGTGATCACCGTCGATGCCTTCACCCGCTTCTTCGAGCACGGCGACCTGGCCGGGCGCGTGCGCGAGAAACTGGCGGGCCTGACCGTGGACGATCCCGACGCCCTGGCTCACGTCGCGGAAGCGATCCGGATCGCGATCCGCGGGGCGCCCGTGCCGGCCGAGCTCGGCGAAGCCGTGGCCGGTGCCTGGCGAGAGCTGGCCCGCCGCGAGGGCCTCACCGATCCGCCGGTGGCGGTGCGCTCGTCGGCCACCGCGGAAGACACGCCCGAGTATTCGTTCGCCGGGATGTTCGAGAGCTTCCTCAACGTGCACGACCCGGCCACCCTGATGCACCGGCTGCAGGACTGCTGGGCGTCCGCGTTTGGCGGGCGCGTCCTGTTCTATCGCCTGAAGCAGGGACTGCCCGCCGAAATGCCGGTGGCGGTGATCGTCCAGCGGATGGTGAACGCCGAGAAGTCCGGCGTCCTCTTCACCGTCGACCCGGCCGGCGGCGATGTCAGCCGGATGGTCATCGAGGCCGCGTGGGGGCTGGGCGAGGTGGTGGTGGGCGGCCAGGTCACGCCGGACCGCTACGTCCTCGACACCCGCACGCTCGACGTGATCGAGACGCACGTCGGCCGGAAGGAATTCCTGCTGGAGCGCGACCCCATCAACGGCAACACCCGCCGCGTCGAGCTCCGCGACGTGGACCCGAAGCGGAATGCGCGCGTCCTCGAAGTGCCGGAGCTGCGCCGGTTAGGCGACCTCGCCCGCCGCGAT
>JBGPGH010000065.1:0-5134 GCA_041483735.1 Gemmatimonadaceae bacterium | reverse complement strand
GATCCTGGCGCTGCTCCACGAGCTGGGCGGGACGATGACCGCCGCCGACCTCACCGACTTCCGGCCGGAGTGGGTGACGCCGCTCTCCACGACCTACCGGGGCTGGACGGTCTACGAGCTGCCCCCTAACGGGCAGGGAGTCGCGGCCCTGGAGATGCTCAACATCATGGGGCGCTTTCCGCTGGCGAGCTACGGGTTTCACAGTGCCCGGGCGCTCCACGTGATGATCGAGGCGAAGAAGCTCGCCTACTCGGACCTGCTGCGGTACGTCGGCGACCCGAAGTTCTCCCGCGTCCCGGTGGAGCAGCTACTGGGCTCCGCCAACGCCGAGGCCCGCGCGAAGATGATCGACGAGCAGCGGGCGCAGTGCCGCGTGGAGCCGGCCCGGTTCGCGGGGCTGCAGCAGGGGGGCAGCGAGACGATCTACCTGAGCGCGATCGACCGCGACGGCAACATCGTCTCGCTGATCCAGAGCGACTACTCCGAGTTCGGGTCGGCGCTGGTGCCCGCCCACGCCGGCTTCGTCATGCATAACCGCGGCGGACTCTTCTCGCTCGAGCCCGACCAGCCGAACACGCTGGCGCCGCGCAAGCGGCCGCTCCACACGATCATCCCCGCCTTCATGGAGAAGGGGGACGTGAGAATCGGCTTCGGCATCATGGGCGGGTGGAACCAGTCGCAGGCGCACGCCCAGTTCGTGTCGGACATCGCCGACTTCGGGATGACCATCCAGCAGGCGCTCGAAGCCGGCCGGTTCACCAAGACCACCTTCGACGGCTGCGACGTCCAGATCGAGTCGCGGGTGCCGGAGGCGACGCTGACCGCGCTGCGGGCACTCGGGCACGAGCTCCAGGTACGGGCCCCAAGGACGTCGAACTTCGGCTTCGGCCAGGCGGTGATGTCCAACGGGGCGGGGGTGCACTTCGGCGCCAGCGACCCGCGGCACGATGGCGCGGCCGTCCCGCAGCCGGCGCCGCTGCCGCGGGCGCCGGCCGCCCGCCGGCCGCCCGCCCCGTGACCTAACGAATCGAGATCCCGGCCTCGAAGTCGTACAGCGTCACCCGCCGCAGCCGATAGTACGCCGTCCAGTAGCCGCGCAGCGCCTGCACCTCCTGCAACAGCGCCTGGTCCTTCTCGTTCTGGGCGATGTACAGGTTGTCGATCGTGATCCGGCCGATCACGTAGCGGTTGTAGGCGACCTCGAACCGCTTGGCGCCCACCGTGTCCGCCTTGGCCGAGAGCGCCAGCGTCCGCCGCGCCTGCGACAGCTGCAGCGCCGCGAACCGCGCGTCGAGCGCCGCCTGGTCGCGGTTGGACCGCGACAGCGCCTCGACCCGCTGCCGGTCCGCCTGCGCGGCCTGCACGTCGGCCGAGCGCGCCCCCCACTGGATCAGCGGCACCTGGAGCGAGAGCGAGAAGCGCTGGGCCTCGAGCAGGTTGCCGTACGCGCTCGACACGTCCGGCCCGGTCGCGTTCAGCCCATAGCTCGCCTGGACGCTGGCGCCGATCCCGGTGTTGAGCTTCGCCTCGGTGATGCGGCGCCGCGCCTGCACCTCCTGCAGGGCGAGGTCGGCCTCTCCCGACCGGTTGCGGAGCGCCTGCGCCACCGCCCGCGCCGTGTCGGCGTCGAACGCCGGGATCCGTGTCGACACCGAGATGACCACCGGCGTCTCGGGAGGGACGTTGATCGCCAGCCGGAACGACGACAGCGCGTGCTCGTACTCGAGCAGCGCGCCGTCGAGCGAAGTCCGCGCCCGGAGCAGCGCCAGCTCGCTCTGCAGCAAATCGTTCTCCCCGATCTTCCCCACTTCGTAGCGGCCCTTGTTGAGCGTGTACAGCGTGTCGTTGATCGCCGCGTTGACGATCGCGTTGTCGCGCGCGGTGCGGGCCGCGTACAGGCCGAAGAACGCGTCGGTGGCCTGGAGCGCGATGTCCTCACGCGCCTCGAGGTACTGGCGCTCGGCCAGGTCGAGCCGCAGGTCCTGCTCGCGGGCATCCCAGCGCAGCGCGTTCGGCCGCAGGATGTCCTGCCGCACGCTCACCGACACCGGGGCCGTGGACCAGGTGCGCACGTCCTGCGTGCCGGACAGCTGCAGCCGGTCCAGTGCCGACGTGACCGACAGCGTGCCGCCGGTGAACGGCAGCCGCTGCGACACCGACAGGCTCAGCGCCGCGTCGGTCTGCTGCTGCGAGCGGAAGAGCGTCGTGCCGTCGGGCTGCAGCACCGGGATGATCGAGCGGTTGTAGGTGGGGAGGTTGCCCACCAGCGAGACCTGCGGGAGCAGGCGCGCCATGAACGCCCGGTCGCGCCCCCGCGCTGCCTCACGAGCGCTCGACGACGCCAGCGCCGGCAGCCCCTGCCGCTGGGCCATCGCCACCGCCTGGGCGAGGGTGATCGAGTCCTGGGCCGCGGCGGCACGGAGGGCCGGGACGCACGCGAGGGCCGCGCACCACGCGGCCGCGTGACGCGTCGAACAATGCCTGGTCATGGAGGTCACTCGTAGCGGAGACAGACCACGGGGTCCTGCTGCGCCGCGCGCCAGGCAGGAACGATCCCGAACACGATGCCCACGGTGAACGAGACACCGAAGGCCACGAACACCGACAGCGAGGAGACGATCGTCTTGATCCCCGCCACCCGCTGGATCCCGATGCTCAGCCCCCCGCCCACCAGGATGCCGGCCACCCCGCCGGCGACGCTGATCAGCACCGCTTCGGCCAGGAACTGGAAGAGGATGTCTTTCTGGGTGGCGCCCATCGCCCGCCGTACGCCGATCTCGCGGATCCGCTCCAGCACCGACGCCAGCATGATGTTCATGATCCCGATCCCGCCCACGATCAGCGAGATCGACGCGATCGCGCCGAGCACGACGTTGAAGATCGTCCGGGTGCGCTGCTCCTGCCGCAGCAGCTCCTCGGGGATGGCGATCTCGAAGTCGACCACCGTGTTGTGCCGCCGGGTCAGCATCCGCCTCACGACGTCGGCCACGCCCGGCACCATCCGCGACTCGCTCACCCTCACGATGATCCGGTCGAGCTGGTTGCGATTGGTGCGCTCGGCGTGGGTCTCGTTGTCCTCGTTGCTGTTGTCGGTGCCGTTCCCGCTGCTGTTGCGCGACGCCGTCTCCAGATCGCGCTCGGTGAGGGCCGCCCGGTTGCGGAAGCGCAGCAGCATGGTGTGGGCCGGCACGTAGACGTCGAGGTTGGCGTCGCGGATCCCGAGCCGCTGCGCGGTGAGGTCGCTCACCTTGCGATCGGCGAGCACGCCGACCACGGTGAGCCAGGTGTCGCCCACCTTGATCGTCCGGCCCAGCGGGTTGTCGGTGGTGAAGAAGCGGGTGCGCACCCCCCACCCGATCACCGCCACCGGCCGCCCGAAGGCGACCTGCTCGGGCGTGAACCACGATCCCAGCGTGAGCGCCAGGTTCGTGAGGCGGAAGTAGGTCGTGTCCACGCCGACGAGCTTGCCCGAGCGGCGCCGCCCCTCGCGGGTGATCATCGTGTTGACGACGATCTCCGGGCTGGCCGTCTCGACGCCCGGGACCACCCGCCGGATCGCGTCGGCGTCGGCGTAGGTGAGTCCCGGCGAGAACTTCTTCACCTGCTTGTCGTCCTGCTCCTTCGCCTTCTCATCCTTCTGCTCCACCAGCGGGGTGACGATCACGTTGTTGGAGCCGAGCAGGCGCATCTGCTCGAGGATCTCCTGCTCGGCGCCGCGTCCGATCGCCAGCATCGCGATCACCGAGGCGACCCCGAACAGGATCCCGAGCGACGTCAGCGAGGCGCGGAGCTTGTTGTGGGCGACCGCCTCCACCGCGGTGCGGAGGCTGAACAGGACGTGCGCGATGATCTGCCCGCGCAGGCGCGCGAGCGTCGCGCGATCGACGCGCACCGGTCAGCCGGTGAGGCCGGTGGAGCGCGCCGGCGCCGGCGCGCCCGGGCCCGGGGATTTCGGCCGGGCGGCCTTCTTGGCCGGGTCGGGCGGCCGGACCGGGACGGGCGTGCCGCGGTGGGCGGTGTCGCCGCCGGTGGCCGGCGGGCGGGCCGGTGAGCCGGGCAGCCTGACGAGAGTCAGCTTGTCGCCATTCTGCGGCGGCGACATCAGGACGCGGTCATCGGCCTCCAGGCCGCGGGCGATCACCACCTCGTCGTCGTTCATCGCCCCGGTCTCGACTTCCTGCCTGACGGTGCGCGTGCCGGAGCGCTTGTATACCATCGACACGCCGCCCTCGGTGCTCACCGCCTCGAGCGGGATGAACAGGGCGTCGGGAATGCGGTAGGTCTCGATCGCGTTGCCGGTGGTCATCCCGGGGCGGAGGGTGGTGTCGGCCCCCTCGATCGGCGCCTTGACCTCGAAGACCTTGGCATCGGCGTTGGGGCGCTGCTCGCCGACGTTGGCGACCGACGTCACCTTGCCGGTGAGCTTCTTGGTGGGATCGGCGTCGAGCGTGATCGTGACCGGCTGGCCGGTGGCGATCTTCCGGATGTCGATCTCGTTCACGTAGGTGATCGACTCCATCTGGGTGAGGTCGGGGAGGGTGGCCACGGCCGGATCCCACGACGAGACCTGCGAGCCGGTGGTCCGCTTCCGCCCGTTCCACTCCTTGACGTAGATCACCATGCCCGGCGCCGGCGCGTGGATCGTGAAGCCCTGCATCACATCCTGCACGGTCTTCATCTTGTTCCGCTGGCGGTCCCGGTCGGCGCCGACTTCGCGCATCTTGGCCTGCGCCTGCTCGGTCTTGGTGGTGTAGTCCGACTTGGCCTGGGCCAACGCCCGCTCCGCCTTCTCGTAGTCGATCTCGGCCTGGCGCCGGATGGTGGGCGCTTCGTAGACGGCCTGCTCCTTGGCGAGCTTCTTTTCCTCGAGGCCGAGCTCCATGGTGCGGATGTCCTCGCGGGCCTTGGAGAGGTTGAGGGTCGAGTCGAGCATCGCCTGCTCGTACTGGGCGTCGGCCTTCTGGACGGCGAGGGTGACCTCGGCGAGCGTCGAGGCCAGCGTCGAGCGGTCGAGCTCGGCCACCACGTCGCCTTCCTTGACCACCGTCCCCTCGGGGACGATGGAGGCGATCTTCATCTGGTAGGCGCCGGCCTGCTGGGCGTTGGGCGGGGCGGTGATCTGGACGAACTTGCG
>JBGPGH010000064.1:0-5942 GCA_041483735.1 Gemmatimonadaceae bacterium | reverse complement strand
GCGCGTTCGACAGCATCAGCGTGGTGATCCGCAGCACGCTCATTCAGCAGCTGACGCCTGACGAGATGCGGGGGCGGGTGGCGGCGGTGAACAGCATCTTCATCGGGACGTCGAACGAGCTGGGCGGCTTCGAGTCGGGCGCGGTGGCGGCGGTGATCGGGCCGGTGGGGTCGGTGGTGGTGGGTGGGATCGGGACGCTGGTGGTGGTCGCGGCGGTGGCGAAGGTCTGGCCGAAGATCCGGCAGGCGGAGCTGGGGACAGGGTAGTCGAAGCAGGAAGCAGGGAGCAGGAAAGGGGCAACAGCCGGAAAGCGCATGCGGAATGCGGGAATGCGGAATACGGAATGCGAATACGGAATGCGGAATGCGGACAAAACGTCTGCTACGTCAAGTGACGTATGGGTGCGGCGGTGTTGCGGCGGCAGCGTTCGGGGAACCCTTCACAGGAGAGCACTGTGTCTCGCACGATCCGTTTGTTGCTCGCGGTCGCGGTGGTCCTCGCCGCCGCCTGCGTTCCCTCGCTCCATCCGCTGTACACCGCGCGGGATGTCGTCTTCGATTCGACCCTGGTGGGCGCGTGGTCGGACTCAGCGGCCACCGAACACTGGCGCTTCGCGCCCGCCGCCGACAACGCCTATCAAGTCACCTACACCGATGACAAGGGGCGGGTGGGCGTGTTCGTCGGGCACCTGACGCGCCTGGGTGAACGGTCCTTCTTCGACTTCTATCCCGATTCGCTGCCGAAGACCGCCAACGAATTCTGGGCACTGCACCTGGTGCCGATGCACTCGTTCGCGATCGTCGACGGCATCCGGCCTCGGCTGCGGATCGGACTGCTCGAGCCGAAGGCGCTGGAGAAGTACCTGAAGGCGCACCCGGCGGCGCTGCGGCACGAGTTCACCGACAGCGGCGACCTGGTGCTGACCGCGAGCACCGCGCAGCTGCAAGCCTTCTTCCGGGCCCACGCCGGCGACAAGGGACTGTTCGGCGAGCGCACCGCGCTGGTACCGGACGCGCGGACGGACTGAGGCGCCTGGGCGGGCCGCGGCGGCGATCCCGGATCGGGGGCGGTCTTGCGGAAATGTTTAGTGTCACCTAAACTATTTCTTCGCTTGACGTAAATTTGCCACGCCCCCCCCGGGGGCGGCGGTGCCCCGCTCCGAGGTCCGACCAACGCCCGCCTCAACGACCCCCGCCCCGGCTCCCCCGCCCGCGCCCGCCCCGCCGCCCGCGGGACCGGGCGCCAGCGGCGAGCACCGCTTCGACACCCCCGGCGCCGGCTGGCGGCGCGCCCGCCTCACACCGTCGCTGGCCGAGGTCTATCGCACCATCCCGGTCACCGGCCAGGGGTGGTGGCGCAAGCTCCTCGCCTTCGCCGGTCCCGGATACCTCGTCGCCGTCGGCTACATGGACCCGGGCAACTGGGCCACCGACCTCGCCGGCGGGTCGCGCTTCGGCTACACGCTCCTCTCGGTCATCCTCCTCTCCAACCTGATGGCGGTGCTCCTTCAGGGACTGGCGTCGAAACTTGGCATCGTCACCGGCCGCGACCTGGCGCAGGCGTGCCGCGACCACTACTCGCGCCCCGTCAACATCGCCCTCTGGCTCCTCTGCGAGATCGCGATCTCCGCCTGCGACCTGGCCGAGGTGATCGGCTCGGCCATCGCCCTCAACCTGCTGTTCGGGATCCCGCTCACGTGGGGGATCGCGATCACCGCGCTCGATGTCCTGATCGTCCTCTTCCTGCAGAACCGGGGCTTCCGGCTGCTCGAGGCGCTGGTGATCACGCTGGTGGCCACGGTGGGCGCGTGCTTCCTGTTCGAGTTGATCATCTCGCGGCCCGATATGGCGGCGGTGGCACGCGGGTTCGTGCCGGACCCCATGATCGTCACCGACCCCGACCGGCTCTACATCGCGATCGGAATCCTCGGCGCCACGGTCATGCCGCACAACCTCTACCTCCACTCGTCGATCGTGCAGACGCGCAGCTTCGACCGGTCGGAGTCGGGGATGCGTGAGGCCGTGCGGTTTGCCTTCATCGACTCGACCATCGCCCTCACGTTCGCGCTGTTCATCAACGGCGCCATCCTGATCGTCGCCGCCGCGACGTTCCACCGCAGCGGGCACACCGAAGTGGCCGAGATCCAGGATGCCTACCAGTTGCTGACGCCGCTGCTGGGCGTGACCGGGGCGAGCATGGTCTTCGCACTGGCGCTGCTGGCGTCGGGCCAGAACTCGACGCTCACCGGGACGCTCGCCGGCCAGATCGTCATGGAAGGGTTCCTCAACCTCCGCATCCGCCCGTGGATGCGGCGCCTGATCACCCGGGGAATCGCCATTGTGCCCGCGGCGCTGGTCGCCATCTTCTTCGGGGCGAGCGGCACGGCGAAGCTCCTGATCCTGAGCCAGGTGGTGCTGAGCCTGCAGCTCTCGTTCGCGGTCTTTCCGCTGGTGCGGTTCACCTCCGACCGGGCGAAGATGCGTGAGTTCGTGAACGCGCGGTGGCTGAAGGGACTCGCGTACCTGGTCGCGGTGGCGATCGCCGTGCTCAACGGCTGGCTGCTGGTACAGATCGGCAGCGGCTGGCTGGCCTGATGTACCACAAGATCCTGGTGCCGGTGGAGCATTCGGCGTGCGACGCCGCGATCGTGGCGCACGTCCGCGACCTGGCCCGGCTCCATCATTCGTCGCTCCTCCTGATCCACGTCGCCGACGGCTTCGCGGCCCGCAACCAGCAGCAGCTCAACCTCCAGGAGTCGGAGGAGATGCGGCTGGACCGCGAGTACATCGAGCGGATCGCCGACGAGCTGGAGGCGGCGGGCCTCGAGACCGACGCGATCCTCGCCAGCGGCGATCCGGCCGCCGAGATCGTGGCCGCGGCCGAACGGGAAGGGTGCGACCTGATCGCGATGGCGACCCACGGGCACCGCTTCCTGGGCGACCTGATCCACGGCAGCGTGGCCGATGCGGTGCGGCACCGGACGCTGGTGCCGGTGCTGCTGGTCCGGGCCGCGACGGTGGCCAAGCCGGCCGGCGCCGAGCCGGCGGCGGGCGGGGCGGCCCCGTGAGGCCGGCCCGCGACCTGACCGCGCCCGTCGAGGACTACCTCAAGGCGATCTACGACATCGAGCGCTCCTCCGGCGCGGCCGCCACCACCGACATCGCCCAGCGCCTGTCGATCGCGCCGGCGTCGGTGAGCGGGATGGTGCGGCGCCTGGCGGGGCAGGGGCTGCTGCAGCACCAGCGCTACCGGGGGGTCACGCTGACGGCCGGCGGCCGGCGGGCGGCGCTCCGGACCATCCGCCGCCACCGGGTGATCGAGGCGTACCTGGCGCGCGCGTTAGGCTATCCGTGGGACCGCGTGCACGAGGAGGCCGAGCGGCTGGAGCACGCCGCCTCCGACGAGCTGATCGACCGGATGGCGGCGGCGATCGGTACCCCGGCCGTGGACCCGCACGGCGCGCCGATCCCCTCCCGCGATGGCACCGTCGACGACCGGCCGCTCCGGTCGCTGGCCGAGCTCGAGGTGGGCGGCCGCGCGAGGGTGATGCGGGTGAGCGACGAGAGCGCGCCGATGCTCCGCTACCTCTCCGAGCTCGGGATCCGGCCCGGCGCGGTGCTGACGCTGGTGGGGCGCGCGCCGTTCGAGGGGCCGCTCACCATCGGCGTCGGCCGGCACCAGCGCCAGGTGGGGCCCGCGCTCGCCGCGCAGGTCCAGGTGGAACCGGTCCGTGGACACGTCCGCCGCGGGCGACGCGCGCGCCGCTGACCGCCGCCGACTCCTGCCGCCCGCCGGCGCCATGCTGATCGCGGCGCTGCTGGCCGTCGCCGCCGCGCCACCGGCCGCCGGGTTCCACGCCGCGCACGCGGACATCCGTCCTCCGGGCGTCGACAGCGGGCCCGCCCTGCCGTCGCGCGCCCGGACCATCGCCGTCGACGAGCGGCTGGCCGCCGACGCCGGCCTGCATGTGGGCGACACCGTCTTCGTCGCGGCCGCGCCCGGCTCGGCCACCCCCGACACGCTGGTGGTCGGCGCCATCGTCAGGCGCGGCGCCGATCCTTCGGAGGTCGCCCGCGGCGAGTATCGCGTCCGCCTGCACCTCGACCAGCTGCAGGCGCTGCTCGCCTACGGCGACCGGGTGGACCGGTTCGCGGTCGCCACCACCGGCGATGCCGCCACCGCCCGGGCGCTGCGGGCGATCGACGATGCCGCCTTCGGCTTCCACGCGTGGCGGTCGCGGGAGATCGCCGTGGAAACGTCGCGGACCTTCCAGGTCGTCAGCCGCTTTCACCGCGCGATCGGGGTGATCACCATCGTCGCCAGCGCGATCTTCCTTCTCTGCATCATGCTCCTCAAGGTCGAGGAGCGGCGGCGCGATGCCGGCGCGCTGCGCCTGATCGGACTGTCGCGCGCCTCCGTGACGCGGATGGTGGTGGCCGAGGCGGCGCTGGTCGCGCTCCTGGGAAGCGCGATGGGCGTGGCGATCGGCGGGGCGATGTCGGCGCTGGTCAACAGCCACTACCAGGCGGTGTACCGCACGCCGCTCCGGTTCGCGCTGGTGACGCCGGCGATCGTCGCCTTCGCGGTGGCGCTGTCGCTGGCGCTGGGCGTGGCGGCCGGGGCGCTGGCGGCGCGGCGACTGGCGCGGGCGAAGCCGCTGGAGCTGATCAGGACGTGAACATCAAACGAGAAATGAGAAACGAGAAAGAAGAAACGGCCACGGATGGATTGGCGCGCTACCCTGCGCGCGCGAAGGGAATGACTCCATGGTGCTGACCCTCGCGGCCGCGTCGCTCACCCGGCATCGCGCCCGCACCGGGCTCGCGGTGCTCGGCGTCGCCGTGGCGGCGGCGATGCTGCTCGACATGGTCATGCTGTCGAGCGGGATGCGCGAGTCGTTCAAGACGCTCCTGTTGTCGCGCGGATTCCAGCTGCGGGTGGCGCCGAAGGGGACGCTCCCGTTCGACACCGAGGCGACGATCGCCGACGCCAGCGCGGTGGTCGCGGCGCTGCGCGAGCGGCCCGAGGTCGAGACGGTGAGCCCGGTGCTGGGGCGGACCCTCCACGTCCGGGCAACTCGTGAGGCTGGCCAGCCGGTCGCGAGCTTCGTGCTGGGCACCGAACCCGCGGTCCAGGGCGACTACCAGCTGCTCGACGGCGCCGACGTGTCGGGCGACCGGTCGGCGGTGGTGAACGACGACTTCGTGCGCGCCATCGGCGCGAAGGTCGGCGACACGGTGTGGGTGGCCACCGGCTACGATGCCCAGCTGCGCGTGGAGCGGGGGCGACGGCCGGTGGTCATCGCCGGCCGGGCCCGCTTCCTCTACCTCTCGGCGCGACAACCGGCGATGGCGATGCGGCTGGGGGCGCTGCAGGCGATGCTTGGCGATGCGGGGCGGGACCGGGTATCGCTGCTGATGGTGCGGGCGCGCGGGGGCGCCGACATCGAAGAGATCCGACGGTGGATCGATGCGCGCATCCCCACCGTGACCGCGATCTCGATCGCCACCGCGCTCGCCCAGGTGGACGAGCGCCTCAGCTACTTCCGGCAGCTCGCCTTCATCCTGGGGGCGGTGAGCCTGGTGGTGGGATTCCTGCTCGTCACGACGCTGATGACGGTCAGCGTCAACGAACGGGTGGGGGAGATCGCCGCGATGCGGGCGATCGGGGTGGCGCGCGGAAACGTCGTCAGGCAGATCGTCCTCGAGGGCGCGGCGATCGCCGCCGCCGGCGGGGGGCTGGGGCTGCTGCTGGGCCTCGGCACCGCGCGATACCTGAACGGCATTCTGTCGGGTTTCCCGGGGCTGCCGGTGGCGATCGACTTCTTCCTCTTCCAGCCGCGCGACGCCTGGACCGCGCTGGCGCTGCTGATGCTGGCGGCGGCCGCGGCCGGCGCGTATCCCGGCTGGCGGGCGGCGTCGCTGCCGGTGGCGGAGTCGCTG
>JBGPGH010000063.1:0-6033 GCA_041483735.1 Gemmatimonadaceae bacterium | reverse complement strand
CACCCGCCGGACGAACGAGATCGGCCTCCGGGTGGCGTTGGGCGCGCGGCAGCTGGATGTCGTCCGAATGGTGCTCGGCGATGCCTTACGACTGGTGGCGCTCGGGGTGGTGGTGGGGATCCCGCTGGCGATCGGGGCGGCGCAGCTGCTGCGGAACCAGCTCCACGGGATCGGCGCGACGGATCCGGCGGCGATCGGGGTCGCGCTGGGGGTGCTGGCGGTGAGCGCGGTGGTGGCGGCGCTGCTGCCGGCGTTGAAGGCGGCGGGTGTGGCGCCGGTGGTGGCATTACGCGAAGAGTAGGGAGGGAGGGAGGAAGGGAAGGAGGGAGGAAGGAGGATGGGAGAAAGTGCGGGGGGAGGGGCGCGGGGCGCGCATCCGTCGCCACGACAGTCCACTCCCTCGGCATGGACCGCCACCATCGCGGGGCGTGACCGCCCTTGACGCCCACCGGCGAGACCATTCGATTGGCCCCTCCCGCTCCCCCGTCCCGCTCTCTCCGAGTCCACGTCCGAGTCCAACCCCGTTGCCCGTCTCAACCAGCGCCTCCAAACTCATCTATCAGTCGCTCAAGGACGCCGGGGTCCGGATCGTCTCGGCCCTCCCCGAGACGTGGCTGGTGCATCTCATCCGGATGTCGGAAGAGGATCCGGAGATGACGCTCGTGAGGCTCGCCAAGGAGGAAGAGGGAGTCGGGATCTCGGCGGGGGCGCACCTGGCGGGGGTCAAGTCGGCGATGCTGATGCAGAACCACGGCTTTCTGGCCTCGGTGAACGGGATCGTGTCGTGCGCGCAGCTGTACCGGATTCCGCTGCTGATGCTGATCAGCGCGCGCGGCGAGTTCGGCGAGCGGGATCCGTGGCAGACGGAGGGGGGCGGGGTGACGGAGCACGTGCTGGACGCACTCCGGATTCCGCACGAGCGGCTGGATGCGCCGGGGCAGGTGGGGCGCGAGATCGCGAAGGCGCAGACGCTGGCGCACGCGGCCAGCCGGCCGGTGGCGCTGCTGCTGGGGCGCGACCTGATGTGGGAGGAGTGATGCGCCGGCTCGAGGCGATGCAGGCCGTCTATCCCGCGCTCTCGGCCGAGCGGACGGTGGTGGTGACGATCATGGGGGCGGTGGCCGCCGAGCTGCAGTCGTTAGGGCACCGGGCCAACTTCTTCTACCTGCAGCACGCGATGGGGCTGGCGTCGTCGATGGGGCTGGGGATCGCGCTCAGCCGGCCCGACCTGACGGTGGTGGTCTTCGACGGCGACGGCTCGGTCCTCATGAACCTGGGCGGCCTGACGACGCTGGCGCGCTACCGGCCGCGCAACCTCGTCCACGTGGTGTTCGACAACGAGAGCCTGCTGAGCGTCGGCGGCTTCCCGACGGCGACGTCGACCGGGAGCGATCTGGCCGCGATCGCGGCGGCGGCCGGGGTGCCGCGGACGGGGACCGTGCGGACGCTCGACGACTTCCGCTCGGCGTTCGCCGCGGCGCTGGCCGCGAAGGACCTGACGACACTGGTCGCGAAGGTCGAGGCGGTGGGACCGGCGGCGTTCGTCACCGACCTGTCGCTGCTCGAGAACCGGTACCAGTTTCAGCGCCACCTGAAGAGTCTCGCCGCAACACCTGCCAAGGGCTGACCCATGTCCGTGCTCACCCAGCTCGCCGCCGCCCTCGGGGCCGGCACCGTGAAAGTCGTGGATCTCACCCAGCCGCTGGGGCCGGAGACGCCGGTGATCGGGCTGCCGCCGCAGTTCGGGTCGTCGCCCGGCGTGTCGATGGAGGTGATCTCGCGGTTCGACGCGAAAGGGCCGGCGTGGTACTGGAACATCATCCGGATGGGGGAGCATACGGGGACGCACTTCGATGCGCCGATACACTGGATCACGGGGAAGGATCTGAAGGAAAATGCTTGCGACACCATTCCATCGCGCCGGTTCATGGGACCGGCGTGCGTGATCGACGTGACCGCCGACGTCGCGAAGAACGAGGACTTCCTGCTCACCCCGGAGCGGATCGTCGCCTGGGAGAAGGAGCACGGGAGGATCCCGGCCGGGGCGTGGGTGCTGCTTCGCACCGGGTGGAGCAAGCGGACCGACGCGGCGAAGTTCCTGAACGTGAAGAGCGACGGGCCGCACAGCCCCGGCTTCCACAAGACGGCGTCGGAGCTGCTGGCGAAAGACCGTGATGTGTTAGGTGTCGGCGTCGAGACCGTCGGCACCGACGCCGGCCAGGCGGGCGGCTTCGACCCGCCCTTCCCGAACCACACGACCATGCACGGGGCGGGGAAGTTCGGGCTGGCGAGCCTGCGCAACCTCGATCAGCTGCCGGCGACCGGCGCGATCGTGATCGCCGCGCCGCTCAAGCTGGTGCAGGGGAGCGGCAGCCCGCTGAGGGTGCTGGCGCTGGTGGAGAGTTAGGCGTCGGTCTTCCGCAGTGCGAACCACGTCCAGACCGCCCCGGCCGCGTCCACCGCGCCCAACAGTACCAGCACCGGCGGTGCGAGGCGCAACGTGGAGAGCAGGGCGAAGCCGATGAACGCCACCGACCGGCCCGGCAGTGTCGAGCGGAAGAAGCCAACGTCCCCCTGGAGTCCGGCCGCCATATAGTAGTGCCCCACCACGGCGGTCACGACGCCGAGGACACGGACCCACGGCTCCTGCGCGTTCGGGAGGCCGAAGAGGCCGAGCAGCACGTTCGGCACCACGGCCAGCGTCAGGCCGAGGATGGCGAGATAGACGCCGAAGATGAACACGCTGCGCGCTGCCCGGCTCATGGTCGCTCCGAGTGGATAAGGCTGGAAATCAGCCCAATCAGAACCACCGTCGCAACCAGTCCTTCTCGAAGAGGATCTTGGCTCCGTGCCAGTACCGGCTCGGTGCATGCAGGGTCATCCGCGGCACGGGCTCCGCGTAGAAGTTTCCCCTGCCCAGGCCGGCCTTGCCGCCACCGGTCTCGATGAAGCACTGTCCCTCGCCATCGAACGCCGCCGCCTTCCCCTTGCCGGTGATGGAGCGGGCGATGTTGGTGGCGACGACTTCGGCTTCAGCATGTGCGAACACGCCTGCCTTGGGCAGGGGTTTGCCGAGTGCCAGCGGAATGCCGGTGACGTCACCCAGGGCGTAGACCCCGCTGTACTTCGTCTCGAGTGTGTGCCGATCGACGGGAATCCAGCCGCTCTCGCCGACGAGTCCGGACGCTCGCACGACACCGGGCGCCCGGTGAGGCGGGACATAGGCGAGCAGGTCGAAGCGCGCTTCCACTCCGTTCGTGAACAGCAGCCGCCGGCCGATGGCATCCACCTCTCGGATCTGGTGCGCCGGGTGGTACGCGATGTTCCTGGACTCGACCATGTCGCGGACTGCCTTCGAGACGTCGGGTCCCGCGACCCCCATCGGGCCGGGCTCGGCCGCGTAGAGGTCGATGACGGTCTGGTCCCGGATCCGGCGCGTCCGGCACGCGTGCTCGAGGAGCATCGCCGCCTCGTACGGAGCCGCCGGGCACTTGTAGGCCGGTGCCGCCGTGAGAATCACGAGCTTGCCGCCGGTGAAGCGCGCGAACGCGTCGCGCAGCTGCTCGGCGCCGGCGAGCGTGTAGAAGGTGTGGCCGGCCTGCGCCAGCCCGGGGATCGACTCGGCGGCGAGCTCCGCTCCCAGCGCGATGACGAGATGGTCGCCACTGAGGCGTCGCCCATCGATGATCGCCTCTCGCTTCACCGGATCGATCGACTGGATCTCGCCGCGGATGACCTCGATACCCCGGCGCTTGAGTCGCTCCAGGGGTCGCGAGATCTTCGCCGCCGTCCGGCCTCCGGTGATGAGCCAGAGCAGCGACGGAGCGAAGACGAACGATGCGGCGTGGTCCACGAGCACCACGCGATGTGCCTTTGGGAGGAGCTTGCGAAGCCGGTTGGCCGTCACCAGCCCACCGACGCCACCACCAAGTACGAGTACCGTCTGTGACATTGCCATCCCGGCTAGAACGTGAGGGCCTGGTCGGCCTCGATGGTCCATGACGTCCACTCGTCGAGCGAGCTGCGGTGGGCGCCCTCGATGAGTTCGGACTCGGCGATGCCGCGCGCGTCCATGCACGTGCCGCAGACACCGACTTTGCCGCCGCGCCGCGTCACCGCGGCGAGCATGGTGTCCACGTTGTAGTAGCCTTGCGGCACTTTCTGACCACTCTTGGCGCAGGCGGCGGCGTCGCCGACGAGGAAGACGTTCACCTCGACGCCCTCCCGCTTGGCCAATGAGCCAGCGAGGCGGAGGGCGTTGTAGGCCCGCTCCGAGCCGTAGGGCGCGTCGTTCAGGACGATCAGTGCCTTCATGCCGCGCCCTCGAACTCGATAGGCAGGCCGGCGGCGCGCCATTCCGGGAAGCCGTCCACGAGGCGCCTGGCGCGTCGCCCACGCGCGCGAAGCATTTCGACGGCCTGGAAGGCCAGCACGCAGTACGGACCACGGCAGTAGGCGACGATGTCCGTGCCGCGGGGCAGCCCCGCGAGTCTGCGCTCGAGCTGTTTCAGGGGCACCGATACCGCCCCGGGGATGTGCCCGGCGCCGTATTCCTCCTCGGGTCGGACATCGATCACGAGGACCGTGCCAGCCCGGCTGCGCTTGACCAGCTCCTCCCGTCGAACCGGCTCGAGTCGATCGCGCGCCGTGAGATAGTCTCCGACGATGCGATTGACCTCGGACAAACGGCGCTCGGCGATCTCCCGGATCACCCGCACGAGCTCGTACACGTCCGGGCCGGCGAGGCGGTAGTAGACGTACAGTCCTTCCTTACGCGCGTCGACCAGCCGGGCCTGCCGCAGTGCCTGCAGGTGGTGCGACGCATTGGCCACGGGAAGCGCGGTTTCCTTCGCGAGTCCTTCCACCGTGCGCTCACCCTGAGCGAGAATCTCGAGCAGTTCCAGGCGGTGCGGGCTGGCGACGGCCCGGCCCACCCGCGAGAACTGCTCGAACAGACGGTGTTTCAGCGTTCGTCCGGTCATGCTGCGCTCCAGGAAGTATTCAAATAATCTCTTGAATACTCTGGATTGTCAAGGGACCGGTCGTTCGCGAGGGACCCAATGAGACTCAGGCCGGCCCGGACGGCACCGACGGTCGTCGGTCACCAGGCTAAGAGGGGTCCCCGGATTCCATGATGACGGGCGCGCAATCGTCGCAGACCGCTCGACCCCGGAGCGTGTCGCGCCCCTCCCGGACGATCAACGGGACCATCAGCAGCGCCGAGACCGGATCGGCCCACCACCACCCGAGAAGCACGTTGAGCGCGAGTCCAACGAGCAGCAATGCCGAGAGGTACATGCAGATGTCGGTCTGCCGGGCCTCGGCGTGCAGCGCACCGCTCCCCAGCTCCCGGGCGACCCGGCGTTTGGCGCGGGCCAGCAGCGGCATCACCACGAGCGAAGCCGCCGCGATCACGATGCCCAGCGTGCTCCGGTCAGGGGCTTTCCCCTCCAACAGGGAGACCGTGGCGTCGATCGCGATGTAGAGCGCCAGGGCGAGGAACGAGATCCCGATGATCCGGCTGGCCGTACGCTCCGACGCCTCACGCCGCCCGACGTCCGCGTCGTGATGCAGCCGCCACACCGCCGCGAAACTCGCCGAGACCTCGATGAAGCTGTCGACGCCGAAGCCGACCAGGGCGATGCTGCCGGCCAGCAACCCGGCACCAATCGCGGCGAGGCCTTCGAGACAGTTGTACGCGATGGTCGCCCAGGTGAGCCACTGGCCACGGTGCACGACGGCGCGGCGATCGATTGTGCCGGCTACGCTCATGCTGGACAATAACGGTTGGACGGCCCTGGTGCGGTCGCGCGGTTGGCGCTAACGCGTGAGGATGGGAAGATATGCCCGCCACGGTCCCACCGCCCCACCGAACTGCTTCGCCATCACCCTGCTGATCTGGGCGATGTGTCCCAGGTCGTGGACCACCCAGGTCGCCAGCAGCTGCGCGAGCGTGACCGTGCCCAGCTCGGGGTGCTCTCCGGTGAGCGCCATCTGGGCCGTCGTCAGGCGAAACCCGCGCAGCGTCGTGAT
>JBGPGH010000062.1:0-6256 GCA_041483735.1 Gemmatimonadaceae bacterium | reverse complement strand
GCGGGCCCCCGGCGCGCCTATTTGTTTGTGGGGGGGGGGGGGTTTTGGTGGTTCTTGTGGGGGGGGGGGGGGGTGTCCGACTGGGGGCGCCGCCCTGCGGCCGGGGGGTTGGTGGTCGGTCCGCCCCCCCCCCCCCCGCCC
Organism: Gemmatimonadaceae bacterium; assembly: GCA_041483735.1. Lineage (GTDB taxonomy): Bacteria > Gemmatimonadota > Gemmatimonadetes > Gemmatimonadales > Gemmatimonadaceae > JBGPGH01. The sequence continues at coordinate 6,115 of JBGPGH010000062.1, read as the reverse complement.
CGCTGTTCGTCCGCTCCCTGCCCTACTGCGGCACTCCCGCCTTCACCACCGGCCTGGCCGGTATCCCCGGCACCGGCTCCATCTTCCGCTGGCGCGGATAGACTTCGTCCAGCGTGGCGGCGTCGTAGAGCCGCCCGTTCTTCATCACGTACCGCAGCGTGTTGGTGTTGCGGATGTTCTCCAGTGGATTGCCGTCCATCACCAGCAGATCGGCGAGCTTGCCCGCTTCCACCGAGCCGATGTCGTTCTGCAGGCCGATCGCCCGCGCGCCGAAGATCGTCGCGCAGCGGAGCACGTCGTGAGGCGACAGGCCCCCCTTCGCGATCGACCACATCTCCCAGTGGTAGCCGATGCCGTTGAGCTGGCCGTGGCTGCCGACGCCGATCAGGCCGCCCCCCTTCACGATCTCGCCGGCCGAGCGCGCCACCTTCGGGAAGTTGTACTCCTCGTCCATGAACCAGCCGCCCGAGTTCCCGCCGCCGAACGAGCCGCGGTTCCGGCGGCGCGCCTTGGCGGCCAGCTCTTCGTACGGCGTGAAGCGCTGCATCTTCGGGTCGTTGTACGGCGGCTCGTGCGTGTACCAGTAGTTCTCCCCCCACGGTCCGCCGTAGACCACCAGCAGCGTGGGCGTGTAGGCGATCCCCAGCTGTGCGTAGAGCGTCACCACGTCCTTGTAGAGCGGCGTGATCGGGAGCGCGTGCTCCTGCCCCGGGTACCCGTCGATCGCCATCGTCAGGTCGTAGCGGAAGTCGAGGGCGCCCTCGGTGGTGGGCATGATGTGCTGTTCGCGCGCCGCCATCAGCACCCACTGCCGCTGCTGCCGGTTGCCGGTGATGTACATCTTCAGCGTCTTGGTGTCGTAGTACTCGCTGTACCGCCGCATGATGCGCCGCGCGTGGTCCAGGTCCTTGATCTCGTCGCCGAGCACGGCGAAATACGTCGGCCCGAATAGCCCGGGGCCGGTCGAGTAGATGCGCGGGCCCGCGGCCAGGCCGGCGGTCACGGCATCCTCGTACGTGAGGACGTCGGTGGTTCCCGTCTGCGGGTCGCGGATGGTGGTCACGCCGTAAGCGAGGTTGGCGAGGTACGACCACGGCTGCTGGTGCTCGCCGCGCTCGACGTCCGGATGCGCGTGGGTGTCGACGAAGCCGGGCACGATCGTCTTGCCGCTGACATCGATGACCCTGGCATCGGCCGGAGCCTGCACCGACCCGCTGGTGCCCACCGCGACGATCCGGTTGTCCTTCACCAGGACGTCGCCGCGCTCGATCACCTCGTCGCCCTTCATGGTCACGATCCGGGCGCCGCGCAGCAGGGCACTCCCCTGCGGCGTGTCGCGCTTCGCCTTGATGACGATCGACGTCTCCACCGGCTGGTAGCCCTTCGGGTTCGCGGCCGGTCCCCCCTTCTGCGCCGAATCGCCGCGCTGCGTGCTGTCCTTCTTCGCGGTCGAGTCCGCGTCACCGCCCTCGCCCTTCGCGCGCTTTGCGGCATCGATCGAATCATCCACCTGGCGCGCGCGGGTGAGATCGAAGACGAAGTGCGAGTGGCCGATCGACCAGTGCACATAACGAGCGTCGGCACTCCACGCCGCGAACTGGCCGCCGACATCGGTGACCCGGCGGGCCGGCACTTCCGCGTTCTCGGGGTTCGCGAGGTTGATCGTCGGCGGCTCGCCGATCCTCGGCACGCTCATCACGTACAGGTCGTTCGACACCTGCACCAACGCCTGCTCGCCGGCCGGCGCCATCTTCGCCCAGATCGCCGGCGACGGCTGCGGGGCATCCGGGGTGCGGAGCCCGGTGACCCGCAGGTGGACCTGCGGATCGGTGCCGTCCCAGCGGATGGAGACGAGCCCTTCGCCGCCGCTGAACAGATAAATGCGGCCGGTGTCGCTCAACACGAAGTGCGGCGCGCCCCGTCCCTGCGCGGGCGCGATCATCGTGGGCGGCGCGCTGCCCCCCGCCGACGCGACCCAGACGAGCTCGGCGCCGCCAATGAAGCCCGCCTGGTCGCGGACGGTCTGCGCGGGACTGCGGATCACGACGATCCGGCTCCCGTCAGGCGACCACGCCGGTGTGGAATAGAGCGCGTTGGCGGCGGTGAGCTGGACGGGCTTGCCGCCGGTGGACTTGACCTTCCACAGGCGCCCGCCCTCGCGAGTCCAGGTGACGAACGCGATCCATTGCCCATCCGGTGACCACGCCGGCTCCGCCTCGTTGGCGTCGAGGTCGGTCAGCCGCTGCGGTGTGCCGCCGGGATAGTCCATGGCGTACAGCCGGTCGAGCGCCACGAACGCCAGCCGCTTCTCGTCAGGCGACGGCACCGCGTCGCGGACCTGGTGGAGCGTGAACTCGGCCGAGTCGGCGATCGGGTAGTCGAAGGCGAGCTTGGGCCCCACGCCGAGTTTCGTCTGGACGTGGAACGGGATGTTCACCGCCGCCGAGCCATCCACCGGCACGCGCCAGATCTTCCCGCCGTAGCTGACGACCACCGCCTTGCTGTCGGGCGTGAACGAGTAGCCAGGCAGCACGTCGAGCGACGCGATCGACTCCTGCTCGTCGCGTTGCACCGGCCAGGCCAGCCACCGCTCCTCGCTCGTCTGCAAATCACGGATGCGCAGCCCGGTCTCGGCTTCGTAGCGGGACCCGTAGACGAGGTACTTCCCGTCAGGCGACACTGCCGGCCGGAAAGCCGCGCCATACATGTTCGCGCGCCCCTCGCGACGCCCCGTCTTCCGGTCGAGCGTGAAGAGCGAATACTGCGGCAGGCCGGCGTTGTACTCCCAGGCGGCGCCGCGCTGCGCGTACCAGAGATAGCGGTCGTCCTTGCCGAACGCCGGCCCCAGGGTGGTGATCGGGAACTGGCCGGCCGGCAGTGGCTGCGGGTCGCGGATCAGCTGGAGGCCGCCACCGCCGTCCTTGTGGTACATCCAGAGCTTCGACGGGCCGATCGACGCCGAGGCGCGGGCAACGACGATGTAGTTGCCGTCAGGCGTCCACTCCGGCGACCGGTAGCGGCTGGTCTTCCCCTTCGTGATCTGCTTCGTCTGCTTCGTCGCGGCGTCGATCGCCCAGACGTTGTCGCCGCCGTCGCGGTCCGAGGTGAAGACGATCGACTTGCCATCGGGCGACCAGCGCGGCTGGGCGTCGAACGCCATGCCCGTGGTGAGCGCGGTGGCTGCTCCCCCGGCGATCGGCATCGTGTAGAGGTCGCCGAGCAGGTCGAACACGATCGTCTGTCCATCCGGCGAGACGTCGAGCGAGATCCAGGTGCCCTCGTCGACGTCGATGTCGATCGTGCGCCCCGGCTCGAGCTGCAGGTCTGGCTTCTTCCCGCCCGGGTGTTTCGTGCTGTCGGCGGGCACCGGTGCTTTGCGGGTGGTATCCTGCTGGGCGCTGGCCCTGGACGCGGGGACGAGGAGCAGCAGCGACAGGGCGGCGAGAACGACACGACGTGGCATGCGGGAATCTCCGTTGCGACGGGTACGAGGCGCCTGATTGTGCAGTCCGGCACGCGATTCTGCCAGAGCGCGCGGCCGCCCGGCCGGACCTTGCCGGCGGGCCCCGCGTGACCGCACTCTACAGCAGCACGGCGGGCGAAGGTTCGACCACCCGGAGGGTGCCCATGGTTGACACGCTGCCCCGGCCCAACGCGACGCTGCCCGAGATCCTGGCGTACCACGCGCGCCGGGTGACCCGCACGCGCCTCTCACTCGACATCATCGGCGGGCTGAGCATCGCCGCGCTGGCCTTCACGATGCAGCCGGCGGGCTGGATCACCACCGGCAGCGCGGCCGTCTGCTGGGCATCGTACGGGGCCTGGGGGTTCGCGGACCGGGCGCTCGCCGCGCCCGACTCGGAAACCACCCGCGCCGGCCGAGCCTGGAGGGCGGGACGGGCGGTGGCGGCCGTGGTCGGCTCCGGCGCCGCCATCGTCTTCGTGTTCAGCGGACTGGGGCTGGCCCTCGGCACGTTCATCAGTTAGGCTCGGAGCCGGCGGGTCGCCGCCTCACGCCAATACACAAGCCCGAGGTTCGTCATGCACGCGTCGGTCGTCCGCGGAACCCTTGTTGCCGGCGTGCTCGGGCTCGCCCTCGCGGCCGCGCCTTCGCCCGCTGCCGACCGGGTCGCCGGCGCATCCGCCCCGCCGCCGGAGTACGAGGTCTACGCCGTGCGCTACGGCACGGTGCGCGCCTTCCCGGTCTCCGCGCTGATCGCCGGCGTCGACACCTCCCGCCGGCAGGACATCGCGATGATGGTCTGGCTGCTTCGCGGGCCGGCCGGCCGCACCGTGCTCGTCGACGCCGGCTTTCATCAGCAGAAGTTCATCGACCAGTGGAAGCCGGCCGACTACCTGGAGCCGTCCGCCGCGCTGGCGCCGCTGGGCGTGCGCCCGGAAGACGTAACCGACGTGATCATCTCGCACGTCCACTGGGATCACCTGGGCGGGATCGATCTCTTCCCGAGGGCGCGCATCTGGATCCAGCGTGAGGAGTTCGAACACTACGTCGATACCGCCGGCGGCGGTCGGCCGCGCGAGCGCGCGATCGACTCGGTCGATGCGGCGATCCTCGCCCGACTGTCGGCGGCCGGGCGCGTGACGCTCGTGGATGGCGATGCCAAGGAAATCATCCCGGGGATCACCGTCTATACCGGCGGCAAGCACACCTTTGCCTCACAATACGCCGGCGTCCACACCGCCGCCGGCACGGTGGTCGTGGCCTCGGACAACATGTACCTGTACGAGAACCTCGCGACCCACCGCCCCATCGCCCAGACGCTCGACTCGCTGTCGAACCTGCGGGCGCAGGACCGGATGCGGCAGCTGGCGGCCCGGCCCGAGCTGATCGTGCCCGGGCACGACCCGGCGGTGTTCACCCGTTTCCCCAGCCCGGGGAACGGGATCGCCCGCATTCAGTAGCGCCGACGGAGTGGCCGAAAGGCACCACGCCCCCGTCCGCGCTGCGGACGGGGGCGTGTCTCACTCGGTGCGCCGAGCGCCTTACGAGTCCGTCGGTTCCGTCGGTTCCGCCGTGGCATCCGGCGTGGCTTCCGCCGCGGCGTCCGCCGCGGCCGCCGCCTCGGCGGCTTCCTCGGTGTGGATCGTCGGCGGCGTCTCCGGACGCGGCGGCTGATCCTCAGGAATCCCGGACACCGCCAGCACGATCCGGCGGTGGATCGGATCCACCTCCAGCACCCGCATGTCGAGGTTCATCGTCTCGTACACCACGTCCGCCGGGCTCGACACCACCTTCCCGACGTTCAGCTGGCTCACCGGGACGAATCCCTCGATGTCGTTGCCGATGTCGACCACCACGCCCTTGTCCATCAGCCGCGCCACCTTGCCGCGCAGCTCCGTCCCCACCGGGTACGTCTCGCCGATCCGCAGCCACGGGTCTTCGGTGGCCTGCTTCAGGCCCAGCGAAATGCGCTTGTTGTCGGAATCGATGTTCAGGATCACGACGTCCACCGCGTCCCCCTTCTTCACCACTTCCGAGGGATGCTGGATCCGCTTGGTCCACGACATGTCGGAGATGTGGATCAGCCCGTCGATCCCCGGCTCGATCTCCACGAACGCGCCGAAGCTCGTCAGGTTCCGCACCTTGCCGTTCAGCCGCGTCCCCACCGGGTACTTGAGCGGCAGGATCATCCACGGATCCTGCTCGGTCTGCTTCATGCCCAGCGAGATCTTCTCCTCGTTCGGATCGACCTTCAGCACCACCGCCTCGATGCTCTCGCCGATCGATACCAGCTTGCTCGGGTGCCGCACGTTCCGCGTCCAGCTCATCTCGCTGATGTGGACCAGTCCTTCGATCCCCGGCTCGAGCTCGATGAACGCGCCGTAGTTCGTGATCGAGACCACTTTCCCGGCCACCCGCGTGCCCACCGGGTACTTGGCGGCGACGTCCTTCCACGGATAGCTCTGGAGCTGCTTGAGGCCGAGCGAGATGCGCTCGCGCTCCCAGTCGATGTCCAGGACCTTGATCTCCAGCTCCTGGCCGATGTGCACCATCTCCGACGGGTGGGCGATGCGACCCCACGACATGTCGGTGATGTGGAGCAGCCCGTCGACGCCGCCCAGGTCGATGAAGGCGCCGAAGTCGGTGATGTTC
>JBGPGH010000061.1:0-6282 GCA_041483735.1 Gemmatimonadaceae bacterium | reverse complement strand
CGCCCGACTCGAAGCCGCCCAGCTCGTTCGACGTCCCGATGAAGATGCTGTTCACCGCCGCCACCCGCCCCCGCATCTCGTCAGGCGTCAGCTGCTGAATGAGCGTGCTGCGGATCACCACGCTGATGCTGTCGAACGCGCCCAGCAGCGTCAGCAGGCCCAGCGACAGCCAGAGCGAGCGCGACAGACCGAACAGGATCGTCGCCACGCCGAACGCCGCCACCGACCGCAGCAGCAGCGTCCCGGCCCGCCGCATCGTCCGCCGGTAGGCGAGCGCCAGCGCCATGACCAGCGCCCCGAAGCTCGGCGCGGCCAGCATCCACCCCCGCTCGCGCGGCCCCACGTGGAGGATGTCCTTGGCGAACACCGGCAGCAGCGTCGTCGCGCCCCCCAGCAGAACCGCGAACAGGTCGAGCGTGATGCTCGCCAGCAGCTCCTGCGTGCGCCCCACGAACCGGATCCCGGTCGCCAGTGAGGCGAGCGTCATCTCGGCGCGCGGCGGCGGCGTGGCCGGCCGCGCGATCGGGACGAGCATCAGGATGTTCACCAGCGCCGCGGCCGCGCCCACCAGGTAGACGGGCGTCGCCAGCTGGAAGGCCGCCAGCATCGTCCCGCCCACGCCCGGTCCGAGCATCGCCGCCAGCTGGAATCCGGTGCTGCGCCAGGTGGCCGCGTTGGGAAAGAGCTCCCGCGACACCAGCTGCGCGGCCAGCGCCTGGTACGCCGGCCCGCGGAGGCTCCGCGCCACGCCGTTGAGCAACAGGAAGGCGTACATCATCAGGACCGCCCCCTGCGCGGCCGAGACCGCCGCCAGTCCCAGCGACGACACCGCCGCCAGCAGCATCGACCCGATCAGGACGCGGCGGCGTTCGGTGTGGTCGGCGACGTGGCCGGCGGGGAGCGTCAGGACGAGCATCGGGAGGAACTGGACCAGCCCCACCATCCCGAGGGCCAGCGGCGAGCGGGTGCGCTCGTACAACTCCCACCCCACCGCCGCGCCCTGGGCCTCCATCCCGATCGTGACGGCGATGTTGCCGGCGAGCAGCCGCCGGAAGTCGCGCACCCGGAGGGCCGCGTAGGGGTCGTGGGCCGCGGCGTCGAAGGCCACGTTCGCCTAACCCACCAACGCCAGCATCCGCTGCAGGATCCGCTCGGTCATCCCCCAGATCACCTCGCCCTGGTGGTGGAACGCCGGCACCCGCAGCTCCACGCCGCGGGCCCGGACCGCGGTCTCGATCGACGCGCCCGGCGCGAGCAGCGCCGCCAGCGGCACCCAGAACGCGGCCGCGACCTCCTCGCCGGTGGTCACCGCCAGTAACGGCTCCACCGCCACCACGAACGGGCGCACCACGATCGGCGGGAGGACCGGCGTCACCGGGCGCAGGTCGTCGAGCGTCCCCAATACCCGGCCGGCGCGGCGCAGGTCGACGCCGATCTCTTCGAGGGTCTCGCGTACCGCGGTCGCCTCCAGAGAGCGGTCGAGCGCGTCCTCACGGCCGCCGGGAAACGCCACCTGTCCACTCCACGGATCGCCGGCCCGCTCGGCGCGACGGATGAAGAGGAGCTCGGCATCGCCGGCCGTCGTCTCGCGCAGGAGGAGGGCCACGGCGGCGCGGCGCACCGGCGGCTCCTCCGGCGGTGCCTCACGGCCGGGGCGCGCCGCCAGCGCCGCGCCGAGCCGGGCGAGGACCGAACCTGCGTCGCCGATCGCATTCTCACCGCCATCACCCTTCGACGTCGCCACCCGCCTCCATCCAGCCGCGAATGCCGCCGGACATCGAGCACACGTCCTGGTACCCCATCTGCTGCATCGTCTCGGCCGCGAACGCGGACCGGTTCCCCGACGCGCAGTAGATCACCACCATCTCGTCGCGCGGGATGCGGGCCTCGACGTTGGTCTCCAGCTGGCCGCGGGGGATGTGGATCGCGCCGGGGAGGCGGCCGAGGTTCCACTCGTTGGGCTCGCGACAGTCGAGGTAGACCACCGGCCGGCCGGCGGCCTTGAGCGCCATCACCTCGCGGGGCGTCTTCTCGACGATCCGCGCCTTGGATTCGGCGAGCATCTGGGCGGCGGTCCTGATCGGGCGCGTGGTCATCGCAGCGGAACGTAGGCGGCGCGGGCGCGACGGTCAACTCGCTCGCGCCCCGGCGGCACGGCCACTAGTTTTGCCGCGTGTCGCTCACCACGCGCGTCCTCATCGGACTGGTCGCGGGACTCACGCTCGGCATCGTCGCCGATGCCACGCGGCATCCGGCGCTGATCGCCATCTCCGGCGGCATCGGGCCGGTGGGGACGCTGTTCATCAACGCCATCCGGATGACGGTCATCCCGCTGGTGGTGGCGTCGCTCATCGGCGGGATCGGCGGCGCGCCCGACCCGCGCACCATCGGCCGGCTGGGCACCCGCGCCCTGGTGCTCTTTCTGGCGTTCCTCGCAGCCGCGGTGGCGTTCGCCTGCCTGTTCGCGCCGCCGCTGATGGCGTGGATGCCGCTCGGCGAACAGGCGGCGGTGGCGATGCGGGCCGGCGCGTTTTCCGCCGGCGATGTGGCGGAGGCCGCGACCAAGGTGCCGTCGTTCGGCGCGTGGCTGGTGGATCTCGTTCCGGCCAATCCGATCAAGGCCGCCGCCGACGGCGCGATGCTGCCGCTGATCGTGTTCTCGCTGCTGTTCGGGCTGGCGATCACGCGCGTCGAGGCGGCGCGGCGGACGGCGCTGCTGTCGGTGGTCCACGGCGTGGCCGACGCGAGCACGGTCCTCGTCGGCTGGATCCTGGCGACGGCGCCGATCGGCGTCTTCGCGCTGAGCGTGACGCTGGGGCTCCGCCTGGGGCTGTCGGCGGCCGGCGCGCTGGCCTGGTACATGGCGACCGTCGCCCTCCTCAGCCTCGGCTTCATCGCCCTCGTCCTCTACCCGGCCGCGGTGCTGGGCGGCCGGGTGCCGCTGGGCACGTTCGCCCGCGCCTGTGTGCCCGCCCAGGCGGTCGCGATGAGCGCCCGCTCGTCGCTGGCCGCGCTCCCGGCCATGATCCAGGGGGCAGCCTCCCGGCTCGGCGCCTCACGGGAGATCACCGGGTTCTTCCTGCCGCTGGCCGCGTCGACTTTCCGCGTCGGCGCCGGCGTGGGGCAGGTCATTGCGATCCTCTTCATCGCCCGCCTCTACGGCATCGACCTGCCGGCCGCCAAGCTCCTGTCGGTCGGCGTCACGATCATCCTCGTGAGCTTCAGCGTCCCGGGGATCCCCAACGGGTCGATGTTCGTCATGATCCCGGCACTGATGGCCTCGGGGCTGCCGCCGGAAGGAATCGGGATCCTCATCGGGATCGACACGGTGCCCGACATGTTCCGCACCACCGCCAACGTGAGCGGTGACATGACGGTAGCGGCGCTGCTCGGCCGCCTGCGCGGAACGGCCGGCGCCGCCGGGAGCGGGGGCAGTGTCGATGCGCCGCCCGCCGCGCCGGCATGACCGGCGCCACGATCGTGGCCCTGGCGGCTTCGGTGCCGTGGGTGGTGGGCCCGCCGCTCATCCTCTGGCGGGCGCGCCATACCCGTTCCCTCGATGAGGAGGTCTCGTCGCCGCCGGAACCGGCCCCGCTGGTGTCGGTGATCATCCCCGCCCGCGACGAGCGCCACAACATCGAGCGCTGCGTCCGGTCGGTGCTCGGCACCACCTGGCCCAGGCTGGAAGTGCTGGTGGTGGACGACCACTCCGGCGACGGCACCGGCGACCTGGCGCGGGCGATCGCCGCCACCGATCCGCGGCTGCGGGTACTCGCCAACCCCGACCTGCCTGACGGGTGGTTCGGCAAGCAGTGGGCCTGCACCACCGGCGCCAGTGCCTCACGGGGAGAGATCCTCCTGTTTACCGACGCCGACACGACCCACGCCCCCGACCTGATCGTCCGCGCCGTGAACGCGATGGACGCCCGCGACGTGGACCTGCTGTCGGTGTTCGGCGAGCAGCAGCTGGTGACGTTCTGGGAGCGCGTCCTGCAGCCTATGGTCTTCATCATGATGGTCGGGCGGTTCGGCGGCACCGAGAGCATCAACCGCTCGCCGCGGGTGCGCGACAAGATCGCCAACGGCCAGTGCATCTTCGTCAGGCGCGAGGCCTACCTGGCGCTGGGCGGGCACGAAGCGGTCAAACACAAAGTCGCCGAGGACCTGGCGATGGCCCAGCGCTTCTTCGCCGAGGGTCGTCGCACCGCGCTGGTCGCGGGACTGGAACAGCTTTCCACCCGCATGTACACGTCGTTCGCCGAGATCGTCGCCGGCTGGCGCAAGAACCTGTTCGTCTCCGGCATGGAGCTCTTTCCGCCGACGGCGGCCGCGCGCGTGCTGACGGCGCTGCTCCTCCTCGTCTGGCCCTTCCTGGCGCTGGGGCCGGTGCTGTCGCTCGCGCTGGGACTGGCCGGTGTGCTGCCGGCGGGCTTCACGGTGTGGGGGGGCGTGACCTTCGCCGCCAACCTCATCTGGTGGGCCGTGATCTACCGCCTGCTCGGAATGTCTCCCCTCTGGTCACTCGCCATCCCCGCCGGCGGCGCCGCGCTCCTGGCGATTGTCGTACCGGCCGTGCTGCAGGGGCGGAGCGTGTCGTGGAAGGGGCGCACGTACCGGAGCCACGCGTGAGCCCCCGTGCCGGCTCCTGGACGCCGCAACGGCAGCTGCGCCTCGCGCGGCTCGCCTGCATCGTGGTCGTCCTGCTCGCCACGCTCACCAACCTCGACTTCAGCCCCGACCTGGGCGCGGCCGCCGGCCGGCTGGCGCGGGCCGTGTCGTTCTCGCTCTCGTGGCGCGATGCGATCGACGGCATCCGCAACCTGGCGCTCTTCGCCGGCCTGGGCGTCGTCTGGGTGGTGACGTCACCCAGCGGCCGGGTGGGCGAGGACGTGCAGCGGGTGACGCTGATCGGAGCCGCGCTCAGCCTCACGGTGGAAGCGGTGCAGCTCTTCTCGCCCGTCCGCAACGCCAGCCTGGTGGATGTGGCCACCAACACCGGCGGGGCGCTGGCCGGCGCGGTGGCGGTTGCACTGTTGATCGCCGCCGTCCGTGGCGCGAGAGGCGGCCGTTCGTACGTCGGGGTCCCGACGTTCCTGCTGGCGGGCGGGTACGCGCTGGCGGTCGCCTGCGAAGCGATGACGCCGCTCTTCCGCGGCGAACCGATCCCGGACGTCGGCGGCGGGCCGCTCGACCACCTGGGCGCGGCGCTCCAGCTCGCCCGGCCGCTGTCGTTAGGGCGCATTCCGCTCTTCGATGTGATCCTGTTCGTGCCGGCCGGCTTCCTGCTGGTCATGCTGCTCGCCGAGCGCGGCCTGGGGAGCGGCCGGGCCTGGCCGCGGGTGGCGCTGGGGGGCGTGGCGGCGTCGCTCGCGATCGAGTGGGCCCACGGCCTCGTCGGCCTGGCGATCAGCTGGGAGGCGGCGGCGACGCACGCGGTGGCGCTGGCGGCCGGCGCCTGGGCGGCGCATCGCTGGCTCCCGGCGCTCACCCGGTCGCTGCGGGGCGCCGCGCGGGCGCTGGCGGCGCTCGCCGCCTGGACCAACCTGCTGATTCTCTGGGGGTGGCGGCCGCTCCTTCCGGAGACGGACGGCTCGCTGATCGCGGCCCAGCTCACGGTGGAGCGCTTCATCCCGCTCCGATCGCTGGCCGAGCGCGTCGACCTGTTCAGCGCCGGCCACGTGGTGGAGCAGGGGGCGCTCTGGCTGCCCCTGGGGGCGCTGCTCGCGGTCTGGCCGCTGCGGCTTCGCGGAAGGTGGTCGCAGCTGTGGCCGGCGTTCTGGCTGGCGCTGGTGCTCGAGGTGGGGCACATCGTCATCGTCGACCGGTTCTTCGACGTGACCAACGCGCTGATCGCGATGGCCGGCGCGGGGGTGGGGTGGATCGTCGTCAGGCGGTCGGGGTTTGCCCCGTATGGAGAGGCGCTGTCGGGGCTGCGCTGAAAGCTCGCGGTCGGGGGGGGGTCAGGCGAGCGCCAAAACGAGAAACGAGAAAGAAGCAGGCCGCCCGTCACGCTGTTTTCTCATTTCTCATTTTCAGTTCCGCAAGCAATCGATTGCGGATGCAATGATTCGGTAACGGAGGCCAATCGCCGCATCCCTAGCGTGCGGCCATGCGCTCCCGCCGCGATGCCGCCGCACTCCTCGCCGCCTCCGACTCACTCGACGCGCTCGCCCCGCTCGCCGCTACCCTCGGCTTCACCGCCACACCGCTCCCCCTCGACGATGACGCCCGCGCCGCACTCGGACTGAACGGCCTCGTCCGCGATGCGCGGCTCGTCACCGG
>JBGPGH010000060.1:0-6297 GCA_041483735.1 Gemmatimonadaceae bacterium | reverse complement strand
GAAGTCGTAAGGCATCGTGTCGCCGACGATGTACGGCCGGGCGCGTCCGGTCAGCCCCTTGATGCCGCCGGTGACCCAGCCGCTGAGGACGATCGCCTCCGTGCTCCGCAGGCCAAGCTCGGCCCAGCGCGACTGGCCCGACAGCCGTCCCACGGCGTACAGCCCCACGCCGGCCGCGATCACGCCCGGCGAGCCGGCCTGGTCGAAGAAACGGGCCGCTCGACGCGTCGCGTCGCCCGACCGCACCGACGACGCCTGCATGTCGAGCGCCAGCCGCTGGTCGAGCGGCGAGATCGCGACCGTGCCGGCCGCGAAGACGCCGGCCAGCCGGCGGTAGCGCGCGGTGAAGATCGGCTGGGTCACCGCCGGCGCGGACGCGCCCGCGGGAGACGGAACCGACTGCGCGCCCAGGGGCAGCGCCAGGCCGCCGCAGAGGAGGAAGAGTGCGCGCAACCGGCAGCCGGCCCGCCCACCATGCCTCACGAGACCTGCCCATCGGGCGGCGCATCGGCCGCATCCGCGCGCTCCTCCCGCGCCGAGGCCCGGTACCAGTAGCCGACGCCCAGCAGGAAGACGCCCACCAGCAGAAAGCTTGCCACCTTGAGGCCGATCGCGTCGAGGCCGCTCGCCTCGGCGATCGCCTTCACGGCCGCGTAGACGCACAGGGCCAGGCCGATGCGGCGCGCGCCGGTGATGCCGCGCAGGCGCCCCAGCCCGATGGCGATGACGCCGCTCGCGGCATAGTAGAAGATCAGCAGGAACGTCGACATCTCGGCCGACCAGGCGCGCCCGAGCTCTTCGCGCCCCCAGAAGAAACCGGCGATGGCGCCCAGCGATCCGAGCACCGCCCGTTCGGGGTGGGACAGCGGCGTCGGGCGGAACTCGGTCGATGCCGCCAGCCGCCCGAAGGCGAGCCAGCCGGCGGTGGTGGCCAGCGCCGCCAGCGACGCGGTGGTGACGAAGGGTGCGTACAGGTACGCCGGCCGGTCGTGGAGGAGGTCCCACGCCCGCAGCGTCGCGGCCAGCGCCGCCACCAGCCCGGGGAGCATGACGATCAGCGCCCGTTCGCGCCTGACGAGCAGGCCGGTGGCCGCGGCGAGTATCGCCAGGGCGATCGTCTCGGCGACGTGGTCGTAGTCGAGCCCGAGCATGAGCGCGACCGCCACCGCCACGCCGGCGGTGGCGAGGTGCGGCGCGCGGGCGCCATCGCCGGGCGCCATCGACGCCAGCGCCGCCGCGCCCGCCCATCCCAGCGCCACCAGCGCCCCGGTCGTGGAGACCGTCGCCGGGAGGGCCACCAGCGCCGCCGCCAGGAAGGCGAGCGGCAGCACCAGCGTGTCGAAGAGCGTCGCCAGCCCCTCCTCGTCCTTCAGGAGGAGTGAGGCATAGACGGTGGTGGTGGCCGCGGCGGCCAGGAGGGCGATGTCGACCGCCGTGCCGTCGGTGCCGCCGCGCAGGAAGAGCGGCACGAGCATCACGGTGAGGAACGCACGGGTGAGGATCCGGCGGTCGGCGGCGTCGCCCAGCGTCAGCGTGCTCAGCGCGCAAGCGAGAACGAACGCCGACGGGGCATCGCGCTCCACGCGGGTGGCCGACGTCCAGACCGCGCCCAGCGCGCCACCGGCATAAGCCAGCGCGCCGGCCACCAGCATCCGGCCCGGCAGCCACCACTCGCGCCCGCGCAGCGCGATCACCGCGCCGGTGATGATCACCCATCCGTAGGTGAGCAGGACGACGATCCGGCCGCCTCCCTCCGAGGTCACGAACGGCGCGGCCAGCGCGCCCCCCACGCCCACCACGAACAGCGACTGCTCCTCCTCGGTGATCGCGAGGCCGGCGAGCACCAGGCTGGCGGCGGCGGCGCAGATCAGCGCCGTGACCGACGACACCACGTGGAGCACGGGGCCCGCGGCCCAGGCGTCGAGGTGCACGACCGCGAGCGCCAGGGCGAGCAGGATGTTCCCGAACCGGCGGGCCGGCCCGCGTCGCAGCCGGATGCCGAGGCCGGCGAGGACCAGGGCCGCGATCGCGCCGAGTATCACGCGCACGGCCGGGCCTAACCAGCCGCGGGCGATCGCCCACTGCAGGAACGCGCCCACGCCCATGAGGATGACCAGCGTCGCCAGCGCGATGGTGGCGTAGCGACCCACCAGCTTTTCGAGGTCGAGGGGGGCGCGCGGCGGGACGCGTGGCCGTGCCGGAGGCGGTGGGGGCGGCGGTGGGGGCGGAACGGAGCTCGACGCGCGCGGTGGCACCTCCGTCGCCGGCGGCGTCGCCCAGTCTCCGGTGCGGACCGATGGACGGGTCGCGGGCGACCCGGCAGGCTGCGCCGCCTCCGGCGCATTGGGGGTGGCCGCGCGCAGCGCGCGGACCTCATCGCGCAGCGAACCGACCTCGGCGTGGAGCGCCCGGACCAGCGTCTCGAGACTCGCGATGCGTTGTGCGTCGACCGACGGCGAGCGGTCGTCCACGGTCCCTCCTCGTGATCAGTGCCTGACGCCCGCGCCCTCCACCGCCTGGTGAATAAACTCGCCGATCCCGTCGAGCGCCACCGCCCGGACCGCGCCGTCGCCGCCGAGCGTGAACACCGCCTGGGTGGTGCCGAGCTGGTGATCGCGCCATGTGATCCGGAACGTGTCGTAGTTCCAGTGCCCGAGGTCGCCGACGTAGGCCGGGTTGAGGGTGAGCACCAGCCCACCCGCCTCCATCCGGACGTTCACGGTGCCGTACAGGCTGTCGAGATAGGCGCCGGCGTACTGCTCCGGCGCCAGCGACGGGTGGGTGCCGGTCACGCGGCGGCGATCCTCCGCCTCCGCCTGCTGCTTCGCCTGCGCCTGCAACCCCGCGTACAGCCCCCGCATCTCGGTGCTCCAGTCGCGGGGGGGCGTCGCGTCCGGCGGGAGGTAGAGGTCGAAGACCCGGTACATGAGCGCGTGCCGGAGCTCGGCGTGGTCGAGATTGGCGAGCACCACCACGCCCAGCCGCCGCGCCGGAATGAGGCCGACGATCGCGCTCATGCCATCGATGCTGCCGGTGTGCATCGCGACCCTCGCGCCGCGATAATCGTGCAGGAACCACCCCAGGCCATAGGTGATGAAGTTCGGATGCGTGAGACTGGTCGTCGGATAGAACGCCCCGGCCGGGATCACGAATTGCGGCGTGAACAGCTCGGCGAAGCTCCGGGCGCTGAGGACGCGCGGGGACGATGCCCCCGCCGGCACCGGCATGCGGGCGCTATCGAGGAGGAAGCGGATCCACCGCGCCATGTCGGCGACGCTCGAGTTGATCGCGCCGGCCGGGGCGATCGCATCCAGCGGACGCCAGGCGATCGCGCGGACCGTGTCATCGATGCGGACGTGAGGCGTGGCGACGTTCGGGACCCCGGCCAGCGCGCTGGTGCTGGTATTGGTCCGCGTCATCCCGAGCGGCGCGAACCAGTGCTGCCTGACGAATTCCGACCAGGGCATGCCGGAGGCCGTGGCGACCACCTGGCCGGCGGTGGCATACATGACGTTCTGATAGGCGTAGCGCGACCGGAGCGATGAGGCCGGCTTCACGTAACGGAGGCGTTTCATGATCTCCGCGAAGTCCCACGTCGGGCCGTACCAGAGCAGGTCGACGCCGCCCAGTCCGCTGCGGTGGGTCAGGAGGTCACGGACCGTGAGCTCGCGCGTGACCCACGGGTCGGCGAGCTGGAACGACGGCAGGTAGCGCACCACCGGGTCGTCGAGGCGCACCTTCCCCTCATCGACCAGCAGCCCCAGGGAGGCGGCGGTGAAAGCCTTGGTGGTGGAGCCGACCGCGAACAGGGTGTTGGCATCGACCGGATCGGTGGTGCCGAGGGTCCGGACGCCGTAGCCCTTCGCGAAGACGATCGAGTCGTCCTTCACCACCGCGATCGCGAGACCGGGGATGCCCCAATCGCGCACCGCCTTCGCGACGTACGCATCGAGACCGGCCAGCGGCGAGGCGGGGCGCCGCTGGGCCGCGGCCCGCGCGGGCGCCGCCAGGGTCGGCAGCGCGAGGGCGACGGCGAGGACGAAGCGCCTCCCGGCGGCGGTCACCGGTTCTCCGCCTTCGGGCTCATCGTGAGGCTGGGGCGCGGATCGGGCTGCACCAGCGTCACCGACTTCACCGCGCCGCGGTCCATCAGGTAGTCGAGGAAGAAGCCGGCCGGCATTCCCGGCGGGCCGGTGAGCCGGAAGCGCGTGACCGACTCGGCCACCAGCGTGTACGGCGGCTGGCCGGCCACGGTGAGCTTGAGCACGCCCTCGACGATCTCGACCTGCGCGGTGAGGGGCGGGCTCTTCGACTCGAAGGTGCCGGCGTAGCGCGGCAGGTCGGCGGCGGCGATCGTCACCTTCGCCACGGTATCCGCCTTCTCTTCCTGGCGGCGGAAGCGCGGCACCTCCTCGGCCTGGTCGTCGCCCGGCTCGAAGTCGAGCGACTTCACCTTCCCCCGCTCATCGAGAACGAAGGTCATCAACGCCTTGCCAAGCGTGCGGTCGCGCCAGGTGCCGCGGAACGTGTCGTAGTGCCAGTGCTCGAGGTCGGCGGAAATGCCTGACGGGAGCGACAGCACCAGCGCCGACCCGTTGGCCGCGACCTTCACCTCGCCGTACATGCTGTCGACGTACGTGCCGGCGTACCCAGCCAGCGGCAGTGACGGCCTGGTGCCGGCGACGCGGGCGGCCTCCTTCTTCTTCTCGGTCGCCTTGGCCACCGAATCGAGCCCCAGGACGACCTTGTGGAAGTCGCCGCTCCAGTCCTTGGGCGGCGCGCCGAGCGCCATGTCGAAGATCCGGTTCATCAGCACCGACGGCAGCGGCGTGGCGTTCATGTTGGTGAGGATGACCATGCCCAGCCGTTCCTCGGGCATCATCGCCACCAGCGCCGACATGCCATCGATGTTGCCGCCGTGCTGGACCACTTCCTTGCCGCGGTAATCCTGCAGGAACCAGCCGAAGCCGTAGCTCGAGAAGTGGCGATAGGGATTCAGTGAGCGGGCCTGGGTGGTGACCGGAATGATCGTCTGGGGCGTGTGTGTCTCGACGAGCGCCGCCGCGCTCACCAGGCGCTTGCCGCCCGCCACGCCGCTGTCGAGCTGGAAGCGGACCCAGCGCGCCATGTCGGTGACCGACGAGTTGATCGAGCCGGCCGGACCGGCGTTGTCGATGTTCCGCCACGGGATCACGCGCACGGTGTCGTCGAGCTCGGCGTGCGGCGACGCGACGTCAGGCATGGACGAGAGGGCCTTGATGCTGGTGGTCGTGGCCGTCATGCCGAGGGGCGTGAACAGGCGCGTCTTCACCAGCTGGTCCCACGACATGCCGGTGACGTGCTCTTCCACCGTGCCGGCGGTGATGAACATGATGTTCTGATAGCCGAAGTGGCTGCGGAAACTCCAGCTCGGCTGCAGGTAGCGCACCCGCCGCACCACCTCGTCGCGCGAGTAGGGCGACGCGTACCAGATGAAGTCGCCGCGCGCCAGCCCGCTGCGGTGCGAGAGGATGTCGCGGATCGTGATCTCGCGGGTGACGTACGGGTCGTTCAGCTGGAACCCGGGGAGGAGTTTCGACACCGGGTCATCCCACCGCACCTTCCCGTCGTCGACCAGCATCCCCATCAGGGTGGCGGTGAACGCCTTGGACGACGACCCGATCGCGAAGATCGTGTTGGCCGTCACCGGATCGGGCTTGCCGAGCGTCTTCACGCCGTAGCCGCGCGCGTAGACCACCGAGTCGTTCTTCACGATCGCGATCGCGACGCCGGGGACCTTCCAGTCGCGGAGCGCCTGCTCGACGTACGGGTCGATCCCGCTCCACGATGCGGCCGGGCGCTTCTGCGCCGCCGCACCGCGAACGAACAGGCCCAGCGCGAGACCCAGCGCGACGAATGTGGTGGCGAACCAGCGACGTCCAGTCATGCCATTCTCCTTGCGAGCATCAGGCTCGTGCCATCGGTTGTCCGTCGGGTGTCGCCGTTTTCTCGTTTCTCGTTTCTCGTTGCCGTTGTCTCATTTCTCGTTTGTCCTTGTCCTGCTTCCCGCTTCCTGCTTCTCCCTCACCATCCGCCTCGTTCGCCGGCCCGGTCGATGACCCTCGCCAGCCTCACCGCCGCGTTCCGCCAGTTGGTCTGGACGGCGCGTTGCGCGGCGTTGGCCGATCCGGACTGGATGGCGCGCGCGATCGCCTCGTGCTCGCGCACCGACACGGCGATCTCGTGGGTGAGCAGGCTGACGTACAGCCGCTCGTAGCGCTCGGCCTGCGGCTTGATCACGTCGTGGATGGCGCGCAG
>JBGPGH010000059.1:0-6602 GCA_041483735.1 Gemmatimonadaceae bacterium | reverse complement strand
CTCGAGCACCCGCGAGCAGCGCCGGTCACGGCTGATCGGCACCAAGCGCGCCTTCCGCTCCATCAAGGCGCAGCACGCCGCCGACTTCACCCGCACCGAGCGCATCGCCAACCGGCTCAACAATCTCGCCAGCCGGACGCCCTTTCTCGTCAGCCACGCCGTCTGGTTCCTCGCCTGGATGGCGTGGAACACGGGGCTGCTCGGCCTCCCCCCGTTCGACCCGTTCCCGTTCGGGCTGCTGACGATGATCGTCTCGCTGGAGGCGATCTTCCTCTCGATCTTCGTCCTCATGGCGCAGAACCGCGAATCGGCCATCGCCGAGCTGCGCGAGGAGGTCACCCTCCAGGTGAACCTGCGGATGGAAGAAGAGGTGACCAAGACGCTCGAGCTGGTGGCCGGCCTCTATCAGCGCCTGGGGCACGACATCAACGAGGACCTCGAGCTCGCCGAGATGCTCCTCCCGCTCGACGCCATGGCGATCGAGCGCGAACTGATCGAGCAGATCAGGGAAGCGGCGATGCTGAAGAGGCTGAAGTAGGAATACGGAATACGGAATGCGGAATGCGGAAACTACCGTAACCCAGTTGCCGCATTCCGGGTTCCGGGTTCCGTTTCACCCGTCACTACCCGCAGCGCCCCCGGCACGCAGCGGATCTCAAGCTCGTCACTCATCGCGCGACGTAATTCCCCGTCGGCCTCATAAATTGGCGGCTCAAGCCAGCGGATGGTCAGCGACGTAGTCTTCCGCTCGCCAATCTCCGGGTACGCCAGATGGGTGCCGCGGGTGGCGGCCGCGAAGAGTTTCGCGCGCGTGAGCGGCCCGGCCGTCTCGATCGTGATCGCGTCCAGGAGCCCGTCGCTGAGCGAAGCGTTCGGCGCGATCCGGAACGACCCGCCGAAGTGGCGCCCGTTGCACACGATCAGTCCCAGCCGCGTCCGCCGGGCGGCGCGCTCGCCGCCCTCCATGGTGACCGTGGCGTCGAAGCCGGGATAGCGGAAGAGCTGGCGCAGCGCCGCGTAGAAATACAGCGCATCGCCGCGCAGCCAGCGGATCCGCTCGCACTCCTGCAGCACGGCTGCCGAGAACCCGAATCCGGCGACGTTGAGGAAGTGGGCGTCCCCGATCTGGCCGACGTCGATCAGCGCGTCGCGCCCCGACAGGGCCAGGCGGGCCATGGCCGGGTAGTCGGTGGCCGGCACCCCGACGGTCTTGGCGAAGTCGTTGCCGGTGCCGGAGCCTAACATGGCCAGCCGGCAGCGCGTGCCGGCGCCGGCATCCACCAGCGCGCACGCCACCTTGCTCCACGTCCCGTCTCCGCCGAGCACGGCCAGCGTCTCCACGCCGTCCTGCGCGGCCTCGAGCGCCAGCCGCCGCTCGTCCCCGGCGCCGGTGGTGAGCCGGACATCGGACACCCCCACCGCCGCGAATGCCGCGCGCACCGCCGGCAGCGCGCGCACGCCGCGCCCCCGGCCGCTGGCCGGATTCGCGATCACGCGCACGCTCATGTCGGGGGATCGCCAGGCTGGCGCCGGGGTATCCCCGGTTGCATCGAAACGATGCAGGGATGCATTGTATCAGGACGGGTGTCGGCTTGGCCGGGAATCGGCCGACTGAGTTAATGCATTGTCCGACTTTCGCTTGCGCTCGTGGTCCGGAGCCTGGGCGAGTGGCGCGCGGTATGCCTTACCACCTGCGTCCGAAGTCCCGGACTCTCCGAACTTTCAACTGGAGTGCGAATATGCAGCGCAATCGTCTGGTCACGCTACTCGCCCTGGGTACCGCGACGGCACTGGCCGCCTGTGCCGACGGCGTCGCTCCCCGTAGCAGGAGCATTCTCGGCACCCTCAAGCCCGTCTCTCTCTCCTTCGCGACACGGGGCGGCACCATCGCCGCCATGGGGTCGCTCGCGTCCGGGAACGTGCTCATCACCCAGGACAGCGATACGATCGTGATCACCAAGGCGCAGATGGTGTTCGGGCGCATGGAGCTGGTGCGTGCCGACACGGCCGCCTGCCAGGCGGACGATGATGGTGAGCGCGGCGACAGCAGCCTGGCCTTCAGCGAAGGTCGCGACAGCACCGACAGCACCAGGAACAACGAGAACGAGAACGAGAACGAGTGCCAGGAGCTGAAGGCCGGCCCGGTGCTGGTCGACCTGCCCGTCGACAGCTCGGTGGTCACCTCGCTCAACGTTCCGATTCCGGCCGGCACGTACTCCTTCTTCAAGGCGAAGATCCGCGTGCCGCGCGCCAACGACAGCACCACGGCGGCGTTCGTCGCGGCCAACCCCGGGTTCGACAGCGTGAGCGTGCGCGTCGAGGGGACCTTCAATGGGACGCCCTTCGTCTACAAGGGCTCGCCCGAGGCGAAGCTGTTCGTGCACTTCAACCCGCCGCTCGACGTCAGCGGGAGCACGACCAACATCACGGTCAACGTGAACCTCGACAAGTGGTTCCGCGATTCGACCGGCAAGGTGATCGACCCGGCGACGGCCAACAAGGGCGGCGTCAACGCCGAGCGCGTGTCGCGCAACATCAAGCGCTCGTTCAATGCCATGGAAGACCGGAACCGCGATTGCCGTGACGACGACGGCAACGACAACAACGGGAACGACGACAACGGCGGCGGATCCGCCTGATGACTCTGACCGGCCGGGGAGGTCACCCCTCCCCGGCCACTCCCTCTTGGCACGCCTCACGATCCTCGCGCTCAGCGATTCCTTTTCGATGCTCTGGCCCGCACTCGCTTCCGAGTGCGGGTTGGAGCTGAGGCTGGCCACCGAAGCTCGTGAGGCAGGACCCCCGAGCGACCGGGTGCTGGTGGTGGCGGGGGGCGGGGTGGAGGAGGAGCTGGAGGGCGCGGTGCGCGACTGCGCCGGCGAGGGCGGGGACGACCTGGCGGCGGTGGGGGCGGTGGCGGATCACCGCCTGGCGGCCACGGTGGTGCGGGCCGCGCGCGGGGCGGCCGAGTACTTCGCGCTCCCCGGGGACCAGGAGCTGCTGCGCGCATGGGTGCGCGAGCGCGCCGAGCGGGTGCGGGGCCGGACGCGGCGGAGCGAGTTCGCCGCCGGCGAGCGGACCAAGTACCGCTTCGAAGGGATCCTGGGGGAGAGCGCGGCGCTCAAGGGGGCGCTGGAGCGGGCGGCGCGGGTGATCCCGCACGGGGCGGTGACGGTGCTGCTGACGGGCGAGACGGGCACGGGGAAAGAGTTGCTGGCGCGGGCGATCCACTACAACGGCCCCCGTCGTGAGGCGCCCTTCGTGGATGTGAACTGCGCGGCCATCCCCGAGCACCTGCTGGAGAGCGAGCTGTTCGGGCACGAGAAGGGGGCGTTCACCGACGCGTCGTCGGCAAAGCCGGGGCTCTTCGAGATGGCCAGCGGCGGGACGCTCTTCCTCGATGAGATCGGGCACCTGGCGATGCCGCTGCAGGGGAAGATCCTGCGGGCCCTGGAGGAGCGCGAGGTGCGGCGGGTGGGAGGGACGCGGACGCTGGTGGTGGACGTGCGGGTGATCGCGGCCACGCACGTCGACCTGGCGGCGGCGGTTCAACGGCACGAGTTCCGGGAAGACCTCTTCTTCCGCCTGAACGTCGTGCCGATCGAGCTGCCGCCGCTGCGGAGGCGGCCGGAGGATGTCGTGCCGCTGGCGCGGCACTTCCTGGCGCGGTTCGCGGCCGAATACGGGCTGCGCGAGCCGCGCCTGACGCCGGCGGCGGAGCGGGCGCTGGTGGAGCGCGACTGGCCGGGGAACGTCCGCGAGCTGCGCAACGCGATGGAACGCGCGCTGCTGCTCGGCGGGGCGGGGGGACTGATCGACGTGGGGGATGTCATCGGGGATCGGACGCGGTCGCAGGGATCGGGGAACGGGAGGGGGGCCGGCGGAGGGGCGGATGGGGGGATCCCGTTTCCGGCGTCGCTGCGCGACGTCACCACCGGGGCGGTGCGGGCGATGCTGGAGCTGTGCAGTGGCAACAAGAGCGAGGCGGCGCGGCGGCTGCGCATCACCCGGCCGCGCCTGCAACGGATACTCGACGCGGCCGACCGGCCCGGCGACTCGACAGGAGATGAGGATGAATAGATCAGCACGGGCGACAGTGATCCGGATCGTGACCATGGGCGGCCTCGCCCTGGCGGCCGGCGCCTGCAACGATAACGGCGTCGCGCCGCAAGTCACCAAGCCGGGCGCCGAGCTCAATTTCCTGCGCCAGGACTCCACCGCGCCGGCGCTCGCCAACGCGGTGGACAGCTTCTGGGCCAGGCGCGGGAGCGACCGGCAGCTGGTGATCTACTATCGCCCGCGGCCGGCCCAGAACGACTCGGCCGAGTTCCTGCGCTTCCGCGTCGATGCCGGGTCGCTCGGCAAGCGCCCCGACGGGACGCCGTTCGCGATCGGCGACTCGGTGCTGATCATCGTGAGGGTCATCGATCCGGCGAAGTTCATCGTCGACTTCCAGCCGTCCGGACTGCAGTTCTCGCCCGACCGGCCGGCGGTGCTGAAGTTCCGCTTCCGCGATTGCGAGCACGACCTGAATCGGGACGGCAGGGTGGACGGCGAGGACGACCAGCTGGTCGCCGCGCTGAGCATCTGGCGGCAGGAGACGGACAACGATCCGTGGGTCAAGGTGGGGAGCGTCGTCGAGCGCGACATCGAGGAGATCGAGGCCGAGCTCACCGGGTTCACGCACTACGCCATCGCCTTCTGAGGCCGTGTCCCGCGCATGATGTCCAACCCGTCGTCCGACTCACTGCTGCAGACGGTGCGCACCCGCGCCGCCGCCGGCGCGTGGGGCGACGTGCGCCAGCTGGTGCAGGGGCGGGAGGCCGAGGCGGCGCGGGAGCCGGAGCTGGCGGTCACGTTCGGCGAGGCGCTGATGCGCCTCGGCGCGCCTCGTGAGGCGCGCGACTGGCTGTCGGGCGTGCTGCCGTCGCTGGCGCGGCGGGGCGCGCGGGAAGCGCTGCGCCGGGCCGCCAACCTGCGCGGGGCGGCGCACTTCGAGCTCGGCGAGCTCGACCTGGCCGAAGAGATGTTCTCGCGGGCCATGGAGCTGGGGCGCGCCGACGGCGACGACCTGCTGGTCGCCCGGGCGACCAACAACCTGGGCGCGATCGCCAACCTGCGCGGCAAGCGCGACGCGGCGCTCGGCATGTACCAGCTCGCGATCCCCGCCTACCAGCAGCTGGGGCACCCGCTGGGACTGGCCGAGTGCTATCACAACATGGCGATCACCTGGAAGGAGCGCCGCGACGTCCAGCAGGCGGACGAGTGCGAGCGCCGCGCCATCGAGTACGCGCGCGAGGCCGACAACGCGCGGCTGGTCGCGATGGCGCGCACCGGGCGCGCCGAGCTCTGCCTGCTGCTCGGCGACGCGGCGCTGGCCGCCGCCGGCGCGAAGCACGCCGCCGAGGCGTTCGCGGCGCTCGGCGACCACGTGGGCGAGGCCAACGCGCTCCGCCTCGAGGGATCGGCCGCGTTCCGGATGGGGCAGGCCGACGACGCCGCGGTGGCGCTGGAGCGGGCGGTGGCGCTGGCCCGGAAGCACGGCAACGCGCTGATCGAGGCCGAGTCGCTGCGGGCGCGGGGCGACATGGCGCGCGCGCAGGGGCGGCTGCTCGACGCGGTGCGCGATGGGCGCGACGCGCTGGCGATCTACCAGCGGTTGGGCGCCGGCGACGACGTCCAGCAGATGACGTTCTGGGTGGGCGAGGTGGAGAAGAGTCTCGCCTGACGAGTCGCGGTCGCCGGCTACCGGCGCCGCGCCAGCACGATCCACGCGGCCAGCGCGGCCGTTTTCTCCTCGGCGCGCCAGGGTCCGCCGAACGCCTTGCCGAGCGCGGCGACATCGCGCCGCAGGCGGTCGGGCGGGCGGCGGAGGACCTTCGCTGCCAGCGCCGCGAGGTCCCGCTCGCGCACCACGGTGGACTTCAGGCGGTGGCGGCGGGCGGCGTCTTCCAGCACGGTGCGGAAGAGGCGCCCCTCGCTGGCATGCGCCCGGATGTGCTCGTTGCCGATCGTGGCCGGGTCGATCGTGCTGCCGACGACGATCCCGACGCCGCTGGGGCGCGAGCCGTCAGGCAGCGCGTGACAGGCGCGGAGGAGCCCGGCCATCGAGCGCCGCGCGGCGCGTGTCACCACGCTCGTGAGGCGGCGGAGCACCCGCGCGTCCGTCTGCAGCGTGCCGAAGCCGGCGTGAAAGGGTTGGGTGGAGGCCGGCACGGCCGGGTCGCTGAGCAGGATCCGGCGGCGGTCCAGGACTCGCGGCGCCGTGGCCGATCCGGCGAGGAGGACGGTCATCGCCCACCCGGACTTCACCCGGCAGCCGATCGCGGTGGCGGTGCGCGCCATCGTCAGGTGTCCCGGACGGCCGCTGGCCGGTCGCTCGTCAGGCGGCAGGCCTGGCGCCGGCCGGCGTGAAGGTGTAGCACCACGCCTCGCCGTCGAGCACCGTCTCGCCGTCCTGCCGCGTGATCCGCACGTGGAGCTGCGTCACCGGCTTGGTGGCGTGGACGTTCATCACCTCGGCCTCGGCGGTGATCGTGTCGCCGATGAAGACCGGGGCGCTGAAGCGCCAGTTCTGGCTGAGAAAGACCGAGCCGGGGCCG
>JBGPGH010000058.1:0-6657 GCA_041483735.1 Gemmatimonadaceae bacterium | reverse complement strand
TGGCCGGCGCCGACTTCCGCCCCAGGTCGATGGTGAACGGGTTCTTGAGCATCTCCTGGGCGAGGGTCACGATGGGCGAAGGCATCGTGGCCGAGAAGAAGAGAGTCTGCCTGCGCGGGGGGAGGTGCTTCAGGACCCGGCGGATGTCGGGGAGGAAGCCCATGTCGAGCATCCGGTCGGCCTCGTCCAGGACGAGGTACTCGATCCCCGGGAGCTTCGCGTAAGGCAGGCGGAAGTGATCCAGCAACCGGCCCGGGGTGGCGACCAGGACGTCGACGCCGCTCCGGAAGGCGTGCTCCTGCGGTCCCATCCCCACGCCGCCGTAGACGGCGGCGGCGGTGACCGGGGTGTGGATCGCGATCGCGTTCAGGTCCTCGAGGATCTGGGCGGCGAGCTCGCGGGTGGGGGTGAGGATCAGGCAGCGGGTGGTCCGGCGCGGCTTGTCGATCAGGTGGTGGAGGATGGGGAGAAGAAAGGCGGCGGTCTTGCCGCTCCCGGTCATGGCGCAGGCGAGGATGTCTCGTCCGGCGAGCGCGCTCGGGATGGCCTCGGCCTGGATGGGGGTGGGGCGGGTGAAGCCGAGCTCCTTGAGGCCGCGGAGCAGGTTCGGGTGGAGCTTGAGGGAGCTGAACGGCAGAAAGCATCCTGGTGCTGAGAGGAGAAGCGCCCGCCCGGTGCGAGCTGCGCGCCGAGGGCGGAAGCTGACACAGTGAGGGGGGATTTGACAGGGGCGCGCGCCACACTTCCGCGAGCCCGGCCGCCAGCCGACTCTCCCGCCTTGTGCGCCGGGGTGTGCCGGGACATCCTCAGCAGTCACCCTTCCGTTGATGGTCCCCCGTGATGCCGATGCGCTGGTCCCCGCCACTCCGGGCACTCGGAGCGATGCTTGCGCTCCTGATCCTCCCGGGCTTTCTCGTCCGGCCACCGGCGCGACCCGGGCGCTTGCACCCGGCGGGCCCGGCCGCCGCGGTGCGGGGAGCCGCGCGCGGCGCCGGGCGTGCCGTCCGCGACGATTCGCTCGAGATCGCCGTCGAGAACGCCGCCGGCCCCTGGTCGCTGCCGGATGGCACCGGGTTCGCGAACGACGTGGTGCGGGCGGCGTTCGCCGCGGTCGACGTCGATGTCCGGCTGCGGGTGGTGCCGTACGCCCGGTGCAAGCAGATGGTCGCCGACGGCATCGTGGTCGGCTGCTTCAGCATGTCGCGGCTGCCGGCGCTCGACAGCACCGTGCTCTTTCCCTCTACGCCGCTCTTCGTCTGCGTCTCCGACTACTTCCAGAGCGCCTCGAAAGGCATTCCCGCCCGCCGCGCGGGCGACTTGCATCGTGGGACCGTGGTCGGGGTGGTGCTCGGCTACGAGTATCCCGCCTCGGTCTACGAGCTGCAGAAGCAGGGGATTCTCGTCCTCGAGTCCGCGGGGAGCGAGGAGATCAACCTCCGGAAGCTCGCCGACGGCCGGATCGACGCGGCGCTCGTCAACCATAACGAGATCAAGACCGCCGACTACATGATCGCCCGGGCCGGCGTGGCGGGGAAGGTGGTGCTGGCGTTCCGGGCCGGCGTCCTGCCGTCGTACATCGGCTTCAGCCGGAAACACCCGGGGGGCGCGACCGCGCTCGCCCAGTTCAACGACGGCATCCGGATCATCACCGCCAACGGAGTCCTCAAACGGCTGGAGAAGAAGTGGGCGGACCGGGCGCGCGCGGAAGCCCAGGCCATCCGCGGCGCCGGCGCCGTGCCCGGCGGGCTCCGGTGACTCCCGTCCCATCGGGCACACCGCCGGCGGGCGCGGTGGCCGTCACGTCGATCGTCCGCCGGCTGATGATCGGCCTCACGCTGACGATCGGGATGAGCTCGGCGATCACGGTCGCGCTGTTCGCGGCCTATGAGCTGCGCCAGGGCGACGCCGACCTGCGCCGCAGCGTGGAGCAATCGATCACCGAGTTCGCGCAGCTGGTGGAGCCGGCGCTCTGGGACCTGGACATGGAGCGCGCCTCGCGCATTGGCGACGCCTTCTCCAAGGACCCGCGGGTGGTGCGCCTGACGATTCACGAGACCACGCGGGACACCTGGTACCGCCTGGACCGCGGCGCCGGCGCCGACACCGTGTCGCGGACCCAGCCGGTGGTGCACGACGGCCGGACGCTCGGAGAGGTGAGCATCGCCTTTTCGCGGGCGACCTACCGGCGCGAGATCTGGCGGCAGGTGGGGACCGCGTTCGCGGTCAGCTTCATCGCCGTGCTCGCCACCCTCTTCGGCGTCCGCCTCCTCGTCCGCCGCCTGCTGCACCGCCCGCTGGCCGAGCTCTCGGACGTGGTGAGCGCCTACGCCACCGGCAACTACACGCCCTCGGTCGCGGCGATCAGGTACGCCGAGTTCCGGCCGTTCGCCGCCGTGCTCGACACCATGGGCGAGACGATCGTCGGGCACCTGCACGACCTGCAGGCGGCCAACGTCGCGCTCTCCGCGGAGGTGACCACGCGCCAGGACGCGGACCGGGCACTGAGCCGCCGCAACGACGAGCTCGCCGCGCTCAACCGCTTCCTGGACCTGGCGGCGGCCGGCGTCGAACCCTCGGCGCTGTTCGAACGGGCGTGCCGCGAGCTGAATACGATCCTCGACCTGCCGCAGAGCGTCGCCGGCCTCTTCGACGAGACGGGCGACACCGCGACGATCGTGGCCGAGCACGCGTTGCCCGCTCGCCCGTCGCTGGCCGGAACGGTCATCCCGACAGCCGGCAACGCGTTCGTGCGGGAGCTGCTCCAGGGGCGGCCGCTCGTCTCGGAGCACGCGGCCGGCGACCCCCGCCTGAGCGCGGTGGCCCCGCTCCTGGCCGGCCGCGACGCGGCCTCGCTGCTCGCGCTGCCGCTGGTGATCGACGGCCTGACGGTGGGCGCGATCGTCCTCGCGTCGACCCGGCCGCGCTCGTTCACCCCCTCGGAGATCACGCTGGCGTCGAGCGTCGCGGCCCAGGTGGCGAGCGCGCTCGCCAGGCATCGGGCCCATGCGGCCGAGAGCCTGCTGCGGGCCGCGATCGAGCAGACCCCGGAGAGCGTGGTGATCACCGACATCGACGCGCGGATCGTCTACGTCAATCCGGCGTTCAGCGCCGTCTCGGGCTTCTCGCGCGCCGAGGCGATCGGGCAGCACCCCCGCTTGCAGAAGAGCGGCAAGCACGACGACGCGTTCTACGCGGAACTCTGGTCCACGCTGCGCGCCGGCGTGACGTGGCACGGCCAGCTCACCAACCGGAGGAAGAACGGGGAGCTGTTCGTCGAGGATGCCCTGATCGCGCCGGTCCGTGACGAGCGCGGCGCGGTGGCCAACTACATCGCCGTCAAGCGGGACATCACCCGGGAGCTCGAGCGGGAGGAGCAGTTCCGTCACGCCCAGCGGATGGAGGCGGTGGGGCAGCTCGCCGGCGGGATCGCCCACGACTTCAACAACATCCTGGGCGCGGTGATCATGCAGCTCGAGATGCTCGAGATGGAGCACGAGCTGCCCGAGACGGTCACGGCGTCGATCCGCGACGTGCGCGCGTCGGTGGACCGCGCCGCCAACCTCACCCGGCAGCTCCTCATGTTCAGCCGGAGGCAGACCATGAGCGTGCGGCCGCACGACCTGAACGGACTGGTCGCCAACCTGCTGCGGATGCTGATGCGGGTGATCGGCGAGAGCATCACCGTGTCGTTCGTGCAGGCCGACGCGGCGGTGTACTTCGAAGGCGATGCCGGGATGATCGAGCAGGTGGTGATGAACCTGTGCGTGAACGCCCGCGACGCCATGCCTGACGGCGGGCGCCTCACGATCACCACCAGCCTGGTGGTGCTCGATGCCGGCTCGGCGCTGCCCCATGCCCACCCGGACGCGCGCGCCGGCCGGTTCGCGAGCCTGGAGGTGGCCGACACCGGCCACGGCATGAGCGTCGAGACGCAGCGCCGGATCTTCGAGCCGTTCTTCACCACCAAGGATGTGGGGAAGGGGACGGGGCTGGGACTGGCGACGACCCACGGCCTGGTGTCGCAGCACCACGGCTGGATCGAAGTCGAGAGCGAGCCGGACCGCGGCAGCACCTTCCACGTCTTCCTGCCGGCCCTCGAGAAGGTGCCGGACGCCGAGCAGCCGGACGCCGAGCCGCTGGTGCGCGGCGGCAGCGCGACGATCCTGGTGGTCGAGGACGAGGCGCTGATTCGTCAGATGGTGGTGCGCTCCCTCCGCCGGCTGGGGTATCGCGTGCTGGAAGTGGAGAACGGCGCCGAGGCCCTGGAGATGTGGGCCGACGAACAGGGGCGGGTCGACCTCGTGCTGACCGACATGGTGATGCCGGGCGGTCTCTCCGGGATCGACCTGAGCCGGCAACTGCAGCGGATGAAGCCTGACCTGAAAGTCGTGATCATGAGCGGCTACGCCACGCGGCTGGTGGGCGACGAGTCGGTGCTCACCCGCGACATCGAGTTCCTGAGCAAGCCGTTCTCGCTCGCGACGCTCGGCGAGGTGGTGCGGCGGGCGCTCGATCGGGCCGATGGCGATGGCCGGCGCGAGGGCGGCCGCGAGGAGCCCGCGCCTTCGCGCCGACGCGGCCCGCGCGCACGGCCGGGGCCGACCAAGAAGTGACGCAACCCACCGGTCCCGGCGCGGGCGATCGGCGCGGCGCCTGGCTCGCGCTCACCGCGGCTCTCCTCTTCGGCCTCAGCGCACCCGCGGCGAAAGCGCTGTTGCCGGGTATCTCGCCGCAACTCCTCGCCGGGCTGTTGTATGCCGGCTCCGGCGTTGGGCTCGCGATCGTGTCGGGCGTTCGTTCGCGCGCCCGGCGGGATATCGAGGCGCCGCTGGCGTGGCGCGACGTGCCGTGGCTCGGCGGCGCCATCCTCGTCGGCGGAATCGTGGGGCCGGTGCTGATGCTGGTCGGCCTCGCGCGAACGCCGGCGTCGAGTGCGTCCCTGCTCCTCAACCTCGAGGGGGTATTCACCGCGCTCATCGCCTGGTTCGCGTTTCGCGAGAACTTCGACCGTCGGATCGCGCTCGGGATGCTGGCGATCGTCGCGGGCGGCACCGCGCTTGCGTGGGAAGGCGGCGGCCGCTGGGGCGGGATTGGCGGGCCGGTCGCCATTGGCGGCGCCTGTCTCTGCTGGGCGGTGGACAACAACCTGACGCAGAAGGTGTCGGCGGGCGATCCAGCGCAGATTGCCATGGTGAAGGGACTCGTGGCAGGCGCGGTGAACATTCTGCTCGCACTCGCCTTGGGAGCGGCCTGGCCGGCCTTGCCACGGGTCGCCGCGGCGCTCGCGCTCGGCTTCCTGAGCTACGGCGTGAGCCTCACGCTCTTCGTCCGGGCGCTGCGCCATGTGGGCACGGCGCGCACGGGCGCGTACTTTTCGCTGGCGCCGTTCGTGGGGGCGGCGGTCTCCCTGGTCGTGTTTCGCGAGCGGCCGACGCTCCCGTTCGCACTCGCCGCGCTGCTCATGGCGGTTGGCGTGTGGCTGCACCTGACCGAGGTGCACGCGCACGAGCACGCGCACGACGCGACGGAGCACGCGCACGCCCATGTCCACGACGAGCACCACCGGCACGCCCACGGGCCCCACGACCCGCCGGTGACCGACCCGATCTCGCATGCGCATCGGCACCGGCACGAGCCGATGAGGCACGCGCACGCGCACTATCCGGACATCCATCACCGCCACGACCACCCATGACGTCGCCGTGCGGCGGCGACGTTGGCCGGTGAATCAGGGTCAGCGGCCGGCGTCCGAGCGGCCGCGAGAAGCCGGCGGCACGGCGATGGGCACGGACGCGCATCGTGCGCAGGTCCACCACCAGCAGCTTCCCGTTGCCCTCGCACGAGATGAAGGCGAGCCGCCCCGGGCTAGTGTGGCGCTTGCCCGGCCGGACCAAATGGCCCATATTTCAGTGCCAAGTGCCGACATGGTCGGCCAATCTGATCCCCGGGAGCACTGATGGCCGTCGCCAGAAGAAAACGCGCTGAGTCCGGCAAGCAGCGGCTGGCTGATGCATTCGTCGAAGGCATCCTCACCGAGAGAGACTGGAACAGCCTGCACGACCTGATCCACGACGGCCTGGAGCGTCAGGCGTTTGGAGCGGAGACCGTGAACCGGTTCCTGACGCTCTGTGTGCGCGACGAAGCGGTGCGCCCGGCGCTGCGCCGGCTGATCGTGTCCGACCGGACCTGGAAGCGGCGGGTGGTTGAGGGCGCGCCGCTGGCGCCCCTCGAGCTTCAGAAAATGACCGACGTCGGAGAGGTGGTGCGCGAGGTCCGGCGCCTGTACGGCGGCGACGCGGACGCGGCCGAGCGGTTCCTCACCCGCCCGCACCGCCGCTTTGGCGGACGGGCCCCGATTTTGGTGGCGGCCACCGAAGGTGGCGCCCAGGCGGTCCGGGAGTTGCTGGCGCGCATGGAAGAGGGGGCGCCCGTCTGATGCCGCGTCGGGCCGTGCGCCTCTGCGCCCGGACGCGCGATCCCGCCACGGCCAGCGGCAGGGCACAACGGTGGAACGCGGAAGCTCAACTCGTCCTGTATCTCTCGGAACACTTCGGCACAGCGGTGCTGGAGAGCGTGGTACATGCGGACGCGGCCCCGCCGTTGCCGGCGCATGCCGCCTGGGTCACCATCCCGGATGACGTGAGTGTCGAGCGCATC
>JBGPGH010000057.1:0-7056 GCA_041483735.1 Gemmatimonadaceae bacterium | reverse complement strand
GGCGACTTCTCGAACCTGCGCGAGCTCGACAACCCGCGGGCCGCCGACTACGACCAGCGCCTGAAGGCGTTCTATACCGACACCAATCCCGCGGTCCGCGAGCCGCCGGCCGACTTCAGCTTCAAGCAGTTCCGGCAGAACACCGTGCTCCGCTGGGAATACCGGCCCGGCTCGACGCTCTTCTTCGTCTGGGCGCAGGGGCGGCAGGACTACCAGGACCCGGGCACGTTCGAGTTCAACCGGGACTACCGCAACCTGTTCAAGGCGCACCCCGACAACACCTTCCTGATCAAGGCGAGCTACTGGTTCAGTCTATAGCGCACGTGGCGGCGTGGTCCCCGTAACCGGGGGGTTCGGGGCCCGCCCCGCGTGTCGCTAGCCGTCCACGGTGGCGGAACTTCTCCGAGTCCACCGTCATCGCTGGGCGGCAGCCCGTCAGAGGAGCGGCAGAACACGCCGCTCCTCGCGGCTTTCCAGGACCTCGTATCCCGCCACGGCGATCGCCGCCGACAGCGCCTCGACCGACGCGCGCCCGTCGTGTTCGATCACGGCCCGCCCCATCGTCACGTCGGCGCGGGCAATGCCTTCCACGGCCGTGAGGGCGGTGAAGACCTCCCGCACCGCGTGCTTCGCGAGCATCCCGCGGATGGTGAGCGTGGTGACCACGCCGCCGCCGGCTCAGCGCTTGTGGTACGAGACCCGCACGTCGCTGCCGCGATACGTGCCGGCGATCTCGAGGCCGTCGAACGTCCCGGTAAGGACCTGCACGGTGTCCGACGCCGACCAGCTGCGCAGGAAGCTCAGCTTGACCTTGCCATCGCGCATCGAGCCGAGGACGCCGCTCGATCCGCTGTTCCCCTGCATCTGATAGCGCCCGGACAGCGCCACCGAGCCGGTCGCGGCACCGGCGCCCTCCTGGTACAGCTGAACCGACCCCGGGACGATGAAGGGCGGCGTCGCCTGGCCGGCGAAGACGTCCATCTGCCAGGGCCCTTCCACCGGCTTGTTCACGTCGATGTCGGCGTCGACGATCAGCGAGCTGAACCGCAGCCCGACCAGTGAGCCGAACACCCCCAGGCCGCCGCGCAGGTGGTTCACGATGCCGGAGCCGGTGAACCGGCTGTTGGCGCTGCGATAGTAGTCGAAGTAGTTGGTGTCCACCGCGACCACCGCCACCGCCTGCGTGAAGCCGGGCACGAACACTCGCGGCACCGCGTCCAGGTCGGGATTCCGCAGCCCGCCGGACACCAGGTATTCGAGGCTGTCCACGAACACCGTGTACGGCCCGCGAGGCGAGTCGATGCGCACCTGGTAGCGCTTCGCGTAGGAGACGCTCGACCAGAAGAGAAACACCGAATCGCGGTCGCGGTTGAATCGCTGACCGGCCCCGCCCGGCGAACTCGGCGCCGTGAAGGGGATGAGCGTGGCGCCGGTGACCTCGTTGCCCTCGAGCGTGGTCACCCGCAGACTGTACGGCCCGCCCGGACGCACGCGAAGGGCGGGAATCGACGCCGGGGTCGAGTCGAGGTTCACAAACCGGTACATCCCGGTGCCGCCTCCCGGCTGCCCGTTGGGGGACATCTCGACCGCCACCACCGAGTCTCCGGTGGGCCCGTACACCACGACGCGGGCACCAACCCACGGCTCGCCGCCACGGCTGCGAATCGGGTCGTTGTCGCTGCCGGCGCTGTCGCTGCTCTGGATGCGTCCCGTGAGCAGGTGCTCGATCAGGATGTTCTGATTGAGCGTGCTGGGATTCAGCACGGCGTGCACCACCACCTGGTCGCGGCCGGCGGCGATCGCGGTCTCGCCGAACTTGCAGCCGAGCGGTGCGGCGGCGGCCAGCGCGAACGCGAGCGAGAGAGCGCGCGCGCGGCGGCTCATGGCGCGCGCACGTACAGGAGCTCCTGCCACACCACGCCGCCGGTCATGGGCAGCACGACGCGCCTTTTCAGGACCAGCGCGCTGTCATCAGCCATGGCGGCGGTGTCCGTGTAGCCCGCGGCCAGGTCAAAGGCGGGATGAATCACGAGCAGCGTACTGCCGGACTTTCGATACGCGTACGCCGCCGTGTCGCTGATCACCGGCTGCGTGTCGCCGGTGATCAGGTTGATGGTCTGCATGTCGTGGATATCGACCAGCCGGCCGCGTGAATGGAATTCGATCACGCCGCGCCGCAGGTACACCACGGTGCCGAAGGCTCCGGTGGTGCCGAGGGGCAGCACCTGCCCGTCCACCGAGACCAGGTCATAGCGGCCCGACAGGCCGTTGGAAGGGCCCGTGCCATCGCCGCCGCACGCGAGCGCCACGGCGGCCGCCGTCAGGAGTACCAGTCCGGGCCAGAGCTGTCGCTGCATGCCGGTATTCTAGGACGCGCACCAGAGGCCGTCCACGCTTTCCTGGGGGTCGAGTGCCCGCCGGGGGCGGCTCCCGCCACGCGCCGGTCGTTGACGCATCGCCACACTGCCCGCGTCATGGCAGGCGCAGGTACAGGAAGTCCTCCCAGACGTCCGGCTTCAACCGGGTCCGCACCGCCAGGACGCTGTCGCCGCCCACCTCGGCCGTGTCGATGTAGGCGGCCGTCGTGTCGAAGGCGACATGAAAGACGAGCAGCCGCGTTCCGGCCAGCCGGTACGCGTACGCGACGGTATCGGTCAACAGCGGCTGGGTGTCGCCCGTTATGGTGTTGATGGTCTGCTGGTCGCGGATGTCGAGCAACCGCCCACGGGAGTGGAATTCGATCACCGCGCGCCGCAGGTACGTCACCGTGCCGAACGCGCCGTAGTACGCGTGCGGCAGGCCCTGCCCGTCCACCGTCAGCAGATCGTATTTGCCCCCGGGAGCAGCGGTCGGCCGCGTGCCATCGCTGCCGCAGGCGAACGCCCCACCGCACACCGCGACCACCACCAGCCAGGGCAGGACGCGAAGCCACACTCCATTCAGGGCGCGTATCCGCATGGCACTTATAGTAGGAAGCGCGACGGGTACCGTCCACGGGTGTTGACGCTCGTCGCTCCCCTGCCGAGTCGCGTGGACAGCGGCGCGACACCGTTGACGCCTCGCCGCGCCGCGCGGACCTTTCCCCCTGGCTCGCCCGGCTCGTTCTTCCTCCCTTTCTTGTTCTCCCTCCCTCCTCCCTCCCTTCCTCCCTCCCTCCCTTCCTCCCCCCGATGTCCCGCGTCGCTTTCCTCGGCCTCGGCGCGATCGGCGCGCCCATGGCCCGGCACCTCGCCGTCGATCCATTCGAGCTCACTCTCTGGAACCGGACCGCCGACAAGGCGCGGGCGCTGGCGGCGCAGACGGGTGGCCGGGCGCGGGTCGCCGGCACTCCGGCGCAGGCGGCCCGGGACGCCGACATCGTCTTCACCTGCCTCCCCACGTCGCCGGACGTCGAGTCGCTGCTTGACGGGGACAGCGGATTGCTCGCCGGGCTGCGACGTGGCGCGGTGCTGGTCGACTGCACGTCCGGCGATCCGGCCACGTCGAAGCGCATCGCCGGCCGGCTGGCCGAGCGGGGCGTGGGGTTCCTCGACGCGCCGGTGAGCGGCGGGGTCAAGGGCGCGGAAACCGGAAAGCTCACGATCATGGTGGGCGGCGACGCCGCGCTGCTGGAGCGGGTACGGCCGGCGCTGGCGGCGATGGGAGAGAAGATCGTCCACTGCGGCGCGGTCGGCGCCGGCGACGCGGTGAAGGCGGCCAACAACTTCCTGCTCGCCGCGCACATCTGGACCGCGGGCGAAGCGCTGGCGACGCTGGCCTCGTCAGGCGTGTCGGCATCGGTGGCGCTCGACGTGATCAACGCATCGAGCGGCCGGTCCAATTCGTCGATGAACCTCATCCCCGAGCGGGTGGTGACGCGCGCCTTTCCGCGCACCTTCCGGCTGGCGCTGCTCGACAAGGACGTGGGCATCGCCGCCCAGGTGGCGCGCGAGCAGCGGGTGCCGAGCCCCATGCTCCAGCTCACCGCCGAGCTGATGCGTCTCGCGCACAAGGAGCTGGGCGAGGAGGCCGATCACGTGGAAGTGGTGAAGGTGCTGGAGCGGTGGGCCGGCGTGGAGATCCGATGACGGGGCGCTGGTGAACCGGGAACCGGGAGCGGTACGACCATGACGGCACGCATCGAAGAACCCCGGGTCCTGCACCCGCGCGCGGCGGACACCGGACAGATCCGCGCGAACTTCCCGGCGCTCGAACGGCGGCACGGCGGGCACGCCGTCGCCTACTTCGACGGACCCGGCGGGACGCAGGTGCCGCGCGCGGTGGTGGAGGCGATGGCGGACTACCTCTACCACCATAACGCCAACACCAACTGGGTCTATCCGTCCAGCGCCGAGACGGATGCGGCGATCACGGCGGCGCGGGGCGCGGTGGCCGACTTTCTGAACTGCGACGCCTCCGAGGTCGCGTTCGGGCAGAACATGACGACGCTCACCTTCCACGTGAGCCGCGCCCTGGGGCAGGAGTGGGGCGCCGGCGACGAGATCGTGGTCACCGAGTTGGACCACCACGCCAACTCCGATCCGTGGCGGCGGCTGGCACACGAGCGCGGGGTCACCATCCGGACGGTGCCCTTCCACAGCGACCGCGGGCAGCTCGACTGGCGGGCGCTGGAGCGTTCGGTGACGCGGAAGACGCGCCTGCTGGCGATCGGCGCGGCTTCCAACGCGCTGGGGACGATCTCCGACGTGCGGCGCGCCACCGCGATGGCGCACGCCGTGGGCGCGCGCTGCTTCGTGGACGCGGTGCACTACGCGCCGCACGCGCTGGTGGACGTCCGCGCGATCGGCTGCGACCTGCTCGCCTGCTCGGCGTACAAGTTCTACGGCCCGCACGTGGGTGTGCTGTACGGGGCGCACGACCTGCTTGCCCACCTCGATGTGCCGAAACTCGTGCCGGCGCCTGACGAGGCACCCGAGCGCCTGGAGACGGGGACGCTCAACCACGAGGGGATCGTGGGGACGGCCGCCGCGATCGACTTCCTCGCGTCACTCGGTGCCGGCGGCACCCGGCGCGAGCGCCTGACGAGCGCCTACGCCGCGCTCCACGGCCGGGGCCAGGAGCTGGTCGGGCGGCTGTGGACCGGACTCACGTCGCTGCCGGCGGTGACCGTCTACGGCCCGCCGCCATCCGAACCGCGCACGCCGACGGTCTCGTTCGTCGTCGCCGGCCGCACCGCCGAGCAGGTCGCGGCGGCGCTGGTGGAGCGCGGCGTGTTCGTGTCGCACGGCGACTTCTACGCCACCACCGTCGCCGAGCGCCTGGGGCACGGCGAGGACGGCCTGGTCCGCGCCGGCTGTGCCTGCTACACCACCGCCGAGGAAGTCGACCTTCTGCTCGACGGCGTCCGCGCGCTGGCCTGAGGCCGCGCCGTTGAGTCCGGCTTGGCCGTGGAATCTTTCTTCACGGTCGAGTCCTTTCTCGCGGTCGAGTCTTTCTTCGCCGCCGAGTCCTTCTTCGCCGCGAGGCTGTCGTGGCGCGTCACCGGCGGCCACTTCCGCCGGCTGACCAGCGTCGGCTCCAGCGCCGGCCGGAAGGCATCGTACCGGGAGCCCGGCTCCCAGAGTACCCAGCTGTCGTAGCCCGCGTCGTACACCGCCCGCTTCTGCGCCTCGATCTCCACCGGCCCGTACTTCGGCCTGCCGATCGAGAACGCCTGGAGCCAGGCGCGCACGTGGTCGACCGGGTGGGTGGAGCTGTCGGCAGGGCTGGCGTGGCCGGCGAGCCCGAGCTTTGCATCGCGCTCGCGCGCGCGGGTGAGGGCGCTGTGGACCACGGCGTATGGGTCGGCGTTGGGCTTGGCGAGGCCGAACGCGCCGCGGGGATAGTGCGAGGGATAGACCATCGGGAGGAGCACGTCGGTGGCCGGCGACAGGGCTTCCCACTGCTGTCCCACCTCGAGCGCGCCGGGCACGGTGGTCACCAGCCCGAAGATGTCGGCGGTGGTGCGCGCCCCCAGCTTCGACAGGCGGGCGCGCGCCGCGGTGAGGAAGGACGCCAGCACCGCCGGCTTGGCTTCCTTCCCGGCTCCGGGAAAGACCTGGGCCGGGAGGCTGTGATACGGCTCGGGGAACCTGATGTAGTCGAACTGCACTTCACCGAAGCCGAGCTTCACGACCTCTTCGGCGACGCGGATGTTGTACTCCCAGAGCTCGCGATGGTACGGATTGACCCAGGTGAGCCCCTGCTTGTCGTGCCAGGGCGAACCATCCGGCGCGCGGATGATCCACTTCGGATGGACGCGTGCGGTCACCGAGTCCTTGAAGACGACGATCCGCGCGATCGGGAGGATGTGGTGGGCCTTGAGCGTGTCGAGCAGCCCGTGCAGGTCGGCAATGACGCCGGCGTGACCGGCGTTCCGCCGCGCCATCGTGTCCTTCGTGGCGTAGTTGAGCCCGAACTCATCCTTGATGTCGATCACGAACGCGTTGATTTCCGTCGAGTCGGCGAGCTCGATCAGGTGCCGCATGTTCTTCGCGTTCTGCGCCTTGAAGCGGTTCACGTACAGCCCGCGGACGATCGTGGTGCTGTCGTGGGCGGGGACGGGGGGTGCCGGCGCCGCCGCCGGAGCCTGTGCGGTCAGGCTGCCCGCGAGCAGCGACAGGGCCGGGATCAGGCGCCAGGTCACGGGAACGGGTGTGGGGAGGAGAGACATGTCAGGTGGAGGGGGTGCGATCGCCGGGGCGCACGGGCGGACGGCTGCGGGTCAGCCGTGCGTCCGCGTGTCACCGACGACCGAGCGGTTTTCTCGTTTCTCTGTTCTCGTTGGCCCGCGGTCGGCCGCGGAACGTTTCTGTTTTGTCTTTTCTCGTTTCTCGTTTGCCTGGAGCCAGTCCCCCCGCGCCCCCACATCCCTATATTTGGCGCCAATGAGACGCGCGCTCCCCTTCTTTCTCCTCGCCCTCGCGGCCTGCGATTCCGGTTCGCGGGCGCCGTCCACTCCCCACCCGCCCACCACCGAGCTGCTGGTCATGGCCGGTGACTCCTCGTACTGGATCACCAGCGACAGCACCGGCCTGCACTCCCGGGGCGCGCCGCTCTTCCTGGCGCGGGTCGACG
>JBGPGH010000056.1:0-7572 GCA_041483735.1 Gemmatimonadaceae bacterium | reverse complement strand
GAGCGCGCGGTGCGCCCGCACCAGCGCCTCGGCGGCCGGCCGCTGCATGAGCGCGCGCGGCGACGCGTACAGTCGTGTCCCGAGAAAGTTGTTGGTGGTCGCGTAGCGGATGTCGAGCCGGATCGTGGAGTCGAGCCGCACGAGATCCACGAGGTCGCTGGCGCGGAACTCTCCCGTCTCCGTCGGCGGCCGCGCGGCCAGCGCCTCCTTCCGCAGCTCGTCCACGGGACGGAGCGGGGTGATCTTCAGCTGCTGGGCGCCCTCCCCGGGCCCGATCTCGCGGCGCGGGAAGACCACCCCTTCCTCCGACACCGAGGTCGCATGGCCGCGCGCGTCGCGGGTGAACGTCAGCCGCTCACCGTCGTACAGTCCGCTGGCCGGGAACCGGTAAACGTCGGGCGTCACCTGCTCGAGCGGATAGGCGAAGAACCACTCGATCAGCGCCCAGAGCCTGCCGTCCTTCTCCAGGATGTAGAGGACGTCGTGGTCCCAACCGTACTCGCCGATCAGGCCGCGCCACCGCTCGGGCGGGGGCAGCGGCATCCGGTCCCGCGCCAGGGTGAGCGTATCGCGAGGGCCCACCAGCCGGTCGCCGCGCCGCAGGTACCACGACCCGTAGCCCAGCAACCGGTCATCAACCACCAGCGTGTCGCCGCGCAGGCGCATCGTGCCCTGGCTGCCGCCCGCGATCGGGGCGATCGCCAGCCGCCCGTCGCCGAGCGCCACCAGGTCCACGCTCGTGAGGGAGTTGGAGCCCAGCCACCGGCCGGCCAGCGCGCGGGCGAGCGCCGGCGGCACCGGTGCCGTCACCGGCCAGTCCGGCAGCGGCTTCGCCTCACGAGTGGCGAGCATCATCCTGAGGGCGGCGGCCGACACGCGGTCGGCGACCGCGTTCGTGCCATCGAGCGTCGTCACGACGACGACGCCGAGCTTGTCGTCAGGCAGCACCAGGAGCGAGGTCGCGAAGCCGTAGATGGCGCCGCCGTGCCCCACCGAGCGATGCCCCATCAGCGAGCCCAGCCGGAACCCCATCCCGTAGCCCGCGGTCGCCCCCGGCGGCGCGAACTGCGGCGCCCACATCGAATCGAGCGTCGCGGCGCGGAGCACCGGCGCCCCGTGGGCGAACAGCGCGCTCATGAACCGCCCCAGGTCCAGCACCGACGTGTAGAGGCTGCCGGCCGGCGCCATCCCCAGCTGGAACGTCGGCGCCACGAACGTCCGGCCGTCGAGCGTCCACATCCAGCCGGTGGCCACGCGCTCCCCCGCCGGCGGCGCGAACGCGCTGTGCGTCATCCCCAGCGGGGCGAGCACCGTGCGGCTGATGTGCTCCGCGAACGGCTCGCCGCTCACTCGCTCGAGGACGTCGCCCACCGTCGCGATCGCCGCGTTCGAGTACTTGGTGCGCGTCCCCGGCGGATAGACCAGCGTGGTGTTCGAGAGACTCGCGACCGTGGCCGCCAGCGTCGGCGCGCTCGCGTCGAAGTAGTGCCCCACCGGCGGCTCCCGCACCAGCCCCGACCGGTGCGCCATCAGCTCGCGCAGCGTCAGCGACGCCGCGTTGAACGGATTCGCGGGATGGAAGTCCGGGAGGTACCGGGTGACCGGGGCATCGAGGTCGACCTTCCCCTGCTCCACCAGCTGCATGATCCCGATGTCGGTGAACAGCTTGGACACCGACCCCACCCGGTAGATCGTTTCGGCCGAGGCCGGCGTGCTGTCGGGGCCGGCGATCCCGAAGCCGCGTGCCCAGACGACCCGCTGGTCGTCGACCAGCGCGATCGAGAGCGCCGGCAGCCCCTTCTCGGCCAGCTCGCGCTGGATGATCGAGTCGAGCGCGGCGGCGACACGGGCGTACTCCGGGCGCGGGGGCACCGCGCTCTGCGCGGCCGCCGGACGGATGGCGGAAAGCGCCGCCGCGACGAGGATCGCGGCGGTCCGGCGTGCGATGCGGGGCATCAGGCTGCCGAAGATACCGGCTCGAGCGCGATCTCCGCCAGCGTCCGCACCGCGCGGCGGACGTCCTCCGGCGATGTCGCCACACCCACCGAAGCGCGGATTGCCCCCACCGCGATCCCGCCCTCGTTTCCCAGGCACTCGGCGAATCGGCGCGGCGTGAATCCGCGGGCCGAGGCCGCCTCGAGGCAGCTCAGCGTGTCGCTGGGCGGAAAGCCGAACGCCGCCTCCGACGCGCCGGGGTTGCAGAAGCAGCCGCCGCGCACCGCGATGCGAGCCTCACGAGCCCGGGCTTCCACCGTCTCGTACGGCACGAAGCGCCCCCGGTCGTCCAGGAGGTTGAACGCGACCGCGCCGCCGCGCCCGCTCCCATCGGCCGGACCATGGAGCCGGAACACCGGCCTCCCGTCGCGGTGGCGCTGCCCGCGCAGCTCGCGGAGCAGCAGATCCACCAACCCCGACACGTGCGCGCCGATGCGGTCCACGCCGACGCGCTCGATGAACTCGAAGCCGGGCGCCAGTGCCGCGATACCATGGTAGTGGGGCGTCCCATCCTCGAACGCCTCGGCGGTGGGGCGGAGCCGGTGCCGCTGGTGCCGCACCGACACCCAGTCCACCGTGCCCCCCGCGAACCACGGGCGCTCCAGCCGGCCGAGCGCGTCGCGCCGCGCCACCAGCGCGCCCACCCCGGTGGGGAACCCGAACACCTTGTAGAACGAGAGCGCCATGAACTCGGGGTGCACCCGGCGCAGGCTGAGGGGGCACGACGGGACGAAGGCGGCGGCATCGAGCAGCACCGCGACTCCCAGCCGCTGCGCCTCGTCCACCAGCGACAAGGAATGCCTCACGCCGGAGAAGTTCGACTGGGCCGGAAAGGCGAACAGCGCCTGGCCACCGCTTCCCCTGATCGTCGCGCGGCGGAGGTGCGCGGTCGGCCGGTCAAGGCGCAGGTCCGGCGTGAGCGGCAGCGTCACCACCCGGGCGCGCGCGCGCCGCGCGTACTCGCGCATCCCGTTCACCGAGTTGTGATTGTCGGCGCTCAGCGCCAGCACACCCCGTTCCCCGTACCGGAACGACTCCGCCACCAGCTTGATCGCGGCGCTCGCGTTGGCGGTGAAACAGACCGCGTACTCGTCAGGGTCCGCGTCCACGAACCGCAGCACCAACGCCCGGGCCCGCTCGATCGCCTCGGTGCTGGCGCGCGACGGGCCGTGCTCCGCATGCGGATTGCCGAACACCGCGCTCCGGACCAGCGCGTCGTGGGCCGCCAGCTGTGAGGCGGCGGGAATCGCCGCGCCGGTGTAGTCCAGGTACGCCAGGCCCCGGGCGTCGAGCAGCGCGAACTCGCGCGCGCGCAGCTCCTGGAAGAACCGGCCGGTCGCCTCACTCCGCTCCATGCCCCCTCCGTGCGCCCGCGGGTTCAGCAGCTGCGCCGGCGCAGCTGGCCGGCCGTCAAGGCCTGTTCGCCCCGCGGCACGCCGGTACGCGGCAGTCCGCCGAAATACCTGCTGAGCTCGGCCACGCGCGTGAACGCGGCGCGCTCGCGGTCGGTGGCGTCGATCGCCAGCGTCGGGCTCATCACCTGGTCCATCCACTCGTACATCCCGCCCGCCAGGAAGACGACGTTCTGGTGGCCGAGCGCGCGCAGGAAGACCCAGCCCTGGGCGGCGTGCGCGCCGGCCGTCGAGTAGAGGACGATCGTCTCGCCCGGCACCACCGGTACCGTGCCCAACGAGTCGAGCGACACGCGCTGCGCCGTCGGGACGTGGAGCTCGTCGTACTCGGCCTGCGGCCGCACGTCGAACACCCGCAGGCCGGGCTTCCCCTTCCGGATCCACTCCGCCAGCTCGACCGCCGAGATGTGATCCTCGCGCCGCTCGACGATCCGGGCGAGCTCGGCCACATCGATGCGGGCGTGATCCCCTTGGTACGGCGACCCCACCAGCGGCGCCGCGGCGCCCAGGGCGAGCGCTACCTTTCCCAGCTGCCGGCGCCGGCTCATGCGACACCTCCCACGCCCGCGGCGTGGCCGGTGGATGGCGTCGCACCCGCCGGCTGAATCGTGCGCGCTGCACCGCCGGCGTGCCGCCGCTCGATCCACTCGGACAGTCGGAAGGCGCCGAGCGCCATCGCCACCACCAGCAGGACGACGACCCCGTACGGCAGGTGCAGCACCTGCGGCAGCGTTCTGGTGCCCATCGCGGTGCTCTCGTAGAACGACGCCAGCGGCGCGAACAGGGAGCCGGTGGCCAGGACGCCGGCGAACATGCCGGCCATCACCATCGCGCCGTCGCCGCTGCCGGTGGCGGCCGCGACGCACGAGGTGCCGGGGCAGAGGCCGGCCAGCGCGAAGCCGGCGCCGAACACCAGGCCGCCCACCAGCTGCGGAGCCAGGAACGTCTCCGGGACGTAGACGCGGGACAGGTCGAGCACGCCTGACCGGCCCAGCCAGAAGGCGCCGAGCATCGCGGTCACGATCGCGCTCAGCATGACCTTGAGGACGGTGAGGTCGGTGAGGTAGAACTGGCCGGCGAGCTTGCGGGCGTTGCCCAGGCCGGCGCGCTCGAGCGTGAATCCGAACCCGACCCCGATGACGAGCGCGATCCACAGGTCGGCATGACCGGATGGATCGAGGCCGAAGTATGGCGCGATCATGTCCAGAGCCTCCGGAAGAGCGGCGCCACCGCGTAGGCGCCGGCGAACGCGGTCAGCATGAACCCCCAGCTCCCCAGGCTGAGCAGCGCGCCGCCGGTGAGCGCCTGGCCGCTGGTGCAGCCCCGCGCCAGTACCGCCCCTAACGACATCACCGCCCCGCCGGCGAACGCGTACGCCAGCCGCGGTCCGGCCGCCAGCCGCGGCCCCCGCTCCACCACCCGCCGCATCCGCCCCGCCAGCCACGCCGACAGCGCCCCGCCGATCGCGACCCCGACGATCTCGATCACGATCCAGTCCAGCCACGGCGACCCTCCGCCTGCCAGGTACCGGGAGAAGAGCGCGCTCTTTCCGGCCCGCTCCGGCGACACGGCCGCGGCCAGTCCCGCCGCCGTGCTCGCGAACGCCCCGCTCGCCCCCAGCCCGCGCCCAACGAGGACGAACGCCGCCAGCAGCACCAGTCCGAGCGCCACGCCCGCGAGGTACGGGTCGGCGTACGGGCGCGGCGCCCGCCCGCCGGTCACAGCTTCCCTCCGCTCTTGGGCGGCACCTCGACCGGCCAGTCGCGGAGCGCCCAGTCCTCGAACGATCCGTCGTACAGCAGGACCTTGAAGCCGAGCGACCGGGCGGCGAACAACATCGCCGTCGCCTGCTGGCCGATGTGGCAGTAGCCGACCACCGTGTCGCCCGCGCGCACCCCGGCATTCCGGAAGAGCGTCGCGATCGAGTCGGCGGGGAGCAGCTCGTTGCTGTCCGTCCACACCGAGCCGAACGGCACACTCTTCGCGCCGGGGATGTGGCCGGTCTTGCGGTGCGTGCGCGGGCCGCCCTCCATCACGCCGTCGTAGAAACCGCCGTCGCGCGCGTCGACGAGCGAGATCCCGTTTCGCATCGCGCTGTCGCGCACCCACTCGCCGGTGACGATCAACGGCTTGATACGGAGGGGCGCCAGC
The DNA here is from genome assembly GCA_041483735.1 of Gemmatimonadaceae bacterium. GTDB lineage: Bacteria > Gemmatimonadota > Gemmatimonadetes > Gemmatimonadales > Gemmatimonadaceae > JBGPGH01. The sequence continues at coordinate 2,014 of JBGPGH010000056.1, read as the reverse complement.
GTGCCCACCTGCGCGGCGGTGACCGCGTCGGTGACCGGATGGCCCTCCTTCACCCAGGCCGGCATCCCGCCGTCGAGCAGGGAGGTCGACGCGCCCAGGCCGGCATAGTCGAGCGTCAGGACCACGCGGGTGGACGGCGACACCCAGTCGTTGCCGAAGTAGACGATCACCCGCGAGTCGTCGGAGATGCCGAGCTTCGTAAGGCGGTCGCGCAGGTCGTCGGCGGGCGGCATCTCGAGCATCAGCTTGTCGTGCTCCATGTCGTGCTGGGCGATGTCCTCGAGGCGCACGAACCGGGCGCCGGCGATGTGCTTCCTCGCGTACTCCTCCGGTGTGCCCACGTGGAGGAGGACGAGCCTGGGATCGTTGATGTGCCCGGCCAGCCACGCGGGCGTCACGAGCATCGAGGCGCGCGCGTCCTTCTGCCGGGTGGCGAGTGGCGAGGCGGCGAGGATCGCGACCGAGGCCGCGCCGAGTGTGGAGAGTTTGACGAGGGATCGCATGGCAGGGAGAGTGAGGGTGAGTGGTTGTTGATGTTCCGTATTCCGCATTCCGCATTCCGTCCTACGCGCGCCGCATTCCGATCTGCGCACTGCGCGATACTCAGTACTCAGTACTCAGTAGCAGTTGATCATGCTTCGTTGTCGGATGTGTGCGGAAACTGTCAGCGCGCCAGCCGGTACCCGACCTTCCACACGGTCACGATGTGCGCCGGCTCCGCCGGATCGTCCTCCAGCTTGCGCCGCAGCTCGGCGACGTGCGTATCCACGGTGCGCGAGATCACCTCGACGCCGTAGCCCCACACCTCGCGCAGCAGCTCGTGGCGGGTCGCCACCGCCCCCTGCCGCCTCACGAGCGCGAGCAGCAGCTCGAACGCCTTGGGGGAGAGCGGGACCTCGGCGCCGTGCCGAAGGACCATGCGCTTCGCGACGTCGATCGCCACGTCGCCGAACGCCGGCGCCGGCGGGCCGTTCCCCCCGTTGCCGGCCGCGCCGGCCGAACGCCGGAGCATCGACGCCACCCGCTCCAGCAGCTCGAGCACACCGAACGGCTTGGTCACGTACTGGTCGGCGTCGAGCTTGAACCCCCGGACCTTGTCCGCCTCCTCGGCCCGCGCGCTGAGGATGATCACCGGCGTCCGGGGCGCGGCGCCTGACGAGCGCACCGACCGCAGCACCTCGTAGCCATCGACGCCGGGGAGCATCAGGTCAAGCAGCACCAGGTCAGGCCGCCAGGTCGCACAGGCATCGATCGCGTCGCGGCCATCGGGCGCGACCCGGACCTCGTACCCTTCGAGCTGCAGGTTGTAGGCGATCCCCTGCGCGAGGTCGGCGTTGTCCTCGACCACCAGGATCCGGGACATCAGCCGCCGCGCTCCGCGCTCCCCACCAGGCCGCCGGGCGGGCTGGCCGCCGTGCCGCTGGCGATCGGCAGGGCGACGTGGAAGCGGGCGCCGCCGCCGGGCGCATCGTCCACCCAGGCGCGCCCGCCGTGCTGCGTGGCCACATCGCGCACGATCGTCAGGCCAATTCCGCTGCCGCCCTGGTCCGCCCCGTTCTCGCCGCGCGCGAACGGGCGCCACACCGACTCGCGCTGTCCGGCCGGAACGCCGCGCCCCTGGTCGGAGACGGCGAGCTCGACGTCCCCGTTGGCGCGGGAGACCTGCACGCTCACCGTCTGCCCATCGGGCCCGTACTTCACCGCGTTGTCGAGCAGGTTGAGCAGGATGTGGCGCAGGCTGTCGCGGCGGAGCGGGATCGTGGGGACCGGCTCGATCCACGTTTCGATCGCGACGTTGCGCGCCGAGGCGAGCGGACGAAACTCGTCGACGATGCGGCGGGCTTCGTCGGCGACGTCGATCGGCTGCGGCAGGGGCCCGGTGCCGCGGCCGAAGCGCGAGAAGCTGAGCACCTTTTCGACCAGGTGGCTCAGGCGGGTCGTCTCCCGGTCCACCTGGCCCAGCGCCCAGTCGCGCCGCTCGGTGCTGTCGGCGCGCCCCAGCCGCACGGTGTCG
>JBGPGH010000055.1:0-7617 GCA_041483735.1 Gemmatimonadaceae bacterium | reverse complement strand
TTGACCGCGTCGATCCGTTCCTGCACGCGGGCCTGCTCGTCGAGCAGCTTCTGCATCGCGTCGTCCGACATCGGCTCGGCGAACTTCATCGAGATGTCTTCGAAGCGCTTCAGGAGCTGGCGCGTCGCGGCCACCGCGACCTCGACGTTGCCGCGCACGTCCTTCTTCTCGTCGAGCTGCGGCTCCTGCGGCAGGTATCCGATCCGCGTCCCCTGGTGCGGCCAGGCCTCGCCCTGAAAGTCGTGGTCGACGCCGGCCATGATCCGCAGCAGGGAACTCTTCCCCGCGCCGTTGGCGCCAAGGACGCCGATCTTCGCGCCGGGATAGAACGAGAGCCAGATGTCGCGCAGGATCTCCCGCGATGGCGGGACGACCTTGCGCAGACCCTTCATGACGTAGATGAACTGGGGGGCCATGAGAAAGAGCTAATTTCCTGTTGGGGAGGGCTGGATTTTTCGTGCGACCGACTAATTTACTCGCTGGCGGGCCGGCGCGGTGTGCGGAGCCCGTCCGATTCAATGCAGGCGCGACGGGAACTCACCAGCCCCGTCGCCGGTTTGTCCCGGTGCGGAGGTCCCCCCCGGACTGTCCGTCGCGCCCGTTCCAGCCAGAAAATCGTTCGGGAGAGGATGTTGCCGGATCCACATCATGGGGACCTCGCGGTCGTCCGCGCCGCGCGGTCTGCAGAACGGTCTGACCCCGACCGGGCAGCCGTGACAGGGCGAGCGCCCTGCGAAGAGCGGGACCGCCGAGTGGAACTGCTCGCGGATGCCACCACCGAATTGTTCGCTTCGCTCGACTACGACGCCACGCTCAAGCGTGTCGCCGGTCTCGCCACCCAGACGGTGGCCGAGTGGTGCACGGTCGACATCGTCGAGGCCGACGGGACGCTCCAGCGCGTCGAGACGTCGGCCGCCGAGTCGGACGCCCGTGATCTGGTGCCCGACCGGCTGCGGTCGTCGGCGCCGTCGCTCGATTCGTCGAGCCCGATCGTCCGGGTCCTGCGCACCGGCGAGGCCGAGCTCGTCTCCGTCACCAGCGACGAGTTTCTGGCCCGGGCCGCGCGCGATGCGGACCACCTGGCGCGGATGCGCGCGATCGGCGAGCTGACCGTGATGATCGTCCCGCTGGCGGCCCGCGGGCGCACGATCGGCGTGATCACGCTCACGTCGCGCGCCGCGCGCTGCCGGTTCGGCGAAGAGGACCTCATTTTCGCGGAGGAGCTGTCGCGACGGGCCGCGCTCGCCGTCGACAACGCCCGCCTCTACCACTCGGCGCAGGCCGAGCTGGCCGAGCGCCAGCGCATGGAGGCGGCGCTGCGCCAGAGTGAGGCCAGCTACCGGATGATGTTCGAGAACAATCCGTTCCCGATGTACGTGTACGACCCGGCATCGCTCGGCTTTCTCGCCGTGAACGAGGCGATGGCGCTGCACTACGGGTGGTCGGCGGCCGAGTTCATGGACCTGTCCCTCCGGGACATCCGTCCCGCCGAGGAGCTGCCGCGGCTGGACCAGGCGATGCGCGAGCACGGCGTGCCGGGCGGCGCGTACTTCCACGGCGAGTTTCGCCACCGGCGGAAGGACGGGATGCCGATCGATGTCGAGGTGACGTCGCACGACCTGACGTTCGCGGGCCGGCTGGCCCGCCTCGTCCGGGTCACCGACCTCACCGAACGGCGCCGGCTGGAGCAACAGCTGCAGCAGGCGCAACGGATCGAGGCGATCGGGCGGCTGGCGGGCGGGATCGCCCACGACTTCAACAACGCCCTGACGGCGATCCGCGGGTTCAGCGACATGGCGCTCGACGCGCTCCCCACGGAAAGCCCGGTCCGCGACGACCTGCTGCAGGTGCGTCGGCCGGCGGAGCACGCGGCGACGCTCACCCGGCAGCTGCTGGCGTTCGGCCGCCGCCAGGTGCTGCAGCCGAGGGACCTCGACCTCAACGAGGTCGTGGCCGACATGGAGAAGATGCTGCGGCGGCTGATCGGCGCCGACGTCCGGATGGAGACGCGTCGCGAGCCGCTGCTGCGGCGCGTCCGGGTGGACCCGGGCCAACTGGAGCAGGTGATCGTGAACCTGGCGGTCAACGCCCGCGACGCGATGCCCACCGGCGGCACGATCTGCATCAGCACCTCGAACACCGCGGTGACCGAGGCCTTCGCGCGCCGGCACCCCGGGATGACGGCGGGGGCGCACGTCCTGCTGGCGGTGAGCGACACCGGCCACGGGATGGACGCGGCCACCCTCGAGCGCATCTTCGAGCCCTTCTTCACCACCAAGCCGCGGGGGAAGGGGACGGGGCTGGGGCTGGCGACCGTCTATGGTATCGTGAGGCAGAGCGGCGGCACGGTGGTGGCCCGCAGCGAGAGCGGCCGGGGAACCGTATTCGAGGTCTATCTGCCGGTGGTGGGGGACGGGGCGCAAGCAAACGAGAAATGAGAAACGAGAAAACAACCATCGCCGGTGGACAGTAGTTCTCTCTTTTCTCGTTTCTCGTTTGCAGTCACTCGCCCCAGGGCACAGGTTTCGTAAGGGCCGTCACTACAGGAGTCGCTGGTGGACCTCGGCCACATCCCGTCCAACCTCTCGACGCACCCGATGCTGGCGCTGCCGGCGCTCTTCCTCGCCGGCGTGCTCACCAGCCTGACGCCGTGCATCTACCCGATGATCCCGGTGACGGCGGCGATCGTGGGCGGGGAGTCGGCCATCGATGCGTCGGCACCGGCGGCCGGCCGCTCGCGCTGGCGGCCGCTGCTCCTGAGTCTCATCTACGCCCTCGGCCTTTCCCTCGTCTACTCGGCGCTGGGCCTGTTCGCGGGACTGTCGGGCACGATCTTCGGCACGGTCAGCTCCAACCCGTGGCTCTACTTCGCCATGTCGAACGTGCTGTTGCTCGCGGCGCTGGCGATGCTCGACGTCATCCCGGTGCGGCTGCCGGCGGCGCTGGTGTCGCGCGCCGCCACGGCGGGTGGCGGCGGCAAGGCGGCCGGCGCGTTCGTGATGGGAGCCATGTCTGGGCTGGTGGCCGCCCCGTGCTCGGCGCCGGTGATGGCGGCGGTGTTGACGTGGGTCACCGCGACCAAGAGCGCCGTTCTGGGATTCTTCTACCTGTTCAGCTTCTCGCTCGGGATGTGCACCCTGCTGGTCGCGGTGGGGGCGTCCAGCGGCGCGCTGGCGCGCCTGCCACGTGCCGGACTGTGGATGCTCTGGGTGAAGCGGGCCTTCGCGGTGATCCTCATCGGGGTTGCGGAGTACTATCTCATCAAGATGGGGCAGTTGGTGTTGTAGATGGACTGCGGAGTACTGAGTACTGGAGTACTGAGTACTGAGTATCGTTCAGCGTGTATTCCGTATTCCGTATTCCGTATTCCGCATTCCGTATACCGCATTCCGTATCCCGGATCTCGCATGCCGCCTCTCGTCCTTCGCACGCTGACCGCCCTCCTGTTCACGACGCCGTTGGCGCTTGCCGCGCAGGACCTCGGCATCAAGATCGGCGCCGTCGCGCCGGCCGCCATGGTCGAGGGCCTCGACGGCGCCCCGGTTGATCTGGCGAAATACATCGGCAAGAGGCCGGTGCTGATCGAGTTCTGGGCCACGTGGTGCGAGAACTGCAAGGCACTGGAGCCCCGGCTGCTGGCCGCGCAGCGCCAGTTCGGCGACCGGGTGCGGTTCGTGGGCGTCGCCGTTTCCGTGAACGAGTCGCCGGAGCTGGTGCGGCGGTACGTGGAACGGCACGGCATCCACCACGACATCCTCTACGACCGCAGCGGCGATGCCTCGGAGGCCTACGACGTGCCGGCGACGTCGTACGTCGTCATCGTCGACAAGAACGGAAAGGTGGTGTACACCGGACTCGGCGGGGACCAGGACCTGGACGCGGCGCTCCGCAAGCTGCCGTGAGGCAGACGGCCCGTCAGGCCATGCCGCGGGCCACCTCACGCAACCCTGCCAGCAGGCGGCGCATGTGTTCCACGGTCGTGGCGGGATTCATCACCGCCACCCGCAGCACCCGCCGGCCGCCCAGCACGGTCGTGGTGATCCACCCCTTCCCCGACCGGTTGTAGCGCTCCCGCAGGTCGCGGTTGGCGGCGTCGAGCGCGTCACCCTCGAGCGCGCCGCCGCCCCGCCACCGGAAGCAGAGGATGTTGCACTCGGGCTCATGCATCACCTCGAAATCATCGCTGGCGCGGATCTCCTCGTGGAGAGCGCGCGCCATGCCGCACAGCCGGTCGTAGAGCGCGCCGATCCCGTCGGCGCCGTAACGCTGGATGGCGACCCACACCTTGAGGGCGTCCACCCGGCGGGAGCAGAGAAAGCTGCGCACGCCCTGGTCCCACGTCCGCTCGCCCTCGCCGCCGTGGAAGAGGTAGGGCGCGCGCTGCGCGAACGCCGCCTCGAGGTCGCGTTCATCGCGCATCAGCACCACGCCGGCGGACAGCGGGATGAGCATCATCTTGTGCGGGTCCCAGGCCAGCGACCGCGCCACGGCGAGCCCGCGCAGCCGGTGGGCGTGCGACGCCGAGAAGAGCGATGAGGCGCCGTGGGCGCCGTCGACGTGCAGCCAGATGCCGTGCGACTCGCACAGCGCGCCGATCGCCTCGAGGTCGTCGAACGACCCGGTGGGGGTCGATCCGGCGGTGGCCACCACCGCCATCACGCCGCGCGCTCCCCGCTCACTCGTCAGGAGGCCGAGGGTCCTCGCCAGCGCCTCGACGTCCATGCGGTGGTCGCGGGTGGGCACCGGCACGGCTCGCCGCAGGCCGAGCCCCATTTCTCCCACCGCCCGGGTGACCGCGTAGTGTGCGTGCTCGCCGTACACCACCACCGGCGGGTCGGCGCCCACGCCGTTCGTCCAGACGTCGGGGATCGCCGCGCTGCGCGCGGACAGCAGCGCCGCGAGGGTCGCCTCGGTGCCGCCGGAGGTGAAGGTGCCGCCGGCACGCGGCGCGGACGCCGGCGTCCAGCCCACCAGGTCGCACATCCACCGCAGCAAACGGGCTTCGATCACCGTCCCCGTCGGCGACATCTCCCATACCGCGCCGGAGTTGTTGACCACGGCGGTGATCATCTCGGTCCACACGGCGGCCGGCAGCGGTGCCGAGACCTGGTGCCCCATCGCCATCGGGTGGGTCAGTCGGTTGCAGTCGGCCAGGACGTCGCGCTCCAGCCGGGCGATCACCTCGCGCAGGGCGTGGCCGGCGCGCGGCATCGGCTCATCGAAGCGGCGGCTCAGCTCGGCGGGCGAATGTGGAGTGGAGACAGGTCCGGCGCCGGTGCCCGTTGCGGCGAAATAGCCGGTGGTGAGGCGCACGAACTCGGCGGCGGCTTCCGGGGCGGCGTCGAGCGCGATCGCCTCGAGGACCGGATCGGGAGTAGTCATTGGTGGGGTGGGGTGTGCGGTGCCATCTTAAAGGTAGTGGCGCGACGGCCGTGGCGGAGGGCTGAGGGCGGCGGGACGCCGCGCACGAAGTTCAGGCCCGGCGAAACCGGGCGAGAGGAGCATGGCACCGTGAAATGGTCGTGGAAGCTGGGTCGCGTCGCGGGAATCGACATTCATGTCCACGCGACCTTCCTCATTCTGCTCGCCTACATCGCATTCGGCAGCTGGCAGGAAGGTGGTGGCGCCGCGGCCGTGGACGGCGTGCTCTTCATCCTCGCCGTGTTCGCGTCGGTGGTGGCCCATGAGTACGCCCACGCGCTCACCGCGCGGCGGTACGGGGTGCGCACGCGCGACATCACCCTCCTCCCGATCGGCGGCGTGGCGCGCCTGGAGCGCATCCCGTCCGAGCCGCAGCAGGAGTTGTGGATCGCGGCCGCCGGTCCGGCGTTCACGATCGCGCTGGCGGCCGCGCTGGCCGGCCTGGCCCTCCTGTTCGGCGTGCCGCTCACGGCGGCCACGCTGCTCGATCCCGGAGGGCCGTTCGTGGTGCGGGTGCTGGTGGCCAACCTCTTCCTCGCGGCGTTCAACCTGCTGCCGGCTTTTCCGATGGATGGCGGCCGGGTACTGCGCGCCCTGCTGGCGATGCGGTGGTCGTACGTCCGGGCCACCGAGGTGGCCAGCGGGTTCGGCAAGGCGTTTGCGCTGCTGTTCGCGATCGCCGGCCTGGCGATCGCCCACAACCCGATCCTGGTGCTGATCGCCGTGTTCGTCTGGATGGGCGCGGCCGGCGAGGTGTCGGCGGCCCAGGCGCGGGTGGCGTTAGGTGGAGTGACCGTGGGTGACGTCACCATCCGCGAGGCCCGGACCCTCGCGCCCGGCGATCCGGTGTCGGCGGCGGTCCACGCGGTGCTGGCCGGCTTTCAGCAGGACTTCCCGGTCCTCGACGGCGGCCGCGTGGTGGGCGTCCTGACCCGGAGCGACATGCTCCGGGCGCTCGCCGAACGCGGCGGCGACGCCCGGGTGAGCGACGCCATGCAGCGCGAGTTTCAGACCGCCGAGCTGGACGAGCCGCTGGAGCGCGCCGTCGAGCGGCTGCAGCAGTCGCGGTGTCGCACCCTGCCGGTGCTCTCGCACGGCGTTCCGGTCGGCGTGCTCACGCTGGAGAACATCGGCGAGTACCTGCTGATCGATGCCGCCACCCGCCGGCAGGGCGGGCCCGGGCAGAAGGCCTGAGCCGCCGGGGCGCGCCCCGCGCGTCAGAGCTGGACGACCGCCGCGCTCCACTCCGCCAACTGCTCATCCTGGCGGAACAACCGGTCGAGGTCGACCACGACGCCGGTCTCGCTCTTCCGGATCGCGAACCGGTCCATCCCCCGCGTGGCGCGGCCGGAGATGAAGGTGCCGTCGGGCTGATAGGTCGACTTGTGCTTTGGGCACTGGAAGCGCCCCTCGTCGTCGAGCCACCGCAGCGCCGTGTTCTGGTGCGGACACGAACGATTGAAGGCGTACAGGTCACCGCGGTATCGCACCAGGATCACGTCATTGTCGCGGTCGATCGTGGCCCCATCCGCGCCGGGGATGGGATAGGTGAGCTGGCTGCCGGCGGAGCGCGACGGTCCGCCGAGCAGGATTGGCAGGGCCTTCGCCCGGCGGGGCGACAGGGCCAGCGAGAGCGCGAGCCCCGCGGCCAGCCGCGCCGCCTCGGCCAAAAAAGCGCGGCGGTCCGCCACGGGGCATCCCGTACAGGCGGCCTCACCGCGGCCGTTGCCCTCGTCAGGCAATGCAGTGGGGTCGCCGGGAGCTGCACGGGGCCGGGTCATGACGCGGTCCGGAGAAAGGTCCCACCCAGCAGCACCAGGAACCAGAGCGCGAAGCTCGCGCGCGATGTGAAGGCGAGGCACCGCCACCAGGTTTCCTCGGTTCGGGCGCCGGCCGCCGGCCTGGCCCCGGTGTGGGCGGCCGAGAGCGCGTGCTGGGTGCGCACCATGACCCCGCCGTTGGCGAGGAGGAGCGCGAGGAGGCCCAGCTTCACCCAGAGCACCGGCGATCGCAGCAGGGTGTCGGCGTCGGCGGCCAGCATCAGCAGGCCGCTCGCCACGGCGACGGCCAGGCCGGTCATCACCGGACGATGCACGCCGGCCAGCCGCTCGAGCTGCCGCGCGCGCTCATCGGGACCGGCGCGCCGGGCGCGGAGCGTGGCGCGGTCGGCGGCGATCGCGAATCCGCCACCGAGCA
>JBGPGH010000054.1:0-7811 GCA_041483735.1 Gemmatimonadaceae bacterium | reverse complement strand
TGGTGCCCCCGCCGGCGGCACCAGACCGAGATCGCCTGCGGCGTCACGCTCGCGAACTGCTTCGTGAACAGCAGCCGGTAGAACTGCTCCGGGGGGCTGCGCGTCGGCAGCGCCAGGATATCCAGGATCCCCACTCGCATGCGGATGCCTCCCTGTGGCCCGTTCGAAGGTACGGCGGCGGCTCGCGAGCGTACACCCTCGCCGGTATCCTTCAGGGCCGCTGACTTCCGCATCGGAGCGACGTTGACTGATCAGCTCGACCGTCTGAAGGCCGCCCTCGCCGATCGGTATGCGATCGAGCGGGAGCTTGGACACGGCGGGATGGCGACGGTCTACCTCGCGCAGGACCTCCGGCACCAGCGGCAGGTGGCGCTCAAGGTGCTGCGCCCGGAGCTCGCGCCGATGCTCGGCGCCGAGCGCTTTGTCCGGGAGATCCAGATCGCGGCGCAGCTGAACCATCCGCACATCCTGCCGCTGTACGACTCGGGAGAGGCCGGTGGCTTCCTCTTCTACGTCATGCCCCGCATCGCGGGCGAATCGCTGCGACAGAAGCTCGAGCGCGAGAAGCAGCTGCCGGTCGACGAGGCCGTCACCATCGCTCGCCAGGTGGCGATGGCCCTGGACCACGCCCACACGCGCAACGTCATCCATCGCGACATCAAGCCCGAGAACATCCTCCTCCACGAGGGCGAGGCGATGGTGGCGGATTTCGGGATCGCCCTGGCGGTGCGGGCCGTCACGGATGGGCGCCTCACGGGGACGGGACTGACGCTGGGAACCGTCCAGTACATGAGTCCGGAGCAGGCGATGGGCGATCGAGACATGGACGCGCGCAGCGACCTGTACAGTCTCGGCTGCGTCCTCTACGAGATGCTCGCGGGCGAGCCGCCCTTTTCCGGACCCACGGCGCACGCCCTGATCGCCAGGCGGATGGTGGATCCGGTGCCCGAGATCCGGCGGGTGCGGCCGGCGGTGCCGGTGGCGGTGGAGCAGGCGCTCGTGACCGCCCTCGCCAGGGTGCCCGCCGACCGGTTCGCCTCGGCGGCCGGGTTCGCACAGGCGCTCACCCGGCAATCCGCGGCCGCGCAGGCGCTCACCCAGCCCACCGTCGCGCCGCCCAAGGCCAGGTCGATCGCGGTGCTCCCCTTCCTCAACCTCAGCAAGGATCCCGACAACGAATACTTCGCCGACGGGATCACCGAGGATGTCATCGCCCACCTGTCGAAGGTCCGGGCTCTCACGGTGATCTCGCGCACCTCGGTGATGATGTTCAAGAACCGGGAGCAGAGCCTCAAGGAAATCGGCCGCCGGCTGGAGGTCGCGACCCTGCTCGAGGGGAGCGTACGCCGGCACGGGGACCGGGTCCGGATCGTCGCCCAGCTCATCGACGCCGGCACCGACCGGCACCTCTGGGCGGAGACCTACGACCGGCAGTTGACCGACATCTTCACGATCCAGACGGACGTCGCCCTCAACATCGCGGCCGCGCTCAAGGCCGAGCTGTCGGTGGATGAGCAGACCCGCATCCGGAAAGAACCGACGATCGACCTCAGCGCCTATCAACTCTATCTCCAGGGGCGGCACACCTACCTCCGCTACACCACGGAGGAGATGTTGAAGGGGGTCGAGCTCTACGAGCAGGCCATTGTGCGGGACCCCGGTTACGCCCTCGCCTACGCCGCGATCGCCCTGGCCTGCGTGGAGCTGGCGGACACCGGCATCCTTTCGCACGACGCCGCCTACCCGCGCGTGCAGGACGCCGTGGCGAACGCCCTGCGACTGGACCCGGGCATCGCGGACGCGCATTGCGCCCGGGCCTATTACAAGGCGATGTGGGAATTCGACTGGACAGCCGCCGAGCAGGGATTCCAGCGCGCTTTGGAGCTCAACCCGAACAGCGCCGACACGTACGACCTGTACGGGCGCATGCGCGCGGCGCAGGGGCGGTACGACGAGGCGGTGGCGTTGGTGCGGCGCGCCCAGGAGCTCGATCCGCTGGCCCACCCGGTGGACTACGCGAGCGCCCTCATCCGCGCCGGCCGCTATGACGAGGCGGAACAGGCGGCCCTCCGCGCGGTCGAGATCAAGCCCCACTACGATCGCGCCCATGCGACGCTGGGGTGGGCCTATCTCAAGACGGGACGGAAGGACGAGGGGGTGGCCCAGCTGGAGCTCGCGGCGTCGCTGTCCGGCGGTGGCAACCAGTGGTTGGCGCAGCTGGGGCATGCGTATGCGCTGGTGGGTCGGGAGGCAAAGGCGCGGGACGTGCTCCGTCAGCTCGACGAGCTCGCGAAGCAGCGCTACGTCTCCCCCTACCACATCGCGTTCGTCTACACGGGACTGGGCGACCACGAGCGGGCGCTGGACCTGCTCGAGCAGGCGGTGGCCGAGCGCTCGGGGTCGGTGTACGGCATCAAGGGCTCGTTCCTGTTCACCGATCTCCACCCGCACCCGCGCTTCGCGGCGCTGCTGAAGCGGATCAACCTGGCCTGAGGGGGCGGCCCGGGGGGGCTGAACGAGCCGGGAACCGGCCGCCCCGACGTTCGTCTTGCCAAGCGGAGAACAGGCACAGACCTTTCGTGCGGTCGGCCCGTCGAGGGCCGTCGCCAAGCGCCCACACGTAGACTTGCAGGACGAGCTCCATGCCACGGACGGCGACGATGGAGGGGGGATCTGCTGAGCCTCACGCGCCGCCTGACGTCGGCGCGGCACACGCGTCGTCGTCCGTGCCACCGCGAGCGTCATGAAGTATCGGCCGGAGATCGATGGCCTTCGCGCCATCGCCGTGCTTCCGGTGGTGCTGTACCATGCGGGCCTCTCGTTCCTGGGCGGCGGCTACGTCGGCGTCGACGTGTTCTTCGTGATCTCGGGGTTCCTGATCACGACGATGATCTCCGAGGATCTGGCTCGCGACGCCTTCTCGATCGTCGGATTCTACGAACGACGGGTCCGGCGCATCTTTCCGGCGTCGTTCGCCATGATCGTGGGCGCGTCGGCGCTGGCGTGGTTCCTCCTGCCGCCCACTGACTTCAGGGAATTCGGGCAGAGCGTTGTGTCCGCCTCGACGTTCGTGTCGAACGTCTTCTTCTGGCTGAAGGCGGGCTACTTCGAAGGCCCGGCGCGGATGAAACCGCTCCTGCACACCTGGTCGCTGGCTGTGGAGGAGCAGTTCTACATCGTGTTCCCGTTCCTGCTCGCGACGCTGTATCGCTGGCGGCGGCAGGCCGTGACCGGTGTTGTCTGGGTGCTGCTCCTGGCATCGCTGGCGGTCAGCGTGTGGGTGACGGGGCGCGCTCCATCGGCAGCGTTCTATCTGGCGCCGTTCAGGGGATGGGAGCTGTTGCTCGGGAGCGTGCTGGCCCTTGGAGGTGTGCCGCCGCTCCGGAACGGGTGGCTCCGAGAGGCGCTGTCGGCGCTCGGCGTCCTCGCCATCGGGTGGAGCGTCGTCGTGTTCACGGACAAAACGAGTTTCCCCGGCGCGAACGCGATCCTTCCATGCGCCGGAACCGCGCTGGTGATCCACGCCGGCGCGGGCGGGGCCACGACGGTCGTGGGCCGGCTGCTCAGCACGCGCCCCGTCGTGTTCGTCGGGAAGATTTCGTACTCGCTCTACCTGTGGCACTGGCCGGTCATTGTCTTCGCCGGCTACTGGTTCGTGCTGCCGGCAACCGGCGGGCGGACAGCCATCGCCCTTGCCATTGCGTTCGTCGCGGCGATCGGGTCCTGGAAGTGGGTCGAACAGCCATTTCGCCGCCGTCAGCTCGGTACGACACGAGCGAGGCTGTTTCGCTTCGCGGCGGTCGCCAGCGCGCTCACCTTCACCTTTGGGGCGGCGGCGCACCTGTCGGGCGGCTGGCCGCGTCGCTTCAGCCTTGCGGTGCGAGAGAACGTGCGGCGGTTCGACGGAGCCCGCGGCGACTACAATCGGGATCGATCGCGATGCCACGCCAGCGACGAGATGCCCATCAGCTTCGCCGACAAGTGCGTCTATGGAGTCGAAGGCGCGTCTCCGACCGAGGCGATCTGGGGAGACTCGTTCGCGGCGGAGCTCTCTGTCGCCCTCGGGCGGGTGGCCAAGGCGCACGCCCAATCGCTGCTCTACATCAGCTATTCCGGGTGCCCGCCCGTGATCGGAGTGTTCCAGGGGGCGAGGCCACTCTGCGAGGCACACAACGCCGACATGGTGAAGCATCTTTCGGAGAGTACCACCATCACCACGGTGATCCTGGTGGCGCGATATGAGAGCTACGAGTTTCGCTACGGCGACATCCTGCCCGGTCTCGAGCGCGTCGCCCAGGCGCTCGCACGCGCCGGCAAGCGGGTGATCATCACCTATCCGATCCCCGAGCCACCAGGTGACGTGCCGTCGATGCTGGCACGGTACGCGCAGCTGGAGCGGGACCCGCACGACCTCCACATCGACCGCGCCGAGTATGAGCGAGTGAACGCGGCGACGATCGCGTTCCTGAATCGGCTCACGGAGCAGCCCGGAATCGTCGGAGCGCACCCAGAGACCAGGCTCTGCGACCAGACTCGGTGCGAGCTGTACGTGGACGACACCGTGCTGTATTTCGATGCCAACCACCTCAGCATCGCCGGCGCGACGTACGTCATGCCGGCGTTTGACGCAGCATTCGCGGCCCCTGGACGCGAGGTCACCTCCCCGGGGCATTGATAGCATTCGATGTGACGGGGAGCTCGGAGACTAGCCAGCAGCTGGTCGCTGGACCCGGGTACGCCCGCCCTGCTTGGCGCCTTTCTTTCACTTGCTTCACTGCGGTTGCTCTGACGGGATCGACATCGTCCTCCACACAGCCCTGAGATGAGCTCCATGCCACGGATGGCGAAGATGCAGGCGGTTCTTGGCGGGCTTCGATTACTGCTCGATGCCAGTGCAGTCGGTATGCCATGCCCGGTGGCGCCGGAGCGGATCGTGGCGCTGGTCCGGTCCAAGTGAGCGACCCGCGCGGGAGCGCCGCGGCCCTCCGGCGCGAGCTCGGCGCCTGGCCGTGGCACGTCCTGTCGGGCGCGCTGGTGGTGCTGGGTCCCGCGTTCATCTGGTTCGCCGTGCTCCCGTGGCGGCTCGCCACGCGCGATGCCCCGCAGGTCATCGCGATGGGCGCCGCCTACTTCGCGCTCGCCACCTGGGTCGCCGCCATGCCGATGCCCCGGCCAAGGTGGCCGGCGGCGCGGGTGACGGCCGCCGCGATCGTCGTCTTCGGCGGCGCCTGGCTGGTGCTCTCGTTATGGCCCGAGTTCGCGCGCTCCCGCGGATTGATCGCGCTGTCGATGGTCTGGGCGGCCACGCTGGCCGTGCAGCCGCTGCTGGCGGGGCGCGCCCGCGGCCTGTTCGTCGGCGCGGCGGTGCTGGTCGCCTCGGGCGGCCTGGCCCGCGTCGAGCGCAGCGGGGCCCTCCGCGCCAGCGCCGCCGAGTCGACGCAGGTCAGGGTCACCGCGCTGCGGGCGATCGCGATCCGGTACCAGCCGGGCCTCACCGGCCCGGTGGCCGGCGACGGGGGCGCGATCGCGGCGCTCGGCGACGGGTTCGTGGTGGTGACCGGGCGCGGGGCGATCTTCCGGCTCAGCTGGGATTCGACCCGGACAGCGCTCCGGTCGGAGCGCCTGCCCGTGTCGGTGCCGATCGACCGCCCGGCGTTCCTGGCCGACTGGGGGGCCGACTCGACGACGGCCCCACGGCTCCGCGTCACCGACCTGCTGCTCGATACGACGACGTCGCCGGTGCGCGCCTGGGTCTCGCACCAGTACTGGAACCACGAGCGGAAGTGCGTCACGCTGCGGGTGTCGTCCACGTTCCTGGGCGATACGGCGCGGCCCGCCGATCCGGGGGCCGCCTGGACCACGGAGTTCGAGTCGCACCCGTGCCTGACGATGGTCCAGGGGTACGATGACATCGAAACGGGAGGCCGGCTGGCGTGGACCCCGGACCGCCGGCTGCTGCTCACCATCGGGGACCACGGATTCGACGGGATCCGTGTCCCGGCCTATTCGCAGGACACGTCCAACTCCTACGGGAAAGTACTGGTCCGCGATCCGGCCTCCCGCGCCTGGACGATCTTCACGCTCGGTCACCGGAATCCGCAGGGGCTGCTGGTCGACCGCGACGGGCGGATCTGGGAATCCGAGCACGGCCCGCAGGGGGGCGACGAGCTCAACATCCTGACCGCGGGCCGCAACTACGGCTGGCCGCTGGCGACCTACGGCACGCAGTACGGCGCGACCTACTGGCCGCTGGCGCCCGACGCCCACGACCACGGCGCGTTCACCGAGCCGGCGTTCGTCTTCGTGCCGTCCGTCGCGCTGTCGAACCTGATCGAGGTCCGCGACACGACGTTCCCCGAGTGGACGGGCGACCTGATGCTGTCGTCGCTGCGGACGCAGAGCCTCTGGCGGGTGCGCCATCGCGGCGACCGGATCGTCTACGTCGAGCCGATCCAGATCGGCCGGCGGGTGCGGGACCTGGTGCAGGGCGCGGACGGACGGCTCGTCCTCTGGACCGACGAGGGGGACGTGGTGACGGTGGGCCGCCCGCGGGTGAACGCGTCACCGGACATCGCCTACGGCCAGTGCAAGGGGTGTCACGAGCCGTCGCTCACCGGCACGGCGATGGCGCCGGCGCTGCGCGGCGTCTTGGACCGGGGCGTGGCGGCCGCGAGCGGGTACCCGTACTCGGCGGCGATGCGGGGACTGGGCGGGACGTGGACGGCGGCGCGGCTCGACAGTTTCCTGCTCGCCCCGTCACGCTACGCGCCCGGCACGACGATGGTGTTCGGCGGGGTGCCGGACGCGGCGCAGCGCCGCCAGGTGATCGAGTACCTGCGCGGATATCGTTAGGTCCGCTCAGCGATACCGGCCCCGCCCCGGGGCCGGCCGCCGGGCGGGCTGCTCGGCCGCCAGCCGGCGCCGCTCCTCCTTCTCCTTCGTGCGCGCCCGGGCCGCGGCCTTCTCGGCGCGGATCTTCGCGATCCGCTCGGCGAGCGGGACTTCGAGCTTCGCCTCGGGCTTTGCCTGGTAGTCGAAGCCGGGGATGATCACCCGGGGGAGCCGTTTTCCCACGGCGCGCTCGATCCGGCGCAGGTCCTCTTCTTCCTCGGGGGCGACGAAGGTGAAGGCGTCGCCGGTGGCCTCGGCGCGGGCGGTGCGGCCCACCCGGTGGATGTAGTCGTCAGGCACCACCGGGACGTCGAAGTTCACCACGTGCCCCAGCTCGGAGATGTCGATCCCGCGGGCGACGATGTCGGTGGCGACCAGGACCCGGAGCGTGCCATTCTTGAACGCGGCCAGGGCCGCGGTTCGCTGCCCCTGCGACCGGTTGCCGTGGATGCGGTCGGCGTTGATCCCGTGCCTGACGAGGAACTTGGTGAGGCGGTCGGCGCGGTGCTTGGTGCGGGTGAACACCAGCGCCTCGGCCATCTCGCCGCGCTTCAGCAACTCCACGAACAGCGCCGACTTGAGCTCCTGCGGCACCGGGTAGAGCGCCTGGGTGATCCCGACCGCCGGCGCCGGCTGGCGCTGGAGGTTGATCGTCGCCGGGTTGTGGAGCATCTCGCGGGTGAGGGCCGCGATCGGCGGGGGCATGGTGGCCGAGAAGAAGAGCGTCTGCCGTTTCGCCGGGAGGTGCTTCAGGACGCGGCGGATGTCGGGGAGGAAGCCCATGTCGAGCATCCGGTCGGCCTCGTCCAGGACCAGGTACTCGATTCCCGGGAGCTTCGCGTAAGGCAGGCGGAAGTGGTCCAGCAGCCGGCCCGGGGTGGCGACCAGGACGTCGACGCCGCTCCGGAAGGCGTGCTCCT
>JBGPGH010000053.1:0-7849 GCA_041483735.1 Gemmatimonadaceae bacterium | reverse complement strand
TCGGCGCCCTCGTAGTGATACCGCTCGCCACGCGCGCGCAGCGAGAGCCAGCCGGTGGGCCGGAGCTGCGCCGACAGGTTCGCCGCGTTGTACGGCACCGGGCTGAAGGCGCCCCAGAGCGTCCACAGGCTGAAGTAGGGGACGTAACGCCTCACGCCTCCGGTCAGCGAGAACCGGGGCTGCAGCCAGGTGAGCGCGAGATCGGCGCTCCCCAATCGCTGCTCCGCGTAGTTGTAGTCCATGCCGCCAGTCGCCCGGAACGCGGCCGCGCGCGCGCCAAACGAGAGGGCCGAGCGCTCGGAGACGAAGTAGCGGTCCTGCGGATCGACTTCGCGACGGTACTCGACGCGGACGTCGGAGGCGCGGTAGCGCCAGGCGGCCTCCGCGCCGGCCACGATCTGCCGGTTGGCCGGACGCCACTCATCGAGCGGATTGAGCGCCGGGCTCGGCGCCGGGATCGCGGCCGCCTGTCCAAATCCCCAGCCGCCGTAGCCGGTGAACTCGATCGACGCGTCGTTCCACCGCGCGCGAAGCCAGCCGCCGTCGAACCCGACCGGCTCCAGCCGCGACGCCACCAACTGCCGTCCAGCGCGCGCGGTGATGATCGAGCGCTGGTAGTCGAGATAGGCCTCGACCAGCTGCGCCGACGGCTCGGTGCCCGGCCACACGCGGTCGCGCCCCAGGTCCGCCAGCAGCCGGCCGGTGGCGTGGAGGGCGAGGCCATCGACGCCCAGGCCCCAGAAGACGGCGCTCGCCGAGAGCGTCGTGGGAATTCCGCGCACCACGTTGCCCGGTCGTGAGAAGAAACAGTAGTTGCCGGAGCCGCATCGCACCGCGTAGCCGTCAGGCGTCTCGAAGCCGCCGCTCGGCGCCGGCACGACCTGCGTGGCCGCGATGCTGTCGAAGACGAGGCCGCGGAACGACACCGCCTGGGTCCGGGCGTCGAGCCGGACGCGATAGTCCTGGGCCGCGCCGGGCGCGGTCCACGCCGCCAGGGCGCACGCGGCGAGCAGCGCGCGACGCATCATGATGGCGGCGGCGTGACGAGCTTCGCGCGCTGGACGGCGGGCTCAGCGAGGAAGTGGCAGGTGGTGCACTCCTGCTGGTCGTAGTGCTCCTTCGCTTTCGCCGCGTGGCAGGTGCTGCAGAAACTGCGCGTCGGCACCAGGCGGGCGATGGTCGTCGCGGTATGGCAGGCATCGCAGCGCTGGTGGGCGGCCTCGACAGGCTTGTGCTCGGCCCTGGGGTCGGCGAGCGCGTGACACCCGGAGCAGTTGCGGCCGGCGGCGTGGTGGTCGGTGTGGCAGTCCCGGCACTGCGTCTTTTCCGGCGGCGGCAGGAGCGTGACCGGCGTCGTGTGGCAGTCCAGGCAGGTGGGTGTGACGTGCCGCGCGTGATAGAAGTTCACCGCCCGCGGATGGGGCTGGTGGCCGCGGACCGTCACCGTGAGCGTCTCTTCCCTGGCGGTGCCGTACTTCTCGAGGTGGTGACAGGTGGCGCACCGGGCCGGGCTCGGCGACTGGTGGTGACAGATGGCGCACCCTCGCGGCGGCTGGAACGTGAGGCGGCCGTGGCCGGCGCCGGTCTCATGGCATTCGAGGCACGCCAGTTTCGCGTGCCTCGCATGGGGGAAGCTGTCGGCGGCTGGGGGCGGCGGCCGCGACCGGCGGACGCCGCCGCCGTCCCGCTCAGGGGCCTCCTCCCGCTCGAACGGCGCCGCCTCATCGCCGGCTTCGGCGGACGGGCCGTGGACGCGGCCCCACAACCCCACGTGACCGGAGCCCGGGCCAGACCCGGTGGGCTCCATGGTCGCCGCGCTCGCCGATGAGCGGCGCAGCGCCCTGGTCGTGTCGAAGGGGACGGGCGGACGCAGCGCGCCGCGCGACCGCACCCGCGTGTGGCATCCCCCGCAGTCACTGGCGTCGAGCTGGGCGCTGTGCGGCACGTGACAGGTGATGCAGCGCGGGCCGATTTTCCGGTGGTTGTCGCCGACGTGGAAGGGCCGGTCGCGCCAGTTCGCGTGGCAGCCCGCGGTGGCGCACGACGCCGCCGCCTCGGCCGGCGTCTTCTGCTTGTGCGGGTCGTGACAGGAGCCGCACGTCCCCCGGTGCGGGTCTCGCCCCTCGTCGAAATCGGCGAGCACCTTCCGCATCTCGTGGCAGCCCAGGCACTCCGACTTGTGAGGCACCAGGGTTTTTTTCGCCGAATCGCGGGTGGCGAGCTCGGGCACGTCGGCGGTGAACGCGTGACAGCTCGTGCAGTGGCGCACGGTCTGTCCCGACATCTTGGCGAGCACGATGTTCGTCTGGTTCGCCGAGTGGCAGTTGGTCTGTCCGCAGGTCGCGTTCACGGGCCGGAACCGATGGACCTCGACGCCGTGGCACTTGACGCACTGCAGGCCCTTGAGCGCGCTCGAATCGGACGTCAGGTGGACGCGGTGTCCGGCCGTGGCGGCGATCCGCTGCCACCTGGCGGTGTCTCCGGTGACGTGGCAGGTCTCGCAGACCTTGTTCGCGACCTTCGCGTGCATCCCGATCTTGTCCGGCCGCTCGGCGACCCACAGGTAGAGCTGCCGCATGCTGGCGAAGATCGACTGCTGATGGCACGAGTGGCACGACAGCTTGCCGTGCTTGTTGCCCGGATCCGAGAACCGCTGGAAGGCCGGGCTCATGACGTGACACCCGGTGCAGAAGCCGTTGTCGTGCTGGATGTAGCGCCAGCTCACGGCACCAATGCTTCCGGCTCCGACGAGCAGCACCAGCGCCGCCGCCGCGAGCGCCCACTGGAGGGAGCGGCCGCGTGACACCAGCCAGGCTCCGATCGCGCGGCGCCGGAGGAAGAGGTAGCGGAGGACGAACGCGGCGACGATCGCCCCCACGACGACGCCGCCGGCCTGCACCCACGGCGGGACGCTGTTCAGCAGATACCTGACGACGTCGGCGACGCCGCCGGGAAGCGGCGACGCGACCACGACCGAATCACCGGCCGTGGCGGGCGTCTGCTGAAGCGCCGCCGCCGGGTACAGGAAACCGGCGGCGGCGCTGACGTGCGGGCCGATCACTCCATGCGGCCGGATCGACTTGCCCACTCGGGAGGCGGTCCGGAGGAAATGTGCATCGAACCGCCGAACTGCGCGCTCAGCGTGCGGTTCATCTCCGCCTGCACGCCGACCGAAGCCGCCGGCAGGCTGTAGTAGGTCCTGACGTAATTGATGGTGGCGATCAACAGCGCCTCGCACAGGAACGGGTTGTGAATCCCCTTCGAGTTGTCGCTGTTCGACTGGTTGTACTCGCCGCACATCCGGGCATTGAACTCGGCGCCCTCGGCCGGCGTGATCAGCGTATCCGTGTTGCTCCATTGGGTTGGTTGCGTCGACTTCAGAGTAGCCAGCAGGCCGCCGTCGGTCGGTGTCGCCTGTAGCGTACCATCGTTATTCGAGTTGAGCCAGAGTTGATCCGCCAGGAACTTCATGCGCGCGCGGACCGTGCCGAACGCGTTGGCGGCCGCGTCCTGCGTGGCGTGACAGCTCGACACGGCGCAGGTCTGGAAAGTCCGGGCGGCGGTCGTGTAGGCGCAGGTCTTGATGCCGGTCGGCTTGCCGAGCGAGTCGAGGCACGGGATCGGCCGGAACAGGTGGCCGGTCGCCTGGAACGTGAACGCGCCGGTGATCTTGTCGGTCACCGTGAACCGCCCGACGTGACATCCCGCGCAGAGCTTGGGATTCAGCGCGGTGGCGTGCGAGCCGTAGATCCGGGTGGTGTCGTACGCGAACCCGGGCGGCCGCCAGCCGGCGAAGCCGAGCAGCACCGCACCCTGCGGCGCGTGGGGTGTGCTGGCCGTCAACTCGGGTTCGGCGCGCCGCAGGTGGCACTGCATGCAGAGGTTCTCCGTCGGGTCCGTCGAGGTGACCGGGAAGCGGAGCTGGCGCGGGTTCGCCGAGCCGTGCGGCGCGTGGCAGACCGCGCAGGTGGTGGGCTGATAGGCAGTCGCCGAATCCCGTTCCACGTAGTTCGACTGGACGCCCCACCGGGCCAGGACCTTGCGGCCGTCATGGCAGTTGGCGCAGCCTGACGCGGTGTTGCCGGCTCGTGAGGCGTTGACAATGGCGTGCCCCGACTGTGCCCACTCCTCGGCGAACGGCTGGTGCGCGCCGGAGTGGCAATCGCCGCAGTTGCCGGTGCCGGCCATGCTGATCCTCGCGAGCGGCCGCGTGAGCGAGCCCCGGCCGACGCCCTCGACGTGCTGCAGGCCGGCGCCGTGGCAGTTTTCGCATTGCACGTCGTGGTACGTCGCGGTCTTGACGCCCAGGTAGCCGGCCAGGGTGCCGGCGGCCTTGTTCCCGTTGCCTGACGTGGAATGGCAGCCGTAACAGGCCGCCGTCCTGGAGGCGTTCGTGTCCACGTCGATGAAGGCCCTGGCGTGCCTGGTGTTCTCCCAGAGGCCCTGGAAATCGGCGTGACAGTTCCCGCAGGTGGTCCTCTTCTGCGCCGCGTCGTAGTAGCCCAGGAATCCCTTCGCGCTGTCCGTGGGCGGATTGAAGGGGAGCCGGTCCCGGTAGACGATCTTGTCGGTGGTGGTACACCCGGCGAGCGCGACAGCCGTGACGAAGGCCGCCGTCAGCAGGCCCACTGTGGATGCGGTCGATCGAGCCGTGCGCATGGCGAGTTCCCGAGGTGGCCAGGTAGCCTGACGATCTGGACTTACTGCCTGACACGGAGTGCCGCAACCCGTGCGCGCCGAAACGCGCCGCGGGTTGCGTTGTCGCCGGCTTGATCGCACAGGATCGCGGCCACGCCAAGCCAACTGAGCAACTTGCGTCCCCACAAGTAGGGGTGCCGCAACCGGGCCAGCAGTCGGGGATTACCCGCGCGCTTGTCAGGCGACGCGCCGGCAGCGCGCCCCCGTCGCCGGACCGGTTCCGGCGCGCCGCCAGGCCCTGACCAACCGGCCCCGTGGAAAGCCCGTCCCTGCACGGATCGACGCCGATCCTCGCTGACCGCGCCGGAGACAGCTCAGGGAATCCCTGAAGCGCTGTCGGGCAAAGCGTTGACGCGCGTCAGGCATTCGGGGACTCCGGGTCCGTCCGTGAAGCGCTATTAGTGGGCCGCGCGCCACCGGGACGTCCGGCGGCGCGCGGCTCACTCGTCCCCATCCAGCATCGGCGATGACCACGATCGATCGGAGGACGTTCTTGAGAGGGATGGCCGCCGCGTCGGCGGTCACGGCCGGTTCGGCCATGGCGCCGGCCATCCTCAGGGCCGGCGACCGGATCCCCGGCACGGAGCCGGTCCCGGTGTGGAAGAAGACGCCCTGCCGCCTGTGCGGAGTGGGCTGCGGGCTGCTGGTCGCGATCGAGAACGGACGGGCGGTGGCGGTGAAGGGCGATCCCGACTCGCCGGTGAGCAACGGGCTGGCGTGCGCGAAGGGCTACTACTCGATCCAGGCGCTCTACGGACGGGACCGCCTCACGCGGGCGATGATCCGCCGCGGCGGCGTGTTGACGCCCGCGCCGATGGGCGAGGCGCTCGACCTGGTGGCGAACCGCCTCCGCGAGACGATCCGGACGCACGGCAAGGACAGCGTCGCGATTTATGGATCGGCACAGTGGAGCGTCGCCGACGCGTACGTGGCGTCGAAGCTCTTCAAGGGCGCGCTGGGGACGAACAACATCGAGAGCAGCACGCGCCTGTACGCGGCCAGCGCGATGGCCGGCCTCGAGAGCAGCTTCGGCCTGGATGGCGCGATCGGCTGCTACGAGGACATCGAGCACGCCGATGTGTTCGTCCTCTGGGACATCAACCTGGCCGAGACCGACCCGGTGCTCTTCTCGCGGCTGCTCGAGCGCCGGCGGCGCGACCCGGCCGTCCGCATCGTCGAGCTGGCGACGCGGACCACGCGGACGAGCTATGCCGCCGATCACTCGCTGCTGCACGCGCCGCACGCCGCGGCGGCGATCGCCAACGCCATCTGCCACGAGATCGTCGCGCGCAAATGGGTCCATCGCGAGTTCGTCGACCGCCACGTCGCGTTCAAGCGCGGCAAGGAGAACATCGGCAACGGCCTCGAGGACGCCGCGCTCGTCGCCGACGACGCCATCAGCGTCACCTTCGACGACTACGTGGCCTCCCTCTCCACGCAGGCGCCGGAGCGCGCCGAACAGCTCTCTGGGGTGCCCGCCGAGAGCCTGCGATGGCTGGCGTCGCTCTACGGCGATCCCGCACGGGCGGTGATGTCCATCTGGGGCGCCGGCGTGAACCAGCATGCGCGCGGGACGTGGCTCAACAACCTGCTCTACAACATCCACCTGCTGGTGGGCAAGGTCGCGACCCCGGGAAACAGTCCGTTCTGCCTGACGGGGCAGCCGAGCGGCGGGAGCGCCGTGCACGACGCCGGCTCCCTGTCCGGCACGCTGCCGGGCGGCATCGTGCAGAACGAGGTCGACCGGCGCCGCGCCGCGGCGATCTGGGGCGTGCCCGAAGCGACGATCGATCCCCGGCCGGGCCCCCCCGCGCTGTCGATGTTCCGCGCCCTGGAGCGCGGCGAGATCCGCTTCCTCTGGATCCAGTCGACCAACCCGATGGTCAGCCTGCCGAACCTGGACCGGTACCGGCGCGCGGCGGCGAAGGACGGCCGGTTTCTCGTCGTGTCGGAGGTCTATCCCACGCCGACCACCGACGTCGCGGACGTCGTCCTCCCGGCCGCGATGTGGATCGAGCGCGAAGGAGTGTTCGCGAACGGGGAGCGGCGGATGCAGCACTTCGAGCGGATGGTCGCGCCCCCCGGTGACGCGATGAGCGATGCCTGGCAGATGATCGAAGTCGCGCGCCGCCTCGGCTTCGCGAAGCTCTTTCCGTGGGAGCGTCCCGACCATGTCGGCCGGATCTGGGAGGAGTACCGGCGCTTCCACGACGGGCCGCGCACGGCGGTCCCCTCGTTCCCCGAGCTGCGGGCGGCCCCGGGCGTGATGTGGCCGGTCGTGAACGGACGCGAGGTCCGCTGGCGCTACAACAGCGAGTTCGACCCGGCGGCCGATCGTGCCCGCGGCGGGTTCGACTTCTACGGCCATCCCGATGGACGCGCCTGGATCTGGTTGCGGCCGTACGAGCCCCCCGCCGAGCTGCCCGACGCGGAGTACCCGTTCTGGCTCGGCAGCGGCGCGGTGCTCGAGCACTGGGGGGCCGGTTCCATGACGCAACGGATCCCGACGCTGCACCGCGCCGTACCCCGCTCCTGGGTCGAGTTCAATCACGATGACGCGACCCGGCTCGGCATTCGCGACGGCGACCCGGTGCGCCTGACGAGCCGGCGCGGCTCGCTCGACATGCCAGCCCGCGTCGACTACCGGTCGCAGCCCCAGCGCGGCCACCTGTTCGTGCCGTCGTTCGACGAGACGCTGCCGGTCAACCGGCTCATGATCGATGCCAGCTGTCCGCTGTCCGGGCAGCCTGACGGCGCCAAGTGCGCGGTGCGCGTGGAACGGCTGGCGCGGGCGCCGGTCCCGTGAGCGACAACGGCGGTCCGGCCGGCTGGCCGATGTGGGTCTTCCTGATCGGATCGGCGACGGCCGCGGTGACGGCGGCGTTCGTCGCCGGCGAACGCGTGGTCGCGCGCCGCACCGCCACGCCGGCCGCCGTCCCGGTCGCCGCGGCGGCGCCACGCGGCGAACCGATCGCCGCCGAAGCGGAGGTCTTCCGGACCCGGACCGGCGCGCTGGCGATCGAGCCGACCGTCGACCGGGCGCGCGCGGCCCACCCGCGTACCCTCGCGACCTTCCGCGTGCTGCGCGCCTATCCGGGCGCGCCGCCCCGGATTCCGCACGGCCTCACGCCCAACGAGTTCCGGACCGGCG
>JBGPGH010000052.1:0-7878 GCA_041483735.1 Gemmatimonadaceae bacterium | reverse complement strand
CTCGCCAGCCCCTTGGCCGAGAGGAGGATGTCGGGCTCGATGCCGAAGTGGTCGGCCGCCCACATCTTCCCCGTCCGCCCGATCCCGCTCTGGATCTCGTCGAACACCAGCAGGATGCCGTGCCGGTCGCACATGTCGCGCAGCGCCTGCAGCCAGCCGGCCGGCGGCACGATGTATCCGCCCTCGCCCTGCACCGGCTCGACGAAGATCGCCGCGACGCTCTTCGGGCTGATGTGGCGCGCGAACAGGTCGTCTTCGATGGAGCGCGCGCAGAACAGCTGGCACGCCGGAAAGGTCTTCCCGAACTCGCAGCGGTAGCAGTACGCGAACGGCACGTGGTGCACGTCGGGCAGGAAGGGCCCGAATCCGGCGTGCTGCTTCACCTTGCTCGACGTGAGGCTCAGCGCCCCCATCGTCCGTCCATGGAAAGCACCCTTGAACGCGACGATCCCCGACCGGCCGGTGGCGTAGCGGGCGAGCTTGATCGCCCCTTCCACCGCCTCGGTGCCGGAGTTGGAGAGGAAGACGCGCTTTTTGCTGGTGCCGGGTGCCAGCGTCGCCAGCCGCTCGCATAACGCGGCCATCGGCTCGTAGTAGAAGTCGGTGCCGCAGATGTGAAGGAAGCGGGCCGCCGCGTCCTGCACCGCCTTCACCACCGCCGGATGCGAGTGCCCGGTCGACGTCACCGCGATCCCGGCCATGAAGTCGAGGAACCGGTTGCCGTCGACGTCCTCCACCATCGCCCCCGCCCCGCGCTCCACCACCAGCGGGTACTCCTTGATGTGCGAGGTCGACGTCCACCGCTCGTCGCGGGCGATGATCGCTTTCGCCTTCGGACCCGGCGGCGGGACGATCACCTGCGGGTAGTCCCGCCCGTTCCCGCGCGTTCCAGCTGTCTTCGCCACGATCACTCTCTCCGGTTGCGGTCAGCCCGCGGCCGCCGCGCGCATCACCCGGACTTCGGGCAGCGACCGCAGCGCGACGCCGAACAGCCTGACGATGTCGTCGATCTGGTGTTCCGTGATCACGAACGGCGGCGCGATCATGACCAGGTCGCCGTGCTCGCCGTCGGCGTGGCCCACGTTCGGCCACACCACCAGCCCCGCCTCCTGGGCCGCCTCGGTGAACCGCTCGGCCAGGTGCGCGGCCCGCGGAAAGGGCGCCCGCGTCGCCTTGTCGGTCACGAACTCCACGCCGGCCAGCAGGCCGCGCCCGCGCACGTCACCCACGAATGGCAGCTCGGTGAGCGACGCCAACCGCTGGTGCAGCACCCGTCCCATCGCCGCGCAGCGCTCCACCAGCTTGTGCTCGCGCAGGTACTTCACCGCCGCCAGCCCGCCGGCGCAGAGCACCGGGTGGTGCGAGAACGTCTGCGCGTGCGACAGCGCCCCCGATCCGGCCGCCAGCACGTCGGCGATCCGCCGCGGCGCCACCACCGCCGAGAGCGGCGCGTACCCGCCGCCGATCCCCTTTCCCAGCGTCATCAGGTCGGGCGTCACGCCGGTCGACTCCATCACCGACCACGTCCCCGTCCGGCCCGCGCCGGTGAGCACCTCGTCGGCGATGAACAGCACGCGGTGGCGGTCGCAGATCTCGCGGACCCGCTGGTACCACGCCGCCGCCGGCACCGAGGCGCCGGTCGACGATCCGCCGATCGGCTCGGCGATGAAGGCGGCGACCGTGTCGGGGCCGGCCCGCACGATCGCCTGCTCCAGCGCCTCGCCGCCGCACGCCACGCAGAGCGGCTCCCGCCCCCGGCAGGCGCATCGATAGGCGTAAGGCGCCGGCACCATCGACACGTCCACCAGCCAGCCGTCGAACAGCTTCCGGTAGTGCGGCCGCGCCGACGCCGACAACGCCAGCAGCGTGTTCCCGTGGTAGCCGGGCGTGAGCGCGAGAATCTTCGTCTTGCCGGGCGACCCCATCTCCGCCCAATACTGCCGCGCCATCTTCAGCGCCGCCTCTACCGCCTCCGAGCCGCTGGTGAGGAAGTAGACGTGATCCAGGTCGCCGGGCGAGAGCGCGGCGAGCTCGGCGGCCAGCGCCTCCACCGACTCGTGCGTGAACGCCATCCCGCTCACGTACGCCACCCGGCCGGCCTGCTCGGCCATCGCCGCCGCGATCTCGGTGAGCCCGTGCCCCAGGTTGGCGACGAACGCGCCCCCGCACGCGTCGAGGTACCGCTTCCCCGACTCGTCGTACAGCCAGCAGCCCTCACCGCGCGTCACGAGCGGGTAGTTCTTCGTGAGCTTGCGGTAGAAGACGTGCCCCTCGGGGTAGCGATGCATGTCGGCAAAGGTAGCCCTCGTCCCCGACATCCGGCCAGCACTCGCGGGGCTCGTCGTGCCCGAGCATGTTTCCTCGTTCCTCGTTCCTCGTTTTTTTCCTGCTTCCCGCTTCGCCCTCATGCTCGCCGCCGTCATCACCGCCCCCGGTCCCCCCGAGGTCCTCGAGGTCCGCGACGTCGCCATCCCCAGGCCGGGGCCGCACGAGGTGCTGGTGCGCGTGCACGCCTCGGCGCTGAACCGCGCCGACATCATGCAGCGGGAGGGCCGCTATCCGCCGCCCCCCGATTCGCCGAAGGACATCCCCGGGCTCGAGTTCGCCGGGGAGGTCGCGTCGACGGGTGAGCGGGCCACGATGTGGAAGACCGGCGACCGGGTGTTCGGCCTGGTGGGCGGCGGCGCCCACGCCGAGTTCCTCGTCGCGCATGAACGGACGGTGGCCGCCGTCCCGGCCAGCCTCGACTGGGGCTCTGCCGCCGCGGTGCCCGAGGCGTTCATCACCGCGCACGATGCCCTGGTCACGCAGGCCGGCCTGCGACCGGGCGAAACGGTGCTGATCCACGCGGTGGGATCGGGCGTCGGGCTGGCCGCGGTGCAGCTCGCCCGCGCGCTGGGCGCGACGCCGTACGGCACGTCGCGGACACCCGACAAGCTGGAGCGCGCCGCCGGGTTCGGACTGGAACGTGGCGCGGCGCTCAGTCCCGAGCCCGGCGCGCTCGAGCGGATGGTGCGCGACTGGACCGGGGGCGCCGGCGTGGACGTCGTCCTCGACCTCGTGGGCGGCGCCTGCACCGCGGCCAGCATCGGGGCGATGGCGCGGAAGGGGCGGCTGATGCTGGTGGGGACGCTGGCCGGCGGCGAGGAGACGATCGACCTGCGCCGGGTGCTCACTCAGCGCCTGACGATCCGAGGCACGGTGCTCCGCGCGCGGCCGCTCGAAGAGAAGATCCTGGTGACCCAGGCCTTCGCCTGTGAAGTGGTGCCCTGGCTGGCGGCGGGCACGCTGCGCCCGGCGATCGACTCCCGCTTTCCGCTCGCGGACATCCGCGCCGCGCACCGCCGCATGGAATCCAACGCGACCTTCGGCAAGGTCGTGATCGACGTGGCGCCATGAGACCGCTGGCGCTGGGGCTGATCGTCGCCTGCGTGGCGTGCTCGCCCTCCGCCGACTTCGTCATCCGCGGCGGCCGCGTCTTCACGGCAGACTCCGCGCAGCCGTGGGCGCGGGCGGTGGCGGTAGCGGGCGGGCGCATCCTGTACGTGGGCAGCGACAGCGGCGTGGAGCGCTACATCGGGCGCGCGACGCGCGTCCACGTCCTCCCCGGCACGCTGATGCTCCCCGGCTTCCACGATGCGCACGTCCACCCGATCGGCGGCGGCACCTCGCTCGAGGAGTGCGACATCTCCGGGCTGAATGCGCGCGCCGCGGTGCTGGCCCGGATCAAGGCCTGCGCGCGCGCGAATCCGGCCACGCCGTGGGTGCGCGGCCGTGGATGGGAGCTGCCGGTTTTTCCCGCGGCCAATCCGCGCCGCGAGCTGCTCGACTCGCTCGTCCCCGACCGGCCGGCGTACTTCACCGCCGCCGATGGTCACTCGGCGTGGGTGAACTCGCGCGCGCTGGCGATCGGAGGCGTCACCGCCGCGACCGCCGACCCGCCACGCGGGCGCATCGAACGCGATGCCCGTGGTGCGCCCAGCGGGACGCTGCGTGAATCGGCGGCGCGGCTGGTGTCGTCGCACCTGCCGGCGTACACGCACGACGACCGCGTGCGGGCGTTGCGGCGGGCCCTGGCGCTGGCCAACCAGTACGGGATCACCTCGCTCATCGACGCGAGCGTCGACAGCGCCGCGCTGGCCGCATGGCTGGAGCTGGAGCGGCGCGGCGAGCTCACCGCCCGGGTGGTGGCTGCGATCCACGTCGACCCGGCGGGGGGCGCGGCCCAGGTGCGGCCACTCGCCCGACTCGGCCGCTCGTACACCGGCCCGCTGCTGCGCGCCACCGCCGCCAAGATCTACGCCGACGGCGTGCTCGAGTCGAAGACCGCGGCGGTGCTGGAGCCATACCTCGGCGGCCCGCCGGACGATCGCGGCAGGGCGAACCTCGAGCCGGCCACGTTCGACTCGCTGGTGATCGCGCTGGACCGGGAGGGGTTCCAGGTGCACGTGCACGCGATCGGCGACCGCGGCGTGCGCGAGGCCCTTGACGCGTTCGAGGCCGCGCGGCGCGCCAACGGCCCGCGCGATTCGCGCCACCAGATCGCGCACCTCGAGATGATCGACACCGCCGACGTCCCGCGCTTCGCCGCGCTGGGCGTGTACGCGAACTTCCAGCCCCTCTGGGCGTGGAACGACTCGTACATCCGCGACCTCACCGCCCCCATCCTCGGGCCCGAGCGGTCGAGCCGCCTCTACCCCATCGGGTCGGTCGTCAGGCACGGGGGGACGCTGGTCGCCGGGAGCGACTGGCCGGTGTCGTCGCTCAATCCGCTCGAGGCCATCCAGGTGGCGGTGACCCGCCGCGCGCCCGATGACACCGTCGCCGGACCGGCGTGGCTGCCCAACGAGGTGGTGAGCCTTGAGGAGATCGTCCGGGCGTACACCGTGAACGGTGCCCGTGCGTCGTTCGAGGAGCGCGACACCGGAACGATCTCGGCCGGCAAGGCCGCCGACCTGATCGTCCTCGACCGCGACCTGTTCGCGATCCGTCCGCAGGACATCCACCGCGCCAGGGTGGTGCTCACGCTCCTCGAGGGGCGGGTGGTCTACCGCGACACGACAGCCATTCGCTGACTGGTGGGCGCGACAGCGCCCGGGCGTGAGAGCGCTCCAATTCTTTGGGACTGGCAGGGACCCGACTTCCCGTTGGGGATGGGCGGGGATCCGACCTCCCGTTGGGGATGGGCGGGGATCCGACCTCTCCTTTGGGGAAGGGCGGGGATCCGACCTCTCCCTTGGGGAAGGGCGGGGACCTGCCCTCCCTCCCTCCCTTCCTCCCTCCCTCCCTGCAGTTCAGCGCCGTCCGTCCGCGCTCGACACTTGAAGATGTACCCAGGTCTGGCCCGCCTGAGCCTCCGCTTTTCCCGCACTCCCACTCTTCTCCCCCGACTCATGGTTTCGTGTCCCAGCTGCGGCGAACAGCTCGGTACGGGCGCGCGCTTCTGTTCCCGGTGCGGCTCGAACCTCGATGGCGGTACGCCGAGGCCGGTGACCGGGGTCGGAAGCGCCGCGGGGAGCGCGACCGGTGCCGGCGTCGCGTCGCCCACGGCATCGCTCAGGGCCGAGGTCCAGGCCGAGATGCTCGCCTCGCTGCGCCAGGCCACCGCCGGCGAGTACGACATCGTCGACAAGCTCGGTGAGGGCGGGATGGCCACCGTCTACCTCGCGCACGAGCTCGCGCTCGACCGCCGGGTGGCGATCAAGGTCATGTCCCCCGCCCTGCTCTACAGCGGCGACGAGATGGTCGAGCGCTTCCGTCGTGAGGCGCGTACCGCCGCGTCGCTCAGCCACCCGAACATCATCCCGATCTACGCGGTGCGGCTCACCGAGCGCCTGATGTACTTCGTCATGAAGTACGTCGAGGGGGAGTCGCTCGACAGCGTGGTGCGCCGCGATGGCCCGCTGGCCGTGGCCACCGTCCAGTCGATTCTCGGCCGGGTGGGAACCGCGCTGGGCTACGCGCACCGCCGCGGCGTGATCCACCGCGACATCAAGCCGGCCAACATCATGCTCGATCACGACGGCTGGCCGGTGGTCACGGATTTCGGGATCGCCAAGGCCTCCGACGCGAGCCGCTACACCCAGACCGGAACGACGATCGGTACGCCCGCGTACATGAGCCCCGAGCAGTGCATGGGACGCGAGATCACCGGCGCGTCCGACCAGTACGCGCTGGGCGTGGTCGCCTACGAGCTCCTCACCGGCCGCGTCCCGTTCACGGCCGACACCAACATGGCGATCATGATCGCCCACCTGAACGACGTCGCGCGCCCGATTCGCGAGACGCGCCCCGACTGCCCGGAGTGGGTGGAGCAGGTGGTGATCCGGATGCTCGCCAAGTCGCCGGCCGACCGCTGGCCGTCCACCGAGGAGGCCGTGGCGGCGCTGTCGGGGGGCGCCCCGCCGGTTGCCGCATCGTCAGGCACCGCCGGCGCGGGCGGCGCCCAGCCGGCCGCCGTCAGTCCCATGCGTCCCACGCCGGCGGTGGTCGCATTCACCACCGCCACCACCCGCCCCAGCCCCGTTCCCGGCATGCTCACCCGCCAGAGCACGCCAGCATCGGGCGTCACGCCGCTCCTCGATCCGGAGGCAGCCACCTCCGCGAGCCTCGCCGTTCCCGTGGGAGCGGGCGGGCGGCCATCGTCGCCGGGGATGGTGCCGGCCACCACGCCGGTCACGATCACACCGGTCACGGCGGCCGCCACCACCTTTGCGCTCTCGGTCGCGGGCGGCGTGATCGCGGTGGGCGAGACCTTCACCGCGCAGCTGCTGGCCGGCGACATCGGAGGCGAGCTGACGCCGGTGGCGCACTCCCGCTGGGCGTCGAGCGATCCCCAGGTCGCGACCGTCTCGGCCGATGGGCTGGTCGCCGCGTTGCGCGTCGGCACCGTCCGCATCTCGGCGACCCTCGATGGCAACCTGGGCGGAGCGAGCACCGAGCTCAGCGTGTCGCGCGTGGGCGTGGCGGCGATCCGGGTGCTGCCGCCCTCTCCCACCGTCGCCATTGCCGACGACGAACAGCTCTCGGTGCACGTCCGCGATGCGTTCGGCGTCGAGCTCGAAGGCCGCGTGGTGCACTGGCGGTCCAAGAACCCGCGGATCGTCCGCGTCAGCCCCGACGGCCGCTTGGCCGGCGTATCGGTGGGGAGCGCCGAGGTCGTCGCCACCAGCGGCGGGCGCAGCGCGTCGACCTTCGTCCGGGTGACGCCACTGGCCGTGTCGACGGTCCGGATCACTCCGGCAACGGTCACCGTCCAGAGCGGCGAAGAAATCCGGCTCGAGGCCGAGGCGATCACCGCCAAGGGACGCGCGGTCTCCGGCCTCGACATCTCGTGGGCAACGAGCGACCCGAGCGTCGCGGTTGTCTCGCACGCGGGAGTGGTGACGGCGAAGCGGCCGGGCTCGGTGAAGATCGCGGCCGGCGCCGGCGGGCGGCGGAGCCTGGCGGCGGTGACCGTCGTGCGGGCACCGAAATAGCGGTCGGCGGTCAGCGGTCAGCGGTCGAACTGCGACCTGCGTGCCGGGCCCAAGTTCCGACCTCCGACCTCCGACCTCCGACCTCCGACCTCCGAGATGAAGAAAGCCGGTCCCGGGCTATGCCCGGGACCGGCTTACTTCATCGAACCTCGCCGATCACGTCTTGTGTCGATACGTGATGCGGCCGCGGCTCAGGTCGTACGGAGAGACTTCCATGGTCACGCGGTCGCCGGCCAGTACCCGGATCCGGAACCTCCGCAGCGTGCCGGCGATCGTCGCCAGAACGTGATGCCCGTTTTCGAGCAGCACGCGGAACGTCGCGTTGGGCAACACCTCGGTGACCGTACCCTCGAGCTCGATCGACTCCTGCTTGGCCACGAACGTCGCTCCGTGCGGCCGT
>JBGPGH010000051.1:0-8484 GCA_041483735.1 Gemmatimonadaceae bacterium | reverse complement strand
GTCAGTCTCCCGATTCATGATCACCATTCCGTTGGCCGCCGTCGCCGCCATCGCCGACGTCCGTGCGCCGGAATTCCCGTCCTCGCCGCCGCAACAGAGCCTGCCCCGGGCGCCGGGCCAGGCCGCGTACGCCGCCATCGGTGAGATTGTCCGGATCCTGCAGGCCGACTCCACCACCGACTGGTCCCGCGTGAACATCGAGGCGCTGCGCCAGCACCTGATCGACATGGACGATGTAACGATGCGCGCGGCGGTCAGCCAGCGCGACGTCGCCGGCGGCCTGGCGGTCGACGTGACCGGCGCGGGACGGGTGGCGGACGCGATCCGGCGCATGACGTCGATGCACGCCATGATGCTCGACGGCTCCGATGGCTCCCGTGCGACGGTCACGGACATCGCCGGCGGCGCGCGCATCGTGTTCACGGCAACGGATCCCACGAACGCGCGCCGGGTCGCCGAGATCCGCGGGCTGGGATTCGCGGGGATGATGACGGTGGGCGAGCACCACGCGCGTCACCACCTGGCGCTGGCGCGCGGCGAGGGGATGGGTCACGGGGGGTAGGGGAGCGGCCGGCGCAGGGACGGAGTGGACGGAGACGAGAAACGAGAAGCGAGAAGCGAGAAAACAGCCTGCCTCAGCTCTTGACCGCTGACCGCTGACCGCTGACCGCTGACCGTTCAGGCCGCGCGCTGGCGGATTGCCACCGGCAGGGTTCGGGAATAGTCTCTTGGGCAGGGAGCGGATCTGGACGTCGCAGCGTCTGCTCCCCGGCCCTGACCCTGACCCTGACCCTGACCCTGACCCCATGTCCTTCGCTCGACAAACTGGCCTCGCGATGACGGTGCTACTCTCCCCGGCGTTGTGCCCGCCGGTCGCCGGCGCACAGGGCCCCCCTGCCAGCGTCGCCGACAGCTCGCCCTTCCGTCAGCTGAACTTGCCGGCGCCCAACGCGTACCGAAACGGATCGGGCCGGCCGGGACCGCGCTACTGGCAGCAGCGGGTCGACTACCGCATTGCGGCGACGCTCGACCCGGCCCGCAACGAGGTCCGCGGCCGCGAGACGATCCACTACCTGAACCGGTCGCCCGACACGCTCCGCTACCTCTGGATGTTCGTGGAGCAGAACCTGTGCGCGCCGTCGAGCGTCACCAACGTGCTCAACCAGCCGCCACTGGTCTTCCTCAACAGCGCCTTCGACTTCTCCTGCCAGGGATTCAACGGCGGGCTGACGCTGGAGTCGGTGCGGGTGGTCGGGTCGGCCGGCGCCGACAAGTACACGGTGTACGGCACCACGATGCGGATCGACCTCGTGAGGCCGCTCGTTCCCGGCGGCGCGCTGGACCTGTCGCTCGCCTGGCGGTTCGGGGTGCCGGCCCAGGGGGGCGGGCGGATGGGCCACGACGGCACGCTGTACGAGATCGCCCAGTGGTATCCGCGCATGGCGGTCTACGATGACGTGCGCGGGTGGAACCACGAGCCGTACATCGGCGCCGGGGAGTTCTATCTCGAGTACGGCGACTTCGCCGTCTCGCTCACCGTGCCGGCGGCGTACCTGGTGGCCGCCACCGGCGAGCTGCTCAATCCCGCCGAGGTGCTCACCGCGACGCAACGCGCGCGCCTCACGAGAGCGCGTCGCTCCGAGACTCCGGTGGCGATCATCACCCGCGACGAGGCCGGCGATGTCGCCCGCACCCGGCCGCTCCCCGCCGAGGTGTCCGCCGCCGGCGCCCGCGCCGGCATGGACCGGACGCTCACCTGGCGCTACACCGCCCGCAACGTCCGCGACTTCGCCTTCGCCGCCGCACCCGGACTTCGCTGGGACGCGAGCGGATACGACGGCATCCTGGTCGAGACGCTGTATCGTCCGTCGGCCGAGAAGTGGGAAGAGGCCAACCGGATCGGGCGGGGCGCGATCAAGTTCTTCAGCGAGCAGTGGTACCGGTACCCGTGGTCGCACGCCACCACGGTGGAGGGGCCGATCGAGGGGATGGAGTACCCGATGCTCACCTTCACCCCCAACAGCCCGACGCGCGAGGACGAGCAGTGGGTGATCGCCCACGAATTCGGCCACCAGTGGTTCCCCATGATCGTGGGATCCAACGAGCGGCTCTATCCGTGGATGGACGAGGGCTTCAACACCTTCATCGACCTCGCCAACGCGGCACAGTACTTCAGGGGCACGCCGTACGGCGACACGATCGAGGTGAATCCGCTGCATCTCTATCCGGTCCACGCCGTGCCTGGCGACGAGCAGCCGTTGAGCACGCGGCCCACCGACGTGCGCGACCTGAACTGGGTGGGCTACCGGAAGCCGGCCCTGATGATGCAGCTCCTCCGCTACGAGGTGCTGGGGCCGGAGCGATTCGACCCGGCCTTCCGCGAGTACATCCGGGCCTGGGCGTTCCGGCACCCGACGCCGGCCGATTTCTTCCGGGTGATGCGCGACCAGTCGGGGATGGAGCTCGACTGGTTCTGGCGCGAATGGATCTACACCACCGCCCGGCTCGACCAGGCGGTCGACTCGTCAGGCGTCGGCGCCGACGGGAGCGCGCGCGTCTGGCTGCGGAGCGCCGGGACGATGATCATGCCGGCCGAGTTGGCGCTCACCTTCGAGGATGGCACCACCGCGACGGTGAAACTCCCGGTGGAGATGTGGGACCAGGGCCAGCGCTTCACCTGCCGGGTGCCCGGGACCAGGCACGTCAGGCGCGCCGAAGTCGATCCGCGCCACGCCCTGCCGGACATCGACCGCACGAACAACATCTGGCCGAGGGGCTCGTGACGGACACGGCCATCGCCGCCACCGACCTGGTCGAACGCCTGGCGCGGCACCGGATGCTCGGCTCGGCGCCGCGGCCCGAGCTCGAGTGGCTGGTCGCCCACGGCCGCCTGCGCCGGTACGTCCTGGGCGAACCGGTCACCCCCAGAACGGAGGAGGTGACCGGGCTGCTGGTGATCTTCACCGGCCACTTCGCCATCCACGTGGACCGGGGAGCGGGCCCGCGCATGGTCATGGAGTGGCGCCCCGGCGACGTCACCGGGCTGCTGCCGTTCTCGCGGATGCGCACGCCGCCCGGCGACAGCGTCACGCTGGAGGCCGGCGAGGGACTCGAGCTCGACCGCGAGCACTTTCCGGACCTGGTCCGCGAGTGCCCCAACGTGACCGCGATCCTGGTGCACCTCATGCTCGACCGCGCCCGGATCTTCAACACCAGCGACCTGCACGACGAGAAGATGATGTCGCTGGGTAAGCTGGCGGCCGGCCTGGCGCACGAGCTGAACAACCCGGCGTCGGCGGCCGCGCGCAGCGCCAAGCTCCTGGCCGGTTCGCTGGCCGACGCCGAGGCTGCCTCACGAGCGCTCGGCGCGCTGACGCTGACGGATGGGCAGCGGGCGGTGATCGACCGGGTGCGCGAGATGTGCCGGAGCGCCGTCGTGGGCGGCGAGCACACCCCGCTCGAGCGCTCCGACCGGGAGGAGGCGATGGGCGCGTGGCTGGAGCGGCACGGCGCGTCGACGTCCCCGGCGCCGGCCCTGGCCGGCACGGCGGTCACGATGGAGGCGCTCGAGGCGCTGGCCGGCGCCCTGCCACGTGAGGCGCTCGATACCGCGGTGCGGTGGATCGTCGCCAACTACCAGGCGCTGATGCTGGCGGTCGACATCGACCGTGCCGCCACCCGGGTCCACGACCTGGTGGGGGCGGTCAAGCGGTTCACCTACATGGACCAGCAGCGCTCGCTGGAAGAGGTCGACCTGTCGCAGGGGCTGGCCGACACCATCGCGGTGCTGGGCAGCAAGGCCCGGGCGAGCTCGGCCACGGTGGCGCTCGAGATCGAGCCCGGCCTGCCGCGCATCTCGGGCTCGGGCGCCGAGCTGAACCAGGTCTGGCTCAACCTGCTCGACAACGCGCTCGACGCGGTGGCGCCGAAGGCGGGGGCGACGGGGGCCGGGCGGGTGACCGTGTCGGCGAAGCGGGAGCTTGACGCGGTGGTGGTGCGCGTCATCGACAACGGCCCCGGCATCCCGCCGGAAGTGCGCGGCCGCGTCTTCGACCCGTTCTTCACCACCAAGCCGATGGGGCAGGGAACGGGCCTGGGCCTCGACATCGCGCAGCGCATCGCCCGCGCGCATCGCGCCCTGATCGAGGTCGACTCGCGCCCGGGACGCACCGAGTTCCGGCTCAGCCTGCCGGCCGTCGCCGGTGGCCCCCGGCCGGCGGGCGGCTCGTGAGGCACGCGGCGGCCGGCCGCCGGCCCGCCCGCCCGTGACCGGCGCGCGGTCGGCGCGGCGGATCACCCGCGCCTACTACGCGATCGCCGGCGTCTACACGCTGTCGGCGTCGCTGATCTGGGGCATCAACACGCTCTTCCTCCTGCGGGTGGGCCACCTCACGCTGCTCCAGGTCTTTCTCGCCAACGCCGTCTTCACCGGGAGCATGGCCCTGTTCGAGGTGCCCACCGGGGTGGTGGCTGACGTCGCCGGCCGCCGTCTCTCCTTCCTGCTGAGCGTGGCGGTGCTGGTCGCCGGCACGGTGCTCTACCTCGCCGTGCCGGCCCTGGGCGGCGGCTTCGCCGGTTTCTGCGCGGCGTCGGTGGTGCTCGGACTCGGCTACACCTTCTACTCGGGGGCGGTGGAGGCGTGGGTGGTGGACGCGCTGCACGAGGTCGGCTACCAGGAGCCGATCGATCGCGTCATGGCGCGCGGCGCCGGGATCGCGTCGACCGCGATGCTGGTGGGGACGATCGCCGGCGGCCTGCTCGGGACGCTCAACCTGATGCTCCCGTACGTCGTGCGCTGCGGACTGCTGGTGATCGCGTTCGGACTGGGGCTGGTGACGATGCACGAGTTCGGGTTCACCCGGCGCGCCCTCAGCCTGGCGACGCTCCCCATGGAAATGCGGCGGATCGCCCGCGACTCCATCCTCTTCGGCTGGAACATCCGGCACGCGCGACTGGCGATCCTGGCGGGCGCGATGCCGGCGATCTTCCTGGAGTGGGGCTACCACGCCTGGCAGCCGTACTTCCTCCAGCTGCTCGGCTCGGACGCGGTCTGGGTGACGGGGGCGATCGCGGCCGCGATCGCGCTGGCGATGATCGCCGGCAACGGACTGGTGGAGCGCCTCACGAGGTACTGTGGCCGGCGGAGCACGCTGCTCCTCTGGGCTTCCGCGGTCTACAGCGCCACCGCGATCGGCGTCGGGCTCTCGGGCTCGTTCTGGCCGGCGGTGGCCCTGTACCTGGCGGGGATGATGGCGGCGGGCGTCTTCCAGCCCGTCCGCCAGGGCTACCTGCACCTGGTGGTGGCCCGCGAGCAGCGCGCCACCGTGCTGTCGCTGGCCTCGCTGGTGGCGAGCCTGGGGAGCATGGCGGGCCAGGCCGGACTGGGATGGCTCTCGTCAGGCAGCTCGCTGTCGCGCGGCTACGTCGTCGGCGGTGCGGTGACCGCCCTGGCGATCCCGGTCGTGCTGCTGATGCGACGGCTGGGCGGCGGTCCGGACCGGATCGTCGGACTGGCCGGGCGCTATCACACGTGCGAGAGCCTGGCGCTCCCGGGCGGCGTTCCGGCGGCCGCGGTACGGGAGGTGGCGTGACGCGGCTACCCCGGTGCCAGCACGACCTCGTCCACGTAGCAGAAAATCCAGTCCTCGCCGGCCTCGAGCGAGCGGATGAGCGGGTGGCCGGTCTCCTGGTAGTGCCGGGTCGCATGGCGGTTCTTCGATTCGTCGCAGCAGCCCACGCGCCCGCACGCGAGGCAGGCGCGGAGATGGACCCAGCTGTCGCCGGCCGCGAGGCAGCGGTCACAGCCGGTGGTGCGTGGCGGCACCGGCGCGACCAGGGCGAGATGGGGACACGGTGGTGTCGGGGACTCGGTCATGGGCTGCTTCGTCGATGGGGTGTGCTGCATGATAGCTGACGAGGGGGCCCGTGTCCCGGGGCGGGGCGCGGGTGGCGGCGGTCCGGCGGGCGGTGGCCCGGCGGGCGGCGACCCGGCCCGGCTTGAGGCGGCCGAGGCGGCCGTCCGCCGGTCCGGGAAGATGGCGGCGTTAGGTGAACTCACCGCCGGCGTCGCCCACGAGCTCAACAACCCGGCCGCCGCCGCCGCCCGGAGCGCCGCCCAGCTCCGCGAGGCATTCGCCCGCCTGCAGGACACCGCGCTCCTGCTCAGCCAGCTCCACTTCACCCCGGAGCGCGCCCGGGCGCTGGTCGCCCTCGCCACGCAGGACCGGGAACGCTCGGCGCAGGCCGCGTTCATCGACCCGCTCACTCGCAGCGATCTCGAGTCCGCGGTCGAGGCCTGGCTGGAGGCCGAGGAGATGCCCGATGCCTGGGAGCTCGCGCCGGCGCTCGTCAGCCTCGGCTACACGGCCCCCGACCTGGCGGCGTTGCGGGAGAGCTGGGGCGATGCCGGCGGCACGGTGATCACCTGGCTGGCCCGGGCGCAGCCGGTGCTGGCGATGGCCCGCGAGGTGGAGGAGTCGGCACGGCGCATGGCCGAGATCGCCGGCGCCCTCAAGACGTATGCCCATCCCGGCCAGCCCCAGGTGGCCGAGCACGACGTGGTGCGGGGGCTCGAGAGCACCCTCACGATGATGCGCGGCAAACTGAGGGACGTGACGGTCGTCCGCGAATACCAGGCGGAGCTGCCGCGCATCCGGGCGTTCGGCGGCGAGCTGGAGCAGGTCTGGACCAATCTGATCGACAACGCGGTGGACGCCACGGACGGCCGGGGCCGGGTCGTCGTGCGCGCCCGCCGCGAGGGCGACGGAATCGTCGTCGAGATCGAAGACGACGGACCGGGCATGACGGACGAGGTGCGGCGGCACGTGTTCACCCCGTTCTTCACCACCAAGGAGCCGGGGAAGGGGACCGGGCTGGGCCTGGCCACCAGCCTCGACCTCGTCGTCAGGCGGGGCGGGGCGCTCGACGTCGACTCCCGGCCGGGCCGGACGACGTTCATCGTCAGGCTGCCCTCATCGCCGCCGCGCGAGTCCGGACCCGCCGCGCCGGCTGGTGCCTGACGATGACACAGGCCGACGACCGGGAGCCGGAGGCGCCGCCCGCATGAGCAAACCCGTGATCCTCTCGGTGGACGACGATCCCGAGGTGCTGAACGCGATCGAGCGCGACCTGCGGCAGCACTTCCAGTCGGACTACCGGATCATCAAGGCCGGGTCGGGCGCCCAGGCGCTGGACACCGTCCGTCAGCTCAGGCAGCGCGGCTCGGACGTGGCGCTCTTCCTCGTCGACGAGCGCATGCCGGGGATGACCGGGACGCAGTTCCTGGCCGAGGCGCTCACGCTCTATCCCGAGGCGAAGCGGGTGCTCCTGACCGCGTATGCCGACACCGAGACCGCGATCACCGCGATCAACCGCATCGGGCTCGACCACTACCTGCTCAAGCCGTGGGAGCCGCCCAGCGAGCGGCTCTATCCCGTGCTCGACGACCTGCTCTCCGACTGGCGGGCCCGGGCCCGCCCCGCCGCCGATGGTCTCCGGATCGCCGGCTCGGCGCTGTCGCCGGCCAGCTACGCGCTCAAGGATTTCCTGTCGGCCAACCACGTCCCGTACCGGTGGGTGGACGTCGACACGGAGGGACCGGAGCGCGCGCTGATCGCGTCGATGCCTGGCGGGCTGTCGCGGCTGCCGGTGGTCTTCTTCCCCGACGGGTCGACGATGGTGCAGCCCGCGCCGCGTGAACTCGCCGACAAGCTCGGCATGCAGACGCGCGCCCGGCAGCCGTTCTACGACCTGCTGGTCGTCGGCGGCGGACCGGCGGGACTCGCCGCCGCGCTCTACGGCGCGTCGGAGGGGCTGCGCACCATCCTGATCGAATGCAACGCCCCGGGGGGACAGGCCGGCACCAGCTCGCGGATCGAGAACTACCTCGGCTTCCCGAGCGGGGTGAGCGGCGCCGACCTCGCCCGCCGGGCCGCGACCCAGGCCCGCCGGTTCGGCGCCGAGATCATCACCGCCCAGGTTGTCGTCGAGCTGCGGCGCGATGATCCGTATCGCGTCGTGAGGCTCGCCGACGGGACGGAGCTGAGCGCGTACGCGGTGGTGATCGCCACCGGCATGGAGGTGCGCCGCCTCGAGGCGCCGGGGATCGAGGAGCGGGCCGGCGTCGGCGTCTACTACGGCGCCGCGCTCACCGAGGCGAGCAGCTACCGCGGCCAGGACGTGGTGGTGGTGGGCGGCGCCAACTCGGCGGGGCAGGGCGCGGTGTTCTTCTCCCGTTATGCGCGCAAGGTGTCGATGGTCATCCGCGCCGAGTCGCTCGAGGCGGGCATGTCGCGGTACCTGGTCGACCGCATCCGGGAGACCGAAAACGTGGAAGTGCTCGCCGGGACGGCGGTGGCCGGGGTGCGCGGCGAGGGGCGCCTCGAGACGGTGTCGCTCAAGGATGCGTCCGGCGCCGTGCGCGACCTGCCGGCCGCGGCGATGTTCATCTTCATCGGCACGGCACCCAAGACCGGCATGGTCGCC
>JBGPGH010000050.1:0-8510 GCA_041483735.1 Gemmatimonadaceae bacterium | reverse complement strand
TGGGGGTGCTCTGGGGCCGGCGCGAGCTGATCGAGAAGCTCGACGCGCCGAAGCTCCATCCCGCGGAGGACGCGGCGCCGGAGCGTCTCGAGACCGGCACCTTGAGCCACGAGGGCATCGTGGGGGCCGGCGCTGCCGTCGACTTCCTGGCGTCTCTCGCGGAAGGTGGACGGGCCTACCCGCGGCGCGACCGCCTGCTGCGCACCTCGGAAGAGCTTCATGCACGCGGTGACGCGCTCCTCGATCAGCTCTGGCGCGGGCTCGGCGTGATGACGGGCGTCACACGGTACGGACCCCCGCCCGGGTCCCCCCGCACGCCGACGGTCTCACCCCACGGCTCCCCCCCGACCCCTAACAACGGACTTTCATCGGGAGTTGATATGGCTCTGGCCAAGATCGGCAACTTCGACGACTGGATCGATCTCTTCAAGGTCTGGCAGACCGACATCGGCCTCGAAGCCAAGGAGCTGAAGGACTACAAGTTCGAGGTCAAGCTCGGCGAGCTCGAGGTACCGGAAATCGAATTCGGGCACTACGCGGGCCAGCGGAAGTGGCCCACCGTGATGCACATCCCCGACCAGCGCATCCGCGATGCGCTGCAGACGCTGATCGTCGTCCAGGGCGACACCGAATTCGCGTCGGTGGAGCAGCAGCGGGCCCTGCTGCAGAACGCGCCTTCGGACTACGATCTCCTCTCCATCTACCGGATCATGGCCGAGGAGATGCGGCACGGCTGGCAGATGTCGTACCTGCTGGTGACGCACTTCGGCGATGAGGGGAAGCGCGAGGCGGAGAAGCTGCTCCAGCGCCGCGCCGACGAGCACCAGCGGCTGCTCGGCTCGTTCAACGAGGCGGTGGAGAACTGGCTCGACTTCTTCGCCTACACGCAGTTCATCGACCGCGACGGCAAGTACCAGCTGCAGATGCTGTCGACCTCGGGCTTCGCCCCGCTGTCGCGCTCGATGAAGCCGATGCTGAAGGAGGAGTCGTACCACCTGGGGACCGGCAACAGCGGCCTGCTGCGGGTCATCAAGGCCGGCAGGATCCCGGGTGACATCACGCAGCGCTATCTCAACAAGTGGGTGT
Source organism: Gemmatimonadaceae bacterium (assembly GCA_041483735.1). GTDB lineage: Bacteria > Gemmatimonadota > Gemmatimonadetes > Gemmatimonadales > Gemmatimonadaceae > JBGPGH01. Next base: position 7,424 of record JBGPGH010000050.1, on the reverse strand, counting down.
CGACGGCCTTCGATCTCTTCGGCGCCGACCAGTCATCGTCGGCGCACTGGGCGTACGTCTGGGGCCTGAAGGGGCGGTTCGACGAACGCACCAACGCGCAGCCCGCCGACCAGCACCGGCTCAACGAGGCGGCGCGCGAACTCTACCGGCAGGAGGTCCAGGGCCTGATCGACCGGCTCAACCAGTACGTGCCTGACGACCAACCGCGGCTGATGATCCCGGACATCCGGTTCAACCGCCGCATCGGCGAGCACAAGGGCAAGATGTTCACCACGTCGGGCGAGCCGATCGACGATCGCGCGAAGTACCTCGCCTACGTGGCCTCGGTGACGCCGACCGCGGAGGATCGCGCCCGCCTGCACGACATCTTCAAGGAGAGCGACTGGATCCAGGCGCGAAAGGTTGGAGACCTCAACTAGGGAGGAAGGGAGGGAGGGAGGAAGGTTGGAAGGAGGGAGGGAGACGTGCGGAGGGAGGCGGAACTCCGAGTTCGCACCCATCCCGGATCCTCCCTCCCTGAACTAGGCGAGAATCACCGTACCAGGCGTCTCTCTCCCGCGACCGTGCGCCGCCCTCCCTTCGCTGTCCTCCCTCCCTCCTTCCTCCCTCCCTCCCCTTCCTCCCTTCCTCCCTCATGATAGTTGCCCACCGCGGTGCGTGTCGCGAGCGAGTCGAGAACACGCTCCCCGCGTTCGCGCGCGCGCTGGAGCTGAGCGCCGACGGGATCGAGCTCGATGTCCACGCCACCCGCGACGGCATGATCGTCGTGCACCACGACCCGGTTCCGCGGGCGCGGCCCGGGTCGGCGGCCCTCGCCGGCCGGCCGATCGCGGACCTGTCATTCGAGGAGCTCCGCTCGTTCCGCTTTCCCGACGAGTCCGCCATCCCGACCCTGGCCGAAGTGTTCGAGCTGGTGGGAGCGAAGGCGATGGTCTACGTCGAGATCAAGGGGAAAGGGATCGAGCGGGGCGTGACCGACTGCCTGGCGGCGGCGCCGGCCGGCGCCCGCTTCGCGGTCCACGGCTTCGACCACCGCGCGGTGAAAACGGCGCTGGGTATTCGGCCCGGGCTGCGCGGCGGGATCCTGCTCGAGAGCTACCTCGTCGATCCGGCAGCGGCGATGCGGGCCGCGGGCGCGACCGACTTGTGGGAGCAGTGGGAGTTCATCGACGCCGACCTCTGTGCCCGGGTCCATGAAGCGGGCGGCAAGGTGATCGCCTGGACGGTCGACTCTCCTTCGGTGGCACGGTCGCTGCTCCGGATGGGCGTGGACGAGCTTTGCACCAACGTCTGCGGTGAGCTGCGGGCCGCGCTCGCGGCCGACGGCGGGGCCTCCGCCCGGTCCGCATGAGCGCCATCAAGCACGTCTCGGTGATCGGCGCGGGCACGATGGGCCACGGCATCGCCTACGTGGCGTGCGCGGCCGGCTATCGGGTCGCGCTCGCCGATGCCGACGCCAAAGCGCTGGAGCGCGGCCTGGACAGCATTCGGGCCGCGTTCGACAAGGCGATCGTGCGCGGCAAAGCCACCGCCGCCGACAAGAAGGCGGGGCTGGAACGCCTCACGCCATGGAAGCGGATCCCCGATGCGGTGGGCGATGCCGACCTCGTTATCGAGGCCGTCCCTGAGCGCCTGGACCTCAAGCAGCGGCTCCTGGCGGAACTGGAGAGGTCGGCGCCGAAGGGAGCGCTTCTCGCCAGCAACACGTCATCCCTCTCGATCAGCGAGATCGCGGCGGTCCTCCGCAAGCCGCAACGCATGATCGGGCTCCACTTCTTCAATCCGGTGCCGGTGATGAAGCTGCTGGAGATCGTGCGCGGCAGTGAGACGAGCGACGCGACCGTGGCCGCCGCCCGGGCCTTCGCGGAATCGCTCGGCAAGACGTCGATCGTGGTCCGGGACACGCCGGGCTTCGCGACCAGCCGGATGGGCGTGGTGCTGGGGCTCGAGGCGATCCGGATGCTCGAGCAGGGCGTGGCCAGCGCCGAGGACATCGACCGGGCCATGGAGCTCGGCTACAACCATCCCATGGGACCGCTCAAGCTGACGGATCTCGTGGGGCTCGACGTCCGGCTGGCGATCGCCGACCACCTGCACCGGACGCTGAAGGACGACACGTACGCCGCCCCCGCCCTGCTCCGGCGCCTGGTGGCGGAGGGCAAGCTGGGGAAGAAGACCGGCCAGGGGTTCTATTCGTGGGGCGACGAGGAGGGCAAGTCGACGTGAGCGATGCCAACGTGGTACTCGAGCAGCGTCAGGGACACATCGCGATCCTGACGATCAACCGGCCCGACAAGCGGAACGCGCTCAACACGCAGGTGCGCGGCGCGCTGAGCGCGGCGCTGACGGCGGCCGACCGCGACGCCACGGTGCGGGCCATCATCATCACCGGCGCCGGGGACAAGGCGTTCATCGCCGGCGCGGATATCAGCGAGTTCGAGGGGCGAACCGCGATCGACCAGCGCCGCGTGATGACCAGCAGTTCGGTGTTCGAGGCGGTGGCGGCCGTGTCGAAGCCGGTGATCGCGGCGGTGAACGGATTCTGCCTGGGCGGCGGGATGGAGCTGGCCCTGGCCTGCGACATCCGGCTCGCCTCGTCAGGCGCCAGGTTTGGGCAGCCCGAAGTGAACCTCGGCATCATTCCCGGCGGCGGTGGAACACAGCGGCTGCCGCGGGTGGTGGGAATGGGCGCCGCGCTGCGGATGATCCTGAGCGCCGAAATGATCGATGCCGTCGAGGCGCTCCGGATCGGCCTGGTGGAGGAGGTGCTGGCGCCCGATCAACTGATGCTGAAGGCGATCGCCCTGGCGGAGACGATTGCCTCGAAGAGCCCGGTGGCCGTCGCGGCGGCCAAGGAAGCCACCCGCGCCGCGCTGTCGATGTCGATGAGCGAGGGGCTGCGGCTCGAATCCTCCCTGTTCGCGCTCTGTTTCTCGAGCGAGGACAAGGCGGAGGGCGTGCGGGCGTTCCTCGAAAAGCGGCCGGCGGCGTTCTCCGGCCGATGATGGCGGCCGACAGCGGCTTGCTTCGCGTCACCGACGTCCACGTCCACATCCAGCCGTGGCGGCAGCTCAAGCCGGCGGTGCTGGAGGTCATGCGCAAGGGGAAGGAGGAGCACTGGGACCGGCTGGCCGAGCTCATGGACGACCCCAAGCTGCTGCTCGAAGTGATGGACCGCGAGGGAATTCACCGCGTCGGAATCGTGAACTATCCCAGCCCCGATCTCATGGGGTTCACCGACGAGACCAACGAGTTCGCGGCGAAGTACGCTCAGGCCGCGCCCGACCGGATTCTCCCCTACGGCGGCGTGCACCCGCACTTCACCCGCAACGCGGTGCGCGACGTGGAGCACCTGGTGGAGATCGGCATCCGGGTGCTGAAGCTCCACCCGAACCACCAGCGCGTGCCGGCCAACGCGTACAGCGACGGCCTGACGAGTCTGCGGGACATCTACGCGACCTGCCAGGCGCGCGGCCTGCCGGTCATGATCCACACCGGGACGAGCATCTTTCCCGGCGCGCGCAGCAAGTGGGGCAACCCGCTCGAGATCGACGACGTGGCGATCGACTTCCCGGACCTGCCGATCATCATGGCGCACGGGGGGCGCCCGCTCTACATGGCCGAGGCGTTCTTCATCCTCCGGCGCCATCCCAACGTCTGGCTCGACGTGTCGGGCATTCCACCGCGCAGCCTGCTCGAGTACTTCCCGCGCCTGGAAGAGATCGCCCACAAGGTGCTCTGGGGCACCGACTGGCCGAGCCCGGGCGTGGCCACCATGCGCAAGAACCTCGATCAGTTCCTGGCGCTGCCGCTGTCGGATGCCACCCGGCGGGGAGTGCTACAGGACAATCCGGAGCGAATACTGCCAAAGAGATAAGAAACGAACGAGGAATGAGGAACGAGGAGACCAGCTGGTTTCGTTCTCCTCGTTGGGCCCTTCTCCTCGTTCGTCAGTTTCTGTTCCTCACTGCAGCTTCTTCAGCCGATCGTCGATCTGCTGCTGCTGGCGCGGGAACTCCCCCGACATCCCCTGCAGGACCGCCCGGGCCGAGTCCTTCTGCCCCTCGGCGGCGAGCGCATCGGCGGTGAGGAACCCGTGCCGGAGGCGGAGCCGGGCGGAATCCTTCGGGAAGGAGAGCTTCGCCAGAGCGGCCCGCGCGCCCGCCGCGTCCTTCCGGTCGAGGAGCATCGACTCGATCGCCATCAACGTCACCGTATTGTCGCCCGGATGGCGACGCGCCAGCTCGTCGATGAGCCGGGCCGCGTCTTCGCCGCGGCCGGCGGTGCGGTCAATGCGTGCCTCGTGATACAGGCCGGCCGTGAGCAGGCGGCCCACATCGGTCGTATCGCCGGTGCGGATCCCGATACCGCCGGCGTACGAGTACACCAGGTCGCCGCCGTGATCGGCCGCGAGCACCAGGGCCGCGGAGCCGCCGATGCCCACCACGCCGGAGGCAATGAGGAGCAGGCGCCCGGCTTTCCCGTTCGCGACCGCCGGCACGAGCGCGATCAGCTCGAGCGCCGCGACGGCGAGAAAAACGTTGCGAGTGCGATGACCCCACTCCTCATGCTCCATCACCGCCTCGCGGGCACCCGGCACGCGTTCGACCGGGCCGTGCGCGTTCGTCCCGGACTGGACGGCGAGCACCGCCGCGCCGGTTCCGACGATGATCATGGCCGCGGCGGCCGGACCCGTCCACGCGAGCTTTCCGGTCAGCGAGACCAGGCGCAGCACCACGCCGACAAGCAGCAGGGCGACGACGAAGTGGACGATCTGGGGGTGAAAGGCGCCTATATCTGGCATCGGTCCATGGACTCCGGTGGAAGTTCGAAGGGGGCGTGAGGCGGTGTCGAGCGCCGAAAAGTTACGCGCTCAACTGGCTTGCCGCTGTGCCGCGGTCCTGATGTCGTGTATTCCCTTACGCTTGCCCATCCAGCAAGTCAAGGTCGGGCGCGTTACTGACGATAATGTCAGTTAAGAGATCGATAACACACAGGTTCACTGTCGGCGGCGAATCCACGTCGTGCACGTTGGCTCGGCGCAGGCACCCAGGGAACCAAGATGGTAACCAGAAGCACGAGTCGGACGGGCCTCGTCTCGTTCGCCTCCGATATTTGGCGTGACCGGTGGCTCCTCGAAGCGTTCCGTCGCGCCGAGGAGCCGCTCGCGGAGAAAGCGGCACAGCTCATGACCGACACCGCCTGGGAGGCGTTGTTGGGCGCGGGCGTTCCGGCGGACAGGGTCCTCGATACCGCGTGCGCGATGGCGGCCGCGCCGGCTGCCCGCCTCGCGGACGTCGGCCCCGAGCACGAACCACTCCTCCCCCGCACCGTCGCCTATCGCTACGGCGTGTCGCCGGTGCGCATGGACGGCAACACCCTCGAGGTGGTGACATCCAACCCGCTGCAGCTTGGCCTGGAGGAAGACCTGGCGTTCGCCAGCGGGCGCCGCGTTCGCCTGAGCGTAGCCGGGCCCGCCGACATCCGCGACGCGATGCAGCGCGTCTACCCCGAGACCCCCGCGGTTCTGGATGCGCCCGAGCAGCTGGCCCGCATCATCCACAACCAGAACGCGCCGCAGGGCGCGGCGGTGGAGCTGGCCAACCACGTGCTGGGCGAGGCGCTCAATCGCGGTGCCAGCGACATCCACATCGAGCCGCGCCACGACGGTGGCCTGCTGGTGCGCTTCCGCGTCGATGGGGTTCTGCAGGATGCGCTGCAGGTGCCCGCCGAGCTGGCGTCATCGATCACCAGCCGGCTCAAGGTCACCGCCAATCTGGACATCTCGGACCGGGTGCGTCCGCAGGACGGACGCGCATCGACGATGTTCGCCGGCCGATCGGTGGACCTGCGCGTCTCCACGCTGCCGTTGGGCGGCATGGGCGAGAAGATCGTGATCCGGGTGCTCGACTCGAAGGTGTCGACGATCGACTTGGGCGCGCTCGGCTTCACGCCCGCCGAGCTGCACCGGTTCCAGCGGATGCTGGCGCAGCCGGAGGGGATGATCCTGGTGACGGGCCCAACCGGATCGGGGAAGACCACCACGCTGTATTCGGCGCTGCGATTCGTGCAATCGCCGGCGAACAACATCGTCACGGTCGAAGATCCGATCGAATACCGGTTGCCGGGCATCAACCAGGTCCAGACGAACGACAAGGCCGGCCTGGATTTCGCCGCGGCGCTGCGCTCGATCCTGCGCCAGGATCCCGACGTGGTGCTGGTCGGTGAAGTGCGCGACCGCGAGACGTCGGACATCGCGGTCAAGGCCTCGATGACCGGCCACCTGGTGCTGTCGACGCTTCACACCAACGACGCGATCTCGGCGGTGAGCCGCCTGACGGACATCGGCGTGGATACGGCGTCGCTGTCGGCGGCGCTCAAGTGCGTCGTGGCCCAACGACTCGTCCGGCGCCTGTGCAAGGAGTGCGGCAAGACCGTTGCGCTCGCCGACCTGTCGATGGACCAGCAGCGCCTGCTCTTCGGCAAGTCCGCCGCGAACCTGCGCCAGGCCGTGGGCTGTCGCGCCTGTCGGGGCACGGGCTACCGCGGCCGGATGGTGGTCGCCGAGGTCCTGATCGTGACCCCCGACCTGCAGCGCGCGATCGCGCGCGGCGCCGACGTCCGGGAGCTCATCCGGCTGGGTGCAGAAGGCGGGATGCGGTCGCTCTGGGACGCGGGCATCGATCGCGTGGTCGCGGGCGCCACGTCGCTGCACGAGCTGCTCGACAACGTCGCCGCGCCGATCGGCGAGGGCGGCGAGACCGGTGGAGGCACGCAGGCCGACGTCGATGCCCTGCTCGCCACGTTGCTGGGACCGAAGGGGAGTAAGCCCGCCCCGGCGGCCGGCGCGGCATCCGACGGCGGCCAGGGCCAGGCGCACCCGACCGCGTCGGCGTCGGCGCCACGCGTCCTGCTGGTCGACGACGACCGGATGGAGCGCCAGAACCTCAAGCGCGCGCTCGAGCGCGATGGCTACCGGGTGATCGAGGCGGCGGACGGTGAGGCGGGAATGCTGTACGCCCGCCGGCTCAAGCCGGAGTACGTGATCTGCGAGCTGGTGCTGCCCAGGCTGGACGGGATCGCGCTGATCCAGTCGCTCATGGCCGAGGCGGAGCCGCCGGTGGTGCTGGTCCGCACCGCTCAGGGTGACGCGTCGATGCTGGAGTGGGCACGCGAGCTGGGGGCGTCCGAGGCAATGGCGAAGTCGATCGACCTGCGCACCCTGTGTTCGCGGCTGCGCGAGCTGCGCCGGAGCAGCCACGAGCCGGCGGGAGTGGGGACGGCGCCCTAGGGAAACTCTGAATAAGTGAAGTACTGGAACGGGGGGCAGCCGGGTGGTGCGGAATAGGGGCGTGACGAGCGATCGCCTCCGTCTCTGCTTGCCGCAGCGCCCGATTTCGGCGCCTCGCCCGCGGTGGTTCTCA
>JBGPGH010000049.1:0-8788 GCA_041483735.1 Gemmatimonadaceae bacterium | reverse complement strand
ATCGCCGTGATCGCCGCCGTCAACGTCGTCTTCCCGTGGTCCACGTGCCCGATCGTCCCCACGTTCACATGCGGCTTCGTCCGCTCAAACTTTGCCTTGGCCATGTCCGAATCTCTGAGTTAGTGGACTTGCTGACACCATAGAAGCAGGAGCAAGGAAACACGAAACAAGCACAAACACGGTCTTGCCGGTCTCCTCGTTCCTCGTTCCTCGTTCGTTATGCCTTCACCTTGCTGATGATTTCTTCCGCCTTGCTCTTCGGAACTTCCTCGTAGTGGCTGAACTCCATCGAGTACACCGCCCGCCCCTGTGACTGCGAGCGGAGCTTGGTGGAGTAGCCGAACATCTCCGACAGCGGCACGCTGGCCTCGATCACCTGCGCCTCGCCGCGCTGCGTCATCCCGCCGATCTTCCCGCGCCGTGCCGAGAGATCGCCGAGGATGTCGCCCATGTAGGCATCGGGGCAGACCACCTCGACGTTCATCATCGGCTCGAGCAACACCGGGGTCGCGCGCTTGGCCGCTTCCTTGAACGCCATCGAGCCGGCGATCTTGAACGCCATTTCGCTCGAGTCGACGTCGTGGTACGAGCCGTAGACCAGCTCGACCTTCACGTCGACCATCGGGTAGCCCGCCAGCACGCCGTTCTCCAGCGCTTCCTTGATCCCCTGCTCCACCGGGCCGATGTACTCGCGCGGGATCGCGCCGCCCACGACCTTGTCCTCGAACACGAAGCCCGCGCCGTGCTCGGCCGGCTCCATGTTGATCACCACGTGGCCGTACTGTCCCTTGCCGCCCGACTGGCGAATGAACTTCCCCTCGACCTTCTCGACCCGCCGGCGGATCGTCTCTCGATAGGCGACCTGCGGCCGCCCCACGTTGGCGTCGACCTTGAACTCGCGCTGCATCCGGTCGACGATGATCTCCAGGTGGAGCTCGCCCATCCCCGAGATGATCGTCTGCGACGTCTCGGAGTCCGTGTGCACCCGGAAGGTCGGATCTTCCTCGGCCAGCTTCTGGAGCGCGATCGCGAGCTTGTCCTGGTCGGCCTTGGTCTTCGGCTCGATCGCCACGTCGATCACCGGCGCCGGGAACTTCATGGCTTCGAGGATGATCGGGTGGTCGTCGTCGCAGAGCGTGTCGCCGGTGCGGGTGTCGCGGAGGCCGATCGCGGCGGCGATGTCGCCCGCCCACACTTCCTCGATCTCCTCGCGCTTGTTGGCGTGCATCTGCAGCAGCCGCCCGATCCGCTCCCGCTTGTCCTTGGTCGAGTTGTAGATGTACGACCCCGCCTTGAGCGTCCCCGAGTACACCCGGAAGAACGTCAGCTTTCCGACGAACGGGTCGGTGGCGATCTTGAACGCGAGGGAGGCGAACGGCGCCTCATCCGACGGCGCGCGCTCCTCGAACGTCTCGTCGTGGTGCGGGAGGTGCCCCTTGATCGCCGGCACATCCGGCGGCGCCGGCAGGAAGTCGATCACCGCGTCGAGCAGCGCCTGCACGCCCTTGTTCTTGAACGAGGCGCCGCAGAGCACCGGCGTCATGAAGCCGCCGATCGTCGCCGAGCGGATCGCGTGCCGGATCTCGTCGTGGCTCAGCTCGACGCCCGAGAGGTACTTCTCGATCAGCGAGTCGTCGTGCGACACCGCCGCGTCGAGCACGTCGTGGCGCGCCTGCTCCACCGCGTCCTTGAACTCGGCCGGCACGTCCACCACCGCGAACGTCTTGCCGAGCGACTCTTCGTCGAAGATGTACTGCTTGCGCTCGATCACATCGATGTGGCCGGTGAACAGCTCGCCCGATCCCACCGGCAGCTGGATCGGAAAGGCCTGCTTGGTGAGCCGGTCGCGGATCATCGCCAGGCAGCGGTCGAAGTCCGCGCCCACCCGGTCCATCTTGTTGGCGAAGATCAGCCGCGGCACACCGTAGCGATCGGCCTGGCGCCACACCGTCTCGGTCTGCGGCTCCACGCCGGCCACCGAGTCGAGCAGCGTCACCGCGCCATCGAGCACCCGCAGCGAGCGCTCCACTTCGACCGTGAAGTCCACGTGTCCGGGCGTGTCGATGATATTGATCCGGTGCTCGATGCCGTGGCGGGTCCAGAAGCAGGTGGTCGCGGCCGAGGTGATCGTGATGCCGCGCTCCTGCTCCTGCTCCATCCAGTCCATCGTCGCGGCCCCGTCATGGACCTCGCCGAGCTTGTGGCTCTTGCCGGTATAGTAGAGGATGCGCTCGGTCGTAGTCGTCTTCCCGGCATCGATGTGGGCCATGATGCCGATGTTCCGATAGCGATCGAGCTGCGTGCTGCGTGCCATGATTCTCGACTCGTCTCATCCACCGGACCGCCGCGCGCGTCGCATCCGGAAAAAGTTCAGCCAACGAAAATGCGGGTGGACCAGATACCCCTTGAGGCAGGGGCCGGTATCCATCCGCCGTCGCCGGGTGTGCTCGCCACTGATGCACGAGCGGGGACCCAGGGCGCGCCGAGCAGTGCTGCCTCGACGTCAAGTTGTCCTGCGCTGGTTCTCGGGAGCCTCGGCGCATCTCGCGCGTTGGCCGGCTGACCGCTCCCCCGCGACACCGCGGGCCCATAGAGTGCCGGCGCGCAGTTCTCCGGCTGCTTCCCTCCCGCCAGGGCCGCCAACTGGCGGCCGGTCGCGGGAGCCGTGAAATAAAGCTGGTCGGCCGCCCTATGTCAATGACGGCCTTGGAGATGCGCTCCGTCTACCAGCGGTAGTGCGCGAACGCCTTGTTGGCTTCCGCCATCTTGTGCGTGTCTTCCTTCTTCTTGATCGCGTTCCCCTCGCTCTTGGAAGCGAGGATCACTTCGGCCGCCAGCTTCTCGGCCATCGACTTCTCGTTCCGGTCGCGCGAGAACGAGATCAGCCAGCGCATCGCCAGCGCGGTCCGCCGCTCGGGGCGCACTTCCACCGGCACCTGGTACGTCGCGCCGCCCACGCGGCGGCTCTTCACCTCGACCACCGGCTTCAGGTTGGTGATCGCCTGCTTGAAGACGGTCACCCCGGGCTGGCTGGTGCGGCTCTCCACCAGGTCCATCGCGCCGTAGAAGATCCGCTCGGCGGTGGACTTCTTTCCCTGGTACATCAGGGCGTTGATGAACTTCGACACGGTCTGGCTGTCGTAGCGCGCATCGGGGAGGACCGGGCGCTTGACGGCGGTTTTGCGGCGGCTCACTTCTTCCCTCCGGCGGCGGCGGCCTTCGGTTTCTTGGTGCCGTACTTGGACCGGCTCTTGTTGCGCCCGTCCACACCGGAGGCATCGAGGGTTCCCCGGATGATGTGGTAGCGGACGCCCGGCAGGTCCTTCACGCGGCCGCCGCGGATCAGCACGATCGAGTGCTCCTGCAGGTTGTGTCCTTCACCCGGGATGTACGCGGTGACTTCGAAGCCATTCGTCAGGCGGACGCGCGCGACTTTGCGCAGCGCCGAGTTCGGCTTCTTGGGCGTGGTGGTATAGACACGCGTGCAGACGCCGCGCTTCTGCGGATTGGCGCGCAGCGCGGGCGCTTTTTCTTTCTTCTCGACGTCGCGGCGGCTCTGCCGGACGAGCTGATTGATGGTCGGCATGCGTTCCGGGAAAACGAAAAAACGCGCCCCATGCGGGGCGGTAGAGAACGGGGAAGCTAGGCGGTGTCGGCGCTTGCGTCAAGTCGTTGGGGTGGGGGGACTTCAGGGTTGGCCGCCGGTTCTGCCGGCTGGCTGGATTCGGTGGGGAGGATGGCCGCGTGAGGCGGGCCGGGTTCTACGGCGGGGGGAACGGATGCTCGGACGAGACGGACTGATCGGTGCGCGATGGTCGGCTTCGCGGGGCGGCCTCTTTCTCTTTGTTGGCCCCTCCCAACCCCGGGGGCGTGGGTTTACCGCCCCCCGACCTCCGACCTCCGCCCTCCGCCCTCTGACTTCCGCCCTACACCCCCGACCTGTGGCTACCGATAACTGGCCCTGGCCCTGACCCTGACCCTGGGTAGTTCCCCGTGATCGCCATCGCCGGGAGAGTATCCCGCGCCTGGACCCCGGCCGCGAACGGCCCCAGAAGATGCGCGATGCTGTTGGCGTAGTAGCTGATCAGTGGCCGGTTGCGGCTCACCACCGTGAACCCCTCCCCGGTCTCGATCAGCATGTGCCGCATCTTCATCATCTTCCACGCCCGGTCGAACGTCTCGGCGATCTCCCGGTCGGCGCGGACCACACGCCCGTTCAGCTCCACCAGCACGTCCCGCATCTCCTCCATCCGGGCGAGGAGCTTGTCGCGGACCAGGAAGTCCGCGTCCATGCTCTGGATGGCGGCGCAGGCCAGCGGCACCGCGGTCACCGGCACGATCTGCCCGATCCGCGACATCATGGAATCGGCCAGCACCTGCACCCGGGCCAGCCGCTCGGTGCGCGGGATGTCGAAGAGCGACCGGCCGGCCAGCTGCTCCTCGCGGTCAAACCATGGCGCCAGCGGGACCGGCTCGCCGATCGTCACCGCCGCCCGGCCGTAACGCTTCCACTGCCGCGTGGCGAGCCGCCCCAGGTTCCAGAAGAGGAAGCGCATCACCTCCCACATCTGGACGTACAGCGGCGTCCGGCGCCGCCCCTCGGCCTTGTCCAGCTCGCGCAGCAGGGTGCGGTCTTCCAGCACCCGGTCGTAGTTCACCGCCACCGGGACGATGTACATCCGCGCCCGCACCGCGGGATCGCGGGCGACGCCCAGGATGTAGTCGAGCAGCCCGATCTTGGCGGGCCGGAGCGTCCCGTCCCTCGTCAGGCCGCCCTCGGGGAAGATCCCCTGGGTGACGCCGTGCCGGGTGATCAGCTGCACGTAGCGCTCGAGCACCGTGTGATAGAGCGGCTCGCGGTACTTCCGCCTCACGAAATACGACCCGAAGCTCTTGAAGATGTACTCGAGCGGGAAGGTCCGGGCCCACTCCCCCACCGCGTACGAGATCGCCACCCGCCCCGACAGGACGTAGCCCACCAGCACGTAGTCGGCGTTGGAGCGGTGGTTCATGAGATAGATGACGGTCGAATCCTTCGGGACGCGCTTGAGCGAGTCCGCGTTCTGGTACTCGACCGACACCTTGTACAGCAGGTTCAGGACGAACTTCGAGACGTGGTACCCGAACTTGTAGTACGCCAGGATGTTGAAGAACGGGACGATCTCGTCGATGTAGCGCTCGGCGCGTCGCCAGGCGGCCGCCTTGGGAATGTGGTGCTCCATGGCGTGGCGGCGGACGGCGTCGGCGACCACCTCATCGCTGATCAGCGCGGCGGTGATGTACGGTTTGCGGCCGGTGAGCTTGAAGCGGTCGACGTGAACGCGGAAACGGAGCACGGCGCGGGCCGCGGCGCGGTTGGCCCACCGGCCCAGCACCTTCCTGCCGAGCACGGCGACGACGACGATCGCGGCGATGATGACGAGCCAGCGCATGAATCGTTAAGGTCCCGCCCGCGGCAGGGAGCGTCAAGTGTCCATCGTATGATGCACCGCGGCCCGGAGGCGTCTTGCCCCCGGGCCGCGGTGATCGACTGTCAGCGTTCCGACTACAGTCCGTCGTCGGTACCGCCGGCCGAGAATCCCGTCTCGGCCAGGCTTGGCGCGAGGAACGGCGACGGCGCCAGCGGCGCACCAGGCAGCGGGGCGTCGGCACCGAGGTCGGGGGGAGCGACGTAGCCGGTCTCCACCTCGACTTCCTGGTACCGGTACTGCCCCGTACCGGCCGGGATCAGGTGGCCGATGATGATGTTCTCCTTCAGGCCGAGCAAGTCGTCGCGCGCGCCGCGGATCGCGGCGTCGGTGAGCACCCGGGTGGTCTCCTGGAAGCTCGCCGCCGAGATGAACGACTGGGTGGTGAGCGACGCTTTGGTGATCCCGAGGAGCAGCGGCTCGGAGCTGGCGGCGCCCTGCTTCCGCTTCTTGGACCTCTCGTTCTCGTCGCGGAAGCTCTGCTTGTCGACGTGCTCGCCCTCGAGGAACTCGGTCTCGCCCGGATCGATGATCCGGACCTTCTGGAGCATCTGGCGGACGATCACCCCGATGTGCTTGTCGTTGATCTTCACGCCCTGCAGGCGGTAGACCTCCTGCACCTCGTTGAGCAGGTATTCCTGCACCGCGCGCGGCCCCTTGATCCGCAGGATGTCATGCGGATTCACCGGGCCCTCGCTCAGCCGGTCGCCGGCCCGCACGCGGTCGCCCTCGTGGACGCGCAGGTGCTTGCCCGCTCCCACTTCGTAGAGCTGCGGCTCCTTGGTGTCGTCGACCACCACCACGGCGCCTTCGACCCGGGTGGGCATCACGTAGATCTCGCGCTTGCCGCGCTTGATGTCGCCGAACCGGACGACGCCGTCGATCTCCGAGATCGTCGCCGGATCCTTCGGGCGGCGCGCCTCGAAGAGCTCGGCCACCCGCGGCAGGCCGCCGGTGATGTCGCGCGTCTTGTACGCCTCACGACCGATCTTGGCCAGGATCGTGCCGGCGGCCGTCTTGTCTCCGTCCTCGACGGTGAGCTGCGCGCCCACCGGGATCACGAAGTCGCGCGACCGCTTGTTCTTGCGCTCGTCCCAGATCTCGATGTGCGGGTGCAGCTTCTTCTCGCGGTCCTCGATGACCACCCGCTGCCGGAGGCCGGTGAGCTCATCGAGCTCCTCCGACACCGACTCGTCGGCCACCAGGTCCACGAACCGCACCGTGCCCTCAACGTCCGAGATGATCGGGTTGGTGTACGGGTCCCAGCTGAACACCACCTGGTCCTTCTTCACGTCGTCGCCATCCTCCACCATCAGGATCGCGCCGAGCGGCACCTGCAGCCGGGCTCCGACGCTCGCGCTCCGGTCGGTGGAGCTGCGGATGAACACCTCGCCTTCGTACGACGTGACGATCCGCTGGTTCTCGGCGTTGGTCACCACCGCCAGCCGGTCGCCGTACTCGATCGTGCCCGCGACCTTGGTCTTGCGGGCGGTCTGCTCGGCGATGCGGGCCGCGGTGCCGCCGATGTGGAAGGTGCGGAGCGTCAGCTGCGTGCCCGGCTCGCCGATCGACTGCGCGGCGATGATCCCGATCGCCTCGCCCAGGTCCACCATCAACATGGTCGCCAGGTTGCGGCCGTAGCACATGCGGCAGAGCCCGCGCTTGGCCTCGCAGGTGAGCACCGAGCGGATCTTCACCGACTCGATCCCCGCCTCCTCGATCGCGCGCGCCTTCTCCTCGGCGATCAGGTCGCCCATCTCGACCAGCAGCGTGCGCCGGCCGCTCTCATCCATTTCGTGCGGATCCTCGACGTCCTCGGCGGCCACGTTGCCGACGATGCGCTCGCCGAGCGGCTCGATGATGTCTTCGCCCTCCTTCAGCGCCGAGACCTCGAGGCCGAGGATGGTGCCGCAGTCTTCCTCGCTGATCGTGACGTCCTGCGCCACGTCCACCAGGCGGCGGGTGAGGTAGCCGGCGTCGGCGGTCTTGAGCGCCGTGTCGGCCAGACCCTTCCGCGCGCCGTGCGTCGAGATGAAGTACTCGAGCACCGACAGCCCTTCACGGAAGTTCGACTTGATCGGGCTCTCGATAATCTCGCCGATGCCGCCCGTGAGCTTCTTCTGCGGCTTGGCCATCAGGCCGCGCATGCCCGCCAGCTGCCGGATCTGGTCGCGCGATCCGCGCGAGCCGGAGTCGAACATCATGAACACCGGGTTGAACCCCTGCGCCGATTCGCGCATCGCCTTCACCATGGCGTCGGCGATGTCGTTGTTGGCGTGGGTCCAAGTGTCGATCACCTTGTTGTAGCGCTCGCCGTTGGTGATGTTGCCCGTCTGGTAGGCGCGCTGGAAGCGCTCGACACGCGCCTCGGCTTCGCCCAGCAGCGTCTCCTTCTCGGCCGGGATGTGGAGATCCTCGACGCCGATCGAGATGCCGGCCCGGGTCGCGTTGAAGAAGCCGAACTCCTTGAGCCGGTCGAGGAACTCGACCGTGGCCGCGAGTCCGCTCTGGCGATACGACTCGAACACCAGCTCGCCGAGCGCCTTCTTCTTCATCTCGCGGTTCTGGTACTCCATGTCCTTCGGGACGATCGCGTTGAACAGGACGCGCCCCACGGTGGTGTCCACCCACCGCGGCACGCCGGCGTGCTCGGTCACATAGAACTTGATCGGCGTCTGCAGGGTGAGGCGCGACTGCGCCAGCGCCATCTCGACCTCGGCGAGGTCGGTGAAGTGCCTGGCATGCTTCACCGCCGCCTCGAAATTCGGCGGCGCCTTGGTCGCCGTGTAGCACCCGAGCACGATGTCCTGGCTGGGCTCGGCCACCGGCCGGCCGTCGGACGGTTTGAGGATGTTGTTCGACGACAGCATCAGCAGCCGGCACTCGAGCTGCGACTCGTACGACAGCGGCACGTGCACCGCCATCTGGTCGCCGTCGAAGTCGGCGTTGAACGCCGCGCAGACCAGCGGATGGATGCGGATCGCCTTCCCCTCCACCAGCACCGGCTCGAACGCCTGGATCCCCAGGCGGTGGAGCGTGGGCGCGCGGTTGAGGAGCACCGGGTGGTCGCGGATGATCTCTTCGAGGATCTCGAACACCTCGGGGCTCTCGCGCTCGACGATCTTCTTGGCGCGCTTGACCGTCTCGGCGATCCCCTTGTCGACCAGCTTGTGGATGATGAACGGCTTGAAGAGCTCCAGGGCCATCGCCTTGGGCAGGCCGCACTGGTGCAGCTTCAACTCCGGACCCACCACGATCACCGAGCGGCCCGAGTAGTCCACGCGCTTGCCGAGCAGGTTCTGGCGGAAGCGGCCCTGCTT
>JBGPGH010000048.1:0-8790 GCA_041483735.1 Gemmatimonadaceae bacterium | reverse complement strand
CGACGCGGCCGAGCTCGAGGCCGACGACCGGGCCGCCAGGCGGCGGCCGCTGGTGCTGGCGAGCGCGATCCTGGCGCTGGCTGAGTGGCGGCCCGCCGCGTCGATACCGGGCACGTCGGCCTTCCAGTCGCCCGGTTTGCTCGAGCGGCGCATTCGACGCCTCGCGGGCGAGGAGCCCGAGATGCGAAGCCACGTAACGCGCCGCTCGCTGGTGGGCGCGGGGGCGGCGCTCGCGGTGGTCTGGCTGTCGGGTGTCATGATGGCCCATCCGCTGCCACCCGACGCGCCGATGCGCCCGGGACACTGCGAGCACCACTACGGGTTCGCGATTACGCATCTGTTCTGTCTCCATGGCCACGCCGCCACCAGCGGGCACTGCCCACACGCCACGATCGCGTCAACGACCTGAGTATCCCGTCATGCCACGCTTCGCTCCCGGCATACTGCTGCTGGCCCTCGCCTCGGCGGCCGCGCCGCTCCACGCCCAGCAGCCGGCCGCGCCGCCAGCCGCCGGCCATGCCGCGCATCACGCCACGCCCGAGGCGGCGGTACGCGCCGTTCTCGAGGCGGTCTTCCGCGCCCAGGAAGGGGGCGACATGGCCGCGCTCGACACCCTGTACGCGGGCGACAGCCTGACGATCATCGAGGGGGCGGGAATCAACCGCTCGTGGGCCGACTACCGCGACCATCACCTGGCACCGGAACTCACGGAGATGAAGAACCTCGTGTACCGCCCATCGGACATCGAGGTGCACGTCGACGGCGCCACCGCCTGGGCGATCTTCCAGTACGTGCTTCAGGCGGACGTGGAGGGGCGACACGCCGACGTGCTGGGGCGGGGGACCGCGGTATTCGAGCGGCGCGGCGAGCGCTGGGTGATGCGGCACTCGCACACCAGCGGTCGCGCGCGACGGCCAGGCGATCCGCCGGCGGGGTAGGCTGCCGCCGGGGAGTTCCCCAGCGCCGGAACCTGGCCGGGGCAAGGTCGGTATGATATTTTACGCGCAGTAAAATAGACGGCGCCTTGTGGGCGCCCGAGGCTTCTTTCGCATCCGTTTCATGATTCCTCGTCGCCAAAGGCGTGCAGGGCACGACAGCCAGCGCATGGCCCTGGCGCTCATTCTGAGCGCCGCGGTCCTGTTCGCGACGTGTCCGCTCGGCGCCCAGACGGACTACTTCAACACCGACCGCGGCCGCCCCGTACGCATCGAGGATGCCTATCCGGCCGAGTGGCACGCGCTGGAGCTGAAACTGGCCCCGCTGCGCCTGGATCGCGCTCCGGGTGGCGCGTACACCTGGGGGGTGGAGCCTGAGGTCGCGTTCGGGGTGTTGCCGCGAACCCAGGTTGAGCTGGGCGCACCGGTCTCGTACGCCGATCGCGGAGCGGGGCTGGCCCGGCGCGCGGGGTTGACCGGCCTCGATCTGTCGGTCATGCACAATTTCAACACCGAGACGCTCACGCTGCCGGCGCTGGCGCTCCGCGCCGACGTCCTGGCACCGGTTGGCGGGCTGGCGCCGGACCGGACGTCCGGCTCGTTCACCGCGCTGCTGACACGGACCTTTCGACCGGCGCGCCTGCACGCGAACGCCGAGTTTGCGGTAGGCCCTCGTCCCGCGGTCGCGGGGTCGTCAGGCGCGGACCAACCCGAAGCGTCCAGGTGGTTGGCGGGCATCGCGGCCGACCGCGCGTTCCCGCTGCGCGCCGTCCTGGTCACGCTCGAGGGTTACGCGCGCCAACCGGTCGCGGCCGGCGCGGACGTCGAGTGGAATGTCGGAGCCGGTGTGCGCGCGCAGTGGAGCCCCCGCGTCACCGTGGATGCCGGCGCCGGACGTCGCCTCACCGGTCCGGCGCAGTCGTGGTTCGTGACCTTCGGTACTGCGTACGCTTTCTCCATCCGGGCGCTCGTCCCGGTGCCGGCCCGATGAGCGCGTCAGGCCGGACCGTCCTCGGCATGCGCCGAGGGGCGGCGTGTCTCGCGCTCGTGACCATCGGACTCGCGGTGCCGATGCTTACGGCGCGCGCGCAGTGGTCCACGGTGCACGAACAGTTCTATCTCCCGGCGAGCCACAACTGGGCATTTCGCGATCGCTATCCGTCGGCCGACCGGATGTTCAACGCGTTCGACTACGGTCACGCGATACTCTATGAGGAGTTGCTGCGGCACCCGGGCGCCCCGCCGGACCGGCTCGAGCGAGTCCAGTACGGATTCATCACCGGCCGATTGTTGGTGTCTCCGCCGCGTGTCCCGCTGGCCGAGGCGGCCATCGAGGTCGACTATGCGCGGCTGGTCCCCGAGGCGAAGGCGATGTTCGATTGGGCGCACCTGCTGCACCGGCAGATCTACGACGTCTGGGCCGACGACCGGATCCCCGCCGACGGGAAGGACGCCCGGGTCGCCGAGCTGTTGCGATACTATAAGAGTCGTCCCGACCTCGCGTTCAGCTCCAGCCCCAAGAGCATGGATCTCATGGAGGGGGCGCAGTACTCGCTGGCATTTCGCCGGCGGTATCCGAAATTCAACGGCCTGATCTGGGGGTATCACTGGCTGCAGGTGGGGCTCTACGACGCCTTGCTCGCCGGCTTGTCGCCTGACGAACGGCAGGCCAACGTGACCGCGGCGGTAGCCAGGTTCTGGCAGATGTTGGACGGTGCGCCGGAGCGGATGCCGCGCCTGATGCCGATGACCGCGGCGGTGGCCCCGCGTTTCGCCGCCCGCTACCCCGAGGCGGCGATCATCTTCGACAACCTGCACTCGATGCACGACGTCGTCTCGGACATTCTGGCATCAGCCGACGTGCCGCCGGCGCGGAAGCGCGCGGAGATTCTGCTGGCCGCGCGGCGATACCGGGACGATTCCACGCAGGTCATTTCACGAGAAGAGTGGCGCGGCATGGGAGACATGGTGGGCGTGAACAACATGGGTGGGGTCGCGGTGGGATTCCTCCCGGCGTTGCCCGTGCCCACCGTGCCTGTCGGGTCGACGCACGCCGAGGCGATGGAGCGGGCGATGTCGCAGCCGGCGCCCAGGCCGGAGTCGCCGTGACCGGCGCGCTCACCCGCCGCTGGAGGGCCGCGGCACTGGCCGTCTGCCTGACGACGTTGGCCGCCCGGCCGGCCCTGGCGCACGGCCATCTGCGGAGCTCGGTGCCGGCCAACGGCGCCGTGCTGTCCACGGCGCCCTCGGCGCTGCGCCTCACGTTCACGGAGTCCCCGGAACTTGCTTTCACAACCGTCGAGCTGCTGGATCCGACCGGTCAGCCCGTTGCCCTGGCCTCTGTCGCCCTGATCCCCGATTCCTCGCGCGTGGTCGTCGCGGCGATCCGGGGGCCGCTGGTGGCGGGCCGGTACACCGTCCGGTGGCGCACGGCCGCCAAGGACGGCCATCCGACGAGCGGGGAATTCCATTTCTCGATCGAGAGCGGGGCCGCGGGGCTGTCCGTAGCGCCGGCGAAGGTCGCGGGGCAGGCCGCATCGTCACCGCCAGCCGCGGGGATGTCCACGCGGGGCGACGCCGTACTGGAGCAGCGCACCGGCGCCTTCGACGTGCAGTCGCCCGGGTACGTAGTCGTGCGGTGGATCCTGTTCACCGCGGTGCTGATCGTCGTCGGTGCGGTCGCGTTTCGCTTCGCGGTGCTACCGCGCGTGTCGGGCGCGGAGGCCGTGGACGCGGCGTGGCTCGCCGACGCCGGCCGCCGCGCCGCGCACGCCGGATATCTCGCGGCGATCGCCGCGCTCGTCGCGAGCGCGCTCCGGCTGGCGGCGCAGTCGTTCGCCCTGGACGGTGCCGGCGACCGATGGTGGCCCGCCTCGCTGGGAGATCTGCTCGGTCACAGCGTGTGGGGGCGCGTCTGGGTCGTATCGGTGGTGGCCGCGGCCGGGGCCGCGCTGGCGTTCCAGAGAGCCAGGGGCGGGAGCGCGCGCGCCTGGGCCGGCGCGGCCGCCGCGGCCGTGACGTTGGCGGCGAGCCTCGGGCTCTCAGGGCACGCCGCGTCCTCCGATCGGTTGCCAGCTCTCGCCGTGGTGGCCGACAGCCTGCACGTGATCGGCGCGTCGGGGTGGCTGGGCAGTCTCCTGCTCGTTGTCGTCGCGGGCCTGCCGGCGGCGCTGGCCGCGTCAGCGGGACCGGATGCCGGCGAGCGCGGGGTGAGGGTGGCCCGGCTGGTGCAGGCGTACTCCCCGACGGCGCTCCTCTTCGCGGGCATGGTGGGCGTCACCGGCGTCTTCGCGACCTGGCTGCACGTGGCGAGTGTGCCGGCGCTCTGGTCGACACCATACGGGCGGACGCTGCTGGTGAAGCTGGCGGTACTTTCGGTGGTGGTGGCGACCGGCGCGTACAACTGGCTGCGCCTCCGGCCGTCGTTGGGCGGAAGCGATGGTCCGCCCCGCCTGCGGCGCTCGGCCGCCATGGAGTTGCTGGTGGGTGTGCTGGTGTTGCTGGTGACGGCGGTCCTGGTCGCGACGCCCACGGCCGTCGAGGCGGCGGTCGCTGCCCGTTAGGTCGTCAGATCCGTACGCGCCTCAGCAGCACCGCGTTGAGGGCGACCAGGATCGACGAGGCCGACATCAGGAGCGCCGAAACCTCGGGTCGCAGCCGCAAGCCGAACGACGGATAGAAGATGCCCGCGGCGATCGGGATCGCCAGCAGGTTGTAGACGCTCGCCCAGGCCAGGTTCTGTCGCATCGTGCGCACCGTGGCCCGGCTCAGGCGGATGGCGCGGACGATGTCGAGCGGGTCGGACTTCATGAGCACCACCTGCGCGGCCTGGATCGCGACGTCCGTTCCCGCCCCGATCGCGATGCCGACGTCGGCTTGCGCGAGGGCCGGGGCATCGTTCACGCCATCGCCGACCATCGCCGTGAACCATCCGTTCTCCTGCAGGCGCTTCACGAATCCCGCCTTGTCCTCCGGCCGCACGCCGGCGTAGAACTCCCCGATGCCGACCTCGGCGGCCACCCGCGCCGCGGTCGCGCGGACATCGCCGCTCAGGAGCACCGGAGTGACGCCGAGTCCCTTGAGCTCGCGAATGGCCTGCGCGGACGTGGCCCGAATGGCATCGGTGATGCCGAGCACCCCGAGTACCGAGCCGGCGGCGGCGACGAAGGTGAGGGAGCGGCCGTCTTTGGCGAGCGCGTCCGCCGCGGCCCGCATGGTGCCCAGGTCGATGTCCTCCCGATCGAGCAGCGCGGCGCTTCCCAGCAGGGTCGGTTCGCCCCGAATGACGGCGGTCATGCCCATGCCGGGCACGTTGTCAATTTGCTCCGCGGCGCCGTCAGGCGGCGTGCCGTCGCTGGCGGCGGCGCGGACGATCGCCTGCGAAAGGGGATGGGTCGAGCGCGCCGCGACCGCGGCGGCGCGGGCGAGGAGCTGGCTTCTGGAGACGCCGGGCGCCGTGACCACGTCGGTCACCGTGGGCTTGCCCACGGTCAGGGTGCCGGTCTTGTCGAGCACCAGCACGCGGGTCCGGCTCACGCCTTCCAGCGTCGCGGCATCCTTGATGAGGATGTTGTGCCGCGCGGCGACTCCGGTCCCGACCGCGACGGCCGTGGGCGTCGCCAGGCCGAGCGCGTCGGGGCAGGCCACGACAACGGTGCTGATCGCGAAGGTGAGGGCGATGGCGAAGGGCGCACCGGCTCCGAGACTCCACCACGCGAACGTCACCACGCCGGCCCCTACCGCCACGACCACCAGGACGGCCGCCGCCCGGTCCGCCAGCCGCTGTCCCGGCGCCTTCGACTGCTGCGCGCGCTCCACCAGCGCGCCGATCTGCGCCAGGACGGTGTCACGGCCGACGCGCGTGGCACGCATGGTCACCGCACCGCTGATGTTGAACGACCCGCCCACCAGCGCATCACCGGGCCGCCTGGGCAGCGGCTGACTTTCGCCGGTGATCAGCGCTTCATCGGCGCTCGTGGCTCCCTCGGTGATCTCGCCGTCCACCGGCACCTTGTCACCCGGGCGCAGGCGCACGAGGTCACCCACGACGACCTCGGCGGTCGCAACGTAGACCTCGATACCCCCGCGTACGACGAGGGCCGTGGGCGGCACCAGCGCGAACAGCGCGCGAAGGGCATCGGAGGTGCCACGCCGCGATTTCATTTCCATCCAGTGACCGAACAGCACGAACGTCACCAGCATCACGGCCGCCTCGAAGAACGCGGTGGCGGCGCCGGCGAGCGTGAGGTAGACGCTGCTGAGCCAGGCGGCGAGCACGCCGGTGGCGATCAGCACGTTCATGTCCAGCGCACCACGTCGGATGGCGTGGACGCTGCCAGCGATGAACATCCATCCGGACCACCAGACCACCGGCGCCGAGAGCGCCAGGCCCAGCCAGCCGGCGAGCGGCTGGTGAACGGGCATGCCAATGCCAGGGACGTGGCCGGCGAGCGCGGCGACGGGTATCGTCAGGGCCAGCGCAACCCAGAACCGACGTCGGACGTCGTGCTCCATGAGGCGGGCCGCGTCCGGGTCCGTTCCGTGGGAGTGGAGCGCCGACGGCTGGTGCGAAGGCGCCTGCTCCGGCGGTTGGTCGCTGACGTGTCCCGGGTGATCGAGTGGCGGCATGGCGGTGACGGAGGGTGGTCCGGCGGGGGGTGGCGCCGGGGGATGCCGTATTTTACGCGGGATGAATTTTATCGCAAGTAAAATTGGCTGGCGGTGTGTCGGCGGCCGGGGCCACTGCGCCAGGCCGGCCCCTGTTCAATGAGGAGAATTCGATGCGACGACGGTTCGGGCTTCTGCTCGCGCTCCTGGCGGTCCCCGCGGCCACGCTGCTGGCTCACGATCTCTTCCTCCGGCCCGAGGACTTCTACGTCGCGCCCGGCGCGCCGATCCGGGCCTGGCTGCTGAACGGGAGCTTCACGAAGAGCGAGAACGCGGTCACCCGCGACCGGGTGCTGAGCATCGCGCTCGCCGGCCCGCGCGGCGTGACGCACCCCGACACCGGCGCCTGGACCGCGACCGGCGACACGAGCCGCCTCTCGGTCACCGCCGGCGAGGCCGGCACGTACATCCTCGGCGCCGCGATCCGGCCCCGCGAGCTGCGACTCGAGGCCGCCGAGTTCAACGGGTACCTCGCCAGTGACGGCCTCCCCGACGTCCTCGCCGAGCGCCGCGCGCGCGGTGAGTTGGAGAAGCCCGCCCGCGAGCGCTACTCCAAGCACGTGAAGGCGCTGGTGCAGGTGGGTGACGCCCGGAGCGCCACCGTGAGCACCGTGCTCGGCCACGCCGCCGAGTTGGTGCCGCTGGACAATCCGTACGCCCTGCGGGCGGGCGACGTGATCCGCGTGCGCGCCCTGGTCGACGGCGCCGCGGCCGCGGAGCTGACGGTGCTCGCCGGCGGGCTGCGCGCGGACGGACGGGCGATCCCGGAACTGGCCGTGCGCACCGGCGCCGATGGCGTGGCCGGCATCCGGCTGCGCGAGCCCGGGCTGTGGTACGTGAAGTTCATCCGGATGCGGCGCGTAACCGGGGAGCCGGCGGTCGACTACGAATCGAAGTGGGCGACGCTGACGTTCGCGGTGCGGTAGCGGCGGTGATAGATTTCCGTCCCCCACCGACACTCCTTCCTCTGCCATGAATCTCGAGCTCGAACGCGAGCGCACGGTCCAGGTGCTCTGTGCGCACTACGCGCACGATCACCTCACGACGCAGGAGCTGGAGGAGCGCTGCGAGCGGGCGTACGCGGCCGACTCGCCCGACGTCCTGCGGACGCTCGTCGACCAGCTGCCGGCGCTGCCGCTGACGCCTGACGCCGAGGAGCGCCTGTACGCGCTGAGCGCGGCGGCCACGGTGGAGCCCGCGCAGCGGATGCTCGCGTTCATGTCGTCGATCCGGCGCGAGGGGGAGTGGACCCCGCCCAGGTACCTGCACGTGAGCGCCTTCATGGGCGCGGTGCACCTCGACCTGCGCGAGGCGTTCCTGTCCGGCGACATGACGATCAACGTGAAGACGACGATGGGTGAGGTGAAGATCCTGGTCCCACCGGGCGTGCGCGTCGAGTCGACCGGCAACGCGATCCTCGGCGAGTTCGACCAGCGCGGCGGCGGCACGCCGGTCCCGGTCGACGCGCCGGTGGTGCGCGTTACCGGGACATCGATCATGGGGACGGTCTCGATCCGGGTGCGCCTGCCGCGGGAGTCGGCGCTGGCTGCCTGGCGGCGCGAGCGCCGCCTCGGTCCCGGCAAGGGGAAGGGAAAGGACGGCGAGGCGGGTTGATGCGCGACGCTGCGATTCGCGGCATGCGCTCGGCGCAGACCGGGATGCTGGCCAACGTCCTGCTCGCGATCACCAAGCTGCTGGCCGGCGTGCTGGGGCACAGTTATGCGCTCATCGCCGACGCCATCGAGTCGACCGCCGACATCTTCTCCTCGCTGATCGTCTGGAGCGGCCTGCGGATCGCCGCCCGGGACGCCGACGATGTGTATCCGTTCGGCTACGGAAAGGCCGAGCCCCTGGCGGCGGCGATCGTGTCGCTGCTGCTGCTGGCGGCGGCGGTGGGGATCGCGATCGAGGCGATCCGCGAGATTGTCACCCCGCACCACGCGCCGGCGCCGTTCACGCTGGCGGTGCTGGCCCTGGTGATCCTGGTGAAGGAAGTGCTCTTCCGGCGCGTCTTCTCGGTGGGCACGCAGGTGGGGAGCACCGCGGTGAAGGCCGACGCCTGGCACCACCGGAGCGACGCGATCACCTCGACGGCGGCGTTCATCGGGATCAGCGTGGCGCTGGTGGGCGGGCCGGGGTGGGAGATGGCCGACGACTGGGGGGCGCTGGCCGCATCGGCGGTGATCCT
>JBGPGH010000047.1:0-9372 GCA_041483735.1 Gemmatimonadaceae bacterium | reverse complement strand
GTCGATGGTGTTCACCAACGTCGTGAACCCGCGCAGCCACGTCCCGCGGAAGCACGAGTACCAGCGCACCCTCGTCAGGCGCGGCGCGTCGATCGGCGCCAACGCGACCATCCTCTGCGGCATCACCCTCGGCGAGTACGCGTTCGTCGGCGCCGGCGCGGTGGTCACGAAGGACGTGGCGGCGTTCGCGCTGGTGACCGGCGCGCCGGCGCGGCGCGTCGGGTGGATGTGCCAGTGCGGCGAACGGCTCCCCACCCCGGCCGGCGGCCCGGTCACCTGTCCCGCCTGCGGCGACCGGTACGACCCGGGCCCCACCGGCGACACGATCACCCGGAGGACGCCCGCATGACCGCTCCCGCCGCCAGACCCGACGGCACCTACCGCGTCGCGCTCGCCGGCTGCGGCCGCATCTCGAAGAACCACATCGACGCGCTGGCCCGCGTCGAGGGCCTCTCGTTGAGCGCGGTCAGCGACGTCGACGCCGCCCGGGCGAAAGAGGCGGGCGAGCGCGCCGGCGTGCCCTGGTTCGCGTCGTACGAGGAGATGCTGGCGAAGGCGCAGTGCGAGGTGGTGACGATCGCCACGCCGTCGGGGCTGCACCCGGAGCAGGGAATTTTGGCGGCCCGCGCCGGCAAGCACGTCATCACCGAGAAGCCGATGGCGATCTCGCTCTCGGCCGCCGACGACCTGGTGCACGCCTGCGACCAGGCCGGCGTCCACCTGTTCGTCGTCAAGCAGAACCGCCTCAACCCGCCCATCCAGCTCCTGCGTCGGGCGCTCGACAAGGGGCGCTTCGGGCGGATCTACATGGCGAACTGCACCGTGCGCTGGTCGCGGCCGCAGGAGTACTACGACCAGGCGCCGTGGCGCGGTACCTGGGAGTTCGATGGCGGCGCGTTCATGAACCAGGCCAGCCACTACGTCGACCTGATCCAGTGGCTGGTGGGGCCGGTGGAGAGCGTGATGGCCAAGACCGCCACCCTGGCGCGCCGGATCGAGACCGAGGACAGCGGGGTCGCGATCCTGAAATTCCGATCGGGAGCGCTGGGCGCGATCGAGGTCACGATGCTCACCTACCCGCGCAATCTCGAGGGCTCGATCACCATCCTCGGCGAGAAGGGGACGGTCAAGATCGGTGGGACCGCGGTGAACAAGGTGGAGCACTGGATCTTTTCCGACTACGACGACGACGACAAGCTGGTCGAGTCGGCGACCACGAACCCGCCCAACGTCTACGGGCTGGGGCACGAAGGGTACTACCGCAATGTGCTGTCGGTGCTGCGCGGCCAGGCGCGGCCGGACACCGATGGGCGCGCGGGCCGCAAGTCGCTCGAGCTGATTCTCGGGATCTACGAATCGGCGAAGACGGGACGAGAGGTGCCGCTGCCGTTGCGGGCGAAAATCTAGGGAGGGAGGGAGGAAGGGAGGGAGGGTGGAAGGAGGGTGGGAGAAGTGCGAAGGGAGGACGGCAGTGTGAGGGTGGGAGGGGAGGGAGGAAGGGCACGGGATCGAGGCAGCGAGGGCTCGCCTCCCGCCGCAGTCCTTCCTCCCTCCTTCCTCCCTTCCTCCCTCCCAACCTTCCTCCCTTGTACGGCCACCCTCCCACGGACAACTTTCAGACCGCCATGCCCGCCTCCGGCGGGCATCGTGTCACGAGCCCCGGACATCCATGCCCGTTCCAATGCTGGACTTGCGTGCCCAGCACGCGACCATACGCGACTCGATGGTCAGTGCCCTCATGGGCGTCGTCGAGAGCCAGTTGTTCATCCTCGGTGAGCCGGTCGAACGCCTCGAGCGGTCGATCGCCGAGCTGTCCAAAGCCCGGTACGCGATCGGGTGCGCCAACGGCACCGATGCGCTGGTGCTGGCGATGCGGGCGCTCGACATCGGGCGGGGCGACGAGGTCGTCACCACACCGTTCACGTTCTTCGCCACCGCCGGCACGGTCCACAACGTCGCCGCCACGCCGGTCTTCGCCGACATCGAGCCGCGGTCGTTCAACCTCTCGCCCGAGGCTGCGGCGGCCGCGGTCACTCCGCGCACGAAGGCGATCATCCCGGTGGATCTGTTCGGGCAGATGGCGGCGATGGAGCGGTTCGCCGCGCTGACCCCGCGCGTGCCGCTCATCGAGGACGCCGCCCAGTCGATCGGGGCGCGGCGCCGGATCGGCGGCGACTGGGTGATGGCGGGCGAGCGTGCCGCGATCGGCACCTTCTCATTCTTCCCGTCGAAGAACCTGGGCGGCTACGGCGACGGCGGCATGGTGGTGACGCAGGACGAGGCACTGGCCACGCGCCTCCGGCGGCTGCGGATGCACGGCGGCGCCAAGACGTATTTCCACGATGAGGTCGGGTACAACAGCCGGCTGGACGCGCTGCAGGCCGCGGTGCTGTCGGCCAAGCTGCCGCACCTGGCCGAATGGAGCGCGGCGCGCCGCCGCAACGCCGACCGGTACAACGAGGCGTTCAAGGGCGTGTCCGACGTGGTGACGCCGTACGTCGATCCGGCCAACGAGCCGATCTACAACCAGTACACGATCCGCGTGCCGAAGCGTGAAGCCCTGCAGGCGCACCTGAAGGCCAAGGGGATCGGCAGCATGGTCTACTATCCCCTGCCGCTGCACCTGCAGCCGTGCTTCAGCTACCTGGGACTCAAGGCCGGCGCGTTTCCCGAGAGCGAGCGGGCGGCGGCCGAGGTTCTTTCGCTCCCGATCTATCCTGAACTGACGGCGTCGCAGCTCGATGAAGTGGCGTCGGCGGTGCGTTCCTTCTACGGGCGATGAGCGCGATGGCGAACGACGCAAAGCAGCAATTCCTGTCGCGGATCAAGGACCGCTCGGCGGTGATCGGGGTGGTGGGGCTCGGCTACGTGGGGCTCCCGCTGGCGGTCGAATTCGCGCGGGCGGGATTCCGGGTGATCGGATTCGACGTCAGCACGCGGGTGGTGGAGCTGCTGAACCGCGGGGAATCGCACATCCAGGACGTGAAGGCGGCCGACGTCGCGGCGCTGGTGAAGTCGAAGCAGTTCACGGCCACCACCGACGAGACGCGGATCAAGGAGATGGACGCGATCTCGATCGCGGTGCCGACGCCGCTGGTGAAGACGCGCGATCCCGACATGACCTTCGTGCTGGCGGCCGCCGATACGATCCACCGCAACGCGCACCGGGGGATGCTGGTGGTGCTCGAGAGCACGACTTATCCCGGCACCACCCGCGAAATCATGCAGCCGCGGATGGAGGCGGCCGGCTTCACGGTGGGGACGGACGTCTTTCTCGCGTTCAGTCCGGAGCGCGTCGATCCCGGCAACCCGAAGTACAACACGAAGAACACGCCAAAGGTGGTCGGCGGGATCACTCCCGCCTGCGTTGAGGTCGCGAGCGCGCTCTACCAGTCGACGATCGACACGGTGGTGCCGGTGTCGTCGCCGGAGTCGGCCGAGCTGGTGAAGCTGCTCGAGAACACCTTCCGCTCGGTGAACATCGGGCTGGTGAACGAGATGGCGATCATCTGCGACCGACTGGGCGTGGACGTGTGGGAAGTGATCAACGCGGCCGCCACCAAGCCGTTCGGCTTCATGAAATTCACGCCCGGCCCGGGGATCGGCGGGCACTGCATTCCGCTCGATCCGCACTACCTGGCGTGGAAGATGCGCACCCTGAACTACAAGACGCGGTTCATCGACCTGGCCAGCGAGATCAACAGCCAGATGCCGGACTACGTCGTGGAGAAGGTGGCCCGCGCGCTCAACGATGCGCGCAAGGCGACCAACGGCGCGCGGGTGCTGGTGGTGGGCGTGGCCTACAAGCGCGACATCGACGACATCCGGGAGAGCCCGGCGCTCGACGTCATGCGGCTGCTGGAGGAGCGCGGGGCGGACGTGGTCTACCATGACCCGTTCATCCCGGCCTTCCGTGACGACGGCCACGAGCGCACCGGGGTGCCGCTCAGCGACGACGAGCTGCGGCGGGCGGATGCGGTGGTGATCGTGACCGACCACACCGCGCTGGACTACCAGCGGATCGTGGACGTGGCGTCGATCGTGGTCGACAGCCGGAACGCGACCGGCCGCACGACCAACCCCAGGGCGCGGATCGTTGCGCTCTGACCGCGGGATGCCATCGATGACCTCTCCAACCACGATCGCCGGCCGCCGGGAGCGCGCGTGAACATCGCCGTCATTGGAACGGGGTACGTCGGACTCGTCGTGGGCGCCTGCCTGGCCGAGACCGGGAACCAGGTCGTCTGCGCCGACGTCGACGCCGCCAAGATCGAGGGGCTGACGCGCAACGTGCTCCCGATCTACGAGCCCGGGCTGGAGCCGCTGGTGGAGCGCAACCAGAAGCAGGGGCGCCTGACGTTCACCACCGACGTGTCGGCCGCGATCGCCCAGGCGGCCGTGGTGTTCATCGCGGTCGGGACGCCGCCTGACGAGGATGGCTCGGCGGACCTGCGCCACGTGCTGGCGGTGGCGCGGCAGATCGGCGAGCACATGGGGCGCGAGCTGGTGGTCGTCACCAAGTCCACGGTGCCGGTGGGGACGGCCGCCAAGGTCGCCGCCGAGCTCTCCGGCCGCGCGAAGTTCCCGTTCCACCTCTGCAGCAATCCCGAATTCCTGAAGGAGGGCGCGGCGGTGGACGACTTCATGAAGCCCGACCGCGTGGTCCTGGGCGTGGAGACCGACCATGCGCGCAGCGTGATGGCCGAGCTCTACGCCCCGTTCGTGCGCACCGGCAAGCCGATCATCTTCATGGACATCCCATCCGCCGAGATGACCAAGTACGCGGCCAACGCCATGCTCGCCACCCGGATCTCGTTCATGAACGAGATCGCGAACCTCTGCGAGCGGGTGGGCGCCAACGTCGACCTCGTCCGCAAGGGGATCGGGAGCGACGCGCGGATCGGACCGTCGTTTCTCTTTCCGGGGCCGGGCTACGGCGGATCGTGCTTCCCGAAGGACGTCAAGGCGCTGGTGCGCACGGCCACCGAGACGCGCTCGCCCCTTCGGGTGCTCGAAGCGGTGGAGGCCGCCAACGACCGGCAGAAGCACCGCCTGTTCGAGATGGCCTGCGCCGCCCTGGGCGGCATTTCGGCGGCGCTGAAGGGCGCCCGGGTCGCCGTGTGGGGGCTGGCGTTCAAGCCCAACACCGACGACATGCGTGACGCGCCGGCGCTGACGCTCATCGACGAATTGCTGCAGGCCGGCGCGAGCGTCTGCGCGCACGACCCGGCGGCGCTGCCCGAGGCGCGGCGTCGGCTGGGCAACCGGATCTCCTACGCCGAGACGAACTACGACGCGCTCACCGGCGCCGACCTGCTGGTGATCGTCACCGACTGGAACGAGTACCGCCACCCGGACCTGGATCGCGTGAAGGGCGCGCTGTCGAAGCCGATCGTGGTCGATGGCCGCAACCTGTACGATCCCGCCAGGATGCGCGCGCTCGGATTCACCTACCTGTCGATCGGCCGGCCGGCCGGACAGGGAGCGGGAGCCATCTCGTGAGGGTGCTCATCACCGGGGCCGCCGGCTTTCTCGGCTCGCACCTCTGCGACCGGTTCCTCGCCGATGGGCACGAGGTGGTGGGGCTCGACAACTTCATCACCGGCCACCCGGACAACGTGGCCCACCTGATGGGCGAGTCGCGCTTCCAGTTCCTCCGCCACAACATCTCGGATTACACGTACGTGGCCGGCCCGCTGAACGGGGTCCTGCACTTCGCCTCGCCGGCCAGCCCGGTGGACTACCTGGAACACCCGATCCCGACTCTCAAGGTCGGCGCGCTGGGGACGCATAACGCACTGGGGCTCGCCAAGGCCAAGGGCGCCCGCTTCTTCCTCGCGTCCACGTCCGAGGTGTACGGCGACCCGCTGGTGCACCCGCAGCCCGAGTCGTACTGGGGGAACGTCAACCCGATCGGGCCGCGCGGCGTCTACGACGAAGCCAAGCGCTTCGCCGAAGCGATCACGATGGCCTATCACCGCTTCCACGGCCTCGACACGCGGATCGTGCGGATCTTCAACACCTACGGGCCGCGGATGCGCCCGCGCGACGGCCGGGTGGTGTCCAACTTCATCGTCCAGGCGCTGAGCGGCGAGCCGCTCACGCTCTACGGCGACGGGTCGCAGACCCGCAGCTTCTGCTACGTGAGCGACGAGGTCGAGGGCATCTATCGCCTCTTCCTCCGCGGCGACGCCGAGCCCACCAATATCGGCAACCCGATCGAGTTCACGGTGCGCCAGCTCGCCGAACTGGTGGTGCAACTCACCGGCACGAAGTCGAAGATCGAGACGCGTCCCCTCCCGGTGGACGATCCCAAGGTGCGGCAGCCCGACATCACCCGGGCCCGGACCATGCTCGGCTGGGAGCCGGCGGTGGCGCTGAAGGAAGGGGTCACGAAGACGATCGAGTACTTCCGGTCGCTGCTCGCCGGCGAACGGTTCCGGACCGGGCCCTCCCCCCGGTAGCGGCGGAGCGAGCATGGATGCCTCCAGCGATCTCATCGAGCGCGCCAAAGAGCGGTTCGCGGTGCGCGACTACCATGGGGCCGTCCTCCTCCTGCAGGAGGCGGTGGTGGAGGGCGTCGCCTACGCCGACGCCTACAACCTGCTGGGGCTGTCGCTCGCGCTGGTCGAGCGGCCGGCCGACGCACTGTCCGCCCTCGACCGCGCCCTCCAGCTGAACCCCCGTTATGTCGAGGCGCTCCTCAATCGCGCGGTGGTGCTGAACTCGCTGGGCCGGAGCGCCGAGGCGGCCGACGCGTTCGCGCGCGCGCGCGAGCTCGGCCAGGCCGATGACTCGGGCTTCCCGACGATGGTGGGCAACCGGCTGGCCAACGCCCACGCCGCGCTGGCGAACGAATACCGCGACGCCGGCGCGCTGGACGAGGCGATCGGCCAGTACCGGCGCGCCCTCGAGCTGCGGCCGAACTTCGCCGACATTCGCGTGCACCTCGCCCGCGCGCTCATCGAGCGGGGGCAGCACGCCGCCGCCGCCGCCGAGCTCGACAAGGTGCTCGCCCGCCGGCCGGACCTGCTCGACGCCATGCTGCTGCGTGGACTCACCGCCTATCTTCAGAACGATCTGGACGGCGCCGATGCCGTCTGGTCCCAGGCCGCCGACCGCCATCCCGAGGAGCCGCGGATCGAGATCTATCGCTCGATGCTCGCGCGCCGCCGGGCGGGGCAGCCATGAACCGCACGATTTCCGCAGGGTAACACACCCGACATGTCATATGTTCGCCGATACCCCGCCGCCGCCGTCTTCGCCCTCCTGGGCGGCGGCCTGGCGGCCTGCGCCCCCGGCTTCCAGATCAAGAACTTCGCCGGCAATCCGGTGGCGCTGTACCAGGCGTCGATGCGCGAATTCCAGCGCAAGCAGTGGGACAACGCCGTGGCCGGGCTGGACCGGGTGACGCTCGACCTGCCCGCGCGCGACACGCTCCTGCCGCGCGCGCACTACTACCTGGGCCAGGCCCACGAGCACAAGGGCGAGTTCCTGCTGGCGGCGCAGAGCTTCTCGCGCCTGTCGGAGAGCTTTCCCAACGACACTCTGGCCGATGACGCCATGCTCGCCGCCGGCCTCGCCTACGCGCGGCTCTGGCGCAAGCCGGCGCTCGACGCGACCTACGGCGTGACCGCCGCGACCATCCTGCGCACGATGCTGTCGCTCTATCCGGAGTCGAACCTGAAGGACAGCGCCGAGTCCTCGGTGCACCGGCTGGATGAACGGCTCGCGACCAAGGACTACGAGAACGGGATGCACTACTTCCGGCGCGGCGCCTACGACTCGGCGATCATCTACTTCCGCGGCGTCCTGGAGCGCTTTCCCCAGACCACCCGCGCCCGCGATGCCGGCCTGAAGCTCATCGCCTCGTTCCGCGCGCCCTCGATGCACTACCTCGAGGATGCGAACGAGGTGTGCGGGACGCTGCGGCAGGCCTATCCGGCCGATCCGCAGGTGCAGGCGGCCTGCGGACCAGCCCCCGCCAAGGCGACCTCGACCACGCCGCCCCCGCCCACGCCGCCGGCCCTCGCCACACCGGCCATCCCCCCCTCCGGCTCACCCCGTTCGCGCTAGTGCCGTGCGTCTCGGCATCCTCGGGGGAACGTTCGATCCGCCGCACACCGGTCATCTCCTCGCCGCCAGCGACGCGTTCGAGCGGCTGGGGCTCCACCGGGTGCTGTTCATCCCGGCGGCCCGGCAGCCGCTGAAGACCGCGGCGGACACCGCGCCCGCCGGTGACCGGCTGGCGATGGTCCGGCTGCTCGTGGAGGGGGACCCCCGGTTCGCGGTCGACACGATGGAAATCGACCGGGAGGGATTATCTTACATGGTCGACACCCTGGAGGCGCTGGCCGCGCGCGAGCCGGCGGCTGACCGCTTCCTGCTGGTTGGGGAGGACGTGCTGGGGACGTTCGGGCAGTGGCGCGCGCCGGATCGGATCCTGGCGCTGGCGACGCTGGTGGTGCTGCGCCGGACGATGCCCGGCCAGTCGGTAGGCTCCGTCGACGACCCGAAGGTGGTGGCGGGCGGACGGGTGGTCTTTCTCGAGAGCCGGACGGTCGACATCTCGTCGACCGAGATCCGCGCCAGGGTGCGCGCGGGCCAGTCGTTGCACGGATTCGTCCCGGACGCCATCGCGCGCCACATCGAGCGCGCCGGGCTGTACCGATAGGGGAACGCATGCTCAAGCGGATCATCAGCGGCGTCTTCGGCACCCGGCACGAGCGGGAACGAAAGCGCATTCAACCGATACTCGACGCGGTCGACGAGCACTACCAGCGGCTCCAGGGCGTGTCCGAGGCGGAGCTGCAGCGCCAGACGGAGAAGCTGCGCGAGATCATCCGCGCGCGCACCGGCACGCTCGAGGCGCAGGTGGCGGCCCTGAAGGAGCGGAAGCGCCAGGCCAAGGACGCCGCCGAACGCGAGGCGATCGACCTCGAGCTGATGGCGGTCGATGGCCGGGGCGGGGTGGAAGGCGAGCTTCGGACGGCGCTCTCCGAGGTCCTGGACGAGATCCTCCCCGAGGCGTTCGCGACGGTGCGTGAGGCGTGCCGGCGGCTGGTCGGCTCGCGCGTGTCGGTGACCGGGCACGAGCTCGAGTGGAACATGGTGCCGTACGAGGTGCAGCTCATGGGCGGGATCGAGCTGCACCTGGGGCGGATCGCCGAGATGGCGACCGGCGAGGGGAAGACGCTGGTGGCGACGCTCCCGCTCTACCTGAACGGGCTGACGGGACGCGGGGCGCACCTGGTGACGGTCAACTCGTACCTGGCCCGCCGCGACTCGCAGTGGATGGGGCACGTCTACGCATACCTGGGCCTCACGGTCGGCTGCATCGACGACACCGAGCCGGGCACGCCGCAGCGCCGC
>JBGPGH010000046.1:0-10895 GCA_041483735.1 Gemmatimonadaceae bacterium | reverse complement strand
GAGATGCCGGCGGCGTACCGCGACGCGTCGCCGATCTCGTGGGCGACCCATCCGCTCCCTCCCACGCTGCTCATCTACGGCGGCCGCGATCACACGGTGGAGCCGCGTTATGGCGCCCGGTTGCGCGACCGGCTGGTGGCCAACGGGACCACCGCGGTCTACCTCGAGATCCCGTGGGCCGAGCACGCCTTCGACGCGGTGTTCAACGGACCGAGCTCACAGCTCGCGCTCTACCACACCGAGCGGTTCCTCGCCTGGGCGTTGGTGGCGCCGAAGGCTGGCGCCGCGCCCGTACACCGACCCAATTGAAGAGCGATGAGCGCCTCGTGTGAATGCCGCGAAACGCACCCGGGCCGGCGGATCGTGCTCACCGGCGGTCCGGGCGCCGGGAAGACGGCCGTGCTCGAGCTGCTGCGCCACGCACTCTGCCGGCACGCGGTGACCCTCCCCGAGTCGGCGGGAATCGTCTTTGGCGGTGGGTTCCCGCGCGGCGAGCGGCTGGAGGTCCGACGCGCCTCACAGCGCGCGATCTTCTTCGTCCAGCGCGAGCTCGAAGCGATGGTCGAGGGAGAGAACGCGGCGGTGGTCTTATGCGACCGTGGCATGGTGGATGGTGTCGCCTACTGGCCCGGGCCGGATGACTTCTGGACCTCGGTGGGGACCACCCGCGAAGAGCTCTTCCGCCGCTACGATGCGGTGATCCACTTGCGCACGCCTGACGGCGTTCACGGCTACGACCACCAGAATCCGCTGCGGGTGGAGACGCCGGTGCAGGCGGCGGCGATCGACGCGAAGATCCTGGCCGCCTGGGACGGCCACCCACGCCGCCACGTGATCGAGGCGACGTCGGACTTCCTGGTCAAGGCGCGCCGCGTGCTGGAAGTGGTGCGCGCCGAGCTCCCGGCGTGCTGCCGCGATCACGTCGCCGAGCCGGCGCTCGCGTCCAGGTAGCCGAGCACGGCTTGCGCCGCGTCACGAGTCCGTGCGAACAGCTCCGGCATGCCCGCGACCGACCGGGCACGGCCGGCCTCCTCCAGCTGTTCGAGGCACGCCGCGAGGTCGCGGGCGCCGAGCGTCCGGGCGGCGGATTTCAGCGCGTGGGCGTTGTTCTCGATCGCGGTGGTGTCGTTGGTCGCCACTGCCGCCTGCAGCTGAGCCATCCGCTCGGCCACGTCGTGCACGAAGGTGCGCACGATGCCATCTACCGCTTCCTCCGCGCCGGCGGCGCGCATCTCGGCGCGAAATCCGTCGACGTCCACCGGAGCGGGCCGCGCCGCTGCTCCCGTCGTGGTGCCAGCCCAGCCCTCGACCAGCGCGAACAGCTCGTGAGACCGGAACGGCTTGCCGAGGTATCCGTCCATCCCTCCCGTGAGGCAGCGGTCCCGCTCGGCGGTTGACACGTGGGCCGTGACCGCGACGATGCGCTGGTCCTTGCGATCCGGAAGCGCGCGGATCGCAAGGGTCGCGGCGCGGCCATCCATCTCGGGCATCTGGATGTCCATGAGCACGACGTCGAAGCGCTGGCGCACGACGGCGGCAACGGCCGCGCGGCCATCGGCGACGATCTCCACGTGGTGACCACGCTTGCGGAGCATGGCCGCGGCCACTTCCTGGTTGACGGCGTTGTCTTCGGCCAGGAGGAGCCGGAGCGGGCGGTGGGCTTCGGCGATCGAATGGCGCGTCACCAGCGGCGGCGCCCCGTCGCCGCCCATCGGAGCGGTCAACACCGCGGCCGCGGCTTCGAGCAGTTCGATATGGGCGACCGGCTTGGTGAGGTACCCCCGGATCTGCAACTCGCGACAGCGCCTGGCGTCGCCCCGTTCGCCGGCCGAAGTGAGCATGAGGAGGCGGGCGTCGGCGAGTTCGGGACTGGACTGAATCTGCGCGGCCAGCTCGAAGCCATCGCGTCCCGGCATCTGCGCGTCGATGATCACCAGCCGGTAGGGTGTACCGGACGCGGCCATCCGACGCAAGGCGTCGTAGCCGCTCCAGGCGTCCGCGGCCTCATCGACCGCGATGCGGGCGACGCGAAGCATCTCGCGGACGATACGCCGGTTGGTCGGATTGTCGTCCACGATCAGCGCCGGCACCCCTTCGAGCTGTGGCGGGGCCGCGGCCCGAGCGGGTGCCGCGGTGTCGATGCGGAAGGGGACGGTGAAAGAGAACTCGCTGCCCTTGCCCGGCGAGCTGGTGGCCCGGAGGTCGCCGCCCATGAGGTGCACCAGCCGCCGGGAGATCGCCAGGCCGAGTCCCGTGCCGCCGTACCTGCGGGTGGTGGATGCGTCCGCCTGGCTGAATGCCGCGAAGATCGACTCGAGCTTGTCGGCGGCGATGCCGACCCCCGTGTCGCGGACCGTGAAGCGCACCGCGACGTCGCCGTCGCTTGGGCGGTCGGTCGTGACGGAGACGATGATTTCGCCCTCGGGAGTGAACTTGATCGCATTGCCCACCAGGTTGGTCAGGATCTGCCGCAGCCTGCCCGGGTCGCCGAACACGTGGTGAGGCACATCGGGGGCGAGGTCGTAGAGCAGCTCCGCCTTGCCCTGCGACGACTTGACCGCGAGCAGCCGCACCGAGGAATGCACGAGGGTCGGGAGATCGAAGGTGATCGACTCCAGTTCCAGGTGCTCGGCCTCGATCTTGGAGAAGTCGAGGATGTCGTTCAGGATCGCGAGCAGGGTGTCGGCGGATCCGCGGACCAGCTCGAGTTGGCGCCGCTGCTCCCCCGAGAGCTCGGTGTCGAGCAGCAGCTCGCTCAGGCCGAGGACCGCGTTCATGGGCGTGCGGATTTCGTGGCTCATGTTGGCGAGGAACGCGCTCTTCGCGCGGGTGGCCGCTTCGGCCGCCTCCTGCGCCTGCTCGCGGACCGCGATCTCGCGCGTGAGGTGCTCGTTGGCGGTCGCCAGCTCCTGGGCCTGCGCGGAGAAGCGCTGGTCGATCACCGACGTGACGATCGCGACGGCCAGGACCATGAAGGTGCTCACGATGATCGCGGTCATGCTCAGCGCGGAGATGTCCACGGCGTCCCGGGCGTCGAGCGCGACACCTGAGGCGGTGAAACGCGCCGCCGCCATGCCGGTATAGTGCATGCTGGGAATCGCGGCCCCCATCAGCAGCATGCTGCCGACCTTGCGCCAGCTCCGGGCGCCGGTCGTCACGTCGCGCAGGTGGAAGGCCAGCCAGAGCGCCACGAACGACACGGCGATCGCGATCGCCACCGACAGCGAGACCAGGAACGGATCGAACTGCATGACCGCCGGCACGCGCATCGCGGCCATGCCGGTGTAGTGCATGCCGGCAATGCCGATGCCCATCGCGACGCTGCCCGGTATGGCTTCGCGCATGCCCATCGTCCGGCGGCTCACCACGAACAGGGCGATCGCCGACGCGACCATCGCGGCCAGCAGCGACGCCAGCACGGTGGGAATGTCGTACAGCACCCGCAGTGGCAGCCGGAAGGCCAGCATGCCGGTGTAGTGCATCGACCAGATGCCGATGCCCATCGCGATCGCGCCCCCGGCCAGCCAGACCGCGCGCGCCCGGCCCTGCGCCGCGGTCACCCGTCCCGCGAGGTCGAGTGCGGCATACGACGCCACGATGGCGATCAGGACCGACAACGCGACGAGGCCTGAGTCGTAACTGCTCGCGAGGGCCGGCGGCATCGTCGTCATGGGCATACTCCGGGAGGCACGGTCATCCACCAAGCTGCGGTTCAACGTATTTCGCGAAGCACTCGTCGCAGTAGCCGTGACTGAAGGCGGTGTTCGAGCGCTGCTCGACGTAGCGCTCGAGCGACCCCCAGCCCCCGTCCGCATCCCGAATGCGCTTGCAGTAGCTGCACACCGAGAGCAGGCCCTCCAGCGCGAGCAGCTCCTCTCGCAGCCCGAGGATCCGCTCGGCCACCCCGAGCCGGGCCTTGAGCTCATCCACCGCCACCGGCTTGGTGATGAAGTCATCGACGCCGGCGGCCATGGCCTCGAGGAAGCTCTCACGGCCGGTTCGCGCCGTCTGCAGGATGAAGTACGTGTAGGGTTTCCCGGGCGCGGCGCGGATCTTCCGGCACAACTCGAGCCCATCCATTTCCGGCATGAGCCAGTCGGAGATGACGATCCGGGGCCCGGACAGCTGCCACAGGCCCCACGCCTCGCGGCCGTCTTCCGCCAGAGTCACCGCATTGCCCTGCGCGGCGAGCAGCGCCCGCAGCGTGAGGCGGGTGACGGTGTCGTCTTCGGCGACGAGGATGCCCATGGAATGGGGCGCCGTCATGCGCGGCCCATCAGTTTGACGCCGGTCCATCAGGGGGCTGCTCACAGGTCGTTCGTCAGGCAGGCTCATCCAGGATCTCGCGCACCTTCTGCGCCAGCGCGTCGGAGGTGAAGGGCTTCTGCAGATAGGCGGCCCCGGGCCCGGGATCCGTGCCGGCGCCGATCGTCTCGTCAGCTTCACCCAGCTGGAAGAGCACCTTCATGTCCGGTCGCCGCCGCGCCAGCTGGCTCGCCAGTTGCCGCCCATTGAGGCCGGGCATGATGACGTCGGTCAGCAGCAGGTGAATCGGGCCGGTGTGACCGGTCGCGAGCTGGAGCGCCGTTTCGCCATTCGGAGCCTCCAGCACCGCGCACCCGTGGCGCTCGAGCACCTGGCGGGTCACCGCCCGGACCGACTCGGCGGCCGCGACGACCAGCACGGTGTCGACGCCCGGGCGTGACTCCACGCCCGCGACGGCTGCCGGACTCCGCGCGATCCACTCTTCCGCCCAGGGCAGGTAGATCCTGAACGTCGAGCCCTGTGCCGGCGCGGACTCCACCTGGATGAACCCGCCCGACTGCCTCACGATGCCGTGTACCGTGGCGAGGCCCAGTCCCGTCCCCTTGCCGACACCCTTGGTGGTGTAGTAGGGCTCGAACATGCGGGCCCTGGTCGCGTCGTCGATGCCGATGCCCGTATCCGACACCGCGAGCATGACGTGGCGGCCCGGCCGGGCGGGCGGATGGGCGTCGGCGGTGGCGCGGTCCACGTCCACGTCGGAAGTCTGGATCGTCATCAGCCCGCCGCCGGGCATCGCATCGCGCGCGTTGACCCCGAGATTCATGACGATCTGCGCGAGATGGCCCGGGTCCATTCTCACCAGGCCAACGTCGGGTGCGAGCGAGGTGGCAAGCCGAATGTCGTGGCCGATCAGCCGCTTGAGCAACTTCTCGGTGCTCGCGACGGCCGAGTTCGGATCCAGGATGATGGGCTCGATCGCCTGCCGGCGACTGAAGGCGAGGAGCTGCCGGGTGAGGTCGGCGGCGAGGTGGGCCGCGTTCAGGATCTCCTCGAGGTCGGCCCGGCGCGGATCGTCGGGGCCGAGGTCGTCCGACAGGAGCTGCCCATACGACGTGATGACCGCGAGGAGATTGTTGAAGTCGTGGGCGACGCCTCCGGCCAGCTGGCCGACCGCCTCCACCTTCTGCGATTGGCGCAGCTGCTCCTCGAGAAGCCGCGCTTCCGTGACGTCGTGCACCAGGGTGAGTACGCAGCTCGCGCCGCTCAGCTCAATGGGCTCCAGCGACACGAGGATGTTGCGGACCGCGCCGGCCCTGGTCCTGATCGTCGTGTCCAGGTCGTGCGCCGTGCCCGCACGGAGATGCGCCAGGACGCGATCGTGCTCGGCCGGGTCGGGCCCCAGACCGATGTCGGCTGGTGTCTTCCCGATGACCTCCTCCCGGGTGCAGCCGATCATCCGGAGCCAGGTTTGATTGACGTCGATGTACCGCCCGGTGGTCAGGGAACTGATCGTGATGCCGACCGGGCTGACCTCAAACACCCTGACGAATCGCTTTTCGGATTCGCGTAGCGCACCCTCCGCGCGTGTGCGCTCGATGCTGACCGCGATCGCGCTCGCCACCGCCGTGAGGGCCGCCGGCACGAACTCGGACAGGGGGTGGCGGGCGAACAGCGTCATGACGCCCAGGACCCGCTCCTGCACGACCAGGGGGTAGCCCGCGAACGCGACCATTTCCTCCCGCCTCGCCCACTCCTGG
This sequence comes from Gemmatimonadaceae bacterium, assembly GCA_041483735.1. GTDB lineage: Bacteria > Gemmatimonadota > Gemmatimonadetes > Gemmatimonadales > Gemmatimonadaceae > JBGPGH01. The sequence goes on along the minus strand of JBGPGH010000046.1, from coordinate 4,872 downwards.
TCGGGGACGCGCGGATCGCCGAGCACCTGATGCGTCAGGTGGGGGCGACGCTCCTGGACGATCAGGCCGATGCCCTCCTCCATCGGCACTCGATTCCGCGAGCCCCCGATCGCGGTCTGCAGGCCGGCGCTCGCCTGCAGCTCGAGGGAATTCGTGGTGTGGTCGAGGGTCCAGAACTCGGCGGACGCGACATCGAGATGGTGCACGCATGCCTGCGCGCAGCGATGCAGCATCTCGCGCAGACTGCCGCCCTGGGTGAGGGCCACCCCGACGTCGGCGGTCAGTTCCGCCAGGCGCGTGCGCTCCAGCAGGTCGCCCTGCGCCCGGCGTCGCGCCCGGCGCTGCTCGGCGTCACCCAGCTCCCGCTGAATGGCGGGGACCAGTCGACGCAGGTTCCCCTTCATCAGGTAGTCCTGCGCGCCGATGCGCATCGCCTCCACCGCGGCGTCCTCGCCGATCGTACCCGAGACGAAGATGAAGGGGGTATCGGGATCGCGTGCCCGCAGGAGCTTCAAGGCGGCGAGACCGCTGAAGTGCGGCATGCTGAAGTCGCCGATCACCACATCCCAGGACTGGAGGTCGAACGCGGTCGACATGGCGGGGGCGCTGTCGACGCGCTGGTATTGCGGCTCGAATCCCGACCGCGTCAACTCGCGGACGAGCAGGAGCGCGTCGTCCTCGGAGTCTTCGACGAGAAGGACCCGGATCGGGACGGGCATCTATCCGCTCCGCCGCGATGGCGGCGGCTCGTTGTAGAGCAGCCAGTACATGCCGAGCGTGCGCGCCGCTTCCACGAACTGCGTGAAGTCCACCGGCTTGCGCACGTAGCTGTTGGCGCCCAGGCTGTAGCCGCTGATCAGGTCGCGCTCCTCGGTGGACGAGGTGAGGATCACCACCGGCAGGAGCTGCGTGCGCGGGTCGGCGCGCAGGCGCTGGAGGACCTCCAGTCCGTCGACCTTGGGCAGTTTCAGGTCGAGCAGGACCAGCTGCGGCATGACGCTCGTGTCGCGACCGGCATGGCGTCCCGTCCCGAACAGGTAGTCGAGCGCTTCGACGCCATCGCTGGCCACGACCACCTCATTCGTCAGGTTGTTCTTCTTCAGCGCGCGGAGGGTGAGCGCCACGTCGTCGACATTGTCCTCCACCAGCAGAATCACGCTGTCGTTCATTCGGCCACCCCTTGGGTTTGCGAGGACGCTTGCACGGTCGAGGACGCCTGCACGGTGAAGAAGAAGGTGGCGCCATGCTCCACCACGCCCTCCGCCCAAATGCGACCGCCATGCCGATGGACGACGCGCTGGACGGTGGCGAGCCCAATGCCGGTGCCCTCGAACTCGATCGCGGCGTGGAGGCGTTGAAAGGCACCGAACAGCTTGCCGGCGTACGCCATGTCGAACCCGGCTCCATCGTCGCTTACGAAGAAGACTTCGGTACCGTCCCGTTTGGTCACGCCGAATTCGATCTGCGCCCGCGCGTGCTTCGCCGTGTACTTCCAGGCGTTGTCGAGCAGGTTGTGCAGGACCACCCGGAGCAGGGACGGGTCGCCCTCCACGACGAGACCCATGGTGATGAGAAACTGTGCCTTCCGTGCCGGGGCGCCCCGTTGGAGTTCGTTGGCGATGGTGCGGGCGAGGCCGCTCAGGTCCACCGGCTCGCGACGCATCTCCGCGCGGGTCACCCGCGCCAGCTGCAGCATGTCATCGATGAGCATGGCGAGGTGTTGGCTGGCGGCACGGACCCGCCTCAGCGAATCGAGGCCGCCGGCGTCGAGACGGTCGGCGCAGTCTTCGAGGAGCGCCTGGCTGAACCCGTCGATGCTCCGGAGCGGCGCTCGGAGGTCGTGGGCCACGGAATACGCGAACGCGTCGAGCTCGGCGTTGGCGGCCCGGAGCTCGTTGTTCGCCAGCTCGAGATCGCGCGTGCGGCCGGCTACCTGCGACTCCAGTCCCTGCCGGGCGCGCTGCACGTGCTCGGCCATCGTGTTGAACGACTGCGCGAGCAGGCCGATCTCGTCGTTGCGCCCGTACTCCAGGCGTGGAGCGGGCTGGCCGGTGGCGAGCGCTTCCGCGGCCTCGGCGAGCCGGCGCAGCGGGGCCGTGATCCGCCGGCTGATGGCCCACGCCCCCCAGGCGCCGAGGGCGAGAACGAGCGCGGCGATCAGCCCGATCCGGATGAGGTAGGCACGGACCGATGACGCATAGCTGCTGCTGGGGATCTCGATCATCAGCATCAGCGGCGTGCCGGGCAGCGGCACCACCGACGCCAGTCGCTCGGCGCCGGAGGCGGTGATGTACTCCATTGCCCGTGACGACCGCAGGACGGCGGTTGGCGGGGCGGGGACGAGCCGCGCGAGGTCGGTCCAGATGTCGCCCGCCGCGTTGCCGATCATCATCGTCGCGTCGTTGCCCATCAGCAGTCGCAGCGTTCGGATCGCCTGCGGCGTGGCCGTTGAGCGGCGACGCACCGCGATGCGACCCGCGGCCGGGTGGCCCGCCAGCGGGGCCTGCGTGTCGTAGTAGAGCAGGCTGTCGTTCGGCGCCCGGAGCGGTCCCACGGTGGCGGTGTCGGTGAGTGCCAGGGACGCGAACCGGATCGCGCTGTCACCGACCCAGAGCACCTCGCGGCCACCCGCGTCCAGCAGCTCGACGGCAGCGGAAGCCCCGCTGACGGGCAGCAGCTTGCGCAGCGCGGCCACGGCGCCATCGCGCTGGCGCGCCCCCGGTGACTCGAGGAACGCACGCACCGCGGGTGACGCCGCCGTGGCGCGCAGGTCCGCCAGCCCGCGCTGGAAGGAGGTCGCGGAGGTGGAAGCCATGTCTCTCGTCAGGCGCTCGACCCGCTCGATGGCGGCCTGCCGCGCGCCGCGGCTCACCGCGCCGTACGACGCCGCCGCCAGCGCCACCACGACGAGCGCCAGCAGACCCGCGACCAGCAGCGGCAACTCGCGCTCGAGGGACGCACGCTTGACGAGTCTTGTCATGAGACGCAGAGATTAATGTCGCCTAATGTCAAGAACACACGTTTCACCGGACATTGCGCTATTGCGGTGTGGTTCGCAACCTCACAAGTGTGCGCTGCCTCACAAACGACCGGTCTCGTTGACCCGAACGGCCGGTCGCTACCATTGAATGCATGTCTGGGCCCCGCCCTCATCACCGCGCGCGGTTCTTGATCGCCGTATCGATCACGACCACACTTCCGGCCGACGCGCAGACGGAGTACCGCGACGCCGAGGCGGCGAGTCCCATCCGGATCGAGGACGCGACGACCACCGGCATCCGGCACTCCGACTTCGACCCCTACACCCCGAGCCCGTCGACATGTTCATCGGCCACTACGGCGTGAGCTTCGCTTCGAAGAACAGCAGTCCGTCGATTCCGCTGTGGGTACTCTTCCTGGCCGTGCAGCTGCTCGATGTGCTCTGGGCGCCGTTCGTGCTGCTCGGTGTCGAGGGAGTGCGGATCGTTCCCGGCGTGACCGCGACGAACCCGCTGGACCTGTACTACATGCCGTGGAGCCACAGCCTGCCGGCCGCGATCGGCTGGTCGGCGCTGGCGATGCTGGCCTGGCGACTCGTGAGGCGGAGGAGGGGGAGCGCGGCGGCGAAAGTCCTGGGGGTGGCCGTCTTCTCGCACTGGGTGCTCGACTTCGTCGTCCACCGCCGCGACCTGCCGCTGTGGGGCGACTCGGCCAAGGTGGGCCTGGGTCTCTGGAACTATCCGGCGCTGGCGACGGCGCTGGAGACGGTCGTCCTCTGTGCCGGGATCTGGCTCTACTTCGGCCTGGTCGATGCCCGGCGCCGCGCCACGATCGTCTTCGGCGCGGTCATGCTGGTCATCCAGCTCTACACCTTCTTCGGACCGCCGCCGGCATCGGACCGGGCCGCGGCCTGGACGGCGCTGGCGGCGTACGCGGCGTTCGCGGGGGTGGCGGCCCGGCTGGACCGGGCGCCGAGCGCTTCGACCCTGGCGACGCGGTAGCGGCCGCCGCCCAGCGCCTCGAGCGTGCCGCTCCGGCAGAGCGACCGCAGCTCGCGCGAGACGACTTCCCGCACCGTACCTAACTCCTCGGCGACCGCCCCCTGGGTCATGCCGAGGGTGATGGTCGTCGACCCCGCGCGCATCCGGTTCAGCAGGAACTCGCCCAGGCGCTGCTGAACGCTCATCGCCGACCGCCCGTCCAGCCGCTCGACCAGCGCACGGACGCGGAGCGCGAGCCGGCCCAGGAGGATGGTCGCCACCCGCGGGTGATCGGCGATCGCCGACTCCAGCGCCTCACGGGTGAAGAGCGCGCACCGGGTGGGCTCGGCGGCGATGGCGGTGGCCGGCATCACCCCGCCCGCGAACAGCGGCACCTCGCCGAGCGTGCCGCCTCGCTGCTCGGTGTGGATCACGTGCTGCCTGTCGCCGGAGCCGCGCACCACCCGGATGCGCCCGTCCAGCACCACGAACCAGCCGCGCGGCTCGGCGCCGGCCAGGAAGACGACTTCGTCCGCCGCGTACCGCACCTCGACAGCGTGACGGGCCAGCGCCGCGACCGTGGCGGGCGAAGCGTCGCGGAATGGCTCGAGGCCGGTGAGCGCTCCATCGGGCATCATCGGGAGGCGCGCCCGTCACCGGAAAGTGGTGTGACTTTTGTCGCTGCCCGCGCGCGGCGGAGCGCCGAGACTGCCGGCACCATCGCCCGCGCCGCGCGCGCGGCCGACGGCCACCCACACCCGGAGCGAACCGTGTCAGTCTCCCGATTCATGATCACCATTCCGTTGGCCGCCGTCGCCGCCATCGCCGACGTCCGTGCGCCGGAATTCCCGTCCTCGCCGCCGCAACAGAGCCTGCCCCGGGCGCCGGGCCAGGCCGCGTACGCCGCCATCGG
>JBGPGH010000045.1:0-12165 GCA_041483735.1 Gemmatimonadaceae bacterium | reverse complement strand
ATTCGATGGCGGCCTCCAGCCCGAGCTGGTCGAGGACGCTCGGCCGCAGCTCGCTCGCGATCCGGCGGACGATCTGCATCGTTTCGTCGATCCGCTCGGTGATCGAGAGGTCGGTCAGACGGAAGGCCCCGGAATTCCCGCGCGATTGCTTGGTCTCGAGCCACGACAGGTCGAGCTTCAGGGCGGTGAGCGCCTGACCCAGCTCGTCGTGGATCTCCCGCGCGATGCGGGTCCGCTCCTCCTCACGGGTGGTCTGGAGACGGGCCGCGAGGGCCCGCAGTTCGGAGCGGGACTTCTCCAGCTCCTCTTCGGCCAGGGTGCGGTCGGTGACGTCGCGCTGGATCCCGAAGTGCCCGGTGATCCGGCCGGCGGGATCGTAGAAGCACATGTAGTCGCCTTCGACCCACATCGTGGACCCGTCCAGGCGCCGCTCGTTGGTGATGCTGTGCGTGTGGCCGGCGTCGAACAGCGCCCGCCAGCCGCGGCGACCGCCGGCGATGTCGTGCCGGAAGAACTGGCTTGGCGTCATGCCGATCAGGGAGTCCTGAGTGGCGCGGAACTGCTTCGCCATCGCCGGGTTGACCTTGGTCATGCGCTGATGCGTAAAGACGTAGTCCAGCACCGCGTCCTTGTCGACGCCCGGCCCCCACTCGATCGGTTCATCGAGCATCATGAAGAAGAACCCGTCCTGGGAACGTTCGAAAAAAGCTTCCAGGAGCGTGGGGGTGTTGAATTCCGTTGATTCCGGCAAGGCTGCGCTCATCGAATCTCCTCGTCCGGAAAATGGGGAGCTGGGTTCCTGCAGGGAAGAAGGTCGGGCTCCAGCCAGGCCGGGGCCCCGCGGTAACGAGAAATCTACCGCGAGGCCGCGGCGCGCCGGGAGCGTCCATGGCATGCCTACTGGACGACAATGCGGCCGGTCATGAGCGGTCCGTGGACCCCGCACTGGTAGGTGTACGTCCCCGGATCGCGGAGCGTCACCGAATACGTGCTGCTGGGCCCGGGCATCACCACGCTGTTCCGGAAGATTCCCGGCGTGCCGGTCGACTGGATACTGTGCGTCCCGGCGGCGACCCAGGTCCAGGTGACGGTGCCACCCGGCGCGATCGTGTCCACGGCGGCGTTCCGGGTTCCGTTGTGGGCGCTCTGGAAGAAGATGTTGCCCACCTTGACCTGGCCGACGGTGCTGCCTCCCCCGCCACCACCGCCTCCACCACCGCCACCGCCGCCGTCGCCATAGCCGCCGCCGCCACCACCACCGCCGCCTCCGTAGGGTCCGGTCCCGCTGCCGCACGCCGCCAGGACAACAACGGCGGCTGCCAGAATCCATGTTGAGCGTCGCATAACACTACCTCCTGCAAGCTGAGTGAGGGGCCGGAGCCCCAAGGGTTGTTCGCGTGTTTACGGACGCGGACGCGGCTCGCCGTAGATGAAATCATCCATCGCGACCAGGTCCTTGGTGCCGCCCGCGCTCAGATCGGTGATCGTCGCGTTCAGGGCGGCGTCGCCGCTAGTGATCAGAACCCGGGCGACGAGCGGCGACTGGAACACCGCGCCGATGAACGAGAACTCGTGGGCCCCGTTCTTCGCCGGCGCCTTGAGGGTGGCGATCAGGACACCGGTCGAGTCGAAGTAGTCGATCCGGGTGGAGCCGGCCCGGTCGACGTCGGAGAAGACGACGCCGAAGCCGGTGACCAGCCCGTTGGTCGTGGTGCCCACCAGCTTGAAGTCGACCTCGACCTGGTTGCTGCCGACGGGCATGAACAGCTTCTTGGGCGAGAAGGCCTTGAACTGGTCGCCCAGGCCGGCGTTGGCCGACGCGAAGGCGGTGCTGTCGATGCGGAGGCCGGTCCCGGGCGTGGCGAACAGGGCGCCCCGCTTCGAGTTCACGTTGAAGAAGTTCGCCGGGAAGGTGTCGACGTTGGTCAGGGCGGCGGCGACGCCGTCCCAGTTGATCTCGCGACGGCCGCTGTCGGCGGGTGGCGAGTTAGGCGCGTTCAGCTGGCCGCCCAGCGCGGTGCGGAAGGTCGCCAGGCTGGCCGCGATCGCGGCGCTGTCGCCCTGGACCTGGTAGGTGGTGGAGGGGGGCTGCGGGATGGGCGCGGAACTGTCGCTGCATGCCGCCAGAGCCAACAGGCTCAGCACGGGGACGTAGATCGTCGGCTTCATTCTCTGCTCCGTCGGAAAGGTTGTCGATCGCTGACGGAGACAAGGCTAGCCGTGACCCCTCGACGGAAAAATCGGACGCAGCGCCGTTCGCGCCTGCGAGACTCTGGAACACCTCTGTCAGCCGGGGGACTACAGGGCGGCCGCCCCCGCCGACCTCCTTCCCGGCACCCACCCGGACCCGCATCTTCCCCGCACGCCACCCCCCTGGGATGTGCCCGCAGATCCACCGAACCAGGAACCGGATGAACCTGCCCTGGGGGGGGGAGGTCGGGGCCCCCACCTGTCCACCTCCCTACCTCCTCCCTCCCTTCCTCCCTTCCTCCCTCCCTCCCTCAGCAACGCGTGCCCCCTCCGTCCCTCCTCGATGACCTCAAAGCCGAGCTCGCCGGCCGCTATGACATAGACGGCGAACTGGGCCGCGGCGGGATGGCCACGGTCTACTCGGCCACCGACCTCCGCCACAAGCGGCGCGTCGCCATCAAGCTCCTCGCCGCCGAGTTCGAGTCGCCCACCGCCCGCGAGCGCTTTGCCGAGGAAGTCCGGATCGTCGCGTCGCTCACCCACCCCAACATCGTCCCGCTCTTCGATTCCGGCGCCACCAAAGCGCTCTCGTACTTCGTCATGCCGCTGCTCGAGGGCGAGTCGCTGCGCGGCCGGTTCGCTCGTGAGACACAGCTCCCACTCGCCGACGCCGCCTCCATCACCCGCGAGATCGCCGGCGCGCTCGCCTACGCGCACGACCGCGGTATCGTCCACCGCGACGTCAAGCCCGACAACATCCTGATCCACGATGGCCACGCCCTGATCACCGACTTCGGCGTCGCCAGGGCCGCCACCGGCCGCTCCGCCACCCTCACCGGCACCGGGATCAGCGTCGGCACGCCGGCCTACATGAGCCCGGAGCAGATCAGCGGCGACCCGAAGGTGGATGCCCGCTCCGACCAGTACTCGCTCGCCCTGGTGCTGTACGAGATGCTCGCCGGCGACCGCCCCTTCGAGGCGTCCACCCCGCAGGCGTCGCTCTCCCGCAAGCTCCACGGCGACTGGCTCGCCGTGCACCCGGTGCGCCCCACCGTCTCCCGCGAAGTGGACCAGGTGCTGCGGCGCGCCCTCTCCCCCACCGCCGCCGACCGCTACCCGGACGTCCGCGAGTTCGCGAAGGCCGCGGAGGCCGCCCTGCAGGACCAGTCGGCCGGGCCGCGACGCTCGATCGCCGTGAGGCATCTGGTCGCGATCGGCGCGGTGGTGCTCGGCGTCCTCCTCATCGGCACGGTCGCCCGCCGCCTCTGGCGCACCAGCCACCTCGACGCGTCCACCATCGCCGTCTTCCCCTTCCGCGCCACCGCCGGCGTCGCCGCCGACTGGACCGAGGGCGTCCCCGACCTGCTCGCCACCGCCCTCGAGGGGACCGCCGGCCTCCGTGTCCTCGACCCGTGGTCGCTCTGGCGCCAGCTGCGCGCCACGGCCAGCGCGGCCGCGCGGACCCCCGACCCGGACGAGGCCGCGACGATCGCGCAGAGCTCCGGCGCCGGCCGCTTCGTGCTCGGCGCCCTCGTCCAGAACGGCGACTCGCTGCAGGTTACCGTGAGGCTTTACGCCGTCGGCGTCGCGGAGCCGGTGCGGACCGTCACCCTGTCGGCCGCCGCCGGCACCTTCACGCCCCTGGTCGAGAAGCTGGCGCTCACCCTGATCGGTTCGCTCACCGCCGCCGGCGACAGCTCGCAACGCCTCTCCCTCGAGCGCTACACCACCAAGTCGGTCGAGGCCTTGAAGGCGTACGTCGCCGCCCGGGCCGCCATGCGCCGCGGGATGATCGATTCCGCCGACCGCGCCATCGACCACGCCATCGCCCTCGACTCCAGCTTCGCCCTCGCCCTGGTCGACGCCATCACCATCAAGAGCTGGGCCCAGTCATCGTACGGCAGGCCGTACAGCGGACTGCGCGAGCTGGTCACCCGCGCCGAGCGCTTTTCCGATTCGCTCACCGTGCGGAACCGGCTGCGCATCGTCCAGAGCCGATCGCTGATAGAGACCGACGGACGCGCGGCGTTCGAGGCCGGCAACAAGCTGGTCGCCCTCGACTCCACCGACTTCGACGCCTGGAACGGGCTCGCCTACACCAGCCTGGTCCACGGCTGGCAGTACGGCGGCACCGTCGCCGACGCCGCGGCCGCCGCCGACCACCTGGTGGCGCTCGACCCTGCCAATCCGCTCGCCCACTACCGCCGCGCCTGGATCGCCCTCGAGCAGGGCGACTCGGCGGTGCTGCGCGGCGAGCTGACGGCGTTGCGGACCGCCGGCGTCGCGTCGCCGGTGGTACACGGCGCGCTCCTGGGCATGGAGATGCTGCTCGTGCCTGACGAGATCGGCGCCGTGCTGGCCGACTCGATCGCCGCGCTCGACCAGGTGTCGTGGATCGCCGCCTACCGGACCATCCGGAACGCCGACCCGGCGCGCGCCATGCGGTTGCTCGGTGTCCTGCAGGCGAAGGCCGCGCCGGGTTTTCCCGCCCGCCTCATCGCCGGTTCGCGGGCGCAGATGGAGCTGGCCTCGGGCCGGTTCTCGATCCTCGACTCGTTGAGCGCACCCGGCGCCACCGCCCAGTTCCCCGGCTTCCTCGACCAGGTGCAGAACCTGATGGTGGCATCGGCGGTCTCCGGCATCGCGCCCGGCCCGCTGGCGGCGCGCGCCGAGTCGCTGGTGGCCGCCGGGATGCCGGTCGACTCCGCGCAGAAGTGGTTCAACACCCACAACGTCTGGAACATCGGCTGGCTGGTGGGGGCGTACAACGCGATGTACGGCGACACGCTCGTGACGAAGCGCTGGCAGGCGGCGATCGACGCGTTCCCGGCGGGCGGGAGCCCGCGCGAGTGGCGGGCGGCGCTCCGCACCGATCTCGAGGCCCGCCTGGCGGCGCGGCGCGGCGACACCCGGGCGGCGCTCGCCAGCGCGTCGCGCGCGCTCTCGTTATGGTCGGTCCACACCGAGAACACGATCGACATGAGCCCCGAGCCGCAGATGCGGTTTTTCACCGCGCGGCTGCTCCGCGCCCAGGGGATGGCCGACAGCGCGGCCAAGATCTTCCGGTCGCTCACCCCGCCCACCACCTGGCTCATGTACCTGACGCCGCTGGCCGCCACCGAGCTGGGGGAGATCGACGTCGAGCGCGGCCGCTGCAACGAGGCGACGGGCCACTTCAACGCCGCCCTCCGCCTCTGGAGCGACACCACCGGCGCCATGCGCCCCGCGCGCGATCGGGCGGTGGCCGGCCTCAGGAAGTGCGGGGAGGATCGGGGCCGGTAAGAGAAGCCCGACAGTCACCGACGGGGAAGCCCGTCAAACGCCCGTCAGCACCGTCGGGCGTTCCCTCTCCCACCGGCGCGCCGGATGCCTATCTTTGGAGTCGGCCCGTAAACGGAGATCAGGATGCAACGCCTCGCCCTTCCGCTGCTCCTCGCTCTGCTCGCCCCGCCGCACCCGGGGGGAATGCCGGACAGCCGGTCGTCGCCGGCGCCGCGCTCCCCGGCCCGCGCCGGCGCGGCCGACCCGGGCAACGAGCTCGTGGTCATCGCCACCGACTTCAAGTTCCAGGCACCGGATCAGGTGGAGGCCGGCCTCGTCAACATCCGGCTCTTCAACCGGGGACGCGAGATGCATCACGTCCTGGTCATCAAGGTCGACCGGCTGGACCGGATTTCCCGGATCGCCGAAGAACTGAAGAACACGGACGAGGTGGAGCCGTGGATGCACTCGTTGGGCGGCCCGGAATCGGTGGGACCGGGCGGCGTGTCGAGCGCGTCTATGATACTCGAGCCCGGCCGCTACGTGCTGGCCTGCGTGGTGGCCTCGCCGACGTCGCACCGGATGCACTTCATGGACGGGATGCTGAAGGAGCTGGCGGTGGTGAAGCCGTTGAGCGCCACCGCGCCGGCCCGGCTCCCGGCCGCCGAGCTGTCGCTCAAGTTGTCCGAATGGAGCTTCACCATCTCCGGCGCCGTGCATGCGGGCCGCCGGACCTTCCGGGTGGAGAACGCCGGAAAGCTGGAGCACCATGCCTGGATCGTGAGGCTCCAGCCGGGGGTGAGCGCGTTGCAGGCGGTCAGGTGGGCCGACCATCCAACGGGAGCGGCGCCGTTCGAGCCGGTGGGCGGGACCACCGGCCTGGAGGCGAAGCGGTCGGTGAACGTGACCGTCGACCTCATGCCTGGCGAGTACGTGATCATCTGCTCGCTGTACAACCCGCTGTCGAAGAAGACCCACTCGGCGATGGGGATGGTGAAGGCGTTCACGGTGACGGACTAGCATGACGTTCGCCGCGATCACCGGCTGGGGGGACGCGATGCCCCCGGCGGTGCTGACCAACGCCGACCTCTCGACCTTTCTCGACACGTCCGACGAGTGGATCACCACCCGGACGGGGATGAAGGAGCGCCGGATCTCGCACGTGACCGCGCAGGAGTTGGCGACGCTGGCGGCGTCGCGGGCGCTGGCCTGCGCGGGACTCGCCGCCGCCGACCTGGATCTCATTATCTACGGCGGGTGCAGCAACGAAGAGGCGGTCCCCAACAGCGCCTCGGGCGTCCAGGTTGCGTTAGGTGCCGCTCGGGCCGCGGCGATCGACCTCAACACGGCGTGCACCAGTTTTCTCTACGGCCTGGCGACGGCGTCGGCGATGATCCGGGCCGGGATGGTGCGGAACGCCGTGATTGTCGGCGCCGAGCTCATCAGCCGCTACGTCGACTGGAGCAGTCGCAACGTGGCGGTGCTGTTCGGCGATGGCGCGGGGGCGGTCGTTCTCCAGTCGAGCGACAAGGACGAGGGCGTCATCGGCACCGCCCTGGGCTGCGACGTGGAGGCGCGCGAGTCGCTGCGGGTGCGCGGGATGGGCTGCGGCTACGCGAACCGTGGCGTCACATTCGGCGACACCATCTGGGACTTCGACGGCCCGGTGATCTTCAAGCGCGCCGTGAAGGCGATGAGCGACGCCTCGGCGAAGGTGCTGCGCGACTGCGGCGTCACCCCGGAGCAGGTCGACCTGGTGGTGCCGCATCAGGCGAACCTCCGCATTATCGAGTCGGTGGCCAAGTACGCCGGCGTCCCGATGGAGAAGGTGATCGTGACCGTGCACAAGTACGGGAACATGAGCGCGGCGACCGTGCCCGTGGCGCTGTCGGAGGCGGTGCGCGAGGGACGGGTGAAGCCGGGGAGCCTGCTGCTCATGCCCTCGTTTGGCGGCGGGCTCACCTGGTGCGCGCTCTTGGTGCGCTGGGGAAGTCGTGTGACGCCGCTGGGGGAGTCTTCGCTGGCGCTCCCGCCGGCGACGCAGACCGCGCTCGAGATCGTGAACGGGATCCGGGCGACGCAGGATCCGCACGGCCGGTCGGAGCGCGGGCTGATGGCGCCGGAGTTTCCGGAGGGGAAGGCGCGGGCAGCGGTGGCGCCGCGGTGAGTGCTCCGTGCACCTGACCGTCCTGTGCAACGGCGAGCCGATCGGACACGTCGAACTCCATCCCTCTCACGGGCTCTCATCCGGCGACTTGGAGCAGATCCCCGCCTTCGATCGTTATCGCCCCCTGCTCGCGCGTCGTGATGACGCCGGCTGGGCGCTGTCCCAGAACATGGGGAACGCGCTCTCTCCGGAGCTCTTCGGACTTACCCCGGAGCAGACCAGCAAGCTCGACATGCAGCGAATGCTCGAGATCTTCCAGCGGCCGCCGCTCGGCGGCCCCGATCAGCCAATACCCGGGCAGGCACAGTCCGGCGGAATGTCGATGGAAATGCTGAGGCAGCAGCTGCCTGACGCCGCGCGGCGTCTCGGCACTCACGACTTCGAAGCAGCAGTCGCGGACGCAGAGCGTCTCCACTTCACGCTGCGCGACGAGGCCGGCGCCGATGTTCCGTTCGAGCACCTGGTCGTAACGGCGGGCAAGAGGATGACGGACACGGAGCGGTCCGCGCCCCGCGTGAACGCGGCCTTCAGGCTCTGACCACCCGCACCGCTGTTTGTCAACGGGGCACAACACTAGTGAGGCACGAACGAGATGACAACTAGCTCGTTCCTTCACCTTCCCGCATCCGCCCCGTCCGCGGACCAGTCGTCGCCATGCGGACCCTTACGGACCGCAGTGCGGCGGTCACCTCAGCACCCTTGGAGCCCGCTCCGACCGATCGGCAATCTCCTGGGCTCACTGATCGCCTTCATGTTTCTGTCATCATCTGACTTGAGCGGCCAGTCGAGTATCATTGGTGTGGAAGATTGTTGGCCAGGGACGGTCGATACCGTCGGCTGGGTCGACACGTGGATCAGAGATGCCGCGGTGCAGCTCAAGATACCCTCAGGGGCTGAAGGCGCACTCCTCACCGTGCGGGGCCTCGAGGACTGGACGGTCGACGACGCGCGTCTCCTTGTAACGGTCGGCGATAGTTCTGGACCGTCACCACTCACGATGCATTTCGGACCAACTTTCGTAGGTCGCCCATGGGGCGCACCATGTAGTCTGAGTTCGCCGCTGGGATCCTGGCGCGTCCGCAGATTCATTGACGATATCGGTCAGACATCTGGCCGCTTTGTTGCGACCGCAGCCCTGAAAATAGCAGGCGGACCCTGGCTACTGGCCGCGATTGAGGGCCGAACGGTCGACGCGCAGAATCGGTTCTTTGTCTCGCTACGAAGTGCGAGAGTGCCGGCTGAGAGCCAGTCGCCTCCTCCGTCTTGTCCACACGCAAGCGCGCCAAGAAAGGAGTGGAAGTCCGTTCAGATTCAATCCCCTCGTCTGTCTTTCATGGCGCCGCCGGGTCTTACCCGTACCGACTCCCCAGGGGGATCGCCGAATGTGTTTGTGATCGACTCGACCACTTTGGACTTCGTGCGCGTGGCAAGCCCAAGGTGGAATCTCTCGACACTGAAGCGAGGTGCGTTCCGCTCCTGCTCGATCCTCGTGGGCGGACATGCTGGTGAACTTGTGGCGGCTGCAGAGGTGCCGGAGCTTCCCAAGATGACCACGATGCTCGCGTTCGTGAACATCGACTCGCTGACGTCGCTCGCGATATGGGGTCACGCCAATTCTCGCGCCAGCGTCGACACCTTTGCCGCCATTGTGTTTACTGTGCGGGTAGGTCCCTAGCTGCAATACTGTGGGGGCCAATCGACGTCCCCGGACAGTTGCCGTCTGGCGCCCTCGTACCCCAGCCCCACCAGCTGCTCCGTCAGCTCGGCCGCGGTCTGCACCCGCGCCTCCGGCTTCTTCGCCAGCAGCCGCATGATCAGCGCCGACAAGGCCGGTGGGATCTCGCCGTTCACCTCCATCTAGGGGCTGGTAGTCGGCCGCGATAGCCACCTGCGTCCTCGCCGGGCCGCCGGTCATCACGCTTGTCAGGCGCCGCTCGCGCGGCTATCTTACTAGTAAGATACACAGGAGTGACGCATGAGTGAGGCTGCAACCACGACGCTCTCATCCAAAGGACAGGTCGTTATCCCCGAGGAGATCCGGGCCCGGCTGGGACTCAAGGCCGGAGCGCAGTTCGTCGTCCTCGGGGACAAGGATGTCGTGATCTTCAAGGTCCTCCAGCCTCCCGCCAAGCGCGACTTCGCCGAGCTTGTCCGGCAGGCGCGTCAGGCAGCGAAGCGCGGTGGTATGCGCAAAGGCGACGTCACAAGGGCCGTCTCCACCGCGCGCGCCGCGCCACGGAATGGCAGGTGAGCCGCTCAGCCCGTCGTATGGAATCCTTCCTTGGCTTCACGTTCGACGAGTTATGCTCGGCCTACGCGCTCGTTTATGACGACGAGACCGCTCAATCGGCCGCGTTCGACATAGTGGTGGCGGTCCGGAACTACGACGCTGATCAGTCAGCTCAGGCCGACTCCTCGACGACGGCTCAGAGCGCGCACCCGGGTGCTCGTCCCCCTATACCGGACCGATCGACTCCCGGCACAGAATTCCGGATGCTTTCAATCGAGCCGAGAATCTTCCACTCCGTACACTTTCTCGAGTTGTTGTTGCTCCTTTCTCCGACGACGTTCGAGAAGGCCCGAAGCGCTCTCAAGCTCACAGAGGCGGAAGCGCCCAGCTACCTGGCCGATGTGCGAAAGCGGTATCTGGCGGGAGAGTACGGCACACCACGAAAGGCGTTCCCGACCTAGCGATCAGGTCACCCCAGCCCGACGAGCTGCTCCGCCAGTTCGGCCGCGGTGTGCACCCGCGCCTCAGGCTTCTTCGCCAGCAGCCGCATGATCGGAGCAATGCCGGGATGCGTCGGCGGTTACTGCTGAAGTCCGACACGGCTCGTCCCCCGCCCCTTGCGGACTGCTTCCCGCCCTTCAGATTTGCGGCCGTAAGAAGCGTACCGGGCCACGACGCGGTGGTGGGTACGAGAAGCGTTCCAATCCGTTGGTTCACTCTCTCGTCCAGACCATGGCCAGACTCCGGGGCACCGGCGATGGCGTTGGGTCCGGGTTCCGCGCCCGCGGCGAATCCCCCGCCGCAGCCACGTCCGGCGGCGGGGCCACGGGCTACACGTTTCGGAGCGGCGCGTTCGCTCACGTGCTGAACTTCGTCACAATGGTCGCGCCCCTCGACCTCACCGTTCTGCTGCAAGGGGAATCCGGGACGGGCAAATCGCGCCTGGCGCAGCTCATTCACAGCCAGTCGCCCAGGCGAGCGAAGGACTGCGCCCGCATCGACCTCGGATTCGGTGACGACTCGCTCATCGATTCGAAATTGTTCGGCCACGTGCGTGGCTCGTTTACCGGTGCGATCTCGGCGCGCGAGGGATGCTTTCACGCGACCCGCGGCGGGACGGTCTTCCTGGATGAGTTGGGGAAGGCCTCGCTGAGCATCCAGAAGAGGCTGCTCTGGGTCATCGAATACAGGGAGATCACGCCGGTGGGGGTCGACCGCCCGCTGCGCGTCGACGTGCGAATGGTCGCCGCCACGAGCGTTCCGCTCGCCGATCTCGTCGCGCGCGATCTGTTCCTGGCTGATCTCGACCATCGGATCGGCGCGCTCCGCATTGTCCTCCCGACGCTCCGCGATCACCGCGAGGACATCCCGCATCTGGTTGCGCAGATGCTCACGCGGTTCGCGCCGCACTATGGGTATCCCGATCTGCGGCCGCCGTCGGTGGATCAGGCTCTCATGGCGGTGATCGCCGGCGCTCCGCTCACCGGGAATATCCGCGAACTGGAGAGCATCGTGACGGGCCTGCTGGTGTACGCGCGCGGGGAGCGCACCGTCACGCTCGCCCATCGCACGAATTACCTGGAGGAGATGCTGCCGCTCGGACCGACGTCGGTCGCGGTGGCACGTGCCATCCCGCAAGCGGCGGCCCGCAACACGTCTGTAGGGCGACGTCCGGCGCGGCCGCGCAAGCGCAGGGTCAGCGACCTCGAACTTGAGGAGGCACTCCGCGCCAACGATGGCAACAAGACGACCGCGGCGAAGCAGCTCGATATCGACCGGACGACTGTCGTGCGGCGCACAGCGGGGCACCCGAAGCACCACGACCCGGGCACGTGACGCGATTCATATTGCTACACGCAATTGCGTCGGCAATTCCTGCCGAGCCGTTCACGTAAGGCGGCGTTCTTACTGCACTTCCGTGTGGCCCTCCGCGGTGGCCCGGCCCTTGCCTGCGGATGCCGGCCATGCCGCCCACAGCATCCGCCACCGCCCGGCACCTGACGCTCGCCGACTCCCTGTCGCGCGACTTCCTCCTCCACCACCAGCTCTGCCCCAGGTCCTGGGCCGATGACGGCCGGCTGATCGTCGCCGCCGCCCCCAACGCCTTCCTCGACGCCCTCGATGACCTCGCCTTCGCCTACGAGTACAAAGTGTCCATCGAGCAAACAACCGCCAAAAAAGTCGAACGCCTGATCGAGCGGCTCGCCACCCAGACCGATCGCGGCATCGAACTGGCGCGCGCGGAGGGGGGCGAAGCTGACGACGAGCTCGCGACCGACGTCCGGGACCTCGCCAACCAGCCGCCGGTGATCCGGTT
>JBGPGH010000044.1:0-13415 GCA_041483735.1 Gemmatimonadaceae bacterium | reverse complement strand
TCGCGACGTAGACGCAGATGACACCCTGCCCCTTCTGGTTGATGATGGTGTCGATCGCGATCGCCGTCTTGCCGGTTCCGCGATCGCCGATGATCAACTCGCGCTGGCCCCGGCCGATCGGGATCATCGAGTCGATCGCCTTGATCCCGGTCTGCAGCGCCTCGCGCACCGGCTGCCTGACGATGATGCCGGGCGCCTGCGACTCGACCTTCCGGGAGCTGCTGGTGGCAATGTCGCCCAGCCCGTCGATCGGCCGGCCCAGCGCGTCGACCACCCGCCCCACCAGCGCCTGCCCCACCGGCACTTCCAGCACGCGAGAAGTGCGGCGGACTTCGTCGCCTTCCTTCAGGACCAGGAAGTCGCCCAGGATCACCGCGCCGATGTTGTCTTCCTCGAGGTTCAGCGCCTGGGCGATGATGACGTCACCGGTCTCCGACGACGTGACTTCGAGCATCTCGCCGGCCATGACTTTCTGGAGGCCGTAGATACGGGCGATGCCGTCCTTGACCTCCAGCACCGTGCCCACTTCCTCGACATCGAGCGCCCGCAGGTTGGCCGCGTCGATCTCGCGCAGCAGGATGTCCTTGATTTCGCCGGGTCGGAGCGTGGTGTCGGAGGCCATGGTCTCGGGGTCCTTGGAGCGGGGCTTCGAGGGTCGGTCTGGGCTTGTGAATTTTATCACAAGGAGGGTTGGCGGGCAAGCCGGGGGGGCCACAAGCCGGCCGGATCGCCCCGCAATCATATGATGTGCGGCGCAGTGCCGCGATGCCGGACCGCCGGCCCCGGGACCGTACCTTCGCGCCATGGCAACCGGAGTGCGGGACCTCAAGGTATGGCAGGAGTCGGTCACCCTCGCCGGCGAGGTGATCCGCGCCATGCGTCACGCCGGCCGGCGCGAGACCAAGGTCGTCAGCGACCGGCTGATGCAAACCGCGATCCTCGTCGCCCTGCGGATCGCCGAGGGCTACGGCCGGCCCTCGGCCGGCGAGCAGGCGGCCGGCTATCGGGCCGCACGGGTGGCGCTGGTCGAGCTCGAGACGGAGCTCGCCGTGGCCAGGCAGGGCGGGTTGATCACGGCCGAGTTGCTGTCGCAGCTGACCGGGCGGGTGAACTCCGTCACCCGCATGCTCGCCGGCTATCAGATGTATGTCGAGCGGCAGGTGGCCGCGGAGGTCTCGGCGGGGGCGGCGGGGGCCGCGATGGCGGCGGTCGCGCGCTGACCCAGGCGCGTCGGTCCGCGGTGCGGGTCCGTTCCCCTGTCGTGCGTCGCCGACGGCGCCGCGCCCGGCGCCGGTCATCGCTCCCGGCTGCGCCCCCGCCCTTTCGCGAAGCGCTCGACCAGGTCGACGGTGCGCAGCCTGGCGAGCGAGGCGGGCCGGGTGCCCACCACGCGCTGGGCGGTGCTGGAGAGGTGGGACGACGAGGCGAATCCCAGGACGGTCGCCACGTCGCTCACATCGTAGCCCGGGTTCTTGGCCAGCTCAGCGGCGGCGAGGACCCGGACGAGATCGATCACGCGCTTGAGATTCGGGGCGCCATCGGCGGCGAACGAGCGGCTGAGGTGTTCGCGGGTCACGCCCAGCTCACGCGCCAACAGCTCGGTGCGCACCAGCCGGCCGGCGCATGCCACGATCCGGAGCCAGGTGGCGCGCTGGAGTGGAGTGGCGAGGTCCAGCGCGGGGGGCGCCACGCGGAGCGCGGCGGCGAACCGGGTCGAGAAGCAGCGCGGCGTGATGAGATCGCGGGCGGCGGCATCGTCCACCCCGTCCGCCAGCACATCGACGAAGTCGAGTGAGGCGCAGCGGGCCACGGCCGGCCCGTCGGCGGCGCGCATCGGAGTGACCGCGAAGAACGGCGCGCTGGGGAATTCGGGCGCCAGCGCGGCCGCCTGCCACGCATCCTCGGTGGCCGAGCCGACGTCGACGAGGGCGGCGTCCACGAGGGTGACGCGGAAAGCCCGCTCGAACTCGGCGGCCGAGCGGGTGAGGATCACGCGGCCGCGGCGCCGGGGAAAGGCGCGACGCGCGAGCGCCCGCGCCCGCTCGCGCGCGGCGAACACCACCAGGCACGGCGCGGCGCCGGCGGATCCCGTGTGATCATCGAAGAGCACGAGGGGATCCGGTCAGGGGCGGGCGAGCGATGCCGTGACCATCTCGTTCGCGCGGAGGAGGACGCGCCGGGCGTTGTCGTACGAGATCGCGGGCGCGGCCTCATCGAACGGCGCCCACCGGCAGGCCGTGATGCCCTCCGCGACCTGCGGGCAGGTCTCGGCGCGCGGCGTCTCCATGAGGAAGAAGTGACAGACCTTGTGGATCAGCCGCCCGCGGAACCGGAAGTACCAATCGATCGTGGCGATCTCGCCGCGCAGATCCAGATCGTCGAGCCCGGTCTCCTCGCTCACCTCGCGGAGCGCGGCGGCCTCGAGCTTTTCGCCGCGCTCGATGTGTCCCTTGGGGAAGCCCCAGTTTTCGTAGCTGTCGCGGATGAGGAGGAAGACCGGGCGTCCCGCGTCCAGGCGGTAGACGACGCCGCCGGCGGAGACTTCGCGGGCGGCGCGCGTGCGCCCGACCGGTTTCGAGGCGCTCAAATCCCCTCCCCGTCGTCGAGATCGGCGCGCCCCTCGATGAACTGCCTGACGACCGGGTCGTGGGTGTGCTGGATCTCGTCGACGGTGCCCACCTGGCGCACCCTTCCCTCGTAGAGCATCGCGATGCGCGAGCCCACGGCGTAGGCGCTGCGCATGTCGTGGGTGATCACGATCGCGGTGACGCCGAGTTTCTCGCGCATCCGGATCATGAGCTTGTTGATCACCGCGCTGGTCACCGGATCGAGGCCGGTGGTGGGCTCGTCGTAGAGCAGGTACTTGGGGCGCGCCGCGATCGCCCGCGCGATCCCCACCCGCTTCCGCATCCCGCCCGACATCTCGGCCGGAAAGCGCTCGGCGACGTTGGGGAGGTCGACCAGCTCGAGCACCTCGTGCACACGATCCTGGATCTCGCGCTCCGAGAGCTCGCCCTGCTTGCGCAGCCCCATGGCGACGTTCTCGCCGATCTTCAGCGAGTCGAACAGCGCCGCGAACTGGAAGACGTAGCCAATGCGGGAGCGCAGCCGGTACAGCTCGCTGCGGGGCAGCGTGGGGACCTCGAGTCCGTCGACGAACACCGTCCCGCTGTCGGGCTCGAGCAGGCCGACGATGTGCTTGATCGCGACCGATTTGCCGGTGCCCGAATACCCGATGATGACCATCGTCTCTCCCTCCTTCACTTCGAGGGAGAATCCCTCCAGCACCCGCTTGGGACCGAAGGCCTTGTGGACGTCGACCAGCTGGATCACGGCGCGCGAATCGGGTGGAGGCGTGGACGGCCGCGCGGCGCGGAGACCGGCGCGCCCGACGGCGAATCACAAATGTGGCGCCCGGGTGCGGATGGGGCCAGAGCCGCCGCGGAGGTCCGGACGGCAGTGGCCATCCGTCCGTCGATGGAAAAGGGGCGGGCCGGAGGCCCGCCCCACCATCCCGCGAGCGCCGGCAAGCCGGCGCTCGCCGCGACTACGCCGCGAAACTCCCCAGCGCGCGGCCCACATCGCCTTCGCGCAGCCGCTTGAGGGCGCGGTCGCGCAGCTGGCGCACTCGCTCGCGGGTGACGCCGAGCATCGACCCGATTTCCTCGAGCGTGTGCTCGCGCCCGCCCTCGAGGCCGAAATAGAGCCGCAGGACCTTCGCGTCACGCGGAGGGAGCGTGCCCAGCGCCAGCTCGATCTCGTCGGTGAGGAAGCGGTTCATCGCTTCTTCCTCGGCGTCCGGCATCTCGTCGGAGACGAAGCGCTCGATCAGCGAGCGGTCGCCGTCCGGATCGAGCGGCGCATCGAGCCGCACGTCGCCGGTGTTCAGCGCGGCCAGCGACTGCACGACGTCCACCGACAGGCCGGTGAGCTTGGCGAGCTCCTCGGGCGACGGCTCGCGGCGCAGTTTCTGCCGGAGGATCTCCGACGCCTTGATGATGCGCGACAGGTCCGCCGTGCGGTTGAGCGGCACGCGGACCGTCCGGCCCTGCCGGGCCAGCGACGAGAGGATCGCCTGGCGGATCCACCACACGGCGTAGGAGATGAACTTCACCCCCTGGTCGGGATCGAACTTCCGGGCGGCGGTGAGCAGGCCCACGTTCCCCTCGCCGATCAGGTCGATCAGCGGGAGGCCGCGATTCTGGTACTTCTTGGCGACGGAGATCACGAACCGCAGGTTGCGCTTCACGAGCTCCTGGAGCGCATCCGGGTCGCCGGCGCGGATCTTCCGCGCGAGATCGAGCTCCTCCGTCCCCTTGAGCAGGGGATAGGTGCTGACCTCATAGAGGTACTGGTCCAGGATATCGCGCTCGGGCTCGCTGGGCGCGATGCCGGCAGGAGCGGCACGGCGGCGGCGCGGGCGCTTAACGTCAGTCTTGGTGGTCATGAGTCAGACGATACTGCGAATGGTGTCATCGGAATTGAGAACCGGTTCACGTGGCGCAGCTCCGAATGGGAAACGCCTCATGAGCCGCCGGCCGGCACCGCGGGCCGGCGTGCCTGTCGAGTCCGCATTCACGACTGAAGCCGGCGATGGCAAAGCGATACAAGATAACCGCGAACGGACCGAAATGCGACCCTGATTTCTTGACTTCTCTTCAACACCCGAATAGACTCGGAGGTTCCTGACGGCCATTTTCCTGGCGTCCGGGGGCGTAGCTCAGTTGGGAGAGCGCGTGAATGGCATTCACGAGGTCAGGGGTTCGATCCCCCTCGCCTCCATCGCCGGCGGTCGCGTCGCCGGCGTGGACCGGGTTGGACGGCAGGGCACGGGCGGATCGCGATCAGTGTCCCGTCCGGCCCGCAATTCGCGGGAATAGCTCAGTTGGTAGAGCACAACCTTGCCAAGGTTGGGGTCGCGGGTTCGAGTCCCGTTTCCCGCTCTGCACCGCAGACAGGATTCCGGCTTCCCGGGCGGTTAGCTCAGTTGGTTAGAGCGCCACGTTGACATCGTGGAGGTCACAAGTTCGAGTCTTGTACCGCCCATGCGGCCCCGCGCTCGCTCGCGGGGCCGTGCTGTTTCCGCCGCGACGGATCGCGCGTTCGTATCGCACCGCCTCGGTGCGCGTCGCGAACCTCGCACCTTGACCACGACTTGGGGCCCGGGTACTTTTGGACTTCTCCAAAGGGCGCTGGTCGCTCGGTGGAGGCGGCGGCCCTCCGCTCGACACGAGCGTGGAGCGTTCGCTCAAGCGCCCGTAGCTCAATTGGATAGAGCATCTGACTACGGATCAGAAGGTTGGGAGTTCGAGTCTCTCCGGGCGCGCTGCGAGTTCCCGCCGATTCTCGGGGCGTAGCGTAGCCCGGTAGCGCGCCTGCTTCGGGAGCAGGAGGTCGCTGGTTCAAATCCAGTCGCCCCGACTACCTTTCAGCACAGAAGTCGCAGGTGAGGGTTAACTCGGACTTTCCCGAGCTCGAGTTCTCCCGCGCGAGTAGCTCAGCTGGATAGAGCGTCGGCCTCCGGAGCCGAAGGTCGTGGGTTCGAGTCCCGCCTCGCGCGTCCGCGCCGACAACTGATCCGCCACCATCCAGTTGACGGCGCGGCGCTCCACCCGATCGCGCGCCCCCGCGCGCTTGACCCACCCCCCACGCTCCCCTAGCTTCGTCGCTGCCCGGGTACCGTTCGTCCCCCACTACCCGCGGCACACCCTCGACACTCCCGCCCCCGCTTCCGCCGCCGCTGGTCCCCGCGACCTCCGCGCTCCCGCGACGCGCTTCCCGCCTCCCCTCCTCCCGTTTCCCTCCAACTGATCCCAGCCGATGCCGCACCGCGCGGCATCCGCGCCCGCCCGTGGATATCGCCGACCTGAGGCGCAAATCGGTGAGCGAACTGCAGTCCATGGCCGACGACCTCCAGGTCGCCGAAGTGGCCGGCCTGCGCAAGCAGGAGCTCATCTTCCGCATCGAGCAGAAACTGCTCGACGGCGACACGGTCCTGCGCGCCGACGGCGTCCTCGAGATTCTCGGTGAAGGGTACGGGTTCCTGCGCAGCCAGGACTGGAGCTACCTCGCCGGTCCCGACGACACCTACGTCTCCCCATCGCAGATCAAGCGCTTCGACCTGCGCACCGGCGATTCGGTGCTGGGCCAGGTGCGGCCGCCGAAGCCCTGGGAGCGATACCTCGCGCTGCTCAAGGTCGAGAGCATCAACGGCGATGACCCGGACAAGGCCAAGGGGCGTGCGCCGTTCGACAACCTGCACCCGCGCTATCCCGATACGCGCCTCCGGCTGGAGACCCGCGACGGGGACGTCAGCATGCGGATCGTCGACCTGATCGCGCCGATCGGGAAGGGACAGCGCGGCCTGATCGTCGCTCCGCCCCGGGCGGGCAAGACGATCCTGCTCCAGAAAATGGCGAACGCGATCGCCGAGAATCATCCCGAGGTCACGTTGATCGTGCTGCTGATCGATGAGCGGCCCGAGGAGGTCACCGACTTCCAGCAGAACGTGGCCGGCGCCGAGGTGATCGCGTCCACCTTCGACGAGCCGGCCGACCGCCACGTCCAGGTGGCCGACATGGTGATCGAGAAGTCCAAGCGGCTGGTGGAGCACGGCCGCGACGTGGTGATCCTGCTCGACTCGATCACCCGGCTGGCGCGGGCGCACAACACGGTGATGCCGCAGGGCGGGCGGATCCTGTCGGGCGGCGTGGATGCGCAGGCGCTCCAGAAACCGAAGCGGTTCTTCGGCGCGGCGCGGAACATCGAGGGCGGCGGCTCGCTGACGATCGTCGCCACCGCGCTGATCGAGACGGGATCACGCATGGACGAGGTGATTTTCGAGGAGTTCAAGGGGACGGGGAACATGGAGCTGGTGCTGGACCGGGACATCTCCAACCGGCGCATCTTCCCCGCGGTGGACGTGCACAAGTCGGGGACGCGCAAGGAAGAGCTGCTCCTGAACCCGGTCGAGACGAATCGCCTGGCCTTGCTGCGCCACTTTCTCGGCGACATGGAGGCGGAGGAGGCGATCACCTTCCTGCTCCAGCGCATGCAGCGCTCGAAGACCAACGCCGAGTTCTTCGCGACGATGGCCGAGGCGTGAGCGGCGGGCCGCTCTCGCCCGCCGGCGCGGCGGACGCCTATATTGCGCCCGTGAGCGACGCACCGCGGCGGCTGCTGGCGATCGACTACGGCGAGCGACGGATCGGTCTCGCCATCAGCGACCCCTCCGGGATGATCGCGTCGCCGGCCGGCCACGTGGTCCGGCGCGCCGGCAAGCGGCCGCCGGTGGCCGAGCTGATCCGGCGCGGCGCCGAGCTGGAGGCGGAGGGGTTCGTCGTCGGCCTGCCGCTCGACTCGAACGGTGACGAGACGCCGCGCGCCGTCGAGGTCCGGCGGGTGGCGGCCGAGCTGGAGCGCCGGACCGGGCTGCCGGTGCGCCTGGTGGACGAGCGGTTCACGACGGCGGCGGCGCTGCGGGCGATCCGCGAGATGGGCGGGAGCACGCGCGGCCGGAAGGGCGACGTGGACGCACTGGCCGCCACCCTGCTGCTGCAGCATGCGCTGGAGCTGGCGCGTTAGGGTGGGCGGGACGGCGCCGGCCCTGGCGGTGGCCGCCGCCGGTGCGCTGGCTGCCTTTGCGCTGGCCGCCTGCCGCGGAGAGCCCGCCGGCCTGCCCGTCCGGGTCGTGATCCCGCCGGGGACGACCTTCCGGGCGGCCGCCGAGTCGCTGAGCAGCGCCCGGCTGGTGTCGTCGCCGCGCGCGTTCCGGTTCTACGCGATGGTCGGCGGGCGCGACCGCTCCCTCAAGCCCGGCACCTACCTCCTGCAGCGCGGCGCATCGTGGGGCGAGCTGGTCGACGCGCTCACCGAGGGACGGGGCATCCTGCGGGTGGTGACCATTCCGGAGGGGTTCGCGATTTCGAGCATCGTGCCGGCGCTGGCCCGCACGCTCAACGTGCCTGACGACTCGGTGCAGACGGCGGTCCGGGACACCGCGCTGCTGCGCCAGCTCGACATCCCCACGCCGACCCTCGAGGGATACCTCTTTCCCGACACCTACCTGTTCGCGGACGGCACCGCGCCGCGCGCCGCCGTCGCCGACATGGTCCGCCGCTTCCGGCAGGTCTGGAAGCCCGAGTGGGACGCGCAACTGGCCGCGCTGGCGATGTCCCGCCACGACATCGTCACGCTCGCGTCGATCGTCGAGAAGGAGGCGAAGCTGCCCGAGGAGCGTGCGGTCATCTCGGCGGTGTACCACAACCGACTGAAGCGGGGGATGCTGCTGCAGGCGGATCCCACCGTGCAGTACGGCCTGGGTCGCCACACCGAGCGGGTGCTCTTCCGCGACCTGGCCGTAAACTCACCGTACAACACCTATCGGCACCCGGGGCTGCCCCCCGGGCCGATCGCGTCGCCCGGCGCGGCCAGCCTGGAGGCGGCGCTCTTTCCGGCCAACGTGCCGTACCTGTACTTCGTCGCCGCGCCCGACGGGCACCACGAGTTCCGGACCACCTATGCGGAGCACACCAGGGCCACGCGCGAATTCCGCCGCCCCCCACCGCCGCGCACCCGCCCGAGGCCGCGCCCGTGAGCGCGCGGCTCGCGGCCGGCCGGCGGCGTCAGTCTCCGCTCAGGTCCGGGCGCAGCGCCCGGGCTTCGCGGAGGTAGACGTGCCGGATCTGATCGCGCGGACGGGTCGTTTCGGCGTGGAGCAGGACGCGGACGCAGCGCGCCAGCGCGCCCGGCACGGGGATCTCCACCGTGCACAGCAGGGGGACGTCGGTCCAGCCGAGGTCGCGCGCGGCCCGGGCCGGAAATTCGCTGCGCAGGTCGGCGGTGACGGTGAACAGCGCGCTGACGATGTCGTCCGGCGCGATGTCGTTCCGTGCCGCGATCTCGGCGAGCAGTTCGCGGGTGGCGGCGCGAATCTCGTCAGGCGTGTCGACCGGCACGGTGGTGGCGCCGCGGACGGCGCGAATCCGGGAGGGGCTGGTCATGCGGGGTGAGCGGTGGATCCGGCGACGCTGACGCTGGTGGCGATCACCGACGATCTGCGCGACGGGCGCGACGGTCTCGTCGCGCGCGCCGCGGCGGCGGTGCGCGGCGGCGCGACGATGATCCAGCTGCGGCTCAAAGATGCGGACGCGCGGATGCTGGTGGAAGTGGGGCGGTCGCTGGTGACCGCGCTCCCCGGCGTGCCGGTGATCGTCAATGACCGGGCCGACGTCGCGCTCGGCTGCGGCGCCGCCGGCGTGCACCTGGGCGCCCAGGACCTGCCGGTGGCCGCGGTACGCCGGATGAGCCCGCCCGGGTTCATCATCGGTGCATCGCTGGCCGCCGACGACGAGATCGACAACGCTCGTGAGGCGGACTACGTGGGCATCGGACCCGTGTACGCAACCGCCTCCAAGACCGATGCCGGCACCGCGATCGGGGTCGCCGAGTTCACGCGACTGGCACGTGCTGCCGGCCGGCCGGTGGTGGCCATCGGCGGCATCGACCCCGGGAACGCGGCCGAGGTGGCCGCCGCCGGCGCGGATGGCGTGGCGGTGATCCGGGCGGTGATGTCGGCGCCCGATCCGGAGGCCGCCGCGCGGTCACTGCGGGCCGCCATCGATGCGACGACGCCCCGGACAAGTTAGGCGCATCGATGTCGCGCGCCGGTGACGACGCGGTGGCGGTGGTCAGCGCCAAAGGCGAGCGGCGGTGGGCGGCCGGCCATCCATGGATCTACCGCAGCGATGTCACCCGCCGCGCCGGCGGACCGGCGGGCGTCGTCGAGGTCCGCAACCGGGCGGGCCGCCCGCTGGGCATCGCCCTCTGGAGCCCGAAGTCCGAAATCTCGCTGCGGCTCCTGGACCGGGAACCGGGCGCGACGATCGACCAGGCCTGGTGGCGGACGCGGCTGGCGGCGGCGATCGTCCGGCGCGCGCCGCTGGCCGGGCTCACCAATGCCTGCCGACTCGTGCATGGCGAAGCCGACGGCTGCCCGTCACTGGTCTGCGACCGCTACGACCGGTGGCTGGTGGTGCAGATCATGAGCGCCGGGTTGGAGCGCTGTCGCGATGCGATCGTCGCGGCGCTCGCCGGTCTCACCGGCACGGCCGGCATCCTCGCGCGCCACGATGCGGTCCTGCGGGATCGGGAAGGACTGCCCAGGGAAGTGGTGGTGCTGGCCGGCGATGTCCCGCGCGAGATCGAGGTCCGCGAGCACGGGATTCGCTTCGTCGCGGCCCCCTGGGACGGGCAGAAGACCGGCGCCTACCTCGACCAGCGCGAGAACCGGGTGCTGGCCGGCTCGGTGGCCCGCGGACGCGCGCTCGACTGCTTCAGCTACCACGGCTCGTTCGCCCTGCACCTGGCCGGCCGTGCCGACCACGTCACCGCGGTCGACGTCTCGGCGCCGGCGCTGGCGCGGGCCCGGGAGAACGCCGCGCTGAACGGATTCCGGAACCTGGAGTTCGTGGAGGCGAACGCGTTCGAGTACCTGCGCGACCGCGAGCGGGAGGGCGCGCGCTTCGACACCATCGTCGTCGATCCGCCGGCGTTCGCCAAGACCCGCTCGTCGCTGCCGGCGGCGGTCCGGGGCTACAAGGAGATCAACCTGCGCGCGATGCGGCTGCTCGCCCCGGGCGGGATGCTCTTCACCGCCAGCTGCAGCTTCCACCTCGGCCGGGCGGCGTTTCTGGACATGCTGCAGGCGGCGGCGGCCGACAGCGGCCGCCGCCTGGCGATCCGCGAATTCCGCGGGCAGCCGCCGGATCACCCGGAGGTGCTGACGATTCCCGAGACGGGCTACCTCAAGGGCGCCCTGCTCGAGGCACTCGACTAGGCGCCGGGCGCGTCGGGGCTGCGACCGGTTTCCTGGCGCCAGGCGACGTAGGAGTACACCACCGACGCCAGCCCCATCGTCATCACGCTCGACAGGATCACCCACGCCGACCACCGCGGCGGGGCGAAGACACTGAGGATGACCACGATGCCGGCGAGGACCGTGACCGCGCCGCTGAAGCGATGGGTGCGCTCCCAGACGCGCTCGCTGCTGAGCGTCCACGGCGTGCGGATGCCGAAGAAGAAGTTGGAGCGGGCCCGCGGCAGGAGGTTGCCGAAGAAGACCAGCAGCGCGCCGATCATCACCGGGTATACGCGGGCGATGGACACCGGCCAGCCCAACCCGGCCCCGACGACCGCGACGTGCCCGACGAGGGCCATCAGGATCAGCGCCGCGACCACCGCATCGTAGGTCGCGCGGAACTTGTCGTAGTTCCGGGCCCGCGGATCGATCCGGGGGAGCAGCGCAAAGAGCCCCCACATCGCGGCCATGAGCACCGGCAGGAAGAAGGCGCCGAAAGCCCGGCCGCTCCAGCCGTTCACCTGGCCGTCGATGCCCCAGTGGGTGGGGACGCGATCGGGGAGGCGGGGAAAGGCCCACAGTGAGAAGGCCAGGGCCACGACGACCGACAGGGGCGGGATCCACCTACGCATCCTTGCCTCCGGACCGGGACCAGTCGAGCAGGTACTCAACCAGCTCCTGAAAGACGGTGGTGTTGAGCTCGTAGACCACGTTCTGTCCCGACTTCTCGCTGATCACGAGATCGGCCGCGGCCAGCACGCTGAGGTGCCGCGAAATCGTGGCCCAGCTGCTGTCGAAGCTCCGGGCGATGTCGCCGGACGTCATGGGGCGCTTTCTCAGCTTGCGGAGAATCGCCCGCCGCGTGGGATCGGCGAGAGCGCGAAAGACACTCTGCGAGGGCATGATGAAATTAGACGATTGGCTAATAAACTAAGTTTCGCCGGGCCGGCGGTCAATCGTCTTCAGCGCCGCTGGCACCCCGGGCAGTACCAGGTGCCCCGCGCACCCTGGACGATGCGGCGAATGGCGGAGCCGCACCGGCGGCAGGGCTGGCCGGCGCGGCCGTACACGGCCAGGCGCTCGAGCGCCTCGCCCTCGGCGTAACGGCCGGGCCGGTTGATGGCGTCGCGGATCACCCGCCGGACCGCGGAGACCAGGCGACGGAGCCGCGCCGGTCCAAGCCGTCCGGCAGCCACCCGTGGGTCGATTCTGGCATGCCAGAGCGCCTCACAAGCGTAGATGTTCCCCACGCCGGCGACGACGCGCTGGTCGAGGAGGGCGGTCTTGATCGCCACCCGCCGGCCGCGCAGGCGCGCCCGCAGCGGGGATACGGCGAACTCCGGCGCGTCCGGCTCGGGACCCAGGTCAGGGAGCGCGTCAGCGAGGGACGGGTGCTTCGTGACGGACGCGAGCGCGCGCGAATCGTCGAGCGACAGCCTGATCTGTCCCTCGAAGAGCAAGACGAGGCGCGCGTGTTTCGGCAGCGGAGCCGACGAGGACTCGATGAGCCAGTCGCCGGTCATCCGGAAGTGGACGCGCAGCACAGCGCCACCATCAAACACCAGGAGCTGGTACTTCCCGACCCTACGCACCTCCAGGAGCCGGCGTCCCAGCAGAGCGCGCGATTTTCGTGGCGGCAGCGTGGCGCGCAGCGAGCGATGCAGCGCCCGAATCCCGGTCAGCGGGCGTCCGACGGCGGCGCGGCGCAGGGCGCGAGCGGCTCGTTCCACTTCGGGAAGTTCGGGCATGGGTCAGGGAGCGGACTCGGACGTGGGGAGCGGGGAGCGGAGAGGGGAAGAGGGGCGGTAAAATGGGGGAGGGACGGTTGGTCGCGTTCCGAGCTACCGCACCTCAAATGCCAGCAAGGGCTTGCGCTCTGGATGAGATGTTCTACTTTAGCCGGGTCCGAACAAGGGACTGCCATTCGATGCCCTACGCTCCCAACGTCTCGCCGAGCCGAGAGCCGCAGAGATCGCTGCGCTACGAGTACGAATTGTACGTCGAGCGCGAGATCGAAGAGTACAAGGACTCCGTTCCGCGGAATGTGCTGCTGTCGATTGGTGACGATGCGGTCGCGGCGCTCTCCTCGGCGCCGCAATTCACGCTGACCGAAATCGTGCTCTGTGAAGAGGTGGACCGGATCATCCGAGCCCGCCTCCGCATTCCGTCGTACGCCACCTGGCAGCGGCGGCGGTTGCGGCTGCTGGCGCGCTTCCGCCGTCCGGAGCACTGGGGGATGCGTCCCGAGTGCCCGCTGGTTCGCGAGATCCACCCGGCCACCGACTCCCGGGTGCTGGTCGCGGGGACGAATGCCGAGGGACCGGCGCTATACCTCGCCGCGAACGGATGTGAGGTGACCGCCGTGGAGGCCGCCGCCGACGCCGTGGAGCGGGTGATGCTGGCCGCGGGGGAGGCGGGGCTGACCGAGCGGGTGCACGGCTGTGTGAGCGACCTCGGGCACTGGTCACCGGAGGTGCCTCTGAACGCGGTGGTGTGCACGCCGGCGGCGTTCGAGGGGCTCAGCGCCGCGGAGCGTGCCCACGTGATCGAGGTCCTG
>JBGPGH010000043.1:0-14080 GCA_041483735.1 Gemmatimonadaceae bacterium | reverse complement strand
GCGCGGGCCCCTTTGCGCGGCGCTCCTTTTGCACGGCGACCACCAGCCCCAGCAGGGCGAGCGCCGCGAACGAGAACCACTGCACGGCGTAGCTCAGGTGCGGACCCTCATCCAGTGCCGGTGGGGTCGCGCGCACCGGCGTGCTGGCCGGCATCGCCGCACCGGAGTCCGCCAGCAACATCACGTAGACCGGCGCCACGGGTTGGCCCACCCGGCGCCTCAGGTCGTCGCGATCGAGCCACCGCACCACCGACGCGCGTCCCGCGTAGGACACGTCCCCGCGCCTCCCCTCCCCGGTGGGCGGGATGTCGAGCGCGTAGCCCTCCCACGCGGCTCCGCTGGCCGGCCCGTCGGTCTCGTGCCAGTGCGAGAAGTCGACCGTCGCGCCATCGGCGGCGTAGACCCACCCCCGGTCAACGAACACCACCGTATCCGTACCGGAAGCCGCGAGCGGCGTCAGGATGTGCACGCCCGGCGATCCGTCGCGGGTGCGGCCCGCCAGCGCGACCTCGTGCGCGTAGTCGAACGCGGTGCCGGCTCCGGACGGCAGCCGTACTCGCCGGTAGCGCGCCAGCTCGGGATCTCGCGGCAACGACGCGACCGACTGTGGCGGCGCGGTGAGCCGGGTGCGGACGAGCGCATTGCGCGCCCGTCGTTCGCCCAGGCGATGGAGCTGCCAGAGGCCGAGCCGGACGAAGAGCGTCGCGGCGCCCAGGGCGATGAGCGTGGCGAGGGCGAGGCGGGCGGGGGGGGAGAGGCGAGGCACCAGACGGGTCAGGGTCAGGATCAGGGTCAGGGTCAGGGTCAGGAACTTACCGGAGGGACAGGCCATGCGGGCGCCCACATCCATGCCGGCCTTGAACTTGCGAGTCGGCACCGGCGGGGACAGATTCGCCAAGCCTCGAATCGACGGAGTACCGTACAGGATGCGCACCCGCACGAGTCGGTTTCTTCTGGGATGCGCGGCGATGGCCGCGCTCGTGCTTTCGGGAAGCTGCTCGCGCGACAGTACGGGGCCGGCGCCGGTGCGCATTGCCTCGCTCTCGGTGGCGCCGCAGTTCGCCAGCCTGTCGAGCGGCCTGGTCACCTTCACCAAGGTGCGCATCACCCTCACCCGGCCGGGCGGCACCGGTCTCGCGGCCGACACCGTCATCGATTTCCCCCCGGGCGCCGACTCGATCGTCGTCGAGATCCACGTCGCGCTGGGCAGCGGGCTGGCGTCGGAGCCGTTCGACCTGAGCCTGGCGATGGTCAACGCCCAGGGGGACACGGTCTTCCGGGGCGGTCCCACGCGCGTTTCGGCCACGCTCGCCCCGCCCGCCGAGGCGGCCGTGGTGACGGTGGTCTACAGCGGCACCGGCGCCAACGCGGCGCGGGTGGTGGCGCAGGCCGACACGTCGCTCTTCTTCGGCGACAGCCTGGTCCTCTCGGCGGTGGCGCAGGACACGGCCGGCGCGGCGATCCCGGGCACGCCGGTGGCGTGGATCTCGCTCGATACGTTGCGGGCGGTGGTGTCGAATCCGGGAGCGGGGCGGGTGCGCGCGAAGTCGGTGCGGGGGACGGTGCGGATGGTGGCCCAGCTGCTCACCGGGCCGGCCGACACGCTAAGCCTCACGGTGCAGCCGCTGGCGGCGGCGCTGGGGCTGGTGTCGGGCGGCGGGCAGACGGCGCTCCCTAACGCTCAGCTGCCGCTGCCGCTGGTCGCGAAGGTCCTCGCCGCCGACAGCCTGCCGGTGCGCGGCGTGCCGGTGCGCTTCCAGATCCTGGCCGGGGGCGGCGTGCTCTCCGACACCCTGCCGGTGACCGACTCGCTGGGGCTGGTGAGCGTGCGGTGGACGCTGGGCGGGGCGCCGGGCGCGGCCTCGCTCCGGATTTCGTCCGGCTCGCTGGTGAACTCGCCGGTCACGGTCGGCGCCACCGTCGGCGCGTTCCTGGCGAAGGTGCTGGCGTTCACGACGCCACCGGCGGCGGCGATCGTTGGAGCCGCGATCACGCCTCCGATCGTGGTGGCCGCGCGCGACTCGCTGGGCGGCGCCGCGACCGGCTTCGTCGGCCAGGTGACGCTGACCCTGGGCACCAACCCCGCCGGCGCCGTGCTGGGCGGGACGACGGCGGTGCCCGCGGTGGCCGGCGTGGCCACCTTCAACAACGTGACGCTCGACAAACTCGGCGCGGGCTACACGATGGTGGCGTCGTCAGGCACGCTGACGCCCGCGACCAGCGCGCCGTTCGGCGTCTCGGCCGGGGCCGCGTCGCTGCTGGCGGCGATCAGCGGCGGCGGGCAGGTCGCGTTCGTGGGCGGCAATCCGACCGACTCACTGCTGGTGCGGGTCACCGATGCCGGCGGGAACGGGATCAGCGGACGCGCCATCACCTGGTCGGTCGCCGGCGGCGGCGGCTCTCTGTCGACGACGTCGACCACCACCAGCGCCACCGGTCACACCTTCGTGCGCTACACCATGGGGCCGGCGCCGGGCGCCAACCTGGTGACCGCCACCGACGCCGGGCTGGGACAGAGCGTGACGTTCACGCTCACCGCGGTCCCGGTCGGCGTCACCAGGACCTGGCTGGGCACCACCGCCGACTGGTTCACGGCCGGCAACTGGAGTCCGGCGGTCGTGCCGGTGAGCACCGACAACGTCTACATCGCGCAGGTCGGCAGCGCACCGGCGCTCACCGGCGCGATCGCCGTGAACGACCTGACGATGGAGGCCGGGAGCCGGACCCTGACCGACAACGGGTTCGCGGTGACCGTGAACGGGAGCTACGACGTGCCGGTGCTGAACGGCGGCGGCAACCTCACACTGGGCGGCGCGCCGGCCGGCTTCGCGCGGGGCCAGCTGAACAACAACGCGTCGCTGATCATCGGCGGGAAGATCACGCTGAGCGGCGCGCTGGCCACCGGAGGCACCATCACGGTGACTGGCGCGACCGCGCGCGTCGACCTCGCGGGGCACACCCTGCAGGGGGCGAGTCTCACGACACTCAACGGTGCCAGGCTGCGGATGGGGTCGG
This sequence comes from Gemmatimonadaceae bacterium, assembly GCA_041483735.1. Taxonomy (GTDB): domain Bacteria; phylum Gemmatimonadota; class Gemmatimonadetes; order Gemmatimonadales; family Gemmatimonadaceae; genus JBGPGH01. The sequence continues at coordinate 11,065 of JBGPGH010000043.1, read as the reverse complement.
CGGCCGATTCGCTGGTGCTGGCCGGTCCCGCCACCTTCAACGGCGCCTCGATGGGCGACAGCCTGCTCACCGCCGGCGTGATGCGGGTCGCCGGCAACCTGAGCAACAACTCGTTCGACAACTTCGCCGCTGCCGGCACGCACCTGGTGGTGTTCGAGGGCGCCGCGACCCAGACCGTGACGATGAACGGCACGGGGCTGACGCAGGGCACCTCCCACTTCCGGAATCTCCGGATCACCACGTCGCCCGCGGCGTTGGCCGGGAACATCGCCGTCACCGGGGACCTGCAGGTCCAGGGGAGCGGGTCGATCACCGGCAACGTGACGGCGACGATCGGCGGGAACCTGACGAGTGGCGTGATCCCGGCCAGCGGCCTGCTGGCCTGGGGCGTGCTGAATACGACCTTCGCCGGCACCAATCCGACGATCCCGGATTCGCTCCCCTCGAACGTGACCTTCGCCGGCCCGATCGCGCTGGCGAAGAACTTCAACACCGTGGGCGGGAACAGCGTCACGGTGAACGGCGTTTCGGCGCGGCTGCAGCTGAGCGGCCACACGCTGGCCACCGGATCGTTCTCGGTGGTGGCGGGCGGCAAGCTCGTCATGCAGAACGCGCTGGACTCGCTCCGCACCCTGGGCGCGGTCTCGTTCACCGGCGCGGGGATGGGTGATTCACTGCTCACCGCCGGCGTGATCGAGACCAGGGGCGGGAGCTGGAGCAACAGCTCGTTCGACAACTTCAACGCGGCCGGCACGCACAAAGTCGTCTTCGACGGCACCGCGTTCCAGACGATCAGCCTGAACGGGGCGGGGACCGCGGGCGTCAACGCGCACTTCCGGCAGATCGAGTTCAACAACGCCGCGGGGGTCGCGTTCGCGAGCAACGGCGCGGCGCTGGGCACCGCGACGATCCTCAACGGGAACGTCACCGGCAGCGTCAACGTGATCCTCGGCGCCAACCTGGTGGACGCGGCCGGCACCCGCTGGCAGGTGGGGAACACCCAGTTCACGGGCGTGAATCCGGTGATTCCGGATTCGATGCCGCAGAACGTGATGTTCTTCGGGAACAACAGCCTGGCGAAGAACTTCAAAGTCACGGGCGGCGGCAGCCTGACGGTGTCCGGCTCCACGCTGGACCTGAACGGACACACGGCGTCGGTGACCGGGACCTTCACGACGCAGAGCAGCGGGCGGCTGAAGATGGCGGCCTCGCTCGACTCGCTGATCGTGGCCGGCCCGATGTCCTTCACCGGTTCGGGGATGGGCGACTCGCTGCTGACCCCGGGCGTCCTCGTGGCGCGCGGCGACATCAGCAACAACTCGTTCGACAACTTCAACGCCGCCGGGACGCACAGGACCGTGCTGGCGGGTGCGGCCCTGCAGACCATTTCCCTGAACGGCGCCGGGCCGGCGGCGGTGAACTCGCACTTCCGCGACGTCGAGGTGAACAATCCGGCCGGCGTCGCGTTCGCCGCCAATGGTCACGTGAGCGGGAACCTCACGGTGACGTCAGGCAACGTGACGGGCAACGTAACCGTGACCCTGGGCGGGAATCTCACGGATGCGCTGAACACGCGCTGGCAGATCAACAACACCGTGTTCAGCGGGACGAATCCGGTGATTCCCGACTCCGTGCCCTCGAACGTGGTGTTCTCGGGGGCGGCGACGCTGGCGAAGAACCTCAAGGTGACGGGGCCCGGCACGCTGACCGTGAACGGCGCGAGTGCGAAGCTGACCATCAATGGACACACCGTCCGCAGCGTCGGGGCGTTCACGGTGACCGGCGGCGGGCGCCTGAAGATGATCAACGCCACCGATACGCTCGACATGGGCGGCGACGCATCGTTCGCGGGCGGGGGGATGGGCGACACTCTCCTGACCGCCGGCGTGGTGATCGCGCGCGGCGCCGCCTGGAGCAACAACTCGTTCGACAACTTCAACGCCAGCGGCACGCATAAAGTCGTGTTCGCCGGCACCGCCGCGCAGACGATCACCATGAACGGCCCGGGGGCGGCGGCCGTCAACTCGCACTTCCGCGACGTCGAGGTGAACAATCCGGCCGGCGTCGCGTTCGCCGCCAATGGTCATGTCACCGGGAACCTGACCGTCACGTCAGGCACTGTGACCGGCGCCGTCGCCGTGACGCTGGGCGGGAACCTGGTCGATGCGCTGAACACCCGCTGGCAGGTGCTCTCAACGACGTTCACGGGGACGAATCCGGCTTTGCCGGATTCGATCTCGTCCAACGTGGTCATCGGGTCGCCGATCACACTGGCGAAGAACCTGAAGATCCGTGGCGGCGGGAATCTCACCGTGTTGGGCGCCACCGCCAAACTCACCCTCAACGGTCACACGGCGCGGGTGACGAACGGCTTCACGGTGCTGTCCAGCGCGCAGTTCAAGATGGCGAACGTGCTCGATTCGCTCATCGTGGCGCAGGGGATCAGCCTCACCGGCGCGGGCATGGGCGACACGCTCCTCACCGCCGGCGTGATGATCCTCACCGGCGGGAATTTCGACAACAGCAGCTTCGACAACTTCAGTGCCAGCGGCACGCACAAAGTCGTGTTCGGCGGCACCGCCGCGCAGACCATCAGCATGAGCGCCCCGGGGCCGGCAAGTGTCAACTCCCACTTCCGCGACCTGGAGATCAGCAACGCCGCCGGCGTGTCCTTCTCTTCCGGCGGTCAGGTGAACGGCAACGTGCTCATCACCGCCGGCAATGTCAGTGGCAGCACGGTGACCATCGCCGGCAACCTGGTCGACCCGCTCAACACGCGCTGGCAGCTCAACAACACGGTCCTGTCCGGGACCAATCCGTCGTTCCCGGACTCGCTGGCGTCGAACGTGACGTTCACCGCGCCGGTCACGCTGACGAAGAACTTCAAGGTCGTGGGCGGCAAGTCCCTCACGATATCCGGGGCGAGCGCGAAGCTGACGCTCAACGGCCACACCGCGCGAAGCACCGGTGCGTTCACGGTGAGCGGCAGCGCGCAGCTGAAGATGACCGGCGCCACCGACACCCTCGATGTGGGCGGCGACGCGGCGTTCCAGGGCGCGGGGATGGGCGACTCGCTCCTCACTGCCGGTGTGGTCATAGCGCGCGGCAACTGGAGCAACAGCTCGTTCGACAACTTCAACGCCGGCGGCACGCAGAAGGTCGTCTTGGGCGGCACGGTCGCGCAGACGATCAGCGTCAACGGGCCGGGCGCGGCCAGCGTCAACTCGCACTTCCGCGACTTCGAAGTGAACAACCCGGCGGGAGTGACGTTCCTGACCGCCGCGCAGGTGAACGGCAGCGCCACGGTCACGGCCGGGAATGTCACCGGAGCCGGCATCTCGGTGACGATCGCCGGCGGGCTTATCGACGCCGCCCCGACGCGGTGGCAGGTGGCCGGCACCGTCTTCTCCGGGATCAATCCGGCGCTGCCCGACTCGATCGCGTCCAGCGTCACGTTCACGAACGCCGCCACGCTGACCAAGAGCCTGAAGGTCATCGGCAGCACGTCGATCAGCGGCGCGCTCGCGAAGGTGACCCTCAATGGTCATACCCTCCGGAGCCAGCCCTTTGTTCTGATTCAGCCCGGCGGGGCGGTGAAGATGACCAATCCGCTCGACTCGATGATCGCGACCAGCATGGGCTTCGATGGTGTCGGGACGGGCGACTCGTTGTTCACCGCCGGCGTGATCGTCATCAACGGAGGCAATTTCGTCAACAACACCGCGGGCGCCTTCACAGGCAGCGGCACCAACAAGGTCGTCTACGCCAGCGGTGGGAGCGGCGTCAACCTGACCGGCCCGGGCCCCGGCCCCACCCAGTCGCACTTCCAGAACCTTGAATTCTCGTCGCCGTCCAACGTGACCATCGGCACCAACGGCCAGGTCAACGGTGATCTGACGGTCACCAACGGCAACGTCGTCAACGCCGCGGCGCGGACGTGGACGATCGCCGGGAACCTGGTCGATGCCGCCAGCAGCCGGTGGCAGATCACCAACACGATCCTCACCGGCGCGAACCCCTCGCTCCCGGACTCAGTCGCCTCCAACGTCACCTTCACCGGAGCCTCCGTCCTCGCGAAGAACTTCGGCACCAAGAGTGGATTCAGCCTCACGATCAGCGGCGCGGCCGCTCGACTCGCCCTCAACAACCACACCGTGCGGTCGGGCGCCGCGTTCACCGTCAGCAACACCGCCAAGCTCCGGATGGCCAACGCCGTCGACTCGCTGGTCGTTGCCGGCGACATCTCGTTCACCGGCCAGGGAATGGGCGACACGCTCCTCACCGCCGGCCTGATCGTCGCCCGCGGCAACTGGAGCAACGGCAACTTCGACCTGTTCAACGCCAGCGGCACGCACCGCGTCCTGTTCGCCGGCACCGTCGCGCAGACCATCACGATGCCCGCGTCAGGCACCGGCCCCACCGCCGGCCACTTCCGCAACATCGATTTCGCCAACCTGGCCGGCGTGACCTGGCTCACCGATGGCAACGTCACCGGCAACCTCACGGTGACCAGCGGCAACGTCACCGGACCCGCCAGCGCGGTCGTGCTCGGCGGCGACTATATCGACGCCGCCAACGGCCGGCTCGACCTCGCCCTGCTCGAGGTCACCAAGACCAACCCAGCCCTCCCCGACTCGATCCAGAGCAACCTGCTCTTCTCGTCGGCCGGCAACACCGTGCTGACGAAGAACCTGATCCTCGGCGTGGGCCGGGACATCCGCATCCAGAACGGCGCGCTCACCCTCAACGGCCACACCGCCCGTACCCGCGGATCGTTCTACACCCTCGCCGGCTCGCGCCTGCGGATGCTCAACGCGCTCGACACCCTCGACATCGCGTTCAGCGCCAACTGGACCGGGATCGGGATGGGCGACTCGCTGCTCACCGCCGGCGTGATCATCATCCGCGGCCAGAACAACAACTGGGTGAACAGCGCCGCCGACAACTTCAACGCGTCCGGCACGCACAAGGTCGTCTTCACCGGCGGCTTCACCCAGAACGTCAACCTGAACGGCCCCGGGCCGGCGTCCGCGCAGTCGCACTTCCGGCACGTCGACGTGACGGGCGGCACCAACCTGGCCCTGGTCACGAACACCCAGGTGAACGGGGTGCTCCGCTTGGGCACCGGCGCCACGGTCACCGGTGGGACTCAGCGGCTCGCCGTGCAGGACTCGCTGATCGGCGCGCCGACCAGCTCGATCACGACGCGGGCGGTGGACCTGGCCGGCGTGCTCACCGACACCGGCACGTTCCAGCCGGACACGGCGGTGTTCCTGGGCGCTGGCGCCACGGCCCAGCAGATCGGCGCCACCTTCGCCGGCTTCCTCTTCAAGAGTGTGCGCGTGACCACCGGCAGCTCGGGCGCGCACTTCAACACCGGCGGCGGCTGCCGGGTGGTGACCGGCAACCTCAACGTGACCGCCGGTGCGGCACAACTCACGACGTCCGACTGCCTGAGTGTCCTGGGCGACTTCGGCACCAGCGGCACCGGCACGCTCGTCATGAACGGAGCCGCCCCGCAGCTCATCGTCAGCGGGAACGCCACCTTCGCCGGCGCCAGCACGAACGGCCTGCTGTCGGGCGGCAGCCTGGCGATCGCCGGCAACTTCTCGCAGACCGCCGGCGTCAGCGCCGCGAGCTTCGCCCCCTCGGTGCCCTTCCTGACGATCCTGAGCGGAGGCGCCCAGCAGACGGTGTCCTTCGCCTCACCCGATTCCCTGACCACCGGTTCGCACTTCGCCGGCCTAAGCGTCACCAACGCGAGCGCCGCCGGCACCACGTTCGGCGTCAAGACGTTCGTCGAGGGCGACCTGACGGTGGGCGGGACCGGCGCGGTACGGCTGGCGGGTGCCGGCGCCACCCCGGCGTTGTTCGCGCGGGGACTTCAGTTGAACAACGCGGTCTTCGACAACCTCTCGCTCGTGCTGGGGATCGGCTCAGCGACCACTGTCACCATCCAGGTGGCGACCTTCCAGAACATGGACAAGACGGCCGTTCAGTTCGCGGTGCACCGCCCCAACTCGACGCTGCTCACCACATTCGACAAGCTGACATTCACGACCGTCCCCACCACCGGGAAGTACCTCGAGGCGTTCGACACGAACGGACTCTTCGACCCGGCGTTGACCGTCGTCCTGACCAACGCGAGCCCGATCAGCAGCGTGGCACAGCCCTTCATCTCGCAGCTGAATGGCGCGTCCGTGACGTGGACGCCGTAGCGACCAGCGCAACACCGCCTCACTTCTCGATCGGCCAGCTCCCGCTCTCCCGCGCCTCGGGCACGTCCGCGCGGTACATGATCACCCGCGCCCGCTCGAGCGTGATCAGCCCGCCCCCGATCATCTTGTCCAGATCGGGGAGCACCGACTCGATCTTCTCCTCGGTCTCGACGCACTCGATCACCAGCGGCAAGTCGAGTGACAGCATCTCCAGCCGGTCGGTGCGGATCCGGGCGCTGGCCCCGAACCCCATGATCGCCCGGAATACGGTCGCGCCCGCGAAGTGACGATCGCGCAGCAGCTGCACGATCGCCTCGTGGAGCGGCTTCCCCTGGTGCTTGTCGCGCTCGCCGATGTGGATCCGCATCAGCGTCCGCTCGCCCTTGAATCCGTGCATCACGGCCTCCGATGTGCGTCCTGCCCCGCGGCGTCAGGCCCTCACGACCGGTGGCGCAGCGCCAGCGCCTCGCGCGCCAGCGCGAACCCCGCGAACGTCCCCAGCAGCGCCAGCCCCACGGTCAGCACCGCGTACAGCGCCGCCTGACGATACTGCCCCTCCTCGATCAGCGCCGCCGACTCGTAGCTGAACGTCGAAAAGGTCGTGTACCCGCCGCAGAAGCCGGTGGCCAGGAACGCCCGCGCCTCCGGTGACACACCCGGCGTCTCGAGGGCGAACCGCATGATGAACCCGAGCAGCAAGGACCCGGTCAGATTCACCACCAGCGTGCCGGCCGGGAACGCCAGCCCCACCCGCTGCTGGACGTACGCGCCGAACAGCCAGCGGACCACGCCGCCAAGAGCCGAGCCGAGTGCGATCGAGAGAAGCATCTATGAATGAGGAACGAGGAGACAGGAATCATAGCATGTCTCCTCGTTCCTCGTTCCTCGTTCAGAACAGGCTCATTTGCTCGCCCAGCGCCTCCGGCTCCACTGCCGTCTGTCCCAGCCGCCGCTGGATGTCGCGCGCCGATGCCGGGCTGTGGCCCGCGAAATGGTTGTTCACGTAGCCGTACACGGTCTTCACCCGCTCGACTACCGTCAGCAGCACCCGCGCCCAGGCTTCGATCTCGCGCGACCGGTCCACCTGGACGCGCGAGTAGTCGACGATGTCGCGGTCGGGACCCATCCAGCGCACGTAGGCGAAGTCGGCCGTGGGGCGCTCGGCCAGCGCCATCATCGTCTTGCGCGGAATCCAGCGCGCGTCCACCAGCGCCACCGCCACGTTATGCTCGGCCAGGAGCGCCAGCACCCCATCGTGGATCCAGCCGCGCTGCCGGAACTCGATCGCCACCCGCAGGTCCTTCGGCAGCAGCGGGAGGAACGCGGCCAGCGCCGGCAGCTCCGACGGGGCGAAGTCGGGGCCGAGCTGGATCAGGACCGGCCCCAGCCGCTTCTCCAGCTCCCGCGCCCGCCCGAAGAACTGCCCCGCCAGCTCGGCGGAGTCGCGGAGCCGGTTCTCGTGGGTGATTTCCTGCGGTAGCTTCAGGGCGAAGGTGAAGTCGGCCGGGACCCGTTCCCCCCACCCGCGCACCGTGCGAGCCGGCGGGATCGCGTAGAAGGTCGAGTCGACCTCCACCGTGTCGAAGGCGCGGGCGTAGACGGGGAGGAAGTCCGCGGAGCGCGTGCCGATGGGATAGAACGGACCCACCCATGCATCGTAGTTCCACCCCTGCGTTCCGATCCGGATACGGCCGGTCATGCGGGGAATCGGCGGGATGGTGCGGGGGATGTCAAGGAATGCGAACTTTCCGGAGGATCCGGCTGTCTCATTGGTGCCCGGAACCCCGCGCCACCAGCTCGCGACAGGAGACACCCGTGTCACGCTCCGCATCCGCGTTCGTACTCGCTCTCGCCCTCGCCGCCACCGGCCTGCACGCGCAGGACCGGCCCGCCACCCGCTCTCCCGAGTGCCGGCGCGACGATGACTCGGATGACCGCTACGCGCACTACTGCGAAACGCGGACACTGTCGCTGACGCCGGGCGGCACGCTGTCGTTCTCGGCGAGCCCCAACGGCGGCGTGATGGTCACCGGCTGGAACCGCGACAGCATCGCCGTGCGCGCGTCGATCCACACCCGCGCCGGGTCGGACCGCGACGCGCGCGCGCTGGCCGCCGACGTCAGGGTGGTGGTGACCGGCCGGTCGGTCCGCGCCGATGGACCATCCACCGGCCGGCACGAGTCGTGGTGGGTGGAGCTCGACGTCATGGTGCCGGCGCACACCGACTTCACCGCCACGTCGGTGAACGGCCCCGTCTCGGCCTACGGCGTGAAGGGCACCATCTCGCTGCGGACCGAGAACGGTCCGGTCAGCGTGTCCGATGCGGGTGGCGACGTCCGCGCCACCACCGTCAACGGGCCCCTGGTCGTGTCGTTGAGCGGGTCGAAGTGGGACGGCGCGGGCCTCGATGGCCGGACGACCAACGGCCCGGTGCGCCTGACGATTCCCGAGGGCTACTCCGCCGAGCTCGAGGCCGGCACGTCCAACGGCCCCATGTCGGTCGACTTCCCGATCACGGTGCAGGGGCGGAACCTGGGGAAGCGGATCCAGACGACCCTCGGCGGCGGCGGGCCCACGATCCGGGTCGGGACGACGAACGGGCCGCTGGTACTTTCGCGGCGGTAGACAGCAGCGGTCAGCGGTCAGTCAGCGGTCAGCGGTCAGGAGTCGTCGCTGACCGCTGACGTTTCTCATCGATACGTCTCGAAGAATCCTGCTCCCGTCCCACGCACCACCACCCCGCCGATCCGCCCCGTCAGGCGCGCGGTGCCCTTCATCTGGATGAAGTATGGCGTCGTCAGGCGGCGAGCGGCGCCGGCGCCGCCCCGCTCCAGGAACGAGCGGCGCATGTCGGTCCCGATCGCGTCGTCGACGTCGAGTGCCACGCGAATGGTGTCGGCGCCGCGGGCGTCCGTCATCACCGCCCGCGAGGGGACGCGGACGGTGCGCCCGCCCACCACGATCGCGCGGCCGTCCACATAGTCGATGGCGGGCGGCCGGAACACCGCCCGGAAGCCGAGCGAGTCCACGAGGTAGAGCACCAGCGGCGCGGACTCCGTCGCGTCCGGCGCGCGCATCCGGCCATAGAGCAACGTGTACGCGCCGGCGCGCGCCGCGCCCCAGTCCCACGTCACGCCGCGCCAGAGCCCCCAGTTGTGGTCGTGGTACGCCTGTGCCCCGTCGAATCGCTGACACGAGCCGCCGGCGCAGATCGTCCCGGTGGCGGACGCGCGCAGCGCCGGCACGGCGTAGCCGCTCGCCAGCGCCTCGCCGCCCAGCGACGCGCCCGGGAAGTACGCGTACGGCGCGGGCGTCACGGTGAGGTCGGCGGTCAGCACCGTGCCCGATGCATCGCGCACACCGGCGCCGGCCACGCGCACGCGATAGCGCCCATCGGGGAGCACGGTGACGCCTGACGAGCCCATCCGGACATCGGCATCGCTGGTGCTGAAGCGCACCGCGCGGGCCGGCAGGTTCTCGCCGAAGCGGCGCGTCACGCCGTCGGGTGCGTCGCCGCCCCCCGCTCCCTGCTCCCGCAGGGTCACCGCCACCTGCCCGCCCCACCGTCCGTCCGGCACCGCGCCCCCAACGATGAACGAAATGAACGCCCACCGCTTTCCGTCCGCCGACAGAATGTTGAAGTAGTGCCACTCTCCCCAGCTCCCTCGGTCGGCCGCGCTCACCGACGCCGGTGGAAGGTGGAACGCGTCGACCTCGTGGCGCAGCTCGGCCGGCGTCGGCGCGATCCAGCGCCGGTCGCGCTCGTCGTCTTCCCACGCGCCGGCGACCAGCGCCGGCATCGCCCCCACCGCCCGGGTCCGCGACGGGATCTCGCCGCCGGCGCGCACCGGCAGTTCGCGGCCGGCCCGCGTCCGGAGGTAGAGCAGCTTCATCTCGATCTGCGGGGCCGCCGCCCGCACGTCGTCCGCCAGGCGCGGCGCGGCCAGGAGCTGGCGATACACGAACCGCGCGTGGTCGATCGAGAACCACATCCCGCCCACGCCACCGGTCTTCATTACCTCCACGTCCAGGCCGTCGGGAAGCACCGTGAGCTCACCGCCGCCGACCAGTTTCTCGTCGCGCGCCTGCGAGATCAGTGCCTCGCCGATCGCGAGGAGCACCACCATGACGCCCACTCCGATCCCGTAGCCCAGGAAGAGGAACGCCGACCGCCACGGGCGGTGGGTGAGGTTCCGGAGCGCGAGGAGCGCGATCACCCGACGATCCTCCCGTCCTTCATGTGCACGATCCGCCGTGCCGCCCGCGCCAGCTCCTCGTCGTGCGTCACCACCACCACCGTCGTGCCATCCCGGTTGACCCGCCCAAAGAGCGCGATCACTTCGGCGCTGGTGGCGGCATCCAGCTCGCCGGTTGGCTCGTCGGCCAGCAGCAGCGCCGGACGGTTGGCGAGCGCACGCGCGATCGCCACCCGCTGCTGCTCTCCGCCCGACAGCTGCGACGGCCGGTGCCGCGTCCGCGGGGCCAGTCCCACGTACGCCAGCAGCTCCTCCGCGCGGGCGCGCCTCACCATCTTCGCCACCCCCGCCTCGGCCATGGGGAGCTCGACGTTCTCGCGCGCGGTGAGCGTGGGGAGGAGGTAGAAGCGCTGGAAGACGAACCCGACGTGCAGCAGCCGGAACCGGGTTGCCTCACGATCGGGCAGCGCGCCGATGTCGATCCCCTCCATGCGCACGGTGCCCGCCGACGGCCGGTCGATCGCGCCGAGCAGGTGGAGGAGCGTCGACTTGCCGCACCCCGACGGCCCGACGATCGCGACCGACTCGCCGCGCGCGATATCGAGATCCACGCCGCGCACCGCGTGCACGGTCTCGGCGCCAAACGGGTAG
>JBGPGH010000042.1:0-15768 GCA_041483735.1 Gemmatimonadaceae bacterium | reverse complement strand
CGGAAGGAATTCCTGCTGGAGCGCGACCCCATCAACGGCAACACCCGCCGCGTCGAGCTCCGCGACGTGGACCCGAAGCGGAATGCGCGCGTCCTCGAAGTGCCGGAGCTGCGCCGGTTAGGCGACCTCGCCCGCCGCGATGTCGCCCTCTACGGCACCCCGCAGGACATTGAATTCGCGTTCGAGCACGGCGCGCTCTACCTCACCCAGACGCGCCCGATCACCACGCTCGGTGCACGCGCCAGGCTGTCCTGGCCACTCAAGCCCCGCGCCACAGCGCCTGTCGGAAAACCCGGCCTGACAACACCGGTCGTCCCCACCGTCCCCACCGTCCCCACCGTCCCTGCTTTACCCTCCGTCCCTGCTTTACCCACCGTCCCCACCTCCCCGCTTCTGCACGGCTTGGGCGCCAGCCCCGGCGTCGCCACCGGCCTGGTCCGCGTCCTCCTCTCTACCAGCGAGGAGGGCACGCTGCGCCCGGGCGAAATCCTGGTCGCGCGCATGACCTCTCCCGACTGGGTGCCGATCATGCGGCGCGCGGCCGCGATCGTCACCGACGCCGGCGGCATGACGTCACACGCCTCGATCGTCTCCCGCGAGCTGGGCATTCCCTGCGTGGTCGGAACCCGGCACGCGACGCGAACCCTCACCACCGGGATGGAAGTCACCGTCGACGCGCGCGAGGGAGTGGTCTGGGCCGGACGCCGCACCGCCTCGGCAATCGGCAGCGCCGCCGCACCGGAGCCTGACGAAGAACCGGCGCGGCCCGCGCCGGCAAACGGCGCCGCACCGAACCCGATCACCGCCACCCGGATCTACGTCAGCCTGGCCGAGCTCGAGTTGGCCGAGTCGATCGCCGCCCGCGACGTCGACGGAGTCGGCCTCCTGCGCGCGGAGTTCCTCATGCTCTCGGCGCTCGAACGGACCCACCCGCGCGAGTTCCTGCGCCAGGGCCGCGGCGACGACTTCGTGACCCGGATGCGCGACGAGCTGCTCACCTTCGGCCGCGCCTTCGCGCCGCGCCCGGTGGTCTATCGCACCATGGACTTCCGGTCCAACGAGTTCCGCGGACTGATCGGCGGCGCTGACTTCGAGCCGGTGGAAGAGAACCCGATGATCGGGTACCGCGGCTGCTTCCGCTACACGAAGGAGCCCGACCTCTTCGCCCTCGAGCTCAAGGCGCTGGCCGCCGCCCGCGTTGAGTGTCCCAACCTGCACCTGATGATCCCGTTCGTCCGCACCGGGAGCGAATTCCGGGAGTGCAAGCGGCTGATCGACGAGAGCGGACTCACCGCCGACCGGTCGCTCCAACTCTGGATCATGGCCGAAGTCCCGAGCGTGGTCACCTGGCTGGACGAGTACGCGAAGTTGGGCGTCTACGGCGTCTCGATCGGCTCCAACGACCTCACCCAGCTCATCCTCGGCATCGATCGCGACAGCGCCGTGCTCGCCCCGCTCTTCGACGAGCGCGATCCGGCGGTGCTCGCCGCCATCAAGGCGATAATCGAGAAATGCCGGGCCCTGGGCCTCCACAGCTCCATCTGCGGCCAGGCGCCGTCGGTCTACCCGGAATTCGCCGAAATGCTGGTGCGCTGGGGGATCGACTCGATCTCGGTGAACCCCGACTCGATCGACCGGACGCGCCGGACGGTGGCCCGGGCCGAGCTCGCCCTGCTGCTGGAGCATGCGCGGGCGTGCGATGTGAGAGTCCGCTCATGAACTGAGCGGTTTCTGTACGGGGGGCCGCTCCCGCCACGCGCTCCGAGTCGAGACTTTGAAGTCAGTAAGGGGAGCGGATGCGAACGGCATCCGCTCCGCTTCGTGTCCACCACAGACCCAGCCTGCGCGTGAAGCCTTTCCCGCGCGGCCCCGTAGAACCGGGACCGCAACCCCTGTTGCCGGCGCGATCCAGCGCGCACTGGCGCGTGATCATCGTCGCCACCTGGCTGGTGCTGGCGGTGTCCGTTCGCGCCCTGGGCATCGACCTGCCGCGGGGCCTGATTGTCTTGCTCGGCGTCGTGCTCGGCTTCAGCGCGGCCTTCGCCGTGGTCCTGCTCCGCATTCGGGACCGCCGCATCTCCAACTGGGTCCTGACCGCCGGCCTGTCGATCGACCTCGGCTTCATCACCGCCGCCTACCACTTCGTGGGCGGGGGGGTCTGGATGGGGAGCAGTTTCGGCATGCTTACGGTGATGTTCAGCAGCGCCCAGCTCCCCAGCCGGCAGGCGCTGATTGTCAGTGCGGTGGCGATGCTCACCGTCTGCGGGTTGCTGCTGCTCGAAGTCACCGGAATGGTGCCTAACCCGCCGTTCCTGGGCCTCCCCGCCCTGTGGGGGAACTGGCCGCTGGCGATCAGCTCCGTCGTTGCCGTGGCCACGACGATCGTCCTGGTGACGGCCAAGCAGCAGTCGATGGTCCGCGCCATCCGCCGCGCCGAGCAGCGCCACCGCGTGGTTTTGGAGCAGGCGTCGGACATGATCGTCTCGATCGACCGGAGCCGCCGGGTGAAGGCGCTCAATCCCGCGGTGCTCCTCCGCGACGGCTACAGCCCGGAGGAGGTCCGCGACCTGAAGTGGGACCGGCTGATCGCCCCCGAGGACATCGACCGGTGCCGCGCCCTCTTCCTCCACGCGATGGACGGCTTTGCCGACAGCGCCGAGGTCCGCTACCGGCGGAAGGACGGCACCTGGCGGTGGATCTCGGTGGCCACCCAGCCGGTGATCGAGGACTCGGCCATCACCCAGGCGCTGGCCGTCTGTCGCGACATCACCGAGCAGCGGGAGGCGTCGGAGCGAATCCGCGCCAGCGAGGCGCGCTACCGCAGCATCGTCGACGCGGCCTACGAAGGGATCTGGTCGGTGGATCGCGAGGGGCGCACGGACTTCGTGAACCTCCGCCTGGCCGAGATTCTGGGACGCTCGCAGTCGGAGCTGCTCGGCCTGCCGCTGGAAGAAGTGGTGGGCCCCGAGGCGGCGGCGCAGGCGCGCGAGGGCTTCGACCGGCTGCGACGCGGCGCCAAAGAGGTCGTGGAACACCGGCTTCGGCGCACCGATGGGCGGGAGATCTGGGTGCTGGCCTCGTCGGCGCCGCTCTTCGACCGCGATGGCGCCTTCTGCGGTGCCCTGACGATGATCACCGACATCACCGGCCGGCGCCGCGCCGAGTCCGAGCGCGAGCGGCTGCAGGCGCAGCTCGCCCAGGGTCAGCGGATGCAGGCGGTGGGCCAGCTGGTGTCGGGGGTGGCGCACGAGCTGAACAACCCGCTGGCGGCGATCCTCAACTTCACCGAGGAGCTGCTCAGCCAGCAGCGTGAGGCGCAGGACGCGGAGGCGCTGCGGATCGTCTACCAGCAGGCTCAGCGCGCCAAGGCGATCGTCCGCGACCTGCTGGCGTTCGTCAGGCGGCGCGAGCAGCGGCACCGCGAGCGGCTGGACCCGGCGCCGGTGGTCGAGAGCCTGGTGGAGGCACAGCGCTCGTTATGCGAGCGGCTGGGGGTGACGCTGTCGCTCGACGTCTGCGCCGGCCTGGGGCTGGTGGAGATCGACCGCGCCGGCCTGGAGCAGGTGGTGACCAACCTGCTGGTGAACGCGGCCCACGCCGCGGGCACCGTCGGCGGCGGACACGTCTGGCTCACCGGCAGCCGGGTGGGCAGCCGCTACCTGATCGTGGTGGAAGACGACGGACCCGGCATCTCGAGCGCGATCATGCCGCACATCTTCGAGCCGTTCTTCACCACCAAGCCGTTGGGGCAAGGCACCGGGCTGGGACTGTCGGTCTCGCTCGGCATCGTGGAGCAGTACGGTGGGACGCTGCGGGCATCGGACCTGGGCGTGGGTGGCGACGGTGAGGCGGACCGGGGGAAGGGCGCGCGGTTCGTGGTGGAGCTGCCGGTGTCGCCGTTCGCGGAGTACGCCGAGGCGGAGCTCGACATGCCGCAGACGGCACCGGCAGCGCCCGGTCCGGTGGAGAGGGCGGCCGTCCTGCCGCCTGCCGTCGCCGACGCTCCCGTCGGGTCGCCGATCACCCTCTCGCCCGCGGACACCGAGCTCGCCGGCGAGATGGCGGCGTGCGGCTGCCGCGTGCTGGTGGTGGACGACGAGGACGTGATCCGCCGGTCGATGCGGCGCTACCTGGAGCGCCGGGGCTGCAAGGTGGACGAGGCCCCGAACGGCGAGGCGGCGCTGGCGATGCTGCTGGGCCCCGATGCGCGCGACCCGTACGACATGGTGATCTGCGACCTGAACATGCCGCGGATGTCAGGAATGGCCCTGCACGAGCGACTGGAGCGCGAGGCGCCGCACATCCTTGACGTCTTCGTGATAGCGACCGGCGACGTGGTGGCCCAGGCGGCCGCCGAGTTTCTGGAGCGGACGCGGTGCCCGGTGCTGGAGAAGCCGTTCGAGCTCCGGAAGCTGGGGGAGCAGGTGGCGGCGAGGGTGAGGGCGAGGGCGTCCCTGGAGCGCGCCATCTAAAGGTATAGGATCAGGGTCAGGGTCTCTTCAGGGTCAGGGTCAGGGTCGGGGTCAGTGATCAGTGCGCGCCACTCACGGACCACTGGCCCTGACCATGACCCTGACCCTGAAACAGGTCGGGGCCCCCCGCGTACGGCCCAGCGGAGGTCACCTTCCATGCGTGCGCTGTTGAAGTTTGGACTTCTCTCCATTCTCGGCTTCGCCGTCCTGCTCCCCGCCGCGGGCCTGCTCGCGCTGGTGGGGTTGCCGGTGCTGACCGTGCTCGCCGTGCTCGCCGTGCCGGTCCTCGTCGCCCTGCTGCTGGTGGGGCTACCGATTTTCCTGGTGCTGATCGCGGGGGCGGTGGTGCTGGGGCTGGTGTTCGGCCTGCTCGGCATGGTGGTGGGACTCGGCTTCGCGGTGCTCAAGCTCGCTCTCTTCGTCGCCCTGCCGCTGGCGGTGATCGGCTGGCTGGTGATGCGGCTGTTCGCCCCGCCGCGCGCCCCGGCCGCCGCGCGCGAGCGGGCGCTCAACTCGTGAGGCACTGACCATGTGGACCTTGCTCAAGTCCCTCCTGCTCAAGTGGGGCGCCCTGCGCGTCCTGTGGAACGCCTTCGGGTCGCTCGCCTTCCTGCTTCCCATCGCGTTCCTGCTCAAGATGTTCGGGCTGCCGATCCTGATGGCGCTGGCGGTGCTGGCGCTGCCGGTCTTCCTGGTGCTGGCGGTAATCGGGCTCCCGATCATCCTGGTGCTGGTGGTGGGGGGCGGGCTGCTGGCGGTGGTGTTCGCGGCGCTGACGTTCGGGATGGTGGTGCTCAAGCTGCTGCTGCCGTTCATCCTGCTCTACTGGGTGGTGAAGCTGATGTGGCGGTGGGTGTTCGGGAGAGGTGGGGATCGGAGCGGGCCGATCAGCTCTGAGCCGAAGCCGGATACCGGGAGCTGAGGACAGCGGTCAGCGGTCGGCGGTCAGCGGTCAACAGCAGGTGGGCGCCGGGTCAGGTTGGCAAACTGGCCCGGCGCCCTTGCTTTCGTGGTTGAAGGGGGGAGCGAGGGGGGTTAGCTTACGCGTTCGGTTCGCGAGGGGATCCGCGACCGGGACGTAGCGCAGCCAGGTAGCGCACCTGAATGGGGTTCAGGGGGTCGCGGGTTCAAATCCCGCCGTCCCGATGGGGTACGAGCATTGCGGAACTTGTTGGTGCAAATGCCACTCCGGTCAAGCGACTGGGGTGGCATTCGCATTGGCATTCACATAGCCTCACGGGTCTGTAGCTCGAGAGGCCGGAGCGCATCCGTCGGAGTCAGGGCTCAGTGGGTCCACCCGAGGTCGCAAATGGAGCCCTTCTGAAGATCTGGATTGACGCGGACGCCGCGCCGCGCGACGTGAAGGATCTCGTCTTCCGCGCGGCCACGCGCCTCGACGTGGCCACGGTTCTGGTCGCCAACCAGCGGCTGCAACTCCCCGTCGGCAACCCGCTGGTCACCGCCGTCCGGGTCGACGGCGGTCCGGACGTGGCGGACCAGTACATCGCGGACCAGGCCCAGCCCGGCGACCTAGTGGTCACTCAGGACATCCCCCTGGCGGCCCTGCTCGTCCCCAGGGGCATCGCCGTCCTCGATCCCCGCGGGGACGAGCACACCGCCGAGACGATCGGCGAACGCCTCTCGGTCCGCGACTTCATGGATCGGCTCCGGATGACCGGGGCGGTGACCGGAGGACCTCCCCCGTATGACGCTCGCGCCAGGCATGCGTTTGCCGCGGCGCTGGACCGGACGCTGACCCGCCTGCTCCGGTCCCGGTAGCGCCTCCGGGCGGAGACCGGCGCCGTTCCTCAACGCCCTAGCGCGGTGAGGCTGCCGCCGCCGAATCCGCCTGCTGCACCATGCGCGCGAACTCGTTGAGCTCCGCGACGCCCAGGTCCGAAACGACCCAGTACGCGTACTCCGCCGTGCTCCAGTGCAGCAGGTGATAGCCCTGCCGGTCTCGGCTGCCCGGCGCGTTGCCCGCGCCACGCGCCGCGGGCCAGAGGAAGACGTTGATCAGGTGCTGACGCCGTCCATATGCGAGCACCGCCACCGACCGCCCATCTATGTAGTCCAGCCGGCCGCCGAGCAGGGGATAGCCCTGCGCCGCGAAGTCGTGGACGGGGGGTGAGTAGTCGAGCCGCCCGTTGAACCAGGGCTTCACCGTGTGCTGGTCCGAGGAGAGCACGTCGGTGAGGTGGCCGGGCATGAGGCTACGGACGTGGCTCGCGAGCACGTTGTCGGCGAGGGTCTCGCCGGCCGAGCGCTGAATGGCCAGTGTCCAGCTCCCGAGCGCGACGATGACGAATGATGCGGCCAGGGCCAGCGGACGCCACCAGCCCGCGGGGCTGACGCGGTGTGAGGCGCGCCCGCGCGCGGCTGTCCTGAGCGCCGCCTTCACGCGCCCGCGCAGGACGTCCGGCGCCGCGTAAACGGGGACGCGCGCCCTGATCGCCGCGCGCAGCTCGAGCCGGCCGTCGCGGAAGCGCGCGCACTCGGCGCACTCCGCCACGTGCGCCTCCAGCTCGCGCGCGTCGGACTCGGCCAGCTCGCCGTCGAGGTACGCGTCCAGCTGTCCTTCGTAGCCCGAATGGGTCACGTCAACGCTCCTCGTCTCCACGCAGCGCCTGTTGCAGACGCGTGCGGGCGCGGGACAGGCGGGACATCACCGTGCCGACCGGCACCCCCGCGACCTCGCTGATCTCCTTGTACGACAGGCCCTGCAGTTCACGCAGCACGATCACCTCGCGGAATTCCGGCGCCAGCCGCCCGAGCGCGCGGCCGAGTGTCTCCTTCGCGTCACCCTGGAGCAGCGCGCCTTCCGGGTGGTCATCGGCCGCCGCCTCACTGTGCTCCCTCTCATCGAACTCGGTAGTGAGGGCGTCGGCGCGGTGGCGCCGTCGCCACGAATACGCCGTGTTGCGCACGATCGTGAGCAGCCAGGCGCGCGCGCTCGTCCCCGCCTCACCGCGAAAGCCGTCGAAATGCTCCAGCGCCCGCAGGCAGGCGTCCTGCACGACGTCCTGGGCGTCGTGCTCGTTCCGCGTGAGGTAGCGCGCCAGCGTGTACGCGGCATCCAGGTGCGGCAACACGATCGCTTCGAATCGGGCCAGCTCGCCTGACTCCACTGCCCCTCACGATTTCATGGAGCCTTCAGGGTAAGACTCCGCGGGCGGCGGGTTTATTCCCGGCGGAATAAGCCCGCGGTGCGCGGAGTCTCCGGCAGTGACCACACTGCCGTTCCACACTCTCTGGAGGAAGATCGCCCATGCGCATCATGCACGCCATGTCGTCCCGAACCGTCGCCGGGCTGCTGGTCGCGGCCACGACGCTTGCCGGGACGCCCGCCCATGCCACCCCCGGCCGCCCGGCGGCCGTGAACGCGAGGCTGTCCGAATGGAAGGTCGAGCTGTCGCAAGGGAGCGTCGCCGCCGGCACCGTGACCTTCACCGTCAAGAACACCGGCAGCATCCCGCACGCCTTCGAAGTGGAAGGGCAGGGGATCGAAAAGGAGACCGCCGTCATCGAGCCCGGCGCGAGCGCGACGCTGACGCTCACGCTCAAGGCCGGCACCTACGATGTGTACTGCCCGGTGGGCAAGGACTCGCACAAGATGCTGGGGATGCAGACCCGGCTGAGAGTCGTCGCTGCCCAGGGCGCTGATGGCTACGGCTACCGGTCCGGAGCGGTGAGCGCATCGCACGATCACGAGATGAGCGAGCCGGCGTCTGACGCGAAGTCGATTCGCGTGACCGGTGGCGGGCCCGTCATCCAGATCCTCCCCGGGCCATTCCCCTTTCCCGACAGCGCCGCCCCGATCCTCCAGCAGTTCGGCGACGAAAAGGAAGGGCTCGAGAGTCAGGTGAAGAACGGCCCCTATTCGAACAGCGTCGCCCCGATCGCGGGCACCTTCACCCTCTCGGCGTGGGACAAGGGCGCGGTGCGCGACTCGGTGGACGGTACGGCCGAATTCACCACCCGGGATGGGGCGCGCTGGAAGCTCGTCCTCGACCGCGTGCAGACGAAGGACGTGCCGCATCACCCGCGGTTCGGCGGCGTGATCCTGGGGCTGTACTACCATGGGAACACGGCCGTGCACACGCCGCTGGTGCCGACGATCAACAGCGCCGTGGCGCTGTGGGCAGTCGGTCACCTCTCCAGGGATGGGGTCCTCGTGACCGACAACGCGATGGTGCACGTGATGCTCCTGTCGCGCACCCGGCGGGACGGCGATTTCGCGCTCGACTGCTGGGACTGCTCGAAGAACGCGATCGAGGAGCTGCAGCTGCAGATCCTGCCGGGGCCCGGCGAGCCGAAGTTCGATGCGCCCGGCGGATTCCTGTTCGTCAACTGGGAACAGTCGAGCGGACGGAAGCCGGCGGGCTGAGCGGCGTCCATGTGAGGCCTCCTGTGCGCGGCGCCGTCGTGGACTCTGTTGCCCGGCGGCGCCCCGCATTACACTGTATCGCCGGGCCATTCATCGAGGCTGGCGATGCCCACCTACACGCTCCACGTGAACCACCGCGCCCACACCGTCGACGCGGACGCCGACACGCCGCTCCTCTGGGTGCTGCGCGATCAGCTCGACCTCACGGGAACGAAGTACGGGTGCGGGATCGGCCAGTGCGGCGCCTGCACCGTCCACCTGGGCGGGGCGCCAGTCCGCTCGTGCGGCGTGCCGGTCAGCGCCGTCGGATCCAAGTCCGTCATAACGATCGAAGCGCTGGCGTCGACTCCCGTGGGACAGCGCCTGCAGCACGCGTGGGTCGAGCATCAGGTGCCGCAATGCGGGTACTGCCAGTCGGGCCAGCTGATGGCGGCGGCGGCGCTGCTCGCATCCGCGCGCCGCCCCACGGATAGGCAGATCGACGGCGCGATGACGAACATCTGCCGCTGCGGCACCTATCCGCGGATCCGCGCGGCGATCCACGACGCGGCGGGTTCGGCGCCGGTGAAGGGCGCGGCGGGCGCCAAGGGCGCGACCGGCGCGCCGGAGGGAACGCGGCCATGACCATCGACCCGCTCTCCCGGCGCTCGTTCGTCACTCTCGCCGCCGGCGCCGGCGCCGGCCTGGTGCTGGGCGTTCGCATCGACTCGCCCTGGTCGCCCGGCCCCTGGTCGTCGGACGCGCCGTCACCCAGCGCGCCGGACTGGGCGCCCAACGCCTGGGTGCGCATCGACGACGCGGGGATGGTGACGATTCTGGCGCCGAAGGCCGAGATGGGGCAGGGCGTGTTCACCGCGCTGCCGATGATCGTCGCCGAGGAGCTGGACGCGGACTGGTCGACGGTGCGCATCGAGCAGTCGCCGGCGCGCGACCCGTACGATACCACGACCGGGGGAAGCGACAGCGTCCGCGAGAGCTGGATGCCGCTGCGCCAGGCGGGCGCCGCCGCGCGCGCCATGCTGGTGGCCGCCGCCGCGTCCGAGTGGGGCGTGGACGCGGGCGACTGCACGACCGGGGCCGGCGCCGTTATGCACTCGGCGTCCGGACGGCGGCTCGGATACGGCGCGCTGGCGTCGAAGGCGGCCGCGCTGCCGCTGCCGGACGTCGCGACGCTGCGCCTCAAGTCGCCTGACCAGTTCCGTCTCGTCGGCACGTCGATGAAGCGGCGGGACCTCGAGATCAAGACGGACGGGTCCGCCGGGTTCGGCATCGACGTCAAGGTGCCGGGCATGCTGGTGGCGAGCGTCGCACGCTGCCCGGTGTACGGCGGCCGGCTGGCGCACCTGGACGACGCGCGGGCGCGCGCCGTGCGCGGCGTGCGGCAGATCGTGCCGCTCGAGGCGATGCGCGATGCCGGACTGCCGGCGCGGGTGGCGGTGGTGGCCGACCACACCTGGGCGGCGATGAAGGGGCGAAGTGTGTTAGGCCTGACGTGGGATCCCGGACCGGAGGGCGAGTTCTCGTCGGCCCGGATGCTGGCCGATGCCCACGCGGCGTTGGACTCGGCGGGCGACGTCATGCTGCGGATCGGCGACGTGGCCGCGGCGCGGGCCGGCGCGGCCCGGGTGGTGCAGGCGGACTACGAGCTGCCGTTCCTGGCGCACGCCACGATGGAGCCGATGAACTGCACGGCCCGCGTCACCGATACGGCGGCCGAGCTCTGGGTGCCGTCGCAGTTCGGGAGCCGGATGCAGGGGCGCGTCGCCCGGTTCCTCAAGCTTCCCGTCGACGCGGTCACCGTGCACGTCACCTTCCTGGGCGGCGGCTTTGGCCGGCGCGCCTACGCGGACTTCGTGATGGATGCCGTGGAGATCGCCAGGGCCGTGGGCGCGCCCGTGAAGGTGGTGTGGTCCCGCGAGGAGGACGTCCAGCACGACCTCTACCGTCCGGCGAGCGTGCAGCGGCTGCGGGCCGCGCTCGATGCCGGCGGGCGGCCCGTGACCTGGGAGAATCGCGTCGCCGGTCCGTCGAACACCGGCTACTGGCACCCCGAGCAGCCTCAGAAGGGCTCGGCGGACGGGCCCGAGGAAATCCACTACGCGATCCCGAACCAGCTGGCCGACTTCGTCTACGTCCCGGCGCCCGTGCCGATCGGCGCCTGGCGCGCCGTGAGGCACACGCAGAACATCTTTTGCGTTGAGAGTTTCGTGGATGAGCTAGCTCACGCGGCGGGGAGCGACCCGATCGCGTATCGACTCGCCCTGCTGGACGGGCAGCCGCGGGCGGCGCAGGTGCTGGAGACGGTGCGGGATGCGTCGGGCTGGAACACCGCGCCCGGGAAGGGACGCGGCCGCGGGGTCGCGTACACGAACTACGCGGACACGCACGTCGCCCACGTGGCCGAGGTCGCCGTCGCGGCCGACGGCGCGCCGCGGGTGGAGCGCGTGACGTGCGCGTTCGACTGCGGGCAGATGATCAACCCGGACACGGTGCGCGCGCAGATCGAGAGCGCGATCATCTGGGCGCTCAGCGCCACGCTGTGGGGCGAGATCACCGTGGAGCACGGCCGGACGGTGCAGAGCAACTTCCACGACTACCGCGTCGCGCGGATGGCCGACACGCCGGCGATCGACATTCACCTCATCACGAACCACGAGGAGCCGAGCGGCGTCGGCGAGCCGGCGGTGCCGGGGGTGGCGCCGGCGATCGCCAACGCGGTGTTCGCCGCGACCGGGCGGCGGATCCGTCGCCTCCCGTTGCACGACGCGCGGAATGTGCAGGCGCTGCGGGGCGGGCGGGGGGGCGATTCGACGGTGGCGCCCGGCGCGAAGGGGAAGACGCCGCGAGGCGGGCCGGCGCCGCGGTAGGACAGCCAGCGATGTCGATGTCGGGCTTCAGGCGCCGATTGTGTTACACAGGGCAGGGGGTCGGGGTTGAAGCCCGGCCGTCCCGGTGAACGAGCCGCGCTGGGACACCAGCGCGGTTCAACCCTAACCTCGCTGCAGTCGCGGAGGCAGGCATGCCAGAGATGTCCCTGAGGGCCCGCCACCGCATTCCGGCCGCCGCGCTCGCGCTGATCGCCGGCTTCCTGGCCACACCCTCCCGGTCGTTCGCCCAGGGGTGAATGCCGGTCAGATTCACGTCGCCCAGTCTGGGTGCGTTAGGTGGGACTTCGCTGAATGACGGGCAGTGGGAGGTCGGGGTGGTGTACAGATATCTGTACGCGCACCAGTTCTACGTCGGCCGCGACTATCTGCCCGCGCGGGCGCCGGGCGGTGGGATGCCGGTCCGCATCCACGTCAACACCGTCGAGCTGACTCTCACCTGGGCCGCCACCGGCCGGCTCGGCCTGCATCTTGGCGTTCCCCTGGCGACGGGGCACGAGACCCGGGCCCAGGGCGACACGCTGCTGCATACCGCATCGGCGGCCGGTGTGGGAGATCTGAGCCTGGTGGGCACCGCCTGGGTCCTGAACCCTCAGGACCACCCGCGAGGCAATCTCGCGTTCGGTCTCGGCGTGAAGGCGCCCACCGGGCAGTCCGCGAAGCGCGCGTCGTTCGTCGTCAGGCCCGGGACCGTCCAGCAGCGGTCGGTCGATCCGTCGATCCAGCTGGGGGATGGCGGCTGGGGCATCATCGTGGAGGCGGAGGCGTTCCGGGAGATCGCCCGCCGCATCGCGGCGTACGCCGCGGGGTCGTACCTGGCGAATCCCAAGGCCCACAACGGCGGCACCTTTACGTTCGGCCCGGCGTATCGGGGCCTGGTCGCGCCGATGGCCGTGCCTGACGAGTACTCGGCGCACGCCGGCCTGACCTGGGCGGCCTCGGCGCGCCGGGGCCTGGCGATGAGCCTCGGTTGGCGCATCGACGGCGTTCCCGTCCACGACCTCGTTGGTGGCGGCGACGACGCCTTTCGGCGACCGGGCTACGAGGCGTACATGGAGCCCGGCCTCTCGCTCACCCTCGGCCGGAGCCCGCTCTCTCCCGCCGGCACCACGCTGACGCTGAACGTGCCCGTCGCCTACGACCAGAATCGCAGGCCGAACGCGATCGATCTGGCCTACGGCCAGCGTGGCGGCGGAGACTTCGCGCGGTTCCTCATTTTTCTGGGCGCATCGAGACGGTTCTGAACTCCGTGGGGAGGTGCATCTTCCGGAGCAGCTGCCGGAACCGCGCGTCGGAACGGATCGGGTCAAAGGTGGGGTCCATCAGGTACGGGCGGATCGAGCGCTCGGCCAGTGCCTTCTCGAGCCAGGCGAAGGCTTCGTCCTTCCGGTTCAGTCCCACGAAGGCGACGGCGAAGTCAAACGCCGGCACGTATCCGCTCCGGGCACGCTCGCGCAGCAGACCGAGCTCGTGCAGCGCCTCGTCGGTTCGGCCGGCGCGGGCGTACGCGTGTGCGAGAAACGCGTGCATCCTCGAGCTCTTCGGGGCGAGCCGCACGGCGCTCTGCATCTCGGTCACCGCCGCATCCGGTCGTCCGGTCTGTTCGTACGCCTGTCCCAGCAGCAGGTGCGCGCGGAAATAGGTGGAATCGCGCTCGAGCAGGCGCCTCAGGTGCTGGATCGCGCGATCATAGTCCCTGGCGAAGATCAGGGCGCGACTCTCCTCGATGTTGACGAACACGCTCAGAGGATCGTCGTCGAGGGCGGCGCGCGCCTCGGCCAACGCCGAGTCGAAGCGCGCGGTGAACTCCAGCAGTACCACGTGATAGCTGCGCGCCATCAGGTAGTGCGGATCGAGGGCGAGCGCTCGGGCGAACTCGCGCTCCGCGCCGGCCCAATCGTAGTCGTAGAGCAGGCGTACCTTCGCTTCGGCGGCGTGGGCTTCCGCGGAGGCACTGTCGATGGCCAGCGCCCGGCGCGCCGCGGCACGCGCCCTGGGAAAATACTCGTCAGGCTGGTAGTCGCCCATGTTGCCGATCCCGTAGGCCGTATAGACGTCGGCGAGTCCGCTGAGGGCCTGCGCGAAGTTCGAGTCCGTGGCAACGGCCTCCGTAAACATGGCGAGTGCCTTCCGATGCCCTTCCGGCCCGCCCTGATCCTGAAAATACTTCCCTTGCAGGTACAGATCGTACGCCTTGAGGCTCTCGGTGGGCCGGCGCACGGCCGGCACAATCAACTCCCCTGCAGGCGTGATGCGCAGGTGCGCGAGGACATCCCGGACGATGTCGTCCTCCACCGCGAAGATGTCGCCGGCGGCGACGTCGGTCGTGGCACCCCGCGTGAACTGGTTCGACCAGAGCGTGCTGCCATCGGCCGTGCTCACCAGCTGGATCACGACGCGCAGCTGGTTACTGGCGCGCTGCACGCTTCCCTCCAGCAGGGTCGCGACGCGCAGGGTCTGGCCGATGCGCCGCGGCTCCACGGCGGTCCCGTTCGAAAGGAAGGCGGCGCTGCGAGCCGAGACGACCCGCACTCCCGGCATCCGTCCCAGCGCGCCGCTGAGCGCGTCCGTCATGCCCTCGGCAAAGAACGCGTTCGCTGTGTCGGCGCCGAGGTCCGCAAAGGGGAGCACGGCGATGGAATTCCGCTGATCCGGCGCGCCAGCGGCCGCGTCCCGGCGGGAGCGCGCGACGAACACCGACGTCACGATGGCGAGTGCGATGACGACCAACCCGAGCGCCGTCAGGCCGAGCCGGCGTCCGACGCCACGTACCTGGCTTCGGGGCAGGGCCCCCGCTCCCGCGCCTGGCAGGGCGTCCCGGAGCGCGGCCGCGAAGTCGCCCGCGGTGTGGAACCGGTCGGCCGGCTCGCGGGCGAGCGCCCGTGCCACGGCCGCGGCGAGCGGAGCGGGGGTGGCGGGCCGCAGGATGCCGAGCGCCGGCGCCGGCATCACCGCCCGCTTGGCCATGACGGTGGTGGCGGTGGCGCCGGTGAACGGCGGCTCGCCGGCCAGCATCTCGTACAGAACGGTTCCTAACGCATAGATATCCACGCGCCCATCGAGCGCGCGGTCGCCGGCGGCCTGCTCGGGGCTCATGTATTGCGGCGTGCCCACTGCCACGCCTGGCGACGTCAGGCGCGGCGCCGCCCCGCTCACGGCGAGGGCGATGCCGAAGTCCGCCACCAGCGCGCCGCCGTCGCCCAGGAGAATGTTCTCGGGCTTGATGTCCCGGTGAATCACTCCGCGCCGGTGGGCGGAGTCGAGCGCGGCGGCGACCTCGAGAGCGATGCGCACCGCCTCGTCGATCGGGAGCTGGGGCTCGCGCTCCATGCGCCGGCGCAGCGACTCGCCCTCCACGTACGGCATCACGTAGTAGAGCAGGCCATCCGCCTCACCGGAATCGTGCAGCGGGAGGATGTGCGGATGATGCAGCCCTGCCGTCGTCCTGATCTCGGCCAGAAAGCGCCCGGCACCGACCACCGCGGCGATGGTGGGGTGCAGGATCTTCACGGCGACCCGGCGGTCGTGCCGCACGTCCTGCGCCTGGTATAGGGTGGCCGTCCCGCCGCGCCCGATCTCCCGCTCGATGCGGTACCGGCCGCCGAGCACCTCGGGGAGGCCAGCCAGATCACCGAACAATGCCGCGAACCGCTCCGCCGCTGGCCGGTCGAGCAGTGTATCCTGGCGGTCGTAGTCCTCCAGCAGCCGCGCCAGCTCCGCGCGCAGCGCATCATCGCCAGAGCAGGCCGAGTCGAGGAATGCCCGGCGTCGCGCGGGAGGCAGGGCGACCGCCTGATCGATGAGCGGCTCGAGCGTCTGCCAGCGCCCGGCCGTCAGGGGGCGCACGCCGCGTGGTTCCATTCCTTCGCCGTTGCTCAGGACGCTAGGGAAGCTCTGCAAAAGTGCCTCTTGCAGGAAAGGATGAGAAGTGTGGAATTGCCCTCCCGAGCAGACCACACGCGAGGGCGACATGAGCGTTCAGCGCACGTTTGCCGGGCTGGCGTGGACGGAGAAGAAGAAGGTG
>JBGPGH010000041.1:0-16547 GCA_041483735.1 Gemmatimonadaceae bacterium | reverse complement strand
TCCTGCGGCAGCGACAGTACCGCGCCGCGCGCGACGCCGACGCCCGCCCAGACGCAGGCGATCGGCGAAGCGATCGCGAGCCAGATCGAGTCGTCGCTCAGCCTGATCCTGCCGGGGGACATCACCACGCCGCCCTTCCTCGCCAGGCAGGCGATGCGCCGGATGGGCGTCGGCTTCGCCTCGCCGCTCGCGCTGCCGGCAAACTGTCCGACCATCACGCCGGCGCAGCCGGCGGACAACGACGCCGACGGCGTCCCGACGACACTGAGCATCGCGTATCCGGCCGGCTGCACCGACACTCAGGACAGCCTGTCGATCACCGTGTCCGGTACGCTGTCGGTGACGGATCCCACGCCGTCGGTCGCCGACCTCAACTTCAACGCCGCCCTCGCCAACCTGAAGTTCCACCTCACCGCCGGCCGCAACTCGGCGACGATCACCACCAACGGAAGCTTCTCCGGGTCGGGTAACGCGTCGGGCGTCTCGCAGTCGAGCAACATGACACTCAGCGGCTCGGCCACCGGCCAGTCGGCCTTCAGCTATTCGCAGACCTGGACGGCGAGCTTCACCCCCGCGCAGGGGCAGACGATCGCCAATGGCACGCTGCCGGCCGGAACCTTCTCGGCCTCAGGCACCACGAGCTTCAGCAGCGGGCGCGACTCGTTCGGCTTCACCATGGCCACCATCACGCCGCTCCAGTACGACCCTGCCTGCGCCGGCCCGAACAACTTCCAGTCGGGCGAGATCCACGCCACCCTCACCGGAAGCCGCGGGACTGGTTTCGTCAGCATCGTCTGGTCGGGGTGCGGTGACGCGACGATCACCTTCAGCGGGACCGGCACGCCCTGAACCTGCCCGGTAAAGATTGGAAAGGGGCGCGGCCATGGGTGGCCGCGCCCCTTTCCAATTTCCGCCCCCGCCTGCACCTTGGCGAATGTGGCCTTTTTGGCGCCCCGGGAGTGACGTGGGCGCCTTCGTAGCGAGGTCCGCTCCCGTGTCTGACCGGCGTTGCCTCCCCAAGCCCCGGATGGTCCCATGGCTCTGATGCGTCCGATTCCTTTCCTGCGTCGTGCGGCAGCGGCCGCGGCGGTGCTGTCGCTGGTGGCCGGATGCGGTGGTGGCGGCGATGGGGGCGCGGGTCCGTCCAACAGCGTCATCCGCCTGGCGATGATCACCAACGGCAACGATCTCGATCCCGACGGCTACGACCTGGTCGTCGGCACGCGCGCCGCGCAGCCGGTGCTCTCCAACGCGGTCTACTACATCACCAACCTCACCGGCGCCTCGGTCTCGCTGCAGATCAACGGCATCGCCGCGAACTGCACCGTCTCGGGGGCGAATCCGCGCTCGGTCACGCTGAGCCGCGGCGACACCACCTCGGCGATCATCCAGGTGGACTGCATCTCGCTCCTCGGCAAGATCAAGCTCGAGTCGGTGGCGAGCGGCGTCGATCCCGATGTGAACGGGTACATCATCTCGCTCAACAACCAGGTGCTGGGCCGCATGCCCCCGACCGGGAGCGCGTTCATCGACAGCTTGCCCGCCGGCACCTACTCGCTCGGCATCAGCGACGTGTCGTCGAACTGCACGCTCAGCGGACTGGCGACCCGGAGCGTTGTGGTGCCGTTCAACGGCGCACCGGTGGAGTCGCTCAAGGTCGCGTGCACCGTGCTGCCGATTCAGGTCGGCTTCCCGTTCACCGATCCGGCCGCCGACACCGTGACGCCGGCGCCCAACAACGCGCCCAAGGCGATCGATGTGCTGGGCCTCACCGGGACCTACACGGCCACCGACCTGACGATGGTGATCAGATTCGCCGGCGCGGTGCAGGGCGCCGACGCGAACGCGGCCAACTCCGCCACCGGCTGGATCGAGATCGACGCGGACGAAGACGCGACCACCGGCTTCCCGGCCTTCATCAACTACTTTGGCGGCAACTCGAGCCTGGGGATCGACTACTTCATCGATCTCTTCACCGCGAACGCGGGCCAGATGTACGCGTACTTCGGGCTCGTCGACGACAACACGGGGTTCCTGAGCGACTCGGTCCTCATCCCGGCCGTGTTCTCGGGCGATTCGCTGAAGCTCGTGCTCCCGATGTCGGCCACCAGCGGCGACGGGAAGTTCAAGTTCGCGGTGCTGGTGGGCACCACCGACCGCCCCACCGACCTCGTGCCTTCGCTCGGCTCGCTGGCGGCGCGTCCACCGGGACCGCTGGCGCTCTTCTCGCCCGAACGGATGTCGGCACCGCTGCGCGTGAGCGACGGAGCCGGCGCCCGGCTGCGCTCGGCCGCCGGATGGCGGATGGCGCAGCGCCGGTCGCGCCTCTGGGGTACGGCCGCCCGGTCACCGATGGGAACGCTGCGGCGCTAGGCGGGGTGCTCCGGCCGGTCCCGCGAGACCGGCCGGAGCGGCCCGCTGCACGGCGGGTCGGCGAATCCCCGACGATCGGTGGCGAGACCGGCTGACAGCGCGTGGAGTCGGCCGGGTCCACATTGGATGTGATGCACCCGCTCACTCGCCTTCCGCCCGCGGCCCGCCTTCCGGCGGCCGCGCTCGCGGCGATCGCGCTTGGCGCGCTCGCCAGACTCACGCCCGGCATTGCACCCGCCGGCACGATCATCTGGATGGCCGGGCTGGTGCTCACCGGCGCGCCGGTCGTGTGGCGGACGATGCGCGGCATCGCGGCCGGCCGGTTCGCGGCCGACCTGGTGGCGATGCTCGCGGTGGTGACGGCGGTGCTCCTGCGGCAGCCGTTGGCCGGGCTGATCGTGGTCCTGATGCAGACCGGGGGCGAAGCGCTCGAGCGGTACGCCGAGGGGCGCGCCTCCGATGCGGTGCGCGAGCTGGAGGCGGCGGCGCCGCGCCTGGCGCACTTGGTGCTGCGCGGCGTGGTGGAGGATGTGTCGGCCGAGCGGGTCGTGGTGGGCGACACGATCCTCATCCGCCCCGGAGAGCTGGTGCCGTGCGACGCGGTGGTGCTCACCGGGCGGTCGCACGTGGATGAGTCGCGCCTCACGGGCGAGCCCCTGCCGGTGTCCGCCGGCGAGGGGACGCGGCTGATGAGCGGCAGCCTGAACGGCGAGGGATCGCTCACCGCGTGCGCGACCGCCGTCAGCAGCCAGAGCCAGTACGCCCGGATCGTCGAGCTGGTCCGGTCGGCGCAGGCGAGCAAGTCGCCGCTCCAGCGCCTGGCCGACCGGTACGCGGTCTGGTTCACGCCGGTGACGCTGGTGGTGTGCGCGGCGGCGTGGGCGCTCTCCGGCGACCCGCTGCGGGTGCTGGCGGTGCTGGTGGTCGCCACGCCGTGCCCGCTCATCCTGGCCACGCCGGTGGCGATCATCGGCGGGATCAACCGCGCGGCCAAGCGGCAGATCATCATCCGCCACGGCACCGCGCTGGAGCAGCTGGCGAGCGTGCGGGTGGGGGTGTTCGACAAGACCGGGACGCTGACCATCGGGCGGCCGCGGGTGAAGCGGGTGGTGCCGGCGCCCGGCTTCACCGAGCCCGAGGTGCTGCGCCTGGCGGGGTCGGTGGAGCAGGGGGCGAGCCACCTGCTGGCCCGGACGCTGGTGGAGGCGGCCCACGAACGGGGCGTCGGCCTGCTCGAAATGCATAACGTCATCGAGGCGCCGGGTCGCGGCGTCACCGGGCGCGTCGACGGCTATGAAGTGAGCGTCGGCGCGCGGGCCTTCATCCGCGAGCGCTCGCCGGCGGCCGACCAGTCGTTCGACGCGTTGGAGGCCGACGGGCTGGCGCAGGATGGCGGCCTGCTCGCCTACGCGTCGGCCAACGGCCGGGCGCTGGGCGTGGTGGAGTACGCCGACGAGCTGCGGCCCGGCGCGAAACGGTTCTTCGAGGAGCTGCGGGCGCTGGGCCTCCGGAGGACGATGCTCCTGTCCGGCGACCGCGAGCGCTACACGCGCGACGTGGCCCGGGCGGTGGGGATCGACGAAGTGCACGCCGAGCTCCTGCCGGAAGGGAAAGTCCACATCGTCAGGCGGCTGGTGATGGATGGCGAGAAGGTCGTCATGGTGGGTGACGGCACCAACCACGCGCCGGCGCTGAGCGCGGCCACGGTCGGGATCGCGCTGGCGGGCCACGGCGGCGGGATCACCACCGAGGCCGCCGGCGTGGTGATCCTGGTCGACGACCTGGGGCGCGTCGTCGATGCGATCCGGATCGCCCACGCCACCCTCCGGATCGCGCGACAAAGCATCTGGGTGGGACTGGGACTCAGCATGGTCGCGATGGGATTCGCCACCGCCGGCCTCATCCCGCCGACGATCGGCGCGCTCCTCCAGGAGGCGATCGACGTCGCCGTGATCCTGAACGCGCTACGCGCCAGCGCACCGGTCGCGGCCCACGCGGCCGGCGCGCCACCGCCCGGTTAGCCGGGGGGCATCCGGCCCGCGCCGATGTCCGGCGCCTCGCTGGCCTTCTTCCCCAGCCAGGCGGCGAAATCCGCGTCCAGCGCCGACAGCTCCTTCGGCACCACGCGCGCCTCGGCCAGCGCATCGGCGACCGACTTCCCGTGCGCCAGCCGCTCCACCACCAGGCCCAGGAAGGCCGGTCCCTCCTTCTCCACGAAGTAGCTCGCGACCGCGAACGACTGGGCGTGGAACGTCTGCGCGGGGGAGAGGGTCATCCGGTCCGTGGTCCGGCGCGTGCCGGCCCGTTCGCCGCGTCCGCCGCCGCCGGGATACTCCCCAGCGCCTTCGCCGCGCGGGAAATCCCGGTCGACCGAACCCGGCTCGCGCGAATCCGGGTTGGCGCCGGCCACCAGCGCAACCGCCGGCCGCTTCGCGTCGAAGAAGGCGGCCAGGGGCATGACCTGCTCGCGTTTGCGCGCGAGCGCCACCACCAGGAAGTCGGTCCGCGATGACGTCGCCATCAGGTCGCCGATCGCGTCCTCGATCCAGTCGGCGATGCGGGGATCGTCGGCGCGGTCGGCACCCGGTCCGGCGGGCGCGGTGCGGGCGGTGGTGTCGGGAGCGGGCGTCTGGAGGTCGTAGAGCGCGGCCAGCCAGGCGCGCGCCATGCGCGAGGAGACCACTGGGCCGGTGAGCGCCAGCGACTGGCCGCGCCGGTCCGCGCGCGCCAGCACGAAGAGGTTCACGACCCGGAGCGGTCCATCGGCGGTGTCCCGCGGCGGAGGCGGGGGGGGAGCGGCATGAGTCGTGTCCGGGCTCTTCGACTTGTCGTCGCCCTTCTTTTCGTCACCCTTCCCGCGGCCAGCCGCGTCCTGCCGGACCGCCCAGCGCAGGTGCACCGCCACCGTGGGCGGGTCGTCCGCGAAGTACCGCCGCCATCCGCGGCGGGCCTGGTCCAGCGCCTCGACGGCGTCGGGGAGCATCTCGCGCCGAGGGGTGGTGACGCGATACCCGCGACCGGTGACCGTGTAGACCGTGTCGCCGGCCACCAGGCGGGCGGATCCGATGGTGATCGGAATGGGCTGGAAGACTTCCTCGTGACTCGGGAAGTAGGAGCAGGCCGCCACCCCGCCCGCGACCGTGGCGAGCAGGATCGTGGCCGGGCGGACTGCCTGACGAGTTGACACGGCGAATGCTCCGGACGGGGGGTGACGTGCGATGCCGCTCCAGGGCCGACCGGCGACGCGGCCGCGCGGAGCGTGTGGGGGATACCCCGTACCCCGCGCCAGGATTCGAGGAACCGGTGAAAGGGGGTACGCCGCGCGCACCAGGGTGTCAGGACGGGCCGCACACCCGTGTCAGGGGAAAGAAGGTTGACATAGGGGGGAGGGGTATACTACCATAAGGCTGGAGGTCGGAGGTCGGAGGTCGGAGGTCGGAGGTCGGAGGTCGGAGATCGGAGGTCGGAGGTCGGAGGTCGGAAGAGAGGTGGGGAGGTGGGAGGACAAACGATCCGGCGCGGGCCCCGGAGTGGGGTGGGGGGAAAGAAAGGGAAGGCGAGATCGCCCCGCCCCGGAGCGGCCCTGGCACCAAGAGGATCCGAAGCATCCGTCCCTTCCGATGCATCCGTCCCCCCGCCGTAGAAGCCAGCCCGCCTCACGCAGCCAACCTCCCCGCACCGAATCCCTCCGGCCGTTTCTGACCCTGACCCTGAGCCTGACCCTGACCCTGACCCTGACCCTGACCCCATGTCTCCCGATAAATCGCTCGTCCTCCTCGCTGGCCTGGCCGCGGTCGCCTGGATCAACTGGTACTTCTTCGTCGCCGGCCGACGGGTCGTCGCGACCGCGGCCGCCTCGCGCAACGGCGTCCAGGAAATCGCGATCGAGGTCCAGGGCGGCTACTCCCCTCCCACGGTGCGCGTGCGCCGGGGCGAGCCGGTGCGGCTGATCTTCGACCGCAAGGAGACGTCGGGGTGCTCCGAGGAGATCGTGCTCCCGGCCTTCGGCATCCGGAAGTTCCTCCCCGCGTTTTCCCGGACGGCGGTGGAGTTCACGCCGCCCGATGCGGGGCGGTTCGAGTTCACCTGCGGCATGGGGATGCTGCGTGGCACGCTGGTCGTGGAGTGAGGCGGCGATGACGACGGTACGAATTCCCGTCAGCGGGATGACCTGCGCGGGGTGTCAGGGCACGGTGCAGCGCGCGCTCCAGACGGCGCCCGGTGTGTTGGACGCGTCGGTCAACCTCATGACCAGCACCGCCACCGTCGCCTACGACCCGTCGCGGTCCGCGCCGGCGACGCTCGTGGAAGCGATCCGCGCCACCGGCTACGGCGCCGAGCTGCCGGTGCCGGGCCGCACGGCGTTCGAGGAGCAGGAGGCACAGGATCAGGCGCTGGCCGGCGAGCTGCGCGAGTTGCGGTGGAAGACCGGCGCAAGCCTCGCGGCCGCGGCGGTCGCGATGGTCGCGTCGGCGCCGCTCATGGTGGCCATGGGACACGCGGCCGGCGGCGCGATGGCGACGGCGGATCCACTGATGGGGTGGGTGACGGGCGCGATCACTCCGCCGCTCCGGGCCGTGCTGCCCTGGCTGTACGCGGTGCCCGCCACCGCACTCAGCTACGGTCTGCTCCTGCTCACCACCGTCATGATGGCGTGGGCCGGCCGGCACTTCTATTCGCGCGCCTGGACGGCGTTCCGGCACCATTCCGCCGACATGAACACGCTGATCGCGGTCGGCACTGGTGCGGCCTGGGCGTACTCGGTGGTGGCGACGGTGGCGCCGGGACTCTTCACCAGCCGCGGAGTGGCGGCGGACGTCTACTACGAAGCGGTGCTGGCGATCATCGCCCTGATCCTGCTCGGCAACTTCCTGGAGGCGCGGGCCCGGCGCCGGACGTCCGAGGCGCTGCGGCGGCTGGTCTCGCTGCAGCCCGCCACGGCACGGGTCGTGCGCGGCGACGCCGAGGTCGAGGTGCCGGTGGAGCAGATCCACGCCGGCGACGTGGTGGCGGTGCGGCCCGGCGAGCGGGTGCCGGTGGATGGCGACGTGGTAGCCGGCTCGAGCGCGGTGGACGAATCGATGGTGACCGGTGAGTCGATGCCGGTGGCGAAGGTGGCCGGCGACCGGGTGATCGGCGGGACGATCAACCGGACCGGGAGCTTCCGTCTCCGCGCGACCACGCTGGGCGCCGACAGCATGCTGGCCCGCATCGTCCAGATGATGCGTGAGGCGCAGGGCTCGCGCGCCCCGATTCAGCGGCTGGCCGACCGGATCAGCGCGGTGTTCGTCCCGGTGGTGCTGTCGCTCTCGGTGGTGACCTTCGTGGCCTGGTACCTCGCGGCGCCGGCTGGGGGCGCGCCGGCGGCGCGGGCGGTCGCGGCGGCGGTGGCGGTGCTGATCATCGCCTGTCCGTGCGCGATGGGGCTCGCCGTCCCTACCGCGGTGATGGTGGCGACCGGCAAGGGCGCCGAGCTGGGGCTGCTGATCAAGGGTGGCGAGGCGCTGGAGCGGGCCGGCGCGCTGAACGTCATCGTCCTCGACAAGACCGGTACGGTCACCGAGGGGCGGCCGACGGTCACCGACATCCATACCCGGACGTGGGAAACGGGGAGCGGGGGCGGGAACACCATGCCTGCGTCGCTGCTGTCGTCGGGCGGGGAGTCGACGGAGGCCCGGGTGCTGGCACTGGCGGCGGGGCTGGAGCGCTCGTCGGAGCATCCGCTGGCCGAGGCGATCGTGAACGCCGCCGCGGCGCGCGGACTGGCGGTGGGTCGCGCCGACCAGTTCCAGTCGGTGACCGGGCAGGGTGCGTTCGGCACGGTGAGCGGGCGGGCGGTGTCGCTGGGGAACGGGGCGCTGATGGCGGCGTACGCCGTCGACGTCGGGCCGCTGCGCGACGCGGCCGACGCGATCGCGGCCGCCGGCCGGACGCCGGTCTACGTCGCGATCGACGGCGCCCTGGCGGGCGTCCTGGCGGTGGCCGACCCGATCCGGCCGACCTCTCGTGAGGCGGTCGCGCGCCTGCGCGGGCTGGGGCTGGAGGTGGTGCTGCTCACCGGCGATCACGAACAAACGGCCCAGGCGATCGCGCGGGAGGCGGGAATCTCCCGGGTGGTGGCGGGGGTGCTGCCTGACGGGAAAGTGGCCGAAGTGAAGCGGCTGCAGGCCGGCGGGCAAGTGGTGGGGATGGTCGGCGACGGGATCAACGATGCGCCGGCGCTGGCGCAGGCCGATGTCGGGATGGCCATGGGGAGTGGACGCGGACTCGGGGAGCAGGGAACGGGGGGGACCGACATTGCCCGCGAGGCTGCGGACGTCACGCTGATGCGGGGCGACCTGCGCGGCGTGGCCCAGGCGGTGGCGCTGTCGCGGCGGACGATGCGGACGATGCGGCAGAACCTGTTCTGGGCGTTCCTCTACAACGTCATCGGCATCCCGGTGGCGGCCGGCGTGCTGTACCCGGTGTTCGGCATCCTGCTCAGCCCGATCCTGGCGAGCGCGGCGATGGCGATGAGCTCGGTGAGCGTGGTGTCCAACAGTCTGCGGCTGCGCACCTTCCGCGCCGCCTGAACCGGGAGCCGACGATGCCCGTCCCGAGGACGATGATGCCGGCCGCGGCGGCCCCCGCCGCCTGTGGGTGCGACGTGCCTCACGATGGAGAGGGAGAGGAGGCGCGCAAGGCGGTGGCGGTGGATCCCGCGATCAAGGAGCGCAACCGCAAGCGGCTGCGCCGGATCGAGGGGCAGGTGCGGGGACTGCAGAAGATGGTGGAGGACGACCGCTACTGCGCCGACATCATGGTGCAGCTGGCGTCAGTCCACGAGGCGCTGCGCGGCGTGGGGCGCGAGCTCATGCGCAACCATCTCCGCCACTGTGCCGCCGAGGCGATCCGGAAGGGCCCGGAGGACGCCGAGGCGATGTATGACGAGCTGCTGGAGCTGATGTTCAGGCATGGGAGATAGGCCAACTGAGTACTGAGTACGGAGTACCGAGTATCGCTCACCGTGGCGGGAAGGATCGGTGCTCCCGGGCTGGCCAGGGCGGGCACATCCCGCCTGCCTCACTGCCCGATACTCAGTACTTCGTACTCAGTAGCTTCACCCTTTCCCCGCCACATACTTCGCGATCGCCGCCAGCGTCCCCAGGTTCTCCTCGGTGATGTCGTCATCCTTCACGTGGATGCCGAACTCCTTCTCGAGGAACTGCACCAGCTCCATGACCCCCATCGAGTCGATCACGCCGCGCTCCAGCAGCGAGTCGGCGTCGCCGAGCTGGACGTCCTTTCGCATGTACAGGAAGTTCTCGGTGATGTAGGCGCGGGTGCGCTGCAGAACGGAATCGACGGTCATGGGTCGGGTCAGTGCAGGAGTGGTTCCAGGGACGGCGGAGCCGCCGCCGAGTCGTCGAGCCGGACGTCGGCGCGATCGGCGGGGAGTGGGGCGGGGGGCGTGAAGTCCCGGATGAACGCGTCGTGCCAGAGCTGCGTCGACAGGATCGCCACGAACGCCTGGTTTTCGGCGAAGCCGGTGGCGCGGCCGTCTCGGCAGCGGCGCAGCAGCCCGCCCACGGCCGCGGGATCGAACAGGCCGCTGGCGCGCAGGGCGGGCTCGCCGAGCATCTCGTCGACATACCCGGGGCGCCCCGCGTCCATGAACGCCGGGATGTCGGGGGCGCGGTAGGGCTGCTTGTGGCGCGCCAGGACGCGCGGCGGCACGATGCCGCGCGCCCAGCGGCGGAGGATCACCTTCTCGTGCATTCCGCGCAGCTTGCTCCCCACCGGCAGGCGGCTG
This sequence comes from Gemmatimonadaceae bacterium, assembly GCA_041483735.1. Taxonomy (GTDB): domain Bacteria; phylum Gemmatimonadota; class Gemmatimonadetes; order Gemmatimonadales; family Gemmatimonadaceae; genus JBGPGH01. Next base: position 6,382 of record JBGPGH010000041.1, on the reverse strand, counting down.
GTGAACTCGTAGAGCCGGTGGTCGAGGAAGGGGAAGCGCCCCTCGATGCCGTGCGCCAGTCCCATGCGGTCGCCCTGCGAGCTGAGCAGGTAGGAGGCGAGCAGCGTGTCCATCTCGAGCCAGGCGGCGCGGTGCTCGGGACGCCAGCCCATGAAACCGGAGGGCACCGACTGCCGCAGCTCGTCGACGACATCGCGCCGCCCCGCCTCACGCTTCACGTCGTCGGAGTAGAACTCGCGGATGCGCGAGGTGAGCGCGAAGCGCGGCAGGTGCGAGAAGAGCGGGTCGCCAGGCGCGGCGGCGGCGAGGAAGAACTTCCGCCAGAACTCGCCGCCGCGCGCGGCACCACCGGTTCCCTGCGCGAGGTAGGGATAGAGGCGGTCGAGCAGCTTCGGGCGGGCCGTGGAGGCCGGCTGGCGCAGGCAGAAGAGCCGGACCGCGGTCTCCTTGAAGATATCGTAGCCCAGGAAGAGCTCGTCGGAGCCCTCGCCGGTGAGCACGACCTTGATCCCCTGGTCTCGCGTGAGGCGGGAAAGGAGGAACATCGGCGCCGGCGCGGTGCGGACCAGCGGCGTCTCGGCGTGGCGCACCACCTCGGGGAAGACGGCGGCGATCTCACGCCGGCCGATCTGCTGGACCGCGTGCCGGCTCTTCACGCCGGCCGCCACCTCGCGCTGGAAGTCGCTCTCGTCGAGGGCCGGGTCGTCGAAACTCACCGAGAAAGTGCGCAGGTCGTGCGGCGAGGCGGCCGCGGCCAGGGCGCAGGTGATGCTCGAGTCCAGTCCGCCGCTCAGGTAGCCGCCCACCGGCACGTCGGCGCGCATCCGCAGCCGCACGCTGTCGCGCATGAGCGTGTCGAGCGTGGCCAGGGCGTCGGCGGGCTCGGCGGCCACGCTCTCGTAGTGGAGCGCGTACCACCGCGCGGTGGTCAGGCGCCCATCGCGCCAGCGGGCGCAGGCGCCGGGCTCCAGCTGGTGCACGCCGCGGAACGGAGTCCGGGGTGCGCGCGCCGCCCAGAAGGTGAAGACCTCGTCCAAGCCGGCCGGGTCGGGCGCCGCGGCGATCTCGCCGGCGGCCAGGATCGCCTTCACCTCGGAGCCGAACAGCAGGTCGCCGCCGTGCAGCGCGTAGAAGAGCGGGCGTACCCCGAACCGGTCACGGGCCAGGAAGAGCGACTCGTCGCGCCGGTCGTAGATCGCCAGGGCGAACTGGCCGTTCAGCCGCTCCAGCATCCGCTCGCCCCACTGCTCGTAGGCGTGGACGAGCACCTCGGTGTCGCTCTGCGTCCGGAAGCGGTGGCCCAGCGGCTCGAGCTCGCGGCGCAACTCGATGTAGTTGTAGACCTCGCCGTTGTAGACGATGACGATGCGGCCGTCCTCGTTCGTCAGCGGCTGGGCGCCACTGACGAGGTCGATGATGCTGAGGCGGGTGTGGGCGAGCCCCACGCGCCGGCCGGCGTAGATGCCGTAGCCGTCGGGGCCGCGGTGGCGGAGCGCGGCCGCCATCCGGCGCAGGACCTCGTCAGGCACGCCGCGCGGCTCGTGCCGCGCGATGCCCGCCAGGCCGCACACTAGGCGGTCCGTCCGGCGGCGGCGTGCCCGATTTCGCTCACCGGCTCCACCAGCAGCGGCCGCTCGTGAAGGTACCGGGTAGTGGAGCGTTTTTGCGCGATCTCCCGGTAGGCACGCTCCACCTGTCCGGGCGACAGGCCCAGCGCGCCGGCCGCCTCGGCCACGCTGCGCCCGGCGTTCAGCGCGTGGAGCACGAGGTCCATCGTCAGGGCCGGCAGCGAGAAGTAGAATTCCTCCTGGCTCTGCGGCAGGGAATACGTGTCGGTCGTCGGGGGACGCGACGTCACGCCCAGGGGCACGCCGAGGTGTCCGGCCAGCTGGTAGACCTGCGTCTTGTACAGGTGCGCGATCGGTTTCAGATCGGCCAGCCCGTCCCCGCCCTTCACGAAGAACCCCTGGTCGTATTCCAGCCGGTTGGGCGTGCCGATGACGGCGTAGTGGAGCCGGTCGGCGTGGAAGTACTCCAGCATCTTCCGCACGCGCTGCTTGAAGTTCGTGGCCGCCACGATCTCGCGGTACGCTTCCGCCGAGAGGCGGACATCGCGCGTGGGCGCGCCGGGCGGCGCGTACACCAGGTGGTAGACGTTCAGCCGGTCGCTGTCCAGGCGGTTCCCCGGCAGCACGATCTTGCACCCCCAGTCGTCGCGGAACTCGGGGACCACCCGGCGGATCGCGTCGTTCCGGCGCCGATAGCACCCCAGCGCCTCGAGCGTGGGCGCGATGTCCTCCACCGCGTAGTCGATCCCCAGCTTGTCGGCATACTCCCGCGCCAGCGTCAGGCTCTGCGGATCCGAATCGCGCTCCGGCATGAACAGGCCGAACACCCGGCGCGGGCCCACCGCCTTGACTGCCAGGCCGGCGCACACCGAACTGTCCAGTCCGCCGCTCATCCCCACCACCAGTCCGCGCCGCTTGAGGACGTCGGCGAGTTGCGACCGGAGCGCGGTGGCGATCCGCGTGGTCTCGGCTTCGGCATCGAGCGTCAGGATCGCGGCAGCGTCCGATCGAATCGTGGCAGCGTCGGGCGTCATGGGCGGTGTGTGGGGAGGGGCGCGCGAGCCGGCGCGGACATGGACGGCGGCGGCGACGCCGTAATATGTTGCCTCGACCCACATGACAGAAGCGGAGCCGCCCTCACCCGTGCGTGGGAGTATCGCCGACATACTGGCCCGCGCCGTTGCCCAGAGCGCGGCGCGACCGGCGGTCATCGACCGCGACCGGGCCGTCGACTTCGCCACCCTGGCGCGGCAGTCGGCCGGCGTGGCCCGGGTGCTGGGCGCCCACGGTGTAGCGCCCGGCGACCGGGTGGCGATCTTCCTCGAGCGGGGCGTGGATGCCGTGGCGGCGTACTTCGGCGCCGCGTCCACCGGCGCGATCGTCACGATCGTCAACGACCGGCTGCGTCCCCGGCAGGTGGAGTACGTGCTCCAGCACGCCGGCGTGCGCGTCCTGATCACATCCGGCGAGTTGCTCGACCGGCAACCCCGGCCGCTCGAGACCACCGCCGCCGTGGTGCGCGCCGAGTCCATCGAAGCGGGCCCGGAGCCGTTGGTCCCGGCCGCCCGGCTGGAGAGCGATCCGGCGCAGATCATCTACACGTCGGGCTCCACGGGCCTGCCCAAGGGGGTCGTCTTCACCCACGGCGCGCTGCGGGCCGGGATCGCGATCGTCTCGCGGTACCTGGAGCTGCGGGAGTCGGACCGGATCGCCAGCCTGCTCCCGCTGAGTTCGGTGTACGGACTCAACCAGCTGCTCTGCGCGGTGGTCACCGGCGCGGCGCTGGTGGTGGAGAAGTCGCCGGTGCCGGCGCAGATCGTGTCGGCGATGCGCGCTCACCAGGTGACGGTGCTGGCGGCGGTACCACCACTGTGGCTCCAGCTGCTGGGCGTCCCGGCGTTCGTCCGCGAGCCGGTGGCGTCGCTGCGCGTCGCGCAGAACGCCGGCGGGCACCTGCCCAGCGACGCCGTGCGGCAGGTGCGGAGCGCGCAGCCGCACGTCCGGCTCTTTCTGCAGTACGGGATGACCGAGACGCTGCGCAGCACCTTCCTCCCGCCTGACGAGGTGGATGCGCATCCCGAGTCGATGGGGCGGGCGATGCCGGACACCGAAATCCTGGTGGTCCGCGACGATGGGACCCTGTGCGACACCGGCGAGACGGGCGAGCTGGTGCACCGGGGCCCGACGGTGGCGGCCGGCTACTGGAACGACCCCGAGGCGACGGCCAGGGTGTTCCGCCCCGATCCGCGCCGGCCGGCGGATCCTGTCCGGGTCGTTTTCTCCGGCGACCTGGTGCGGCGGGACGAGAGCGGGCTGCTGTACTTCGTGGGGCGGCGCGACCGGATGATCAAGACGCTGGGCTTCCGCGTGGGCCCGGACGAGATCGTCGACGTCCTGTTCGCGTCGCGGGAGGTCGCCGAGGCGGTGGTGACCGCCGAGCCCGATGCGCAGCGCGGCGAGCGGATCGTCGCCTACGTGGTGCTCAAGGACGGTGGGTCAGCCGAGCGGCTGACGCTGTTCGCGCGGACCGAGCTGCCGCGCCACATGCAGCCGGCGCGGATCGAAGTGCGCGATGCGATGCCGCGCCTGGCGAGCGGAAAGTACGACCTGGGCGAGCTGACCGGAGGCCGCGCCACCGAAGCCTGACGAGCGCGTGGGCGCCGCCGGCTTCCCGCCGGTCAGGGCTGGAGCGGCGGCTTGATGATCCTGGTGGACGAGTCCACCTTGCGCCCCTTCTGCGCGACCAGCGAATCCACCTTGCCCAGGTCCACGCTGGGGACGGCGGTCGGCGGCTTGAGGGCGTTGTCCACGCGCTGCGCGGCGGTATCCGCGGCCGGCCGGCCCGCGTCTCGTGAGGCGCGCGCCGGACCGCCGGCCGGAGTCGTGACCGGTCCGGCGGCCCGCGTCGACGTGGCGCCGGCTGGTACCGGGGCCGGAGCCGGCGCCGCGGTGACCGGCGGCGCCGGCGTCACCGGGGCGGTCTGCACCTGGCGCGCGGCGTCGGGCGGGACCGCCGACGAGTCGGCGGTCGCGCCGCCGCCGAGCAGGCCGCCGGTCCGTCCCCGCAGCAGGACCCAGGCACCGGCCGCGACCGCGAGCAGGACAATCAGGAAGATCACCCATCGTCCCGTGTTGCTGCGGCGGCGGGTCACCCGGTCCAGGTTCGGCTTGCGGAGCGGGCGCGACTCGGCCACCGTGCGCCGCGGCGATGGCGGCTGCGCCGCCGGGGGCGGGGTGGGCGTGGGCGCGATCACCCCGATCTCGATGGGCGGCGCGGCGCGCTTGGCGGCCGCGCCGTCGATCCACTGCGTGCGGTGCTGCTGCTCGAATTGCGGGCTCGGCGGCACGCCCGGCGGCGACGGGGTGACCGGCGCGAACAGGCCGCCGGGACGGGAGGCGGCCGCGATGCCTGACGAGGTCGCGCCCGGCCTGGCCTGGATCGCGGGCGTGACCGCGGTCTGGCCCCCGGGCGTGTCCCCACGGACCTCGAGCGCCGGGAGCTGCGCCATGGCCAGCGACCGGCGCGGCGCGATCGGCTCGACGGGCGTGCCCGGGAGTCCGGCGAGATCATCGTCCGCGCCCGGCATCTCGAACTCTGCCGGCCAGCGCGGCGGCGCCGACGGCACGGCCGCCTCGGCCTCCATCGGGATCTGCATGGGGCCCGAGCGACGCTCGGCGTCGGCGACCATCTCCTGGACGATCGACGGCACCGGCATGATGTCCACCGGCGTGGTGCTGACCGGCGGCGCCGCCGCGGCGAGTTCGATCGGCGGCATGTCATCGCTGGAGGCCGCGGCCGAGTCCTGGGACGCGGCATACTCCGGCTCCGGCGCCTGCTCCGCTTCCGCGGCTTCGGCCGTGCCCTCCTGCTGCGCGGCCGCGAGCATCTGGTTCAGTTGCTCGATCCGCGCCATCGCGCCCTGCAGGGACGGGTGGTCGGCGCCGAGCGTCTTCTCGCGGATGGACAGGGCGCGCTGCCGCAGTGAGACCGCCTTGTCCAGGCGCGACTGCATGGCGCAGGTGTCGGCGTAGCTCTCCAGGATGGTCGCGACCGCGGGGTCGTCGAACGAGTGCGACTCCTCGCGGATGCTCAGTACGCGGCGCCAGAGGCGTTCGGCCTCGTCGTATCGCCCCAGCGCGTGGCGCAGCTTGGCGAGGCTGGTGAGTACGTTGGCGACTTCGGGGTTGTTCCGGCCCAGCGGGAGCTTGATCGTCAGCAGGCGCTCGAGGAGCGGCTCGGCGCTGGCGTAGTCGTTCCGCTTGAAGTAGAGGCGCGCGAGGTTGTTGAGGTTCACCGCCAGGTCGCCCTGGGTGGCCTTCAGTCGCTTTTCGGTGATCCCCATCGCCCGCAGAAAGAGCGGCTCGGCCTTTTCCAAGTCGCCGCTGGCGACGTACATCGCCGCCAGGTTGTTGACGCTGTGGACGACGCTGTTGTGCTCGGGGCCCAGGGCGCGCTCGCGAATGGACAGCGAGCGCGAAAAGAGCGTCTCCGCGGCCTGGAAGTCGCGCTGCGTGTACTTGAGCTGACCCAGATTGCCCAAGCTGGACGCGAGCTGAACGCTGTCGCCCCCGATGCGCTCGGCTTCCTGGATCGCGATGCGGAATTGCTCCTCGGCACGCGCCAGATCCCCGGCGCTGAAATGCCGGCGGCCGGCCTCGTTCGCCTGCTCCCACCGCATCTCGATCGAGTCGTTCATATCGCGTCTCCCCTTACGGTTAAGGACGCACGCGTCGGGGGCGCTGTAACAGAATGGACTATGGGCCGCGGCAGGCGCCGCGCAAGGGCCGGGGGAGAGCGGGCCCGGCTGTCACGC
>JBGPGH010000040.1:0-18018 GCA_041483735.1 Gemmatimonadaceae bacterium | reverse complement strand
CCGCTTTGCGCAGTCCGCAGTCCGCATTCCGCAGTCCGCATTCCGCATTCCGCATTCCGCATTCCGCATTCCGCATTCCGCATTCCGCATTCCGCATTCCGCATTCCGCATTCCGCATTCCGCATTCCGCATCCGCCCAATGCCCCGTCGCACCACCGTCGACCAGTCCAAAGGAATCTTCGAGGTCGAGTGGCCGCTCTTCGGTGAGCTGTCGCGCGCGCTGGCGCTGCGCGTGGCGCGCGAGTACGACCCCGAGATCGTCGTCGGGATCGCCAAGGCGGGGGTCATTCCGGGGGCGGTGATCGCGGCGATTCTCGACCGGGAATTCCACTCGATCATCGTCAGCCGCCGCTACCACGCCGAGAAGGTGCGCGAGACACCGGCGGTCCTCGGCGCCGCGCCGAGCGAGGTGCGCGGCAAGCGCGTGCTGATCGTCGACGAAACCTGCGACTCCGGCCACACCATGCGCCTCGCGATCGGCGCGATCGTGAACGCCGGCTCGCTCGACATCCGCACCGCCGTCAGCTTCCGCACCGGCGAGTACGAGCCGGACTTCTACGGCCTGGCCACCGAGAGCACGATCATCCTCCCCTGGGACCGCGAAGTGCTGGTGAACGGGGAGTTGGTGATCAATCCACTGTACGCGGAAGCGTTAGGGGAGGGAGGGTAGGGAGGAAGGGAGGGAGGGTGGGAGGAGGGAGGGAGAACGGCGGAGGGAGGACGGACGGGAGGGAGGGCGAAGGGGCGAATTTCATAGGGGGAGCGGCGGACCGTCCGCCGCTCCCCCTTTTCTTTCCCGCGCAATGGCCCGCGGCGCGCCCTCCCTTCGCTTATCTCCCACGCTCCTTTCCTCCCTCCCTCCCTCCCTTCCTCCCTACTCCACTGCTGCCAGCGCGGCCTCGTAACTCACTCCCTGTCCCATCGCGTCGTACACATGCTCCATCATCTCGGCGTTGCCGATCAGGAAGCGGCACCGATGGTGACCCATCGACCGGCACTCCACCTCCAGCACCGCCAGCTCGTGGTCGGCGACGCGGCCGAAGAAGTCGGCGAACATCCCGGTCGACAGGTGGCAGCCGGGTCCCTCGAGAGCGCTGGCCGGATCGGATTCGCCCCAGTCGTCGCTGTCGAGCGTGGCAACCGCGTCGTTGAGCGACCCGATCCTGAGCGATCCCCAGCCGGCGTCCTTGAAGTACGCCGTCGCGCGCTCCTCGAAGTCCTCGACGCTCAGGTTGTCGGGCTCGCCCACGCCCTGCCCCTGGAGCCAGGCGCGAAACGAAGCGAACACCGTCTCGCCGCCGGCGTATCCCGCTTCCTGCAGGAACCCGGCCGCGGCAGGACCGGCGTCACGGATGAGAGCGGCGCGCAGCGCGGCCAGCGAGGCGCGCGACAGCGCCAGCATGTGGTGACTCGCGAGATCGATGGAATGCGGCATGGCAGGTAACTAGGGCGTTTCCTGAATCATTTGCAAGAGCATTTCCCTGTCGATCGTTCGGCCGGCGAGCGTCGCGCCCGTCAGCTCGATCACCCGGACGCCAAGTTGCTTCGCTTTCTCCAGCTTCCCCCCCGCGTCGTCACCGGCCAGCACCAGGCTCGTCGCCTTCGACACGGAGCTCGTCACCCGTCCGCCGGCCCCTTCGAGCCACCCGGTGAGGTGCTGGCGGGAGACACTCGGGATCGTCCCGGTAATGACGAATGTCTGCCCCTTCAGGGCACCGTCCGCCTCGGCTGCCCGGGGCTCCGTCGTATTGACGCCGGCCGCCCGCAGCTTGCCCAGGAGCTTCCTGGCCGCGGGGTCCTGGAACCACGCCACCACCGCCGAGGCGATCGTCTCGCCGATCCCCCGGACTTCGAGGACCTGCTCGGCCGTGGCGTGCTGCAGTGCATCGAGGGTCCCGAAGTGCCGCGCCAGCAACTCGGCGGCCGTCGTCCCGACGTGGTGGATGCCGAGCGCGTTCAGGAGCCGCGACAGGGGCCGCGACTTCGACTCTCCAATGGCCGCGATCAGCTGCTCGGCGCTCTTCTCGGCGAGGCGTTCGAGCGGGGTGAGCTGGTCGGCCGTCAGCGAATAGATGTCGCCCGCGTCGCTCACCAGGTCCGCGTCGACCACCTGCTGGATGCGGGCGTACGACAGGCCGCGGATGTCCATCGCCCCTCGTGAGGCGAAGTGGACCAGCGCCTCCAGGCGCCGCCCGGGGCAGGCCACGTTGGGGCAGATCACCGCGACCTCTTCCGCGTCGCGCACCACCGGGGTTCCGCACACGGGACACTTGTCGGGCATCGACCACGGTACCTCGGCCCCGGTCCGCTTGTCGGGAACGGGGGCGATGATCTGCGGGATCACCTCGCCGGCGCGCTTCACCTGCACCGTGTCGCCGATCCGGAGGTCCTTGGCGCGGATCAGCTCCTCGTTATGCAGCGTCGCCAGCTTCACCGTCGTCCCGCCGATCTCCACCGGCTCGAGCACCGCGTAGGGGTTGAGCGTCCCCGTCCGGCCGACGTTCACGCGAATGTCGAGGAGCTTCGTCTCGGCGATGTCGGGGGCGAACTTGCGCGCCATCGCCCACCGCGGCTCGCGCCCCCCGATCACCCCCAGCTCGTCCTGCATCGCCAGCGAATTCACCTTCACCACGCCGCCGTCAATCGCGAAGTTGAGCTGCCCGCGCACCCGATTCTCGACGTCGTGCGCCCAGGCGTGGACCTCGGCCAGCGTCGCGCACCGCGCGTGGTGCGGCGCCACCGGGATCCCCCAGCTCTTCAGCGTCTCGAGCAGGTCCCACTGGGTCCGGAAGGGCAGGGTGGCGACGTCTCCCTCCGGCGTCACCGCCGAGTAGCCGTAGAAGTGGAGCGGACGCTGGGCGGTGATCGCCGAGTCGAGCTGGCGCAGCGCGCCGGCGGCGGCGTTGCGGGGGTTGGCGAACAGCGGCTCGCCGGCGCGGGCGCGCTCCTCGTTCATCCGCTCGAAGCGGTCGAAGGGGTAGTAGACCTCGCCGCGGATCTCGATCAGTGGCGGGTGGCCCGTGCCGTGGAGGCGGAGGGGAATGTCCCGGAGCGTCCGCAGGTTAGGCGTGACGTCCTCGCCGATCGTGCCGCTGCCGCGGGTGGCGCCGATGGCCAGCACGCCGTCGCGGTAGGTGAGGCTCACCGCCGCGCCGTCGATCTTGAGCTCGGCCGAGTAGCCGCCGCCGCGGGTGAGCACGTCGTCGCCGCCGGCGCGCCGGAGCTTCTCCTCCCACTCCTGGAGCTCCTGGTCGTCGAAGGCGTTGCCGAGCGAGAGCATCGGCACCAGGTGCGTGTGTTTCGGGAGCGCCGACTGGGGCGCGGTGCCCACGCGCATCGTGGGCGAGTCCGGCGTGCGCAGCTCCGGATGGGCGGCCTCGATCTCCTGGAGCTCGCGGAAGAGGCGGTCGTAGTCGCGGTCCGCCAGCGAGGGCCGGTCCAGGACGTAGTACTCGTACGACGCGCGCTCGAGCTGTTCGCGGAGTTCGGCGGCGCGCTGGGCTGGCGGGAGGGTCACGAGTGCGGCGGGGGGGGCGAAGGTGGTAGCGGAATTGAACGCGGCGGCGCGCGCGCGGTCAACTCGCGTGGGCCGTTCGGGTCGGCGCCGGGACAGGGTGCGTCGGCTCTCACCGTCGGGACGGCGTCTTGACGATGGACTGTAGGTATGCGCATATTCACAGATATAGTATGCGCATACTGGAGATGCCATGGGGAAGCCCCGAAAGCCGCGCGTCGGCGCCGAGACCGTGCGGGCGCCCGAGCGGAAGCCGGTCAAGCGGCGGACGAACCTGACGCTGGATCCGGAGGCGCTCGCCCGCGGCGAGCGGTTCAGCGAGCGCCACGGCACCAGCCTGTCGCAGCTGGTCACCGATTTTCTCTATTCGCTGTGTCCGGCGGAGGCGGACGAGGCCGTGGAGGGACTGTCTCCGCCGGTGCGGCGTCTCTACGGCGTGGCGGCCGGAGGCACGGCGGATCGTGAGGCGCATCGCGCGCATCTGATGCGGAAGTACGGCAAGCGTTAGGTACTGGTCATGGCGCGCGTCCCCACGGTCCTGGTGGACACCAACGTCATCCTCGACGTCGCGCTGCGGCGCGCCCCGTGGGCGGTGGATGCGGCGCGCCTGCTCGACGCGGTCGCGCGGGGTGCGGCCCGTGGTTTCGCCGCCGGCCACGCGGTCACCACGGTGCACTACATCGTGGAAGAGAATGCCGGTCGGGCGCAGGCGAACGCGGCGGTGAGCGACCTGTTGCGGGTGTTGTCGGTGGTGCCGCTCGACGGGCCCGACTTCCAGCGCGCGCTGTCGCTGGAGATGCGGGACTACGAGGACGCGGTGCAGGTGGCGGCCTGTCTCAAGATCGGCGCGGACTACCTGGTGACGCGCGATCGCAAGGACTTCCGGGGCGCATCGGTGCGTGCCCACGCGCCGGGTGAGGTACTCGGGATCCTGTCCGGATCGCGGCGGCCGCGCCGCTAAGAGGGCCGAGGAGGCGAGCGTGGCGCCCGACGGCGACGCGGCCCTCGCATCTCACTCTTGACTTTTTCTGCCCCCCCCCCCTAAGGTTGCGTCATACGCTCGGCGACGCTGCCCAGCGGCACATTCTCAGATCCGTTTCGACTGGGGAGGTCGCCGTGGGTGGTGTTGCCGTTTTTGTTGGGTACTTGGCGCGTCGGATTGTCGCGGTTGGCTCAATCCTGCTCGTCGCACTGGTTGTCGTGCTCGGGTGGCAGAACCGCGAGTTGCGCCTCCAGAACAATAGGCTGCTTGTCCGCGCCAACTATCCTCGCGCGCGGCTGCCCGTACCGGCCCTGCGTCGTGTGACGCTGGCAGGCGACTCAGTCTTGATCGCGGGCGACGGCCAGCGAGCGCCGGAGGTCCTTTTCTTCTTCACGACGACCTGCGGCTTCTGCAAGCAAATCCTTCCCACGTGGAAAGCGGTGGCCGACAGCCTGCAGAGTAAGGCAGCCGCCGGTGTGCTTGTCTACGGCGTGGCCATGGATTCCATCGACGCGGTGAAACGGTACGTGCGAGAGAAACGGTACGTGCGAGAGAACGGGATCCGATATTCGGTCGTGCAACTCGACGATCGCAGGGCGATCGCGCTGTACCGGTCCGGAGCGGTTCCACTCACGGTCGTGGTGGGCACCGACGGCCGGTACTCCTTCGCACACTTGGGCGTGATCAATTCGGCTGGAACTCTCGATTCCCTCTACAGAGCAACGCTGTCCTCCAGTCCGAGGACGGTCAGCGATTCCGTCTCGCCTGGTCCGGACTTGCCATAGCGACCGGTGAGGTCTTGCAGGAAGGCCCGTCTCACACCATCTAACACAGGGAGGTTCAGATGAAGACGCGGATAACCACGGTGGCGCGCGGGGTCTGGGTGATCCTGATCGCGGGAGCGATGGTGTTCGGCGCGAGAGAAGCGTTCGCGGGCACCCGGGACGTGAGCCGGCGCGACTGCCTGAACGGGCACTGTGCCACACAAAAGGAATGTGACGACTGCTGCATTGCGCTCGGCAACGGAGGCGGAACGTGCTACCTGTCAGGTGCCTGCCTCTGCTGGTGAACGCTGTCGAGTTGGTGAGGCGGAGGTCGGTACGAGTCAATAGGCTGAGCATGCACCGACCTCCGCGTTCTCTGCTCCGTCTGCAGACCATCGTACCCGCATTGCTGTCAATTTCGGCCGCGTTGTCGTGCACGGAGAGCACGGCGTTCATCGATCCGGCTTCGGGTTCTCCGACGGACACGACGGACACGACGGCCAGCACGTTGCGCGCGACGCTGACGATACGCATCGCGGTCGATGCCGCGGACTCCGTGCTGGCAACGGCAATTGGGTCGCCGGGCGGAGTACTCCGTGGCGCGCAGGTGTCAATAACGCGAGGCGGCACTACGCCCCTTGGCGCGACTACAGATTCCACGGGTGCGGTGACGTTTCTGGACCTCTTGCCCGGTACCTACTCGGTGACCGCGGGCCGCACCTTGGTTGACACCGAGGTGGTCCTGCTGGGCGCAGGCAACGCCGACGTAGCGGGGTTTGGTGGCGGAGCGTTTGTCAGTGTCAGCGCACCGGCTACGAGCGGTACGATCGTGGTGGTCGCCGGTCACCGGGGATCGCTCGTCATCAGTGAGCTCCTCATGGCGGAGCCGCGCGCGCCGAGTGGGGAGTACTATTCATTCGGGAGCTTCCTTGAGGTATTCAACAACTCGGATACGACGATCTACCTCGATGGCAAGCTGGTCGGCACCAGCCTGGTCTGGGTCGCGGACTATCCGTCGCCCCGATCGTGCGCCGAGATGGTCAAGTGGCGTGAAGATCCCGCCGGCATCTGGAGTCGTTTCTTCTACGCGTTTCCAGGAACAGGCCGCACCCATCCTCTTGCTGCGGGAAAGACCGCCGTCATCGCCACCGATGCGATTGATCACAGCGCTATCGTCAGGTCACTTCCCGATCTTTCGCGCGCTGACTTCGAGTTTGTCGGTCCCAGTGATGTAGATAACCCGGATGTCCCCAACATGATCAACGTAGGGCCTGGAGAGTGGGCTTCGTCTGTGTTTGGACATGGCCTGTTCTTCGGCGGCATCCGCCACCGTCTTCGTGGCGGACTCCGTCGACGTCTCGACCTTGCCGCGCGACTACCTCCCTGTTGTGGATCCGGAATACCGGCGGATACCTGCCGCGAAGATTCTTGATGTGTTCACGTCGACGCTGGTACCGTCACAGGAAAACGTTTACAGCGGTCCGCTGTGCCCGCGCAACGTGGATATCAGGTTCGACCGGCAGCGGGCCAAGCTGATTGACGACGACCAGCCGTACTCCCTGGTACGCAAAGCCGGCCCGTCACTCTCCGCCGGTCGCATCAACATTCAGCGCACGTTCACAAGCTCTCGCGACTTCACGACCGAGGATCCCCCGACACCGGGCAAGGTGCCGTGAGGTTCGGCGAGGCGCGCGCTACGTCATCACCGTCGCTGCGAGACCGCGGTCTGTTCGGCCGACACGCGCGCATTGTTGCCGGTGCGATTCTCCCGCTCGCTTCCTTGGCGGCCCTGACGTTCTGCACGGAGTCCACGTCCTTCGTCGATCCGGTTGCCCGCTCTCCCACGGACACGACGGATTCGGCCGCCGGCACCTTGCGCGCGACCCTCACGATCAGCGCGGCCGTCGATCCCGCGGACGCCGCGCTGGCCTCGGCGATCGGATCGCCGGGCGGTGTACTCCGAGGCGCGCAGGTGTCAATTGCGCGAGGCGGCAGTCCGCCCGTTGTCGCGACCACGGATTCGACGGGCGCCGTGACGTTCTCGGGCCTCCTTCCCGGGACCTACTCGGTTTCGGCGGGGCGGACGCTGACCGAGAGCGAGGTTACACAGTTAGGGCCAGGCAATACGGACGTAACCGGCTTCGGCGGCGGTGCGTTCGTGACCGTGACCGCACCGTCAGTCATCGGAACGATCAGTGTTGCCGTTGGGCGGCGTGGTTCGCTGGTCATCAGTGAACTGCTCTTTGCCGAACCCGCGCCCCGAGCGGGGAGTACTATCAGTTCGGCCACTATGTCGAGATCTTCAACAACTCGGACAGCACTGTCTACCTCGATGGCAAGCTGCTGGGAACGAGCCTCGTCTGGGTGGTCGACTACCCTCCGCCCAAGACATGCGCGCAGATGGCGCAATGGAGAGAGGACCCGGCCGGCATCTGGAGCCGGTTCTTCTACAAGTTTCCCGGCACGGGCCGCAGCTATCCGCTTGCACCTGGCAAGACCGCGGTCGTGGCGACGGACGCCATCGATCACAGCGCGATCGTCAGGACACTGCCGGATCTGTCGCGCGCCGACTTCGAATTTGTGGGATCGAGCGACGTGGACAACCCGGATGTCCCAAACATGATCAACGTAGGACCTGGGGAGTGGGCTGACGTCCTTGGTCACGGCCTTTTCTTCTCGTCTCTTTCGAACACAGTGTTTATCGCCGATTCGGTTGACACCGCCAGCCTGCCGCGCGACTTCCTGCCGGTGAACGCCCCCGAGTACCGCCGCATCCCCACAGGAAGGATTCTGGACGTCGTTACAACAACTATCGTGGCGTCACAAGAGAGCGTGTTCGGCTTTCCGCTCTGCGCGGGCGACGTGAACGCGCTCTTCGACCGCCAACGCGCCAAGCTGATCGACGTCGAGCAACCGTACTCAGTCGTGCGCAAGGTCGCCTCGACGCTCCCTTCGGGCCGCATCGTTCTGCAGCGCACTCTTACAAGCTCTCGAGACTTCACCGTCCAGGACCCGCCCACGCCTGGCCGTGTTCCCTGAGCTGCCGCCAGCCCCCCGCCGCCGCCTGACGACGGTCGCTCTTCTCTTCCTCACCGCGAGCGCCGGGACGGCACCGCCCCGATGCCTCGCCGCCCAAGGCCCCACCGGCGCCCCCGGCGCCGCTGGCGTCGCCGTTAGCGGCACGGTTCGAGATGCCGCGACGCATGTCTCGATTCGGGATGCACTGGTCTGGATCGAAGGGCTGGACCGCGCCACCCTCTCCGACTCCACCGGCCGCTACCGCCTCACCGGTGTTCCATCAGGTCCCCAAGTCCTGTCGGTCCGGCGCATCGGCTTCGCGGCCGCGCGGCAGCCGGTTGACGTACCCGTCAGTGGAACGATCACCATTGACCTCGAGCTCGCCGCCAACGCACTGGCGCTCCCGAACGTCATCGTCACCGCCGACGCCACCGGACGTGCCCGCGGCGAGCTCGGTACCGCCAGCGTCATCGAGCGCGACGCCATCGCCAACCAGACCGCCACCAGCCTCCTCAACATCCTCGAGCTCATCCCCGGCGTCGCCCCGCGACCCCCCGGCCTCGACGGCGTCCAGCAGATCGGTCTCCGGACGGTCCCCACCAGCACCGCCGCCTCGCAAACCGCCGGCGGGCCCACCGCCGCCGACATCGCTTCCGCCGGAACCCTCATCGTCACGGACGGCGTCCCCCTCTCCAACAACGCCAACCTCCAGTCCACCGGGCCGCGCGGCGAGCTCCAGTTTCTCTCTGCGTCGAGCGCTGGTGGCGGAGTGGACCTGCGGGCGATTCCTGCGTCGACCATCGAACGTGTCGAGGTCATTCGCGGGATCCCCTCCGCGCGCTACGGCGACGTCACCCAGGGTGTCATTCTCGTCGACACGCGCGCCGGCGCCGTGGCCCCCGAGCTCACCCTCCACTACGACGGCAACACCACCGAGGGGAGCCTCGTCGCGGGTCGCGAGTTCCGGGCGCGGCAGGCCCTCACTTTCTCCGTGGACCTGGCGCGCACTGAGCCGTCGCCGGGCGTCACCAGCGACCAGGCCTCACGCCTCTCGACGCAGCTGGCGCACCGATTCGCCGGGGTACGCGGCCTGGCGACGGCGCCCGACTCCCTGACGCTCGACACGCGCCTCAGCCTCCACGCCGTCACCGACGACCATCCCGAGCGTCCGGACGTCATCCCCGGCCAGGCGTCGTGGAGCCGGAATGCCGGCGGGCGACTGGACACACGGGCCCGCCTCACGAGGCCCGGCGGCGCACGCTACGACCTCACCGGCTCGTTCGATCTCGGCCGCCAGCGCGCCTTCGTCCAGTCGTCGCGTATTCGCGGAGCACTCCCGTTCACGGATCGCCTCACTGAAGGTCGCCA
This sequence comes from Gemmatimonadaceae bacterium, assembly GCA_041483735.1. GTDB lineage: Bacteria > Gemmatimonadota > Gemmatimonadetes > Gemmatimonadales > Gemmatimonadaceae > JBGPGH01. The sequence continues at coordinate 8,372 of JBGPGH010000040.1, read as the reverse complement.
GGTCGGAAAGTTCATCGGCGGGCCCTACGTCTCGCGTTACGACCTCGACGGCGACCCGCGCCTCGCCTACGTCCGCTTCGAATCGTCCCTCGACCCCGCGTGGCCGTTGGGCACGCAGCGCCTCCGGCTTGGCGGAGAGTTACGCCGCGAATGGAACGCCGGCGCCGGCTACCGCTTCGACGTCGAGTTCCCGCCACAGACGACCTTCAACGGCGTGAACGGCTTCGACCGGCCCCGCGCCTTCAGCGCCACACCGCCGCTCCCGACCAGCGCCCTCTACGCCGACGACCGGCTCTCCCGCCTTCTGCCGCACGGTGTCCCGCTCAACGTTCAGGCAGGCCTCCGTCTCGACGTGCTTCACCGTGGACGCTGGTGGTTCTCGAAAGCGCGAGACGCGGTACCGCAGGGACGCCTGAACGCCGAGGTCGCTCCCGTGTCGTGGCTGCGCCTGCGGGCCGGTGTTGGCCAGGTGGCCAAGATCCCGTCGCTCGCCCAGCTCTATCCGGCGCCCCAGTACTACGACGTCGTGAACGTGAACTGGTTCACGAACGACCCCGCTGAGCGTCTCGCGGTATTGAGCACCTTCATCCGGAATGCCACCAACCCGGACCTCGGCTTCTCGCGCGCTCGTCAGGCGGAGGCGGGAGTCGAGATCACGCCGTTCCGCGACGCGACGATCGCGGTGGTCGCGTTCTCCGATCGGACCCGCGGCGCCGTCGGTTTCCGGTCGCAGCCGCAGTATCTGCTGCGCGAGCACTTCGATTTCGTCGACTCGACGCGCGGCACCGGCCGGCCGCCGACGATCATCGAGCCCGCGTCGTTCAGCGACACGGTACCGATTCTGATTGATCGGCCCGCGAACAACCTCACCCTCACGAGTTCCGGCTACGAAGTCACCGCCTCGTTTCCGCAGATCCCCGCGTTGCACACGCGCGTCGAGGTAGCTGGTTCATGGATGCGGACGGACCTGATCGGCCGAGACATCGATTTCGGCAGCGGCTTCTCGTCGTTCCAGGTCGACGGCCGGATTGCGCGCCGCCCGTACTGGGCCGGCCTCGAGCGCACAGGCCAGCGCGCGCTCATCACCTATCGCCTGATCCATCATCAGCCCGCCTGGGGACTGGTCGTGACCGCCACCATCGAGCAGATCGCGAAGGAGAACACGCGCGACGTGGCGGGTACGGACTCCCTCGCCTTCGCGGGCTACGTCACCCGCGCAGGGCAGCTCGTGCCCGTGCCCGCGGCGCAGCGGGGGGACGCGCAGTACGGCGACCTTCGCGTGCCCCGCACCGGACTCTTCACCCAACTGTCCGGCGTCGCTCCCGACTGGTACCTGAGCGTGCAGGTCGCCAAGTCGTTCCTGGGTGGCGGCCGGCTGTCGTTCTACGCGTTCAACGCCCTCGACCGTGCCGGGCGGTTTGACGTCACGGGGTTCTCATCGCGGGAATGGCCGCCGCTGCGCTTCGGTGGCGAGCTGTCGCTACCGTTAGGGCGGCGGAGCCAGGGCGGGTCACGGGGCGCAGGCCCGTGAGGCGCGCGGCGCGCCCGGCGGCACTGCGACTCGTGCTCGGCGGTGCGGTAGTCTGGTCCATTGTCCCGCTGCACCTCCCCGCCCAGACCGCGTCGAGCGACCGCGCCACTGACGCCGGCCTCCCGGCGTCGCTGCTAAAGTGGAGCCCGCTCATTTCCCTCGCCGACCTGCCGCGCGAGCTTCCTCGCGCACCCGCGCTGGCCGGAGCGGGTTTCGCGCCGCCGCCGCATGTGGGAGCGTTCTGGGATGCCGGCAACCCCGCCGCCCTCGTCGAAGCGCTCGGCCCCGACTACACCGACCTCCGGATTACCGGGGGGCACGAGGGGGGCGCCTTCCGCCGCCCTCTCGATGCCGGCACGGTCGATGCGCGACAATTCACCGCGATGGCGTGGCGCAGCGCATCCAACCGCAACGCCGCGATCGGCCGGGCCCTGATCGAACGTGAGTCTGTGCAGGATGCCTCCAACGCCGACTTCGCCCAGCCGTTCGCGAGTAACCCGTTCGAGCTGGTCGACACGACGTCGCCTCCGATGACACGCGTGCGCGCCACGCTGGACGGAGCCCTGGGGTACCGGCGCGGTACTTGGGGGGCCGGACTCTCGGTCGGTTACGACGCGCGCGATCATCACACGGACCAAGTGCGGTTTCCGCGTCGTGGCCTCCTCTCTACCGTCGGTGCGACAGCCGGCATTGCGCGGGCGGTCCCGTTGTTGGGGAACGGGACGCGAATAGGTGCGCACCTCCGTTGGCAGGGCGCCACCGAAACGGTGACGCTCAACCCGGTGCCCGGCGTGAGCGCGGCTTACGCACTGGCTGGCTACGATGAGCCGGACCTGATCGTCATCGCTCAGCCGCCCGCGTACTATCGCCGCGCCGCGCGCGACGGACACGCCGCCGGGTTGTCTGCAGAGGGAGTGGGGTTTGGTGCGCATTGGGTGGTCGGAGCCGAACGGGGACGAGCGACTGAGGGGCAATGGAGCGTGAAACGCGCGAATCCCCCGACTGACAGTTGGCGAGCCGACGTGTGGAACGCCTTTGCCACTGCGCAAAGCCGCGTTGACCGACGGGCCTTGCTTACGGCTGGCGTGCGCTACCAGACGTTGCGTGGGCAGGCGCAGCGCTCGGATATCGCGGGTGTGTTCTTTCGGACAACCGAAAACCGACTGTCGTTCCGCGGGGATGCCCGTCTTGCTGCCCGGGATAGCGCGTGGACGGCCACCTTCGCGACAACCGTCGCGCGCGAAGGCCGGCTGCGCACAGACTACCTCGTGCCCGTCGCCAGCCGCATCACCACGTGGCAACCCGGGGGATCCATCGAGGTCCTCGTCGCGCTCGATCCGTCCGTGGCCCTCTCGCTTGGCGCGAGTGCCGCCCGCACGTGGTCGGACGCCACGCTGCCGCGCCCCTCGAGCATGGGACCCCTCTACGGCCGGTACATTGCGCCCGAGTTGGCGCTCTATGCGACCCCGGCGTTTGCGTCGGCGATATCGTTGGGTATCCGCCGCCCCGGGGCGGGAGGATCTTCGATGCTCGCGCGCATCACCCGCGAGCGACTCCGCCCGCTCGGGTCCTCCACGCCCGTTCCCGGTGCACCCGGTGGGGAACGGACTCTGTGGACCTTCTCGGCAGGCTGGGCGCGATTCTAGCACGCGCGGCGGTGAACCAGCTCTCCTCAGCCCTTCGACTCCTCCTCCATCACCTGCATCGCCACCGCCACCAGCCGGTCCAGCTCCTCGTCGCTCGCCTTGGGCAGCAGCGTCTCGGCCCACATGTGATCTTCGGTGTTGGTGTAGGTGTCCAGCAGCCGCCTCACGAACGCGATCAGCGTGATCCGCTGCAGCTCGGCCCGGTGCAGCCCCTCGGTCTTGTCCTGCGTCGACCGGAGCAGCGCCTCGAACCGGTGCGCGTTCCGCAGCGCCTTCGCCGTCAGGCTCGCGATCACCTGGCAGAAGCGCACGTCGCTGTCGCTGAACGGCGTCGCGTCGCGCTCGGTCCGCAGGAAAATCGCCCCGATCGTCGTCTGCCGCCACCGGATCGGCACCACCACGATCGACCGCACGTTCCTGAGGTCCAGCGCGTGCTTCGCGTCCTTCAGCATCGGGTCGATGCTGGCGTCGGGGATGAACACCGTCTCCCCCGAGTCGAACGCCCGCTTCAGCTCCGGATAGCGCGTCAGGTCCACCACCAGGTTCCGGATCGACGGATCCTCATAGCTCGCCACCAGCCGGACTTCCTCGCTCTCGCCGGCCAGGAAGATCGAGCTCCGGTCGAGCCCGAAGGTCTCGCCGAGCTTCCGCGCGATCGTCTGCAGGATGTCGACGAAGTGGAGCGAGGTGGAGATCTCCTGCAGGATATCCACGACCGCCACCAGGTGGTCGCGCTCGCGCTGCAGCTCACTCAGCCGCGCCTCCAGCCGGGTGATCTCCTGCGCCTGGTCGCGCAGCGCCGAATCGGTCATCGAGTCCGCGGGTGTCGTCATGGCTCCTACTTCATCGCGGCCAGGGCCGCCTGCGCGTCCTTCTTGTAATTCGGGTCGTTGAACTCGGAGACCGTGCCGCTCACCACCGCCTCGAACTCGACCTTCGCCTTTGCGTTGTTGTCGACATCGACGTAAATCTTGCCGAGGTCCAGGTGGTGCGTCAGGCGATGCGGTTCGATCTCCACCGCCTGTTCCAGGTACTTCTGCGCGTTCTCCCAGTTGGCCTCGCTGAAGATCTGCCCGCCCAGGAAGGTCTTGGCGATCATCCGCGTGAACCCGTTGAGGCGCATGATCTCGGCGTTCCACATCCCCATCACGTGCAGCGCCCCGGGGTGTTTGGGGTTGATCTTCAGGGCGGCCAGCGCCTCGACGCGGACCACCTTGCCGTACTTGATGCGGTCGCGGGCACCCATCGCCAGCGCCGCCCGGCCCAGCGAGCGCGCCAGGTGAAAGTGCGCGTCGGCGTCGTTAGGACCGGCGGCCACCGCCCGCCGCGCGTACTTCTCGGCGCGGGCGTAGAAGGCCGTCCGCGCGGCCTCGTCGGCGTTGAACTCACCCAGGTCCACGCACTGGCGCGCCGCCTTGTAGAGCGCCTCCACCGACATCGAGTCCACCGCCAGCGCCGCCTCGTAGTGCTGGAGCGCGCCGGCCGCGTTCATCGCGACGTAGGCCTGGTCCCCCATGGCGATGTGGTCGGCCGCGGTCTGCGCCCATCCGGCCCGCGCGGCGACGACGAGCGCGGCGGCGACGAGGGTACGTGCTTTCATGCTGGCTCCAGGGTGCGGGAGGGGTCCGGGGGCGACCGGCGCCGGCCGGCGTCCCGCCGGCCAGCATGGCGCCGCCGGGAAGGTAGGTCTACCCCACTGGGGGGTCAATGCTCACGCGCCGCCTGATCGCCCGGAAGCGTGACGGCGGTCACATCAAACCCGACGAGTGGCGCGACTTCGCCCTCGGCGTCGCCGCCGGCCGCATCCCCGACTACCAGATCGCCGCCCTCCTCATGGCGGTCTTCTTCCAGGGGCTCTCCCGCGACGAGACCGCCGCCCTGACCGACGCGATGATCGAGAGCGGCGCCCGGCTCGACTTCTCCAAGCTCGGCCGCCCGCGCATCGACAAGCACTCCACCGGCGGCGTCGGCGACAAGGTCTCGTTGGTCGTGGCGCCCCTGGTGGCATCACTTGGCGTAGCGGTTCCCATGATGTCCGGGCGCGGCCTGGGCCACACCGGCGGCACCCTCGACAAGCTCGACGCCATCCCCGGATTCCGCACCGACCTCACACTCAAGCAGGCCACCGCCCAGGTCGAAAGGATCGGCTGCGCCCTGATCGGCCAGAGCGACGAGATCGCCCCCGCCGACCGCCGGCTCTACGCGCTCCGCGACGCCACCGGGACCATCGAGTCGGTGCCGCTCATCGCCGCGTCGATCATGAGCAAGAAACTCGCCGAGGGGCTCACCGGGCTGGTGCTCGACATCAAGCGGGGGAGCGGTGCCTTCCTCCCCGAGCTGGACCGCGGACTGGAGCTGGCGCGCACGATGATCGAGCTCGGCGCCGACCGGGGCTGCCCGGTGGTGGCGCTGATGACGGCGATGGACAGGCCACTGGGCCGGGCGTGCGGCAACGCGCTGGAGGTGGAGGAGGCGATCGCCGCATTGAAGGGCGAGGGGCCCCCGGACCTGGTGCAGGTGACGTACGCGTTAGGGTCGGAGATGCTGGTGCTGGCCGGCGCCGCGCCCGACCGGGACGAGGCGCGGCGGAAGATGGAGGTCGCGATTTCGTCCGGGAAAGCGGCCGCCAAGCTCCAGGAGATCATTGAAGCGCAGGGGGGCAACCCCGGCGTCGTCGACGACCCCGCGGTCCTGCCACAGGCGGCCGAGTGCGAAATTTTCCTGGCGCCGCGGGCCGGATTCGTCCAGCACGTCGAGCCGCGGCGGATCGGTGAGGCGATCATCACCCTGGGCGGCGGCCGCGCGTCGCTCGACGACGTCGTCGACCCGACGGTGGGGTTCGTGATCAGCGCGAAGGCCGGCGACCGCGTAGAGCACGGTGAGCCCCTGGCCACGGTGTTCGCGAAGGACCCGGCCGGCGCGGCCGCCGGCCTCACCGCGCTCCGCGAGGCGATCGCGATCGGCGATGAGGCCGAACACCCGCTCCCCCTCGTCTCGCACCGGGTGACGGCGAAGGGCGTGGAGCGGTACGGAGACCTGGACCACTGACGGAGGATCGGCACATGGCGGCAGTGCACGTGCGAATGCGGGTGACGGTGACGGCGATCGTGGCCATCGTGGCCGGCGGGGTGGTGACCGGGCTCGCGCCGTTCGCGGGTGCGCAGGCAGGTGGAGGCGCCCCGGCCCGGCCCGGCGCCGCGTCCGGCACGCTGCGGGATTCGGTGGCCGCCGAGGTGCCGTCGTTAGGGGCGCTGGTCTCGCGCCGGCAGAGCGAGCTCGCCGTCGTCGTCGACCGCTATGCCGCCGACCAGGAGGCCCTCTTCCGCCGCTACGACGTCGACTGGTCGCCCGCCCGGCGCGCCCGGCTCCGCGAGTTTTACGGGGTGTGGCGCGAGCGGCTGCGCGCTCTCCCCTTCGACTCGCTCAGCCAGGAGGGCCGCGTCGACTGGCTGCTCCTCGACAACCGCCTCCGCTACGACCTCGTCCTGCTCGACCGCGAAGAGAAGCGCTGGAGCGAGATGGCGCCGCGCGTCCCGTTCGCCGAGCAGATCATGCGGCTCCAGGAGGCGCGCCGGCGCATGGAGCCGGTGGACCCGGTCGCGTCCGCGAAGACGCTGGCCCTGGTCGCCAAGGTCGCCGATTCGCTGCGCGCCCAGCTCGACTCCGCCGGCGGAGGGAAGATGGCCGTCGGCGCCGGCGCCGGCGCGGGAAAGGGCGGCGCGCCCGCCGGCGCGGCGGCAAGGAAGACGGGGGCCGCGAAGCGCGGCGCCGCCGCCGATGCGACCGGCACGTCCGGCCCGGCGCCGTCCGACACCTCGCGCGCCACGCGGATCGTCGCCTATCGAGCCGCCAATCTGATCGCCTCGCTCCGCGAGACGATGAAGTCGTGGAACACCTACTACACCGGCTACGACCCCACCTTCACCTGGTGGACCGCCGAGCCGTATCGCAAGGCGGACTCGGCGCTGGTGAGCTATCGCAAGGCGCTGCGCGAAAAGGTGGTCGGGGCCAGGGAAGGGGAGGACGACCCGATCATCGGCGACCCGATCGGCGCCGACGGGATGAAGGCCGACCTGGCGTACGAGATGATCCCGTACACGCCGGAGGAGCTGATCGCCGTCGCCGAGCGCGAGTTCGCGTGGTGCGAGGCCGAGATGAAGAAGGCCGCGAAGGAGATGGGATTCGGCGACGACTGGAAGAAGGCGCTCGAAAAGGTGAAGACGCAGTACGTCGACCCCGGCAAGCAGCCCGACCTGGTGCGCGACCTGGCTCGTGAGGCGGAGGCGTTCATCGCCGCCCACGACCTGGTCACCGTGCCGCCGCTGGCCAGCGACATCTGGCGGATGGAGATGATGACCCCGCAGGGGCAGAAGACGGCCCCGTTCTTCCTCGGCGGCGAGGTGATCCAGGTCTCCTTCCCCACCGACGGGATGACCCATGAAGAGAAGATGATGAGCCTGCGCGGCAACAACGAGCACTTCGCCCGCGCCACCGTCTTCCACGAGCTGATCCCGGGCCACCACCTGCAGGGTTTCATGCTCGACCGCTACAACCCGCACCGGCGGTTGTTCAGCACGCCGTTCTGGATCGAGGGGTGGTCGCTCTGGTGGGAGATGCTCCTCTGGGACCAGGGCTTCCCGCGGTCACCCGAGGATCGGGTGGGGATGCTCTTCTGGCGCATGCACCGCTGCGCCCGGATCATCTTTTCGCTGCGCTTCCACCTCGGCACGATGTCACCGCAGCAGGCGGTCGACTTCCTGGTGGACCGGGTGGGGCACGAGCGCGCCAACGCGATGGGCGAGGTCCGCCGGTCGTTCAACGGCGACTACTCGCCCCTGTACCAGGTGGCCTACATGATGGGCGCGCTCCAGCTGCGGGCGCTCCACCATGACCTGGTGGACGGCGGGACGATGACCAACCGCCAGTTCCACGACGCGATCCTGCAGGGCGGGATCATGCCGATCGAGATGGTGCGCGCCCGCCTCACGAACCAGCCGCTGACGCGAGACTACACGGCGCGGTGGAAGTTCGCCGGGGAGAAGCCGGGGTCGCCGTAGGGACGGAGCGCGGCGGGGGGGCCGCGGGGGGGGCCCCCCCGCGCCCCCCCCCCCCCCCCCCGCGCCCGGGGCCGGGCGCCCCCGCCCGCGCCCCCGCCGCCCCCCGGGCCCCCCCCGCGGGCGGCGCCCCCCCGCGGG
>JBGPGH010000039.1:0-18529 GCA_041483735.1 Gemmatimonadaceae bacterium | reverse complement strand
CGCGTGATCCGCACGTGGAGCTGCGTCACCGGCTTGGTGGCGTGGACGTTCATCACCTCGGCCTCGGCGGTGATCGTGTCGCCGATGAAGACCGGGGCGCTGAAGCGCCAGTTCTGGCTGAGAAAGACCGAGCCGGGGCCGGGAAGGTCGGTGGCGACCAGGGCGTGGAGGAGCCCGGTGGTGAGGCCGCCCTGGACGACGAGGCGTCCGAACTTCGTGCCGGCCGCGAAGGCGGCGTCGAAGTGGAGCGGGTTGTAGTCGCCGGTGAGGGCGGCGTAGGTCCGCACGTGCTCGGCGGTGAGGGTCATCGTGCGGCGGGCGGTCTGGCCGATGGTCACGGGCATGGGAAAGAAGGGAGGGAGGATGTTGGCCCGATCATTCGCCGCTGAGTGCGAAGTCGAGGAGCAGTCCGAAAGCAACCACCAGCGAGATCATTGTCCATATGACCTTGCGCTCGGTGCGGCGCGCCGACAACGAGATGATGTCCACGCGGTCTCCGGGCCTCACGACGATGCGGGTGCGCGTCCGGGTGCCGAGCGCCGCGACAGGGGCGCTCACCTCCTGGACGCTTGCGACGCGCATCCAAAGAGTATCGGCGCGCGCCTCGAGTACGCGTCCCACGAGCACCTCGGCGCGATTCCAGTGGGTGGTATCCCGGCCGGCATCGGTCCAGCTGTCGAGCCGCGCCGGCGGGGCAAGGCGGATCCTGATCGCCGCCCCTCGGGGCGCGGCCACCGGACCCGGCGCGCCCCCGCGCGAGGGGGGCGCCCCGGAAGCGCAGGCGGTCATAGCGGCCACGAGACCCCACGGCGCGAGCGTGCGGAGCGCCCGCGCCCGCCTGCGCCCGGCGCCTGACGATTCCGAAGCTATCGAACCGATCTCCAGCCCGAATGACTTCACTGATTACTTGTCCTGACGGCGGTGCGCTAGCGGCGCCACTCGAACGGGAACAATCGGCCGGCCTGCTCGGGAGTGAGTGCGCCGCCCGCGATCTGTACGGCCCGGGCGAGGACGGGATCCCGCCCGGCGGCGAGGTCCGTCGGTCCGGGGCGCAATTCTTCGTCAGGCATCATTCCCCGTCCCTCGAGGCCGTGGCCGTCGGACATGACGAGGCCGTGCACCGTGACGCTCGTTCCGAAGAACACCAGGCGGCCGGTACCCGCGGCGTGCGGGACGAAGATGGATTCCTCGACCGCCCCCGATGTCCAGTCTCCCAGCACGGTCGCCCGCTCCTCGATCTGGAGCGTGCGCGCGAGAATCTCGGCTGCGGACGCGGACCGACTGTCGACCAGCACGATCAGCCGCCCCGTGAACGGCGACCGGCTGGGGCTGGCGCGCACGCTGTCCACGTGGCCGCGGGCGCGACCCACCGATATCAGCACGTCACGATCGACCAGGTGCGAAACCATCTGCTGCAACGTCACGGCGTAGCCGCCAGGATTGCCGCGCAGGTCCAGTATCAAGGCACGGAAGTGAGCCGCTTTTCGCATCCGCTTGTCGATGTCCGACGGCGGCATCTCAAAACTGTTCAGGCGCCAGATCAGGATGTCGCCCAGCTCGAACTCCCGCACCTCATGGCGCCGATTCATCGCATCGGTGAACTCGAGGTACAACTGCCTGAGATCATCCTCGTTCGAGACATCCAGCCGCGCTCGCCCGGTGCGTACCTCCGCCTGTATCGTCAATTCCCGCCGCGCACCCTCCGGATTCTCGACTGAGAGGCGCAGCGCCACTTGCGGTCTCAGGATCTCGAACAGGTAGCGCATCTTGAACAGATTCTGACGCGTCGGCTCGACATTGTTCACCATGAGCACGCGATCACCTGGGTGGAGGCCCTGCGCCTCGGCGTCCGATCCCGGCTTCACCGCGGCGATGTACACGGAGTCTCCCACCGCCATCAACTCCCAGCCGTAGATGACGCGGCCGGCCCGGAGAGGAGGGATGAACCAGGTGTGGGAATCGTCGAGATCGGCAAGCACCTGGGCGATGACTCCGAAGACCTCCCCGTTGGATGTGGCGGCGGTGATGCGACGGTCGGCGGAGTCGAACCGCTCGGCCAGCTTCATCCCGCGATAGGTCGTGTCGTAGTAGTAGCCTTCGAGGTCCTCGCGCACCAACCGGAGCATGACGCGGCCGCGGGCGCGATCCAGCTCGGACAGCTGCTGCGCCCGGAGCGGCGCACACCCGGTCGCGATCGCGAGCGCGAGGGTGGGCGCAAGCAGCCAGAGCAGCGAGAAACGGCGGGCACGTACCACGCAGGACCCCGATGAAGACACCGATCGTTCAAACGTATCGATGCCGGACCGCAAAGTCACGCCCGGGGTGACTGCCCTAACCGCTGGCGGGCGCGTCGTAGCGCGACTGCATGTACTTGATGCCCGGCGCGAGCACGCGGCGCCAGGCGTTCTCGACATCCCCCGTGTACCGGGAATCGGCCTCCCGGACCGCGCGGAGCAGCGACCCCAGCCAGAGCCCGTACATCTCGGGCCGGACGTCCAGTCGCGCGCGGCCGTGGAGGGCGGCGATGTGGTCGAGGTGGCCGGTGGTCTCGGGCCGGCCGGCCAGGATGCCGGTCATCATCCAGAGCGACGCCTTGAGCATGCGGCGCTGGCGCCGGAAGTCCGTGCCGGCGAACCGGGCGGCCACCTCGGGGCTCGACGCCAGAAAATACTCGTAGAACCGCTCGAGGAAGTCGGCCTTCCCCAGGCAGCGCTGCAAGCTGTCGTTGAACAACTCGGCGTCGCGATCGTCCATGCACACCCCGGCGTCCGGCGGCGGCCAGCCGCCCACCGCCAAGACTGGCGCGGCCGGTCCCCGGGGCGCAAGGCGGCGCGCCGCAGTCGGTCGGCGGTCGGCGGTCAGCGGTCAGCGGTCGGCGGACAGCGGTCGGTGGTTGGCGGTCAACAACGTTAGGTTTTGTCGGCTGGGGCGTCCCAGTTGTTGGCGCGGAGCCACTCCAGCACCTGGCGCCGGATGTCGTCGCGGATGGCGCGGACCTCGGCCAGGGGGCGGCCCTTCGGATCGGGCAACGCCCAGTCGAGGCGCTTCAGCCCTGGAACGTACGGGCAGGCTTCGCCGCACCCCATGGTCACCAGCCACTGGACCGAGCCGGCAAGCTCATCGGTGAGCTTTTGCGGCTGGGCTCCGCCCAGGTCGATCCCCACTTCCTTCATCGCCGCCAGGACCTCGGGGTGGACCGCCGGTCCGGGCTCCGTGCCGGCCGAGACCGCCTCGGCGCGGCCGGGGCGCGCCAGGGCGTTGAACCAGGCGGCCGCCATCTGCGAGCGGCCCGCGTTATGCACGCAGGCGAACAGGACCCGGATCACGTCGAGAACCCGGGCGCAGGCGGCGAAAGCCATCGGACGGTGGCGACCACAACGGCCGTCGCCAGCAGCTGGACGGCGAGGAACATCGGCACGTCTCCCGGGCGAATACCGGCGAAGGTGTCCGTGACCGACCGCGCCAGCGTCACCGCGGGATTCGCGAACGACGTCGACGAGGTGAACCAGTAGGCCGCGGCGATCCAGCTCGCCACCGCGAACGGAATCGCTTGCGGACGGTGCCGCGAGCAGAGGGTGATGACCGCCAGCAGCCCCGCGGTCGCGACGAACTCCCCGAGATACTGCCCCGGGCCGGTGCGGACGTGCCGAGAGGCGGCGAACGCGGGGAGGCCGAACATCAGGTTCGCGATCCCGACGCCCGCGAACGCCCCCGCGATCTGGGCCGACAGGTACGCCGGCACATCGTGCCACGAAAGCTGCCGATCAAACGCGGCCGCGAGGGTGACAGCCGGATTGAAGTGGGCACCCGACACGGGCCCTAACGTCAGGATCAGGGCAACGAGCGCCGCCGCGGTCGCCGTCGAATTGGCGAGCAGGGCGATGGCCGCGTTCCCCGCCGCCAGCCGCTCTCCCATGATGCCGGACCCAACCACCGCTGCCAGCAGGCCCATCGTGCCCAGGCACTCGGCGGCGGCGCGACGATACAGGCTGGGTTGAGAGGGGGGCACACGCTCCCGGCGGTATGGGGTGGCTGCAGTCTACGCCGAGTCCCCACGCCACCGGAAGGTCGCGACCGATCCTGTTACCGTTCCACGATCCCCTTCAGCGCCTCTCGTACCTTCGGGTCGTCGAAGTGGCCGAGCATGTTCACCGCCCGGCGGCGCAGGTTGACCTGCGCGTCGCCCTTCGCGATCGCGAGGAGCTTGTCCGACGCCGCCGTGGTCCCGTTGTCGCCCAGCTCCTGGATGATGCTCGCGCGGACCTCGGCGTCGTCGATCGCGTCGTAGAGCTTCCCGAGGTCGGTGGCCGAGATGCCCACCCGGTCGGCGACCTCGATCACGCGCTTCCGCGCCCGCTGTCCCTGGCCGGCATCGCGGGCGATGGAGACCAGCCAGTCGCGGTTCTCGCGGCCGCCGATGTTGGCGACCGCCATCAGGATCGTCTCGCGCACCCGGTCGCTGTTCGCCTTGCCGTACAGGTCGCGGAGGAAGACGCCGTCCTTCGACGTGGCGTACTCGCCGGCGATCCCGTTGATCGCCGTCATCCGGGCCTCTTCGCCCAGCTCGGCGCGCGACGCGGCGGCGCGCAGCGACGGACGGGCGCGCGGGTCGCCGGACCGGGCGAGCGCCTCGATCGCCTGCTTCGCGAGCCAGGAGTCGGACGACTGGTCGCTGAGCGCTTCCAGCGCCTTGAGGGCGTCGGCGCTCTCCAGGCGGGCGAGCGCCCCCACCGCCGACTCGCGGACCGGGCGCGCCTCGTCGGGGTCCCGGGCGATGTCGCCGACGGCACGACCGACCTCCTCGAGCGAGGGAGCGCCGGTCTCTCCCCGCCGCCGCACCACCCACCCTAACGCGCTGCGCCGCACGTCGCGGGGGCGGGCGTCATCGCGGGCGATCGCCAGCAGCGACCGGGTCACCGACGCGCTGTCGGCGAGCAGGGCCGGCAACAGCGCGTCGCGCGCCGGCCGTCCTTCGCTCTTCGTGGCGACGTCGAGCAGCCAGGCGGCCGCCGCGCCGGCCGGCACCGCGCCCAGGTCGGTGACGCCGGGCTCCACGGCCAGCGGGCCGGCGAAGGTCTGGATGCGCAGCAGGGCCGACCCTTCACGCACCAGCACCACCCGCACCGGGCCGGACTCGCACGGCAGCGCCCGCATGTTGTCGCTGTAATAGCCGTTCCAGATGTCGCCGTCGGCGCGCAGCCAGGCACGCCCGTCGCCGCAGACGCTCGCCCGCGCCGTGAAGTGGAAGGCCACGTTGCCGCCCGGCGCCGCGTTCACCAGGCGCTCGACGACGCTCCCCGACTGTCCGCAGGCGGGGAGCGCGGCCGCGGCCAGCAGCGCCGTGAGGCTCCCGAGTCGTGCCGCCGGATGGGTGGTCATTTGTCGATGATCTCCATGAGGAGTTTGGTCGTCCGCGGATCCTTCTTCCTCGTGAGGGATGAGATGGCCATGCGGCGGAGCTCCGGATCGGTGCCGGTCTTCACGATGTCGATGAGCTTGTCGGTGGCCTCGTTCTCCTTGCGCTGCTCCAGCCCGTTGATGATCTCCTGCCGGATGGGCCGCTCCGAGGCGCCGTCATACATCTTCGCCAGCTCGACGATCGGGAGCGTCGCGCCCAGGCGTCGCAGCGCCGCGATCCGGACCTCGGCGGCTTCGTCGCCGTTGCGCACGATCGTCAGCAGCAGCTTGTCGACTTCCGGCCCGCCAATGCGGATCAGCGCCGAGAGCGCGCGGGCCTTCATGCGCGGCGACTCGAGGCGGTTGTAGAGCCCAAACAGCCAGGTCGCGTCTTCGAGGGTGGACCGCTCGCGGTCAAAGGTCGACAGCGCCTCGATGCGCAGCTGCTCGGGGACGTCGGTGCGTTCGACCAGCGCCCGCACGATCTGCCGCGCCCTGGGGCTGGGGTGGTTCACGAGCGCCCGCACCGCGGCGCGCGAGACGCGTTCGTTGTCGCTACGAGTGAGCTCCTCGAGCGTGGTCACCACCTCGTCGCTCGGCAGGCGCGACATCCAGCCGACCGCCTCGACCCGCACGTCCTCGCTGGGATCGGTCTTGGCGACCGAGGTGAGGGTGGCGGCGGCGCTGGCATCGCGCCGGCTGGCGACCAGGAAGACGGCGCTGCGCCGGAGCGGCACGGAGCACTCGTCCTTGCGTTGGAGGATCCGGTCGAGGAGGGTACGCACCCCCTCGGGGTCGGTGTCCTTGAGGGCGCTGAGCGCCTCGATCCGCACCGCCTGGTCTTCGGGGTCGCAGCTGGGCGTGGTCGACGACGCGGTGCGCGCGACATCCGCACCGGCGGTGGCGTCGCCGCGCGACGCGAGCGCGCCGCGGATGCGGGTGGCCAGCGCCTGCGCGTCGACCTCGGTGCGCGCGTTCGGGTACTTCGCCCGCCGGTCGTCGAGCACCGCCAGCGCGTCGCGCAGTTCCGCCGACCCGCCGATGCGATAGAGGGCGAACGCCTCCCAGTAGAGCGCGTCCGCGGCATAGGTGGAGGTCGGGAACTTCAGCTGCAGGTCCTTGAACGCGGCCGACGCGCGCCGCCAGTCGCCGCGGTTGAGCAGCTCGCGCGCCCGGCGGTAGAGGGAATCGGCGGGATCGTCATCCGCCCACGGCGCACGCGGCGCGGTACGGAAGGGATGCAGGTCCAGGTTCGTGATCGAGCCAATGTCCACGCTCACGTGCAGCGGCGGCATCGGCGGCAGGGGCGCCTCGACGTGCATCGGCGTCATGGGAGCCAGCGCCAGGTCGATGCGCATCGGCGGCACAGGCGGCACCTCGAGGAGCATCGGCGGCAGCGACGGCACGGCGACGCTCAGCGGCGGCAGCTCGAGCCGCATGGGTGTCGGCGCCACGCGCTCCTGCGCGGCGAGCGCCGAGGTGAGCGTCAGGGCGAAAACAGTGGCGAGGCGGGCACGGGCGGGCATGATCGTCTCCTGGGTTCAGTCGGCGCCGGCGGACATCTGCGCGACCGCCGAGTGGATGCGCGGCACGACGTCCTTCTCGTGCAGCGCATCGGTGATGAGGTCGAGGTCCTGCTGGCTGCGGGCGCCGCGGAGGCGTGCGACCTGTACCAGCACCAGTTCCAGGTCTTCGAGCAGGTCGGTGAACCGCCGGTCGGTGGCGGCGGGGGAGTCGAGCAGCAGCCGGGTGGTGACGAGCAGCTCACCGGCCTGCAGGCTGATCTGCGTGTCCCGGCGTGCGTCGTCATGCCGCCCCTCGACGGGGAGTGCGCTGAGCAGCACCGCCGAGCGGCTGAGGAAGTCGCTGGCGGTCCGCTGGTAGGCGATGCTCACCGCCGGCGGCGGGGGTGGCGGCGGCGCGCCGCCGCCGATCGCGACCCGGACGGCCTCCGGACCTGTCGTCAGGCGGCCGACCCCGACGCCGATGAGCAGGGCCGCGGCCAGTCCGGCCGCGAACAGCGTCCAGGTGGGGCGCACCCCGCGCCGGCCGGCGCGCATCGGGAAGGTGCGCGCTTCGATATCCGCCCACATCGCGTCGAGCGGCGGCTCTGGCGGCGAGCGATACGACGCCTTCGCATCGTCGAGGAGGTCCTGCAGGCGGTCGTCGGTCATGACCCGGTCTCCGGCGCGAATCGCGCCAAGGCGGTGCGCAGGCGCGCGCGGGCATCGAACAGGCGCGCCTTGCTGGTTCCTTCGGCAATACCTAACATGTCGGCGATCTGGAGGTGCGTGTACCCTTCGATGTCGTGCAGGATCACCGACATCCGATATCCCTCCGGCAGCGCGTCGATCGCCTCGGCGAGGCGGGCCTTGAGCTCCGGGTCTCCGGCCGGCGGCTCCGGCGCGAGCAGCGTGTCGGCGTCCACGTCCTCGGCGATTCGCAGGTGGCGCCGCTCGCTCTTGATCCCGTTGAGCGTCACCCGCACCGCGATCCGATGCACCCACGTCGAGAACGCGGAGTCGCCGCGAAAGCGATCGAGGTGCTGGAAGACGCGCACGAAGGTGTCCTGGGTCAGGTCCTGGGCCATCTGCTCGTTGCCACAGAGTCGGTAGATCAACTGGTGTACACGCCGGGCGTGCGCGTCATAGAGGCCGCGCGCAGCCTCCCGGTCGCCGCGCCGCGCGCGCGCGATCAGAAGACGCTCGGTGTCACCCTGCGCGACTTCACCTGCGAGCGCGGCGTGCGTCATGGTTGTCGCAAGGTTGGACAGGGGGGGGCGAAATAGCGTTGTCGGAGGTCGGAGGTCGAAGGTCAGAGGTCGGAGGTCAGAGGTCGGAGGTCAGAGGTCGGAGGTCGGGTGGCAGCACTCTTACCACGGCCTGCGCCTCCGCTCAAATTCGCCGGATTGCAACGAGGCGGGGCGCCGGTGCGTTTGTCCAGACAGCATCCGCACTTCAGACGCGATCTCCCCTGTCGACCGACATCCCCGATGAGGATCCGCCCGTGACGACCAATCGCAGAGATTTCCTCAAGACCTCGGCGCTGCTCGGCGGCGCGCTGGGCGCTGGCCTCACGTCCGGCGCGTCGACCGCGCTCGGGTCGCCACGGCCACCGCTCGACGCGGCGCTCCCCGACCGGCCCGTCGAACGGGCGGCCAAACCGCTCAAGATCCTCATCCTCGGCGGCACCGGGTTCATCGGGCCGCACGAGGTGCGCTACGCGGTCGCGCGCGGACACACCGTCACGCTCTTCAACCGCGGCAAGACGAACCCCGGCCTCTTCCCCAACCTCGAGAAGCTCGAGGGCGACCGGGCGGTGAACAACTACGAATCGCTCAAGAAGCGCGACTGGGACGTGGTGATCGACAACCCGTCGACGCTCCCGCGCTGGGTGCGCCAGGCGACCGACGTCCTCAAGGGACACGCGAAGCAATACGTCTTCGTCTCCACCATCTCGGTGTACGCGAAGAACGACACCCCCGGGGCGGACGAGACGGCCGACGTGCTGACCACGACCGAGCCCGACGCCGAGGACGCGCGCCGGCTCTACGGCCCTTTGAAGGCATTGTCGGAGAAGGAAGCCGAGAAGGCGTTCCCGGGGCACGCGACCGTCATCCGGCCGGGGCTGATCGTGGGGCCGGGCGACCTCTCCGACCGCTTCACCTACTGGCCGGTTCGGCTCGACAAGGGGGGCGAGGTGCTCGCCCCCGGGACCCCGCTCGACCCCGTCCAGATCATCGACGCGCGCGACCTCGCCGAGTTTGTCGTCAGGGCATGCGAGGACGGCTACCTGGGGACGTACAACTGCACCGGTCCGCGCTCCAGGCTGACGATGGGGGAGATGCTCGGCGCCATTCGCGGCGTGACCGCGAGCGACGCGTGGCTCACCTGGCTGGACTCTGACTTCCTGGATGCGCAGCAGATCCGCGCCTGGAGCGACATGCCGGTGTGGGTGCCGCCCAAGGGCGAGTACGCGGGATTCGCGGCGCGGAGCATCGCGCGGGCGCTGGCCAAGGGGCTGACCTTCCGCCCGCTGGCGGTGACGGCCAAGGACACGCTCGACTTCTACAACGGCGAGCCCGAGGATCGGAAGGCGCACCTGCGCGCCGGTCTCGCGGCCGAGAAGGAGAAGGCGGCGCTGGAGCTCTGGCACAGCAAGAAGCCGTAGCGTGCTGCGCCGGGTCGTCGATGTGCGGGAAGGGGAGGCGCCGGCGATGCTGCTCGCCTGCGCCTACTTCTTCTTCCTGATGTCGAGCTACTTCATCCTCCGCCCCATCCGGGACTCGATGGCGGTGGCCGCGGGTGTGCGCAATCTCCCGTATCTGTTTCTGGGAACGCTCACCGCGATGCTGGTCTGCAACCCGATCTTCTCGGCGCTGGTCGTGCGCTTTCCGGTCAAGCGGTTCATCGGGATCACCTACCAGTTCTTCGCCGTGAACCTGGTGCTGTTCTACGTGGCGGCGCGGCTCGGGACGAACGAGATGTGGACGGGGCGGGTGTTCTTCGTCTGGACGAGCGTCTTCAACCTGTTCGTGGTGTCGATTTTCTGGGCGCTGATGGCCGACACGTTCCGGAGCGAGCAGGCGAAGCGGCTGTTCGGGTTCATTGGAGTGGGGGGGACGCTCGGCTCGATCGTGGGGAGCGCGACCACGGCGCTGCTGGCCCGGAGCCTGGGGCCGGTGAACCTGCTGCTGGTGTCGGCGGCGCTGCTCGAGATCGCGGTGGTGATCGTGGCGCTCTTTCCGGCGCGGGGCGCGCGGGCCGGCGCGGTGGCCGTGCTGAGCGACGCCGACGCCCACGCGGTGCTGGGGATCGGCGATCCCGCGCGCCAGGAGGCGGCGATCGGGGGCGGGCTGTGGGCGGGGATCTCGCACGTGTCGCGGTCGCCGTACCTGGCCGGGATCGCGGGGTTCCTGGTGCTGTACACGTTAGGGTCGACGGTGATCTACTTTCAGCAGACCGACATCATCGGACGCTTCTACGCCGCCCGGGCGGCGCGCACCGAGATCCTGGCGTCGATGGAGTTCGCGGCCCAGTCGCTGACGGTGCTCACCCAGATCTTCCTGACGGGGCGGGTCATCCGGTGGATCGGGCTGGCGGCGACGCTGGCGCTGATGCCGGCGCTCAGCGTCATCGGCTTCGCGGCCCTGGGGGCCAGCGCGCTGGGGGCGCTGCCGCTGCTGGCGACGTTCGTGGTGTTCTCGGTGGCGCGGCGCGGGACGAACTTCGGGCTCACCAACCCGTCGATGGAAGTGCTGTTCACGGTGGTGAGCCGCGAGGACAAGTACAAGGCGAAGAGCTTCATCGAGACGTTCGTGTACCGTGCCGGGGACCAGATCGCGGCGTGGGCGTACGCGGGGCTGGCGGCGCTGGGGCTGGGGCTGGCCGGGATCGCGTGGCTGGCGATGCCGATGTCCGGGATCTTCCTGGCGATCGGTGTATGGCTGGGGCGTCGTCAGGCGGAGATGGCGGCGCGCGGGGAAGGTGCGGTCGCCGATCGGCTGGCACCGAGCCAGGGCCGGGTCTAACGGCTGGAGCGCGGATCACGCGGGAAAGTGCGGATTTTCGCCGATACGGCGGGAGCACGGATTTTCGCGGAAGATGGCGGATACCGCGGATACAACGACTCCTAACGCTTTGGTGCGCCCCGGATCTTCTTCGTTCACACTGACCGATCCTCGGTCATCCGCCTCGATCTGTGAAATCCGTGCCCCAGCGCCGTGGAAGCTGGCGTCAGCGGGCGCGGGCACGAGAAGCCGCCGGCCATCTTCAATCGGTCCCGCGAAGAATCCCGCGTTGGCGCCATCGGCGAGGTACTCGAGCCACCCGGACAAGTCGACGACGTTCACTTGCGGTCGCGATCGCGGGGAACGTCGGTGTTTATTCCCTTGAGGTACCCGCGGAGTTCGCGCGCGCGGCGAACCGGGATAAACTCGACGCGTCCCTCGTACTGGAGCGCCTGTACTTTCTGGCCCGGCACGAGGCCGAGCGCCTCACGGATTTCTCGGGGGATCACGACTTGGTACTTGGGTGAGACGGTCACGACAGACACGGCGGCTCCTGGAGGATCGTAATACGATATCACGATCGATTCGGGTCCGCGCCAGCCCGGCTACTCGCGCGGTAATTGCGCAGCCAACCGTTTGGGTGCCGTCAGCCGCCAGGCGTCGCGCAGCAGTTCATCGAGCTCCGCCCAATCGGTACGCGCGTTCAGCCAGACGCCCACCCAGCCGCTGGGTCCCACGTACGGCGGGACGAAGAAGCGCTTGGGCGCCGCGGCGACCATGAGCCCCTGGTTGCCGTGGGCGGCCTTGACCCAGACGGCTTCGCGGCCGTCGCCGTGGTGGCTGTCGGCGGCGGCGTGCATCGCGAACAGCTTGTTGCGGACGCGGAAGGTGGGCGCGCCCCAGGCCTCGACCTCGTGCGACTCGGGGAGGGCGAGACAGAGTTTCCGGAGGCGAGTGAGGGGGCGGGGAGGCATCGGGGGTGAGCGTGTTGCCGGAAATTATCGCCTAGCGCGACACGAGTTGCCAACCCGCGCCCGTCCCCTAGAATTGCCCGGGTGAGATTGCCCCGCGTCCCGAGCGCTGTGACTCCGCGCTCCCGTTGCGGCCGCCCGTGGCGGCCGGCGTCAGATGGGGCGGCGTGAATCCGCCCTACGACCTCGCCTCCCTCCGCGCCCGGATACCGCTCCTGGCGTCGACGATCCCGATGAACAACTGCTCGCAGGCGCCGCAGACGGACGAGACCCGCGCCGCCGCCGAGCGATACCTCGAGTCGTGGAACCGCACGGGGATGGACTGGGACGCGTGGCTGGAGGAGGTGCGGCTCGCCAAGGCGGCCTTCGCGACGCTCATCCACGCCTCGCCTGACGAGATCGCCGTCTTCAGCTCGGTCTCCGAGGCCGCCAGCGCGGTGGCCAGCGCACTCGACTTCTCCGCCGGTCGCTCGACCGTCGTCGCCAGCGAAGCCGAGTTCCCCACCGTGGGGCACGTCTGGCTCGCGCAGGAGCGGCGCGGCGCGCGCGTGAAGTGGGCGCAGCTGCGCGACGGCACCATCGACATCGCCGAGTACGAGGGCTTGATCGGCGACCGGGCGGCGATCGTCTCCGCCTGCCACGGCTACTACCTCAACGGCTTCATGCAGGACACGGCGCGGATCGCGGCGCGCGCCCACGCCCACGGGGCGCTGATCTTCGTCGACGCCTACCAGACGCTCGGCGCCGCGCCGGTCGACGTGCGGGCGCTGGACGCCGACTTCCTCGCCGGCGGCAATCTCAAGTACCTCATGGGCGTCCCGGGGATCGCCTTCCTCTACGTCAGGCGTGAGCTCATCGACCGGCTGCGCCCGACCGTCACCGGTTGGTTCGGGCGCGCCGAGCCGTTCGCGTTCGATGCCAAGACGCTCGACTGGTCGCCCACCGCCAGCCGCTTTGACGCCGGGACGCCCCCCATGATGAACGCCTACATCGCCCGCGCCGGAATGGAGATCATCACCGGGATCGGCGTCGAGAAGATCCGCGCCTGGCACGAGGTGCTCACGCGCCGACTGATCGAGGGCGGACGGGCGCGCGGCCTCACGATTCACGGGACCGACGACCCGTCGCGGAAGACGGCCAGCACCGCGTTCGTTGTCCCCGATTCGCACGCGGTGGAGAGTGCCATGCGGGCGCGCGGCGTCCTCCCATCGGCGCGCGGGCCGGTGATCCGCCTGGCGCCCCACTACTATAGTAGTGTCCAGGACGTCGACACCGCCCTGGACGTGCTGGCCGCCGTGGTGGCGGGCAAGTGACCCGCGAAACCTTCGGCTCACGGTTCGGCTCGCTCATGACGATCGTCGGCGTCGCCGTGGGACTGGGCAACGTCTGGCGCTTCCCGTACATGGTGGGGAAGTTCGGCGGCGCGGCGTTCGTCCTCTTCTACGTCCTGATCTCGGTGGTGATCGGGGTGCCCGCGCTGATGGCCGAGTTCGCGCTGGGGCGCCTGACGAGGCGCGGGCCGGTGGGGGCGTTCGCGGCCGGCGGCCTCCCGTTCGGCAGACAGGTGGGATGGTTCTTCTTCTGGATCGTCACCGCCGCCACCGGCTACTACACGGCCGTGATCGGGTGGGTGCTGTACTACGGCGTCGCCCAGCTCCTGTCGCCGCTCCAGCTGGGGCTGGACGCGTCGGCGATCTTGCCTCCGGACCACGGATTCGTCCTCACGTCATTCCTGCTCCAGATGGTGTGCACCGGCGCGGTGATCGTCGGGTGTGCGGTGGTGGTGCTGCGCGGGCTGCGCTCCGGTATCGAGCGGGCGAGCACGATCCTCCTTCCGCTGCTGTTCGTGCTGATCCTGGTGCTGGTGGTGCGGTCGCTCACCCTGCCCGGCGCCATGGAAGGAGTGCGCTGGTACATCCTCAAGTTCCGCTTCCAGGATCTGACGCCGGCCGTGATGGTGGCCGCGATCGGCCACGCGATTTTCTCGCTGTCGCTGGGCGGGACGTTCATGGTCGTCTACGGGTCGTACCTCGATGCCAACGAAAACCTCGCCCGTCCCGCGATCTGGACGGTGGCCGGCGACACCGGCTCGGCGCTGCTGGCGGGGCTGGCGGTGATCCCGGCCGTGTTCGCACTCGGACTCGAACCCACGTCCGGCCCGGGGCTGATCTTCTCGACGCTGCCGAAAGTCTTCGCCGCGATCCCGCTCGGCTGGCTGTTCGGGTTCCTCTTCTTCGTCGCCCTGCTGGGCGCGGGGTATCTCTCCGACGTCGGCGCGTTCGAAGTGCTGGTGGCCGGCCTTACCGACAACACCCGCCTCACGCGGACGCGGGCGGTGTGGGTGATCTCGGCGGCGGCGTTCGTGATCGCGATCCCGCCGTCGATCAACAACGCGATCTTCGTCCCGTGGGACCTCACCTTCGGCTCCGGGATGCAGACGCTGGGCTCCCTGCTGGCGGTCGTCACGTTAGGCTGGTGCGCCCATCGCTCGGCGGTCCTCGCCCAGCTGGCCGGCCGCGGCGAGCGCCCGGTGCCGGCGTGGCTCTTCTGGTGGATACGCTTCGGGATTCCAGCGGTGATCCTCGCGGTGGGGGTCTGGTGGCTGCTGACCAGTGTGCTCCACGCGGGCACCGCCGTGTAAGGAGCGCCGCCGGGGCCGGCACGGCAGACTTCGTGGCGCCGCCGAGTGCGGCCGCCGGACAGTCCGTTGCTCCGCCGGGTTCTACGGCTGGTACGCGGATAAGCGCGGATTGCTGAAGCCGCGGAAACGCGCGGAGAAACACTGGGGTTATTGATGATCTGGATTGCACCATCACGTGCACGGGAGGTGCGGCCCACGGCTAAGCGCGCGTCACCCTCCGCAGCGCTCGAATGCCCCTAACAAAAGAAAGGCAGGGATTGGCACAACCCGCCCCCTGACCCGCTGCACCCAGCCGCGCCACTGAGCAATCCGCGGAATCCGTGTCATCCGCTGAAATCCGCGTTCCCCGCCGTAAGAGGTGTTGTCCACGCACGGCTCCGCCAATCCGGGCCGAGTCCAGCCCCCCGCCGCGTCCGGCCCGCACCAAGCCCGCACACCCCCCTTGCGGCCCGCTCCCTCCCTCCCTACTCTCCCCTATAACTCAGAGGGGAACACCATGCTCGATCCCGACGGCGGGCTGCTCCGCGGCACGCTCGACATCCTGATCCTCAAGGCCGTCAACTGGGGCCCCCGGCACGGGTACGAAATCGCCGAGTGGGTCAAGACCATCACCGAAGACGACCTGCTCGTCGAAGAGGGTCCGCTCTACACCGCGCTCCACCGCTTGGAGAAACGCGGCTGGCTGAGCGCCGAGTGGGGGGTGTCGGAGAACAACCGTCGCGCCAAGTACTACCAGCTCACCGCCAGTGGGCGGCGGCAGCTCCGCGCGGAAGTCTCCTCGTGGGAGCGTTACGTGCGGGCGATCGCCAAGGCGCTCGCCGCCACGTCGCCCGTCACCGCCTGACGACGCCATGCGCAGGGCGTTTCGACTCAGGATCGGGCGCACCCACATCGCCCACGAGGTGGACGATGAGCTCGCCTTCCACATCGACATGCGCACCCAGCAGCTGATCGCCGCCGGCCGGTCGCCGGAGGCCGCCCGCGCCGAGGCGGCCCGGCAATTCGGCGACGTCGACTCCGTGCGGAGCGACTGCGTCACCATCGACCAGGACCGGGAGCGCGCCGTGCATCGTGCCCATGTGCTCGAAGAGCTGAAGCAGGACGTCGTCTACGCGCTGCGGACGTTGCGGCGCAACGCCGGCTTCGCGGCCGTCGTGGTCGGGACGCTGGCGCTGGGGATCGGCGCCAACACGTCGATGTTCACGCTCGTCGACGCGGTTCTGCTGCGCGCGATTCCGGTGTCGCACCCGGAGCAGCTGGTCGCGATCGGCGACCCGTCGCGCACCAGCTCGGTGTCGCAGGGATCACCGCGCGTCGACCTGCTCTCGTATCCGATGTACACGGACCTGCGCGACAACAACAACCACCTGGTCACCGGACTGCTCGCGTCGGGGCGGACCGGCCGGCTGGACGCGAACCTCGCCGACTCCGGGCGCGTTCTGGAGCACCCGCGCGGCCGGTTCGTCTCGGCGAACTACTTCCAGGTGCTGGGCGTGCCGGCGGCGGCGGGCCGGACCTTCGACGGGACCGAGGACCGCGCGGTGGGCGCGGCGCCGGTGGTCGTGATCAGCAACGGATACTGGACGCGCCGGCTCGCGCGCGACCCGCGGGCGATCGGGAAGACGATGACCATCGATGGCGCCGATGTCGCGATCATCGGCGTCGCGCCGGCGTCGTTCAGCGGCGAGATCGTCGGAACGAGCACCGACATCTGGATCCCGCTGTCGATGCAGCCGGTGATGCAGCCGAACCGGAAGATGCTCGAGGACCGGTCGACCAGCTGGCTGCTGTCGCTGGGACGCCTCACGCCCGGCGTGACGCTGGGCCAGGCCCAGGCGGGATTCGGCGCGATGCTCCACCGGGCGCTGATCGACTACCCGATTCCCGGCCAGGCGTTGACGCCGGAGCAGATCCGCCGGATGCGGATCTTCGTCGACGCCGGGGACAAGGGGTTCTCGCGGGTCCGGGAGCTGTACGCCAGGCCGCTGGTCACGCTGCTGATCGGCGTCGGGCTGCTGCTGCTGATCATCTGTGCCAACGTCGCCAACCTGCTGCTGGCGCGGGCGGTGGCGCGGGGACGGGAGATGAGCGTGCGGCTGGCGGTGGGCGCGGGGCGGGCGCGACTCGTCAGGCAGCTCCTCACCGAAAGCATGGTCCTCGGGCTGCTCGGCGCCGCGGCCGGCCTGCTGGTGGCGTGGTGGGGGAGCCAGCTCCTGCTCTGGATGGCGTCCGACGGCGCGTCGACGATCCCGCTCGTCCTGCGCCTCGACCTCCCGGTGCTGGCGTTCACCCTGGTCCTGTCGGTGGTGGCGGTGGTGGTGTTCGGGCTGGCGCCGGCGCTGCGAGCGTCGCGCGCCGATCTCGCGTCGACGATGCGATCCGGCGCCCGCTCGCTGGCCGGCGGCGGCGGCGGACTCGGCGCCCGCGGACAGCGCGCCCCGCTGGGGAAGATGCTGATCGCCGGACAGGTCGCGCTGTCGCTCGTCCTGCTGGTGGGCGCGGCCCTCCTCGTTCGCAGCCTGCAGAAGATCCAGACGGCGAGCGTCGGCCTGGACCGGGATCACCTGCTGGTGGTCGACGTCGACATCGCCGCGCGCGGCTACAGCGGCGACCGGCTCTCGAACCTGGCCGTCGATCTCTCGGCGCGCCTGGGCCGGCTGCCGGGGGTGGCGGCGGTGTCGTGGTCGGAGAACGGGCTGTTCAGCGGGACGGAGTCCGCGAACACCGTGCAGGTCACGGGGTTCACCGCCCGCGATTATTCGGACACGGTGGCATTCTATGACCAGGTGGGCGCGGGGTACGCACGGGCGGTCGGGGCACAGCTCCTGATGGGCCGCGACTTCACCGACCTGGACCGCGAGCACGCGCCGCCGGTGACGCTCATCAACGAGACGATGGCGCGCTTCTACTGGCCCGGCGAGAGCGCTATCGGGAAGTCGATCCGGATCAGCGACTCGAACTCCGTGACGGTGGTCGGCGTGGTGCGCGACATCCAGGACCACGAGCTCGATGCGGCGCCGGTGCGGCGATTCTACCTCTCGTACCTCCAGCATCCGGTTGGCGAGGCGGGGAGCCTGCGGTTCGAGGTCCGGGCCACCGGCGATCCGGCGGCGCTCAGCAACCGGGTGCGCCGGGAGATCGCGGCGGCGGATCCGCAGCTCCCCGTGGGCGGCGTCGACGCGCTGACCTTCTTGATGCGCCAGTCGATCCAGCGCGAGCGGCTGCTGACGCGGCTGGCGGCCGGCTTCGGCGGGTTCGCGCTGCTGCTGGCGGCGATCGGGCTGTACGGCGTGATGACGTACGCGATCACCCGCCGGACGAACGAGATCGGCCTCCGGGTGGCGCTGGGCGCGCGGCAGCTGGATGTCGTCCGCATGGTGCTCGGCGATGCCTTACGACTGGTGGCGCTCGGGGTGGTGGTGGGGATCCCGCTGGCGATCGGGGCGGCGCAGCTGCTGCGGAACCAGCTCCACGGGATCGGTGCGACGGATCCGGCGGCGCTGGGGGTCGCGCTGGGGGTGCTGGCGGTGAGCGCGGTGGTGGCGGCGCTCTTGCCGGCGTTGAAGGCGGCGGGTGTGGCGCCGGTGGTGGCGTTGCGGGAAGAGTAGCGGGAGGGAGGAAGGGGCTTGGGAGAGAGTGCGGAGGGAGGGGCACGCGGGCGAACAACCGTGTGGCAGCGAACGGACCCTTCTCAGCAGGGACGCGGCCGTCGCGGGGCCGGGCCCGCCCTTGACGCCCGCGGCGGAGACCATTCGATTCGCCCCTCCCGCTCCCCCGTCCCGCTCTCTCCGAGTCCGCTCCCCGAGTCCACGTCCGAGTCCGACGCCGTTGCCCGTCTCAACCAGCGCCTCCAAACTCATCTATCAGTCACTCAAGGACGCGGGGGTCCGGATCGTCTCGGCCCTCCCCGAGACGTGGCTGGTGCATCTCATCCGGATGTCGGAAGAGGATCCGGAGATGACGCTCGTGAGGCTCGCCAAGGAAGAAGAAGGGGTGGGGATTTCGGCGGGG
>JBGPGH010000038.1:0-20768 GCA_041483735.1 Gemmatimonadaceae bacterium | reverse complement strand
GGCCAGCGTCGAGCGGTCGAGCTCGGCCACCACGTCGCCTTCCTTGACCACCGTCCCCTCGGGGACGATGGAGGCGATCTTCATCTGGTAGGCGCCGGCCTGCTGGGCGTTGGGCGGGGCGGTGATCTGGACGAACTTGCGGGCGCGCAGCTCACCCGAGGTGGTGACGACGACCTTGAACTCGCCGTGCTTGACCCTGGCGACGACCGATTCGTCGGGGGCGCCGGCTCCGCGCGCCATGGACCAGGCGCTGGGGACGCCGATGATGACGAGCGCGGTGCCGAGGGCGATCCAGCGGTTTCGGGTGAGACGCATCGGCACTCCGGCGGGGGGAACGGGTGGTCGCTATCCTGATAGGACACCGGCGTGGGCCTGAGCGTTGGCCTCGGCTGCCGCGGCCTGCCGCGCCCCAGCCTGGTGGTAGCACCCAGCGACTACATCCAACCCGGCAAAGGTACAGTACCTCTGGCCCCACTACATCCAACCCGCCAAAGGTACAGTACCCTTGGCCGCCGCTAGATACTTGTGACCAACAGGGGCACGGTGGCGGTCTTATCTCGGGCGCAGGTTAGTTAGGAAAAACTAACCAACGCGCCATTCGACTCTGGTGCCGTGGGATCGGCTGTCCTATTCTACACGCTTCCTGCCGTATCCCCTCATCTGTCAGGCATGTGAGGCCTGACAAGGCGCTCGTTAGTCTTCGGACCTTTCTCGAGGGGCCAACGATGCGAGACGCTGTACAAGTCGTACTGCTCGTCCGCCGCAGTGCTCCGGATTCGAGTTCCTGCACCGCACAGACTGTGGGCGCGTCCTTCCGGACCTGTTCCTGAACGGCGGTGTCTACCCAGCAGCAGCTACTGACCTTCGAACTGGGTGCTCGCCGCTTCGCACTGGCTGCAGGAGTAGTACGCGAAGTGGTGCGCGCGGTCGCGATCGCCGCCCTCCCCAAGGCGCTGCCAATCGTGGAAGGGATCATCAACTTCCGGGGCACCCTCGTTCCGGTGCTGGATATTCGGCAGCGGTTCGGGCTGCCCCCGGCCCCCATCTCGTCTGAACAGCACTTCATCATCGCCAAAGCCGACAGCCGACTCGTCGCGCTGCGGGCGGATCGCGCCCTCGACATGGTTGCCGTCGATGAGGACGCCATCGAGTCGGCGAGTCGTGTGGTTCCGGGCACGGAGTACGTAGCGGGGATCGCCAGGTTGACGGACGGCCTGCTCGTGATCCACGATCTCGAGCGGTTCCTCTCGTTCGAGGAAGCCGGGCAGGTGGATGCCGCAGTCGCCGGCGTACTGGCGGCGGCAGAGTCGGGTCAACGGAAGGCCGGCGCGTCGTCCCCGCAACGAACGGGGAAGCCGTGAGCCCGGGCGCGAGTCTTTCACGGCAATTCGTCATGGCGGCCGGAGACTTCGTGCGGCAGCGCACCGGGCTGGTCTTCCGCGAGGCGCGCGGTCCGGCCTTCGAAGCCGGGCTCACTCGGGCCATGCGTCGAACCAAGCTGACCGAGCCGGAGGCCTATCTCGCCCATCTCGACGCCCAGCCGGCTCTGCTCGACGACCTGGTTGGGGAGATCACCGTGGGCGAGACCTATTTCTTCCGAGAACCGCAACAGTTCGACTTCATCCGGCACAAAGTCGTGCCGGAGTTACTGTCGCGCCGGCCGCGCCACCACCCCCTGCGCATCTGGAGTGCCGGGTGCGCGACGGGGGAGGAACCATACACGCTGGCGATCGTGTTGCGCGAACAGGGGCTCGCTGCCGAGCACGTTGTGGCCAGCGATCTGGCACGCCCGGCTCTGTCTGAGGCTCGCCGGGCCGTCTACACCCGATGGTCCTTGCGCGGAGTGTCGGACCACATCGTGCGAACCTATTTCGAGCAAGAGGGCAATCGCTTCGCCCTGGCGCCCGCCATCCGCGACGCGGTCGACTTTCGCTACCTCAACCTCGCTGAAGACACCTATCCCTCTCTGTCGACCGGTATCTGGGGGATGGACTTGATCCTCTGCCGCAACGTCCTGATCTATTTCGACGCAGAGACGGTGGCCCGGGTGGCCCGTCGTCTGATCGATTCGCTCAGCGAGGATGGCTGGCTCCTGCTCGGCGCCTCGGACCCCCCGTTCGCGGAGCTGGTGCCATGCGATGTCGTGGTCACCGACGCGGGGCTCGCCTATCGACGCAGGGGTCACGGCGCCCGGCCGGCAGCGCCGCCTGTTACGAGCACTCCCTTCGTCCTGCCGCCACTCCCCGAGGCCCCCGCGCTGGCACAGCCACCACAGCCACCGGATCCTCCGGCAACGCATGCCCCGGCCCCGGTTGCTCCGATGCAGGAAGCACCTGCCGGTCTGGCCGATGCCACCCGTTCGTATGCCGAGCGGAACTATGAGCGTGCAGCGGAGGAGGCGAGCCGATTACTGGGGCGCGATGGCAGCGATCCTGCGCCGTGGATCGTGCTGGTGCGGGCGCTCGCCAACCGGGGCGACATGGTGGCGGCGGGCCAAATGTGCGCTGCCGCGCTGGACCGCCACCGCACGTCCGCAGAGCTCGTCTACCTGCACGCGGTGCTGCTCAGCGAGGCGGGTCGCCACAGGGAGGCGGCGGCCGCGGCACGCCGCGCGCTCTACCTGGATCGGGGGCTCGTTGTGGCGCACCTGGCGCTCGGCGGCGCGCTGTTGCGCCTCCAGGATACCGGCGGCGCCCATCGCGCCGTCGGAAACGCCCAGCGGTTGCTGGCCAGCCTGGCGCCGGAGGAGATCGTGCCGGCCTCTGACGGGGAGTCTGCGGGCCGGCTCGCCGAAATGGCGCGCGTGCAAATGCAGCTCCTGCGGGAGGCGGCTGCCTAATGGCTGCGCCGCGAGACGCGCCCCGAGGTCCTGTGGACTGGGCTGAGATCCGAATGCGGGTTGGGGCCGCAGAACGTGCGGGGGCCGGCGAGCCCGCGGCATTCGCGGAGCGGTCACGCCAGGTGCTCGAAGAGCGGGCCCGCGCGCTGGCGCGGCCCGCACTGCCGCCCCCCGCTGGCGACACGCTGGAGCTAATCACGTTCGCGCTCGCGGACGAGGTCTACGCTATCGAGTCGCGCTACGTGCTGGCCGTGTTTCGGCTGGAAGATCTGTCTCCGCTTCCCGGTGCCGAGCCACCCGTGTGCGGGGTGACGGCCTGGCGGGGCGGGCTGCTGACGATTCTCGACCTCCGTCCTGTGCTGGGCCTCTCGGTAGCCGCCTTGAACGACCTGAACCGGGTGATCGTGCTGGGGGAGGATGGGCCGGCCTTCGGGATACTGGCCGACGCGGCCCGGGAGCTGGTGACGCTCCCGGCCTCCGACGTGCGGGACCCGCAGGAAGGGGTCGCGGCGAAGCGGGAGTACCTGCGAGGCATCACCGACGATGCCGTGCTCGTGCTCGAAGCGAGGAAGCTCTTGCAGCTCCATGGGTGAGGAGGAGTCTATGCACTGGACAGTCGGCCGCCGGATCGGCGTAGGATTCGCAGCGGGATTGAGCCTCGTCGTCGTGGTGGCGCTGGTGGGCGTCGCGGCGCTGCGGGGAACGTCGGGGGCCTATAAGGACGCTCTTGACCAGGAGCGGCGTACGCTCGTCCCGGCGCTCATGGCGCAGGCGGAATTCCGGCGCGCCATTCTCGACTACCTCGGGTTCCTGGTTCAACCCTCCGACGCGGAGCTGCGCAGTCGCGATAGTACCCTCGCCTTGAGTCGCGCGCTCCTCGAGCAGCTGCGCGACTCCGCTCGTACTCCGCAGAGTCGTGCCAACTGGGCGGAAGTTCTTGCCGCCGTCTCGGAGTGGGACGTGGCCTCGCGGGCATCCATGGCGGCGGCGCGGGTGGGGCGCACCGCGGAGGCGCTGCGCATCCGGGCGGCGCGTGCCACCCCGGCCCGCGACTCCGTGCGCGTCGCGATCGCGCGGGCCATCGAGCGGGTGGAGCAACGGACGGATGCCGCCATCCTTTCGGCGGAGGAAACCGCGGCCCAGATGCAGACTGCGCTCTTACTCGGAGGTCTGGTGGCACTGGCGGTCGGCACGCTTTCGGCGGTGTTCCTGAACCGTGCCGTGAGCGGACCGCTCCAGGAGACGACAGGGGTTCTCGCCTCGAGTGCCGCGGAGATCCTGGCGGCGACGACGCAGCAGGCGTCGGGGGCGAGCGAGACGTCGGCGGCGGTGACGGAGACTGTCACAACAGTGGACGAGGTGGCGCAAACGGCGGAGCAGGCGGCCCAACGGGCCAAGGCGGTGGCCGAGTCCGCGCAGCGGGCGGCCGAGATCGCCAACGCGGGGCGGAAGGCGGTCGTTGAGTCGACCTCGGCGATGACGGCCGTGAAGGAGCAGGTGGAGTCGATCGCCGAGAGCATTCTGGCATTGGCAGAGCAGGCGCAAGCGATCGGCGAGATCATCGCGACGGTGAATGACATCGCCGAACAGACGAACCTCTTGGCGCTCAACGCCGCGGTCGAGGCGGCCAGGGCCGGGGAGCAGGGACGGGGCTTCGCCGTGGTCGCTGGGGAGGTCAAGAGCCTCGCTGAGCAGTCGAAGAAGGCGACGGTAGAGGTGCGGCGGATCCTCGGTGAGATCCAGAGGGCCACGAGCGCGGCTGTGATGACCACGGAGCAGGGCACGAAGCAGGTGACGACCACGACGAAGCAGGTGATGGAAGCGGGCGAGACAATTCGGACGCTCGCCGATGCCGTCGGGGAGGCGGCCCAGGCGGTAGCGCAGATCGTGGCCTCGGCGGGGCAACAGGCCGCCGGCATGGCGCAAGTCCGGCTGGCCATGCGCAATATTCACGAAGCGACCCAGCAGAACCTTGCCTCAACCAAGCAAGCTGAGCGTGCCGCCCAGGACCTGAACGCCTTGGGCACGAGGCTCCTGACCCTGGTGGGCGGCAACCGGCACGAGCCGGCCCGGACGGCGCGGAGATGAACAGCCATCAGTTGGCCGCGCGACTGCTCGCGACATTACAGGGAGAGCTCGAGGAGCAGGTCGGGGCAATGAACGCCGACCTGCTGGCGCTCGAAGCCGTGCCTGGCGACGCCGAACGCCTGCGGTCGCTCTTCCGAGTGGCACACACATTGAAGGGCGCGGCGCGCGCGGCTGCGGTTGCCCCGGTCGAACAGGCGTGTCATGCCTTGGAAACGCTCCTGGTGGAGGCCCGCGATGGGAGGCTCACCCTGGGCCCGCCGGAGTTCGCGCTGTTGTTTGCGGCGGCCGACGCGCTCGCCGATGCGGGCCAGCGGCTCAAGGTCGGTCGCGACCTCAACGGGTCACCGGTCGCCGCGCTGCGGGACCGGCTGAAGCGACAGCAGCCTGAAAAGGGACGGAAACCTGCGCCGGACGTGCCTCCTTCAAGCGCGCCACCGAGCGGGCCGTCCGCCGCGGAACGCGGCGACGGCCGGGTGCGAGTCGAGGCGCAGATGCTCGACGCATTGCTCGCCGCAACGGGGCAGCTGTTCGTGACCGAAAGCCGCGTCGCGAGCCGTCCAGCCGAACTGGAAGCGTTCCATGACGTGGCCGCCCACTCGGCGAATGAGTGGAGCCGCACCAGCCGGCGTCTTCGCCTGGCGCTCGAGCGGTCCGGGACTGCGTCTCCGCTGATCCAGGCGATCGACGGGATGGAGGAAACCCTGCGTCGCCTGGTCGACGACGCGGGCCGTCTGACCCGCGGCGTCGCGGACGATGCGCGGGCCCTCGCCCACGCGACCGACGAGGTCGCCGAGCGCGTGCGCCGGCTCCGGATGCGTCCCTTCGCCGAGGCGTGCGAGGCGCTGCCCCGCACGGTGCGCGACCACATCACCGCTGCCGGCAAAGAGATCGAGCTCGAGATCCTGGGTGGAGAGGTCGAAGTGGATCGCGCGGTGTTGGATGGTTTGCGTGACGCCCTTCTGCATCTCGTCCGGAACGCGGTGGATCACGGGATCGAGCTGCCAGCGGACCGCGAGCGAGCAAGAAAGCCTCGGCGGGGCAAGGTGAGCGTGGCCGCGGCGCTGAGGGGCGATCGGCTTACTGTGACGGTATCCGACGACGGCGCGGGGCTGGACGTGCCGGCCGTCCGCGCCCAGCTCGAGCGACGCGGGCTGCCCGTTCCTCGCGATGAAGAGGAGCTGGTGCGGACCCTTTTCGAAGGCGGGTTCTCCACCCGGACAGAAGTGACGGCAATATCCGGTCGCGGGGTGGGCCTCGATGTGGTGCGGGCAGCAATCGAACGGATCCGTGGGATGGTCCACGTCGCCTGGGTCCGGGATCACGGCACGACCTTCACGCTGGAATGCCCGCCGTCGCTCGCCAACATCCGCGCACTCCTCGCCGCCGTGGGTCCGCAACTTGTGGCAGTCCCGACCACCCACGTCGAGCGGCTGCTGCGCGTGCGACCGGAAGAGATCAAGCACGCCGAGGGGCGAGCGGTGATCATCACTCCCGCCGCCCCTGTGCCGCTGGTCGCTCTCGCACGACTCCTCCAGCCGCTGATCGGGCGGCCGGTGGTCGGCCCGATCGCCGTCATCCTGCTACGCGCTGGCGACCGGCGCCTGGCGGTCGCTGTGGACGAGCTCGTGGCCGAGCAGGAGATCGTGCTGCGCCCGCTGGGGCGGGGTCGGGACCCGCTCCCCTACGTGAGTGGCGCCGCGATCCTCGGGTCGGGTCGGGTCGCCCTGGTCCTCAATCCGGCGACCCTCATCGCGGCCGGGCTCGGCCTTGGGTCGGAATCCGGACTCGCCATCGCCGAAGCAAAGCCGGGGGGCCGCGCCAGGAAACGGATCCTCGTGGTGGACGATTCCATTACGACGCGGACGCTGGAACAAAGCATCCTCGAAGCAGCCGGGTACGACGTGCGCACCGCGGTGGACGGCGCCGACGGCTGGAAGGTGCTGCAGGAGCACGGCTGCGACATCGTCGTCGCCGACATCGAAATGCCACGGATGGACGGGTTTGCCCTGTGCGAAGCGATCCGCGGTTCCAAGCGGTTCGAGCAGCTGCCGGTCGTGTTGGTAACCGCGCTCGAAACGCCGGAGCACCGGGCACGGGGGCTTGAGGTCGGGGCGGATGCGTACATCGGGAAGTCGAGTTTCGACCAGCAGAACCTGCTGGACACCATCAGCCAGCTGGTAGGATCGGAGGATTCGTGATCCGCGTGGTGGTCGCCGAGGATTCCATCACGGTACGCGAGTTCCTGGTCGAGATTCTGGAAAGTGATCCGGAGATCTCCGTGGTCGGTCAGGCGAAGAATGGCGCGGAGGCGGTGGAGCTCACGACCCGGCTCAGGCCAGATCTCGTCACCATGGACGTCCACATGCCGGTCATGGACGGCTTCGAGGCGACCAAGGAAATCATGGTCCAAGCTCCCACGCCGATTCTGATCGTCTCGTCGAGTGCTTCCGGGCGTGAAGTGGAGCTGTCCCTGAACGCGATGCGAGCAGGCGCGCTGATGGTGGTCGCGAAGCCAGATAACCCGCAGGCGGTGCGATTCGCCGGGCGGCGCGAGGAGCTGTTGGCAATGGCGAAGGCCATGGCGCGGGTGAAAGTGGTGCGCCGCTGGGCGTCCAAGTCGAGCCCAGTACGACCGCCTCCGGCGCTTCGGGTGGCGCCAGGTGCTCCCGTCCGCCTGGTCGCCGTGGCCGCCTCAACCGGAGGGCCGACGGCGCTGCTGCGCATTTTCTCGAGTCTTCCCGGCGACTTTGCGGTGCCGATCCTCGTGGTTCAGCACATCGCGACGGGATTTGTGGGAGGGCTTGCCGACTGGCTGAGCGCGAGCTGCAACCTGCGCGTCAAGGTGGCCGAGCACGGCGAGCCCCTGCTCAAGCGGACGGTCTTTCTCGCACCCGACGACCGGCACCTCGGGGTCACTCCGGATGGCCGGGTCATGGTGGCGGAGGCGGCGCCCGTCGACGGATTCCGTCCTTCCGGGACCTACCTCTTTGCCTCGGCAGCGCAGGCGTACGGAGCCGCGGTGGCGGCCGTCATCCTTACGGGGATGGGGCGCGATGGAGTCGAGGGGCTGAAGGCCGTGAAGGCGGTGGGGGGACGCGTCCTGGCCCAGGACCAGGCCAGTTCCGTCGTCTATGGCATGCCAGGTGAGGCGGTTGCCGCGGGGGTCGTTGACACCGTGCTTGCGGTGGAAGAGATGGCACCGCGCTTGGCGGAACTGATCGCCGGAGGGAACGATGCCGACGCGCGTCCTCGTTGTTGAAGACAGCGCCACCCAGGCCGAGTCGCTCCGCGCGCTGCTCGCGGACGCCGGTTACCAGGTGGCGGTGGCCTCGAGCGGCGAACACGGTCTCGCCCAGTTCGAGGCGGGCGAATTCAACGTCGTCATCAGCGACATCATCATGCCGGGCATGGTGGACGGGTACGCGCTGTGCCACCGCATCAAGGCGGGGCCACGGCGGGAGACACCGGTGGTGCTGCTCACGAGCCTCTCCGACCCGCTCGATATCATCCGTGGCCTCGAGTGCGGTGCCGACAACTTCTTCGTCAAGTCGGTCGACCCCGACCTCTTGCTGTCCCGGTTAGAGCTCCTGCTTACCACGAGGGAAACACGCACGCGCGCGAAGCTCCGCATGGGCGTGAAGCTGTTCTTCATGGGCCGTGAGTTCACGATCACCTCCGAGCGCGAGCAGATCCTCGACCTGCTGATTTCGACGTTTGAGGACGCGGTGCGCCAGAACCGGGAACTGCTGCTGCAGGAAGAGGCGCTCGAAGCCACCAACAAGGAACTGGAAGCGTTTACGTACTCCATCTCGCACGATCTTCGCACGCCCCTGGGGCAGGTCGACGGCTTCTGCCAGCTTCTGCTCGACCAGTTTTCCGCTCGCCTCGATCCCACCGCTCTGGAGTATGTCGCTCATATCCATGAAGCGGCTCAGCACATGAAGCGCATGGTAAATGAGTTGCTGAACCTGGGCCACGTGGGGCGCAGGGACCTGCGTCCCCAGCCCACGGAGCTTCGACCGCTCGTGGACGCGGCGTTGTTCGAGCTCGAATCGCAGACCCGTGGTCGCCGGATCCAGTGGCAGATCGGCCCTCTTCCGCGCGTGCAGTGTGACCCGGAGCTGATGGAGTCCGTGCTGGCGAACCTGCTTTCCAACGCGGTCAAGTTCACCCGCGGCCGGGACACGGCAGTCATCCAGGTCGGGCAGATGTCGGGCGGCGCCGAGACGGTGATCTTCGTGCGCGACAACGGCGCTGGCTTCGACATGCAGTACGCCGACCGGCTCTTCGGGGTCTTCCAGCGCCTGCACCGGTCGCATGAGTTCGAGGGGACCGGCGTTGGATTGGCCACCGTGCAGCGAATCATCCACAAGCACGGCGGGCGTATCTGGGCCGAGAGCACGTTGGGGGAGGGCGCTTCATTCTATGTGGCGCTGCCCGCAGCGGAGTCCGGGAAGACGTAAGGGAGCGACGAAATGCCTCGGCGTGCGATCGACAAGGCGAAACGGCCCCGTGGCGGGACCGAGCCCAAAGCGGCGACGCGCGTCCTCGTTGTTGAAGACAGCGTCACGCAGGCCGAGGCGCTCCGCGCGCTGCTTGCGGACGCCGGTTACGAGGTGGCGGTGGCCGCGAGCGGCGAAGACGGGCTCGCCCAGTTCGACGCGGGCGGGTGCGACGTCGTCATCAGCGACATCGTCATGCCGGGACCGATGGACGGCTACGCGCTGTGCCACCGCATCAAGGCGGGGCCTCGTCGGGAGACACCGGTGGTGCTGCTCACGAGCCTCTCCGATCCGCTGGATATCATCCGCGGGCTCGAGTGCGGGGCGGACAGCTTCTTCAGGAAGTCGGTGGACTCCGCACCCCTGCTCGACCGGTTGAAACTTCTCCTGAACACGAAGGAGACGCGGGCGCATGGGAAGCTGCGCATGGGAGTGCAGGTCTTCTTCATGGGCCGCGAGTTCACGATCAGCTCGGAGCGCGAGCAGATCCTCGACCTCCTGATTTCGACGTTTGAGGACGCGGTGCGCCAGAACGGGGAGCTGCGGCAGCGGGAAGAGGAGCTGAACACGGCGCAAGAGGAGTTGGCTCGGTATGCCGCGTCGCTCGAGCAACGACTCACCAGCGTGCTGGAATCCGTACCGGACGTGCTGTATAGCGTGCACCCCGCTCTGACGGAGCGCTATTACATCTCACCCGCGTGTAGCGCGGTGCTCGGGTACAGTCCGCAAGAGCTGGAGGCGGATCCCAGGTTGTGGGTGCGCTCGACCCATCCGGACGACCAGCAACGCTATGCCACGATCCTCGAGCAGGTCGTGCGGACCGGACACCGGGCTACTGTGGAGTATCGTATCCAGCACCGGGAAGGCTCCATACGGTGGATCCGGGAAACCGTCGTGCCGATCACCGGCGATGGAGGAACGGTAGTTCGGCTGGATGGCATCGCGCGCGACATCACGGAAGAGCGGCGGCTCGAGGAGCAGTTCCGCCAGGCGCAAAAAATGGAGGCGGTCGGGCAGCTGGCGGCCGGCGTGGCCCACGACTTCAACAATCTCCTGACCGTCATCACGAGCTACAGCGACCTGTTGCTTGGTGATTTGGAGTCCACCGATCCCCGGCGCGAGGATCTGGAGGAAATCCGCAAGGCGACCATGGGCGCCGCCGGCCTGACCCGCCAACTCCTCGCCTTCAGCCGCCAGCAGGTGCTCGAGCCGAAGGTGCTGGACCTGAACGCGATCGTGAGCGGCGCGGGGAATATGCTGCAACGACTGATCGGGGAGGACATCCGGCTGGTCACCGTTCTCGCCCCCGACCTCGGCGCGGTCAAGGCCGACCCCGGACAGCTCGAGCAAGTGATTTTGAACCTGGCTGTCAACGCCCGGGACGCCATGCCTGAGGGCGGCAAGATCACCGTTGAAACCGCGAACGCCGAACTGGACGCGGCATACGCGGCCGAGCACATCCCGGTAGGCCCAGGGGCGTACGTACTCTTCTCGGTGAGCGATACCGGCGTCGGGATGGAAGAGGAGACGAAGCGGCGCATTTTCGAGCCATTCTTCACCACGAAAGAAAAGGGGAAGGGCACCGGCCTGGGTCTCGCCACGGTCTACGGCATCGTGAAGCAGAGCGGCGGTTTCGTCTGGGTGTACAGCGAGCCGGGCCACGGTACCACCTTCAAGATCTACCTCCCCCGGGTCAACGAAAAAGCGGAAGTGGTGCCGCGGGGCACCGCGTTGCCGCCGTCCGTGCGCGGGACCGAAACGGTGCTGCTGGCGGAGGACGCCGGCCCGTTACGCACCGTGGTGCGTCAGATCCTCAAGCGAAACGGCTACACCGTTCTCGAGGCGCCGGACGGCAAATCAGCGTTGGACAAGGCCGCTGAGCACGCCGGCCCGATTCACCTGCTGCTCACCGATGTCATCATGCCGGAGATGAGCGGCCGGCAGCTCGCGGAGCGCCTCAGGGCGCGGCGGCCCGAGCTCAAGGTGCTCTTCGTTTCGGGGTACACGGACAATGCGATCGTTCGACACGGCATCCTTGAGCCTGGGATCGCCTTCCTGCAAAAGCCCTTCAGCCCCGAATCGCTCGCGCGGAAGGTGCGGGAGGTACTCGACGCGCCCCAATCCCCTCAAGCAGGTGGTGGCCTGTAGGCCACTACCCTCCACGAGGTAGTTCCAGGTAGTGAGTGGACCATCCTCCCTCACGGAGGGAAGGGTATGCCATCTTTGCCCTCGAGGAGGTAGTGGTATCACTACCCTCACGGAGCCGCTCTTGCGTGAGTTCGCCAGCCCGGTTAACCTTATAGTCTTGCCGGGTTTTGACCCGGCGGATGGTTTATTGCCTGTTAGGTGGCCGCCGGACCCCCGAGGAGTATCCGTGAAAGTTCGCAGCAGCGTCAAGCCGATTTGTGAGCACTGCAAGGTGGTGAAGCGCGCCGGCGTGACTCGCATTATCTGCAAGCGCAATCCCAAGCACAAGCAGCGTCAGGGCTGACCCATGGCACGCATTTCCGGCATCGATCTCCCGCGCGAGAAGAAGGTCGAGATCGGCCTCACGTACATCTTCGGGATTGGCCGGGCCACGGCCCGCCAGATCCTCGACAAGACCGGGGTGAGCCCGGCGCTCCGCATCAAGGAACTGAGTGATGCCGACGTCGCCAAGCTCCGCGCGGCGATCGAGAAGGACTACCGCGTGGAAGGCGCGCTCCGGACCGAAGTCGCCATGAACATCAAACGCCTGATGGACATCGGGTCGTACCGCGGCATCCGCCACCGCCGCGGCCTCCCGGTCCGCGGGCAGCGCACTCACACCAACGCCCGAACCAAGAAGGGGCCCCGCCGCGCGATCGCGGGCAAGAAGAAGGTCACCAAGTAGTCCTATGGCCACTGGCAAGAAGACCAAGCGCGTGATCGAGGCGGAAGGGATCGCCCACGTCAACGCCACGTTCAACAACACGACCGTCACGATCACCGATCCCCACGGCAACACGGTGTCGTGGGGCTCGTCAGGCAAGGCCGGCTTCAAGGGTTCGAAGAAGTCGACGCCGTTCGCCGCCACCGTCGCCGCCGAGCAGGCCGCGCGCGAGGCGCTGACGCTGGGCGTGCGGCGCGTCCACGTGAAGGTCCAGGGCCCGGGGAGCGGGCGCGAGTCGGCGATCCAGGCGCTGGCCACCGCCGGCCTCCAGGTGAAGTCGATCAAGGACGTCACCCCGATCCCGCATAACGGTTGCCGCCCGCCCAAGCGGCGGAGGGTCTGACCGATGCGCTACATCGGACCGTCCTGCCGCCAGTGCCGCCGCGAGGGGAGCAAGCTCTTCCTCAAGGGCGCCAAGTGCTTCACCGAGAAGTGCCCGGTGGAACGCCGCCCCACGCCTCCCGGCCAGCACGGCGCGAACACCGCCCGCCGCCGCAAGACGTCGGAGTACGCCAAGCAGCTGCGCGAGAAGCAGAAGATCAAGCGCATCTACGGCCTGTCGGAGAAGCAGTTCCGGAACACGTTCGAGCGCGTCTCGACGCTGCCCGGGATCACCGGCCACAACCTGCTGGCGGCGCTCGAAAGCCGGCTCGACAACATCGTCTACCGGCTGGGCTTCGCCGCCAGTCGCAAGGCGGCCCGCCAGCTGGTCCGGCACCGCCACGTGGAAGTCAACGCGAAGTCGGTGGACATCCCCAGCTATCTGGTCCGGCCCGGGGAAGAGGTGCGCGTCCGCCAGAAGTCGCGCGAGCAGGTCTCGATCGCGATGGCGATGGAGCAGGCGTCGCGCGGCGCGCCGATGACCTGGATCGCCGTGGACCGCGCGTCGTTCAGCGGCCGCATGCTGGAGCGGCCGGCGCGCACGAGCATTCCGATCGCCGCGCAGGAACAGCTGGTGGTGGAGTTGTATTCGAAGTAACGGGGAACGGACTCGGACCCGGGGACCAGGGAGCGGACACCGCTCCCCGCTCCCGGAGTCCGCGTCCGATCCCTGACCCGGGTCCCTGACACCCGTACGGACCCACCGCGCGTCAGGGGCGGGGTGGGACGTGGCCGAGGCGGGCGCTCGGCATTTTCTTCACGAGGAACGTCGGTACATGGCGCAGAGCATTGATTTGCGCGGGCTCGTCCGGCCGCAGCTCGTCGAGATGACGAAGCGCGAGGACAACCCGAACGTTGCGGAATTCCGGCTCCAGCCGCTCGAACGCGGCTACGGCCACACCTTGGGCAACGCGATGCGGCGGATGCTGCTGTCGTCGCTGCGCGGCTCGGCCGTCTGGGGCTTCCGGACCGATGGCGTGGTGCACGAGCACCAGACCATCCCCGGCGTGGTGGAGGACGTCCACCAGATCATCGGCAACCTCAAGACGCTGGTCCTGTCGCTGGCCGACAGCGTCGAGGACGCCGTGCTCCGGATCGGCAAGAGCGAGCCGGGCCCGGTGACCGCGGCCGACATCGAGGCGCAGGGCGGCGTGAAGATCGTCGACCCGAAGCACCACCTGTTCACGCTCCAGGATGACCGCGAGCTCTCGATGGAGCTCTACGTCAACAAGGGGCGGGGCTACGTGGAGTCCGACCAGCACCAGCTGGACCGCGGCATGCCCGTGGACCTGGTGCGGATCGACGCGATCTACAACCCGGTGCGGCGCACGAATTTCTCGGTCGCCGAGACCCGCGTGGGCCAGCGCACCGACTACGACCGCCTGACGCTGACGGTCGAGACGAACGGGACGATCTCGCCGGAAGAGGCGGT
This sequence comes from Gemmatimonadaceae bacterium, assembly GCA_041483735.1. GTDB lineage: Bacteria > Gemmatimonadota > Gemmatimonadetes > Gemmatimonadales > Gemmatimonadaceae > JBGPGH01. Next base: position 6,615 of record JBGPGH010000038.1, on the reverse strand, counting down.
GAGCTACGCCGCCGCGCTGGCGCAGACGCACTTCCAGTACTTCGCCGGCTTCGGCTCGCACGCCTCGGCGCCGCTGGCCGAGGGCGGCGAGGGCGGCGACGGCGATGCCGCCCGTCTCGGCGAGCTCAACACCGCGATCGACGACCTGGAGCTGTCGGTCCGGTCGGTCAATTCGCTCAAGAACTCGAACATCCGGACGCTCGGCGACCTGGTGCGGCAGACCGAGAGCCAGATCCTCCAGGTCAAGAACTTCGGCAAGAAGTCGCTGCAGGAGATCGCCGACCTGCTCGAGCGCAAGGGACTGAATTTCGGGATGCGGTTCGAGGAGTCGGCGAACGGCGTGCGGATCCTGGACTGGGGTACGCCGCCGAGCCGCGCCGCCGCGATCGCGCCTGACGACGACGAGGAATAACGCATGCGTCACCGCAAGGCAGGACGGCAGCTGCGCCGCACCACCGAGCAGAAGCTCGCGCTGATGCGCAACCTCGCCACCTCGCTGATCGAACACGGGGCGATCGAGACCACCGAGGCCAAGGCCAAGGAGCTCCGCCCGTTCGTCGAGAAGCTGATCACCAAGGCGAAGAGCGGCACGCTCCACGCGCGCCGCCTGGCGGGCCGTCACATCCACAAGCGCGCCGCCGCCGACAAGCTCTTCCAGGACCTGGGGCCGAAGTTCGCGACCCGCGCCGGCGGCTACACCCGGATCCTCAAGACCGGCCACCGCAAGGGCGATGGCGCCGAGATGGCGCGCATCGAGCTCATCGAGGCGTCCAAATGAACCGCAGCCGCTGCTATGTGTGCGACAAGGGCGTCGCCTTCGGCAACAACCGCTCGCACGCGAACAACAAGACCCGCCGCGTCTGGAAGCCCAACCTCCAGGTCGCGCGCATCCTGATCGACGGCAAGAGCACCCGCATCAAGGTCTGTACCCGGTGCCTGCACGCGGGCAAGATCCAGCGCGCCCCGCGCGGCGTCCGGGTGGCGTGAGTCCAATGCCGGCGGGGACCACCACGGGGGAGCGCGCGAGCGGCTCCCTTTTTTTTCATCGAGCCCGGGTTTCGTGCCGACTGCCCTGATCACCGGCATCACCGGCCAGGACGGCTCGTACCTCGCCGAGTTCCTCCTCGCCAAGGGGTACCGCGTCGTCGGGATCGTGCGCCGCAGCTCGACCACGCCGTACGAGCGGATCGCGCACCTCATCGATAAGGTCGAGCTGGTCTCGGCCGACCTGCTCGACCAGACCTCGCTCACCGATGCGGTGGCCGAATTCAAGCCTGACGAGATCTACAACCTGGCCGCCCAGAGCTTCGTCCAGACGTCGTGGACGCAGCCGGTGCTCACCGGCGAGTTCACCGCGCTCGGCGTCACCCGGATGCTGGAGGCGATGAAGAAGGCCGCCCCCAGGGCCCGGTTCTACCAGGCGAGCTCGAGCGAGCAGTTCGGCAAGGTCCTCGAGACGCCGCAGCGCGAGACGACCCCGTTCTATCCGCGCTCGCCGTACGGGGTGGCCAAGGTGTACGCCCACTGGATCACGGTGAACTACCGGGAGAGCTTCGGCCTCTACGCCGTCTCGGGGATCCTGTTCAACCACGAGAGTCCGCGTCGCGGGCTGGAGTTCGTGACCCGGAAGGTCACCGACGGCGTGGCGCGCATCAAACTCGGCCTGCAGCGCGAGCTGCGGCTGGGCAACCTCGACGCGCACCGCGACTGGGGTTACGCGGGCGACTACGTCGACGCCATGTGGCGGATGCTCCAGGCACCGGAGCCCACCGACTTCGTGATCGGCACGGGGCACACGCACTCGGTGCGCCAGCTCTGCGAACTCGCGTTCGGCCACGCCGGCCTCGACTACCGCGCGCACGTGGTCCAGGACCCGCGCTTCCTGCGGCCGGCCGAGGTCGACGTCCTGGTCGCCGACCCCTCCAGGGCCCGGGACCAGCTGGGCTGGACCCCGCGGGTGACCTTCCGAGAGCTGGTGGAGATGATGGTCGAGGCCGACCTCGCGCGATACCGCGCGGGGTCCTGACGTGGCGCGACGGGCGCTGATCACCGGGGCGGCCGGCTTCGCCGGACCGTGGCTGGCGGGCGAGCTGCTGCGGCAGGGATGGTCGGTGTGGGGGACGGCGCTCGAGCCCGGCCGGCGGCCGGCCGACGCGCCCATCACGCCTGACGAGTGGCGGGCCGTCACCTGGCTCGAGGCCGATGTGCGCAAATCGGCCGACCTGTCCCGCGCCCTGGACGCCGCCCGCCCGGACGCGGTCTTCCACCTGGCCGGCGTCACCTTCGTGCCCAAGGCGGGCAACGACCCGGCGGCGGCCTGCGAGGTGAACACGCTGGGCGTCGTACGGCTGCTGGCCGGCATCCGGACGCGGCGCGCCGCCGGCGTGATCGATCCGGCGGTGCTGGTGATCGGGAGCGGGCAGCAATACGGCCGTCACGCCGCGGCCGACATGCCCCTGTCCGAATCGACTCCGCAGCGTCCCCTCGAGATCTATGGCGCGAGCAAGGCCGCCCAGGAAGTGCTGGCCCTCGAGGCGTTTCGCGCCGAGGGGGTGCGGGTGGTGCTCGCCCGCAGCTTCAACCACAGCGGACGCGGCCAGCGCCCGCCGCTGCTCCTCCCCTCGCTGGTGGAGCGGGCGCTGGCGCTGCGCGGCACGGCGCGCCCCCGGATGCCGATCGGCAACACCGATACGACGCGCGACTTCTCCCATGTGGCCGATGTCGCGCGCGCCTATATTCAGCTGGCCGAACGCGGGACGGCCGGCGAGGCGTACAACGTGTGCAGCGGGATCGGCCGGACCACCCTCGATCTGGCGGCGCGGGTGATGAGCCGCGTCGGCGTCACCGCCGAGCTGGAGCCGGATCCGGCGTTGATGCGGAAGGTGGAAGTGCCGGTGCTGATCGGTGACAACGCGAAGCTCTGCGCCGCCACGGGCTGGCGGCCGCTCCAGACGGTGGACGACATCATCGACGACCTGATTCATGCCGCGACGCACTGACCTCCACCGCATCCTCCTGATCGGGTCGGGGCCGATCGTGATCGGCCAGGCGGCGGAGTTCGACTACTCGGGGACGCAGGCGACCAAGGCGCTGCGCGAGGAGGGGTACGAGGTCATCCTCGTCAACTCCAACCCGGCGACGATCATGACCGATCCCGAGTTCGCCGACCGCACCTACATCGAGCCGGTGACGCCCGAGTTCGTCGAGCTGGTGATCGAGAAGGAGCGTCCCGACGCGCTGCTGCCGACGATGGGCGGGCAGACGGCGCTCAACACCGCGCTGGCGCTCCACGACCGCGGGGTGCTCGAGAAGTACGGGGTGGAGCTGATCGGGGCGAACGCGCGGGCGATCCGGGTGGCCGAGGACCGGCGGCTGTTCGCCGAGGCGATGAAGAAGATCGGGCTGGCGGTGCCGGCCGGCGCGATCGCGACCAGCTGGGAGGAGGCGCTGGCGGCGGTGGAGGTGACGGGGTTCCCGGCGATCATCCGGCCGTCGTTCACGCTCGGCGGCACGGGCGGCGGGATCGCGTACAACCGCGAGGAGTTCGAGGAGACGGTGCGGCGCGGGCTCGATCTGTCGCCGGTGCACCAGGTGCTGATCGAGCGGAGCGTGATCGGCTGGAAGGAGTTCGAGCTCGAGGTCATGCGTGACCACGACGACAACGTGGTGATCGTCTGCTCGATCGAGAACATCGACCCGATGGGCGTGCACACCGGCGACTCGATCACGGTGGCGCCGGCGATGACGCTGACCGACCGCGAGTACCAGGCGATGCGCGACGCGTCGGTGGCGGTGATCCGCGAGATCGGGGTCGATGCCGGCGGCTGCAACATCCAGTTCGCGATCAACCCGCGGAACGGCGAGATGCTGGTGATCGAGATGAACCCGCGGGTGTCGCGGTCGTCGGCGCTGGCGTCGAAGGCCACCGGGTTTCCGATCGCCCGGATCGGCAGCAAGCTGGCGGTGGGCTACCGGCTGGACGAGATCCCGAACGACATCACGAAGACGACGCCGGCGTCGTTCGAGCCGGTGCTGGACTACGTGGTGGTGAAGTGCCCGCGGTTCGCGTTCGAGAAGTTCGCGGTGGCCGATCCGCGCCTGACGACGCAGATGAAGTCGGTGGGCGAGTCGATGGCGATCGGGCGGACCTTCAAGGAGGCGTTCCAGAAGGGGCTGCGGGCGCTCGAGACGGGCCGGCCGGGGTGGACGGTGGGGACGACCCTGGCCGACGACCGGCTGCCTGACGACTCCATCGCGGCGCTGAAGGGCGCGCTCCGCCAACCCACGCCCGAGCGCGTCTTCCAGATCAAGCGGGCGCTGATCGCCGGCCTGCCGGTGCGCGACATCGCCGAGCTGACCAACATCGACCCGTGGTTCCTGGAGCAGCTGCGCGAGCTGGTGGACGCCGAGCGGCGGTACGCGGCGCTGGCCGCGGCCGGCGTCGACGACATCCGGACGATGAAGCGGATGGGGTTCTCCGACCGGCAGCTCTCGGCCCTGCGCCCGGGCGACGGGACCGAGGGGGACGTCCGGGCACGTCGTCAGGCGATGGGGATCCGGCCGGCCTACAAGATGGTCGACACCTGCGCCGGCGAGTTCCCGTCGGCCACGCCCTACCTGTACAGTAGCTACGACGAGGAGAGCGAGGCGCCGCGATCGGGACGGAAGTCGGTGGTCATCCTCGGCAGCGGGCCGAACCGGATCGGCCAGGGCGTGGAGTTCGACTACTGCTGCGTGCGGGCCGCGATCGCCCTCCGCGAGCGCGGGATCGAGACGATCATGGTCAACTCCAACCCGGAGACCGTCTCGACCGACTTCGACATCTCGGACAAGCTGTACTTCGAGCCGCTGACGCTCGAGGACGTCCTCGAGATCGTCGACCGCGAGCAGCCGATGGGCGTGATCGTGCAGTTGGGCGGGCAGACGCCGCTCAAGCTCACCCGCGGCCTGGAGGCGGCCGGCGTGACGATCCTGGGGACGTCGCCGGAATCGATCGACATCGCCGAGGACCGGCGCCGGTTCGATGAGATCGCGCGGGCGCTGGAGCTGCGGCAGCCGGAGAACGGGACCGCGACGAACGTCAGCGAGGCGGTCACGATCGCCAACCGGATCCACTACCCGGTGCTGGTGCGCCCGTCGTACGTGCTGGGCGGGCGGGCGATGGAGATCGTCTACGACGAGCCGTCGCTGCGCAACTACTTCGAGCGCGCGGTGCGCGTGTCCGAGAACCGGCCCGTGCTGGTGGACCGCTTTCTCGAGGATGCGTTCGAGGCCGACGTCGACGCGCTCTGCGACGGCGAGCGGGTGGTGATCGGCGGGGTGATGCAGCACATCGAGGACGCCGGCATCCACTCCGGCGACTCGGCGTGCGTCCTGCCGCCGTACCTGGTTGGCGAGAACGACCTGGCGGTGATGCGGTCCCACACGGTGGCGCTGGCGAAGGCGCTGAAGGTGGTTGGCCTGATCAACGTCCAGTTCGCGGTGAAGGACCGCACCGTGTACGTGCTGGAGGTGAACCCGCGCGCCAGCCGGACGATCCCGTTCGTGTCGAAGACGATCGGGGTGCCGCTGGCGTCGCTGGCGGCGCGCCTGATGGTGGGCGAGACGCTCGAGGACGTGGGATTCACCGAGGAGATCATTGCCCCGTACGTGGCGGTGAAGGAGGCGGTGTTCCCGTTCAGCAAGTTCCGCGAGTTCGACCCGGTGCTGGGTCCGGAGATGCGCTCGACCGGCGAGGTGATGGGGATCTCGGACTCGTTCGGCAGCGCGTTCGCCAAGGCGCAGCTGGCGGCCGACAACGGGCTGCCGCTCTCGGGGACGGTGCTGGTGACGGTGAACGACCCGGACAAGCCGACGGTGACGCCGATCGCGCGCCGGTTCCACGAGATGGGTTTCAAGGTGGTGTCGACCGACGGGACGGCGCGGTACCTGCGGGCGCGCGGCATTCCGGCGGGGCGGGTGCACAAGGTGCACGAGGGACGGCCCCACGGGATCGACCTGATCGTCAACGGCCAGGTCCAACTGCTGATCAACACGCCGCTGGGGAAGCACGCGCAGCGCGACGACTACACGATGCGCCAGGCGGCGATCGCCCACCACGTGCCGTACACGACGACGATGTCGGCGGCCAACGCGGCCTGCGACGCGATCCTGTCGATGCGGTCGCGGCCGCACACGGTGCGCTCGCTGCAGGAGTGGCACGCGATGATGCGGGAGAGCGCCGGTGTCTGACGCGACGCGCGATCCGTTCATTCACGAGTCGGCGTACGTCGACGCCGGCGCCCGGGTCGGCGCCGGCACGAAGATCTGGCACTTCTGCCACGTCATGCCGGGTGCGGTGATCGGCGAGCGGTGCAGCCTGGGGCAGAACGTGGTGGTGATGAACGGCACCCGGATCGGGAACAACGTGAAGATCCAGAACAACGTCTCGATCTACGAGGGAGTGGAGCTCGACGACGACGTGTTCTGCGGGCCGTCGATGGTGTTCACCAACGTCGTGAACCCGCGCAGCCACGTCCCGCGGAAGCACGAGTACCAGCGCACCCTCGTCAGGCGCGGCGCGTCGATCGGCGCCAACGCGACCATCCTCTGCGGCATCACCCTCGGCGAGTACGC
>JBGPGH010000037.1:0-22976 GCA_041483735.1 Gemmatimonadaceae bacterium | reverse complement strand
GTCGCCCGTGGGTGTCTGGCCCCATCGTCTATCGGTTAGGACGGCACTCTTTCAAGGTGCAGAGAGGGGTTCAACTCCCCTTGGGGCTACTGCATGGAGGAGCGGGTTGAAGTGGAGGAGGGAGTGCGTCGGGCGGGTGTCGTTCGTGGTGAGCCCAGCCGTCCCCGGCTGACCGCTGACCGCCGACCGCCAGAAAGTTGGGACTGTAGCTCAGCTGGTTAGAGTGCCGGTCTGTCACACCGGAGGTCGCGGGTTCGATCCCCGTCAGTCCCGTTGGAGAGGCGTACGCGCCTTGACGTTCGGCAGTCGTGAGGCAATGCCCTGGTGGTGAAATTGGTAGACACGCCATCTTGAGGGGGTGGTGCCGCAAGGCGTCGCGGTTCGAGTCCGCGCCAGGGCATGTGGTGCAGCAGGACACGCGGAGACCGGCGGCCGGCGTGGCGTCGTTGCGGCCCTCCGCGTTCGGTCGCCAGCGTAGCTCAGTGGTAGAGCACCCGATTCGTAATCGGGCGGTCGTCGGTTCAATCCCGACCGCTGGCTCTGCGGTGGGGCAGGGGCCGGCCGGTCGCGGCCCTTGCGACCGTCGTCGCCGTTCGAGCAACTTGCACGCGTCGCCAGTGTACCCGCGGGCGTAATTCAGTTGGTAGAATGCCAGCTTCCCAAGCTGGACGTCGCCGGTTCGAGTCCGGTCGCCCGCTCTGACAATTTCCCGTGAAGCCACGAGACCCCGTCCGCATTGCGAACGGGGTCTCGTCGTCTCTGGGCACTGCAACCGCCAGCTCGCCGCGCCGGAACGCCCCTACCCGGGCCGGTACGGCGCCTTGATGCGGATCGGCACTATCATCTCGCCCCAGTGAATCCGCAGCACGGCCTCGTCGCGAAGCACCACCGGGAAGTAGTACGCCAGCGTCTCCATGTGCGCGCCCCGTTCGGCCGCCACCTCGAACCGATACGCATCGAGCGAGTCCCCGGGATACGGCGTGTGGAAGACCGCCACGGCGCGACTGAGGATGACCGTCCAGGGAGCGTTCTGACGGGGAATCAGCCACACCGAGTACTCGCCCGCCTTCACCGCGCGCCCCTCGATCAAGAGGTCGTGGCTGAAGGACAGGCGCGTCGCGGAATCCGCGCCGGGATGCCAGATGCGATCCCACTTCACCACGCCGGAATCGCCGAAGAGCACGCGGCCGCGCGCCACCGGCCGCCCATACCGCACGGTGATCTCGGTGAACGCGACGGTCTGGCTCACCACGCCGCGCTGGCTGAACGGGTAGCCCTGCGCGCCGCCCGGGACGGCGCTGCCGGCCGTCAGCGCGACGGCCAACAGGACGCGACGCCGAGCGCCGCCCCGCACGATCGGGTTCAGTCCGCCCCGCATCAGGGGTGCGTGGCCGAGCTCCCGAGCTGCTTCCAGAGGTAGACGTACACCAGCGCCTGCTCGCGCGCCTGCTGCTCGCTGGTGACTCCCGAGCCGTGCCCGCCCTCGGTGTTCTCGAAGAAGTAGATCGGGTCGCCCAACCCCTCCATTCTCGCGGCGAATTTGCGCGCGTGCCCCGGGTGCACGCGGTCGTCACGGGTGGTGGTGGCGATGAACGGGCGCGGGTACTTCACGCCCGACTTGAGGTTCTGGTAGGCCGAGTACTTCGAGATGTACGCCCACTGCTCCGGGATGTCGGGGTCGCCGTACTCGCCCATCCAGCTGGCGCCGGCCAGCAGGTGGTTGAAGCGCTTCATGTCGAGCAGCGGATTCAGGATCGCTACCGCGCCCCACAGGTCGGGGCGCTCGGTGAGCATTACGCCCATGAGCAGTCCGCCGTTGCTGCCGCCCATGATGCCGAGGTGCTGCGGCGTGGTGATCTTCTTCGCCACCAGGTCTTCGGCGACGGCAATGAAGTCGTCGTAGGCGCGCTGGCGGTTTTCCTTGAGCGCGGCGCGATGCCAGGCGGGGCCGAACTCGCCGCCGCCGCGGATGTTGGCCAGGACATACACGCCACCCTGTTCGAGCCAGGCCGCGCCGGTCACCGAACTGTAGCTCGGCGTGAGCGAAATCTCGAATCCGCCGTAGCCGTAGAGGAGCGTCGGGTTGTTGCCGTCGAGCGCGACGGTGGCGCGGTGCACCACGAAGTACGGCACCCTCGTCCCATCCTTCGAGGTCGCCTCGTGCTGCTCGGTGACCAGGCCGGTGGCATCGAACAGCGCCGGCAGCCGCTTGATCTCCTTGAGCGAGCCGTCTTCGTCGGCGAGGTACAGAGTGTTAGGCTGCGTGAAGCCGGCATAAGTGAAGAAGAACCGGTTGGACCGGGCCGACGTCGCGACGACGCTGGCGTTGCCGTAGTCGGGGACGGGGATCGTGTCGGTGTGCCACGTCGAGCCCTCGTGGCGGAGGCGGAGCAGCCGGGCGCGGACGTTGTCGAGGAGCTCGACGAGGAGGTAGTCGCGTGTGGGAGTGGTTCCGTCCACCGTCTGTCGGTCGGTGGGGGCGAGGATGATCGTGAAGTCGCGCTGGCCGGCGAGGAATCCGTTGAGCGACGTGGCGATCAGCGAGCCGGTGGGATACGTCTTCCCGCCCACGGTCCACGGCGTCCGCACGTAGACGACGAGCTGGTCGCCGAGAATGGTGGGCCCGGTGTCGAGGGGGAGGTCGAGTTTGACGAGCGAGTCGCCGCGCAGGATGTAGACGGCGGTCTCGAAGAACGACGGCGAGCGGCTGACGACGCCGATGAGGCTGTCGCCGTTCTCGATGCTGCCCACGCCGACGCCGACGTCGGTCGTCTGCCCTTCGATCAGGGTTTTCGCCGCCGACAGCGGCGTGCCGCGCCGCCAGAGCTTGGCGATGCGCGGATAGCCGGAGGTGGTGAGGCTGCCGGCGCCGAAGTCGGTGTCGACGAGAACCGCGTTCTCGCTCACCCACTCGACGTCCTGCTTGGCCTCGGGGAGGGCGAATCCGCCCTCGACGAAGCGGCCGGTTTCCGTGTCGAACTCGCGGACCTGCACGGCGTCGGCACCGCCGCGCGACAGCCGCACCAGGCAGCGCCGCCAGGCGGGCGGCAGGCACGACGAGCCCCCCCACGCCCACTGCTGCTTGTCGGCGGCGGACAGGGAGTCGATGTCGAGCACGGTCCGCCAGGCGGGCGACCCGGCGACGTAGCTGTCGTAGGTGGCGCGGCGCCAGATCCCGCGCGGATGGCCGGCGTCCTTCCAGAAGTTGTAGACGTCGGCGCCGCGCATTTGCGGATAGGCGATGCGCTCCTTGGAGTCGAGGATGGAGCGGATGCGGTCGCGCAGCGCCGTGTAGCGGGCATCGGCGCCCAGCGACGACATGGTGGCCTCGTTATGCGACTTGACCCAGGCCATGGAGCGCGCGGCCTCGACGTCCTCGAGCCAGATGAACGGATCGGCCTGGTCGGCGGCGGCCGCTTTCCTGGCGGCAGCCGGCTGCTGCTGGGCGCGTGCGGGCGGCGCGGCCAGCGTGGCCACGGCGAGGGCGGCGAGGGCGAGGGTCAGGCGTCTGACGGAACGGGGCATTGGGTCTCCGATGATCGGCGGGGGGCGCCCTGATGTTCGCGCCTGAACCGACGCCGCGCCAGACGGCCGGTAGCGTCAGGTTGGTTCGGGTTGTGGCGGGCGCCCGGGCAACGAAACGGGGCGGCCACCGGCCGCCCCGTCTCCCCGCGTCCGCGGCCCGAATCGGGCGGCGGTCGCGTTGCCCTTCCTCATCGCCAGAAGCCCATCACTGGGTTCCGGATTGGGCGCAGCGATACCTAACGCCCGGAGATGGGCCCATCGAATCCCCACGGATCCTGGTCGATCCCGTCGTGGCTGTCCGGACGGCCATCGGCGGGCCCCTGTCGGTGCCCGGGCGCCTGCACCGCCAGCTGCTCCGTCGCCCCGGGGGCCGGGTGGAACAAGGGAGTCGTGCGTGTGAACTGCCACTGCTCCATCCGATAGCCGGTCAAGCGCTCGCGCCGAAGTGCCGGGGATGTCGTCATCTGCTCACCGTCTCGCTGGTCAAGGTGTTCCTGGTTCACGGAACAACTCTACCGGAAACGCGCGTGAGCGCCTATCGACCAAAGGAGGGAATTGAGAACTAGTCCGGAGGGACTATGCCCGGGCCGGGAGGGAGGTGACCCGTGGCGACGGGTGCGGCGCTTCCCGGCCGGTTCCCAGCGTGACGACGACCGCGTGTGGCAAGCCATCGTTGACCAGCGCAATGACGTCACCCGCGGCCCTGACGTCGTCGACGACGACCGCGCGCACGCCGCGCGACACACCGTCCGGATTCCGCACCTCGATCGCGTACGACGCGGTGCCGTACCGGTATTCGAGCCTGAAGCCCGGCCACGCCGTGGGGATGCAGGGATCAAGGCGGAGGCGATCGCCCCGCTTCTCGAAGCCGAGCATCCCCTCCAGGGCTACGCGGTAGCTCCAGCTCGCTGAGCCCGTGTACCACGTCCACCCGCCCCGCCCCTCGTGCCCGGGCACGGCGTAGACGTCGGCGGCGACCACGTACGGCTCGACCATGTAGGTCTCGACGGCCGATGGCGTGCGCGCCCGCGACAGGGGATTGATCATGCTCATGAGCTCGCCGGCCCGGGTGCCGTCGCCCAGCCTGGTCATGGCCAGCACCGTCCAGAGTGCCGCGTGGGTGTACTGCGCGCCATTCTCCCGGACGCCGGGCAGGTACCCCTTGATGTATCCGGGGTCGCGCGCGGTGAGGTCGAACGGCGGCGTGAGCAACAGGAGGAGTCGGGCCTCGTCCTTGACCAGCCGCGCGTTCACCGCCCGCATTGCCGTGCGGGCGCGCGCCGGATCGGCCGCCCCGGACAGCACGGCCCAGCTCTGCGCGACCGCATCGATCTGGCATTCGCCATCGTCGGCGGTGCCGAGTGGGGTTCCGTCGTCGAAATAGGCGCGCCGGTACCATGCGCCGTCCCAGCCGCTGCGCTCGACCGCGGCGGCGTAGCCGTCGGCGCGGGCCTCGCACCGCGCGGCCGTGCTCGCGTCCCCGCGCGCCCGGGCATGCGGGGCGAACGCGCGGAGCGTCGCGGCGAGGAACCACGCCAGCCAGACGCTCTCGCCCCGGCCGTGCACGCCCACCCGGTTCATCCCGTCGTTCCAGTCGCCGGCGCCGATCAGCGGCAGGCCGTGCGCGCCGCTGGTACAGGCGCGATCCAGCGCGCGGACACAGTGTTCGTAGAGCGTCCCCGTTTCCTGGAGCTGCACCGGCTGCTCGTACGCCTCCTGTTCACCCGGGCGCAGCGGGCGCATGGTGAGCCAGGGCGCGGCCGCGTCCCAGACGGTGGCGTCGCCCGTCACCCGGACGTAGTGATCGGCGACGAAGGGCAGCCAGGCGAGATCGTCCGAGAACCGCGTGCGCACGCCGCGCCCCGTGGGCTCGTGCCACCAGTGCTGGACGTCGCCCTCGGTGAACTGGCGGCCGGCGGCGCGAACCAGGTGCGCGCGCGCGAGGTCCGGTTCGGCGTACACGAACGCCATGCAGTCCTGCAGCTGATCCCGGAAGCCGTACGCGCCGCTCGATTGATACAGGGCCGACCGCGCCCACATGCGGCAGGAGAGCGCCTGGTAGAGCGCCCATCGGTTGCACAGGGCATCGAACTCGGGATCCGGCGTGTGGACGTGGATCACCGTGAGGCGCTCATCCCACGCGGCCGTCGCATCGCGGATCGACGCCGCGGCGGCGGCCGGCGAGCCATGGCGCTGGATGAGGGTCCGCGCCTCGTCATCGTTCCCCGCGGCCCCGAGCAGGACGACGACCTCGCGGGTCTCGCCCGGACCGAGCGACAGCGCGCACCGGAGCGCGGCGCACGGATCGTAGCCGGCGCCAGTGGCGCCGGACAGCCGGTCGTCGCGGAGCGCCGCGGGCGCGGCCAGGTCGCCGTTACGACCAATGAAATCGTCCCGGCGGCAGGTGTGACTGGTGGCGGCCTCGCTGATCCACGAGAAGGCCACGCGGGCCTGGTAGTCGGGCGCGTAGAAGTTCTGCGCGAGCAGCGCGCCGGATGCCTCGTCGTGTCGCGTGTGCAGTCGATGCCGTGTGTCCTCGCGCTCGGCGCCGAGCGCCCACTCGACGTAGCTGGTCAGCGTCAGCCGCCGGGTTGACGCGCCGCGATTCGTGAGGCGCAGCAGGGCGATCTTGACGGCATCGGTCCGGGGCACGGCGAGCGTGAGCTCGGTCGCGATGCCGCCGCGCTCGTGCGAGAAGCGCGTCAGGCCCGGCGCGTGGGTGACGGCGTAGGCCGGCGCGCGTCCCGGGTCGCCGATGGCCGGCGCGGGACCGGGGGTCGGCGTCCAGACGACGTCGCGGTCGTCGTCCCGCAGGTACAGCACCTCACCACACGGGTCGCACACCGGGTCGTTGAACCAGGGCGTCAGCCGGAAGAAGTGACTGTTTCCGGCCCACGTGAAGCCGCCTCCGCGCTCGGTGACGCAGAAACCCGCATTGGGGTTGGCAATGACATTGGCCCACGGGGCGGGCGGAACGCGCGCGCCGGCGACGTCGATCGCGAAGTCGCCGGTGTCGGTGAGGGCGCCGTATCCGTTGGGGAACGCGGGAGGCCGTGACGGGGCGGCGGCCGCGGCCGGGGCGGCGCTCTCGACCGCCGTGGCCGCCGGAGCCGGTGCCGCCGGGACGCGCGCGCCATGCTTCAGGATGTTCGCCGCCACGATCTCGCCCAGTCCGACGCCATCGCAGATCACGTGGACGCACGCCGTCGCCCGGAGGAGCGCGGTGTCCTCGTCCGGGAGGACGTCGGCGTGCCGGATGAAGACGCCGCCGGGTCGTTCGAGCGCGCCGCCTTCGCTGGACGCCATCGCCAGCGTCACCAGCTGGTCCTGGAGCTCCTGGGCGTAGGAGTGCGCCTTCACGTTCAGGATGACGAGATCGGACCGGATGCCTTTCGAGCGCCAGTACTTGTGCGCCGCGAGCAGCTGCCGGATGCTCTGCAGGCCAGCCGGCGCGCGGACCGTGGCGAGCACGATCGGCCAGTCGCCGGAGATCCCCTGGGCCCAGAGCGCGGACTGGCCGCGGGTGACGGCGGCCCGCTCGGGTTCCGGGGCGCGCAGGGCCTCGTGCGGGTAGATCAGGGCGCCGGCCAGCTCCTGATACAGCGCGACGTCGGCCGGGGCGATGTCCAGATCGCGGAGTTCCATCTCGGCCTCGGTGCGCGACAGGCTGAGCGCCCGCTCGGCGGCGCCGACGTCCCGGTAGCGGTCGGCGAGCTGCAGCGCTGCCTCACGAGTGCCGGCCACGGCGGTCGTGAACGCCACGGTCGCCGACCGCCCCGGTTCGACCCGCACCCGGACCCGCAGCGCCACGATCGGATCGAGCACGGGGCCCACCGTGCCGGACAGCGCCACGCCGGCGTCGAGGGCGCGTGGCGCGTGGACGGTGCGGCCGCGCCCGACAAAGCGCGCGCGGTCCGTCTCGCAGGTCACCTCGCCGGCACGCTCGGGGCCGGCCGCCACGACGTGCACGCACCATGGCCAGGTCTCCTCGCTGGAGCGCGGGCGCCGGCTGGCCAGCAGCGTCGCGTCAGGCATCCACTCGGTTTCGACGAACAGCTTCTGGAACGCGGGGTGCGCGCGGTCGGCGGCGGCGGGGCAGAGCACGACCTCGCCGTAGCTCGTCAATTCGACCTCGTGCACGACGGGTGACCGGTTCACGAGGGTGACGCGGCGGATCTCGGCCTGCTCGCTGGCGATGACGACGATCTCCGTCTGCGTGTCGACGGCCCCATCGCGACGCGTGAACGTGACGCGGTCGGCCGCGAACGACACCCGATAGGATGCCGGCGTGGCGCGGACCGGCTGGTACCCCGCGGACCAGAGCGCGCCGGCGGTGACGTCCCTGATGTAGATCCAGTGGCCCGTGTCATCCTGCGTCGCATCGGCCCGCCACCGCAGCACATCGACGCCGTTGGCGCGGCTGTGGCCGCTGCCCGTGTTGGTGAGCAGCACGCTGTAGCGGCTGCCGCCCAGCAGCGCGACGTGCGGCTCGGCGGAGTGCGGCGTGTCGACCTCGTGCACGGCGAACTGCGCTTGCGCCATCACCTCGATGGCCTGCACCGGGGCGTCGGACTGCGGCGGGGCCGGCACGTAGCGCCGCGGGACGCGCTCGTCGAGCAACAGGGCCGCGGCGCGGACCGCGGCATCGGCCATGAAGCGCCGCTGCCAGATCCCCTCCGATTCCGAATCTCCGATGCTCAGCGCGTTGTCGAGCGCGACCAGGCTCATGCCGACGTGATGCGCCATGAACGTCCGCACCACCGCGACGCGCTCGTCTGGGCCGACCCGGGTGTAGTCGAGGGCGTCGTAGAACCCGTACTGCCCGAGCGCGCCCAGCCGCTCGAACTCGGCGAAGTTCCGCAGCGCCTCGTGCGCGTCGACCGCCGCGGCCAGGGCGGTGGCGTACGGTGCGACGACCAGATCGCTCGCCAGGCCGCGCTTGAGGGCCAGGTCGGGCACGCCGAAGGCGCGGTACTGATACGTGTCGTGCCGGTCGCGGACGTTGTAGGCCGACTCGGAGATGCCCCAGGGGACGCCGCGGCCGCGGGCGTACTCGATCTGCCGGTGCACCGCCGATTGGCAGGTCTGATCGAGCAGCGAGAACGGCCGCGGCGGCATGACGAGGAGCGGCATGAGGTACTCGAACATGCTCCCGCTCCACGAGACGAGCGCGGTCGCGCCGTCGGCAACGGTCAGCGAGCGGCCGAGGCGGAACCAGTGCTCCACGGCGGCATCGCCCTTGGCCACGGCGATGAAACTCGCCAGCCGCGATTCGGACGCGAGCAGGTCGTAGGATGACTCATCGAGCCGTCCGGATCGCGCGTCGTAGCCGATCGCGAAGAGCCGGCGCTGCGGCTCGTACACCAGGCGGAAGTCCATGGCCATCGCCAGGTCGCGCGCGCGCCGCGCGAGCGCCTCCAGCCTCCGCACGAGCTCGGCCGCTCCGGCCGACGTCCGCGCCGCGGCCCGGAGCGACGTTCCGGCCTCCTCCTCGGCATCCAGCTGCAGGTGCAGCAGCTCCGCCGCGGCCGCCTCCAGTCGCTGGCGTGCCCAGTGCGCCGTCGCCGCGTCTTCGGGGGAACTCGTGCTCTGCGCCGCGCGCCGGCGCAGGTCGAGCGTCGCCGACTGATAGGCGACCATTCGCTCGCCGACCCAGGGAGCGACGCCGGCCGGCGAGGCCTGGGCTGGGCCGCCGGCCGTGACTCCGGCCGACTCGCGTCCAGCGCGCCGCATGCCCTCCGCGTCGAGCACCGCCCAGAGTCGCGCGTCGTCCACCGGCGCCTCGGCGATCGACAGGCACCCCTGGGCGAGCGCGACGAGATGGCCGGCGAAATTCCCCGAATCGACCGTCGAGACGTACGGCGGGTCGAGCACCCGCAGGTCGCCCAGGTCGTACCAGTTGTAGAAGTGGCCGTGCACCCGCGCCATCCGGTCCATCGAGTCGAACGCCCGCTCCAGCCGTTCGATCATCTCGCCGCGCGTGAGAAAGCCCAGGTCGCACGCGGACATCGTCGCCAGCAGCTGCAACCCGATGTTCGTCGGCGACGTGCGCGAGGCGACGACGGGCTCCGGCGTCTCCTGGAAGTTGTCGGGGACGAGCCAGTGCGTGTCCGCGGTGACGAAGCGATCGAAGTACCGCCAGTGGCGCAGGGCATAACGGAGCGTGGCCACGCGCTGGTCGGCGTCGAGTACGAGGTTGCGCCGCATGAGCGGCGCGCTGAGCGCGACCGCCACCTCGGGGGCGAGCAGCCAGGCGAGCGCCAGGCCCGTCCAGGCCCCGGCGGACACCCAGCGCGGCACCACCGGGTCGGCGTCAGGCACCGCCCGCCAGGCCGCCACGGCCAGGATCGCCGCGCCGAGAGCGACCGCCGGCCACATCCTCCGCCAGACGGAGAGCCGGCTGTAGCCGGTGGTCCGCTCGGCGTGCGACGCGGTCTGCCACTCCAGCATCCGGCGCCGCGTGACGAGCACGCGGGCGAGGCTGCGCAGGATGGCGTTGGTGGCCAGCAGCGCCTGGTCCGGCAGCAGGATCACGGCCAGGCCCAGCTGCATGGCGGTGTGCGACGCATCGCGACCGAGCGCCGAGTAGTACGGCCGCCAGCTCTGTTCCCGCGGGGGTCGCACGGCCGCAAAGAGCAGGGGCGCGATCCACGGCGTGCTCAGGGCCGCCAGTGCGGAGGCCGTCCAGACGAACCACGGGCCCGGCAGGAATGCCCACCCCGCCACGAGAAAGGCGAGCATCGCGACCGGATTCAGGCTGCGCCGCATGTTGTCGGCGATCTTCCAGCGCGAGAGTGCCGAGAGGGGCCTGGGGTGTGTGCCGGCCGTGCCGGGAACGCGCGGCGTCAGCCAGGGGAGCAGCTGCCAGTCGCCGCGAATCCAGCGGTAGGCCCGCCGCGTCGCCGTGAGGTAGCGGGTGGGGTAGTCATCGAAGACCTCGACGTCCGTCACCAGGCCGGCGCGCGCGAAGGTGCCCTCGATGAGGTCGTGGCTGAGCAGCGCGTTGTCGGGAAAGCGGCCTTCCGTGGCGCGACGAAACACATCCACGTCGTAGATGCCCTTTCCGGTGAACGTCCCCTCGCCGAACAGGTCCTGGTAGACGTCCGACACCGCGGTCGTGTAGGGATCGATCCCGGGATGGCCGGCGTAGACGGCGGCGAATCGCGATTCGCTCGCGCTGGCGAGCGACACGCTCACCCGCGGCTGCAGGATGCCGTACCCGCGCACCACGCGGCCCCACTCCGGATCGAACTCGGCGCGATTGAGCGGGTGGGCCATGGTGCCGATCAGGGCGGCCGCGGCGCCGCGGGGCAGCACCGTGTCGGCGTCGAGCGTGATGACGTAGCGGACACCGCCCAGCCAGGGCAGGTCGCCCTCGGCGACGGCAAAGGCGTGATCGTCGGCGCCCCGGATGAACGCGTTGAAGTTGACGAGCTTCCCCCGCTTGCGCTCCCAGCCCATCCAGACACCGTCGGCGGCATTCCATTGCCGGCGCCGGTGGAGGAGGTAGAACGGGGGGGCGCGCACTTCGTCGGCGGGTTCGCCGCCATGAGCGGCGTTCAGCGCGCGAATCCCCTCCACCGCGGCCGCGACGATGGCGTCGTCGCCGGGCGCGGTCTCGGCCGGCGCATCGACGAAGTCGCTGAGCAGCGCGAATCGGATCTGCGGATCGCGATTGGCGAGATACTGCACCTCGATGTGCTCCAGCGCGTGTCCCACGGCCTCCACGCTGCCGACCAGCAGGGGCACGACGACCGTGGTGCGGCCGCCCTCCGGAACCGCCCGGTCGAAGTCGAGTCGCGGGAGGCGATGCGGCGGCACGACCAGGGTCACGACCTGATGCACGATGGCGAGCGCGGCATCCGCGGCCGGGAGCAGCGCGAGCAGGATGGCGGCGAGCAACCAGGCCACGGGGGCGTGGCCGGTCGACGCGAGCCGGAGGGGCGTCACCAGCAGGGCGAGCGTCAACACGGTCGCGGCGACCACCGCGCCGAAATAGACCGGGCTGGGATGCGCCAGCAGCCACTGCCTCACGCGGGTCGCCGGCGGGCCGGCATACCTCACCGAGCGCTCGAACGCGCGCCGGCCGTCGCCGACGAGGTGATAGCCGACGTGGGACTCCCGGGCGCCGGTCCCTCCCGATGCGTCGGTGGCGACCGCGGCGTCGATCGCCGCCGCGGCGACCGCGCGTTCCTCCCGGCCGGTTCCCTTCGCGATCCGTTCGATCGCGTGCCGGTACTGGTCGCGGGTCGCGCGCGTCATGCTCGCGTAGGTGTCGGCCGGGTCGCAGCGCAGGATGGCCTCGGTGGCGCTGGCGTTCTCCACGAACGCGATCCAGTCGATGCTCGCGACCGAGCGGAGGCTGGCGATCGAGTTCGCCATCACCAGCTGGGTGAGCGCCGACTCCTGCACCGAGCGCTGGGCCGCGTCCTCCACGGTCATGACGTCTTCGGCCACCCATTGCTCCAGCCAGAGCAGCGGCGTGAAGTCCGATCGCCGGCTGCGGATCTGCTGCAGGAAGCGGGTGAGGAAGGCCGGCGTCAGCGCCGGCCCGCGATGCACGAACGCCGACAACTCGCCGGTCGCGTCGTCCGACCGCCGGGTGCCCAGGAGGCGCGACACCCACTCGTCGGCGAGCGCGCGATCGGCGATGTCCCGCGCGGCCCGGAGCGCCATCCGGCGGACGTTCTCCAGATAGCCCATGCGCAGCATCGCCGGAATCGCCCAGAGCTCGCCCATGGTCAGCGCCGCCACGCGCTGGTACTCGCAGATCATCAGCGTGACACTCGCCTCATCGAGCCGCCCGTCGGTGTGGGCGATCAGCTCCATGATGATGTCGTAGATCCGCGGATAGCCGGCCAGGGCGCTGTCGCCGACGAGCTTGGGCAGCTCCTGGTAGAACCCGGCCGGCAGGGTGGCGCGGATCTCGGGCACCTGCTCGAGGACGAGGAAGAAGTTGTCGAGGAGCCAGGCACCCGCCGGGCTCACGCCGGCTCCGCCGGCGGACGCCCGAGTGAGGGTATCGCGGGCGGCGATCAGCGCGTTCCCGGTCGCCGTCAGGCGCGAGAGGAGCGGCCCGCGGTCGCGGCGCTTGATCCAGCCGGGCCGCGGCAGGGGCGCGCACTCGTGCCGCCGCGCCAGCGCCCGCGCGTACTCGGCCAGGCGAGACGCGCCGAACAGCTCACCCCTGATCGGCCGCAGGTCGGCGGCGTCGGCGCCGTCACCGGTCTCGAGCGGCGCGTCCGGCATCACGCGCGCTGCGGTCGAAACGGAGCTGCCGATCTTGCCGCATCCCGAGTCATCGCGTGCTCCTGAGAGTGAGGACTCGCCGCACGACGGTCGATTCGGCCAGGTCGCACACTGAGCTCGCGAGATCGGCGGCGGCGACTGCCGCCGCGGCTCGACGTACGATGAATGGTAGCGCGCCGGGGAGACGATGGGCAGGGCCGCGACGGAAGCTTCGTCAGGGTGGCTGGGCCATCGCCGGTCGCGGCCGGGAATGCGGCGATCCCGGTGCGTCCCGGCCCGCCGGGCGTTCTCCGGGTTGTGGCCGGATGCCGGCGATGCTAGATTCCTCGCAGCGACACACGCTCGCGAGGCGTGGACACGTTCCGATGGACCCAGGGGCCTGCCAAGCGCACAGGCCCCGTTTTTCTTGGGGATAGCCGCCGCCACACCGCACGCCGACTTCTTCAAGGAGCAGGTCTATGCACGCGAACGGCAGGATCACCGTGAGGCCCGTTCGCTGAGCGCGCCCGCCACCACTCCGCTCGACTGGCGCGAAACCGTCGCGCCCTACGTCGGCCCGCACGTCGGGCGCTCGCTGCTCCAGATGGCGACCACATTCATCCCGCTCGCCGTCATCTTCTGGGCGATGTACCTCGGGCTGGAGCGCCACTGGCTGCTCACCGCCGCGCTCGCCTTTCCCGCCGCCGGCTTCCTGGTGCGCTCGTTCATCATCATGCACGACTGCGGCCACAGCTCCTTCCTCCCCTGGCGGCGCGTCAGCGACGCGGTCGGATTCGTGACCGGCGTCCTCACCCTGACGCCGTTCGGACAGTGGCGCCGGGATCACGCGCTGCACCACGCCTCGTCAGGCGACCTGGACCGCCGCGGGCACGGCGACGTACCCACGCTCACCGTGCGCGAGTACCTCGCCAAGTCGCCACGCGAGCGGTTCACCTACCGGCTCATCCGCCACCCGGCGGCGCTGCTCCTGGGCGGGCCCTTCCACCTCGCGATCGGACAGCGATTCCGCGAGCGGGGGCTGGCGACCAAGGACCGGCAGGCGGCCAGCGTCCTGCTGACCAATGCGGCGATCGGGGCCGGCCTGCTCCTCGTCTGGTTGACCGTGGGGTGGAAGGCCGTCGTCTTCGTCTATTTCCCGTCCTACTATATCGCCGCGATGGCCGGCGTCTGGCTCTTCTACGTGCAGCACCAGTTCGAGGAAGCCTACTGGGAGCCGCACCAGGACTGGGACTACGTCACCGCGGCGCTCAAAGGGAGTTCGCACCTGCACCTGCCCGACCTGCTGCAGTGGTTCACCGGCCACATCGGGATGCACCACATTCACCACCTGGCGCCGAAGATGCCGAACTACCGTCTGCAGCGCTGCCACGATGAGAATCCCGTCTTCCAGGACGCGCCGGTGGTGACGGTGCGCTCGGGGATGGCGGCGCTGCGTCTCGCCCTCTGGGACGAGGACCGGCAGCGGCTGTCGCGGTTCGACGAAATCGTCGTGCCGGCCGGCGGCCCTGGGCTGAGCGCCGGCTAGTGCCGCCGGAGCCAGGGTGGCTCGGCGCGCACGCCTGACATTGCTGCTGGCCCTCCCGCTCGTCGCCGCCTGCGGCGGCGGTGCGGGCGACGCGCCCATCGTGCGCGGGCGCGGTCTCCGTCCCGCGAGCCTGACGGTCGCCGAGCAGGCCGCCGCGTACGGCGCGGCGATCCAGGCGGCGTTTGACACCGGTCCCGCCCTGACGCTGATGCTGTCACCGACGCTGCTGCCGCGCGCGGCCGGCCTGAGTGGCGGCGACGCGCTGCCGTCAGGCCTCGCGCGCGCGCTCCGCGATGGCGGCCTGATCCAGGGGACGTGCCAGGCGGTGCGCCGGGCCGAGTCCAGGACTCCCGTCTGCCCGGCCCGCTCGGCCGGCTACGTCGTGTACCTCTCGCCGATCCTCAGCCGCGCGGGCGACTCGCTGCAGCTCTACCTGCACGCCGAGCGCTACGACACCGCGGCGGCGGAGATCCATCCGGCATTTCGGTTCGAGAGCGCGTATCAGCTGGTGAGGGGGGAAGGGGGCTGGCGGGTGGCGAGGGAGGGGCGGGTCGCGCAGTAACAGACTCAGGGTCAGGGTCAGGGCCAGTGGTCAGTGTGTAACTTCGACCTCCGACCTCCGACCTCCGACCTCCGACCTCCGACCTCCGACCTCCGACCTCCGACCTCCGACCTCCTACCTGAAATCGTCCTGCAGCTCGGCGAGCGCCTTGCTCCCCGGGCAGAGCGCCTCGAAGGGCAGCTCCACCAGCGGCGTCTCCACGGTCTGGTTCATCGCGTGCATCTCGGCGGCCTTCTCGTCGATGAACAGGAGGCCGGTCACCACCTCGCCCCGCGCCTGCCGCTCGCGGACGTGCGCGTACGCCGCCTCACGACTGGTGGGATCGTACTCCTGGCCCACCTTGCGGAACCGGACGACGCTGCCGTCGTGCATCGTCACCGCCGTCACCCCGCCCTCCGCGCCCGACTCGGGCACCGCGATCTCCTTCCGGATCGGGACGAAGTCCGCCGGCGCCACATCGTGGATGTTCTCACGCGTGTACCGGTAGCTCTTGGTGGAGCCCTCGTGGTCGTTGAAGGTGACGCACGGTGAAATCACGTCGACCAGCGCGAAGCCCTTGTGGACCAGCGCGGCTTTCAGGATCGGCACCAGGTGCTCCTTGTCGCCGGAAAAGCCGCGCGCGACGAACGACGCGCCCAGCGTCAATGCCAGCAGGACAGGGTCGATCGGCTGCTGGGCGTTCGCCTCACCGCGTTTCGACTTCGAGCCGACGTCGGCCGACGCCGAGAACTGCCCCTTGGTGAGCCCGTAGACGCCGTTGTTCTCGAGGACGTAGAGCATGTCCACGTTGCGCCGAATGGCGTGGCAGAACTGGCCCAGCCCGATCGACAACGAGTCGCCGTCGCCGGAGATGCCGATCGCGATCAGGTCCTTGTTGGCGGCGTTCGCGCCGGTGGCCACCGACGGCATGCGCCCGTGCACCGCGTTGAAGCCATGCGACTGCCGCATGAAGTAGGCGGTGGTCTTGGACGAGCAGCCGATGCCGCTGAGCTTGGCGGCGCGGTGCGGCGGGATGTCGAGCTCGAAAAAGGCCTGGACGAGCGCCGCGGTCACCGAGTCGTGGCCGCAGCCGGCGCAGAGGGTCGACATCGCCCCCTCGTAGTCGCGCCGGGTGAGGCCGAGCGCGTTCTTCGGCAGGCCGGGATGCCTGACGGGCGGTTTCTGGATCGACGTCATGCCGGCACCCCCTGGAGCTGCTTCGTCACGGCATCGACGACGAACGGCGCGGTGAGCGGAAGCCCGCCGTAGTCGAGCACCGGGATCATCCGGTCGAGCGGCACGCCCGTTTCCAGCGTGAGCAGCGAGCGGAGCTGGCCGTCGCGGTTCTGCTCGACGACGAAGACGCGCTCGTGGTCGCGGAGGAAGTCCGCGACCCGCGTGCCGAACGGGAAGGCGCGGATCCTCATGTAGTCGAGCCCGGCCCCCTGCGCCGCCAGCCTGTCCACCGCCTCACGAACCGCGCCGTGGCAGCTCCCGACGGTGACGATGCCGACGTCCGCGCCACCGTTACGCGTGGCGATCACCGGGCCGGGCACCGCTTCGGCCGCGTTGGCGAGTTTCTTCGCCAGGCGGGCCAGCACCTCGGCGTAGGCATCGGCATCCTCGGTGTAGGCGCCGAACTTGTCGTGCCCGCTGCCACGCGTGAAGTACGCGCCCTTCGCGGACGCGCCGGGCAGCGTCCGGGCCGCGATCCCATCGCCGTCGACGTCCAGGTAGCGCGAGAACTTCTCGATGCGTTCGAGCTCGGCCGCCGAGAGCACCTTGCCGCGGTCCGGGCGGTAGCCGTCGTCCCACGTCAGGCGCTTGCACATCCAGTCGTTCATCCCGATGTCGAGGTCCGACACGACGAACACCGGCGTCTGGAAGCGCTCGGCGAGGTCGAAGGACTGGACGGCGAGATAGAAGCACTCCTCCGGATTGGCCGGGAAGAGCATGATATGCTTGGTGTCGCCGTGTGAGGCATAGGCGATCGACATCAGGTCGCCCTGCTGGGTGCGGGTGGGCATTCCCGTGGACGGACCGGCGCGCTGCACGTCGAAGAAGACCGCCGGGATCTCGGTGTAGTAGGCGAGGCCGATGAACTCGGTCATCAGCGAGATGCCGGGTCCGGCCGTGGGGGTGAACGCGCGCGCCCCCGCCCACCCCGCGCCGATCACCACGCCGGCGGCCGACAGCTCGTCCTCGGCCTGGACGATGCAGAACTTCTTGCGGCCGGTCGCCTTGTCGACCCGGAACTGCTGGCAGAACTCCTTGAAGCCTTCCATGAGCGAGGTGGCCGGCGTGATCGGGTACCAGGCGCCGACGGTGGCCCCGGCATACACACAGCCTAACGCAGCCGACGTGTTGCCGTCGATCAGGATGTGTTCGCTGGTGGCGTCCATCCGCTCGAGGTGGACCGGGAGCGGACAGGCGACGTGGGCGGCGGCCCAGTCGGCGCCCAGGCGCAGGGCGCGGAAGTTCGCGTCGAGCAGCGCCCGCTTCTTCGAGAACTTCTCGCGCAGGATCGTCCCGACCACGTCCATGTCGATCGCGAACAGCGCCGCCAGCGCGCCGGCGTAGGCGATGTTGCGCAGCAGGGTGCGGTCGCGATCCCCCTCGAACGCCTCGACGCACATCTGGCCGAACGGGATGCCGAGGATGGTGATCCCCTCCCGCACCAGCGCCGGGTCCAGCGGCCACGACGAGTCGTACAGCAGCCAGCCGCCCGGGCGCACCGCCGCCACGTCCCTGGCGTAGGTGCCGGGGTTCATCGCCACCACCAGGTCGACGTGCTGCGGCCGCGCCGTGTAGCCGTCGCGGCTGACGCGGATCTCGTACCAGGTGGGGAGCCCCTGGATGTTCGACGGGAAGATGTTCTTCCCCGAGACGGGGATCCCCATCCGGAAAATCGCCTGCATCAGCAGGGCGTTGGCGCTGGCCGAGCCGGTCCCGTTGACCGTCCCGATCTTGAAGGCGAAGTCGTTGATGCCGCTCATGCCCGGCTCCCGGCGAGCGCCGGCTGATGGGCCTCAGCCGGCCGGCCGGCGTACGGCAGCAGCAGGTCGAACTTCCGCATGTCCCAGGCGGCTGTGGGACAGCGCTCGGCGCACAACCCGCAGTGGAGACAGACGTCCTCGTCCTTCACCATCACCCGCCTGGTCTGGGGCAGCTCGTCCGATCGGTAGATCTCCTGCTTCTCGTTCTTCGCCGGCGCCGACAGATGCGTGCGGAGCTCCGCCTCGGGGCCGCCGTCCGGGGTGATCGTGAGGCAGCTCACCGGGCAGACGTCGATGCAGGCGTCGCACTCGATGCACAGGTTGGCGGTGAAGTGCGTCTGGATGTCGCAGTTCAGGCAGCGCTCCACCTCGCGCGCCGTCTGCTCGGGAGTGAAGCCGAGTTCCACCTCGACGCTCAGCTTCGAGAAGCGCTCCACCAGCTCGGCGTGCTGCATCTTCGCCCGCGGCGACGGATTGTAGTCGTTGGCGTAGGACCACGAGTGCATCCCGACCTTGGCGCTGATCAGGTTCATCCCCTGCGCCGGTCGGTCGGTCAGCGGGGTCCCGTGGCAGTGATTGTGGATCGAGATCGCCGCCTGGTGCCCGTGCTCCACCGCCCAGATGATGTTCTCCGGCCCCCAGGCGGCATCACCGCCGAAAAAAACTCCCGGGCGGGAGCACTGCATCGTGGTCCGGCTCACCACCGGCATGTCGTTCTGGTCGAACTCAATCCCGATGTCGCGCTCGATCCAGGGGAAGGCGTTCTCCTGCCCGATCGCGAGGATCACCGCGTCGCACGGGAGGACCACCGTGTCGAGCACCTCGCTCGTCTGGCGGCCGTCAGGCGCCACGGTCCAGCGGAGCTGCTCGAACTCCATCCCCACCAGCTTCCCCTGCTCGAGAATGAAGCGTGTGGGCGCGTGGTTCTCGACGATCTCGACCTGCTCCTCCTCGGCGTCCTCCAGCTCCCACGGCGACGCCTTGAAGTAGCGGCGCCCCCGCCGCGCGATGACCTTGATGTCGGTGCCGCCCAGGCGCTTGGAGGTCCGGCAGCAGTCCATGGCGGTGTTGCCGACGCCGATGATCAGCACCCGTGGCCCGATCGACGTCACGTGGCCGAAGTGGACCGCGCCCAGCCACTCGATCCCGATGAAGATCTGGTCGGAGTCGTGCCGTCCTGGGACGTCGAGCTCCTTCCCCTTGGGCGCGCCGCTGCCGACGAACACCGCGTCGAAGTCCTCGCTTAGCAGCGCCTTCATGCTCGTCACCGGCGTGCTGTAGCGCATCTCCACGCCCATGTCGAGGATCATGTCGATCTCCTCGTCCAGCACCCTGGGCGGGAGCCGGAAGGCGGGGATGTTGTAGCGCATCAGCCCGCCCGACCGGTCCAGTTTCTCGAAGATCACGCACTGGTAGCCGAGCGGCAGGAGGTCGTTGGCCACCGTGAGCGACGCGGGCCCGCAGCCGACGAGGGCGATCCGCTTGCCGTTCTTCGCGGTGGGGATCTCGGGCAGGCGATCGGAGACGTCGTCGCGCAGGTCGGAGGCGACGCGTTTGAGGCGGCAGATCGCGACCGGCTTGCCGTCGACCCGTTCGCGCCGGCAGGCGGGCTCGCAGGGGCGGTCGCAGGTCCGGCCGAGGATGCCGGGGAAGACGTTCGACTCGCGGTTGAGCAGGTACGAGTCGGTGTACCGTCCCTGGGCGATCAGGCGGATGTACTCGGGGACGTTGGTGTGCGCGGGGCACGCCCACTGGCAGTCGACAACCTTATGGTAGTAGCGCGGATTGGAGACGTCCGTGGATTTCATGCCGCCTCACTCAGCGGTGGGACCCGATCCGTCATCATATCCGTCATCATATAGATCATCGCGGCGGGACGCGCCGGGGGCAAGGCGGGGGAAAGCCCGACCTCGAATTCGCACTTCGCCTGACAGACGGGGCGGGGCCGAAAGGGGTAGGGTCCGTCTTCCCCATCGCGCGCCCCCCCGACAACCCGTGTCATGAACATCCTGCTCATCTCGCCGGAATTCCCCGACACGTTCTGGTCGTTCAAGTACGCGGTGCGCTTCGTGGGGCGGAAGGCGTCATTCCCGCCGCTGGGACTGCTGACCGTGGCGGCGATGCTCCCGGATTCCTGGAGCCAGCGGCTGGTCGACCTCAACGTCACGCCGCTCACGGACGCCGACCTCGACTGGGCCGACTACGCCTTCGTGGGCGCGATGGTGGTGCAGCGCTCGTCGACGAAACGGGTGATCGCACGGTGCAAAGCGCGTGGGGTGCCGGTGGTCGCCGGCGGTCCGCTCTTCACGGCCGAGCACGCGGCCTTCGAGGACGTGGACCACCTGGTGCTCAACGAGGCCGAGCTCACCCTGCCGCCCTTCCTGGCCGACCTGGCGCGGGGGTGCGCGAAGCGCGTCTACGAGAGCGAGGGCTACGCGGACGTTCGGGAGACGCCGGTGCCGCGCTGGGAGCTGGTCAACCTCAAGCGCTATGCGTCGATGCCGATCCAGTTCTGCCGCGGCTGTCCCTACGACTGCGACTTCTGCAACGTCACGGCGATGTTCGGGCACCGCCCGCGGACCAAGACGGTGCCCCAGGTGATCGGCGAGCTCGACCGCCTTCGTGATCTGGGGTGGCGGGGGCCGATCTTTTTCGTGGACGACAACCTGATCGGCAACAAGAAGATCCTGAAGACGCAGCTCCTCCCCGCGCTCATCCGCTGGCAGCGCGGCCACGGGCACACCTCGTTCAGCAGCCAGGTATCGATGAACCTGGCCGACGACGCGGAGCTCCAGTCGCTCATGGCCCAGGCCGGCTTCGAGGCCGCCTTCATCGGGATCGAGACGCCGGAAGACGACGCGCTGGCCGCGTGCAACAAGAAGCAGAACGTGGGCCGCGACCTGGTGGCCGACGTCAAGCGGATCCAGCGCGCCGGGATCGAGGTCCACGCGGGGTTCATCGTCGGCTTCGACAGCGACACGCCGTCGACGTTCCAGCGCCAGATCGACTTCATCCAGCGGAGCGGCATCGCCACGGCGATGGTCGGGCTGCTCCAGGCGCCGGCCGGGACGCGCCTGTACGAACGCATGAAGCGGGAGGGCCGCCTGCTGGGTGAGATGACCGGCGACAACGTCGATGGGACGACGAACATCGTGCCGGTCATGACCCTCGAGATCCTCCGGGCCCGTTACCGCGAGCTCATTCGCCACCTCTACGCGCCTCGGCACTACTACCGGCGGGCGCGCACCTTCCTGCGCGAGTACCAGCCGCGCGCCGGCTCGGCGCCCCTCGACGCGCGACGCGTCATGGCGTTCGTGAAGAGCATCGGCCGGCTCGGCATCGTGGGTCGCGAGCGATACCAGTACTGGAAGCTCCTCGGTTGGACGCTCTTCCGTCGCCCGCGGCTACTCCCGCGCGCCGTGACGCTGGCGATCTACGGCTATCACTTCCGGCGGGTGAGCGAGCTGCACATCGGCTGAGCGGCGGTGACGGCAAGCCGCGGCCGCGCTCAGCCCGCTGCCGGCCTCGCCTTGGCCCGTGCTTCGCCCCGCTCCAGGCTCCACTTGAGCGCCGGCGGCGTGATCATCGTCGTCACGATCACCATGATGACGACGGACGAGTAGATCCCCTCGTCCACCACCCGCTCGCCGGCCACCACCAGCCCCAGCCCGATATTCGCGAAGATCAGCCCCACCTCGCCCCGCGGAATCATCCCGATCCCGATCGACAGGCCGTCGAGCTTCCGTCCCCACGCCCCCAGCGCGCACGCCTGCTTCCCCACGATCGCGGCCAGGGTGAGCAGCGCCGCGAGTCCCAGCACCTCGGGGCGCGCGAACGCCCGCAGCTCGACGCGCATGCCCATCAACACGAAAAAGACGGGGACGAGGAACGAGGAGATGGGATGCACCAGGTCCTCGAGCTGCTGTTCGCCGCGCTCGACGAAGTCCTTGAAGTGGGCACTCTCGAGGATCAGGCCGGCGGCGTACGCCCCCACGATCGGCGCCAGCCCGATCAGTCCGGACAACCAGGCGAGCAGGAAGCAGAAGACCAGCGCCGTGGCGAGCAGCACACCGCGGCCACGAAGTCTCGACGCGAGCCCGAAGAGCTTCGGCGACAGGTAGACCCCCAGCGCCATCGCGCCGAACAGGAACGCCACGGCCTTGCCGAGGATGAGGGCGATGTCGCCGAACGCGATCGACGAGCCGATATCGGCGGCGGCGATGACCCCGGTGACCACGGCGAGGATGACGAGCCCCAGCACGTCGTCGATGACGGCCGCGCCGAGGATCACCCGCGCCTCCGCCGTCCGCGACCGGTTGAGGTCCTTCAGCACCCGGGCGGTGATCCCGACGCTGGTGGCGGTGAGGGTGGCGCCGAGGAAGGCGTGAACGTAGACGCTGTGCCCGGGGAGGAGGAGCGCGCCCACCCCCCAGCCGAGCGCGAAGGGCGTGACGACACCTAACACCGCGACCACCAGCGATGGCCAGCCGACTTTCAGCATGTCGCGGACGGTCGACTCCAGCCCCACCTCGAACAGGAGGATGATCACGCCCAGGCGCGCCAGGATGTCGATGGTCGCGTTGGACTCGATCGGCTGGAGCCAGCCGATGCCCACCAAGTCGAGCGCGCCGAGCAGCACGCCGGCCGTCAACTCCCCCAGCACCGCCGGCTGCCGCAGCCGCACCGCGACGTCCCCACCGAGCTTGGCGGCGGCGAGGATGATCGCAAGGGCGAGGACGACCGCGATGACGGGGTCGGGGTGGCCGGACGGAATCATCTGAGTGAGGGATTGACGCGCACTGAGGGTGACCGAACGAGGAACGAGGAACGAGGAGAACAGCGAACGAGGAACGAGGAGAAGGGCAACAAACCGTTGGGACAGTCGCGATGAATATGCGACAGAGGCCCCGGTCTGTCTGCCCGGGGCTTTTCTCCTCGTTCCTCGTTCCGCGTTCAGTCTTCCCGGCTCCGGCTTTACCGCGCATAAAGCCCGGGCTACCTTGCAGTCCACCATCGCCTGCATCCGGAGCACGAGTGCCATCGAAACCCAGGAAGCGTTCCCGCCCGGATCCAGCACCTCGTTTGCCGGAAACCATCCGCTTGTCCGCCGACGGACTGGCCAAGGTGCTGGGCGACCTCG
>JBGPGH010000036.1:0-25027 GCA_041483735.1 Gemmatimonadaceae bacterium | reverse complement strand
ACGCCGCCCTGGTGCTCCTGCAGGATGGTGACGATCTGCTCATCCGTGTATTTCCGCCGTGCCTTCATCGGGTCCTCTCGGCCTCTCGGCCTGGTGGGACCCTCCGATTCTATCCCGGCCTGTTGTCGGGGGTAACGTCACAGGGTCAGGGTCAGGGTCAGGGTCAGGGTCAGGGTCAGGGTCAGTGATCAGGAACAGCGATCTGATCGCCGAACGCAATGCGCACCGCCCGGTCGTGCCGGCAAGGCTCCGTCAGCGGGAGCGGCGGCGGCGCAGGGCGGTCGCGATCTTCTGGCCGTGCTCCCGGCCGTTCTCGATGAAGACCCGGTTCGCATCGAAGCCGCAAACCAGCACGCCGGCGATGAACACCCCGGGGACCGGCGTCTCGAGCGTCTCGGGGTCGTGCGCCGGCACTCCCGTCACCGGATCGATCGGGATTCCCAGCCCATTGAGCAGCGCCGGGTTGGGCGTGTGGCCGGTCATCAGGTACACGTGCGCCGCCGGCAGCCGCTCCTCCCCCGACTCGCCGAGCAGGACCACGGCGTCGGGATCGATCCGGGTGACCCGGGCGTTCCACCGCGCCACGATCGAGCCGTCCTTGAACCGGTTGGTGATGTCCGGAAGAATCCACGGCTTGATGTTCTTGTCGAACGTCGGGCCGAAGTGGACGAGCGTGACGCGGGCGCCGCTGCGATAGAGATCGAGCGCCGCCTCCACCGCCGAGTTCCCTCCTCCGACCACCACCGCCGGCAGCCGGAACGACTCGTGCCCGTCGCGGTACTCGTGGGTGACGTGCGGCAGCTCCTCGCCCGGCACGCCCAGGAGGTTCGGCGAGCCGAAGTACCCGGTGGCGATCACCACCGCCCGCGCGGTGGTCAGCCCGCTGGATCCGTCGCGCCGCCGGGTATGCAACGTGAAGGCGTCGCGCCCCGGTTCGATCGCGACCACTTCCTCGTACTGCCTGACGTCGACGTCGAAGTGCGACACCGCCGAGCGGTAGTAGGCGAGCGCGTCGCGCCGGCTCGGCTTCTCGCCGGCCAGGGGGAAGGGGAGCCCGCCGATCGCGATCTTCTCGGCGGTGGAGAAGAAGGTGATGTACGTGGGATACGCCGCGATCGTGCTGACGAGACACGAGCGGTCGAAGACCACCACCTGCATCCCCAGCCGCTGGAGCGCGATGGCGGTGGCGAGGCCGCACGGGCCCGCCCCGACGACTGCGGTGTCTATGAAATCGGGCATGGTCGCTCTGTAATTGCGTACTGAGTACGGAGTACTGAGTATCGCTGAGTGGACACTGACAGGTCAGTGTGCCTACTACGCGTACTGCGTACTGAGTACTGAGTATCGCTCAGCGTGGCGGGTTGGATTCGGGTGCCGCGGCGAGATGCACTGTCACGAACACTGCACGATACTCAGTACTCAGTACTCCGTACTCAGTACTCAGTACTCCGTACTTAGTACTTAGTAGCACCAATGATCTGATCCCGCCTCGTCCCCACGCTCACGAACCGGATCGGCGCGTCGCACAGCGCCTCCATCCGGTCCAGATACGCACGCGCCGGCGCCGGCAGGTCTTCCAGCCGCCGGGCGTTCGCGGTCGATTGCCGCCACCCCGGATGCCACTCGTACTGCGGCTCGGCCCGGTCCAGGGCGGTGAGGTCGCCGGGAAATTCGGTGAAGACGTCGCCATCCACCTTGTAGCCGGTGCAGATCGCCACCTTCTCCAGCGTGTCGAGGACGTCCAGCTTGGTCACCGCCAGCCCGCCGGTGCGGAGCCCGTTCACTCGTGAGGCAAAGCGGACCACCACCGAGTCGAACCACCCGCACCGGCGCGGCCGGCCGGTGGTGGCCCCGAATTCGTTCCCCAGGCGGCGTACTTCGTTCGACAGCTTCTCGTCGAATTCGGTGGGCAGCGGGCCGTTCCCCACCCGGGTCGTGTACGCCTTGACCACCCCCAGCACCGCGTCGATCGACGTCGGCGCCACCCCCGCCCCGATCGCCGCCCCGCCGGCCGTGGTGTTGCTCGACGTCACGTACGGGTACGTCCCGTGATCGATGTCGAGCAGCGACCCCTGCGCCCCCTCGAGCAGCACCGCCGCCCCGCTCTCGCTCGCCCGGGAGATCAGCAGCCCCACGTCCTCCGCCAGGGTGAGCAGCCGCGGCGCCAGCCGGTCGAGCATCGCCAGCGTCTCGTCGACCGTCACTTGGCGCGCCGAGCCGGTGTGGGCGAGCATCGCGTTGGCGTGGTCCACGCCGCGCTCCACCAGTTTCCGCAGGCGCTCCGGGTTCCTGATGTCCAGCACCCGCACGCCGCGCCGCGCGATCTTGTCCTCGTACGCCGGCCCGATCCCGCGCCCGGTGGTCCCGATCTCCTTGCTGGCGCTGCTCTCCGAATCGAGCAGCTTGTGGTACGGCAGCACCAGGTGCGCCCGGTCGGAGACGTACAGCCGCCCCTGGACGTCCACGCCGTCCTTCACCAGTTCGTCGATCTCGGTGAAGAGCGTGTCGGGGTCGAGCACCACGCCGTTGCCGATCGCGCACCGCACGCCGGCGTGCAAAATGCCGCTCGGGATCTGGTGCAGGACGAACGAGCGCTCACCGATGTGCACGGTGTGGCCGGCGTTGGCGCCGCCCTGGTAGCGCACCACCCAGTCGGCGCGCTCGGCCAGGACGTCCACCAGCTTCCCCTTCCCTTCATCGCCCCACTGGGCGCCGACCACGACCACGATCCGCCGGTCCGAGCTGAACATGCCGCTCCGGGTGCTGGCCGCCCGCGTGGCGGCGGTGTGCTGACTGGACGCAAAACGCCCCGGGCATGATGCACGGGGCGTTGGGTGAATCTACCCATGGCGGGTGAGGTGTCAACGTGCCGGCGTCATCCGCCGCGGTCGAGCGCCTCGGCCGTGGCCGCGATCAGCGCCGCCGCCTCGCCGATCCCGTCGCCGCGAAGCCGCGCCAGCGAGTCGTCGCGTCCGTGGATCCGCCCCAGCGTCCGCCAGCTCCCCTGCGAGATGGTGATCGCCTCCCACCCCGCGTCGCTGAAGGCGACACCGTCCACCAGGACGCCGGGCAGCAGCCGGCGCGCGACCAGCCCGGCTGCCAGAGCCCCGCCGGCACCGGCTCCTGCCTCACGATGCCGGGCCCGCGCGATCGCGCCCCGCGCCAGCCCTTCCAGCAGCCGCGTGGGCCGGCGCCGCCCCGAGTACATGGCCGTGAGCGCACCACTGTCGTCCACCCCATCGCAGTTGATCACGAACCGGCCCGCGGCACCCTTGGCACCCCCGGTTCCTCCGTCCCCGCTCCCGCTGGCTCCGAGTCCGCTCCCCGAGTCTGCGTCCGCTCCCTTCACCCAAGCCCTCGCCCCCGCCAGTCCCAGCTCCTCCGCGCTCGTGAGCACCACCCCCAGGGGCACCTCGCGCGACACCAGGGACGCGGCGGCCAGCACCGTCGCCACCCCCGACGCGTTGTCCAGCGCGCCGGCCGAGTCGGCGCCCACCGTGCACAGCACCAGCGGCGCGGCCGCGGCGACCCCGACCAGCCAGAGCCCGAGCCACGCCGGCGCACTGGCCCGCGGAGCCGCAATCATCAGAAGGGTCGCGGCGGAGAGGACCACCACCGCCATGATCGACAGCGCGCGGGTGCGGATCGAGACCGGCTGCGACTTGGAGTCGAGGTGCGCCACCAGCCAGACGGCCGGCTGGCCGCGCCGCGCCGTCAGGTTCACGCCCGCGCGTCTCGCCACCGGCAGGTCCAGCACGCCACGCCGCATCAGCCACATGCCGCCAAGCGCGATCGCGGCCAGGCCGGCCAGCAGCACGGCCAGTGCGCCAACGCGATCGCCGCGGACACCCAGGCGGGTGGCGAGGCTGAAGGTGAGGATCCAGAGCGCGCCCGCCATCGGCGTCCCCCACCGGCCGGCGAACGCGGAGTACGCGAAGGGCTGCTCGCCGGTGGTGAACCCGAGCGCCCCGAGCTCCCGCGCGCAGTACTCGCGCGCCCGCCGCTCGGCGTCACCTCCGGCCGGCCGCGGCTCGGCGGCGATCGCCCGCAGGTGACGCGCGAAGTCGTCAGGCATTCAGGCGGGTTGGAGCAGGGGGACAGTGCCGGCGGGTCCCGCCGCGTCAGACCACCGCGGGGACCCCGGCCTCGTGAAGCATCGCCGAGACCCGGGCGCGCTTCACCTCATCGAGGGGCACCAGCGGCGGGCGCACCGGCCCGCCGTGCAACCCCACCAGGTCGAGCGCGGCCTTGATGCCGGCCGGTCCCAGGGCGCCGGCAATCTCCCTGGCGAGGGGCATCAGCCGCTGCTGGCCGGCGATCGCGGCCGGCCGGTCACCCAGCGCCGCCGCCTCCCAGAGCTCCAGCGTGATCCCCGGCGCGAACAGCGACACGGCCAGCACCGCGCCTCGCACGCCCAGCTCCAGCGCGCCCGCGAACGTCGCGCCATTGCCGGTGAGCACCGAGAAGCGCGGCGACTGGGCCTCCAGGTACTTCGCCAGGCGGTCGAGGTCGCCGGCGCTGTCCTTCATCCCGAGGATGTTGCCGTGGCCGGCCAAGTCGTGCACCATCGCCGGGTCGAGCACGATGTGGGTGAACTTCGGGATGTTGTACAGGAGCAGCGGCACCGGCGACGCATCGGCCACGCGCCGGTAGTGGCCGGCGAGCGCCGCCACCGTCATCTGCTCGGCGAAGTAGTGGGCCGGGTAGCAGAGCACCGCGTCGGCGCCGATCGCGCCCGCCCGCTTCGCGCGATCGATGGTCAGCGAGGTGGACTCGCCACCGATGCCGGCGAGCAGCCAGGAGTTGTCGGGGACCACCGAGCGGGCCGCTTCGACGATGACGTCGCGCTCGCTCTCGGTGAGCAGCGGCGCCTCGCCGCTGGACCCGCCCACCAGCACGCCGGCCAGTCCCTGCGCCAGGTGGGCGGCGATGTTCTCGCGCAGCCGCCCCGCCGACACCGTCCCCGAGGACGGATCGAACGGGGTCGTGACCGGCCCCAGCACGCCGATCAGCCGCTTCACGTCACGAACCCAGGAAGTCGTACCCGGTGCCCGACTGCATCCCTTCGAGCGTGGTGTTCGGCGACGGCTCCTTCTTGCCGCCGCCGTCGCTCTTCCTGCCCCCCGTGTCCTCGCCTGACGATGCCTTCGCGGCATCCTCGGCCGGCACGGTACTCGATTTGACCACCGTCGACATCCGCCGGAACGTCTTCATCTGGAGCTCGAAGTCCGACGGGCGTGACGCCGCCGCATGCGCCACCTCGAAGGTCACGTCCTCCGCCGACACCAGTTCCATCAGGTGCTGGTCGAAGGTCTGCATCCCGTACTGCTCCCGCCCCTGGGCGATGGTGTCGCGGATCTCGTTCACCTTCTGCGGGTCGAGGATCATGTCGCGGATGGTCCCGGTGTTGATCATGACCTCGCACGCCACCACCCGGCCCTTGCCATCGGCGCGGGGGAGCAGGCGCTGCGAGATCACCGCGTGGAGCGATTCGGCCAGGCGCATCCGCACGATCTCCTGCTCCTCGGGCGGGAACATCGCCATGATCCGGGTGATCGTCGTCTGGGCGTCGGGGGTGTGGAGCGTCGAGACGAGCAGGTGCCCGGTCTCGGCCGCCTTGATCGCCGTGTCGATCGTCTCCGGGTCGCGCATCTCGCCGATCATGATCACGTCGGGATCCTGCCGGAGCGCGGCGCGCAATCCCATCTTGAAGCTCTCGGTGTCGACGCCCACTTCCCGCTGGGTGATCGAGCACTGGATGTCGCGATGCAGGAACTCGATCGGGTTCTCGAGCGTGACGATGTGCTTGTTGGTGTGGGCGTTGATGTAGTTGACCATCGCCGCCATGGTGCTCGACTTGCCCGACCCGGTGACGCCGGTGACGAGGATCATCCCCCGCTCGGCCTGCACCACCTTGGCGAGCACGTCGGGCAGCTTCAGCTTCTCGAACGACGGCACCTCGAACGGGATCACCCGCATCACGATCATGAAGCTCGACCGCTGCCGGAGGATGTTCACCCGGAAGCGGCCGATTCCCGACGCGCCCCACGAGCAGTCGTAGTCGTTGATCTTGTCGATCCGGGCGCGGTCCTCCTCGTTGGGAATGAGCCGCATCGCGATCGCCTTGGTCTGCTCCGGCGTCAGCGTCTGCTTGGTGAGCGCCACCAGCTTGCCATCGATGCGCGCGCGGAACACGTCGCCGGCCTTGATGTGCAGGTCCGACGCGCCCCGGTCCACCGCCGCCTTGATGATCTTTTCCATGACTCAGTAGCCCGCTCGCTTGTCCACCAGGTTGCGCATCCGGGCGCCTTCCCCGGCCGCGTACCGCCGCCAGTTGTCGCCGAACAGAGCCAGTTCCCGCTCCCAGAATCGCGCCGGTGACACCGCCGACACATGCGGGGTGAGCACCACCTGCGGAAGTTGCCAGAGTGGACTGGATGACGCCAGAGGCTCCTCGCGAAAGACGTCGAGCACCGCCCCGCGCAACCGGCCGGCCTGCAGCCGCTGCGTTAGAGAATCCTCATCCAGCAGTGACCCCCGCGACACGTTGACCACGATCGCCTCACGAGGCAGCCGGTCCAGCCGCTCGGCGGTGATCAGCCCGGTGGTCTCCGGCGTGGCCGGAGCGGCCAGGACCAGGATGTCCGCTGCCGCCAGTTCCCGGTCCAGCGCGTCGCCTCCGGGCTCCGCGAGCCGGGCAAAGCCCGGCGGAGTGCCCAGCGCGGGCCGGCGGCGAATCCCCGTGCACCGGGTGCCCAGCGCCGTGAACCGCTTCGCGATCTCGCCGCCCAGTCCGCCCGCGCCAATGATCAGCGCCCGGCAGTCCCCCATCTCGCGCACCGGCGCCGAGCCGTCCACGAACGGCGCCTTGTCCCACCGTCCCGCCCGCTGGAGCGTCTGCGCCACGTCCAGCCCGCGCACCAGGAACATGACGCCGGCCACCACGTGCTCGGCGATGGGCACCGCGTGCACCCCGGCCGAGTTGGTGAGCAGCACGGGGCTCTCGCGCATTTCGGGGAAGAGCGCGCCCCCGACTCCGGCGGCCGCCGAGTGCACCCACTTGAGCCGCCTGGCCGCCTCGAACAGCGGCCGGGTAATGCCGAAGCCGAAGTACACCTCGGCCTCCGCGATCGCCGCGAGGACCTCGGGTCCCGGCCCCCGTCCTCCGTCGCCATCGGAGACGGTGGTCTCCTTCACGACGCGCACCGTCCACCCCGCGGGCGCGGCGGCGTGGATGGCCGCTTCCCCCTCGGGCGTCAGCGACCAGGTGCGGGCCTGGGCGTGGAGGTCGACAGTGAGGACGTGAGGATTGGGCACGGGGGGCGGGTGATCTACTGAGTGCTGAGTACTGAGTACTAAGTACTGAGTACTGAGTACTGAGTATCGTTCAGCGTGGCAGGAGGGTTTCGTGTGGCAGGGGAATGTCGTGTGGCGGGGATGGCACCGTGCCGGTGGTTTCCGTCCAGCACGAGATGAACCCCGCCCGTGCAGTGAGCGATACTCAGTACTCCGTACTCCGTACTCAGTAGCAGTATCTCCTACTCTCCCACCCCGAACTTCACACTCAGCACGTCGTTCCTCCGCATCAGCGCAGCCGCCACCACATCGTACTGCCGCGCCGGACCGATCAGCTTCAGCTCGAACGTCCGGTCCTCCGGATGGTCGTAGACCTCCTTCGACCGCACCTCGATCCCGCCGCCGCGCATCACCAGCTCCAGGTCGTCGAACTTCGTCTCGCGCATCGTCCGGATCGTTCCCGACACCACCCGGCGCGCCCGCAGCAACCGGTGCTCGATCGTCCCCATCCCCGAGAGGACGATGATCACCAGCAGCGCCGCCCCGCTCGCCTCGAAGAAGTCGCCGGCGCCCACCGACAGCCCGATCGCCATCACCACCCACAGCGTCGCCGCCGTCGTCAGGCCCACGATCGTGCCGCGCGACTGCATGATCGTCCCCGCGCCGAGGAACCCGATCCCGGTGATCACCTGCGCCGCCAACCGCGCCGGATCGCCCATCCGTGCTCCGCCCTGCGACACCCCCATGAGTCCCAGCCGGATGGAGAGGTCCATGATCAGCGCCGAGCCCATGCAGATCAGGATGTTGGTGCGCAGCCCCGCCGGCTTCCCCGATATCTCCCGCTCCAGCCCGATCGCTCCTCCCAGCAGCACCGACAGCAGGAGCTTGGCTAGCAGGTCCAGCCGGAGCGCGGCGATCATGTCCGTCATCGATGGTACCGGCAGCGCATCTGCGAGGATCACACGGGCCTCCCGGCGTCGATCGCGTGGGCCAACCCCATCCGTTCCTTCACTTCACGCAGCGTCTCGTGCGCCACCGCGCGGGCGCGGGCGGCGCCGTCTTCCATGACCTCATCCACCCGCCCCGGATCGGCGCGCAGCTCGGCCGCCCGGCGGCGAATCGGGATGAGCTCCTCCCGCAGGTTGCCGAACAGCACCTGCTTGCAGTCGAGGCACCCCCACCCCGCGGTAGTGCACTGCCGGACGACCTCGGCCTGCGTCTCCGGCGGACTGAAGGCCTTGTGGAGCTGGAAGATGTTGCAGACGTCGGGACGCCCCGGATCGGTGCGCCGCACCCGCTGCGGATCGGTCACCGCCACCTTCAGCTTCGCCAGGATCGCGTCCGGTTCCTCGAGCAGGCCGATCGTGTTGCCCAGCGACTTCGACATCTTCGCCTGCCCGTCCAGCCCCATGATCCGCCGCGTCGCCGTGAGCAGCGGCCTGGGTTCGGGCAGGTAGTTCTCGTCAGGCGAGAAGCGCGCGTTCCAGCGCCGGACGATCTCCCGCGACAGCTCCAGGTGCTGCACCTGGTCCTCACCCACCGGCACGCTGTCGGCGCGGTAGAGCAGGATGTCGGCGGCCTGCAGCACGGGATAGTTGAGCAGCCCCGCCGGCACGCTCTCCTGCCGCGCCGCCTTCTCCTTGAACTGCGTCTGCCGCTCCAGCTCGCCCAGCGGCGTCACCGTGTTGAAGATCCAGGCGAGTTCGGTATGTTCCGGCACCATCGACTGCACGAACACCGTGCACACGGCCGGATCCAGGCCGGCCGCCAGGAGCGAGACCGCCATGTCCCGCCGCCGGTCGCGGAGGTCGGCGGGCTCGTACGGGGCGGTGATCGCGTGATAGTCCACGATGCAGAAATACGACTCGTAGCGGTGCTGCAGCTCCACCCAGTTCTTCACCGCGCCAAGGTAGTTCCCGATATGGAGCTCGCCCGACGGTTGAATGCCGCTGAAGATTCGTGACATCCCGGAAAGGTAGAAAGCCGCCGGAGCCCTCGCCAGCGAGCGACGACCACGACCTGCTCGCGATCGCCGTGGAGGCTGCCGGCCGAGCCGCGGCGGTCGTCCGCCGCCGCGCCCGCGACCGGTCGTCGCTGGAGTGGCGCACCAAGGCCCCCGCCGACTTCGTGAGCGACGTGGACGAGGCCGCCGAGGCCGCCATTGCCCGCGTCATCCGGGCCGAGCTGCCGCAGGCGACGCTCGTCGGCGAGGAGTTCACCCCCGGCAATCACCGGCTGGCCGCCCCCGGGATCACCGTCGTCGCCGATCCGCTCGACGGCACCACCAATTTCCTCCACGGCTATCCCGCCTTCTCGGTCTCCATCGGCGTGCTGCGCGATGGCCGGCCCGTGGCCGGGGTGGTGATCAACGTCCCGCACGGCGACCGCTTCACCGCCGCGGTGGGACGGGGCACCTGGCACCTCGACGCGGCCGCCGCCTCGCGCGCCACCCGACCCCGGCCACTCGCCGGCCGGCGGCTCGCCGTCTCGGAGATCGCCGACCCGTCACGGGCGCTGATCGGCACCGGCTTCCCCTTCAAGGCGCTGCACCTCCTCCCCGCCTACCAGGCGCAATTCGAAGCCGTCACCCGGGCCACCGCCGGGGTGCGCCGCGCCGGCTCGGCCGCGCTCGACCTGGCCGACGTCGCCGCCGGCCGCTTCGATGCCTTCTGGGAGCTCCAGCTGGCGCCGTGGGACGTGGCCGCCGGCATCCTGCTCATTCGCGAGGCGGGCGGCGTGGTGACGACCCTCGACGGCCAGGACGCGGAGGTCGCGCACGGCCCGATCGTCGCCGGCAACCCGACGATGCACCGCTGGCTCTTGCGCGCCCTGCGCGCCAACTCGTAGCCGGCAGCGCTCGATCCAGCGCCCGCGCTCCCTGCGACGCCCGCACCGCGCTAGATTCGCGCTGGCGTCGGAAAGTCGTTGTGCACGTCTCCTCGTTCCTCGTTCCTCGTTCGACTCCTCCCGCCACACCGTCCCATGAAGCTGGTCGAGTGTGTCCCGAACTTCTCCGAGGGCCGCCGCCCTGACGTCGTCGCCGCCATCCGTGACGCCATCGCCGCGGTCTCCGGCGCCACCATCCTCGACGTCTCCTCCGACACGTCGCATAACCGGACCGTGCTCACCTTCGTCGTGACGGCCGAGCAGGCAGTGGCGGCCGCGTTCGCCGGGATCGCCAAGGCTCGCGAGTTGATCGACCTCACGAAGCACCAAGGCGAGCATCCGCGAATGGGCGCCACCGACGTCGTCCCCTTCGTTCCGCTGGAGGGGTCGACCATGGAGGACTGCGTCGCCCTGGCGCGGCAGCTGGGCGAGCGCGTGGGACGCGAGTTGGAGATCCCGGTTTTCCTGTACGAGCGCGCCGCCACCCGGCCCGAGCGCGAGAACCTGGCGGACGTCCGCCGCGGCGAGTTCGAGGGGCTGCGCGACGAGATCGGGAAGAATCCGGCGCGGACGCCGGACTTCGGCCCCAACCGGATCCACCCCACCTTCGGCGCCGTGGCGATCGGGGCCCGTCCGTTCCTGGTCGCCTACAACATCTATCTCGGCCCCGCCACCAACCTCGCGGCTGCCAAAGACGCCGCCAAGGCGGTCCGCGGCTCGTCAGGCGGCCTGCGCTACGTGAAGGGGCTGGGGCTGGAGGTCGACGGCCAGGCGCAGGTCTCGATGAACCTCGTCGACACCGAGAAGACGCCGCTCCACCGCGCGTTCGACGTGGTGAAGGCCGAGGCGGCGACCCACGGGGTGTCGCCCACCTGGAGCGAAATCGTCGGCCTGGTGCCGGAGCGGGTGCTGTTCGAGACCGCCGCGCACCACATCCAGCTGCGCAACTTCACCACCGACATGGTGCTCGAGCGCCGGGTCCGCGAGGCGATGGCCGGCGGGCAGAGCCTGACGGGGTTCGTCTCGTCGGTGGCGTCGCCGGCGCCGACGCCCGGCGGCGGGAGCGTGGCCGCGCTGGCCGGCGCGCTGGGCGCGGCGCTGGCGCAGATGGTGGCCGGCCTCACGGTGGGGAAGAAGAAGTACGCGGCCGTGGAAGGGGAGATGAAGGAGACCGCCCTGTCCGCAGCGGCGCTGGTCAACACCCTCTCGACGTTGGTGGAGAAGGACGCGCGGGCGTTCACGGCGGTGTCGGAGGCGTACAAGCTGGCCAAGGAGCCTGCCGACGCCGCCGCCCGCCGCTCGGCCGCGATCACCGCCGCGCTGTTAGGTGCGGCTGAGGTGCCGCTCGAGACGGCGCGGGCCTGCGCGAGGGTGGCGGCCCTGGCGGCGCTGGTGGGGGCGAAGGGGAACGCCAACGCCGTCTCCGACGCCGGCGTGGCGGCCCTGCTGGCTGAAGCCGCCTGCCGGGGCGCCGCCTACAACGTCCGGATCAACGTCGCGGCGCTGGAGAACCGTGAGGCGGGCAAGGCGCTGGTGGACGAAGCGCAGCGGCTGGTGGCCGAGACCTCGCGCCACGCCGCCCTGGCGGTGGCGGCGGTGGAGCGGGCGATCTAGCTGACGCCGGTCAGCA
Source organism: Gemmatimonadaceae bacterium (assembly GCA_041483735.1). Taxonomy (GTDB): domain Bacteria; phylum Gemmatimonadota; class Gemmatimonadetes; order Gemmatimonadales; family Gemmatimonadaceae; genus JBGPGH01. The sequence goes on along the minus strand of JBGPGH010000036.1, from coordinate 13,215 downwards.
CCAGCGGCTCGGCCTCGGTGATCGCCACCGTGTGCTCGAAGTGCGCCGAGCGCGCGCCGTCGGCGGTCACCACCGTCCACTTGTCAGGCATGGTCCGCGTCTCGGGCTTGCCGGCGTTCACCATCGGCTCGATCGCGATCGTCAGCCCCGGCGTCAGCTTCGTCCCGCGCTTCGGTTTGCCGCGGTTGGCCACCTGCGGCTCTTCGTGGAAGTCCACTCCGATCCCGTGGCCCACCAGGTCGTTCGCCAGGCTGAACCCGGCCCGCTCGGCCACAGTCTGGATCGCGTGCCCCACGTCGCCCAGGTGATTGCCCGCCCGCGCCGCCGCGATCCCCGCCGCCAGCGCCTCCTGCGTCACCGCCAGCAGCTTCTGCGACCGCTCGTCCACGCGCCCCACCGGGACGGTGATCGCGGAATCCGTGTGGAAGCCCTGGTACCGGACCCCCACGTCGAGCGACACGATGTCCCCCTCCTGCAGCGCCCGCTTGCGCGACGGGATGCCATGGACGATCTCGTTGTTGATCGACACGCAGATGCTGGCGGGGAAGCCGTAGAGCCCCTTGAACGACGGCACCGCGCCCGGGTGGGAGCGGATGAACTCGTCGGCCAGCGCGTCCAGTTCCAGGGTAGTGCGGCCCGGGGCCACCGCCTGGCGCAGCATCGCGATCGTCGCGCCCAGGATCCGGCCGCCGCCGGCCATGAGGCCGATCTCGCGGGGCGACTTGAGCTGGATCACTGTCCTTTGCAGCGCTCCAGCGCGTCGAGCGCGCGGCGCTGCACCTCGTCCACCGTTCCCAGCGCGTCGATCCGCGCCAGGCAGGCCCCGTGCCGGGCGTACCAGTCGATCACCGGCGCGGTCTGCGCGCGGTAGACCTCCAGCCGCTTGCGCACCGCCGCCGGCTCGTCGTCCTTGCGCCGCGTCAGGGTGCCGCCGCACTTCGGGCATTTCGTGCCCGGCTCGCGCCCGGTGTACGGCGTCTGGCACGAGTCGCAGGTGGTGCGGCCGCTCAGGCGGCGCACCAGCTCGTCGTCGGCGATGTCGAACACCACCACCGCGTTGACCTTCTTGCTCAGCGAATAGAGGGCGTTCCCCAGCCCCTCGGCCTGCGGCACGGTGCGGACCACGCCGTCGAGGATCGCGCCCTTCTCGGCCGACGGCTGGGCCAGGGCGTCGCGCATGATCCCGAGGATCACCTCGTCGGGCACCAGGTCGCCGCGGTCCATGAACGCCTTGGCCTCGAGGCCGAGGGTGGTCCCCTCGCGGACGGCCGCCCGCAGCACGTCGCCGGTGGCCACCTTGGGGATGCCCAGGGCGGCGGCGATCCGCTCGCCCTGGGTGCCCTTGCCCGCCCCGGGCGGACCTAACAGTACGAGGATCATGTCGGGTCCGCGCTGGCGGTCAGAATCCGCCCGCACCCTGGCGCCCGCGGAACCGCACCCGGCCCTTCTTCATGAACCCGTCGTACTTCCGGAGCAGCAGGTGCTGCTGCATCTGGAACATCGTGTCCAGCGCCACGCCCACCACGATCAGCAGCGAGGTGCCGCCGAAGCGGAAGGGGACGTTGATGAAGTCGGCGATCCACACCGGCAGCAGCGCGATCAGCGTCAGGAAGATCGCGCCCGGCAGGGTGATCCGCGACACCACCTGGTCGATGTACTCGGCGGTCCGCGACCCCGGCTTCACGCCGGGCACGAACCCGCCCTGCTTCTTCAGGTTCTCGGCCAGGTCGATCGGGTTGAAGATGATCGACGTGTAGAAGTACGTGAAGAACAGGATCAGTGCCGCCGACATCGAGAAGTAGAGCCACGTGCCGGGCTGGAACTTCTCGGCGATCCCCTGCAGGAACGTGTTGCCGCTGAACTGGGCGATCGCGCCCGGCACCACGATCACCGACTGCGCGAAGACGATCGGCATCACCCCGGCGGCGTTGATCCGCAGCGGGATGAAGTTCTTGGCCGCCTCGCGCATCCGGCCGCGCGCCATCGTCCGCTGCGGGATCTGGATCATGATCCGCCGCGCCGCCATCGTGATCGTCACCACCCCGGCCACCACCGCCACCATCAGCAGCATCAGCATCAGGAAGTTGAACGGCCCGATCGCGCCGGTGCTCATCAGCCGCACCGTGTTCACGATCCCCGGCCAGAATCGCTCGACGATCGAGAAGAAGATGATCAGGCTGGCGCCGTTCCCCAGCCCGCGCTCGGTGATCTGCTCGCCCAGCCACATCACGAAGATCGCGCCGGTGGTGAGCAGGAACATCATCTGGATGATGAACGCCCGCCCGGGATTGGCGACCGCGTTCTGGAGCGACGAGGTGAACAGCGCGAACCCGTACGCCTGCACCAGCGCCAGCGCGACGGTGGCGTAGCGCGTCCACTGGGTCAGCTTTTTCCGCCCGTCCTCGTCCTTCTGCATCTTCTCCACCGTCGGGATCACCGCCCCGGCGATCTGGACGAAGATGCTGGCCGAGATGTAGGGCATGATGCCGAGCGCGAACACCGTCGCCCGCGACAGGCCGCCGCCCACGAACAGGTCGTACAGCCCGAGCAGACCGCCCGCGCCACCCTTCCCCTGGTTCGCGAAGAAGTCGGTGAGCGCGACGACGTCGACGCCCGGCGCCGTCACGTGCGCGCCGACCCGGTAGACCAGCAGGCAGACGAACGTGAAGACGATCTTCTGCCACAGCTCCGGCGTGCGGTAGATGTTGGCGATCGCCGACGCGGGATTGACCTGTGCCATGTCTACTCCTCGACGCGGCCCCCGGCCGCCTCGATCTTGGCCCGCGCGCCGGCGCTCGCCCGGACCCCCCGGACCGTCACCCCGCGCGGGACCTCACCATTGGCCAGCAGCTTCACCGGCCGTTTGACCGTCTTGATCACTCCGGCGGCCACCAGCGACGCCGGCGTCACCTCGGTACCCTGCGGTACCCGCGCCAGGTCCTCCAGCCCCACCACCTGCGATTCCTGGCGGAACGGGTTGGTGAAGCCGCGCTTCGGGATGCGCCGCGTGAGCGGCATCTGGCCACCCTCGAAGTGCGGCTTGTTGCCGCCCGGGCCGTGCCCGCCGGCGCGCGCCTTGATTCCCTTGTGCCCCTTGCCCGACGTCTTGCCGGTGCCGGAGCCCGGGCCGCGGCCCAGCCGCTTCCGGCCCCGGTGCGAGCCGGGGGCGGGGACCAGGTTGTGCAGGCCGATCTTGTCCGTGGTCGTCACTGGATCACTCCTTCACCGGCGACACCGTCACCAGGTGCCGCACGAGCCTGATCTGTCCGCGCAGAGACGCCGAGTCCTGCTTCACGACGACGTCCTGATGGTGGTGGAGGCCGATCGCCTCCAGCGTCCGGCGCAGCCGCGCCGGATGCCCGATCCCGCTGCGCACCTGCTTGATCTGCACCTTCCCCTTCCCCGCCGGCTCATCCTTCGGCGTGGTCTTCGGCCCGCGCGTGGGGTGCCACACGAATGTCCGGGGCATTTACACCGCCTCCTTGCTCTTCGCGCGCGACTTGTATCCGAGCGACGACACCTCGACCCCGCGCTCCCGCGCGATCTGCTCCACCGTCGTCAGCTGTTGCAGCCCGTCCACGGCCGCGCGCACCATGTTGTGCGGGTTCGTCGAACCCAGGCTCTTGGTCAGGATGTCGCTGATCCCGCAGCATTCCATGATCGCGCGGATCGCTCCGCCCGCGATCACACCCGCGCCCGGCGCCGCCGGCTTCATCAACACGCGGCCGGCTCCGTGCTCGCCGATCACTTCGTGCGGGATCGTGCTCCCGGTCATTGGGACGTGCATCAGGTGGCGGCGCGCGCCATCCACGGCCTTGCGCACCGCTTCCGACACTTCGTTCGCCTTGCCGGTGGCGAAGCCCACCTTCCCCTGGCCATCGCCCACCGCCACCAGGGCGTTGAACGAGAACCGGCGCCCGCCCTTCACGACCTTGGCCACGCGGTTGATCGCGATCACGTTCTCGATCAGGTCGCTCCCTTCACCGCGGTCGCCGCCGCGCGAGTCGCCACGGGGCGAGCGCGGGCCATCGCGGCCGCCGCCATCGCGGCCGCCACGGCCACCGCCGGGCCCGCCGCCGCGCCCGCTGCCGCCACGCCCGCTGCCGCCGCGGCCACCGCCACCACGGCCGCCGCCACCGCCACGGCCGCCGCCGCCGCCGCCCCCACCGCCACCACCACCACCACCACCGCGGGTCGGAGTCTGTGTCGTCGGGGTGCCGCTCTCGGCGCCGCCGGTCGTTCCTGTTTCAGCCATGTCAGAACTCCAACCCGCCCTCGCGGGCGCCATCGGCCACCGCCTTCACGCGGCCGTGATACTTGTAGCCTGCCCGGTCGAACACGACGCGGGTGATCCCGTTTTCCTTCGCCTTGGCGGCGATCCGCTTGCCCACCTGCGCCGACTTCTCCGCCTTCTTCCCCTGGAGGTCGTCGTCGCTGACGGTGGCCAGCGTGTGGTTCTTGGTATCGTCCACGAGCTGCGCGTAGATGTGCTTGAGCGACCGGTACACGACCAGCCGCGGGCGCTCCGTCGTCCCCGCCACCTTGCGGCGCACCCGCATGTGCCGGCGCGCGCGCTTCTCGGGGCGCGTCTTTGGAATCTTGGCCATTACTTGCCTCCCGCCTTGCCGGCCTTCCGGCGAATCTGCTCACCCTGGTACTTGATCCCCTTGCCCTTGTACGGCTCGGGGGGACGGAGCGAGCGCAGGACCGCCGCCACCTGTCCGACGATTTCCTTGTCCGCGCCATCGATCACGATCTGCGTCGGCAGCGGCGCGCTGAGCTTGATCCCCACCGGCGCCTTGAACTCCACCGGGTGCGAGAAGCCGAGCGCCAGCTGCAGTCCGTACGGGCGCGCTTCGGCCTTGTAGCCGACGCCCACGATCTCGAGCTGCCGCTGGAAGCCCTTGGTCACGCCCTCGATCATGTTGGAGATCAGGGTCCGCGACAGGCCGTGCAGCGCCTTGTGGTGCGCGTCATCCGAGGGGCGCGCCACCGTGACGACGTCGGCCGCCTGCGAGATCGCCATCGCCGGGTGGAACGTCCGGGTCAGCTCGCCCTTGGGGCCCTTCACCTTCACCGTATGTCCATCGATGGACACCGTGACTCCCTTGGGGACCGGGACGGGCTTCTTGCCGATTCGCGACATGTGGGCTCCTTACCAGATGAGGGCGAGGAGTTCGCCGCCGGTGCGCGCCTGGCGCGCCTGGCGGTCGGACATGAGGCCGCGCGAGGTGCTCAGGATCGCCATCCCCAGGCCGTTGCGGACCCGCGGGATCTCGGTCACGCCGACGTACTTCCGGAGCCCGGGCGTCGACACCCGCTTGAGCTCGCGGATCACCGACTGTCCGCCCTGCGCGTAGCGCAGGATGACGCGGAGCAGCGGGCGTCCCTCCTCGCTCTCGACGGTCTTGTAGTCGGCGATGTAGGCGTTCTCCTTGAGGATGCGCGCCAGCTCCACCTTCAGCTTCGACACCGGCATGTCGACGCGGCGGTGCTTCGATCCGCAGGCATTGCGGATGCGCGTCAACATGTCGGCGATCGGATCAGTCATGGTCATGAGTGCGTCTCGTCTCCTATGGTATCCCCCGATGGCGGGGGACCTGTAGGAATGAAGTGTGAGGCAGACCGGGGCCGGCTCCGGCGCGGCGTCTCGGCCGCCCGCGCCCGCCCGGGGCCGCTTACCAGCTCGCCTTGCGCACGCCGGGGATCATCCCGGAGAGCGCGAGGTCGCGGAAGCAGATGCGGCACAGGCCGAACTTCCGCAGGAACGCGCGCGACCGGCCACAGCGCTGGCAGCGGTTGTGCTGCCGCACCGGGAACCTCGGCTTGCGCTTGCTTTTCTCCACCATGCATTTCCGCGCCATCGCTCATCTCTCAGAACTGATGTAATGGGGAAGCGGAGCGCGTCCGCCCTCCCTTCGCTGTTCTCCCCAGCTCCTTCCTCCCTACGCCTTCTCTCCCAGGCTCTTTGCTTCCTGCGCCTTCTCTCCCAGGCTCTTGGCTTCCTGCGCCTTCTCTCCCACGCTCTTTCCTCCCTCCGCCTTCTCTCCCACGCTCTTTCCTCCCTCCGCCTTCTCTCCCACGCTCCTTCCTCCCTCCCTCCCTCCCTCCCTTCCTCCCTTCTTGTCCTCCGTCCTGAACGGCATCCCCAGCGCCCGCAGCAGGGCGAACGCCTGGTCGTCGCGGTTGGCCGAGGTGACGAAGGTGATGTCCATCCCGTGGATCATGTCGACCATGTCGTAGTTGATCTCGGGGAAGATCATCTGCTCCTTCACGCCCAACGAGTAGTTCCCGCGGCCGTCGAACGACCGCGTCGACAGGCCGCGGAAGTCGCGGATCCGCGGCACCGCCACCGAGACGAACCGGTCGAAGAACTCCCACATCCGCGCGCCGCGCAGCGTGACGCAGGCGCCGATCTCCTGGCCCTGGCGGAGCCCGAAGTTCGAGATCGACTTCTTGGCCCGCTTCCGGACGGCCCGCTGGCCGGTGATGATGCCCAGCTCGTCGACGACCTTGTCGAGCACCTTCGGCTGCTTGATCGCCTCGCCGACGCCGACGTTCACGACGATCTTCTCGAGCGTCGGGACCTGGTGCGGGTTCTTGAGGCCGAGCTGCGACATCAGCGTCGCCTTGACCTGCGTCTGGTAGAACAGCTTGGTGCGCGGCGGCGGGACCGGCAGGCTGGCGCCGGCGTGCGCCACCTTCGGCGCGTCGCCCTTGTCCCCGCCCTTGCCGCCTTTCTTTTTTTCCTTTTCCTTCGTCGCCATTGCTCGGTGTCCTCGGCGTCAGCGCGTGCGCGGGATCGCGTCCCCGCTCTTGGCGCTGATGCGTTCCTTGGTGCCGTCGGCGTCGATCCGGACGCGCAGGCGCGTCGGCTGCCCGCTCTTGGGGTCGAGCAGCATCACGTTCGACAGGTGCATCGGGGCCGGCAGGTCGACGATCCCGCTCTGTTCCTCGGGCCGCCGCGCCTTGCGATGCCGCTTCACGATGTTGATCCCCTCCACCGTCAAACGCCCCGTCTTGAGGTAGATGTGGAGGACCTTCCCTTCCTTCCCCTTCTCATCGCCGCGCATCACCCGGACGGTGTCACCCTTGGTGATCCGGGTGGCCACCCGCTCGGCGTTGCGCTGGTGCCGGACGATGTTCTTCTTGCCGGCGGTCTTGCGATGGACGTTAATGCGCATGTCAGAGTACCTCGGGCGCGAGCGAGACGATCTTCATGTACTTCTTCTCGCGCAGCTCGCGCGCCACCGGGCCGAAGATGCGCGTGGCGCGCGGCTCGCCGGCCTCGTTGATGATCACCACGGCGTTCTCGTCGAACCGGATGTAGCTCCCGTCCTTGCGTCGCGTCTCCTTGACCGTCCGCACCACCACGGCGCGGGCGACCTCGGACTTCTTCACCGTCCCGTTGGGCAGCGCGTCCTTGACGGCCACGATCACCGTATCGCCCAGGCCGGCGTAACGCCGCCGGGTGCCGCCCAGCACGCGGATGACGAGCGCCCGCTTGGCACCCGAGTTGTCCGCGACCTTGACCATCGATTCCTGTTGGATCATGGCTGGGTCACCTCAGCGTGCGTGGTCGAGAATCTCGACCACGCGCCAGCGTTTGTCCTTCGACAGCGGGCGGGTCTCCATGATCCGCACCGTGTCGCCGGTCTTCGCGGCGTTGGCCTCGTCGTGCGCCTTCAGGCGCACGCTCCGCATCACCATCTTCCCGTACACCGGGTGCGCGACGCGGCGGTCGATCTGCACCACGATCGTCTTGTGCATCTTGTCGCTCACCACCAGTCCCACGCGCGTCTTGCGCGCGCGGCGCGTCTCGGCGCCCCGGGGAGTGGTGGTCGCATCCATCTTCGTCATGTCGGTCATCGGTTGTCCGTGCTCCTGCCTATCGGGCCGCACGCGACGCGCCCAGCGCGCGTTCGCGCAGCACCGTCTGCAGGCGCGCCACGTCCCTGCGAATCACCCGCATCCGGAGGGGATCCTCCAGCGTCTCGGTCGCGCTCCGGAACTTCAACCGGAAGCGCTCTTCCTCCAGCTCGCCGATCCGCGCGCGAATGTCCGCCTCGGCCATCTCGCGAATGTCTGTCGCTTTCATTCCGTATGCGCCTCCTCCCGCACGACGAACTTGCTCTTGACCCCGATCTTCGCCGCCGCCAGCGCCATCGCCTTGACCGCGATCTCCGGCGTCACCCCTTCCAGCTCGAACAGCACCCGGCCCGGCCGCACCACCGCCACCCAGCCCTCGGGCGAACCCTTGCCCTTCCCCATTCGCGTCTCGGCCGGCTTCTTGGTGATCGGCTTGTCCGGGAAGATCCGGATCCACACCTTGCCGCCGCGCTTGATGTGCCGCGTCAGCGCGACGCGCGCCGCCTCGATCTGCCGGTTGGTCACCCACCCGGGCTCGAGCGCCTGCAACCCATAGTGGCCGAACGACACCTGGGCGCCGCGCAACGCCAGCCCCTTGGTGCGTCCCTTGAACATCTTGCGAAACTTCACGCGCTTCGGACTCAGCATCGGTCGCTCTCCTCAGACGCCGGTCGAGTAGGTCTTGCCGCGCCGGTCTTCCACGATCTCGCCCTTGAAGATCCAGACCTTCACGCCGATGGTCCCGAACGTAGTAAAGGCGGTCGACGTCGCGTAGTCGATGTCGGCGCGCAGCGTGTGGAGCGGCACCCGCCCTTCGTGGTAGCCTTCCACCCGCGCGATCTCGGCGCCGCCCAGGCGCCCGCCGGCCTTCACCTTGATCCCCTGCGCGCCCATCCGCATCGCCGACTGGACCGCCCGCTTCATCGCCCGGCGGAACGAGATGCGCTGCGACAGCTGGTTGGCGATGTTGTCGGCCACCAGCTGGGAGTCGAGTTCGGGGCGCTTGATCTCCTCGACGTTGATCCCGACTTCCTTGCCCGACAGCTGCGCCAGCTCATCGCGCAGCTTGTCGACCTCGGCGCCCTTCTTCCCGATCACCACGCCCGGGCGTCCGGTGTGCACGGTCACCACGACCTTGCCCGGCTTCCGCTCGATGTGAATGTCGGCGATGGCCGCGTGGCCGAGCCGCGCCTTGAGGTACTTGCGGAGCAGCTCGTCTTCCTTGAGCAGCGCCGGGAAGTCCCGGTTGGCATACCAGCGCGACTTCCACTGTTTCGAGATGCCGAGCCGGAATCCGATCGGATGCGTCTTCTGTCCCATTAGCGCTTTCCCCCGGGATGGTCGGCCACGATGATCTCGACGTGGCTGGTCCGTTTGAAAATCGGGGTCGCGCGTCCCATCGCCGCCGGCATGAAGCGCTTCAGTTTCGGCCCCTCGTTCACGATCGCCTTCTTGATGTAGAGCGCGTCGGGATCGACGCTCTCGTTTGCCTCACGAGCGTGGTGCTCGGCGTTGGCGACCGCCGAATGGAGCACCTTCTCGATCTGCTTGGCCGCGTGCTTCTTGGAGAAGCGGAGCAGGGCCAGCGCCTCGTTCACCGGCAGGCCGCGGATCTGGTCCACGACCAGCCGCATCTTGTACGGCGACTGGCGGGTGGTCCGCTGGATCGCGCGCGCTTCGGTCATGAGCCCCTCCCGCCGCCGCGGGGCGACGGAGCCGGCGCGGCCGCCGCGGGCGCGGGCGCCCCGGCCGCCGGCGCCGCGCCGGGCGAGGTCGGCACGCCGCTGGGCGCCTTCTTGTCCACCGCCTTGGCGCCGGTGTGGCCGCGGAACAGCCGCGTGGGCGAGAACTCACCCAGGCGGTGCCCCACCATGTTCTCGGTGATGTACACCGGGATGAACTTGTTCCCGTTGTGCACGGCGAAGGTGTGGCCGATGAAGTCCGGGATCACGGTGCTCGACCGGGCCCACGTCTTCACCACCTTCTTCTCGTTCCGGGCGTTCAACGTCTGCACCCGCTTGAGCAGCGAGTCCTGGACGTACGGCCCTTTCTTGACGCTGCGTCCCATGGCTCTCTCGAATTCGGAAAACGGAAACTGGTTGCCTCACGACCGGCGCGGCGGGCGGACCCGCCCCGCCGCCGCGGCCGCCTACTGGGTAGCCTTGCCGCGCTTGCGGCCGCGCACGATGAACTGCTGCGACGCCTTCCGCTTGTTCCGCGTCTTGACGCCTTCCTTCTTCCCCCACGGGCTCACCACGTTGCGGCCGCCCCGCGTCCGCCCGCCGTGCGGGTGGTCCACCGGGTTCATCACCTCGCCGCGCACCTTGGGACGGTGGCCCAGCCACCGGCTCTTCCCAGCCTTGCCCAGCGACTGCAGCTCGTGCTCGGCGTTCCCCACCTCGCCGATCGTCGCCAGGCAGTTGCCGTGTACCCGCCGCATTTCGGTCGACCGCATGCGGACCGTCACGTACTCCCCTTCCTTGGCCACGACCTCCACCGACGCGCCGGCCGACCGGGCGATCTGGCCGCCCTTGCCGATCTTCAGCTCGACGTTATGCACCGAGGTGCCGAGCGGCACTTCCTTGAGCGGGATCGTGTTCCCGGTCCGGACATCCGACCCCGGCCCGCTCACCACCGAGTCGCCCACCGACAGCCCCTTGGGGTGCAGGATGTAGCGCTTCTCGCCGTCGGTGTACTCGACCAGCGCGATCCGCGCCGAGCGGTTGGGGTCGTACTCGATGTGCCGGACCGTCGCCGGCATCCCGAACTTGTTCCGCTTGAAGTCGATCACCCGGTACATGCGCTTGTGCCCGCCGCCCCGGCGGCGCATCGCGATGTGCCCGTGATTGTCCCGCCCGCCCGACTTCTTCAGCGGCTCGAGCAACGACTTCTCCGGCGTGGTCCGGGTGATCTCGGCGAAATCCGACACCGATCGGAATCGCGTCCCCTGCGTCACCGGCTTGAATTGGCGAATGCCCATCGGTCAGCCCTCGAAGATCTCGATCGTATCGCCCTCGCGGAGCGTCACGATCGCCTTTTTCCAGTTCGGTCGCGTCCCGGAGAATTTCCCCACGCGCCGAGGCTTGCCGCGCTGATTCGAGGTCCACACCCGCGTCACCTTCACCCCGAACAGCTTCTCGATCGCCTGCCGGATCGCCGCCTTGTTCGCGTCCGGATGCACCTCGAACGTGTACTCGCTCCGCTCCTGATAGGCGGCCGAGCTCTTCTCGGTCACGATCGGGCGGACAATGGCGTCATGCATCGTCGGCATGGCTTACTTCCCCTTCTTCTTCGGCTTGGCGGCCGGCTTCTTCGCCGCCGGCTTCTTCGCCGCCGCCTTGTGGGGCGCCTTGGCCGCGGCCTTCGCCGCCGGCTTCTTCGCCGCCGGCTTTCCGCCGCGCGCGGCCGCCTTGCGGGCCGGCGCCTTCTCCTTCACCGGCTTCGCCGCCGCCGTCACCTTCTTCGCCTTTGGCCGCCCGCTCCGCGCCGACTCGGCGACCGGCGCCAGCGTGAACCCGATCGCACCCGCCTCGATCAGCACCACGTCCGACCAGAGCAGGTGGTAGGTCGACACGTCGCTGTACGGCATCACCTGCACCGTCGCGATGTTCCGGCCGCTCAGGTAGACGTTCGGCTTCACCCCGTTGGTCAGGATCAGCACCTTCTTGTCCGACACGTCCAGGTGCACCAGCAGGTCGAACAGCCGGCTCGTCTTGGGCGCCTCGTAGTTGAACGCGTCGATCACCAGGATCGCGTTCTCGCGCGCCCGCGCGTTGAACGCGCTCTTTCGCGCCAGCGCCCGCACCTGGCGCGGCACGTACTGGTCGTAGGCACGCGGCAGCGGCCCGAACACCGTGCCGCCGCCCGGCCAGTTCGGCGCCCGGATCGAGCCCTGGCGCGCCCGGCCGGTCCCCTTCTGCTTCCACGGCTTCTGGTTGCCGCCGGTCACCAGCCCGCGCGTCTTGGTCGACGCGTTCCCCTGGCGCTGGTTCGCGCGGAACGCCTTCACCGCCTGGTGCATCACCGGCATGTTCACGGTGCCGTCGAACAGCGGCGCCGGCAGGGTCACCGCATCGCGCGCGGTTCCCTGGGCCGTGTACGCCGCCGCGTTGAACGTCGTGGTCTCGGACATGGCGTCAGTCCTGCTTGCGGACGAGGACGATCCCGTTCTTCGGGCCGGCCACCGCGCCGCGGAGATAGATCAGATGACGGTCGGCGTCCACCTTCTCCACCCGCAGCTCGGCCTGCGTGTGGCGCGCCGCGCCGTAGTGCCCGGGCATCTTCTTGCCCTTGATCACCCGCGACGGGTCCGTGCCCGGGCTGATCGAGCCCGGCTTCCGGTGCCGCGTGTTGCCGTGGGTGTTGGGGCCGCCGTGGAAGCCGTAGCGCTTCACCACGCCCTGGAAGCCGCGCCCCTTGGAGGTCCCGGTCACCTTCACCCGCTCGCCGGGGGTGAAGATCGTGACCAGCACCGAATCGCCCATCTTATAGGATGGGATCTCGGGCTGCTTCCCGGGGGCGTCGTCCAGGCGGAAGCTGCGCAACACCTGCGGCACCGCCTTGAGGCCGGCCTTGGTGGCGTGACCCACCTCGGCGCTCGTCGCCCGGCGTCCCTTGGGATCGCGCTCCCCCTTCTTGGACTCGCGGCGCGTGCGCCGCTCGCCGAACCCGAGCTCCACCGCCGCGTAGCCGGCCGCCGCCTTGTCCGTCACCTTGGTGACGGCGTTGGGCGGGGCTTCCACCACGGTGCACGGGATCTGCTGCCCCTGGTCGTTGTAGATCTGGGTCATCCCCAGCTTCCTGCCAATGATGCCGATCATGCGTGCCTCACTCGACCTTGATCTCGACGTCGACGCCGGCCGGGAGATCCAGCTTGGTCAGCGCGTCCACCGTCTGCGGGCGCGAATCGAGGATGTCGATCATGCGCTTGTGCGTCTTCAGCTCGAACTGCTCGCGCGACTTCTTGTCGACGTGCGGCGAGCGCAGCACCGTCCACCGCTGCGTCTTGGTGGGCAGCGGAATCGGCCCCGACACCTGCGCCCCGGTCTTCTCCGCGGTGCGCACGATGTCCGCCGACGCCTGGTCGATCACCGCGTGATCGAACGCCTTGAGACGGATGCGAATTCTTCCAGCCATGTTGGGCTAACCTCGGATTGCTTGACTGCGGTAATGGTGTTGCGGGGGCCGCGGCACAAAAACGCTGGCCACATTCAACAAAAACGCGGGTGGACCAGGGCGCCCCAGTAGAGGGGCCGGTATCCATCCGCTGCCGCCGGGTGCATCCGCTTCTGTTACGCGGTGGGGACCCAAAGGCGCGCCGGTTTTAATAGCGTCCGGCGTTGAATT
>JBGPGH010000035.1:0-26125 GCA_041483735.1 Gemmatimonadaceae bacterium | reverse complement strand
GATCAGCGACAGCGCCAGGTGGGCGAGCGGCGCCAGGTCGCCGGAGGCGCCGACGCTTCCCTGCTCCGGGATGGGCGGATAGAGCGAGGCGTTAAGCATCCCGAGCAGCAGCTCGACCAGCTCCGGGCGCGCGCCCGAGAATCCCTTGGCGATCACGTTCGCGCGGAGGAGCATCATCGCTCGCACCTCGCGCTCCGGCAGCAGCGGTCCCACGCCGGCGGCGTGGCTCCGGACGAGGTTGACCTGCAGCTCGGCAAGCCGGTCGGGCGGGATGGCGACGTCGGAGAGTTTGCCGAAGCCGGTGGTGACGCCGTAGACCGGGTCGTTCCGGGCGACGATCGCGTCGACCACCGCGCGGGTGCGGCGCATCCGTTCGCGCGCGGCGGGGGCGAGGGCCACCCGGGCCCCCGCCCCCGCCACCGCGTGCACCTGCTCGATCGTCAGCGAATTCCCATCGATCTGAATGGCGTCCGGCATGCGCGGAATTTCGGCGCCGGAGCCGGGCAATTCAAGGGAGCGGTCAGCGGTCAGCGGTCAGCGGTCAGCGGTCGGAGGTCGGAGGTCGGAGGTCGGAGGTCGGAGGTCGGAGGTCGGAGGTCGGAGGTCGGAGGTCGGAGGTCGGAGGTCGGAGGTCGGAGGTCAAGCATTGGGAGAGGAGGGCGAGGAAACCAGCGTCAGGTGCTCGTTTCCTCGTTCCTCGTTCCTCGTTCCTCGTTCCTCGTTCACACCCCGCCCGCCACACTCCCCCGCTCCCGCCGCAGCTCGGGGTTCCCCGGATCGCTCTGGTACGCCCAGTCGAAGATCACGTAGTCGACGCCGGTGTGGGTGACGCGGATCGCGCCGTAGTGCAGGCCGTCGGCGAGCGACATCTCGAACACGTAGGCATAGCCCGGGACGGCTTCGATCGCGGTGGCCGAGAAGGCCGAGCGCAGGGGCGCCACGTCGATCGAGGTCAGGTCGGTCACGGTCGAGGTGCTGTAGAGCGCGATCTTCACATCGCTCCGCACCGGCGTGAACCAGAGCGAGCCATCGGCGCGCTTCTCGATCCGGAAGTCGACGTCGGTCCGGCTGCCGGTGGTCACCAGGCCGAAGGTCCGCGACGTGCCGTCGTAGAACCGGAAGCCGCTGGTGGCCGGCGCGGCCTGGAAAGCGTCGACGAAGGTGTTGCGGGCATCGTAGCGCGGCGTATCGGCGCGGGCGCCCGACCAGGCGCTCTCGTGGCCGTCGCGGCTGACGGTGCTGGCGGCGAAGCAGCGCGGCACGCCGTTGGGGAGACCGGTCACGAGGAAGTCCTCGGAGACGGTCGTGCCCTCCAGCGACCAGCGCAGGTCATCGCAGATGCCGGTGTCGAGGTTGTAGAGCGTCGAGTAGATGCGGTAGTAGTCGAACATCCCGGGGTCGGCGACGCGCCCGTTGCTCGGCCACGAGAGCTGGACGGCCTGGTCGAGCGACACCGAGACGATCGACGACGGCGCGGGCAGGCGGTTCCGCTCGTCCACCGTGATCACGTTCGACCCGCGGCTCTCGTTGCCGTCGCCGTCCTCGCTGGCGACGTAGTACTGGAGGTGCGGCACACCGGCATCGTGGAAGGTGCTGGAGGTCGTCGCGCCGCGGCGCTCCCACGACGCGTTCACCGAGCCGCGCGAGAAGATCACGTAGTCGGAGACGCGATCGTCGGCCGGTTCGGTCCATCGCAGCATGATCCCGTCAGGCACCGCCGGGTCGCCGCTGGGAATGAGCTGGTAGCTGAGGTCGGCGGGGACGCCGAGGTTGTCGCCGTTGGTGCCGTAGCCATCGGTGCAGGCGCCCAACGGCGCCAGCGCGGCGAGCACGAGAACGGTCAGACGACGCTGTGACATGGAGACTCCGGTTCGCGGTCACCATGCTGGAGAGGCACCCTCCGGGCCAGCCGTGCCAGAAGTCCTATCCCACTGCCGGGGCGCGGGTTAGCTCGCCGGCTCCGACGCCTCTGTCCCCGGGCGTGCACAGCCGGTTGGCGCCCGGTGGGGACGCCTAGCGAATCGGCGACTCCAGCGGCCGGTAGGTCTGCTTGTCGTAGTCGAACTTGATCTGCTGGTTCGCGTTCAGGGAGATGAAGAAGTGGAACGCGAAGTTCCCGTTGGGCGCCTGCGTGAAAGCGAAGATCGCGCGCCAGTCGTGCAGCTCCCGTTGGAGCGACACGACGTGGCTGGCGAACTGCTGGGCCTCGAAGTCGTAGGTCGTCTGCCAGCTCGCCGCCCACTTGGGCGTGACGTTGAAGGAGAGCGACGACTGCAGGTTCCGGGTGGCGGGGGAGCGGTAGATCGGGCCGCCGTCGGTGGTCGAGTTGAAGGTGCTGCCCAGGCCGGGGGACGTCTGCTTGCTCTGCACGCAGAGCAGGTACGAGAGCGAGCCCTGCGGCAGCCCGGCGCACTCCTGCCTGGGATCGATGTTCACCACCGTCCCGCCGATCACCGGGCGCTGCCGCGACGACGTGAAGGTGAAGCTGGCCTGCCACCCCTGCCCCGTGCTGACCGGCGTGTTGAAGATCGCGCCGCGTGACGACACGCCGCCCACCTGCTGCGTCGCCACCTGCTGCCGGAATCCCTGGTCGACGGGCTGCTCCTTGGGGATGGTGACCGGCGCGGCGGCGGCGCCGCGCGGTCCGAACCCGAGCAGGCGCGCCATCGCCGCCAGCAGCGGCGAGCGCCGGCCGAGCGAGAACGACGCGCTCACCTCCTCGCGGTACGGCTTGAACACGGCCGTGTCGCTGAGCGGATTGCCCTGGAAGAGCGAGTAGCGCGAGTGGAAATCGAATCCGGGGAGCAGGTCGGAGCGTGCGCCGTAGCCGAACGACGTGTTGGTGATGCCGCTCTTCGCCACCCGGGCGCGCTCGAAGTCGTAGGTCAGGGCATCGAAGTCGAGCGAGAGGAGCTTCAGCTTGGGCGCCGCCTCTGGGTTGGAGTCGTTGGGCGCGCGCAGCTTCGCCTCGAGGTTCTGCGTCAGGCGCAGCGACAGCTGGTTCTGCGCCAGGGCGCCCAGGTATCCCTGGCGCGTCCGGTTGAGCGCCGAGAGGAATTCGTCGCTGACGGTGGCCTTGGGGGCGTAGGTCCAGCTGATCGACGGCGTGAGGGAGTGACGGAAGCGCGTCACCGGCCCGAACCCGGGGAAGAGCCCGAAGAACGTCGGCGACGCCGTGACGGCGTATTGCAGCCGCTTGCTCTGGTGCACCCACGTGCCGCCGGTGAGGTGGGTGCGCACCCAGTACGCCGACGGGTCGACGTTCACGATCGCGACGCTCGGCACCAGGTTCCATCGCCCCTGCCCCAGCCGCGGCAGGTCGATCCCGGTCTGCCAGTCGAGGTCGGTCCGGTAGTTCTTCGCGTAGACTCGCGAGGTACGCACCGACGTGTCGGCGGGGTTGACGATCGTGAAGGCCTGCGGGAAGTCGTTCTCGACATCCGTGAGCGTGAACGAGTTGCGCCAGGCGAAGTCGAAGACCTTGATCGGCGTATTGAAGTTCAGAGTGGAGCGGCGCGAGTCGCGGCGCACGCGCACGCTGTCGAGCGCGCCGGCGGCGCCGGTCGAGTATCGCCAGGCAAAGTCGCCGCCGCCCTGGTCCATGTTGATGTTCTGCGAGTTCGCGAACGCCATCGTCGGCGTCCACGTGAACCAGTCGCCGATGCTGAGGGGGCCGCGGGTGGCGAGGTTGACGCTCGGGAAGTCGCGGTCCACCTGCGAGCGCCCGGGATATTGCCGCTGCGCGCCGCCGATGCCGAAGTTGGCCGGACCGAGCTGCTGCTGGAAGTTGAGCTGCGACTGGATGGTGGCGAGCACCGCGTACGGGTTGTACGACGTGTTGCGCTGCACGGCGGTGCTGGTGACGTAGTTCAGGTTCGCGTTCAGGTGGCTGCGCTGCGAGAAGTCCTGCTGGTGCCCCCACGACAGCGAGGTGTTGGTCTGGCCGTCGCGCTGCGACAGGTGCGACAGGCCCAGCCGGCCGGTCATGAAGCGGTCCAGCCAGCGATAGCGCCACTCGCCGTTGTAGCGCACCCACCCCGGGTCGCCCGGCGACGGACGCGCTCCGCTGCGCCAGTCGAGGCTCACCTGGGCGTCCATGAAGTCGCTGAGCGCGAAGTAGTAGCCCAGGTTCTCGACGTGCCGGCGGTACGACGGGCTGTTGCGGAAGAGCTCGCTGACGCCGAAGCGCGGCGTGATCATCCCGCTGCGGCGCCCGTTGCGCAGGTCCTGGAAGATGAACGGGAGCCACATCACCGGGACGTCGGAGATGTAGAGGACGGCCGGCCGCGCGACCAGGACGCGTTTCGCCACCACCTTCCCCTCGTGGAACTGGAAGTGGTAGTCGGGGACGGTGTCGTCGCAGCTGGTAATCGACCCGTCGCGCGCGTAGAGGCGATCCTCGCGCGCCTTGGTCGTATCGCTCACCACCGCGGCGCGCTTCCCCTCGATGTACCAGCGCTGGCCGCTCTCCACCGAAGTGACGATGTTGGTGACGGCGGCGGTGTGCGTCGTCAGGTCGTACGACATCCGCCCGCGCGCCACGACGTCGGCGGCGTTCTGCGACGGATCGCGCAGGACCACGGTGTCGCCCTCGGCGTCGATCTTCTGCGTCGAGTCGTTGTAGACGATCGTCTTGCCCACCAGGATCGTCTGCTGCCGGCCCACCGCCGCGCGCGCCGAGTCGCCGCCGTGCAGGTGGATCGCGCGGTCGGCGGCCTCGAAGCGGACGGTCGCGCCCTGGTAGCGGGTGGCGATGTACCCCGGGCGCGAGAGCAGGGCATCCATCACCGAGTCGGTCTGCTCCCAGGCCACCAGCGCGGGCGCGTGCAGCGTGTCCTTGCGCGCCGAGTCGCCGGGCAGGCCGGGGCGCGGCGGGCGGCCGGCGGGCTGACCCGGCGGCGGCGGCACGCGCTTGGGCGGCGGCACGGGGCGCTGCGCGCCCAGCGGAGCCGGCGCCGGCGCGAGCATCAGGGCGAACGCCAGCAGGCCGGCGAGCGCCCGGGATGTCACGCGGGCGCCTCCCACCCGGGCGCCGACTCGGCGTCCCGTGCCTCACGACGCTTCTTCCGCCGGCGCTCGACGACGTACGAGAGCACGACGCTGACCTCGTACAGCAGGTAGAGCGGGACCGCCATCGCGATCGTGGTCCAGACCAGGTCGCCGGGAGTGAGGAAGGCGCCGATGACCACGCACCCCACTATCGCATGGCGCCGGAAGTGGTTGAGCATGCGGGGCGTGACGATCCCCAGCGCGGCCAACGCGAGGATCACGATCGGGAGCTCGAAGGCGGCGCCGAACGCCACCGTCAGGCTCACCGCGAAGCCGAAGTACTCGCTGGCGGTGATCATCGGCTCCAGCGCCGACGACTGGAAGCCCATCAGGAAGCCGAGCGCCAGCGGCAGCACCACGATGTAGGCGATGGCCGCGCCGGTCAGGAAGAGGACCAGCGCGAACGCGATCACCGGGATGACGACCTTCTTCTCGTGCTTGTAGAGCGCCGGTGAGAGGAAGGACCAGAGCTGGTACACGATCACCGGCAGCGCCAGCACGACGCCGAGCGAGATCGACGCGGTGAGGACGATCGAGAACGGGTCGCCGGGGTGGGTGTAGACGAGCTTGCGTCCCTGCAGGAAGGGGAGCACCGGTTTCTCGAGCAGCCCGATGATGTCGACCTTGAGCATCAGGACGAACGCCAGGCCGACGCCGACGATCAGGGCGACGAGCGACCAGATGATGCGCCAGCGCAGCTCCTCGAGATGATCGAGGAACGGCATCTCCGCGTTCCGGTCCTTCGCCATCGCGCCTCCCCTCGTCCGCGCGGCGCTACTTCAGCGCGCGAAGCCGGTCGCGCGCGAGCACGGCCTCGTCCGAGCGGGGATATTTCCTGACGACGTCCTCGAGCGCCGTGCGCCCCTCGACGGTCTTGCCGGCCGCCAGGAGCGCGGCCGCGTGCTTGTAGAGCGCGGTTGGCGCACGCTCCGACTGCGGGTACTTCGCCACCACGACGACGTAGACGCTGTCGGCCATCGCGCCCTTCCCCTCCTGCGCGAACGACTCGGCCACGTAGAACTGGGCGGCGGCGGCGACATCGGCGCCCGGGTACTGGCGCAGCAGGTCCTGGAACCCGGTGCGGGCGGTGCCGGTGCTGCCGCGCCGCAGCTGATCGAGCGCGAGCTGGAAGAGCTGGTTGGGGCCCGGCGTGGCGGGCGGCGCGGCGGGCGCCGCCGCCACGCCCCGGCCGGTGTCGACCACCGGGGTGACCGCGACCGGCACCGAGAGCTGCTGGTTGCGCTGCTCCATCTCGGCGCGGAGTTCCTGGAGGCGACGCTGGCTCTGGCCGGTGAGCTCCTGGATCTGGAGCAGCTGCTGGTCGATCGAGTAGATGCTCCCGTTCACATCACCCTGAAAGCGGGCGGTGCGCACGCTGAGCGCCTGGAGCGAGTCCTGGACCGACGCCAGGGTGCGGATCGCCGCCAGGAGTTGCTCCACCTCCAGGCGCCGCGCGGAGTCACGCTGGGTCGCCTCGATCCGCATGACCTGCAGGTCGTTCTGGAGGACCTGGATGTCGGTGCGGGTGGCGAAGCAGCCGGCGGTGCCCAGGAGGACCGCCGGCAGGAGGCGGCGTGCCGTCCCCGGGCGGATCACTGATTCGGGAGGACGAGGGACTCGCCGCCGGCGACGATTTCGAAGTCGGCGCGGCGGCACTTGGCCCACGCGTCCTCGGACTCGCCGGGGACGGCCGGTCGCTCTTCGCCGAAGCTGATCAGATCGATCCGCGCGGCGTCGATCCCGTGCTGGGCGAGGTACCGCTTCACGGCGGCGGCCCGGCGCTGGCCTAACGCCAGGTTGTACTCGTCGGAGCCGCGCGAGTCGGTGTTGCCGGCGGCCCGGATGCGCAGGTTCGGATTGGCGTTGAGGAGCGGCAGCTTGGCGTCGAGGGCAGCCCGGGCGGCGTCGCTGAGTTCGGCCCGGTCGAACTCGAAGTAGACCGGCGCCATGATCAGGTTGCGGGCGTCGGCCATCATCTTCGCCATCCGCTCGCGCCGGGCGGCGGCGTCGGCGGCCACGCGTTCGGCGGCGGCGATCGAATCGCGCCGCGCGCGCTCGGCGGCATCGATCGAGTCACGCCGCGCCCGCTCACGGTTGATGCTGTCCTGGTTCACCGCCGGCGCGGCCGGCGCGGGGGGCGGCGGGGCGGGCTTCTTCGGACAGCCGGCCAGCACCAGCGTCGAGAGCAGCACGGCGGGCAGAACGAGTCGTTGGGTGGACATGTGGAGCACTCCGAATCCGGTTTGGTGAGCGATGCCTTACGGTCAGTGCAGCGTCCTGGCGAGGTCCGGCGACCACGCCGCGAGGCGTGCCGCCCGCCCGGTGGTGAGCTGGCGCGACCGTCCCGATTCCACATCGAGCACGAACAACTGCTTGGTCCCCGTGCGCGTGGAGGTGAACACCAGGTGGCGCCCGTCCGGGGCCCACGACGGGTCCTCGTTGCGTCCCTCGCTGGTCAACTGCCGGATCCCGCGGTCGCGCAGGTTGATGGTCATCACCTGGAAGACCCCGTTCAGCTGGGACTGAAACGCGATGACCCGCCCGTCAGGCGACCAGTCGGGATTGGACCGGTAGTACTGGTCGCCGAACGCGTACGGTGTGAGCAGGTCCGCGTTCGTTCCATCGACGTCCGTAATATATATCTCGGGATGGCCCGAGCGCCCCGACGTGTAGGCGAGGCGCCGGCCGTCCGGGGAGAATGACGGTGACACGTTGTCGCTCCCCCGCCCCACGGTGATCCGTCGGCCGGCGCCGCTTTCCAGGGCCGGCGTCGCGACCAGATCGGTCCCTTCGTCCTCCCCGTGCGCGTAGACGAGGGTATTTCCATCCGGGGAGAAGACCGGCGTGACGTTGAGGCCGCCGGGCGTGGCCGAGAGCCATCGCGCCGATCCCGAGGCGAGGTCGCGCACGACGATCTGCGTGCCGCGATCCCCGAAGGCGCTGTAGGCGATCTGCCGGCCGCCCGGGTGCCACGCGGGCGAGAGCGACAGGCCGCGGTCGCTCACCGGCCTGGCGCCGGAGCCATCGCTGTCGGTGAGCCAGACCTGGCCGTCGCGGACGAAGAGCACGCGGGTCGCGGCGATGCCGCGCGTCCCGGTGATCCAGCGTTCGATTTCGTCGGACGCGGCATGCACCTCGAGGCGCCACTCGGCCGAGAGCGGCGCGCCGGCGAGCACGAAGTCGTGGACCTGGACGATCCGCCGCGCCGAGATGTCGTGGAGGGCGACGTGGAGCGCGGAGCCGGTGATCGTGGCGCGGACCACCGCCGCCGCCCCGAGCGAGGCGATCAGCTTGTAGTTGGGGGTGCCGGCGGTGCCGCTTCCGGTGCCGCCAGCGCCGATCGCCGCCGACGCGGCGCGGATGCCATCGCCGGTGATCATCGTGACGCGGTCACCGTAGTCGAGGTCGCGCTGCAGGATCGCCACCGCCGAATCGCCCGCGGGGCCGGCGATGGGCAGGACGATCACGCCGGGCCGCAGCCCGGGATCGTAGCGCAGCCCGATCCGGACGCCCTCCCGGAAGGTGGTGTCCTGGGCGCTCGTGAGGCGGGGAGCACTGAGCAGGGTCAGGGCCAGGGTCAGGGCCAGGGTCAGTCGCTGCGAAACGGCCGGCGTCGTGAGGCGCCAGCCCTGGCGTGCCCGTCTCCTCGTTCCTCGTTCCTCGTTCATTTCTCCTCGTTCACTTTATCAACCTCGGATCGAAACTGAAGGTGACCGGCAGCACATCTTCGGGAAATCCGTCCGGCAGGGGCCCGAAGGCGAGCGCGGCGGCGGCCGCCTCGATCGCGCCCTGCGCTTCCAGGTCGAATGCGTACACGCCCGACCGGGTGCGGAACGTCAGCCCGGTGACCGAGCCATCGCGGTGGATCAGGAACACCACCTCCGCGCGGAGCGGCGCGTTGGGATTGGGCGGCCGGAAGCGGAGCGCGATCTGGCGAACGATATTCGCGAGGTACCCGGGGTAGGCGAATTCGGTCCCCTCGGTGCGCACCGTCGCGACATCCGCGCCGCGACCACCCACCGGCCCTCCACCCGCCAGCGGCGGCGGGGCCTTGGCCGGCACCGGCTTCGCCGCTTTCGGCGGCGCGGGCACGGGCGTGGCGGCGGGCGGCGTCCGCCTGGGAGGCGTCTTGGTCGGCGGCGCGCGCATCGTCGTCACCGGCGTCTCGGCGCGGGGCGGCGAAGGCGCGGTCACCGGTGGTGGCGCGACCGGCGCCGGCGTCACAACGCCCACCGCGCGCTCGCCCGGCGGGGCGGCGAGAATGTTCACGCGGTAGATCGGTGGGGGCGGCGGGGCGGGATGTCCGCGCACGAACAGCGCGGTGGCGGCGACGGCGAGGTGGAGGGCCGCCGAGAGCCCCACGGGAAGGGCGAGCCGCGTCTGGCGCGCCCGGGCGCGCATTACCGCGCATCCTCCGGCTCGGCGACCAGTCCGACGTCGGCGACGCCGGCCGCGCGCATCACGGCCAGGACGCGCACCACCGATCCGTACGGCACGCCCTGGTCGGCGCGCAGGTAGACGCCCTGCTTGCCGCGCTGCGTGGCCAGCGCCCGGAAGCTCGCCCGGAATTCCGCGAACGACAGCCGCGTGTCGTCGACGAAGATCTCTCCCTGGCGGTTTACGGTGACCACCAGCCCGCTCTTGGGCTCGAGGGGACGCGCGTCGGCGCGCGGGAGGGCGACGTCCACCCCGCCCTGCATGATCGGGGCGGTGATCATGAAGATGACCATCAGGAGCATCATCACGTCGATCAGCGACACGACGTTGATCTCCGCGTTCAGCGTCAGGCGCTCCTTGCGTCTCCGGCCGGCCACCTAGATCCGCCCCTCTCGCACCATCAGCGCGATCAGCTCCGAGCCGAACCCGTCGAGCTCGCTGTCGAAGCGGTTGAGCTGGTTGGCGAACAGGTTGTAGCCGAACACGGCCGGGATCGCCACGGAGAGCGCGGCGGCGGTGGCGATCAGCGCCTCGGCGACGCCCGGCGCCACCGCGCCGATGTTCCCCGAGCCCTTGGTGGCGATCCCGACGAAGGCATCGATCACGCCCAGCACGGTGCCGAGCAGGCCGATGAGCGGGCTGGCCGAGCCGATCGTCGCCAGCCAGGGGATGAACCGGGCGAGCTGGTCGCGCTCGGAGTTCGTCTCGGCGTCCATGACCATCCGGAGCGCCTCGACCTGCGAGCCGGTCATCACCAGCGATTCCGACGCGGCCGGCACACCGCCGGGCCGGGGATCGGTGACGAAGTGCAGCGCCCGGTCGAAGACCCGCGTGAACGGGCTGGGCTTGGAGCGCTTGGCGAGTCCGGCCACCTGGTCGAAGCGGTAGAGCGACTCGAATTCGTGCATGAACGTCCGCGAGGCCGCGCGGACGCTCCGGAATTCGCGCCCCTTCGCGAACATGATCGCCCAGCTCACCAGGCTGAGCACCACGAGGATGATCAGGACGATCTTGGTGGCGACGGTCGCGTTGGTGACGAGGTCGATCGGCGACGACGGGACGGCGCTCCCGATCTGGAGCGCGGCCGGGACGTGGACGACGGCCCCCGTCATGCGCCCGCGCGGCGGCGCGCCGCGAAGAACTCGAAGGTCTCGGCCAGCCCCTGGTCGAGCGCCACCTGCGGGCGCCAGCGCAGATGCTCGGCGGCCCTGGTGATCGTCACCGCCGACCGCTGCTGTTCACCGGCCCGGGCCGGCGCGTGCTGGATGGGCGTGGCGGCGCGGGCCGCGCGCCGCAGCCCTTCGGCGAGCTCGAGCACGCTGGTCTCGATGCCGGTCCCGATGTTGACGCCGCGCGAGTCGAGTCGCGTGGCCACGGGGATCTGGGCGCCGGCCGCGAGGAGGTTGGCCCGCGCGACGTCCTTCACGTACACGTAGTCGCGCGTCTGGCGCCCATCGCCGAAGGCCGTCATCGGCTTTCCGTCGAGGATTCGGCTGCAGAAGATCGCCACCACGCCGGCCTCGCCGTGCGGGTTCTGCCGCGGGCCGTAGACGTTGGCGTAGCGCAACGCGACCGTGTCCAGCTGGTGCACGCGGGCATAGTAGGCCATGTAGTACTCCACCGCGAGCTTGGCGATCCCGTACGGCGACTCGGGATCCTTGCTGAACGTCTCCTCGCAGGGCGGCGGAGTGAAGTCGCCGTAGATGGCGCCGCCGGTGGACGAGAAGACGAAGCGCGTCTTCCGGCCCGAGGAGCGCACCGCCTCGAGGAGATTCAGCGATCCGCCGACGTTCACCGACGCGTCGTAGGCGGGATCGGTGACGCTCTTCCGGACGTCGATCTGCGCGGCGAGGTGCGAGATCACGTCGAAGCGCCCCTCGCGCACCAGGCGGGCCGCGTCGGGCGTGACGATGTCGAGCTCGGTGAAGGTGGCCCGGGGATTGATGTTCTCCCGCTGGCCGCTCGACAGGTTGTCGACGATCGTGACGTCATATCCCGCGTCGAGATAGGCATCGACCACGTGAGAGCCGATGAAGCCGGCGCCGCCAGTCACCAGGGCGCGCGGGCTCATCGGGCGGCCGGAAAGCCGGCGGCTGGCGCCGGGTGCGTCGTGGACACGGACATGGGTTCGATGGAAGGGAAAGTGGATCGCCGGATGCGACAACGGCGCCACGCCTCGAGGCGCGGCGCCGTTCGCATCAGGGACGAGCGGAAGGGCGACGCCAACCGGGTCGCCCGCCAGGCAGGCCGCACGCGGCGGTTACGGCATCTTCGCGGTGAGCCTCACCTTGCTGCCGACTCTGATGGCCGGCTGTTTCTGCGAGAGGACGATCGCGGTCGACCCGTAGTCGGTCACCTTCACCACCTGGGCGACCCCGATCTCCTGCTCCGGCACCATCGTGTTGTCGAAGTCCTTCTGGCGTTCGCGGACGATCGTGTACTGGTCGCCCGGCTTGACGCCGTCGCGCGCCGACACGTTCAGCACCAGATGGCGCTGGATCGAGGCCAGGACCGGATTCTCATCGATCCAGACCACTACGGCCATCGCGCCATTCTCGACCGCCGCCGGGTGCACCCCGACCGGGACGTTGTTAGTGTCGAGCGGAATGACGCCGTTGCCGGCCTCGATCGCCCGGAACACCTGCGTCACCATCCCTCGTGAGGTTTCACCGACTCCCGGGCGCTCGACCTTGAGCACGCCGGTGGGGATGATCACCTGGCCGAACTTCGGAATCTGGTCGCCGAGGCGGAAGATCAGGAACAGGTCGCCGGCGACGGCCACGCCGCCCTTGGGCGGCTCGAAGTAGACGCCATCACCCAGCTGGAGGCGCGAGATCTCGGTGGCTGCCGAGATGCCGGCCACGTCGTAGCGGCGGATGAGCGTGCCCGCCCCTTCCGGCCCGCCATTCTTCCACACGAACGGCGCCTGGCGGAATTCGCCGGGGCGCACCGCGCTGAGCGTGGCCCGGGACATCACCACGACGCTCTGCACATCCCTGGGCGCGGCGGACATCTGGCGCTTGGTGAAGAGCGTCTGCGCCACCGGCTTGAAGAGCGGTTCGTCCGATGGCATGGGCGCGGCCGTCGGGTTCGTCGCCATGACGGTGGGAGTCGGGTTCTCGGGCGGCCCGCTGGGCGGCGCCGTCGGAATCACCGGCGCCGGATTCGCGGGCAGCGATTCCGCCGGCGGATTGGCCGGCGCGGCCGCGGCCGGCGGCTGCGTGAGCACGGTCGCGACAGTCGCCGCACCGGGGAGCTTCAGCACTTCGCCGGGATAGATCCAGTGCGGATCTTCCACGACGTCGGTGTTGAGCTTGTAGATCTGCGGCCACTGGAAGGGATCGTTCAGGTACATCCTGGCGATATCCCAGAGCGTATCGCCCTTCCGGACCGTGTGCGTGCGGGCTTGCGGCGCGGCCGCGGCCGCCGCGGCGGTGGTGTCCTGCGCCCGGAGAGCAGCGGGGGCCAGGGCGGCCCCCACTGCGAGCGCGGTCAGCCAGCTAGAACGGCAGGTCGTCATCCTCATCTTCGAGCGCTCCCGGGAAATCCTCGAACTCGGTGCCGCCGGACGTCGCGGCCTTCGCCTTCTCGGGCACGGCGGCACGACTGCGGCTTCCGCCGCCGTCCCCGCCGGCATCACCGGACCCGCCGCGACCGCCGAGCATGATCATCTCACGCACGTTGATCTCGGTCACGTACCGGGTCTGGCCTTCCTTGTCCTGAAACTGCCGGTACTCGACCCGGCCTTCGACGTACACCTTGTCACCCTTCTTGAGGTACTTCTCGATGATGCCGACGAGATCGTACCCCTTCGAGCTCCACGCGATGCACTTGTGCCACTCGGTCTTTTCCTGCTTCTCCCCGCCGGCGCTGTTCCACTGGCGGCTGGTGGCGAGCGAAAACGACGCCACTCGATTGTCACCCGACGTGGTACGGATCTCCGGATCGGCGCCCAAGTTGCCGATCAACGTCACCTTGTTCAGACTGCGGCTCACGGTGCCTCCTGGCTGGCGAGAGTGTGTGGATTCTCGCCCGGAACGGTAAATCCCACGGCCAGACGCACCATAACCAAATTGCCGCAGCCGCACAACTTTGAACGCATCGGCTGTTCACGCTTCCGGCGGCGGCTCACGCCCCGCCAGCTGCCGGCGCAGGACCAGCGCATCCTCGACCGGATGCTGATAGTACTGGCGCCGCCGCCCCACCTCCGTGAACCCGCGGCCGGCATACAGCCCCCGCGCCACCGCGTTCGACTCCCGCACTTCCAGAAACACCGACGTGGCCCCGCGCCGCGCCGCGGCGTCGAGGGCCTCATCCAGCAATCGGGCGCCCACACCGCGTCCCCGGTAACCCCGGGCCACCGCGATATTGGCGATCTCCGCCTGATCGACGACGAACCACGCGACGACGTAACCGGCCACCCGGCCGCTCGTGAGGTCGACCGCGACGCGGAGCCACGCCTGGCCCTGCTTCACCAGCGTGGCGAACGCGTCGCCGGTCCAGGGGTCGGCGAACGAGTCCCGCTCGATCGCCACGATCTGGTCCACGTCGCCCTCGGCCGCCGGCCGCACCAGCAGCGGCGACTCCTCGTGGCGCGCTTCCCCGGGTACCAGCGCGCGCGCCGCGCTCATGCGCTGGACAGCGGCCGCCCGTGCGCCGCCTCCCACTTCGCCTGCGCCTCGGCCACCCGGCCGTAGTCGGGCTCCCAGGTGGCGAGATCCACATCCGCCACCGCCTCCGGCGCCGACGCCAGGCGCGCCACGCCGCGGGCGTGCGGCGCCACGTCGAGCGGCTGGCCCGGCCCGATCAGCCGCGCACCCCGGCTGGCCGCTTCAGCCTCCACATCCGCCGCGCCCACCAGCAGGCGCCGGGAGACGAGACCGACGCCGCCGTCGGTCCCGACGGAGACTTCCGCCACGAATCGCTCGCCGCGCATGGCGTCGAGCACGGCGAGATAGCTGCCGGCGGGGAGTGCCGGCCGCGCGCCGGCGACGATCAGCAGCAGCGACGACACGGCGCCGAGGGGAAGGTCGTGCGCCGAGGCGATTCCCTTGGCGATCGACGCCGCGATCCGGAGCGAGGTGAAGCTGCCGGGACCCGCGCCGCACACCACGCGCGCCAGCGAGCCCGGCGTGACCCCGGCCTCGGCCAGCAGCGCCGCGACCGCCGGCATCAGGCGCTCCTCGTCGCGGCCGCGCATCGCGGCCTCGCGCTCGGCGATCACCGCGTCGCCGCGCAGGAGCGCGACGGTGCCGGTGTACGTGGAGGCGTCGAGCGCGAGGGTCAGCATCGTGGGCCGGTCATGGTCGGGTCATCCGGCCAGCAGCACGCGCCGGTCGGGATCGGCCGGCAGCGTTTCGAGGGTGATGTGGAGCGGGTCGGGGGGCAGGGCGCCGGTGGCGCGCTCCGGCCACTCCACCAGGACCAGCGCGTGCGCGCCGACAATTTCGTCCCAGGCGATGTTGGTGAGGTCGCGCTCGCTGTCGAGACGAAAGAGATCGAGGTGGTAAACCGGCGACCGGGGCGCGTCGTACTCGTGCACGATCGCGTAGGTCGGCGACGTCACTTCAGTGGTGACGCCATAACCGCGGCAGATCGCCTGGATGAGCGTGGTCTTGCCGGCGCCGAGCTCGCCGCTCACGGTGATGACCAGCGGCGGACGGGCCGCGCGCCCGAGCTCCTCGCCCCATCCCACCAGCTCGTCCCGGGTGAGCGCGAGGTGGCCGCGGGCCGCGAGCGACGGGACGACATGGTGGCCGGCGGCGGGCCGGCCGGTCGCACCGCCGCCGCCGCGTGCCGTCAACGGCCACCCCGGCCGGCTCGCGATCCGGGTACGCCGGTGCCGCGCCGGTGGCCCATCCCTCCGCCGCTTCCGCCGCGACGTCCCGTGGTGCCTTCCAGCCGGGCCCGCACATCGAACAGCTCGTCGCGCAACCGGGCGGCCGTCTCGAAATCGAGCGCCGCCGCGGCCTCCTTCATCTCTTTTTCCAGCCGTTCCACCAGTGCCGTCAGGTCGGCGCTGCCGTACTCCGGCCCGTGCTCGGCCACGCGGGCCTCGCGCGCCTCCCGCTCCACGCGGGCATCGGCCACCCGGGTGATGAAACGAACCTGCTCGACCGACTTGACCACGCCCTGCGGCGTGATGCCGTGCTCCTCGTTGTGGGCGCGCTGGATGACCCGCCGCCGCGCCGTCTCGTCCAGGCAGCGCTGCATGGAGCCGGTGATCCGGTCGGCGTAGAAGATCGCGCTCCCATTCACGTGCCGCGCCGCCCGCCCCACCGTCTGGATGAGCGACCGGTCGCTGCGCAGGAACCCCTCCTGGTCCGCGTCGAGGATCGCCACCAGCGACACCTCGGGCAGGTCGAGCCCCTCGCGCAGCAGGTTGATCCCCACCAGCACGTCGAACTCGCCCAGCCGCAGCCCGCGCACGATCTCCATGCGCTCGATCGCGTCGATGTCCGAGTGCATGTAGCGCACCCGGACGCCCACCTGCTGCAGGTAGTCGGTGAGGTCCTCGGACATGCGCTTGGTGAGTGTGGTGACCAGCACCCGCTCGCCGCGGCGCTCGCGCTGGCGGATCTCGTTGAGCAGGTCGTCCACCTGGCCGCGCACCGGGCGGATGTCGATCTCGGGATCGATCAGTCCGGTGGGTCGGATGATCTGCTCGACCACCACTCCCTCCGACAGCTGGAGCTCGAGCTCGGCGGGCGTGGCCGAGACCATCAGGGCGCGCGGCGTGAGGCTCAGGAACTCGTCGAACATCAGCGGCCGGTTGTCCAGCGCCGACGGGAGGCGGAAGCCGAACTCCACGAGGGTCAGTTTGCGCGCGCGGTCGCCGTTGAACATCCCGCCGATCTGCGGCAGCGACACGTGCGACTCGTCGACGACGACCAGGAAGTCTTCGGGGAAGTAGTCGAACAGGCAGGCCGGCCGCTCGCCTTCGGCGCGCCCCGACAGGTGGCGCGAGTAGTTCTCGATGCCGGCGCAGGTCCCGATCTCGAGCATCATCTCGACGTCGAAGTGCGTGCGCGACTCCAGCCGCTGGGCCTCGAGCAGCTTGCCGGCCTCGCGGAGTACGCCCAGCCGGTCGGAGAGCTCGGCCCGGATCAGCCCCACCGCCCGCTCCAGGGTGGGCCGGGTGGTGACGAAGTGCTTGGCCGGGTAGATCGCCGCCCGCTCCAGCGACGCGATCGCCTCGCCGGTGAGCGGGTTGATCTTCGACACGCGTTCGACGACGTCGCCCCACATCTCGAGACGCACCGCCTGCTCCTCGTAGGCCGGGAAGATCTCGACGGTGTCGCCGCGCACCCGGAAGGTGCCGCGCTCGAAGGCGACGTCGTTTCGCGAGTACTGGATCTTCACCAGCGAGCGGAGGATGTCGTCGCGGCGGATCTTCTGTCCCTTCTCGACGGTCACCATCGTCTCGCGATAGGTGACCGGGTCGCCCAGGCCGTAGATCGCCGAGACGGTGGCGACGATGATCACGTCGTCGCGCTCCATCAGCGACGAGGTCGCGCGCAGCCGCAGCCGGTCGATGTCCTCGTTGATCGACGCGTCCTTCTCGATGTACGTGTCGGTGGACGGGACGTACGCTTCCGGCTGGTAGTAGTCGTAGTACGAGATGAAGTACTCGACCGCGTTCCGCGGGAAGAAGGTCTTGAGCTCGCCGTAGAGCTGGGCGGCGAGGGTCTTGTTGTGCGAGAGGACCAGCGTTGGCCGTCCGAAGTCCCGGATGACGTGGGCCATGGTCATCGTCTTCCCCGACCCGGTGACGCCGAGCAGCGTCTGGAAGCGGTCACCGCGGACGAGGCCGGCGCTCAGCTCGGCGATCGCGCGGGGCTGATCGCCGGCAGGCTGGAACGGCGCCTGGAGGTCGAAGTCGGCGCGGGGACGGGCCGGACCGCGGGGAGACGGAGAGGTCATCGCCAGCAATATACAATGAAGTGACGGCGTTTGTTCGGTTTCGCGGTTATGACCCGGTCGGGGACACCGGTCCGGCCGCCGGCACCGCCGCGCCCCCGGCCGCCGCGCCGATTCCCGCCGACAGAACGAGCGCACCGAGGACCATCGCGGCGCAACTCCAGAACGGCGTCACCATCCCGTAGCGGTCGAACGCGAATCCGTCCCACTCTGGGAAAAGGACCTGCGACACGCCGCCGAACGAGCGCTGCACACCCATGTACAGCCCGCGCTCGCGCTCCGGCGCCACGCGCGACAGCAGCGCGGTGACGCACGGGAAGGTGAACGCGGTGCCCAGCGGCAATATCGTGATCGCGATCCCGAGCGTGAGATAGTTCCGGGAGAGCGGGAAGATGATCATCCCGATCACGAGCAGGACCAGCCCGAGGCGGGCGAGGCGGGCCTCACCGAGCCACTTCACCATCCGGCCGAGGACGAAGATCCGCGCCAGCACGCCCATCCCGCCGAACCAGGCGAAGAACGGCCCGATCGTCTCGGCGGTCACGGCGAACCGGCGGGCGAGGAACATGGTGAAGATGCCGAGCATTCCGTAAAAGGCTCCCATCCCGATCGCGTAGACCCAGATCAGTCGTGAGGCGGTGGAGCCGGGATGCGAGATCACGCGCCAGAGCGCTTCGTGCGAGCGCGCGATCGGTTTGGCGTGCTCGCCGGAACGGGTCATCACTCTCGACTCGCGGAGGAAGAGCCACGCGAACACCAGGCTCGTGAGGGACACGATCGCGGCGGCGAGGCCCGGCGCGTGCGGCCCGAGCCTGGCGGCCTGCGAGCCCAGCCACGGCCCGCAGACGGCGCCGAGGCTGGTGGCGGCCGAGAGCCAGCCGAGCGCCTTGGTGCGGTCCTCGGGCGCGGCGGTATCGGCGACGTAGGCCTGCACGACGCCCACCGTCCCGCCGCCGAAGCCCTGCACGATGCGCGACGCGAACAGCAGCCAGAGCGTCCCCGCATAGGCGAACACCGTGTACGACACCGCCGACATGAACAGGCCGAGGAGCAGCGTGGGCCGCCGGCCGTGGCGGTCGGAAAGTCGTCCCCACGCCGGCGCGCTGACGAGCTGGGCGAGCGAGAAGGCGGCGACAAGGACGCCGACGATCAGCCCGGTCGCGCCCATCCGCTCGGCGTAGAACGGCAGCAGCGGGACCACCATGACCAAGCCGATCATGTCGACGAAGGCGGTGATCATCAGGACGAGCAGCTTGGCCATAGTGCGGCGGGCAGGGCTATGAACGAGGAACGAGGAACGAGGAGACGAACGGCCAGTGCCTGTCCATCAGGGCTTCAATCGTGAAAACGATGTCGCTTGCGTGAAAGTGATGAGCGGAATGCAGGTGGCGCAACCGAGCTTCCCCCGCATGCGCGCGGAGACCGAAGCTGAGTACTCGAGCTGGATGAGCGCCGTACCGTCGGCGATCTCCAGTGACGTGCTCTGGCGAGCGTCGGCCTATCGACTCGCTCTGTTCGCACTTCGGCTGGCAACGCGGGATGCGCATCCCCTGGCGCGTGACGCACGGACGCGCCATGTCGCGCCGCAGCTGGTGCGCGCGGTGGGATCGATCGCCGCCAACGTTGCGGAGGGATACGGTCGCGTATCCCGCGCCGATCGTGCGCGGATGTTCGAGTACGCGCTCGGGTCGGCACGCGAGAGCCTCGTCTGGTATCTGGCCGGAGCGGATATCCTGGGCGCGACTTTCGTCGAGGCGAGGCTCGAGTTGCTGGTCCAGATCCGCCGCCTCTTGATTCGCATGATCGTGAACCAGCGTCCCCACCGTGGCGCTTAGCAGGTCAACCCGATGCAGCAGGTGCGCCTTTCTCCTCGTTCCTCGTCCGCCATTCCTCGTTGTGCCCTTCTCCTCGTTCCTCGTTCCTCGTTCGTCACTCCTCGCTGGTTATGCGCTCCCGCCTCGCAACCTCGGCTACGCCCTTCACCCGTCTCGCCGCCCGAATGATCTTCTGGAGGTGCGCGAGGTTTTCGACCTCGACCATCATCGCGCCGGTCACCCGGCCGTCGGTGCTGCGGAGGTCGATGCTCCGGATGTCGGTGCCGGTGGCGCTGACCGCCGACGCCAGGTCGGCGTAGAGCGACCGCCGGTCGTTCCCCTCGATCGCCAAGCGGATCAGGAAGCGCTCGCCCTCCTGCTCCTGCCAGTCGATCTCCAGGCGCCGCTCGGGCTCGTGGGCGAGCATCAGCAGGTTGGGACAGTCGGCGCGGTGGATGCTCACGCCCCGGCCGCGGGTCACGTAGCCGACCACCGGGTCGCCGGGGACGGGCTGGCAGCACTGGGCGTAGCGCACCATCAGCCCGTCGGCGCCCTGGATCCGCACCCCCTTCCCCGCTCCCCGCATCCGGTCCACCAGCCGCTCGAAGGCGCTCGGCTTGGTGGTGGGCTCGGTGAAGTCGAGGTCCGGATAGAGGAGCTTGAGCGCCTGGGTGGCGTGGACGTCGCCCTGTCCCAGCGACGCGAACAGGTGCACCGCATCGTTGAGGCCGAGCTCCTTCGCGGCGGCCAGCAGGGCGGCGTCGTCAGGCTTGTCGAGCCGACGCTTCCGGACTTCGCGGTCGAGGATGTCCTTCCCCAGCTTGCCCGACGTCTCCTGCTCCTCGCGGCGCAGCCACTGGTTGATCTTGTGGCGGGCGCGGCCGGTGCGGACGTGGGCCAGCCAGTCGCGGCTGGGGTGCGCGCCGGGGTGGGTCAGGACCTCGACCGTCTCGGAGTTCTTCAGCTGCCGGGACAGCGGCGAGATGCGGCCGTTGATCTTCGCCCCCTGGCAGTGGAGGCCGACCTCGGTGTGCACCGCGAAGGCGAAGTCGAGCGGGGTGGCGCCCTTGGGCAGCTGGATCACATCGCCGGTGGGCGTGAAGACGAAGATCTCGTCCTGGTAGAGGTCGAGCTTGAGGAATTCGAGAAACTCGTCAGGCGTCTTGGCGTCGAGCTGGAGCTCGAGCACCTGGCGGAACCAGGTGAGGTGCCGGTCGAGCTCGTCCTTGCCCCCGTCGCCGCCGGACGACCCGCGGGCATCCTCCTTGTAGCGCCAGTGGGCGGCGATCCCGAAGTCGGCGGTGCGGTGCATCTCCCGCGTCCGGATCTGGATCTCGAACAGCTGCCGGTCGGGCCCGAAGATCGTCGTGTGGAGCGACTGGTAGCCGTTCGACTTCGGCGACGCGATGTAGTCCTTGATCCGCTCCTGGAGCGGCGTCCACCCATCGTGGATCACGCCCAGCGCGTGGTAGCAGTCCGGGACGGTGTCGACGATCACCCGGATCGCGAGCAGGTCGTAGATGTCCTCGTACGGCCGGTCGCGCCCCTTCATCTTCTTCCAGATCGACCAGAGGTGCTTGGGGCGCCCGGTCACCTCGACGCTCTTGATCCCCGACCGCGTCAGGCGCTCCTGCAGCGGCTCGCGCATCTTCGCGATCAGCGACTCGCGCTCGCCGCGCTTGGCCTGGACCAGCCTGGCGAGGTTGCGGTACTCCTCGGGCTCCAGGTACTTGAACGACAGGTCCTCCAGCTCCCACCGCATCTTCGCCATGCCGAAGCGATGGGCGAGCGGCGCGTACAGGTCGCGCGTCTCGAGGGCGATCCGCTTCTGCTTGTCCTCGGGCATCCAGTCCAGCGTCCGCATGTTGTGCATGCGGTCGGCCAGCTTGATCAGGATGACCCGCGCGTCCTTGGCCACCGACAGCAGCAGCTTGCGGTAGTTCTCGACCTGCCGCTCCTGGGTGGAGTTGAGCGGGAGGTTACCGATCTTGGTGAGCCCGTCGACGATCCGCGCCACCTCGGGGCCGAACTCGGCCTCCACGTCGGCGACCGTCGTCTTGGTGTCCTCGACCACGTCGTGGATCAGCCCGCAGGCCACCGTCACGCTGTCGAGCTGCAGGTCGGCGAGTATCTTGGCGACCTCCACGCAGTGCGAGACGAAAGCCTCTCCCGAGCGGCGCTTCTGGCCGGCGTGCGCCTTTTCGCTGAAGCGATAGGCGCGCGCCAGCAGCTCGCGGTCGAGCCGGCCCGGCACGGCCTCGCCCTCGAGCGTCCACCCCGGGATGATTTCACTCAGCACCGTCGCCATCAGAGCAGTCCAACCTCCGCGAAACTCAGGAACCGGCCGTGCCCGATGATCACGTGGTCGTGCACGGGAATGTCCAGCATCTGTCCGCACCCCGCCAGCTGCTTCGTCACCGCCTGGTCGTCAGGCGACGGCGTCGGGTCGCCGCTGGGGTGGTTGTGCACCAGGATCACCGCCGCCGCCCGCTCGGCGATCGCCTCCCGGAACACCTCGCGGGGGTGTACGAGCGACGAGTTCAGGATCCCGCGCGAAACCAGAATGTCGCGCTCCAGCCGCAGCTGCGCATCGAGCACCGCCACGTGGAACTCCTCCACCGGCAGGTTCTGCAGCCGGGGCGCGAACCACGCGAACACCTCCCTGGGGCCCCGCAGCGGCGCCCCCTCCTCGCGCGTCTCCGACGACAGCCGCCGCCCCAGCTCGAGCGCGGCGTGGATCGCCACCGCCCGTGCCTCGCCCACCCCGGTGAGCCCGGTGAGCGACCCCAGCGGCTGCAGCGCCAGGCGCCGCAGCGACCCGTCGGCCCTGGCCAGGATCGTCTGCCCCAGCGTCAGCGCCGAGCTCCCTCCGGTGCCGGCGCCAAGCACGATCGCCAGCAGCTCGGCCGTGCTCAGGGCGTCGGCGCCCAGCTGCAGCAGCCGCTCCCGCGGCCGCTCGCCACGGGGCATCTCTCGAATACTTAACTCGCGCAATGCGGGATTTCTAGCCATGCCGGAGACATAACATCCGGCCCCGCCCCGGCGGACATCACTTTCCCGCTGCCGGCATCAACCCGACGCAGGGGGGGCGAGACAAGGCGAACGAGGAACGAGGAGAAGAGCCCATGGCGCGCGGCGCGCGGCCGGCTCCGGACCGGGGCTAGGCAGCTTCCGGCCGGTGACCTTCTCCTCGTTCCTCGTTCGTCTCCTTTCTGCCTTCAGACGTCGCAGAGCGCGATCGCCGCCCGCAACGACGTCATCGGGTCGCGCACCGGCACGAACTCGTGCCCCAGGTACCCCGTGTACCCCGCGGCCACGATCGCCTGGCAGATCGCGCGGTAGTTCAGCTCCTGGCTGTCGTCGATCTCGTGCCGGCCCGGGACGCCGCCGGTGTGGAAGTGCCCGATCGAGGCGATCGCGTCCGTCACCGTCCGGATGACGTCCCCCTCCATGATCTGCATGTGGTAGATGTCGTAGAGCAGCTTCACCCGCGGCGACCCCAACGCGTGCACCACCTCCAGCCCCCACGCGGTATGGTCGCACTGGTAGTCGGGGTGCGTCACCTTGCTGTTCAGGAGCTCCAGGCAGATCGTCACCCCGAGCTGCTCGGCGAGCGGCGCGATCCGTTTGAGGCCGGACGCGCAGGCGCGGATCCCGTCGCGGTCGGCGAGGCCGGCCCGGTTGCCCGAGAAGACGATCATGTTCGGGAAGCCGGCGTCCCGGACGCGCGGCAGGATCCGCTCCGATTCGCGGACCAGCGCGTCGTGGTTCGCCTCCCGGTTCCACCCCGACTCGATCGGGCCGGGGCCGTTGGCCATCGCGCAGAGCAGCCCGTGCCGCTTGAGCACCGGCCAGTCGGGCTCGTCCACCAGCTCCACCGACGTCAGTCCCATCGCCGCCGCGTTCCGGCAGAGGTCGTCGAGCGGCATGGGGTCGTAGCACCACTTGGACACCGACTGCTTGAGCCGCCCGCACGGCGGGCTCCACTCCGGGCCGACGCGCTCCGCCGGGGCAGGAGCGTCCTGCGCCGCGGCGACGCCGGCTCCGAGCGCGCCGGCGGTCCCGATGGCGGCGCCGAGCCGGGTCAGTGCCTCACGACGGGAGAGCGGTTCCGACATCGGCCGGCGGCCTCGCCGCTACAGTGAGGCGCCGTGGCACTTCTTGAACTTCCGCCCGGACCCGCAGGGGCACGGGTCGTTGCGCCCCACGCTGGCCCAGTCGGCGGGGGCGGCGGCGCCCCCGGGCGCGCTGAGCGACTTCACCCGGCCCGCCCCGACCACCGTCGGTTCCGGCCGCGCCACCGGCGCGCCGGCCGGCGCCTCGCCCGGCCCGTTGTCGACCGCGGTCGCGGCCGCTTCCTCGTCAGGCGGGACATCCTCCATCACGCCCAGCGCGTTGTAGCGCCGGCTGGGCGCCCGCCGTCCGTCGCCGCGGCGCCCGCCGTCCCCGCCCGCACCGGGCGTGCCGGCCGCGGCCGGCGGCGCGCCGGGCGGGTTGAACACGATCTGCGCCCGCAAAAAGCGCTCGGTGAACGTGCTGTGAATGTCGTTCATCAGCTCGACGAACATGGAATACGCTTCCTGCTTGTACTCGATCAGCGGGTCCTTCTGCCCCCACGCCCGGTAATGGATCGAGTTGCGGAGCTGGTCCAGGTCGTAGAGGTGGTCCTTCCACTTCTCGTCGAGCACGTTCAGCATCACGAGCGACAGCAGCCGGTCGGCGAAGCCCGTCCCCGACTCGTCGTGGTACGTGTCGAGATTCTCGAGCTTGCCGTTGAACGCCTTGTGCCCCGCGGCCCGCGCGACCTCCTGCGCCGCCGGCAGCGTGCCCGGCCGCAGGTCGGCGTTCTCGAACTCCGGCACCGACAGCAGGTAGTGCATGAGCAGGTCCTGCTGGAGCAGCGCCCAGTCCCATTGCTCCGGCAGGTCGAACTCGGCGAGGGTCGTCTCCACCCGCCGGCTCACCGCCCGCTCCACCATCTTCAGCGCCTCGCCCTTCAGCTCCTCCCCGCCATCCAGGGCGAACGTCCGCAGCGAGTAGATCACCTCGCGCTGCTGGTTCATCACGTCGTCGTACTCGAGCAGCCGTTTGCGGGACTGGAAGTTCTGCAGCTCGACCCGCTTCTGGGCCTGCTCGATCGACCGGGTGATGAGGGGGTGGGTGAGGACCTCGCCCTCCTCGGCGCCCATCCGGTCCATGAGCTTGGCGATCCGCTCGGAGCCGAACTTGCGCATCAGGTCGTCTTCGAGCGACAGGAAGAACTGTGACGCGCCGGGATCGCCCTGCCGGCCGGCGCGGCCGCGCAGCTGCCGGTCGATGCGGCGCGACTCGTGGCGCTCGGAGCCGACGATGTGGAGGCCGCCGCACTCGTCGATCTCGAGGTCCTTGCCATCGAGGTCCTTCACCACGCTCGGCTTCGACACGGTGACGCCGGGGCCGAGCCGGATGTCGGTGCCGCGGCCGGCCATGTTGGTGGCGATCGTGACCGCGCCGGGCTGCCCCGCGCCGGCCACGATCTCGGCCTCGCGCTGGTGGTACTTGGCGTTGAGGACGTTGTGCTGGAGGCCGGCGCGCTTGAACATGCGCGACAGCGTCTCCGAGACGTCCACGCTCACCGTGCCGACCAGCACCGGGAAGCCGAGCTTGTGGAGGCGCTCGGTCTCCTCGAAGATCGCGTTGTACTTCTCGCGCCGCGTCTTGTAGACCAGGTCGTGGCGGTCGTCGCGGATGACGTCCTGGTTGGTCGGGACGACGGAGACCTCGAGGCCGTAGATCTGGAAGAACTCGGTCTCCTCGGTCTCGGCGGTGCCGGTCATCCCCGCCAGCTTCTCGTACATCCGGAAGTAGTTCTGGATGGTGATCGTGGCGAGCGTCTGCGTCTCGCCCTTCACCTGGACGCCTTCCTTCGCCTCCACCGCCTGGTGCAGCCCTTCCGACCAGCGGCGGCCGGCCAGGGTGCGGCCGGTGAACTCGTCGACGATCAGTACCTGCCCATCCTGCACCACGTAGTTCACGTCCTTTTCGTACAGGGCGTGGGCGCGGAGCAGCTGGTGGATGATGTTCAGCTTCTCGCTCTTGGCCGCGTACTCGGTCTCGATCACCCGGCGCGCCTCGATCTTCTCCTGCGGCGTCATCGCCTGGTCGTGGTCGATCCGGTGCACCTCGGTCGAGATGTCCGGGAGCACGAAGGCGTCGTGGTCGACGGGGGACATGAAGTCGACGCCGCGATCGGTGAGGTGGACCGAGTGCCCGCGCTCGTCGAGCACGAACAGGAGGTCATCCTCGAGGTCGCCATACGACTGTTTGCCGGGCGGCAGCTTGCGGTCGGCGAGGTGCTCGAGCTCCATCTTCTGCACGAGCTGCTTGACCCCGGTCTCCTGAAGCACCTTGAGCAGCCGCTTGTTGGTGGGGTTCCCGAGCTGCGCCTTGTAGAGGGCGAGGCCGGTGGCCGCGGTGTCGCCCTGCTCCAGGGCCCGCTCCCCTTCGCCCACCAGCTGGTTGGCGAAGTCGGTCTGGCGGCGGACCAGCCGGGTGACCGAGGCGTTATGCTCGGCGTACTGGGCGTCGTTCTCGCCACCGGCCGGCCCGGAGATGATCAGCGGCGTCCGCGCCTCGTCGATCAGCACCGAGTCGACTTCGTCGACGATCGCGAAGTAGTGCGGCCGCTGCACCCGCTGGTCGAGCGTGACCACCATGTTGTCGCGCAGGTAGTCGAACCCGAACTCGTTGTTGGTGCCGTAGGTGATGTCGCGCAGGTAGGCATCGCGGCGCTGCGGCGTGCCCGGCTCGGTGTCGTCGATGCAGCCGACCGTGAGGCCCAGGTATGCGTAGACGTGCCCCATCCACTGCGAGTCGCGGCGGGCCAGGTACGAGTTGACCGTCACCAGGTGCGCCCCGCGTCCCGT
>JBGPGH010000034.1:0-26663 GCA_041483735.1 Gemmatimonadaceae bacterium | reverse complement strand
TTCGCCAACGCGCCGCGCATCCTCTTCGCCGACGAGCCCACCGGCAACCTCGACGGCGCCACCGGCGCCCGGATCGTGGAGCTGCTCGAGTCGCTGAACCGTGAGTCGGGGTCGACGATCGTGCTGGTCACGCACGACCAGACGCTGGCGTCGCACGCGACCCGCATGATCCGGCTCCGGGATGGGCTGGTCGTCGAGGACGTCATCACGAGGAACGAAGAGCGAGGAGACGGGCAACGGCGACCCGCGCAGGCAGGCACTTCGTGAGTGCTTCCTTCCGGCAGCTGTCGGCGCTGGCGTGGCGGGAGAGCCGGACCGCCCGGCGGCGGCTGCTGCTGTACATGTCGTCGATTTCCCTCGGCGTGGCGGCCTTGGTCGCGATCGACT
This sequence comes from Gemmatimonadaceae bacterium, assembly GCA_041483735.1. GTDB lineage: Bacteria > Gemmatimonadota > Gemmatimonadetes > Gemmatimonadales > Gemmatimonadaceae > JBGPGH01. The sequence continues at coordinate 26,276 of JBGPGH010000034.1, read as the reverse complement.
CGTTCGCGGCCAACGTGACCGGGTCGGTCACCGCGCAGTCGCGCACGCTACTGGGCGGCGACGTGACGTGGAGCTCGCGGCAGAAGTACCCGGCCGTGATCGATTCGCTGATCGACTCGCTGAACCGCCAGGGAACTCCCACCGCGCGCCTCACGACGTTCGCGTCGATGGGGAGCGTGCCCGGGAAACTCGGCACCCGCCTGGTCCAGGTGCGCGCGGTGAGCGGGAACTATCCCTTCTACGGCGTGGTGACCACCGAGCCCGCCGACCGGTGGAAGGAGCTGCAGGGGGGCGCGCGCACGCTGGTGGATCCGTCGGTGCTGATCGCGCTCGACGCCCGGGTGGGGGATTCGCTGACGCTGGGCTACGGCCGCTTCGAAATCGTTGGAGTGCTGACCAGTGTGCCGGGTGATCCGGGGATCGAGGCGATTATCGGGCCGAGGGTCTTCATCCCTGCGCGCTATATCCCTGAAACGCAGCTGCTCGGCTTCGGGAGCCGGGCGACCTACGAGACGGTGTTCCGGCTCCCCGACAAAGTGGTGCCCGCCAAGTGGCTGGCCCCCTTCCGCCCACGGCTCGAGGCGCAGCGGGTGCGGCCGCGGACGGTGGACGAGACGGAATCGGACCTGACCAACGCGATCGAGCGGCTGAGCGACTTCCTCGGCATCGTCGGGCTGATCGCCCTTCTGTTAGGCGGGATCGGGGTGGCGAGCGGCGTGAACGCGTTCATCACCCGGAAGATCGACACGGTGGCGGTGCTAAGGTGCGTGGGGGCGACCAGCCGGCAGGTGCTCTACATCTACACGGCCCAGGCGGCGGTGATGGGCGTGCTGGGGGCGGCGATCGGGGCGGTGCTGGGGGTGGCGATCCAGTTCCTGCTCCCCTTCGCGATCAAGGACTTCATCCCGGTGGACGTCACGACCACGCTCGAGCCGAGGGTGCTGGCGATCGGACTGGGGATCGGGCTGTGGGTGGCGCTGGTGTTCGCGCTGCGCCCGCTGCTGGGGCTCCGGCACATCTCGCCGCTGCAGGCGCTGCGCCGTGACGTCGATGCGAGCGTGCTCCGGATGCGGTGGCGCGACTGGCCGCGGCTGCTGGTGAACGTCGCGCTGGTGGGGAGCGTGGTGGCGTTCGCGCTGTCGCGCGCGGGGCGCAGCGGCCCGCGGCGGGCGATCGCGCTCAGCGCCGGGATCGCCGTGGCGATGCTGGCGCTGTGGGTGAGCGCGACGGTGATGTCGTACGCGGCGCGGAAGGGACTGCGGCGGCGCTGGCCGTACGTCGTGAGGCAGGGAGTCGCCAACCTCTACCGGCCCGCCAACCAGACCAAGGCGGTGGTCCTGGCGCTGGGCTTCGGCGCGTTCCTCATCTCGACCGTGTACCTGCTGCAGGTCAACCAGCTGCGGCAGCTGGACGCGAGCGTCGAGAACTCACGCGGCAACCTGCTCTTCTTCGACGTGCAGGACGACCAGGCGAAGGGACTCGACTCGCTCTTCCGGGCGATGGGGCAGACGGTGCTGCAGCGGGCGCCGATCGTGACGATGCGGATCGCCTCTATCAACGGGACGCCGAACGCCGAGCTGGCGAAAGACACCTCGCGGCAGTCGTGGACGCTGCGGCGGGAGTACCGGTCGACTTTCCGCGACTCGCTGGTGCACTCGGAGAAGATCGTGCGCGGGCGGTGGTTCAAGCCGCCGCGCGCGGGCCTGGTGCCGGCGGCGACGGACACCGGCGAGGTGTCGCTGGAAATCGACCTCGCGAAGCAGCTGAGCGTGTCGCTCAACGACATCATCGTCTGGAACGTGCAGGGGGTGCCCATCCCCACCCGGGTGACGAGTTTCCGCGAGGTGGAGTGGGCGCGGTTCGAGCCGAACTTCTTCGCGGTGCTGTCACCGGCGTCGGTGGCGGCGGCGCCCCGGAACTGGGTGTTCCTGGCCAACGTGCAGGGGACGAACGCGGTGGCCCGGCTGCAGCGGGCGGCGGTGGATCGCTTCCCGAACGTGTCGAGCATCGACCTGACGCTGATCCTGCAGACCGTGGGCAAGGTGGTGCGGAAGGTGTCGGTGGCGATCCGCTTCCTGGCGGTGTTCAGCCTGGCGATGGGGGTACCGGTGTTGTTCAGCGCGGTGGCGGCGACCCGTCGCGAGCGGGTGCGCGAGGGCGTCCTGCTGAAGACGTTAGGTGCGACTCGGCGGCAGATCGGGCGGATCTTGCTGGCCGAGTATGCGCTGTTAGGCTTGTTGGGGAGCCTGACGGGGATGGTGCTGAGCTTCGGGGGGACGTGGGCGCTGGCGCACTGGATGTTCGAGACGCCCTATCGGCCCGCCTGGCAGGCGGCGTTGATGATCGCGCTGCTGATGACGGCGGTGACGGTGACGATCGGGCTGCTCAGCGGGCGCGACGTCTTCCGCGAGACCGCGATGGAGGCGTTGAGGCAATGACCGGGGAACGGACGCGGACTCGGGGAGCGGAAACTGCAAACGAGAAACGAGAAGCGAGAAAACTGCGTGGCGGGAGCGCCAATCTCGGTGCTCGACCGCTGACCGCTGACCGCCGACCGCCGACCGCCGACCGCTGACCGCTGACCGCTGACCGCTCAGTTCACACGGACCACGTAGACTCGCGCGCCGGTGAACGTCGCCGGCGTCAGTACGGCCGGATCGAGCAGCCGGAACGCGCCGGCCGGCGAGACGCCGGTGCTCTGGAAGCGGAAGTAGTTTCCCGAACCTGATTTCGACTGCGTGGACAGCGTCGCCGAGCCCGCGGCGATGCCATTCACCACCAGGGGATAGACGCCGGCGTTGGTGCCCCCGACGTAGCTCCGGATGTTGTAGCTCGTGTACGTGTACTTGGCGGACAGGCCCGCGACCGGGAAGTCGTCGGCGTAGAGGGCCACCATCCACCCCGCCATGAGCGAGTCGAACGGAACGCCCGCGCGCGCCGTGAGGTTCGCGACACTCGACTGCGGCCCCGTGGCCATCGCCCGCGTGAAGAACGGGAGGTTGCCGCCGGAGTACTGGTCCGCGGTGTAGCGCAGCAGCGACCAGGCGGCGCCGCGCGTGGCCAGCGACGTGTCGGCGCTGCTGCTGGTGGCGCCCTGCAGGTCCGGGCGCTTCATCCACTCGCGCAGTCGCGCGGCGTTCTGGAAGAAGAAGGCCTGGTAGTCGTTGGCGTTGGTGCGCACATCGGCATCGGTGAGGTTGCCGGTGACGCTGAAGCCGCGCACCGCGCGCCCAACGAGATCCTCGGCGAGATGGGCCATCGCCTCGTCCAGCCAGGTTGCCTCGGAAGGTGATCCGTTCTTCAGCCGGTTCCCGCCGTTGATCATGTGCTGGAATTCGTGCGCGATCGTGCCGCGCGACCCCTGGCGGACGTCGGTCACCGACCGCACGTCGCCGAATTCCTGCTGGGGATCGGGGGCCAGCACGTAGAAGATCTCGGCCTGGTTGGTCCCGGTGCATCCCGCCGGCGGGAACAGGTCGCCGATGAAGAAGAACCCGCCCACGAAGCCGCCTGACCCGCGCGGCGTCAGCTTGTTCACCTGCGGGGTGATGAAGATCATCACCCGGCTGTTGAGATCGATGTCGGTGGGGTTGCCGAAGTGGAGTGAGTCCGTGGAATAGATGACGTTGTCGAACTCGGCCGCGATCGCGGTGAAGTCGGTGCCGGTCAGGTCGCTCCCGGAGCGCTTCCCGTTGCCGAGGGTGTCCTCGAGGATGATGGCGCGCGTGCCGACCGCCTTGACCACGGCGCGGTCGGTGAAGAAGTTCGCGCAGAGGTCGTTGGTGTTTGCGTTCGGGGCGCGCAGCGAGATCGTGTCGCCGAGGTTCACGAGGAAGGACACGGTCAGCCTCGCGGACGTGCTCGCGGCGGCACGCGCCGCGCCAAGCTGGGCGCGCTGGCGCAGGAACGCGGTGCCCACGGCGCGATCGAGTCGCGAGCGTTCGAACCCACGGATCCGGCGTTCCACCTCGTTTTGCGGAGCGAGAGCGCGCGCCACGTCATCAACCGGCGCCTGACGAGCCGCCGCCATCACCGTGTACCCGCCGGCACCGTACACCACCGAGTCGCCGGTCGCGCTCGAGAAACGGTATGGCGCGAGGACGTCAGCCGAGGGATTCGCGTTGGCCGCGATGAACACGTAGTCCGACGGACTGGCGTTCGCGGCCAGCTCCATGCACCCGTAGAGCTGCGTGGTTGACAGCACCCGCACGCCGCCCACCGGCATCTGGAGCGGCGTCACGCCGGGCGCCACCCTGGTTCCGACCTGCGAGGCGCTGGTCCCGTTGGCGCTGATCGTCACCGTGCGCCTGGCCGCGGGGACGCACCCCAAATCCGGCACCACGAAGCTCACCTGGCTCGACCCGTTGGTCACGATCACCGCCGAGGTGCCGCCCACCGTCACCACGTTCTGACCGGGGTTGAGCCCGAAGTTGCTGCCGAACGCCGTGCCGCTCTGCCCCATCACCAGCACCGCCGGCCGCACCGAGTCGAGCGTCACCTGGATCACCGGCGTCACGGTGACCTGGACGCTGCCGTTGATCCCCTCCGACGTCGCCGTGATGTTGGCCGTGCCGGCGAGCACGCCGGTCACCAGCCCGGTCGCCGGGTTCACCGTGGCCACCGATGTGTTGTCGCTCGTGTAACCGACCACGCGGCCGAGCAGGATGTTGCCGGTCGCGTCGCGCAGGACCACCGACGCCTGGATGGTGAGGCCGGCGGGGACGCTGGACGAGGCGAGCGACACGTTCACGCTCGCGACCGCGGCCGGCGGCGGCGGGGGGGGCGGCGGGTCGACGGACTTGCCGCTGCAACCGGCGGCGACGGCGACCACGGAAAGGGCGAAGACCAGCGACCTGTTCATCGGCGCACGACTCCAGCACGAGCGGTCTGAATGGGGAAAAAGCCTCTCCAATCAGACGAATCCCGGGGACAGGTCATAACATGAACTTACCCCCATGCCCCGGCCCTGCCGTAACGGCCATCACCGGTGCGTGACAGTGCGTGACACCCATCACGCACCGGTGGTGGCGTGGGTGGGCAGAAACGTGAAGCGGCCCACCCTCCCTTCGCTCTTCTCCCTCCCTCCTCCCTCCCTCCCTCCCTTCCTCCCTTCCTCCCTCCCTACCTCCCTCCCACGCTTTCCACGGGCTTCGCCTTGTCGTCCACCACCACCACCGGGGCGACGTGGGCGGCGCGGAGCGCCGCTTCGATCGCCTTCCGGTCGCCGACGACGACCACCACGAGGTGCTCGGGGTCGATGAACTTCGCCGCCGCCGCCCGGACGGCCGGCGATCCCGCCCGGCGGTACCCGTCGGACACGGTCTGGTAGTAGTCGAGGGGGAGTTCGTTGCCGAGCAGGTTGGCCGCCGCCCCCGCGATGTCATCGACCGTCTCGAAGTCGAGCGGCATCCCCTTGAGGATGTTGTCGGTCGAGTGCGTCACCTCGGAGTCGGACACCGGCCGCGCGCCGTGGATTTCCCGGAGCTCGCGCATCAGCTCGATCACCGACGAATCGGTCTTGGCAGTGGCGACCTGCGACGCGGCCGTGAACTGTCCCACCTGCGGGACGCGCCGGTAGGTGAAGCGCGAGTTGGCGCCGTAGCTGTAGCCGTGCTTCTCGCGGAGGTTGAGGTTGAGCCGGCTGTTGAAGGTGCCGCCCAGGATGTTGTTGGCAATGTCGAGGGCGAAGTACTCGGGGACATCCCGGCGCGGACCCACCGAGCCGGCCATGATGTAGCTCTGTGCCGAGCTCGGCCGGTCGAAGAGGTAAATGGTGGTGGGGCCCGGGGTCTTTGGCGCGGCGATCGTGTAGGTCGACTTCTTCCCGCCCGACGGCCATGACGCGAACGCCTTCTCGAGCTCGGCCCTGGCGGCATCCGGCGTGATGTCGCCGGCGACGACGAACTTCACGTTCTGCGGGCGGAACCAGGTGTCGTGGAACTCCACCAGGTCGGCGCGCGCCAGACTCGTGAGGCTCTGCTCGGTGGCGGCGCGTTCGTACGGGTGCCCGGTGCCGTAGACCGCGTTGGCAAACACCCGCTGCGCCAGGTACGAAGGCTGGTCCTGCAGGCGCTTCAAGTCGGCCAGGCGATTGGCCCGGATCCGGTCGAGCGCCTCCTGCGGGAAGGCGGGGTTCTCGAGCTGGTCGGCCATCAACGCCAGCGAGGGCGCGAGGTTCTTCGTAATGGTGAGGAACCCGGTGGGCGACACGCCGTTGCCGAGCGCCGCGAACGCATCGGAGAGCTGGTCGGCGGAGCGGGTGGCGGTTCCTTCGCCGAGCATCGCGAAGGTGACCGAAGCGAGCCCTTCCTTGCCGGCCGCTTCAAGCAGCGCGCTGGCGTCGATCACCGCTCTGACCCGGACGATCGGGATCTCGTGATTCTCGAGCACCACCACTTGAATGCCGTTCGACAGGGTGCGCGTCGCGATGACAGGAATGCGGAGGGGCGGCGCCGGCGCGGCCACCGGCGGCTTGGACCGGTCGATGACCTGCGCGCCGGCGATGCTGAGCGCCGGGGCGAGCACGAAGCCCGCGACGATGATCCGGAGTGCGATATGGTGTAGGCGCATGGTTCACTTCCCCGCTGTGGCGGGGGTAGGCGTGACGTCGGAATAGGGGAGATCGGGCCGGCTGATCATCTCGAGGTGGCCGGCGGGCACCATGCTGAGCACCACGTGTCCTTTGGAGAGGTACAGGCTGGCGACGCGCTGCACGTCGCCGGGGCTCACCGCGATGGACTTCTTCAACTCCGTCGCGTAGAACGCCGGGTCGCCGTGGAAGGCCTGGCCGGAGGCGAGCACCTCGCCCTTCTCCAGCACCGACTGAAGGGCGGTGACGGTGCTCACGACATAGGAGTTCTTGTACCGCTCGACCTCGGCGGCGGTGGGTGGGGCGGCGACCAGCCCAGCCACGACACTGTCGGTGAGCCGCTCGATGTCCGAGAGAGCGATCCCCGGGCGCGGGCGGATGGTGATGATGAACTGGCCGGCGTTCTCGTCGGCGCCCTGGAAGACGCCGACGTTGGTGGCGAGCTGCCGGTCGTAGACCAGCAGCTTCGTCAGGCGGCTGGTGCGGTCCTGGGCCATCACTTCGCCCAGCGCCGCCAGCGGGAAGCGATCCTCGTGATCCTCACCCACCGTGGACCAGACGAACGAGATCTGCGGGAGCCGCGACTTGGCGTCGGTGAGGACGAGGCGCTTGTCCTTGTCGAGCGACGCCGGCGCCACCACCGGCCGGTCGATCGCCGGCCCGCGCGGAATCTCGGCGAAGTACGAGGCCACCATCGCCCTGGTCCGGTCGACGTCGATGTCGCCGGTGATGACCATCGTCGCGTTGTTCGGCGCGTAGTACTTCCGGAAGAAGTCCTTGACGTCGTCCACGGACGCGGCCGAGAGGTCGGCCATGGAGCCGATCACCGGCCACGAGTACGGATTCGTCGCCGGGTAGAGCGCGGCGGCGATGACCTCGAACTGCGACCCGAACGGCTGGTTGTCGACGCGCTGGCGGCGCTCGTTCTTCACCACCTCGCGCTGCGCATCGAGCTTGGCCTGGTCGAGCGTGGGAAGAAGCCACCCCATGCGGTCGGACTCGAGCCAGAGCGCGGTGGCCAGCGCGTTGCTCGGCAGCGTCTCGTAGTAGTTGGTCCGGTCGTTGGTCGTGGAGCCGTTGTTGTTCCCGCCGGCGGCTTCCAGGATCTGGTCGAACGAGCCGGTGGGAACGTGCTGCGACCCCATGAACATGACGTGCTCGAACAGGTGGGCGAATCCGGTACGGCCCGGCTTCTCGTTCTTGGAGCCGACGTGATACCAGACCGAGACCGCCACCACCGGCGCCGAGTGGTCGGGCGAGAGCAGGACGGTGAGTCCGTTGGCGAGCGTCAGGCGCTCCACCGGGATGACCGGGATGTCGACGGAGGGCGTCGCGGCCGATTGCGCGCCTGACGAGGCGGCGGCCAGGGCGAGCGCGGCGGCGGCCGCCGGAGCCGCGCGGACGAGCGAGAACAGTCGCATGCGTGGAGGGGGTGCTGGGGGGGTTCGGAAGGATGGAACCGGCTGTCGTCTGAATCTGGGCGCGGGGCCGGACCGGTGGCAGGGGTCGCCCGGCCGGCCGCGGCCTGCCGGCCGCCCGCCCGGTTCACCCGCCGGAGGCGCCGCGGCGGGCGAGCGCGCGATCGGCCAGCGCGCGGATCAGGAGCACGCTCTCGGGGTCGTAGCCCACCGGGGCATTGGCGACCAGCCGGTAGAGCGAGTCGGCGGCGGCGCGCTCGCCGGCCGCGGCCCGGGCATCGGCCTCGAGCAGCACCAGGTCCCAGCCGAGCCGGCCGAAGTACGAGCTGTCGCGCGCCGCCCGGGCCAGCGTCGCGGCACGCTTCATCTGGCCGGTCGCGAAGGCACGATAGGCATCGGTGGCCATCAGGGCCAGTCGGTAGCTGCGGAGCGAGCGGCCGGCGTCGCGCGCCACGAGGAAATGCCGGACCGACGAGAGCATCAGGGTATCCCGGGCGCGGCCCGCGACGTCGGCTACCCGCTCCATCAGGCGGCCGTTGGCCGGCGCCGAGAGGTCGGCGCGGCGCACCCAGTCGAATGCCTCACGAGCCAGCGCCAGCCCGTGCTCCCGCGATCCGCCCATGGTCACCTCGCCCAGCGCCTGCTGCAGCAGCGCGCGTGGCGGGTGCTGCTGTCCGCCGCGCACCGTGACGGCCATCGCCCGCTCGGCGTCGGCCAGGTGGCCGGTGGCGAGCTGCAGGGCCTGCCAGGCGGCCGCCTCGCCGGAATTCCGCTCCAGCCCGTCAGGCGGCGTCCAATGGAGCAGCGCCGACGCCCCGTCCCAGTCACGCCGGAGGAACAGGGCGACCACGCGCGTCTGCTGCTCGAAGCTCGGCGAGCCGACCGCCTTCGCAAACGCCATCGCGCCGGCGGTGTCGCTGAGCGACAGCAGCGCATGGAGCCGGTTGAACTGGTTCGGCGCCACCGCCTGCGGGTCGAGGCGCAGGGCGGTGTCGGCGGCGGCGGCCGCCGCCGTGTAGTCGCCGAGGCTCAGGTACACCCACGCCATCCCCTCGTAGGCGTGCGGCTCATCGGGAGTGCTGGTGCCGAGCAGCCGCCAATAGTAGAGCGCGCTGTCCAGCCGGTCGCGGACGAGCTGTTCGTAGCGCGCCCGCACGATCAGGCGCTCGCGCGGCGGCAGGCGGTTGCTCAACTCCTCGGCCCGGGTGAGGTGGGCGTCGCTGCGGCGCTGCTGGTCCAGGTACCAGTAGAGGTCGCCGGCCAGGTAGTGGGCCAGGACGAAGAGGCTGTCGTGGAGGAGGGCCGCCTCACAGTACTCGGCGGCCCGGGAGCGGTCGAAGCGCGTGAGGGCGGCGCGCGCCAGGGCGTAGTCGCGGAGCGCGTCGATGGACGCGGTGGTGACCGCGGGGAGGGCGCCGGCGCTGTCGGTGAGTGGGGCGCCCACGGCGCGCTCGCGCAGGCTGCGGGCCAGCCGGGTGACGGCCGGGATCACGTCGGCGGAGGCGGCCGGACGCTCGGTGAGCGTGCTCACCGCCGCGCCTGACGAGGCGTCGAGGAGCTGGACGAAGATCTGGGCGCCGGCGCCCATTGGCGTGACCGACCCGACCACCGCGAAGGACGCGCCCTGGCGCTGCGCCACCTCCACCGCGACCGGTGCGGCGAGCTCGGTGGTGGCCGGCCGCTCCATCAGGCGGAGCGTGGACTGCACGTGCAGGTCGCCGATCACCTTCACGTCGGGTGCGGCGGCGAGCTCGGCGGTGAGCGCCTCGCGCACCGCCAGTCCTAACGACGAGTCGGGGCCGCGAATCGCGCCCACCACCACCCCCCGGGCCGCCCGCGCCGGAGGTGCCGGCCGGCGCGCCAGGGCGATCGTGCTCATGACGAACAGCGCCGCCAGGACGGCGGCCCCCGCGGTCAGCCAGCCGCGCGCCGTGCCGCGGCCGCGCCGGACTGTCGCGGCCCCCGGCGGGAGGGCCGATGCGGGCGCGGCGATGGTGTCCGCGCTGCCCGAGCCGGCGGAGAGCGGTCGTGCGGCGGCGTCGGCGGGGGTCGCCGACGCCGCGACCGGTCCGGCCGCGGCCGGCGCACTCATCCGCAGCTCCTCGCGCACGCGATCCACCAGGCTCTGCACGGCGGGTTCGGGGGCCACGCCCAGGTCCTGTTCCAGTACCGCGGCGTGGATCCGCGCATGCTGGAGCGCACCGGCGCGATCGCCCAGCGCCACCAGCGCCTGCAGGTACTCGAGCGCGACCCGCGAGCTGAGGCGATCGTGATCCGAGGCGCGGCGCCACCACGACGCGGCCTGCGACAGGTCGCCGCGCGCCGCCGCCCCGCGCGCCAGCACCTGCAGCGCCTCGCCGTACGCCTGTGCGCGCCGGGACCGTTCATCCTCCACCCAGCGCTCGAACTCGGCCGCGTCGGTGACGAAGAAGCCGTCGAGGAAGGGACCCTGGTAGAGCGCGATCGCGCGCTGAGGATCGCCGGCCGCGATCGCGGCGTCGAACTCGCCGACATCGGAGGTGACGATTGCCGCGTTCAACCGCACGTCGTCGACGCCGACGTGGAAGGCGTCCTCGCCCATCTCGCGGCGCAGCTCGTACAGGGTCTGCGACAGGACGTGCCGCCCCCGCTCGGCGTCGCGATCGGGCCAGAGGTAGGCGACCAGCTTGTCCCTCGCCACGGCGCCCCCGCCCCCGTTTCCACGGTCGCGGGCCGCGGCCAGCAGCGCGAGCAGGGCCAAGCGCCGGCGTTGGGTCGCGCGACCGGCCAGCGGAACGCCGTTCCGGTCGAGCGAAGCCGTTCCGAACGTGCGAAGCCTGAACACGATAGGTCGGTTGACGGCCAATGGATAAGGAGTTGACGCGCTGGTCTATCATAGACCCGGCATGCACCCGCTGCAAGCACGCAAGACCCAGTCCCTGGCGGCCCTGATCCGGCGCTGTCGAGCCCCCATCGCCTGGGGGGTGCTGCTGGCCTGCTCCGACCAGCCGGTGGGGCCCGGCAACCAGTCGCCGGTCGCGCTGTCGGTGGCGGTGGAGCTGCCGGCCGCGACGCCGGCGGTGTGGTATCCCGGCGGCGATTCGCTGCGGGTCGAGGTGCGGCAGGCGGGGCGGGTGGTGCCGGTGGTGTCGTTCGCGACGCGCCTCCCGGCCGACGCCGGCCCGCGGGTCGAGGCGACGGTGGTGGTGCCGCTGTCGTTCGCGATCGAGCGGTTCGTCGGAACCGCCGAGGTCGACGTTGGCGGGCAGGCGTACTTCCTGGCATTCGACGCGATCCAGTTGCGGGCCGGTGTCGATACGGCGATCACCCTGACGGCCCGCTACGTGGGGCCGGGGGCGCTGGCGGTGTCGATGAGCCTGGTGGCCGGCGACAGCGCGCTGCGGCGCGGCGATACGACGTCGGTGCGCGGAGTCGCGCAGGACTCGCTGGGCCAGGCGTTGGGAAGGGTCCCGCTCCGGTTCGTCTCGGCGCGGCCGGCGCTCCTGCTGGTGGATTCGGCCGGGATCGCGCGGGCGACCGATGACGCCGCCTACGACACGGTGCGGGTGACCGGCTACATGCCCAGCGGGCTGTCGGCCAGCGCGGTGCTGCGGGTGCGCGCCGGCATCGTCGGCGGGCCGGTGACCACCGAGCGCATCGCCTTCATTTCCACCCAGGGCGGCAATCGCGACCTCTACATCATGAATCCGGACGGTTCGGGGGCGAGGGCGCTGACGGCCACGCCGGAAGACGAGTCGAACCCGGCCTGGTCGCCGGACCGGCAGACCATTGTGGTGGACCGGACCGTGGCCGGACAGGGCACGCAGCTGATCGCGGTGTCCACCGATGGCACTGGCGAGCGGGTGCTCACGACCGCGGCGACGAGCGGCGGCGGCACGTCGTCGGGCGCGCGCTTCTCCCCCGACGGCTCGAAGATCGCGTTCACGCGTCGCGTGCCGAGTGGCGCATCCGAGATCTGGGTGATGGCGGCCAACGGCAGCGGCCAGCGGCGGCTGCGCGATCCCGGGAGCACGCGCGACGTCTTCGACGACTGGGCGCCGGACGGGAAGCAGATCCTGGCGCGCTTCACCAACCCCGGGTTCCTGCCGAGCCATCCCTACCTGGCCGATTCCAGCGGCGGCGGCGCCCGGGAAATCGACTACTTCACCGAGTCACCGGCCCAGGTGTCCGCCGCGCGGTGGAATCCGCTGGGCGGGGCGCTGGCGTTCACCAGGCCGGCGGCCAGCACCTCGCTGCTCGAGGTCGCCCTCGTGGGCGGCAACACCTTCGGTCTCGCGAACCACTCGCCGACGTTCGATGGCCGGCTGTCGTATGCCGCGTCGCCCGACACGTTCGTATTCGAGAGCGAAGATGGCGGCGTGCACGGGATCTACGCCGCGATCCGGGGCGGCTCCGCCACCCGCCTCTCGCCGCCCGCCGTGGAGGAGTTCGAACCCGACTTCGCGCCGCTCACCACGCCGCGCTACATCGACCGGCTGGTGGTGTCGCCGTCCCCGGTGAACATGACGTCGGACGAGTCGAGCCGGACGTTCACCGCATCGGCGATCGACGCGCGAGGAGCGACCGTGCCGGTGCCGGTGGAGCTCCGTGGCGCCGCCGACAGTCGCACCGTCCCGACCGCGACCGCGGGCGAGCTGGTGGCAGTGGCGCCGGGCACGTCGTGGGCGGTGGCGACCTACAACGGATGGCGCACCGACAGCGCCCAGATCACGATCTCCACCGTGCCCGGGTCCAACGCGCAGATCCTCGCGGTGTCGTACAACTACGAGCTCTACACGCTGCGCGGCGATGGCGGCGCGCTCACCCGCCTGACGAACAACCAGGTGGCCGACTACGACCCGGCGTTCAGCCCCGACGGCTCGAAGATCGCCTGGACGGCCTACGATGCCACCGGGCAGAGCGACATCAAGGTGATGAACGCCGACGGCTCCGGCGCCCAGGCGCTGACGGCGAACGCCTACGGCGATGCCCAGCCGACCTGGTCGCCCGACGGGCGGCAGATCGCCTGGTCCGCGGCCAGCGCGTCCGGGGGCCGGCACGCGCTGTGGGTGATGAACGCCAACGGCTCGGGAGCCCGGCAATTGACGACGCCGCCGTCAGGCACCGAGGACGTGGACCCGGCGTGGAGCCCCGATGGCTCGCTGATCGCGTTCGCGCGATTCTCGGCGGGCAACGCGACGCTCCTCACGGTGAGGCCGCAGGGCGGACCGGTGCAGCCGCTGGGGATCGCCGCGCGCTTCCCGGCATGGTCGCCGGACGGCGGCTCGCTGCTCTTCACCGGGTCCAACTTCGGCTCGGTCGTGTCACGGATGACGTTCCCCGGCGGCACTCCGGTGGCGCTCACCACCGGCTCGGGGACACGGTCGACCTCGACGGCCGGCGACATTTTCGTGGCGGTGGCGAGCGACGGCCTGATCGCGTTCTCGAGCTTCCGCAACAACGGGGGAGGCGCCCAGGCGATGGTGATGCGCGGCGATGGCTCGGGGCAGTCGGGGCTGATCCCGATCGACGGCTACTCGGGCCCGTCGTCGTGGCGCCTGACGACTCCGCCGCGCTACGCGGCCCTGGTGGCGATCGCCGGCGATACCGCCACGCCAATCACCGCCGGCGCGACGCGGACGCTGACCGCGACGGCCGTGGACCAGCTGGGGGGCGCGATGACGCCGGCCGGCGGGTTCCGGTGGCAGTCGCTCGACACACTGGTCGCCACGGTTGTGGACTCGTCAGGTGTCGTGACGGGCCGGGCGGCCGGGACCGCGCGCATCGTCGCCACGACCGGCGTCGCCGTCCCCGACACCACGGTGGTGACCGTCGGCGCGGTGGTCGTGGTGACCAGCTGGAACGCGACGACCGACTTCTCGAAGACCAGCAATCCGAATGGGGCCTGGAGCTCGGGCTGGACGGCCACGCTGGGGTCGGCGTTCGTCGTGTATCCCACGGCCGTCACGGGATCGGGGTTCGACGGCTGGGTCGATCCCGCGATCCTGAACCTGGGCTCACCCACCTATCACAAGAACAATTCCGCCTCGACCGTGAATGGTGTGGCGCCAGGGCAGGTCAGCCTCCATCCGGGCTGCAACGCCAACGAGTACTCGGAGCTCCGCTGGACCGCGCCGAGCGCGGGGAACTACCTCGCCAACGTCCAGTTCCTGGTCGGAAATTCAGGCAATACCGATGCCGCGGTGCTGGTGAACGGCGGCGTGCCGGTCTTCACCGCGGCCTCCACCGGGGGCAATCCGTCGTACTCCTCGTTCCGGACGCTGGCCGCCGGCGACCGGATCCAGTTCACGGTCGGGACAGGGGGCGACGGCTGTCTCTCCGACGACACCCCCCTCGCCGTCACCATCCTCGCCACGAACACGGTGTCACTCGCGGCGAACTCCATCACCGCGCAGAGCGCCACCACCGGATCGCCGGTCGGCGCCCCGCCGTCGGTGATCGTGCGGGACGGCGGCAACCTCCCGATCCCGGGCGTGTCGGTGACCTTCGTCGTGACGGCCGGCGGCGGCAGCCTCACGGGTGCCACCCAAATGACCGACCAGAACGGGGTCGCGACGGTGGGGAGCTGGACTCTCGGAGCCGTGGCCGGAACGAACACCGTCACGGCCAGCGTGCCGGGGGTGACGCCGGTGAGCTTCGACGCGACCGGGACGGCGCCGATCGTGGCGACCACCCGCACCTGGGTGGGCGGCGACGCGGCGGGACCCACCAGCTGGTTCGTGGCGGCGAACTGGACGCCGTCCGGAATTCCCAACGCCATCGACACGGTGGTGATCCAGGCCGCGGCCAGCCAGCCGATGCTCACCGCCGACGTCGCGGTCACGAAGCTGACCGTGCTGGGCAACGGGGCGAGCCTGACGATGAACGGGCACACCGTCCGGGTGGCCGGCCCGTTCGTGACCGGCCCGAACGGCGGCGTGGTGGTGATGCAGCAGCCGTCCGACTCGCTGCTGGTGGGCGGGAGCGTCACCTTCGCGGGCGACCCGACGCCGGGGCTGCTGACGGCCGGAGTGCTCACGGTGGGCGGAGACTTCTCGCAGTTCTACATCGGGAGCAACTGGGACGCGTTCGCGCCGTCGGGGACGCACCTGACGATGTTCACCGCCGGCGGTGCGCAGAACGTCCACTTCGACAATCCGGGCACCGGCGCCCAGACATCGTTCTTCCGCCACCTCATCGCCGGCCAGGGGGGCGGCGACTTCCAGCTCACCACCGACGTCGCGGTCACCGGCCGGATGCGCCTCACGGCCGGCGCCGTGACCGGCACCGACAACCTGACCGTGGTGGACTCGCTGATCACCGCCCCCGGCACCACCGTGTCGCCGACCGGCGTTCGGTTAGGCGGCGGGATGAGCATCGGCGGGACGTTCACGCCGGCGAACACCGAGTTCTTCGGCCAGGGCCAGGTGATCCAGGGCGGGCTGGGCTACCAGGCCGTGCGCGTCACCGGCACCGCGACGCTCGGCGGCACCGCGACCTTCGCCGGTGCGCTGGGGGTCGGCAGCACCAACGTCTCCGGCCAGCAGGTTGCCGGCGACCTCAATCTGGGCGGCCACACCCTGACGGTCACCGGCACCTTCAGCACCGAGCCCAACGGCGGAACCCTCACGATGCAGAGCACCGCCGACACCCTGCTCGTGGCCGGCAACGTCACCTTCGCGGGCGCGCCCACCCCCGGGCACCTCACCGCCGGCCTGCTGTCGGTGCAGCGCAACTTCACCCAGACCTACATCGGCAGCAACTGGGACGCGTTCGCGCCCTCGGGATCGCACCACACCCGGTTCAACGCCAACCGCACCCAGTCGGTGCACTTCGACAATCCGGGGTCGGGCCCGCAGAGCTCGTTCTTCCGCCACCTCGATGAGGAACAGGAGGACGGCTCCCTCAACCTGACGACGGACGCGTTCGCCACCGGCCGGCTCCACGCACCGGCCGGGAACATCGACGGCGTCGGGACGCTCACGGTGGTCGACTCGCTGGTGACCGGACCGCCGACCACGGTGAACCCGGCCGGCATGAGGCTGGGCGGCGGGATGCTGGTCGAGGGCGTGTACAACCCGGCGAACACCGAGTTCTTCGGTGTGGGCCAGGTGATCCAGGGCGGGCTGGCCTATCAGAACGTGCGAGTCACCGGCACCTGGACGCTCGGCGGAAACGCCACCTTCACCGGCACGCTGGGGGTCGGCAGCACCAACGTGTCGGGCCAGCAGGTGGCCGGCGACCTCAACCTCGGCGGTCACGCACTGGCCGTCACAGGCGACTTCTCCACCGAGCCGAACGGCGGAACCCTCACGATGCAGAGCGCCGCCGATACGCTGGCGGTAGGCGGTAACGTCCTGTTCGCCGGGGCGCCCACGCCGGGACATCTCACGGCCGGCGTCCTGTCGCTGCAGGGCAACTTCACCGAGACCTACGTCGGCAGCAACTGGGACGCGTTCCAGCCCTCCGGGACACATCGCACCGTGTTCACCGGCTCGTTCAACCAGACGGTCAAGTTCGACGCGCCCGGCCGCGGCGGCCAATCCTCCTCCTTCAACGATCTCGAACTCGCCCAGAGCGCGGGGCGCGTCTTCCTGGGCACCAACGCGTTCGCCACCGGTCAGCTGATCGCCCGGTCGCCGGTGGCGCAGGTGTTCGGCTTCGGGGAGCACGTCCTCAGCGTGTCCGGGTTGAACGTGGTGAACACGACCATGAACGCCGACGGACGGATCGAGTCGATCGGCGGGGTGATCACCCGGTTCGACAGCGTGACGTTCCTGAACATCAGCATCAACCTCGCGCAACTCACGATCAGGCATCCGGGCGCCGCCGCGCCGTTCACCTTCCGCGGCGTGCGCTTCTGGTCGACACCGGACTCGACCGGCGCCTATATCGACGTGACCGACACCGCGCCCGCCGACGGCCAGCCGCTGTCGATCATCCTCGCCGGCTCTGATCCGCTCGACGGCTCGGCGGCGACGCGGACGAGCGGCGGAGCGACCGTCACCTGGACATCGGGCGCGGCGGCGGCCGCCGTCACAGGCACCGGCCCAACCGGTGCCGCGAAACCACGGCCACGCGAGAGGACGCCATGAGCCACGCGCCGTGGTCGCGCGCATGCCTTACGAGATGGGCGGTCAGCCTCGCGACACTGGCGGCCTGCCTGGCAGCCGAGCCGGCCGCCGCCCAGTCGCCCGACTGGATGACGATCCTGACGGTGCGCCCGAATCCGTCCCCGTACCTGGCCGACTGGCAGTCCGACCCGACGCTGGTGACGCTGGTGCTCTCGTACACCGGCAGCGCCGACGTCGCCTTCTACCTCATCGGGAGCATCAAGCGGGTGGGCACGACGGTCGCGAGCGGGCGCAGCACGCCGTTCGAGTTCGTGCGCCCGTCGCAACTGCTCCTCTCGACGCGGGACGGGATCTGGGAGAGCGGCAGCGTGACCTACGAGGCCGCGCTCCGGACGCAGCTCGAGCGGACCGGGCGCATCCCGGAGGGCGACTACCAGTTCTGCGTCGAGGTCCACGCCGGACTGCCCGAGTCGGGAGGCGGCGCGCAGCTGAGCCGAGCCTGCGAGCCGTTCGCGATCGTCGCGCCGGCGCCGCCGTCGCTGATCATGCCCGGCGACCGTGACAGCGTGAGCCTCGACTATCCGGTGTTCGCCTGGACCCCGGTGATCGTGTCGCCCAACGAGCGGGTGAGCTATCACCTGCGGCTGACGGAGGTCTTCCCGGGCCAGTCGCCGATCGAGGCGGTGAACAACGTCCCGCAGTTCGAGGGCGACGTGTCGTCCACGTCGCTCGCCTATCCGCGCGACGCGCTCCCGCTGCGCGACAGCACCCGTTATGCGTGGCAGGTGCAGGCGCTGGATGGGTTCGGGTCACCGGTGGGCGAGCGCCAGGGGAAGAGCGAGATCTTCACCTTCACCTGGCATCCGGCGGCGCGCGCATTCGGCCCGCCGGTGGTCGCCGGCGCCGACTCGCTGGCCGACACCACCTCGACCGAACGGGCGGTGGCGACCTTCCAGTGGGGACCGCTCCAGGTGAAGGTCCTGTCGCTCACCGACTCGTCGTTCGAGAACTACAGCGGGCGCGGCCGGGTGACGATCGTGGCCGGCGTGTTCGAGCCGCTGTTCAAGTTCCGGAGCGTGCACCTGACCCCGGACGGGAAGAAAGTCCGCTGGGCGCCGCGCCACGTGGTCACGATGCCTAACCTGGGCACCGTCTTCGACAAGATCCTGGGCCAGGTGCCGGCGCCCTTCTGGGTCAATCTCCAGGGGCTGGTCCTGGTGGCCGACTCGGCCACCGGCGAGCAGCACGCCGGCCTGAGCGGTGACGGCGTGGTGGTCCTCGGCTGGGGGACGGCCGACTCGCTCCGCACCCAGCCCCGCGCCGACTCGATGACGATCATCAGCAAGTGGAACTGCACCGATCCCAACGCGATGGTGGCCGGCTATCCGATCAGCACCGGCACCTACTGCACGCCGGCGGAAGAGACCAAAATCGAGACCCAGGCCGGCGTGTCGAACACCGACGCGCTGGTCGCGGCCTTCAAGGAAGTCCGGAGCCGGGCGCTGTACTTCGCCTTCGACGACCTGCGGGTGACGTCGAAGGGGCCGGCCGGCACCATCAGCCTGGCGAGCGACTACTCGAGCGACATCGCCGGGCTGCCTGACGCGAAGATCTCGCTGGTCGCCGACTCGACGAAACTGGTCATGGGCGACGGCGCCGGCACCCTGACGCTCGACGGCGCGTTCACCCTGCCGCCCACCGCCGGCCTGATCCGCGACAAGCCCGACACCACCTTCGAGACCAAGAACGGCCAGAAGAAAGTTACCGGGATCGACTCGCTCGTCACCCTGACCTTCACGAAGGCGATCCTCGGCACCAGCGGCGAGCTGTACATCGCCGCCAAGGGGATCCCGCGCTCTCACATCGGGAAGACCGGCCTGCACCTCACCACCGGCAACGCCTGGATCGACTTCTCGTCGTCGTCCTCGCCGCCGGGCAAGGCGGGGAGCTGGCAGGGCGTCCTCTTCGACAGCGCCCGCGTCGAGCTGCCCCAGGACTGGCAGGTCAAGAACGGCCAGCCCACCGCGGCGATCGTCGGCTACAAGATGTCGGTTGACGCCGGCGGGTTCAGCGGCAACGTCTTCGCCACCCAGCTCGACAAGCTGGGCCCGGTGGGCTTCGGCGGCTTCGACGGCCAGCTCGACTCCCTCCACTTCCGGTTCACCGAGGGGACGCTCGACACCGGCTACGTCGAGGGGCAGCTCAAGCTCCCGTTCATGCAGGGGAACATCGACTACGCGGTGAACTTCACCCCCGAGGGGATCGGGCAGGCCTGGGCGAAGCTCACCAAGCAGGAGCCGATCAGCGTGCCGGCGCTGCACGCGAAGGTGGTGATCCAGCGCGGCCGGTTCGACTACGCGAACCAGGTGGGGACGTTCACCATGGACGCCCGCCTCACGCTGGACCAGGACGGCATCCTGCTCAAGGATGCGCAGGTCTACGGCCTCTCGATCTCGAGCGACGGGCGGATGGCGCTGAAGGGCGCGTGGCTCGGCTTCGATGCCGCCAGCAACGCCGACTTCCGGCACTTCCCGGTGGCCCTCGACTCGATCGGGGTGGGCGCCGGCACCGGCGACGGCGAGGTGTGGCTGGGGCTGGCCGGCCGTTTCCAGCTGAACGAGAACCTCCCCAGCGGCGCCGGCGTGTTCCGGGTCTTTGCCGCACGAGGCTCCGACGGCGGCTGGACGTTCGAGAAGCTCTCCGTCGACAAGCTCGACCTCGCCTTCCAGAACGCGGTGGTCGCGTTCAAGGGGAGCCTGCTCTACATCCAGAACGACCCGGTCTACGGCAACGCCTTCAAGGCGTCGGTCCAGATGGCGGTCCAGAACCAGTTCGTGGTGAGCGGGAACTTCATCGTCGGCGCCACCGAGCCGGCGGCGGCGGGCGGCGGCGGCGCGGGGAGCCCCGCGGCTGCGGGCGGCGCGTCCGGGATCGACGACCCGGAGATCGACCGCCCGGAGAACGACACGCACGGCCCGGGCGCGGGAAGCGCCGCCGCGATGGGTCGGTCGGCCGGCGAACCCATTGCCGGGGACCTGCCGTCCGGCGGCACCGCCCTCGCGGCCTGCGCGGCCCAGCCGGCGACGGCGAGCTTCCGCTACTGGTACGTGGACGCCAAGCTGATCCTCCCGCCGCCGGGGATCCAGCTCGGTATCCTGCCGCTCGCCATCTACGGCTTCGGCGGCGGGGCGTACGCTCGGATGTGCGCGCTGGTCGATACCGTGACGCTGGCGGTGAAGTACGTGCCCGATGCCACCACCGCCTTCGGACTCAAGGCGCTGCTCACGTTAGGGAGCTCGGCTTCCGCCGGCTACGTCTGGAACGGCGACGTCACCCTCGAGGCGGCGGTCTCCACCAGCGGCGGCCTGAGCGCCCTCACGCTCCGTGGCGACAACTGGATGCTCACCACCGTCCAGCAGCGCGAGAAGCGGCTCTGGGGTACGGTCAACATCAGCCTCCCCGTGTCGCAGCCGGTGCTGCAGGCCAACATCGTCCTCAACGTGAACATCCCGCCGGCGCTCAAGGGCACCGGCTGGGCCGAGCTCCACTTCACGCCCACCGACTGGTACGTCCACGTCGGGACGCCCAACCGGCCGGACTCGCTCAAGCTGATGCCCGGCGTGCTGAACCTGAACTCGACCGCCTACTTCATGATGGACAAGGTCGGCGTGGACGCGGGCTTCGCGACCTACCTCAAGCAGGAAAAGAAAGTCGGCGACTTCTACGGCCGGGTGGACGCCGGCTTCGAGGCCGAGGCGACGATGCGCTACCGGCCGTTCTTCGCGCGCGGCGACGGCGAGCTGTGGGGCAACCTGGTGGCGAAGTACAAGAGCTACACCCTGCTCGATGGCACCGCCCGGGCGACGATGAACTTCACCCTTCCCGACCCCACCCGGATCTGGGGGAAGGTCACGCTCAAATACAGCCTCCTGGCCGGCACGATCCACGGCACGTACCGGATGCGCTACTCGTGGGGGAGCGGCGGCGAGGCCGACAGCGGCGGCACGGCCGGCACGTTCACGATGGTCGCGGCCACCTATCCGGTGTCGGGCGACACGTTAGGTCCGCCGAACGGCGTCTCGTACTACTTCGGCATGAACGAGGGGACCGACTACGGTGCCGACGATGGCAACACCTACCGGTTGCGGCTGACCGGCACGCCCGCGCTCGCCTCGGGGAAGCTCGTCGCCGTCAAGACGCCGATCAGAGTGGTCGCCGGCCGGACGGTCCCGGCGACCTCAACGACCACGATGCAGTGGACGTCGCTGGGCACGCCGGTGGTGAACTTCGACGAAGAGCGCGTCACGATGACGGTGAAGCCGCCGTCCTACGGCGTGCTGGCGTCCGCCACGCAGTACCGGTCGATCGCCCTCTTCGCGCTGGAGAAGCGGAACGGCGATGGCACCTGGAGCGCGGTCCGCACCGAGGCCGACACGGTGGTCTTCCGCACCGCGCCCGGTGACCCGACCCTCGGCCAGTTCGTGGGCGAGGTCGATCCCGCCGGCGGCGCCTCGCCGCTCTACTACGGCGGCCCCAACCAGGGGCGCGTCCGCGTCCGGTTCACCAACCTGCCCACCCAGCTCACGTCGGGCGCGATCACGGCGCAACTGCGCGCGGGCGGCGGCGGCGACTCGGTGGCGGGCAGCTGGGGCAGGATGCAGTACGCGCTCTCCAAGATCTACGGGACGCAGACCGACCCCACGCTCTACGGATTCCTCCCCACCGCCGCGGCGCTCGCCCCGGCCACCAAGTACCGCTTCTCGCTGGTGACCAACGACTCCACCCGCGCCGAGCTCTACGGCGTGAGCTTCGCCACCAGCCGCTACCCGTCGCTGCAGGGCCACCTGGCGGCCTCGGCGCTGGCGGTGGCGCCGCGGCGGGGCATCGGGCCGCTCACCGCGACCGGCTCGTACCTGCTCGGCCTCACCGTGACCCTCACGAGTGGCGAGGCGCTGGTCTGGGACGACCTCGAGCAGATCACCGTCGAGGGGGTGACCGCGGAGGCGACCGTCACGCCGGCCACGCGGTGCGTGCCGCCGCCGTCGACCACGACCGTGGCCACCGGGTCGGTGCTTTCGGACTTCGGGCTGATCTCCTCGCGCTCGCGCCTGGCGATGTGCGGAGCCACGCCGGCGTTCGCCAACACCATCGAGATCGGGTTCACCGCGGCCACCGATGCCGGCCTGCCCGCCTCGTCCACGCCGTCGATCACGCTCGTCTTCAACCACCGGCGTGAGGGGCAGCAGCGCTACGTGGTGGCGGTACCGCCGCCACCGGCGGTCAAGACCGCTCCGGTGAGGACCAGGCCATGAGCACCGCCCACCTGCTCGCGCGTCATGTCGCGCTGGCCGCGGCGATGGCGGGCGGCGCCGGCGCCCTGCAAGCCCAGGCCGACCGCCCCGCCGTGCTCGCGGCCGCCACCGCCGACGGCATTTCGCTGCGCTGGGCCTGGCCCGCCGGAGAACGGCCGGTGGGGTACTTCGTCGAGCGCCGCACCGGCGACCAGCCGTGGACCCGCCTCACGAGCGCGCCGATCACCCGCCTCCGCAATCGTGAGGCGGTGCGCGCCCTCCTGCGCGGCGCCTACGACCGCTACGAGGCCCTGCTCTTCCCCACCGACCCCATGGCCGAGCTCCGCGACCCGGAATCGATCCGCTCGCTCCTCCTGTTCGCCGCCGACGTCGAGCCCTCGGTGGCGCGGGTGCTCGGGCTGCGCTACGACGACCGCGACGTGCGCCCCGGCGTCGCCTATCGCTACCGGCTGATCGCGCTGGTCGCCGGCAGCGAGCGGCTCCAGGCCACCACCGGCGCCGTCACCGCCGGCCCGGAGCAGCTCCCGGAGGCGCCGGACTCGCTGGTCGCCACCCAGACACCGGCCGGCGTGGCGCTGCACTGGAATCCCCGCGCCGCCTTCACCGCCTACAACGTCTGGCGCGGCGCCGCCGATGGCGTCACGCAGCTGAACGCCGGTCCGGTGGTCCTGTTCGCCGAGCCCGGCGGCGTGGGCGCGGGCTCGGCGCCGGCGATGTTCGTCGACCGGGCCCCGCCGGCCGGCGGCGCGGTGAGCTACCGCGTGGAGGGGATCGATGCCTTCGGCCGCCTCAGCGCGCGGTCGGCGCCCGTCAGCGTGGCGCTGCGTGATGTGATCGCGCCCGCGCCGCCATTGGGGCTGGTCACGGCGGTCGCCGGCGACACCGTGGTGCTGCGCTGGACCCCGCCGCCGGACGCGGACGTGACCGCCTATCAACTCTGGCGCGCCCAGCGGAGCGACAGCGGCTTCACGAAGGTCGGCGCGCCGGTCCCGTCAGGCGCCGGTACGGTCGCGCGCGACGCCGGACGGCCGGCGGCCCGCCTCTTCTGGTACCGGGTGACGGCGGTGGACCGCGCCGGCAACGAGAGCGTGCCGTCGGCGCCGGCGGTGGCCGAAGTGCCCGACCTCTCCCCGCCCGCCACGCCCGACAGCCTCACCGGCTCGATCATCCCGGGGCGCGCGGCCCTGCGCTGGCGCGCGGTGAAGGCGCCCGACGTCCGCGGCTATCGCGTCTATCGCGCGTCGACGCCCGGCGGCGAATTCGGCCTGCTCACCTCGGAGCCGCTGGCCGCCGCCGCGTACACCGACACCATCCGGATCCGCGCCCGCCACCCGTTCTACTATCGGGTCACCGCGCTCGACTCGGCGATGAACGAGAGCCCGCCCACCGCGCCGCTGGCGCTGCGGCCGCCGGACGTCACCGCGCCCACCGCGCCGGTGCTCGTCGCGGTCCGCCCGGGCGACGGCGGGCTGATCGCCACCTGGCTCGCCAATCCCGAGCCGGATGTCGCCGGCTATCTCGTGCGCCGGCGGCCGGCGGGCGACACCGCCTGGCTGCCGGGGGGAGACAGCGTCTCCGTCACCCGCACGGTCGACACCCTGCGCGGCGTTCCGCCCCGCGCCGAAATGGACGTCGCCGTGCAGGCCGTGGATTCGGCCGGCAACCGGTCCGAGATGTCGCGGCCGATGGCGGGACGCGCCGCCGGTCGTCGTGAGGCAGCATCGCTGGAAGTGGACCGCCTGACGTGGGACGCCGTCCGTGCGCGGGTCATGATCGAATGGCGCCCGCCGGCCGGCCAGATCGCGCAGGTGGTGGTGCTCCGCCGCGGCGGCGCCGACTCGGTCTTCCGGACCATCGGCGGCGCGGCGCCGGCCTCCGGCCGCTTCGCCGATGCCACGGCCCGGCCGGGAGTGCGCTACGAATACGCGCTGCGCGTCCTCGACCGGGGCGGCGCGTCGGCCGACTCGCGGCGGCCGAGGGCGATCGACCTGAAGCCGGGAGGTGCACGATGACCGCGATCATGGCGCGGAGGTTCGGGGCGCGGCCGTGGCGGCGGTGGCCGCTCGCCGGCGTCGCCGGCGTCGTGGGTGCGGCCAGCATCGCGGCGGCACAACAGACGAACGGACTGCGTCCCTCGGTCTCGAGCGAGAGCGGGACGTACGCCGAGAGCTACGCGACCTCGGGTCGTGAGGCACGCCGCCCCGCCTCGACGGTGCGCGCCTACGCGAATCCCACCTTCGAGTGGATGGGACTCCAGATCGGCGCCTCGCTCCTCTGGAGCACCGAAGACCGGTTCGTCGCCCAGAGCATGAACCGCTACTACCTGAACCCGCGCTGGTCGTGGGGCCAGCTGCACATCGGCGACTGGGTACCCGAGGTCTCCCGCTACACCGCCAGCGCGGCGCGCATCCGCGGCGGCGGACTGGAGCTCACGCCGTGGAAGCTGCGCCTGAACGTCGCCGGCGGCCGGGCGCAGGACGCCTCCGACCTGTCGTCGTTCGATGCCGCGCCGCAGCGCACGCTCGTCTCGGGGCTGATCGGGATCGGCGACCGGTCGCGCACCTGGTTCGACATCTCGGCGCTGCGGGCCGTCGATGCGAAGGAAGGAACCGACACGCTCTCGGCGGCGCCGCAGGAGAACGTGGTGGCCGCGCTGTCGGGCGGCCTGTCGCTCCTCCACGGCCTGCTGGCGCTCTCGGGCGACGCCAGCGGCAGCCTCTTCAGCCGCGACACCCGCGCCGGCGAGATCGACAGCCTGTCGGTGCCGTCGTGGTCCAAGTCGCTGTTCACGCCGCGGCTCAGCAGCCGCGCCGACTTCGCCTGGAACGCCGAAACGCGGTTCAGCGTGCGCGGCCAGTCGGTGGGGACGCAGGTCGAGTACGTCGGTCCGGGTTTCACCACCCTCGGCAACCCGTACTTCCAGAACGACCGCCGCGAGGTCCGCCTGTTCGGACGGATGCGATTGCTGCGCGGGCGGCTGTCCGCCAGCGCCTCCGTGGGCGAGCGACGGGACAACCTGGCGGGGGACAAGTTCGGCACCACCACCCGCCGCACCGGCACGCTCGCCGCCACCGCGGTCACCGGCGCCTGGCTGGTGTCGAGCGCGACGCTGATGATGAACGGCATGGTGCGCGAGCCCGAGCTCGCCCGGTCGCCCACGTCGCCCGATCCGACGCTGGCCGACTCGCTCAAGCTCGCCAACCTGACGATGGCGTTCACCATCGCCGAAGCGGTCCGGTTCAACTGGGGACTGCCGCAGCAGATCACGGTGAGCGCCAGCGAGCAGAAGGTGGACGACACCAGCCCCCGCTTCGGCTCATCGCTCGACGCCATCTCCCGGAGCATCGCCGCCGAGTACGGCGTCACGGTCGCCAACATCTACGTGATTTCGCTGCGGCCGGCCTATCAACGGTTCACCGGCAGCGAACGCGACGAAGCGTTCACGTCGCTCACCGGCGGCATCTCGCGGCGCGCGGTCCGTTCGCCGCTCACCGCGTCGCTGACGTCGACGTACACGCCCGTGCCGGGCGGCAGCCAGACCCGGCAGGACCTCGCCGCCGGCTACCGGGTGACCGACCGTGACAACCTGAGCGTCCAGGTGCGCTACGTGTCCACGTCGGCGCCGGCCGCGACCTGGACCGAGCGGGTCATCTCGATGCGCGTCGCGCATCGCTGGTAGGCTCCTTCCGCGGCCCTCCGCGACCGCGCCGGCGCGCCGTCCATCTGCCGTCGGCGCGCGCCCGTTGTGATAGAAACCTCGAGCGCGTGACAGCCGGGCCCGCTCTCCCCCGGCCCTTGCGCGGCGCCTGCCGCGGCCCATAGTCCATTCTGTTACAGCGCCCCCGACGCGTGCGTCCTTAACCGTAAGGGGAGACGCGATATGAACGACTCGATCGAGATGCGG
>JBGPGH010000033.1:0-30089 GCA_041483735.1 Gemmatimonadaceae bacterium | reverse complement strand
TGCGGGACGAGGTGGTGCTGGTCGACGCGCACTACGATCACCTGGGCGTGGGTGAGCCGGTGGATGGCGACTCGATCTACAACGGCGCCGACGACGACGCGTCGGGGACGGTGGCGGTGATGGAGATCGCGCGGGTGCTGGCGGCCGGCCCGCGGCCGAAGCGGACGGTGCTGTTCGCGGCGATGACCGGGGAGGAGGAAGGGTTGTTAGGGACGCGCTGGTTCATCTGGCACCCGCCGGTGCGGTTCGAGCGGATCGTCGCCAACCTCGAGATCGAGATGATCGGGCGCCCGGACTCGCTGGCCGGCGGGGCGGGGAAGGGGTGGCTCACCGGCTACGACCGGTCGACGATGGGGGCGATGCTCGCCAGGGCGGGCATCCCGCTGGTGGCCGATCCGCACCCGGAGATGCACTTCTTCGAGCGCAGCGACAACATCGCCTTCGCGATGAAAGGGATCCCGGCGCATACCCTGTCGAGCTACAACCTGCACGGGGACTACCACACGCCGCGCGACGACTTGTTCAGGGTGGACGTCGACCACATGGCGAAGGTGATCGAGGCCGGGGCGCGGGCCGTGCGGATGCTCGCCGACGGGGAGAAGCCGGCGTGGGTGCCCGGGGGACGACCCGCTGAAGGGCGGCGGTAGGGGTCGCGTAGACGAGGGATGCCCGCGTGCTCGGCCGGAGTGTCTGGAAGAGAACCGTTGATCACCATGTTGTTCCGCGCCTTTCCGCGCGTTTCCGCGTGATCCGCGTACCAGCCTTGGAAGCCGGCAGAGGCACCGCGCTGGCCAGGCACAGTGAAGGTGGCGATGGAACGACCTGGCGGATCGATCCATGCGCGCCGACCAGGCCGGCGGCCGACGCCTTCCAGCCTGACGAGTGTGCGGCGGGATGATGTCATCTGCATTCTTTCGATGACACACGTGGGGAGGATGGGGCGCATCGTGCGCAATGCATCCCTATTGCCTTCTCCCCAGCGCGGACACAACCCTATGGGCATGCCTGCCCCGCTCTACTACTCGGCCGAAATGGTGCGCGAGCTCCCGGACGACGGGAACGTCTACGAGACGGTCTACGGGGAGCTGCTCGTGAAGTCGGCCCCCAGACCGTGGCACGAAGTCGTCCAGGATCGGCTCAGGCGCGCGCTCCAGGACTACATCGCCCGCGAGGGCCTCCAACTCTACGTGCTCGGCTCCCGCGCCGACATTTCGTGGGGCCCGGACATCCTCGTCCAACCTGACGTCTTCGTCGTCCCGCTCGCCCAGCTCCGGACGCTCGACTGGTCGTCGATCACCGACCTCCGGCTCGTGGCCGAGGTGCTGAGCCCGTCGTCGGTCCGGGCCGACCGCTTCACCAAGCGTCGGCTCTATCAGGATCAGCGGATCCCGCTCTACTGGGTGATCGATCCCGATGCCCGCGCCGTCGAAATCTGGGCGCCCGATTCGCCCTTCCCGGTGGCCGACGCGACGAGACTTGTCTGGCAGCCGGCCGGTGCCGCGCGGGAGTTCTCGCTGAACCTCGTAGAGCTGTTCCGCCCGCTGTAAGCACGCGCCTCGGCGCTGGGCACCTCTCCCCGCTACCGCGGGCTTGGTCCGGTCACGAGATTCGAACGCAACGCCATGCGCGCGACCTCCCGTCGTGTCCGAACCTCGTCTCCGCCGGCCGGCTCGCGCGGAGTCACACCGGGTCCCAGTGTGAGACTCGGCCTCTGCCTCACGCTGACCCTGGCCCAGGGGCTGGTGCCGAGCCTGACGCCGGCCACCCTCGGCGCCCAGTTCTGCCCGGCGGGCCGGACCGCCCTGGTCCTCTCGGGCGGCGGCGCGAAGGGACTCGCCCACATCGGCGCGCTGTACGTGCTCGACAGCCTCGGGATCCGGCCCGACCTGGTGGTGGGAACGAGCATGGGGGCGATCATCGGCGCGATGTACGCGGCCGGTGCGAGCGCCCGCGAGATCGACTCGCTGGTCTCGACGATGCCGTTGGCGTCGGTCTTCCGGACGTACGAGCCGCGCCGCCCCGCCGAGCTGGGGACGCTCCGCCCGCTCATCCTCTGGGAGCAGACCGAGAAGGGCAAGCGGTTCGTGCTCAGCAACAGCACCGTGCGGGAGGCCGAGGCCAACGCGATGCTCAACGCGCTGCTGGTGCAGGGGAACCTGCAGGCGCGCGGCCGGTTCGACTCGCTGCCCATTCCGTTCCGGGCGGTGACGACCCGGCTCCGCGACCGCACCACCCGGGTGCTCGACTCGGGGGACCTGGCCAAGGCGGTGCGGGCGTCGTTCGCGATCCCGCTGGTGTTCGCGCCGCAGGAGCTGGACGGCGAGCTGCTCACCGACGGAGGGCTGTCGGACAACATTCCGGTGGACGTCGCCCGCCGGGAGGGCGCCACCCGGGTGATCGCGGTCGATGTCTCGTCAGGGATTCCGCCGGACGTCGACCCGGCGTCGCCGCTCAGCATGATCGGGCACCTGGTCGATTTCCTGTTCACCCAGGATTCGCTCCGCCTGGGTGACGGCGATGTCCTCATCCGGCCGGCGCTGGCCTCCTTCCGGGCGCTCGACTTCCAGCCGGGGACGCAGCGGCGGCTGATCGAGGCCGGACGAGTCGCGGCCGGGCAGGCCCTGGCGGGACTGTCGTGTCCACCGGCGGCGCCCCGCCAGGCGCGGCCACCGGTCCGCCTCACGAGTTTCGCGGTCACGGATTCCGATGCCAGCGACGCCGCCCGGCTCCGGATCCGGCTTGGGCTGGACCGGGCCGAACCGCTCCGGATGGACAGCCTGCACGCCCGGCTGCTCGACCTGGGGCGCGCCGAGCGCTACACCGCGGTCTGGCTCACGCCATCAGGGGCCGGGGACTCGGTGTCGCTGCGCCTCGACGTCCAGCATGGCGCGCGCCGCAAGGCGGGCGTCGGCCTGGCCTACGACAACGATCTGGGCGGTCGGCTCTGGCTGGGCGTGGTGGACCAGCGGTCGCTGCGCTACGACACGCCGGTCTGGGCGGCGCTCACCGTCGGGACGCTGCAGCAGGGGATCCAGGCGGGGGCGCAGCAGCACTTCGAGGTGCTGGGGCGGCGGCTGTCGCCCACGATCCGGGTGCGGGCCGGCAACGAGTACGTGCAGTCGTACAGCGCCGACGGTCAGCAGATCGACGAAATCAGGACTCGTGAGGCGGCGGGCTTCCTGGGCGTCGAGCGGCTGCTCTATCCAGGGTGGTCGCTGACCGCCGGGGGCGAGGGGCGGATCTGGGACGGCGGGAGCGCCGGCGCCGGCGACCGCGGCTTCTTCGGCGGCGCCGCCCGCCTCCAGATGCGCACGGAAGGCGGTGACCAGCGCGTCCTGATCGATGCGGTGGGCGGTGGGTCGTCGTTCCGGCGGGTGGAGGTCGAAGCGCGCGGCAACGGCGCGTTCCACCGGCTGCGGGTGCGCCCGCGGATCCACGCCGGGTGGGGGCAGGCACTGCCCCTGCAGGCGACCTTTCCGCTGGGCATGTCCGAGGGGTTCGCGGGGCTGCGCGTCGGCGAGCAGCGCGGCACTCGTGAGGCGTTGGGCGCGCTGCTCCTCTCCTACCCGCTCAACCGCTTCCTGCTGGTCCGCGTGGAAGGGATGGCCGGTGCCGCCAGCCTGTCGAGCGGAACGCTCCCGGTGGGGCGGTGGCTCACCGGCGTCCGCGGCGGGCTGGGGAGCGACACCCCGATCGGGATGGTCCGCGCCGAGTACGGCTGGAACTCGCTCCACCGTGGCGCCGCGTTCGTGAGGATCGGGGAGTGGTTCTAGGCGAGCACGGAATGTGGAAGGCGGAAGGCGGAATGCGGAAGGCGGAATGCGGAACGCGGAACGCGGATTCGGAATGCCGTTCCTCCCTTCGCCCCTCTCCCTCCCTCCTTCCTCCCTCCCTCCCTTCCTCCCTCCCTCCCTTCACGGAACTGTCACGGCCCCCACAGCCAGCACCTCGAAATCGCTCCCCTTGATCCCGCGCATCGTCGCCAGCGAATCGTCATTCCACCGCGCATCGGGCGCGCCGCTGAGGAAGAACGCGCTCCCGTTGTCGGCGAGGTACATCCCGTACTTCTTGAGCGCGGTCAGGATCACGCGCGCGTCCGCCGGATACCCGCTGATGTCGACGCCCGCCTTGAGCCGCACCCGCATCCCCATCGGCGGCAGTGAGGCGACGTTGCCATCGCCGGCCGAATGCCGCGCCGGCGGGATGTGCGCCGAGCGGGTGCTGGGGCAGGTGAAGCGCAGCGCATGGTCGATCACGCCGAGTCCGGCCACCTCGTCGTAGCGGACCAGCCCCGGGAAGATCGGCAGGCCGGCGGCGTCGGCCGAGGTCCACCCGTCGGGGCGCAGCCCGTTCGACGACAGGTCGAAGACCGCCCCCGAGCCGGCGGTCCACCTGGTCCAGTTGCTCTTCGGGACCGCCTTGAACAGCTCGTAGAGCACCCAGGCGCTGGTGTCGACCACCAGCACGTGCCGGTCGCCGCCTGACGAGAGCCCCCCTTCCACCGGCGATCCGGGCGGAATCGGGTACGGACCGGGATCGCTCTCGTCGGCGTACTGGAAGGTGATGGGGACGCGCGGAATCCCGCCGGCCACCAGCACGTACGGAATCCCGTTTGGCGCGCCCTGGTACACCGTGCCGAAGTCGGGGTGGAGCGAGGCGCCGGCTCCGCAGCTCGCGATCAGCGTCGCCGAGTTCGGGTCCACCGCCGCGGCGGAGACGTCGAGGTTCCAGGGATTGCCGGCGGGGAAGGGGCGTCGCCCGCCGAGCGAGCCGCCGACGCCCGGCGGCGGCGGAACGGCCGCATTCTCGGTGGTGCCGTGTCCGCAACCGATCAGAATGCCGGCGGCGAGCAGCAGCGCGGGACTGGTGAGGCGAGGGCGCATGGCGAAGTGTATGTTAGCGATGCTCATGTTGCGACTCACGCGTCAGAAGGGTGGTCCGGCGGTGCTCGCGCTCGCCGTCGCCGTGACGGCGTGCCGGCAGAGTCCACCGCCATCGCCGCAGTGCGACCGTGGCAACGGCTCCCTCACGCTCCCGGCCGGGTTCTGCGCGAGCGTGTTCGCGGACAACTTGGGCGGCGCCCGGCAGATCGTGGTGCGGTCCAACGGGGACGTGTTCGTGGCGCTGCAGCGCGGCGGCGCGGGTCCCGGGCAGGGCGGCGTCGTCGCCCTCCGGGACCGCGACCAGGATGGCCGCGCCGACAGCACCGTGTTCTGGGGCACCGAGCCGGGCTCGAGCGTCATGCTGGACAGCGCGGCGCTCGCGCTCTACTTCTCGACGCCCTCCACGGTCTATCGCTACGCCCTCGGGTACAACGAGCTCTCGCCCGCGGGCGCGCCGGACACGATCGTGCGCGGCATTCCCATCGATGGGCACTCCACCCGGAGCATGGCCCGTGACGACTCGGGCCACCTGTTCGTGGCCGTGGGATCGGAGTCGAACAGCTGTGAGGCATACGGCCGCAGCGGCGGCTGGCGCGGCACGGATCCGTGCACGGAGCTGGAGTTCCGCGCCGGCATCTGGCGCTTCGATGCCCGGCGCACCGGCCAGACGCAGCGGGATGACGAGCGCTGGGCCACCGGGATCCGGAACGCGGTGGGACTCGCCTTCAACCCCGCCAGCCACGTTCTCTACGCCACGCAGCACGGGCGCGACGGCCTGTACCAGCGCTTTCCCACGCTCTACAACAGGGAGCAGGGCGCCGAGGCGCCATCGGAGGAGCTGGTGCGGGTGACACGGGGCGCCGACTTCGGCTGGCCGTACTGCTTCCACGACCCGGTGCTCAGGCAGCTGGTGCTGGCGCCGGAATACGGCGGCAACGGCCGCGCCCGGGGCCGCTGCGCCGACAAGCGGGAGCCGGTGGTCGCGTTTCCCGGTCACTGGGCGCCTGACGATCTCCTGTTCTACGCCCGTCCGCAGTTCCCCGGGCACTACCGGGGCGGCGCGTTCATCACCTTCCATGGCTCGTGGAACCGGGCGCCGCTGCCGCAGGCGGGATACCGCGTGGTGTTCGTACCGTTCTCCGGCGACAGCGTCTCCGGTCCGTTCGAGACGTTCGCCGACGGATTTCACAACCGGCCCTGGTGGCGTCCCGGCCGGCAGTACCGGCCCGTGGGCCTGGCGCAGGGCCCGGACGGCGCCCTCTTCATCACCGAGGACGAGCACGGCCGGATCTGGCGGGTGATCTGGACGGGGAGCGGGGCGGAGAGCCGGCCCGACTGACCGTCGCCGCGGGAGCCGGCCCGTCGGCGACCAGCCTAACCAGCGACGGCGTGCGCCTCGCCGGCCCGTGCCGGCCCCGGATCCAGCCGGTATCCCGTCTTCCGCACCGTCAACAGGTGCGCGGGCCGCGCCGGATCATCTTCCAGCTTCCGCCGGAGCTCGGCCATGTGGGTGTCCACCGTCCGGCTCACGACATCCCGGCCGTACCCCCAGACCTCGCGCAACAGCTCCAGGCGCGGCGCCACCGCGCCGCGGCGCCGCAGCAGCGCGAACAGGAGGTCGAACTCCTTGGGCGCCAGCGCCACCACCGATCCGTGGCGCGTGACCGTGCGCGTGGCGACATCCACCGCGATGGCGCCGAACCGCTCGGGATGGCCGGCCGGCCCGGCCGTGCCTGACGAGCGCGCCGCCCGCCGCAGCAGCGCATCGACGCGCGCCAGCAGCTCCATCACCCCGAACGGCTTGGTGACGTAGTCGTCGGCGCCCAGCCGGAAGCCCCGCACCTTGTCCGCTTCCTCGCCCCGGGCGGTGAGGATCAGCACCGGGATGGCGGTGGCGATCCCCTCGCCGTCGCGGAGCGCGCGCAGCACCCGGTAGCCGTCCAGCTCCGGCGGAGGGAGCATCAGGTCGAGAATGATGAGGTCGGGGGCGAGCGACCGGGCGCGCGCCAGGCCGGTGGCGCCGTCGCCGGCGACCTCCACCGCGTAGCCCTCGATCTCGAGGTTGTTCCGCAGGCCGAAGGCGAGGTCGGCGTTGTCCTCGATGAGCAGGATCCGGGTCATGCCGGCTGCTCCGCGAGCCGCGGGGCCGCGATCCAGGCCGCCGGCAGCTCCAGCACGAAGCGCGCGCCGCCGGCCGGCGACCGCTCCACCCAGGCGCGGCCGCCGTGCGCATCGGCCAGCTCGCGGACCACCGCCAGCCCGATCCCGCTCCCGCCGATCGCCGGCCGGTCGTCCCGGTCGAGCCGCGCGAACGGCTCCCAGATGCGCTCCCGCGCCTCGTCAGGCACGCCCTCGCCCTCGTCGTCCACCGTGACCCGCGCGTGGCCGGCCGCCAGCACCGCCGCGACCGCCACCTCCTGGCCCACCGGCCCGTACTTCACCGCGTTGTCCAGCAGGTTCACCAGCATCTGCCGGAACGCGCCGCGGTCGAGGCGCGCCGACAGTCCCGCCTCCACCGACACGGAGATGACCGTGCCGCGGGCGAGCCCGATCGGCGCGAAGCCGGCCAGTGCGTCGCGGATCTGCTCGCCCACGTCGCTCGACTCGGGTGACAGCCGCGGCGGCTCCCGCTCGGAGGCCGAGAACTGGAGGACGTTCTCCACCAGGTGCGCCAGCCGGCGCGCCTCCTGGTCGATGATCTCGAGCGACCGGCGCCGCTCGTCCTCGGAGCGGACCCGCCCCAGCCGCAGCGTCTCCCCGAACATCCGGATCTGGGCCAGCGGCGTGCGCAGCTCGTGCGAGACCCCGGAGATGAAGTCCGCCCGCAGCCGCTGCAGCTCGCGCTCGCGCCGCAGGTGGAAGAGGGCGATCGCCACCAGCGCGGCGGCCAGCGTCACCAGCGCCAGCAGGCGCGGCAGCCGGGATGGCGGCACCCCGCCCGCCACCAGCCGCTCCGCCGCCCGCGGCCGGAGCGTGACCCGTGTGGCCAGCGTCCCGATCCCCTTGCCGACCGCGAACCCGCCCTCGGCGGCCGGCGCCGGCGCGTCGGCGCTGTCGGACTGGAACACCACCTGGCCTGACGAGTCGACGATCGTCAGGGCCAGCAGCGAGTCCACCGGCACCTGTCCGGTGAGCGACGGCGGGAGGAGCGCGTACGACCGCATCACCTGTCGGAAGAGCGGCGCGCCGAACGCGGCCGTGCACATCTCGAACCCGTAGGCCGCCACTGGCGCCGACTGCGGCGGCGGAGCCCGGAGCACCACGAACACCAGCGAGCGCAGCTGGTCGCCCACCCGCCGGAAGATGGGCACCAACTCGAAGCCGTCCGCGCTCCGGGCGCCGAGGTGGGCCATGACGGTGTCGGCGACCCGGTCGGCCACGTCGCCCCCCGGTGCCGCCCCGCTGATCACGATGGTGGCCCGCGACTGGCCCGGCGCCGGGTCGACGCGGAAGTAGTACCGGGCGGTGTCGATCACCGCGCGCGCCCCGCCGCCCGGGTCGCAAGCCGCCACGCGCGCGCCACCCGTCGCCAGCACCGATGGCGGGGGGAGGACGGCGGAGCCGGCGCGCACCTGGCCCAGGTCGAGTACCGGCCGGAAGGCGTCGGTCATCGCGTTGCGCATTTCCAGCTTGACGTTGCGCACGAACTGCCACGCGGCCACGGAGGCGTAGTCCTGCAGCGTGCGCTGAGCCGCCGCCCGGTGCGACTGCGCGGCGTCGTTGGCCTCGTAGGCGAGCGCGACGGTCAGGGCGAGCGTGGCGACCAGCAGCGCGCCGGGGAGCCATCCCCGTCCCGATCCCACCGGCGGCCGTCGCAGCATGGGCATGGGTGACGGTACAGCGAAGCGGAGAGCGGTGGCAAGGCGCCGGCCGACGGCGCCAGGCCGAAGTTGACTGAATCCTGACAGGCACGGCATCTTCCCGCCGGCGCCCGCCGTGGAGGAGTGATGTTCGAGTCGCTGCGCAGCCGCCTCGCCCTCTGGTTCACCTTTGGCCGGCCGGTCAGCCGCCGCGCCTACGTGACCAACGGGCTGGCGCTGATGCTGGCCAAGTACGCGATCGACACCACCGTCGTCAGGCTCGTCGCCGGCCAGTGGTGGCTCCCCACCGACTACCTGAGCCCGTCGCTGCTCGTCCGCACCCGGCTGCTGTCCGCGGCGCCGCAGTGGCTGGTGCCGGCGCTCGCCGTCTGGACCATTCCGTTCCTCTGGATCGGCGTGAGCATGAGCATGCGGCGGGCGATCGACGCCGGCCGCTCGGCGTGGACCGCGCTCCTCTTCTTCCTGCCGGGCATCAACTACCTGTACATGCTCGCGCTCAGCCTGGCGCCGTCCCGGGTGCGAACCGATTTCGCCCGCACCGAGCCGCTCGACCTGGTGGAGGGGCGCCTCCCCGGCGCGCTGATGGCGATGGCCGCCGGTCTCGCGATCGGACTCGCGATGCTCGGGCTGAGCGTCTACGTGGTCGGAAGCTACGGCGTGCCCCTCTTCTTCGGCACGCCGTTCGTCCTCGGCGCCGTCACCTCATTCCTGTTCAACCGGCGCTACTGGGGCACCATCGCCGAGACCACCGAAGTCGTGGTCATGACGCTCCTGCTGGCGGGCGGCGCGATCCTCCTCTTCTCGCTCGAAGGGCTGGTCTGCCTGGTGATGGCGTTCCCGCTGGCCGCGGCGGTGGCGATCGTCGGCGGCATTTTCGGCCGCGAGATCGCGCGCACCAGCGGGGAGAGCGGCCGCCGCGCCGCGATGGCGGTCCTGATCCTCCCGGTGAGCGCGCTGATCGACGGCCAGCGCGGGCCGCCGCCCGTCCACCAGGTGGTGACGGTGGTCGAAGTGAACGCACCCCCCGACGTCGTCTGGCGGTGGGTCACGTCGTTCCCACCGCTGGCGCCGCCCACCGAGCTCCCTTTCCGGATGGGCGTCGCCTGGCCGGTGCGCGCCCGGATCAGCGGCGCCGGGGTCGGCGCGGTGCGGACGTGCGAGTTCTCCACCGGCGCGTTTGTCGAACCGGTCACCGCCTGGGATCGGCCGCGGCTGCTGGCGTTCGATGTCCGCGACCAGGCCGACCCGATGCGCGAGCTCAGCCCGTTCGCGCGTGTCGACGCGCCGCACCTGCGCGGCACCCTGCGCTCGCTGCGTGGCGAGTTCCGCCTCACGGCGATCGGCGACGGGCGCCGGACCCGCCTCGAGGGAAGCACCTGGTACACGGTCGACATGGGGCCGGACGTCTACTGGAGCGCGATCAGCACGCGGCTGATTCACGTCATCCACCGGCGTGTCCTGGATCACATCCGGCGCCTCGCCGAGGGCGACTCGCTTGCCGGCCTCGCGCCGGTCCGGTAGCTTCGGCGAAGACGAGCGCCGGCCACGGGTGATTGCCGCGGCGGACGCGACCACCACAAGCGGAGGACCCGACGTGCGTCGTCAAGCCAGCTTGCCCCTGTCCGTCCTGACCCTGGCTGGGCTCGCGGCCGCCTGCGGCGGCGGCAGTTCCGGTCCCGGCACGGAGAAGTTCACCGTCACGCTCAACGGCGGGAACGAAGTGCCGGTCGTCTCCACCAGCGCGACCGGCAGCGCGACGTTCACCTTGGTGGGCGACACC
The DNA here is from genome assembly GCA_041483735.1 of Gemmatimonadaceae bacterium. GTDB lineage: Bacteria > Gemmatimonadota > Gemmatimonadetes > Gemmatimonadales > Gemmatimonadaceae > JBGPGH01. The sequence goes on along the minus strand of JBGPGH010000033.1, from coordinate 19,605 downwards.
GCGATCGCCTACACGATCACTCTCAACAACATCAACCAGGTGATCATGGCGCACATCCACAGCGGCGACGCCGGCGTGGCGAGTGGGCCGCTGCTGGTGTCGTTTTTCACGGACACCGCGGGCGTCACGCCACCAAACGGTGTGTTCGTGACTGGCCGGTTCAACGCGTCCAACATCGTGCTCGGCGGCGTGTCGATCGACTCAATCCGGGCACTGGCGCGGCTGCAGCACGCCTACGTGCAGGTCCACACGAAAGGCAACCCACTCGGCGAGGTTCGCGGCCAACTGGCGCCTTGACGGACCGGCTCCGGCGGCGGCGCGCGCTCGCGCGCGCCGCCACCCTGGCCGTCGCGGGGGCGATCGCCTGCCTCACGGCACGGCCCATCCGATCCCAGGCACCGCCGCCTCCGCTCCGCAACCCGGATACGACCCGCGCCGACAGCGTGCGGCGCGACAGCATCCGCGTCTGCGCCGGGGGGGACGTCTCGTTGGGCACCAACCTCGACACCTCGTGGGCCATCCGGCTGGGCCGGCGGGTGCCGGCGCTCCCCGACCCGGACTCGCTCCTGGCGCCGCTCGCGCCGCTGTTTGCCGGCGCCGACCTGGTGCTCCTCAACGTCGAGGGCGCGATCGGCGAGGGGCCGGCCAACTCCAAGTGCGCGCGTCCTTCGGCGGTGTGTTACGCGCTCCGCATGACGCCCGGCGCGGCGGCGGCGATCCGTCAGCTGCGCTACAGCGCCGAGGTGGTGGGGAACGTCGCCAACAACCACGCGCACGATGCCGGGGCCGAGGGCTTCGAGGTGACGCGGACGCTGCTCGAGGGCGCCGGCGTTCACGTGACCGGCGCCGACACCCTGCCGACGATCGTGGTCACGTCCGCCGGCGACAGCATCGCGGTGCTCGGCTTTCACACCTCCGGCGCCGGCCCCGATGCGCGCGACCTGGCGGCGGTACGCCGGGCGGTGACGCGGGCGGTCGCCGCCGCGCCGCGGGTGATCGTGACGATGCACCTGGGTGCGGAGGGGGCGCGGGCGCAGCACGCGCGGAACGCGGTGGAGCGGTTCGCGGGGGAGAACCGGGGCAACCCGGTGGCGTTCGCGTCGGCGGCGATCGCGGCCGGTGCCGACCTGGTGATCGGCCACGGGCCGCACGTGCTGCGCGGCCTGGAGTGGCGGCGGGGCGGCGACGCGCTGGTGGCGTACTCGTTGGGCAACCTGCTGACCTACGGGGCGTTCACCCGGACGCCGCCGCTGGACCGCGGCGGCGTGTTGTGCGCCACGCTGGGGCCGGCCGGCGAGGTGCGCCGCGTCGCGTTCCGGGCTTCGCGCCAGGTCCCGCCCGGCGTGGCGTCGCCCGATCCGGACCGGGCCGCGCTGGCGCTGGTCAACCGCCTGGGCCGCGCCGACTTCCCCGGCTCGGCGGTGCGCTTCGACTCGTCAGGCGAAGCGGTGGCGCCCGATCCGGCCGCCATCGCGCGGGCGGATTCCGCGCGCGGCCGGCTCGTGCCGAGCCGGCCATCGTCAGGCGCGCGGCGTCGCGGCCGGCCCCGGCCCGCGCCGGCTCAGCCCGGCAGCTCGTCCTCGCCGCGGTAACGGCAGCCGGTGGTGCAGGTTTCCCGCACCTCGATCTCGGCCAGTGCGGGAAGGCGGGGATGCAGGGCGCGCCAGATCCAGCGCGCCAGCACTTCGCTGGTGGGGTTCTCCAGGCCGGCGATCTCGTTCAGGTAGCGGTGGTCGAGCCGGTCGTGGACCGGCCGGAACGCCTCCTTCAGGTCGGCGAAGTCCATCACCCAGCCGGTGCGCGTTCCCACCTCGCCGCGGACCGTGACCCGGACGTGGAACGAGTGGCCGTGAAGGCGCGCGCACTTGTGCTCCGGCGGCACGCCGGGCAGCCGGTGGGCGGCCTCGAACGAAAACTCCTTGAAGATCTCCACCTAACGAATCCCCAGCAGCTTGTGGGTCTGCAGGCTCAGCCGCCAGCGCGGGTGGCGCAGGCAGTACTCGAGCGCCAGGCGGGTGTTGGCCTCGGCCGCCGGCCCGTCCATCGGCTGCAGGAAGAAGTGCCGGAACTCCAGCCGCTCGAAGCGCTCGGGCTCGGCGCCGGCCTGCGGATAGACCAGCTTGAGCTCGTTCCCCGACCGGAGCTTCAGCTCGGCGCCGGCCTTGGGGCTCACGCAGATCCAGTCGATCGCCGGCGGCGGCAGGCGCGTCCCATTGGTCTCCACCGCGATCTCGAACCCCGGCTCGTGCAGCGCCTCCACCAGCGGCGGGTCCAGCTGCAGCAGCGGCTCGCCGCCGGTGCAGACCACCAGGGGCCGGGCGCCGCGCGTCGAGTCCCACGGCCACCGCGCGGCCACCGCCCGCGCCAGCGCATCCGCCGACTCGAACCGGCCCCCGTCCGGGCCGGTCCCCACGAAGTCGGTGTCGCAGAACCGGCAGATCGCCGTCTCGCGGTCCGCCTCGTGGCCGCTCCACAGGTTGCATCCGGTGAAGCGGCAGAACACCGCGGGCCGGCCGGCATTCGCCCCCTCGCCCTGGAGCGTGTAGAAGATCTCCTTGACGGTGTACGTCACGGCACCGCCGCCTCGCGCACGTAGCGCGCCGGATCGGGCACCCCGCAGGCGGCGAATCCGGCCAGGCGCAGCCGGCAGGCATCGCAGCGTCCGCACGCCTCGCCACCAGGCGCCGGATCGTAGCAGCTCGTCGTCAGGCCATAGTCGACGCCCAGCCGCAGCCCCAGGGCGATGATGTCGCGCTTGCTCGACTCGATCAGCGGCGCGCGGATCCGGATCTCCCCGCCCTCCACACCGCGCCGGGTGGCCAGCCGTGCCAGCTTCTCGAATTCGGCGATGTACTCGGGCCGGCAGTCCGGATAGCCGGAGTAGTCGAGCGCGTTCACGCCGATGAAGATGTCGGCGGCGTCGATCGACTCGGCGCAGGCCAGGGCGTACGACAGGAAGATCGTGTTCCGCGCCGGCACATAGGTCACCGGAATGCCTGACGAGATCCCGGCGGCGGGACGGTCCTTCGGCACCGGGATGTCGCTGGTGAGGGCCGACCCGCCGAACACCCGCAGGTCGATGTCGGCGACGATGTGCCGCGCCACGCGGTACCGTGCGGCGATCCGGGCCGCGGCCTCGATCTCGTGGGCGTGCCGCTGGCCGTAGCGGAAGGTGAGCGCGTGCACCGCCCACCCTTCGCTCGCGGCCAGGGCCAGTACCGTGGTGGAGTCGAGCCCTCCGCTCAGCAGGACGACGGCGGGACGGGTCAGTGCCAGGAGAAGCCCAGTCCGAACTGGACGAGGCTGGGCGTGGTCGACCCGACCTTCGTCCCGTTCACCGACAGGTCGAGGCTGCTGCTCAGCATCGCGCTCACGTACGGGGTGAGCGAGAAGTTCCTCGCCACGCGCCAGTCGTATCCGGTCCCCACCACCAGGCCGAATCCCGTCCCGGTGACATCCGATGAGCCGGAACCGGAGAGCGAGACCTCGGTGACGCCGGCGCCACCCTGCAGGTACCACGCGCCCGACGCCCTCGGATAGAAGTACACGCTCGCGACGAGATAGCCCGTCTGCACGTCCACGCCGTTGATCGTCTTCAGCCAGCCGCCGGCGTCGCCGCCCACCAGGATCCGCGGTGAGACCGTCCCACCCATCCGCAGGTAGCCGGCGCTGCCCGTCTCGCGATTACCGCTGCACAGGTTGCAGTCGAGCTTGGCCGAGCCGCCGGCCACGCCGAAGCTGATGAAAAACCCCTCGCGGGTGTTGGGGCGGCTTTGCGCGGACGCGCTCGCGGGCTGCGCGAGCAGCGCGAGCGCGCCCAGGGCGAGCACGAAACGATGGCGCATGGTGTCTCCTGGTTCGTGAAGATCGGAACTGGGCGCCGCGCGGGCACCGTGTCTCATGTTAGTCGGCCCCGGGCGGCATGGCAACAAACCGGCCGCCGCGCGCGTATCCTGCACGACGCGCGACTTGAATTCCAGGCTGCGCGCCGCACACTTACAGGCCCGGCGCGAACCGCCGCCCACGTCATCCGAGACCTCCACTCCAGCCACACCACCCGTGAAGAACCTGATCCGTCTGACCGGCGCTTCCGTCGCCCTGTCGCTGGCCGCGCTGGCCGCGCCGCTCGCAATCTGCGCGCAGGGCGCCAACGCGTCCCTCCCGCTCAAGCACAAGGCCGAGCCCACCGGGACCGGCATCACCGCCGCCGACCTCATCTCGCGGCTCTACCTGTACGCCGACGATTCGATGCAGGGGCGGGAGTCCGGCACCGAGGGGAACCTCAAGGCCGTGCTCTACATCGCCGGCGAGGCGAAGCGCCTGGGACTCCTCCCGGCGGGTGACAGCGGCACCTTCTTCCAATCGCTGCCGATGGTGAAGCGCCAGTTCGACCCGAAGTCCGAGCTGCACGTCGACGGTGGAAAGGCGACGCTCGCCATGGGCACGGACTTCCTTCCGATCGCGCGCGGCCCGGTGCGTGACTTCTCCGGCACCGAGTCGATTTTCGGCGGGACGTGGGGCGACACCGCGTCGTACATCACCTCCGAGCAGGCGGCCGGCAAGATCGTCGTGCTGGCCGTGCAGACCGACGCGGTGATGTCGGGGCGCCTGCGGCGCCCGACCTTCCCGGCCGGCAGCCGGCTGGGTACCGCCGCCGCGGTCGCGCTCCCCTTCCTCGAGCTGCTGCCGCCGCAGTTCCGGCCCAATCCGGCCGCCCCATCGATCGTCATGAACACCGCGCCCGCCGGCTCGGCGCCGGCGCCGCTCATTCTCTACGTCTCCAGGGCCGGCGCCGCCACGCTGATGGGCGCTCCGCTCGACAGCCTCAAGCCGGGCGCCGCCGGCAAACCGGTCCATTCGACGATCAGTCACACCGAGTCGCCGGCCCCGGCCCGCAATGTCGTCGCCATCCTCCCGGGCAGCGACCCGAAGCTCAAGGGCGAGTACGTGGCCATCGGCGCGCATAACGACCACATCGGCATCCGCGGCGCCGGTCCGCTCGACCACGATTCCCTGCGGGCGGCGCACGCGATGCGCGCCAGGCTCGAGGCGAGCGCGGCCGGCGGGCGGCCGACCGCCGAGCAGCTGGCGGCGATCAAGGTGAACGTCGACAGCCTGCGCGCCATCCGGCCGGCGCGCCCGGACTCGATCAACAATGGCGCCGACGACGACGGCTCCGGCACGGTGTCGGTGCTCGAGATCGCCGAGGCCTTCGCGGGCGCCAGGGCCCGGCCCAGGCGCTCCGTCCTCTTCGTCTGGCACACCGGCGAGGAGAAGGGGCTGCTCGGCTCCCAGTGGTTCACCGATCACCCCACCGTGCCGCGCGACTCGATCGTCGCCCAGCTGAACATGGACATGGTGGGGCGGGGCACCACCGCCGACGTGCCCAACGGCGGACTCGGCTACCTGCAGCTGATCGGCTCACGCCGGCTCAGCACCGAGCTCGGTGACCTGGTCGAGGCGGTGAACAAGACCGAGAAGCACCCGTTCACCTTCGACTACGCCTACGACGCCAACGGCCATCCCGAGAACTACTACTGCCGCAGCGACCACTACATGTACGCGCGCTACGGCATCCCGATCGTCTTCTTCTCCACCGGCGACCATATCGACTACCACCAGGTCACCGACGAGCCGCAGTACATCGACTACCCGCACATGGCGGCCGTGGGCCAGCTGGTCTTCGACATCGCCAACGCGGTGGCGAACCTCGACCACCGCCCGGTGGTGGACAAGCCGAAGCCGGATCCCAACGGGACCTGCCGGCAGTAGCTGCAGGGAGGAAGGGAGGGAGGGAGGAAGGGAGGAAGGAGGTTGGAAGAAAGGCGAAGGGGGAGTGGCGTTCGAGCCGCTCCCCCTTTCGCGCATTGCGACCGCGCGCTGTTCTCGTTCCTCCCTTCGCTGCTTCTCCCTTCCTCCTTCCTCCCTCCGCCCCTCTCCCTCCCTCCTTCCTCCCTCCCTCCCTTCCTCCCTCCCTCCCTAGCTGGTCTTCAAGCCGCCGACCAACTGTCTCAACTGCGTGCTCCCCTGCACCAGGTGGGTCGCCGACGAGCTCATTTCCTCGCAGGCGGCGCTCTGCTGCTCGGTGGCGGCGCTCACTTCCTGCGCCGAGGCGGCGTGCGACTCGGCCGTCCTGGAAATCGAGCTGAGGCTGTTCGCGACGCCCGCGACGACATTCATGTTCTCCTGCGCCGCGGTGGTGACGTTCCCCGCCGACTCGCGCGTCCGGGCGGCCGAGGCGGTGATCGTCGTCAGCGCCGAGTCGATGTCGCGGGAGACCTTCTCGATCTCGCCCACCCGCGCCACGCCCACCGCCATTGCCTGCGAGGTGCTGGCGACCCGCGCCGTCACCTGGTTCGTCATGTGGACCACGTCTTCCGCCGCCGTCTGCGCCTGCTCGGCGAGCTTCCGCACCTCGTCGGCGACCACCGCGAAGCCGCGGCCGGCCTGGCCCGCGCGCGCCGCCTCGATCGCCGCGTTCAGCGCCAGCAGGTTCGTCTGCTCGGCGATCCGACTCACCGTCCCGACGAACTTGTTGATCCCCTCGGCGGTGCGGTTGAGCTCGACCACTTCGTCGGAGGCCTTCTCGACCGTGTTCCGGACGTCGAGCAGGATATCGAGCGCGCGCTCGATCTCCAGCCGCTTGGCCTGGGCGGCGTGCTCGATGGTACCGGCCAGCGTGCCCACCTCGGTGGCGCCGGCCAGCACGCCCTGCGCCTGCTCCTTGATGTGGATGAGCGCCGCGTCCACCTGGCGCAGCTGGCTCACCTGGCTCTCGGCGCCTGACGAGACCTCGGTCATCGCCGACGCCATCTGGCTCGCCGAGAGGGCGATCTGCTCGGCCACCGAGGTGAGCTCGTGCGCCGAGGTCGCGACGTCATCGGCGGTGGTGGCCGCCACCCGCACCACGTTGCTCAGCGATTCGCCCGTCTGGTTCATCGCGATCGCCAGTGTCTCGAACTCACCCAGCATCTTCTCCTGTGTGCGCACCGCCAAGTTGCCGCGCGCCATGTCGCGCGCCTGGTCCACCAGGATCTGCACCGGGCGGGAAATCGACTGGATCGTGTTCATCACGATCAGTGCCGCGAACACCAGCGCGATCAGGATGACGCCGAGAAAGGTCCGTGCGCGCCGGATGCTGGCGCGCCGCAGCTCCTCGGATGCCCCCGACACCTTGCGCGCCTTCAGCTGCCCCAGCTTGTCCATGTCGGTGAGCATCCCGGGCACCATCGCGCGGGCGGCGTCCGCCTGCGCGGCCGCCTCGGCGCCGCGCCCCAGGTCGCTCAGCCGGTGGGCCAGGCCGTAGCGCACCTCGACCGACGACAGCTTGCCGTCGATCCCGGCCACCAGCGCGACTTCCTCGGCCGACTGGCCGCGGCTGGCATTCATCGCCCGCTGCACACCGTGCGCGTCCCAACCGTAGCGGCGGAAGTCGGCGAGCGCCGAGCTGTCGCGACGCTCCAGGTAGCGTGCCGCCGCCTGCAGCTCCTGCGAGATGTCGGCCGACAGCGCCGACGAATAGCGAGCCTCTTCCTGCACGCCGGCGAGCGTCTCGGCGATGGTCGACGACAGCGACTGCATCGATGACCATCCCATCCACCCCGCGATCGCCAGCAACACGATCACCCCGACGAAGCCGAGCGACAGGCGGCGCCGGATGGTGTCCAGGCGCAGGAGTTGAAGCAGGCGCGCGCGGAGCGTCATGACCTGCCTCCCGGGCCCTGGACCAGCAGGCGCCCGTTGTGCACGCGGGTCATCACGATCGCCTTGTCCATCGGGTCGCCGGTGTCGCGGAACCAGATCCGCCCGCTGACCCCGTTGTACGCCGACTCCTGCGTCAGCCCGGCCAGCCAGTCGCGCACTTTGCGGCGGTCGTCGCCGGCCGCGAGAATCGCCCGGACCATGAGGATGGTCGCGTCGTAGGCGAGCGCCGAGTTGCCGTCGGGGTCGGCGCCATACTTGGCGCGATAGGCCTGGACGAACTTCCGGGCCTCGGGGCGCGGGTCTTCGGCGGTGAACGGCGCGCCCACGTACGCCCCTTCGGACGCCGTCGAATCGGCGGTCACGCCGGTCCAGCCGTCACCGCCCAGGAAGTCGACCGACAGGCCCAGCCGGCGCGCCTCACGGAGGATCTTCATCCCCGATCCCTCAGTGCCGGCGACGAACACCATGTCGACGCCGCGCCGCTTGTACCAGCTGAGGTACGGCTCGTAGCTCGCGTCGTCAGGCGCAATGGGGTCGAGGCTCACGATCTCGCCGGCGAAGCTGCGCCGGAAGGCATCGGTCAGCCCGCGTCCATAGCTGTCGTTCTCGTACATGATCGCGGCCCGGCGGCGCCCCAGCGTCCGCGAGGCGAACTTCGCGATCGCGTCGCCGTTCATCGAATCGCTGGAGATGATCCGGAACGCCCACCTGGAAATGCCCGTCAGGCTCGGCGAGCTGGCCGTGGTCGCGATCGCCGGCAGCTGCCCGTCGTAGACGCGCGCCGCCGCGACCATCGCCCCCGACGTCACGTGGCCCACCACGCCGACGATCCGCGGGTCCGCCACGAATCCCCCGGCGATCGCCGCCGCCTTGGCGCCATCGGCGCCGTCATCCTTGTCGATGACGATCAGCTCGCGGCCGCCGGTGATCCCCGAGCGGTTGATCTCCGCCACCGCCAGGTCGATCCCGCGCTTGTTCATGGCCCCGAACCCTTCCGTCCACGGTCCGGACGCCCCGATCACGATCGGGCCCGACCCGCCACCGCAGCCACCCGCGACAACCAACGAGACACCCAGCGCGAACAGCAGGGGGAGTCGCCTCAACCGTTCCTCCGTGGGGATGTGGGAACCCCTCAAGGACGAAATTGTGTGGGCCCCGTCACCTTCCGCATCGACCGCACAATCGGGTCTTGGAGGACCGGAAACAGGGTGAATGCCGCTGTCGGGCTCCCGCGCCCTCACTATGATGGCGATGCCGGCGCTCAACACAACACCAATCGTCGCCGGACGGCCGGGAGCAACCATGGACATGCCCTATCTGCACCTCATCCTGAACCACTTTCCCATCATGGTCGCGCTCTGGGTCCTGCTGGCGATGGGGGCCGTGGGCACCTACTCCTGGTGGCGCATGGTGCGCGGCAGCGATGGCCAGGCCGGGCCGGTCTGGCTCCGGGCACTGCTCCTGACGGCGTCGCTGGCTGGAGCGGGGACCGTCGGCTTCGCCGCCCTCAAGGGAGGCGAGATCGTCCACAAGTCCCAGCGCATCGAGGCGGCCGCCGCCGGCCAGGACGCGGTCAATGTGCCACGGGAGGGCGGCGAGGAGCGGGACGGCGACCGTCGCTGACCGTAAGGTGTGCGGAATCGAGAATCCACGTCCCGAATATCGGACACGCGTCTGAGCCCCGTTGGGCGTACTTCCAGGCGAAGCAGTGGCCCCGGCGCGAGTTACGCGCGCGGGGCCATTTGGTACGCTTCTTCCTTTAGATACGGGCGTGACCGCAAGCCAATTGACGACCCGAGTCCACCGGTCCGACATGCCCGCGCTGGCCCACGCCCCAGTCACCAGACCGTCCGATCTCCCCGTGCACCGCGACGTACTGTCGCGGACGCTGAAGGGGCGGTACGAGATGATCCGGTTGCTCGGGCGAGGCGGCATGGGGGCGGTGTACCTGGCCCGCGACCGCGTCCTCCAGCGGCACGTCGCGATCAAGATCGTCGAGGCCGGCGCGGGTGCGCCGCTCTCGCTCGTCGCGGGGCGCTTCCTGGTCGAGGCGCGCGCCGCCGCCCGCCTCCAGCACCCGAACATCGTCCCGATCTTTGATTTCGGCGACGGACAGGACGCGCCGCCGCACCTGGTGATGGCCTACGTGCACGGCGAGTCGCTGGCCGACCGGCTGCTCCGCGACGGCCGGCTGTCCGTGGCCGATGCGGCCGGGATCCTCGCCGACATCGCCGAGGGGCTCGACTACGCCCACCGGCGCGGCGTCATTCATCGCGACGTGAAGCCCGAGAACATCCTCCTCGACGCCGAGTCGGGGCGCGCGGTGCTCACGGACTTCGGGGTGGCCGGCATCCTCTCGCCGGACCGGCGGCTGCCCGACGGGCAGCCGCCGCTGGGCACGCCGCTGTTCACCGCGCCCGAGCAGATGTGGGGCGACCCGCACGCCGACTGGCGGTGCGATCTCTACGCGCTGGGCGTGGTGGGCTTCGCCATGCTGGCGGGCCGGCCGCCGTTCACTGGAGCCAGCGTGCAGGCCGTGATGGTGCAGCACGCGACCGCCGCGCCGCCGCCGCTGCGTTCCGCCCGTTCCGATACGCCTCGCGAGCTGGCGGCCGTGATCGACCGCTGCCTGGCCAAGGAGCCCTGTCGCCGCGCGGCGGCGCACGCCACGATCCACGACACCATGGACGTGCCGGGCCTCCGGTCGATCGTGCGCGGTGGCGGGCGGCACGCGCTCCGCGCCCGCGTCAGGCGTTGGTTCGGAGCGCGGTCCGTGCCGACAGGGCATTGAGGGCGTCCGCTACCGGCTGCCCACCCGCCGCCCGCCCAGCGGCTCCTGCTGCGTGAGGCAGTGGATGGTTCCCATCCCCCACACCAGGTCCACGGCATGGATGCCGATCACCCTCCGGTCGGGCATCAACTTCGCCAGGGTCGTGAGCGCCACCCGGTCGTTCGGGTCGTTGAAGGTCGGCACCAGCACCACGCCGTTGGCGAGGTAGAAGTTGGCGTAGCTGGCCGGGAGTCGCTGGCCGTCCATCATCACCGGCCGCGGGTAAGGCAGCTTCACGATCCGGAACGCGCCGCCGGTTTCTCCGCCGTCCTTCCCGACGCCGCCGGCGGCCTCAAGCCGGCCGAGGTTGTCGGCCGAGCGGAGGTGGTTCTCGTCGGAGGGATCCTCTTCGTAGGCGAGCACCACCACGTCGGGCGCGACGAATCGCGCGATGTCGTCGACGTGGCCGTGGGTGTCGTCGCCGACACACCCTTCGCCCAGCCAGATCGTCTGCCTCACGCCAAGCCAGTCGCGGAAGACGCGCTCGTAGCCGTCGCGGTCCAGCCCGGGGTTGCGCTCCTGTACGGTGGAGAGCAGGCACTCCTCGGTGGCCATCAGGACGCCGGCGCCGTTCGTCTCGATCGCGCCGCCCTCGAGCACCACCGGCTGGCCGGTATCCGGGCGACGCGGTTCCACCCGCGACAGTCCGGCGATCGAGGCCACCGCGGCGCCCACCTTGGCATCGGCGGCGAAGTTGTCGTACTTGGCCCAGGCGGTGAACCGCCAGTTGACCAGCGTGACCTTGCCGGCGTCGTCGACCACGCCGGTGGGTCCCGAGTCGCGTGTCCAGACGCGGTCGGTGGGCACCAGGTGCGCTCGATAGGCAGCGGCCGCCACGCCGTGCGCCTCCAGCCGGCGGCGGGCGTCGTCGCCCACTTCGGCATCGTGGCAGAGGATCTCCACGCGCTCGTGCCCCGCCAGCGCCCGCACGATTTCCGCGTACACCCACGGGATCGGCTCGAACTTGCCCGGCCAGTCAGGCTGATGGTGCGGCCACGCGATCCAGGTGGCGGCGTGTGGCTCCCACTCGGCGGGCATTCTGAACGAGGAATGAGGAACGAGGAGGTGGTGTGGGCTCGTCTCCTCGTTCCTCGTTCCTCGTTCGCTCCCGTTTGCCATCATCCGAGATAGCGGTTCAGAATCCCGCCATACGCATCGATCCGGCGGTCGCGCAGGAACGGCCAGTTTCGCCGCGTCTCCTCGATCGCCCGCCGGTCGCAGGCAGCCAGGACGATGCCCGGCGCGTCGCCGGCCTCGGCGATCACCCGCCCGAACGGGTCGGCGACGAAGGAGTGGCCGAAGAAGTCGAGGCCGTCGGTGCCCGGCTCGTCCTCGTGTCCCACGCGGTTGGGCGACGCCACGAAGACGCCGTTGGCGATCGCGTGGGCGCGCTGGATGGTGCGCCACGCTTCCACCTGGGCGTCGCCGAAGGTGGCGCGCTCGGCGGGGTGCCAGCCGATGGCGGTGGGGTAGAAGAGGACCTCGGCGCCCAACAGCGCGGTGATCCGGGCCGCCTCGGGATACCACTGGTCCCAGCAGATCAGCACGCCGATGTCCGCATAACGAGTCTTCCAGACGCGGAACCCGTCGGTGCCGGGATGCCGCTCGGCGCGCTTGTCGCCGAACGCGTCGCCGGGCGCGAAGTAGTACTTCTCGTAGAAGAGCGGGTCGTGCGGAATGTGCATCTTCCGGTACACGCCGAGCAGCGCGCCGTCGGCGTCGATCACCGCCGCCGAGTTGCGGTAGACGCCGGCCGCCTGCCGCTCGAACACCGGGACGATCAACACCACCGCCAGCTCGCGCGCCAGCGCCTGCATCGTCGTCACCGTCGGCCCGGGGATCGGCTCGGCCAGGTCGAACGCCTCCAGCCGGTGCGACTTGCAGAAGTAGAGCGCGTGAAAGAGCTCCTGCAGGCAGATGATCTGCGCGCCGCGGCCGGCGGCCTCGCGAATCCGGGTGACGGCGGTGGCGACGTTCGCCGCCACCGGCGCGGACGCGGTCTCCTGCACGAGGCCGATCGTGACGATGGGATTCGACATGGGAGAGAAAGGTGGCGAAACCGGGAGGAATCTGACAGGACTTCCCGCCGCCGCCGCCCGCCGGCCATCTTCACCCGTGGGCGCGCACCCTCAACCAGGCGGAAGATGTGACGGCCAGGATCACGGTGAAGGACAACGGTTCGCTGCGGGTCGAGGGCGACTTCGAGATCCTCGATGGCACGGGCGCCGCGTTCGACCTCGCCGGCCGCACCGCCATCTCCCTCTGCCGCTGCGGCCAGAGCGCCAACAAGCCGTTCTGCGACAGCACCCACAAGACCTGCGGATTCCAGTCGGTGGTGGTCGCGCGCAAGCTCGATCCCCCCAAACCGGCGGCCGGATGACGAACGAGTCGACGCCCACCGAGCCGAAGTTGACGCGGCTCATCCGCGGAGGGTGAAATGCACGGCGCGGCCGCCCGGTTGGGCGGCCGCGCCGCGTTCGGAGCCCGGACGGCCGGCGACTGCGCCGGCCGTCCGTTACTGCCTCAGTTCTGCTCGACGAGGATCAGGTACTTCGACGCCGACCAGAACTTGTCGGGCGAGTTGATCGTCAGCTTCCCCTTGAACGCGCCGTTCTGCGCCGAGTCGGCCGCGATCAGCGACGCGTCCTGCCGCGACACGAGCTTGTAGTACTTCGCGGGGTTCGGCAGCGGGATGCTGGCCAGCGCGCGCTGGTCGGCGGTCGCGAACACGTCGGATGGCATCGTGCGCGCCGGCGACAGCGACCTGCCCGTGCGCGGGAAGATGAACAGGAAGCGCGTGCCGCCCTCCTCCACCACCACGCCCTTCTTCAACAGCTCTTCCTTGGTTCCCATCACGTAGTGCACCGTGTTCTCGCGGTCGCTGATCGCGCGAACCGTGTCCTGCAGAACGCCGTTGGCCGCCACCACCCGCACGTTCTCGCCCTTCACGCTGTCGAGCTGCGCGGTGATCATCGCCAGCTGCTGCTTCTGCCCCTCGACGACCTGATTCAGGTTGTCCAGGCTGCTCTGCAGCCCCGACAGCTGCGTCGTGAGCGTGGCGTTGTCCTTGGTCATGGCGTTCAGGCGCGCCCGCGCCGCCGCCACCCTCGTCTCACCGGCCTTCACCGCGTCGGCCAGCAACCGGACGCGATCCACGACGTTCTTGCGGTCGCGTTCCTGCGCCTTGGCCGGCGACTCGCCGCCCAGCACCGGCGTCGCCGACGGGTTCTTCACCGCCACCGCCGAGATCTCGGTGTTGATCTCGCCCAGCATCTGGGTGAGCGCCGCGACTTCCTGGACGGCGCTGTCCTTCGCCGCCGAGCTCGCCTGCAGCTGCGCGACCTGCGACGTCAGCTCGTTGATCTTCTGCGTCTTGCCCCCGTCACACGCGGCCAGCGTGATCAGTGCGGCGGCCATCCATGTGTATTTCATACGATCACCTCGTGAAATGCGTCGCGCGCTCCCGGGCTCCGGACGCGGTGGCCCCGCTCGCGACTCCACACAATCTACCCGCGTCGGACCCGTAGTTCCCTGAAACTTTGATTACAAAATGATGAACGATCCGGCGGGGCGCGCAAGCGTGATCTTCCTCACAGTAACCGGCGTGGCCCCCCCGCAGCCCCGCTACGTCGAGAGCACGACCACCAGGTCCATCACGTTCGTCCCGGTGAGCCCGGTGCGCAGCAGCGCGCCGGCCGCGTCCAGCGCGCGATGCGAGTCGTGGCGCGCCAGATCGCGCGCCGGATCGCGCCCGGCGCGGCGAATCGCCGCGCAGGTCCCGGCATCGACGATCGCGCCGGCGGCGGCGGTGGGGCCGTCGCGGCCATCGGTGCCGGCCGCCAGGATCGTCACGCCCCGTGCAGCCGTCCGCTCGAGATCCAGCGCCGCCGCCAGCGCCAGCTCCTGGCACCGGCCACCCAGCGCCTCGCCGGCGCCGGCCGCGGCGGCGGTGTGGAGCGTCACCGTCGTCTCGCCGCCCAGGATGAGGCATCCCGCCGCCCGTCCCGCGGCCGCCGCGGCGATTGCCGCGCCGGCCGCGCCCGCCTCACCGGTCAACGGCCTGTCTTCCGGTGCGTGCACGGCGGACACGCCCAGCTCACGCGCGCGCTGGGCCGCCCCCTCGACGGCGGCGCGATGGTCCATGACCACCGGCGCCTCCACGCGCGCGAACGCCGGCGCGCCCCGCTTCGGCGTCTCGGGCAGCTCGCCGCGGATCACCCGCTCCAGCCAGTCCTGCAGCGCGGCCGGCAGCTGCGGCCAGAGTCCGTGACGGAGGAGCAGGGCCCGCACATCGCCGGCGGTGAACGGGTCGGGAGAGACCGGGCCCGAGCCGATGACGTCGGGGTGGTCGCCGGGGACGTCGGAGAGGAACATTGGCCACACCCGGGCCGGCGCCAGGGCCGCCGCCAGCCGGCCGGCTCCCCAGCGCGAGAAGCGGCGGCGGACCGCGTTCACGTCGTCGATCGCCAGGCCGGAGCCTAACAGCACCGCGTGGAGCGCGGCCAGGTCGGCCGGCGAGGCCCGCCCGTCGTCCGCCGGCGCCCCCACCAGGCTCGACGCGCCCCCCGACAGCAGGACGAGCACCTCATCGGCATCTCCCACCCGGCCGGCCACCTCGCCCAGCCGGTTGGCGGCGGCGATCGAATGGGCGGCCGGCACGGGGTGGTCTCCCAACATCACGACCAGCGCGGCGTGCGGCGGGAGCGTGGCGCCCTCGGGCGCGACGATCAATCCCCCCGCGAGCCGGGCCGCGTCCGGACCCAGTCCGTCGACGGCGCCCGCCGCCATCGCGTGGGCCGCCTTCCCGACGGCGAGCACCCACAGGGCCGCCGGTCCGCGCCCGCCTGATGACTGCTGCCGCCGGCCACGCAACCGCGCCGTCTCGTCGGCGACGAAACGGCGCGGGTTGGCCGCCATCACCGCCGCGCCGAAGATCTCGCGCAGCAGCGTCCGCGGCTCGGCGCTCACCGCCGCGTCATTGCCCCGGCGGCTTGGGCGGGGGCGGCGGAACCAGCGTCTGGATGGCCGTGGTCAGGTCGGTGTACGACTGCTGCGCCAGTACCCGGAACGGGATCGCTCGATAGGCAACCTTGCCGGTGGAGTCGATCACGAACAGGAACCGGTTGTGGAGCTTGTCCTTGGCCAGGAAGGCGCCGTAGAGCCGCCCCACCGCGCCGCTGGTGTCGCTCGCGAACAGCACCGGGAACGCGGACTCGCGGGCCCACGAGGCCAGGGTCGTGTCGGGATCGACGCTGACCCCGATCACCACGACTTTGCGGCCGTTGTTGAAGAGCGTGGCGTACTGATCACGGTACGCCTCCATTTGGATCGTTCAGCCCTTGGTCCGCGCCTTGGGAAAGAAAGCGACCACCACCGTCTGGCCGCGGAAGCTCGACAGCCGGATCGAGTCGCGGAGGATGCCGTACTTCGAGATGCCGGGCAGGGTGAAGTCCGGCGCCATCGTGCCCACCTCGGGCACGCCTGGCGGAATGACGAACGCCGGCGCCGGCGGCGCGGGCTGCTGCGCCGCCGCGACCCCCGCGGCCGCCACCACCGCGAGCCCCGCGATCGCCCTGGATGCCGAAGACAATGGATGTGCCATACACGCTCCTCTGGCTGACTGAAGTCCGGCCCGAAATGTCGTGCAGGGGACGCCGGGAAAGCAACTCGGACGTGGGAAACGGACGCGAGGAGCGTCTTGGGAACAGACCAGGGATATGGACGTGGGAACTTCATGAGGGAGGGAGACCCCTCCCTCCGCCCTCCTTCCTCCCTCCGCCCTCCTCCCTCCCTCCGCCCTCCTCCCTCCCTCCTCCCACCCTCCCTCCCTTCCTCCCTCCCTCCCCCCAGTGACCCCCCCCAGAGCCAACCCGTCCTACTCCAAGAGCCTTGCGCGCTCGCACCACCCAGCGGAGATGGGCCATGGCAACGGCGGACGACTACCTCGACGGCATCCTCGACAAGCTCGTGAAGGACGTCGAGATGGCGGTGCATTCCCTCTACCGGGGCGACGCCCGGCAGAACACCGTCAAGGCGCGCACCGAAGTGCACCGGAGATCGGCTCGCGAAGCCCTGGCCCCTCTGCTGGGCGCCACGCCGCGCGCCAGCGCCGCCGTCGCCGCCGCGACCGCCGGCCCGTCCGCCACCGCGCTCACGGCCGAAGAGGCGGGCGCCGTGTCCCGCTGCGTGACCGGGTGGCTCTCCATGGGCGCACCATCGAACGCGACCCCCGAGTCGAAGTGCGTTGCCGCGGGGAAGGAACTCGTCCCCACCTGGCGCGAGCGCGAGCTGGCCCGGGTCGCGATCCGCCGCATCTCGCCGGCATAGCGACACGCGGGGGGTACCGACGCTGGCCGCCGACCCCGCCTGCCGATACTCTCAGATGACAGTCCGTCCGCCCCCCGCAGTCCGGTTCCGAGCTCAACCCCCCGGTTTCGCCGTGCCGGTTCCGCCGCTCCGCCTTCATGACTGATCCATCGTCGCCGTTCCCGACGTGGGACGAAGTCACCACGCCCGCCGGCATCTCCACCGTTTGCCCCAACTGCGGGTCGACGATGGGGACGGCGGTCACGGCGTGCGCCAAGTGCGGCGCGGTGATCTCGGGGGGCGGCGACGCCGAGCAGGCGGAGAAAATCCGCCAGCGGCTGCAGGACGCAATCGGCGACGGATACCGCCTGCTCGAGCTGCTGGGGCGCGGCGGAATGGGGATCGTCTTCCGCGCCCGCGAAGTGGCCCTCGACCGCGAGGTCGCGCTCAAGGTCCTGGCGCTCGATCCGATCCTGTCGCCCGATGCCTTCGCGCGCTTCGAGCGCGAGGCGAAGATGGCGGCGCGCCTCGACCACCCGAACATCGTCCCGATCTTCACGGTCGGGCAGCAGCGGTCGGTGGCGTACTACACCATGCGGCTGGTGCGCGGCGGGAGCATCGAGCACATGATCGACGAGCACCGCCAGCTCGACTTCGACCATACGCTCGCGATGCTGCGCGACGTGGCCGCGGCGCTCGACTACGCCCACGGCCACGGGATCGTCCACCGCGACATCAAGCCCGCCAACATCCTCATCGGCGAGAGCGGGCACGCGATGGTCGCCGACTTCGGCATCGCCAAGGCGCTCGGCAACACCGATGCCGGGGGCGCCGGATCCACGGGCACCGGGATCATCGGCTCGCCGGGCTACATGTCGCCCGAACAGTGGCGCGGCGAACAGATCGATGGACGCGCCGACCAGTACGCGCTGGGCGTGGTGGCGTTCGAGATGCTGGCCGGCCGCCGCCCGTTCGAGACGGTGCGCGTCCAGGACCTGCTCAAGATGCACCTCTCGGCGGACATGCCCGACCTGACGTCGATCCGGCCGGGGACCGACGCGACGGTGGACGCCGCCATCCGACGCGCGCTGTCGAAGGATCCCACGGAGCGCTTCGCGACGGTGAGTGGATTCATCGAAGCGCTGGCGGGGCGACGGCCGGTGTCGCAGACGTCGCGCACGCCGCGGTTCGAGAAGGCCGATGCGAAGAGCGCCGGCGGCAAGGGGATCTGGCTCGTGGCGATCGCGGCGCTGCTCCTGGTCGCGGCGCTGGGCGCGCCGGGATCGCGGAAGGAGATCGGACACCTGGTGAGGCGCGCGCTGATGGGCGACGTGCCGATGCAGGCGGCCGGCGGGCAGGCGGCCCCGGGCACGGCGTTGCCGGGCACTGGCGTCACGCCGTCGTCAGGCATTCCCGGGGACAGTGCGCGTGCCGGCGGCGTGGCGGCGCCCGACAGCACGGCGCAGGGCGCCGCGGGCGCGACCTCGGCAGGCGCGGATTCGATCGCCGCGAGCGGCGTCGCGTTGCCGCCGTCGCCGCCGGCGACGCGAGTCGAGACGACGCTGGTGTTCAAGGCGATCCCGCTCGACACTTCGTTGGAAGGCTCCGCCAGTCGTGAGGCGCCGGGCTTCCGCCGCGCCCCGGTGCAGGAAGTCGGGTGGGTGCGGATCGTCACGCGCGGCGGCACGTCGCGCGCCCGCATCGACGCCCGCCCCACCGGGGCGTTCACCCCGGTGCTGGTGCGGGTGGATCCCGGCACCCACGTGATCTCGGTGGAGGGTGGGGGCGACACCTTCCTCCCGGCGCAGATCAAGATCGATGTCGCCGGCGGCGACACCGTGGACGCCGTGTTCGCGACGCCGAGTGCCTTGCACCAGATGCGGCTCGACTCGGCGGCCCAGCTGGCGTCGCTGCGCCGGCGCGCCGACTCGATCACCGCGGCCCGGGTGCGCGCCGACTCGGTCGCCGCGGCCGCGGCGGCGCGGATCCCCACCAGGCCCGACAGCACGAAGAAGCCGTAGCGTCGACCCAGATCGCGCCGGCCGGCTCGATCTTGCGGCGGCGGAAGGCCCGGTTCTATTCTGCCGCATGGAACCCACCACCCCGCCCCCCGACGGCCGGCCCTCGGCACCACCCCCGCGCCGCTCGAGCACCCGCGAGCAGCGCCGGTCACGGCTGATCGGCACCAAGCGCGCCTTCCGCTCCATCAAGGCGCAGCACGCCGCCGACTTCACCCGCACCGAGCGCATCGCCAACCGGCTCAACAACCTCGCCAGCCGGACGCCCTTCCTCGTCAGCCACGCCGTCTGGTTCCTCGCCTGGATGGCGTGGAACACGGGGCTGCTCGGACTCCCCGCGTTCGACCCGTTCCCGTTCGGGCTGCTGACGATGGTTGTCTCGCTGGAGGCGATCTTCCTCTCGATCTTCGTCCTGATGGCGCAGAACCGCGAATCGGCCATCGCCGAGCTGCGCGAGGAAGTCACCCTCCAGGTGAACCTGCGGATGGAAGAAGAGGTGACCAAGACGCTCGAGCTGGTGGCCGGCCTCTACCAGCGCCTGGGGCACGACATCAACGAGGACCTGGAACTCGCCGAGATGCTCCTCCCGCTCGACGCCATGGCGATCGAGCGCGAACTGATCGAGCAGATCAGGGAAGCGGCGATGCTGAAGAGACTGAAGTAACGAACGAGGAACGAGGAACCAGGAGACAAACCGGTACGTCTCCTCGTTCCTCGTTCCTCGTTCCTCA
Source organism: Gemmatimonadaceae bacterium (assembly GCA_041483735.1). Lineage (GTDB taxonomy): Bacteria > Gemmatimonadota > Gemmatimonadetes > Gemmatimonadales > Gemmatimonadaceae > JBGPGH01. Next base: position 16 of record JBGPGH010000033.1, on the reverse strand, counting down.
TTCGGTCACTACCCGC
>JBGPGH010000032.1:0-30302 GCA_041483735.1 Gemmatimonadaceae bacterium | reverse complement strand
TGAGAACCACCGCGGGCGAGGCGCCGAAATCGGGCGCTGCGGCAAGCAGAGACGGAGGCGATCGCTCGTCACGCCCCTATTCCGCACCACCCGGCTGCCCCCCGTTCCAGTACTTCACTTATTCAGAGTTTCCCTAGGGCGTGGCGCAGCAGCATCCGCGCCTTGGCCCAGTCGCGCTGGACGGTTCGGACGGTCACCCCCAGCGCCTCGGCCGTCTCCTCTTCGGAGAGGCCGCCGTAGAACCGGCATTCCACCACGCGCGCCAGCCGCGGCTCGATCGCCGCCAGGCGGTCGAGGGCATCATCAATGTCGAGCAGCGACGCGGCCTGGTGATCGGCCGGGACCATCTCGTCCTCGAGGGTGATGCGGCGGCGCTCGCCGCCGCGTTTGCTCGCCCCCCGCGCCCGTGCCCGGTTCACGAGGATGTGGCGCATCGCGACCGACGCGAGCGCGAAGAAGTGCGCCCGGTCCCGCCACCGCGCCCTGGACTGGTCGACGAGCTTGAGGTAGGCCTCGTGGACCAACGCGGTGGTCACGAGCGTGCCGCCCGGCGCGACCCTGGACAACTGTCGGTGCGCGATGGCGCGGAGCTCATCGTAGACGAGCGGCAGGAGCCGATCGAGCGCCTCGCGCTGTCCGCCCCTCAGCTCGTCCAGGACGTCATTGTGCGTCACGGCCCACATCGTCCTCGATGACCGTCCGGGTGTCCACCCTCGCCACGGCCACGGCGCGATGTCGGGTTTTCATCCGTTTCCTTGTGTTACCCAATACCGGGCCGGCGGCTGGCGGGCAGTGCCGGGAAACATGCGTCTGCCGGAACGGCGAGGCAATCCACTGCCCGGCGGGGTTCGCCCGCCGAGCGTCCCACTTCCGGAGGAACCAGCCATGCTCACGAACTGGAGCCACATCCCCCACCGGGGAGAGAAGAGCCAGGCGTCCACGCTTGGTGATCGGAGCGGAGCGGCAGCCCTTCGCCGCGCTGTGTACGCGATGGCCGCCACGGGGGCGCTGGGGCTCGCGGCCTGCGACGGACCCGCCAGGGTGACGCGGCCCGATGCCCCTCCCCGGGGCGACAAACCCGAGTTCACGCTGGCCTCCGGCGTCACCACGACGCAGCTCGGCAGCGCGAACGCCGGCGTGATTCGCGTGCAGTCGCTGTTCAACCACTATGAGGTGGACCTCAGGGCGCGTGAAAACACCGACGTCAGAATGTCGACCAGCGTCATCGCGCCGGGTGGAAACACCGGGTGGCACGGCCATCCCGGCCTTGTCATCGTGCTGATCAAGTCGGGCGCGCTGACGTTCTACGAGGCGAACGATCCGCACTGCCAGCCGACGGTCCACCCCGCGGGCACGGTAGTTTTCGAGACAAGCGGCGACGTGCACATCGCGCGGAACGAGGGCACGGTGAATGCCGAATTCACCGCGATGCAGCTGCTGGCGGCTGGAGCGACGCCGCGCATCGACGTGCCGGCGCCGGGGAATTGCCCGTTCTAGGCTGATGGTCCGGCGAGCAGGGCGTCGGGAGCGATCTCCGCCACCTTCGGTTCGGGCGGGCGTGGCTTGCTCTCCGACTCCCTGCCGGGCCGGCGCTCCGCGCGGCGTTGCATCGAACCTGCCGGCAGGCTTCCACCTTGTCCGGAAGCGATTAGGGGCTCAGGCGGGAGTGCTGACCCCGCCGAGCAGCTCCCAGAGCCGCGCCCACGCTTCGAGCCCCTCGTGCAGCCGGTGGACGCGGAAGAACTCGTTGGGGGCGTGGTAGTCCTCGTCGGCGGTGGAGAAGGAGAAGAACACGGTGTCGAGGTTCATGTGCCGCTGGAAGAGCTCCGAGATCGGCACCGTGCCGCCCATCCGCACGACCAGCGGCCGCACGCCGTAGACGGCATGGAGCGCTTCGCCGGCCGCCTTCAGCGCGAAGTGGTCGGCGGAGATGTGGGCCGGGCGCGCGCCATGGTCCGCCGGGGAGATGGACAGCCGGGCCCCCGGCGGGACATGGGCCTCGAGGTGGCGCCTCACGAGTGCCAGCACCTCATCGGGGTCCTGGTCGGACACCAGGCGGCAGGTGATTGTGGCGTGCGCCTCGCAGGGGATCACGGTCTTCTGTCCCGGCCCTTGGTAGCCGCCCCACATCCCGTTGACTTCGACAGTGGGGCGCGTCCACTGGCGCTCGAGCGTGGTATAGCCCGCCTCGCCGAACGCCTCCGGCGCGCCGACCTGCGCGAGGTACGCCGCCTCGTCGAAGGGCAGGGCGGCGATGGCCGCGCGCTCGTCAGGCGGCAGCTCACGAACCTTGTCATAGAACCCTGCTACGGCCACGCGCCCATTGGGCGCGTGCAGGGTCGCGATCAGGCTCGCCAGCGCGTGCAGGGGATTCGCGACCGCGCCGCCGTGCCGCCCCGAGTGCAGGTCTTTCTTCGCGGCCGTCAGCGTCAGCTCGAGCCCGGCCAGCCCGCGGCTCGACACGGTCAGCGATGGCTCGTCGATGCGCCACATCGCGCCGTCGGCCGAGAGGACGACGTCGGCGGCGAGGAGCGCCTTGTGATCGCGGATGAACGCGTCGAGGTTGCGGCTGCCGATCTCCTCCTCTCCCTCGAGCATGAACTTCACGTTGATCGGCAGGGCGCCGGTCACCGCGAAGTACGACTCGGCGACTTTGATCGGGATCAGCATCGGACCCTTGTCGTCGGAGACGCCGCGCGCATAGAGGCGGCCGTCGCGCAGGGTGGGCGTGAAGGGCGGGCTCTGCCACTTCTCCAGCGGATCTTCCGGCTGCACGTCGTAGTGCCCGTAGACGATTACCGTCAGCCTGCCCGGTGCGCCGAGCCACTCGCCGTAGATGACGGGGTTGCCCGGCGTGGCGATCGTTCGGACCGCGAGGGGGCCCGCGGCGGCGAGCCTGGCGGCGACCCACCGTGAGGCTCGGCCCATGTCCGCGGCGTGGGCGGGATCGGTGCTGACGCTGGGAATGGACGAGAACTCGACCAGCTCGCCGAGGATGCGTTCGTGGCTCCCGCGCAGGTGAGCGAGGACGCGATCGTCGGGTGGTGGCGGGGGCGCCGGCACCGGAGGCGCCATCACTTCCCTCCGTCGACCGAGAGGACCTGGCCGGTGATCCAGTTGGCTTCGTCGGACGCGAAGAAGACGACGGCGTTGGCGATGTCTTCAGCCGTGCCGAGCCGCCGGAGGGCGATCCGTTCGATCAATGCCTGCTGCCCCTCGGCGCCGTACGACTCCCACTGCCGCTCGGTGGCCGGGTTGGAGCGCACGAAGCCCGGCGCGATGTTGTTGACGGTGATCCCCCACGGGCCCAGCTCGTGGGCGAGCTGCCGCGTGAGGCCGATCTGCGCCGCCTTGGCCGACGCGTACGCCTGGATGCCGGTCAGGCTGATGCCCAGGCCGGCGCCACTCGAGATGTTGACGATCCGGCCGGATCGCGCCGCCTTCATGCCCGGGGCCACCGCCTGCGCGCAGTAGAACGCGCCGGTCACGTTGACGTCGAAGATGGCCTGCCACTCGTGAGGCGCGATCTCTTCCAGCGGCCGGCCGACCTGGCCGAGGACGCCGCCGGCGTTGTTGACGAGGATATCGACGCGGCCGGTGGCGCGTGCCGCTTCGGCGACGAAGCGGTCGACGGCGCTCTTGTCGCGGATGTCGACCGTTCGCGTGGTGCAGCTCCCGGTTGCCGGGCCCGACCCCGCCGCGCCCGCCTTCGGCGCCGGGACGCCGGCGGCGGCCGCGGCCCGTTCGCGGCAGAGGCGCTCGGTCTCGCGCAGCTCATCGTCGATCACGTCGCAGGCCCAGACGGCCGCGCCTCGTGAGGCGAAGGCGAGGCTGATCGCGCGCCCGAAGCCGTGCGCCGCGCCGGTGACGATCGCCGTCCTGCCGCGGAAGTCGAAGGTCATTGCGCGGAGGGGCCCCGGACGAGACATCGCGTCGTGACGCGCGCTCTCATGACGCCTTGCCCCACGAGCCCGTGAGGAGCTCGCGCGTCTCCTCGACCGCCACCTGCCAGAGGGCGAGCAGGTCGCTGTCGGGCCGCTGATAGAGGCCCCCATAGTTGCCGTCGCCGATGTAGGCGCGCAGGGCAACCGGATCGAGGGCGCGCACCGTGGCGAGGTCGACCATCTGTCGCTGCGTGGTGGGGAGCTCAACGCCCGGCAGCCGCGTCCAGGGGAAGTTCTCCATCCACGACCCGTGCGACGCGACCGGATCGATCTCCTGCACCCTGGCCCACGTCTTCGGCGCGTTCCACCAGTTGTGGAAGAGGACGCGGCAGTCGGGGTGATCGGCGGTCCACTCCGGGAGGAACTGCTGCACGGCGCTGTTGCCGCCGTGGCCGTTGACGATCAGGATGCGGCGGAAGCCGCTGTGCGCCAGGCTATCGAGGATGTCGCGCACGACCCGGAGGTGCGTCTCCACGCGGAGCGAGATCGTCCCCGGAAACTCGCGGAAGTACGGGGTGACGCCGTACGCCACCACCGGGAACACCGGGACGCCGAGCGGCTCGGCGGCGTCGGCGGCGACGCGCTCGGGGAGAATGCAGTCCACCGTGAGGCGCAGGTGGCTGTGCTGCTCCGTGCTGCCGAGCGGCAGCACGGCCCGGTCGTCGCGACGCAGGTATTCCTCCACCTGCACCCAGTTCATGTCGCTGATGCGCATGGTTGAAATTGGTTGGCCGGCGGAACAGGCGGCAACATACGCCGTCGCAGCGCCGGAGGGGAGGCGTTGCGTAGCGTGTATCGAGTAGATTCCCGGCATGCACCACATTCACTTTGCAGCCACACGCGGCCGGCGCGCGCGCCAGGCGTTTCTCGTCGCCGTCGCGATGGTTCAGGCTGCCGCGGCGTGCCGGTCGGGCGGCGACTCGCGCGCGCCCGCCGCCGGCCCGCGCACGCTCGCCGGCGACTGGGACGCGTACTTCGCGCGCGGCTCCACGACCCTCCCGGGCTTCGAGGGGTGGCGGCGGATGGGGTTCGCGCACTTCGCCGGCGCCGACTCGGGGAACGCGGGCGCGATCCGGCAGCGAACGGGCGAGCCGATTCTCGAGGTCGCGAAGGTCGAGACGCACGGCGACACGCTGGTCCTGAGCTCGGCGGGCGGGGCCGGCGGCGACCGGATGCTGCGCGCCACGTGGCACGGGGACACGTTGAGCGGGGCGCTCTACGCCGACGGCAAGCCCGCCGGCCGGCGGGTGCGACTCGTGAGGCGCAGTGCGCCGTTCGCCGTCGAGAAGCCGTATGATCTCTGGCCGGGCGCGGTGTCCGACTCGCAGTACGCGGTCACCGAGGACACGCTGGTCTTCATGAGGACGCGAGATGGCGCGCGGCTGGCGAGCTACATCGCGCGTCCCGTGGGGAAGGGGCCGTTCGGGGTGGTCCTCCAACGCACGCCGTACACGCGCATCCTCCACCCGGCGGGCCGGTGGTGGGCGTCGCGCGGCTACATCTTCGTCGCGCAGCACGTGCGCGGCCGGGACGTCTCCGACGGGAACGACTTCGGCGACTACGACGCTGACGTCCGCGACGGTTACGATGCTGTCGAGTGGGCGGCGCGGCTTGCCGGCGCCAACGGAAAGGTGGGACTGATCGGGCACTCGGACGAGGGGCGGCTGGCGTGGTACGCGGCGGTGAGCGCGCCGCCGCACCTCGCCGCGCTCGCGCCGTCGGCGGCCACGGGCGATCCGTGGCGCATCGTGCCGTACGAGGACATGGTGTTCTCGCCGATCAATGTCGCGTGGGCCTGCCTCATGCGTGCGCGCACGCTGCAGAACATCAGCGACCTCGACATTGGCTCGGCGCTCACGCACCTGCCGCTGAGCGACCTCCCCCAACAGCTCGGCTGCGGAAACGTGAAGCTGTGGGACCGGTGGATCGCGCATCCGACGCTCGATGCGTACTGGCGCGCGCACGCGGTGACCACGAACATCGCGAGGGTGCGGGCGCCAGTGCTGCAGATTTCGGGCTGGTACGATGACTCGCGCGGACCGATCGACTATACCAACGCGCTGAACACGGTGGCGGGGCATCCGTTCATGCGGCTGGTGATGGGCCCCGGGGCGCACAAGGGCGTCGACTACGTGGCCGGAGAGTTCGGGCCGCAGTCGCGCGTCGAGACGCGGCGGCTGCAGTTGCGCTGGTTCGATCACTATCTCCTGGGAAGGGACAACGGCGTCGACCGCGAGCCGCCGGTGGACCTCTTCGTCCTCGGCGACAACACGTGGCGGAAGGAAGCGGCGTGGCCGCTGGCGAGCGCGGTGCCCACGAACTGGTACCTGTGGTCCGGCGGGCACGCGAGCACCAGCGCCGGCGACGGCCTGCTCGACACCGTGCCGCCGAGCGGTGGGGGAGCGGCGGGGGCGGCGTCCGACGCGTTCACGTACAATCCGGCCGACCCGACGCCGTACCTGATCGACTCGCGGGAGCTGGAGACATCGCTCAACGAGGACTTCACCGCGCTCAATGCCTCACGACAGGACGCGCTGGTGTTCACGTCGAAGCCGCTGGCGAGGCCGATCGAGGTGACCGGGCCGATGTCGGCCACCCTGTGGGCGGCGACCGACGCGAAGGACACGGACTGGAACATCATGTTGCTCGACGTCTTCCCCGATGGGCACGCCGAGCGGGTGCAGGACGGGGTGGCACGGGCCCGGTTCCGGAAGGGACTCGACAAGGAAGAGCTGCTCACGCCCGGCAAGGTCGAGCGCTACGACATCGACCTCTGGTTCACGTCGCGCGTGTTCCCGGCGGGCCATCGGCTGCGGGTGAGCGTGTCGTCGGCGCTCTTCCCGAAGTACGACCGGAACCTGAACACCGGCGGGAACAACGAGCGGGACAGCACGTTCGTGGTGGCGCACCAGCGGCTGGTGCACGACGCGGCGCACGCCTCACACGTGACGCTGCCGGTGATTCCGCGGTGAGCGCCGGGGAGACGCTGGCTCGCTGGCGCGCGGAAGAGGACGCGATACGCGCGCGCCTGGCCCCGTTCGGCGTCTCGCGTCCCGAACAGCTCGCGGGCCTCACGGGACTGGAGGTCCTTGCGGCGATGCTCGCTGGCCAGCTCCCGCCGCCGCCGATCGCCGAAACGCTGGACATCCTGCTGATCTCCGTCGCGTCCGGTGAGGCCGTCTTCCAGGGCTGGCCTCGGCCCCGGCATTACAACCCGATGGGCATCGTCCACGGCGGCTGGTTCGCCACGGTGCTCGATTCGGCGATGGGGTGCGCGGTGCACTCGACGCTGCCGGCCGGGAAGGGTTACACGACGCTGGAGATCAAGCTCAACATGGTGCGCCCCCTGACCGACGCCGTGCCGCTCGTCAGGGCCGAGGGGCAGGTGGTCCACCCGGGCCGCCAGGTGGCCACCGCCGAGGCAAGGCTGGTGGGTCCGGACGGCAAGTTGTACGCGCACGCGAGCACGACTTGCCTGATCTTCGAACAGGGATAGGCCGGCGGGTCGTGAGGCGCCCGGCCGGTCCGGCCTGACTGCTCAACGAGTCCTGAAACGTTTCGGCATGAACACAACATCGGTCCCCCCGGCCATTGCGGAGCCCTTCTGAAAATCTGGATTGATGCGGACGCCGCACCGCGAGACGTGAAGGAGCTCGTCTTCCGCGCGGCCACGCGCCTCGACGTGGCCACGGTTCTGGTCGCCAACCAGCGGCTGCAACTCCCCGCCGGCAACCCGCTGGTTACCGCCGTCCGGGTCGATGGCGGTCCGGACGTGGCGGACCAGTACATCGCGGACCAGGCCGAGCCCGGCGACCTGGTGGTCACTCAGGACATCCCACTCGCGGCTCTGCTCGTTCCCAGAGGCATCGCCGTCCTCGATCCCCGCGGCGACGAGCACACGGCCGAGACCATCGGCGAACGCCTCTCGGTCCGGGACTTCATGGATCGGCTCCGGATGACCGGGGCGGTGACCGGAGGACCTCCCCCGTATGACGCTCGCGCCAGGCATGCGTTCGCCGCGGCGCTGGACCGCACGCTGACGCGCCTGCTCCGGTCCCGGTAGCGCCCTTCCGCGCGGAGACCGGTGCGCGATCTGGTTGGCGTCGGATGGCGACTACGGCTTTGCCGCTGGCGCGTCCGGCACGATTCCATCCGCGTTGACCTCGTACGCGATGCGCCACACGCCGTCGGCGCCCTTCTGCCAGTAGTCCGCGAAGGGGTTCGCATGGTTCTCCACCTTCTTCTTGCCTTTCATCGTGATGCTGTACGTTCCGCGCGAGAACGTGAGTGCTGCCGAGTCACTGATGACGACGAGCCGGTCGATGGTCATCGTGCCGGGTGTTACTGACTCGTACGACTCGATGAACGCCTTGCCGCCCTTCTCGATCTCGGCCCGGCCCTTGAACGTGGAGGCGTCCGGCAGGACCCAGGTGGCGTCGTCGGTAAACAACGCAGCGATTGTCGCCACGTCCTTTTTCTGCATGGCCGGCAGGAACTTCTCCACCTGCGCGGTGAGCGCAGCGCGGATCGCGGCGGCATCCGGCGGCGCGGGCGGCGTTGGGGCGCACGCGGCGGCGACGGCAAGAATTGAGAGCAGGGCCGCTGACTGGTACGATTTCATGAGGCTCCTCCGGAGACTGGGGCGTGGAGGCGCTACAGTACGCCCGCCGGGACCGCGGCGCCAGTCCTGTGCGAAGCGCATTTTCGACGCGTGACTGGATCAGTACCTAACAACGACGCACCTGACCGAAGTTCGGTTGTGATTTGGCAAGCAGGAAAAGGCCTACGGAGGTCGGCGTTCCCCCTACTGACTCCTTCGCGATTGCCGCACATCAATACAGGTGCCTCTCGCGCGACGCGGTCGCGCCGGATGCGTGCTTGCACGGCGCGGGAGTCTGTGCCGCCATGCCTGGTTGGTGAACGCAGGCGTCTCGCGCGGAATGCCGGAGGGGATGAGCCTACTGCACCGCGCAGCTCAACGCGGCCAGGGCCTCGGCCCATTCGGCGTCATCGCGCGCCTTCCGCGCCCGGAAGTTGATCCCCACCGTGCCGAACTGGGCCGCGCTCGACGACTGCGGCGCTCCCGCGAACACGTCGGCGCGCCAGGTGATCTCGAATCCCACGAACCCGGCCGCCACGACCGTGGCGTGCAGCTCTGCCTCCAGCAGAGCGCCGGCGATTCACCCCTTCCAGAGATTGATGTCGCGCTTGTCCTTCGCGGAAACGGTCTTCTCGACCAGGATGTCCCCGATCTGCAGCCGGCCGCCGGGGGCGAGGACGCGCGCCATTTCGCGGAGGCCCGCGGTCTTGTCGGGGAACAGGTTCATGACGCCATTGGAGATCACGACGTCGGCCCACCCGTCGTCGACGGGGAGCGACTCCGCGTAGCCCTGCCGGAACTCCACGTTGCGTGCGTCCATGGCCCGGGCGCCGGCGCGCGCCTTCCCGAGCATTTGCGGCGTCATGTCCACGCCGATTACCGCGCCGCCCGGCCCGACCATCCGCCCCGCGATCAGGCTGTCGATGCCGGCGCCGCACCCGACATCAACCACGCGCTCGCGGGGCCGCAACGGATCGATCGCGAACGGATTGCCCGTGCCGGCGAGCGACTCGATGGCGCTCTCGGGAATGCCTTCCAGCCAGGCGTCGTGGTAGCCGAGGAGGCGGGCGAGCGGTCGGCCCGTGTGGAAATGGAATCCCCGCTCCGGCTCCTCGGCGACCAGCGCGTACTCCACCTGGATCTCGCGGCGGAGCGCCGTCACGTCGAGGCCCGCGATCGGTCCGGCGGCGAGGGGTATTTGTGCGTTCACGTCGGTCATCCCAGCCTCCGCTGTCGGGTCGGTCCGGTGGCCATGCCACCGGCCTTGACGGGCACCTGTTGTGCCTATATTCTATGGATTAATAGAATAGCCTGTCAAGCCCGACTTTCGGGCGCATCGGTCCGGCCCGTCGACACGGGATGCGGTGGATGCGCCATGAGGCCTGAATGCGATGAGCCGACACCGGAAGTTCAAGGACACCCTCTACGAACAGTTCGCGCGGATCGGGCACACGCTGTCGAGCCCCAAACGCATCGAGCTGCTCGACCTCCTCAGCCAGAGCGAGCGCACCGTCGAGCAGCTCGCCGACCAGATCGCCACGCCGGTCAAGAACACCAGCGCACACCTCCGGGTGCTCCGGCAGGCGCGGCTGGTGGAGACGCGCCGCCAGGGCACCTACGTCTATTACCGGCTGGCCGACGAGACCGTATTCCGGCTGCTGCGCGCCCTCCAGGACATGGGGCATCGCCGCCTGCCCGAAGTCCAGCAGGCCGCACATCTCCACCTGGACGGACACGACGAGTTCGAGCCCGTCACCCTCAAGGATCTCCGCCGGATGACGCGCGACGGAGACGTCACGCTCGTCGATGTCCGTCCCGCGGAGGAGTACGACACCGCGCACATCCCCGGGGCGCTGTCGGTGCCCGTGGCCGAGCTCCGGAAGCGCCTGCGCGAAATCCCGAAAGGACAGGAAGTCATCGCGTACTGTCGCGGGCGGTACTGCCTGTACTCGCTCGAGGCGGTGACGATGCTGCGGCAGAAGGGGTACCGGGCGCGACGGGCCGAAGAGGGCCTGCCGGACTGGAAGGCGGCCGGACTTCCCGTGGAGACGGGCGGGTGATCCCTGCCATCGCGCTTGGACTGCGCGCCAACTGGCGGCAGTTCGCGCTGCTGGTGGTCGTGAACGCGTTCGTGGGGGCGATGGTCGGGCTCGAGCGCGCGGTTGTGCCGCTCATCGCCCGCGACGAGTTCCGGATCGCGTCGACGACGGCGGTCCTGTCCTTCATCCTGGCCTTCGGCCTGTCGAAGGCACTCACCAACCTCGGCGCCGGCTGGCTGGCCGATCGCGGCAGGCGCCGCTCGACGCTGCTTGCCGGCTGGCTGGTGGGACTGCCGGTCCCATTGCTGATCCTGTACGCGCCGAGCTGGGCGTGGATCGTCGCCGCCAACGCGCTGCTCGGCGTCAATCAGGGGCTGGCGTGGTCCGCGACGGTGATCATGAAGATCGACCTCGTCGGACCGCGCCGGCGCGGACTCGCGATGGGTCTCAACGAATTCGCGGGCTACGTGGCGGTGGGCGCCGCCGGACTCGGCAGCGGGTACCTGGCCGCGCACTACGGACTGCGGCCGGCTGCCGCCTCGGTCGGGATGGCCGTCGCGATGTGTGGTCTGGCGCTGTCGCTGTTCGTGCGTGAAACGGCCGCGCACGCCGGCGTCGAATCGGGAGAGACCAAACTGCCTCACGGGGATCGACCGACCCTGGTGGCCGTGCTGCGGCGATCGATCTGGTCCGATCGCAGCCTGTTCAGCATCAGCCAGGCTGGCCTGGTGAACAACCTCAACGATGGACTCGCGTGGGGCGTGTTTCCGCTGCTGTTCACGCAATCGGGCCTGACGCTGCGCGAGACGAGCGTGCTGGCGGCGATCTATCCCGTAACGTGGGGCATCTGTCAGCTGGGCACCGGCGCGATGAGCGACCGGTGGGGGCGGAAGCGATTCATCGTGGCCGGCATGCTCCTGCAGGGTGTCGCGCTCATCGCGATGACCGTCGTGCGCGGATTCGGGGCGTGGGCCGTCGCGCTCGTTATGCTCGGCGTGGGCACGGCGGCGGTGTATCCGACGCTGCTGGCGGCGGTCGGCGACATCGCGCATCCAGGCTGGCGCGGCACCGCGGTCGGGGTGTACCGGCTCTGGCGCGACCTGGGCTACGTAGTCGGTGCGCTGCTGGCGGGCGCGCTCACCGATCTCTTCGGGAGCCCGGTCGCGATCAACAGCATCGGCCTGCTCACGGTTGTCTCGGGGCTGGTGGTCGCGTGTCGGCTGCGGGAGGCGCGCGCCCCGGTTGAGCGCGCCGCGGCCTGACTACGGCGCCTTCTGCACCCGGAAGTTCACCACACCGTTCACGTTGGCGAGGTTGACCTCGATCGTCCAGGCACCGGTCGTCGCCTTTGCGGTGTGAAAGGTGCCGTTCTTCGTCAGGTCCGCCTGGTAGACCACGGTGGCAGCCGGGTCCCGAATGGTCAGCGTAGCCGCACCGGCGGTGAGCGCCGAGGCCTGGTTGACGTTGGCGCTGTCGCCGGTGTTGGTCCACGTGTATTGCAGCGTCTGGCTGACCTTCGCGAGCTTGCTCACCTGGAACTGGAAATCGTCCGCGGCGTTCGTGACCTGAAGCTGATTCGACGGTCCAATGACGCCCGACGAATTGCAGGCCGCGATCACGGCCGCGGCGACCGCCGGAGCGAGAAAGAAGCGTGTACGCACAAGAACTCCTTGTAACGCTGATGAGTCAGGTACTCGGCATTCGGTGATCAGTCGGGGTGGTTGCAGCCGGCGCCAGCGACAGCGTCAGCCGCTCCACGGTGGTTCCACACTCCGGGCAGGTCGCATAACTGCGGTCGATCGCGATGTACTCGGTGACCCGGTCACAGCCGTCGCAGATGGCCCGTACCCGCGGGCGCTCGGGGCCCGCCAGCCCGTTCCGCACCAGCCGCGACGCCATCACCGCCGCCGGCGCCGCCCCGATCGGACACAAGCTCCCGGTGCACTGCTCGCCGATCTCGAGACAGACGACCTCGGCGTCGTGAATAGTCGCGTGCCCCTCGGCGCCCGGCTGGTCGGTGAGCACCAGGTGGACTTCCTGGTCGCGGGCACCGCAATACGCCTTGATGGTTCGCATCTCGACCTCCTTCTCTGCGCGCCTGACGAGAAGGCGCGCGGTGGACTGCACGGGCATGAGTGTCACAACCGGCTGGCGACGGACGCCCCCGGCGCGAGGTGGGACAGGGCGCGGTTCGCGTCCGCGATCGACCGGCTGAAGAGGGCCGTGGCGGCGACGTCGGCGTGCATGCAGCTGTCGGCGCGGACGGTGAAGCTCTGGACCGCGGTACGACGCGGCGCGGCGGTCATGGGATCCATCAGGTGGTGGTAGCGCTCGCCCCGATACCGGAAGTAGCGCCGGTAGGTACCGGCGGTGGCCACCGCGCCGTCGGTGACGTCGAACTCGCCGGCGAGCTGCCGGTCGTCGTTCGGATCCTGGACGCCGATCCGCCAGGGTGTGTCGTCAGCGGCGGAGCCCAGGGCGTAGAGGTCGCCGCCCACGACGACCACCGCCTTCTCGATGCCGTGCTGCCGCAGCACGAGTACCGCCCGGTCGACGGCGTACCCCTTGGCGATGGAGCCGAGGTCGAGCACCACGTCCGGGTCGTGGTAGCGCAGGGCGGGGGAGCCGAACCGCGTGCCGACGTCCACCGCCAGATGGAGCTGCCGGCCGGCGAGGCGCGCGGTGTTCTCCGCGGGCGGGGGCTCGTGCCGGTTGATCACATCCCAGAGGCGCACCATTCCGCCGACCGCCGGATCATAGGTCCCGTTCGTCGCGGCGGACCAGCGAAGCGACTCGGCCACCACCATCGCCGTCTCGGCCGAGACGATCACGCCGTCGCGCGCGGCGCCCAGGTTGGCGCGCCCGATGTCGGACGTGTCGGTGAACCGGGTCATCAGCCGCTCCACCCGCTGCAGCTCGGCCATGGCGGCGTCGATCGCGGCGTGCGCCTCACGAGGGTCACGGTGCACCACCGCGAAGTTGGCTACCGTTCCCATGATCGGCAGCGTGCGGTGCACGGGGCCTGGGTACCGCTCACGGCGGGAGAGCGCCAGCGGGAGTCCGGCGATGGTAAACGCGCCGACGCCGAACGCGAGGAACTCGCGCCGGCCGAGCTGGTGCTCGAGGAGCGAGGGCTGGCGTGAGGTGGACATGGCGGAACCTCCGGGGGTGGTCACGATCCGCTCATCAGGCCCGCGAAGCCCATGAAGGCCATCGAGAGCCCGCTGGCGATGATCAGGACGATCGCCGTGCCGCGCGCGATGGCGGGGACGTCGGCGACCTCGAGCTTTTCGCGCACCGACGCCATCAGCGTCAGGGCGAGGGTCAGGCCCAGTCCGGCGCCGACGGCGAAGGTCAGACCCTCGCCGAAGGTGTAGCCGCGATTGGTCTGGAAGATCGCGAGGGCGAGAATGGCGCAGTTGGTGGTGATCAGCGGCAGGTAGATCCCCAGCTCGCGGAAGAGGGTGGGGCTCCACTTCCGGATCGCCATCTCGGTGATCTGGACCATCGAGGCGATCACGATGATGAAGGCGACGATCCGGAGGTACGGCGCCGAATTGAGCACCCACCGGTTGAGGATCGACGCCGAGATCGACGTGATGAGCAGGACGAAGGTGTCGGCGAGGCCGAGTCGCACGGCGGTGGAGACTTTGTTGGTCACGCCGAGGAAGGAGCAGAGCCCCAGGAACATCACCAGGGTGAAGTTGTTCACCAGCATCGCCGAGAGGAGGATGCCGACGTGGGTCTTGATCATCGGGCGCGCTCCAGCGCCGGCGCGCGTTCCCGCGCGGGCGCGGTGACGGTGGCGATCGCGGCCTGGACGGCGGCGCGTCGCTTCTTCAGGTCGTAGTACCAGGCGAGGGCGAGCAGGACGAGCCCGAAGCCGAAGAATCCGCCCGGCGGGAGCTTCATGATCACCCAGGGCTCGAAGGCGGCGGGCAAGACGCGGATGCCGAGCCAGGTGCCGCCGCCGAGTATCTCGCGGATGGTGCCGACGGTCGTGAGCCCTAACGTGAAGCCGGCGCTCATCCCGATCCCGTCCAGCGCCGAGCGCCAGACGGTGTTGCGCGACGAGAAGGCTTCCTGCCGCCCCAGCAGCAGGCAGTTGCCGACGATCAGCGGGATGAAGGCACCCAGCGCCTTGTGGGCGTCGGGGATGAGGGCGGCGGTCAGGATGTCGGCGAGCTGGACGTAGGTGGCGATGATCAGGATGTAAGTCGCGACGCGGACCTCGTGCCTCACGACGTTCCGGACGGTGGAGACGGTGATGCTCGACAGGATCAGGACGAACGCGGTGGTGACGCCCATCGCGATCGAGTTCCGGACGCTGCCGGTGATCGCCATCGTCGGGCACATGCCGAGCAGCATGACGAGCGTCGGGTTTTCCTTCCAGATGCCGCGGAGGAGGTCTTCGGTGGCGGTGGAGCGACGCCGGCCCGGGATTTCGGGAGGTGGGACGCCGCGCATCAGTTCTTCCTCGCGGGCGGGAGCGTCGCGGTTGCGGCCACGCGTGGGGCGGCGTCGCCCGCAGCGGCCGTGCGCCGCAGCCCGGATTCGTAGCGCGCGAGCAGCGGTTCCCACCGCTCGAGGGTCCGATTCACGGCCTTGATCACGGCGCGCGAGGAGATGGTCGCCCCGGTGATCATCACCACTTGGCCCGGTTCGGGCCCTTTCGGCGTGGGGCGCGCGCCGACCACCGGCACCGCCGCGCCCGTGAACTGTCGCGTGAACGCCGGCCCCACCACCGAGTCGGCGATGCCGGGCGTCTCCTTGCTCTCCAGGACCTTCATGCCGAGCAGCGCGCCCTTCGCGGGATCGTAGCCCACCATCAGACGAATGTTCTCGGAGAATCCTGGTCCCACGGCCTCGATCGCGTAACCCGTGGCCGCGCCCGAGGCGTCGTAACCGCGATAGACGCGCTCGACGACGGTGCCGGCCTCCGTCACGGGGCGGGTGGCGGTGAGCGCGCCGCCGCTGAGCCAGAGAGTGTCGCTCCGGGCCGGCGCGTGGAGCACTTCCCCGATCGCCTCACGAGTGATCCCGGCCTCGTACGCCTCCACCCGGGGCAGCGTGGCGGTGTAGACGAGCACGATCGCCAGCCCCGACGCGGCGCCGGCCGCGCCCAGGGTGAGGAGCAGCTTCCAGCTCGGCGTGACCGCGCCCGACGGAGCCGGCATCGCGGCGGCCTCGCTCGGTGGAACGGGCGGCGTGCAGTGCGGGCATCCGACCGCGTCCCGTGGGTCGGCATGAGTGTGCGCGGTCATGAAGCCGAGCCCCGAACGAGCCGCGTCGTCCCGAACACGCGCGGTTGGGTGGCGCGGCTGATGAACGGCGTCAGGGTGTTGCCGAGCAGGACCGCGTACATGACCCCCTCGGGCAGGCCGCCCCAGACGCGAATGACCATCACCAGCACGCCGATCACCACGCCGAAGATCCAGCGTCCCGCGTTGGTCGCCGGGGCGGTAACGGGGTCGGTGGCCATGAAGACGGCGCCGAGCATCAGCCCGCCCGAGAAGAGCGGAACGAGGGCGTTGGGGTGGCGCGCCGGATCCACCGCGTGCAGCACGGTCGCGAAGATTGCGACGGTGCCGAAGATCGCCGCCGGCACGCGCCAGTTGAGGAAGCCGCGCAGGGCGAGGTAGCCGCCGCAGAGCAGGATCAGCAGGCCGGCCGTCTCTCCCAACGACCCGCCGGTGGCGCCGAGCATGAGGTCGAAGAGCGGCGTCGCCTTCCCCTCGAACTTGGCGAGGCCCAGCGGCGTGGCGGCGGTGATCGCGTCGACGGCGCGCGGGTGCATGAAGGGGAGGGCGAAGTTGTCGCCGCGCAGTGCCGACCATGTCATGGTCGTGGCCGGCCAGGTGGTGACCGCCACCGGGAAGGCGGCCTGCAAAAAGGCCCGCCCCAGCAGCGCCGGATTGAAGATGTTGAAGCCGAGTCCGCCAAAGAGGAGCTTGCCGAACGCGATCCCGAAAAAGCCACCTAACGCGGCCATCCACATCGGCATCCCGGCCGGCAGGGTCAACCCCAGCAGCAGCCCGGTGATCGCGGCCGAGCCGTCGGCGATCGAGATGCCCCCGCCTTTCCCCAGCCAGCGCTCGGTGAGCACCGCCCCGGCCGTCGACGCCCCGGTCACCAGCAGCGCGCTCGGTCCGAAGAACCAGGTGGCCGCGGCCAGCACCGGCAGCAGCGACGCGACCACGTTCCACATGATCACCGGCGTGCTGCGCGGCCCCTTGAGGTGCGGTGAGGCGGCGACCACCAGGCGGCGGATCGGCGACGCCTTCATGCGACCGCCGCCTTGCGCGTCTTCAGCGCCACCTTGCTCGCCTGGAAGAGCTGGGCGAGCGGGATGTTGGACGGACAGACGTACGAGCACGACCCGCAGAGCATGCAGTCGGCGAGGTGCCAGTCTTCCATCTCTTCGTAGCGCTGCGTGCGGGCGAGGTCGGCGAGCGCCTGCGGGTTGAGGAAGACCGGGCACGCCTCGAGGCAGGCGCCGCAGCGGATGCACGGGTACTGTTGCCGCGCCCGCACCTCGTCGCGCGTCAGGACGACGATGCCGGTGGTCCCCTTCACGATCGGGACGTCGAGCGAACGCTGGGCGACGCCCATCATCGGCCCGCCGAAGATGATCTCCTCCGCGTCGTCGGTGAGGCCGTAGCAGTAGTCGATGACGTCACCGAGTTTGGTCCCCACCGGGACGATCAGGTTCGCCGGCCGGCGGATGCCGTGCCCCGTCACCGTGACGATGCGTTCGACGAGTGGGAGCCCGGTCTCGAAGATCTCGGCGATCGATGCCGCCGACCCGACGTTCTGCACCAGCACACCGAGCGAGACGGGAAGCTTCCCGCTCGGCACTTCGCGCCCGGTCACCGACTTGATGAGCATCTTCTCCGCGCCCTGCGGATATTTCACCGTGAGGGGGAGCACGGTGATGTCGAAGTCGGTGGGGAGGGTGCGCTGGAGCGCCTCGATCGCGTCAGGCTTGTTCCGCTCCACGCCGATTACCACCCGCCTGGCGCCCAGCGTATGGAGCATGATGCGCGCGCCCAGGTGGACCCACTCCGGGTACTCGACCATGATCCGGTGGTCGGTGGTCAGGTACGGCTCGCACTCGGCGCCGTTGAGGATGATCGTGTCGACGGTCACGTCGCGGGGCGGGGCGAGCTTGACGTGCGTGGGAAACGCGGCGCCCCCGAGTCCAACGACGCCGCCTTCCTGCACGACGCTCACCACCTGCTCCGGGGTGAGACCGGCCCAGCGCGGAACGATTCGTGGCCGCGGCACCTGCGCCGAGAACGGTGCGACGGCGATGTGGACGGCGGTGTCCATCGAGCCATCGGGGTGAGGCCAGAGTCCGATCTCGGTGACGCGCCCCGATGCCGACGCGTGCACCGGCGCGGAGACGAAGCCGTCGGCGCGGGCGAGCGTATCGCCGCGCTCCACCTGCGACCCTTCACGCACCACCAGCCTGGCCGGCTTGCCGGCGTGCTGGCGGAGGGGGATCACGACCTCCGACGGGAAGGGCATCCGCCGGATGGGAAGGTGGGCGGTGAGCTCCTTCTCGTCAGGCGGGTGAACGCCGTGGGCGAAGCCGGCGCGGAGCTTCTCGAGGATCATCGCCGGCTCAGCTGAAGGGTTCCGCGCGCTTGAGCCACCTGGCGAGGTCCTTCTCGTTCGGGTTGAGCGGCGTCCCCGGGTGGATGATCCCCACCGGGCAGCGCTCGGCGGCGACAACGAGCTGCTGGAATGTGCCGGCCTTCGCGTCCTTGATCGTCGCCTGCTTGTCCTTGTTGTAGGCGAAGAGCTTCCCGTTGAGGTTGATGCACTCGTTGCAGGTCGTGCAGCGGGCCGAATCGATCCAGGGATCGATGGTGAGCGTGTCGTCGGAGGGTGCGACGGTGGCGACGCCGGCTGTTGCGGCCGGTGCGGGCTTCGCCGGCGCGGTGGCCGGGGCGGTCGGCTGGGCAATCGTGGGCAGCACCGTCACTGCGCTCGGCGCCGTCGGCGCAGCCGCGGCCGCGCCACCGTTCCCCCTCACGCCGGAGCCGGCGCCGGTGGCAAGGATGTCGGCCACCGACTTGCCGGTCCCGCCGCGTAGCATCGCCTCGGCCAGGCGGCGGGCCATGACTTGCGGCAGGGTCGTCCTGACCTCGTTGAGCTTCGCCTCGTAGTCGGCGGCGAGCGCGGCCAGCTTCTTCTCGTACTCCTCGGCCACGCCGGCGACGATCCGCTCGCGCACGGCGGCCGCGGGCTCGAGTCCGGCGAGCTCCTTGAGCTGTCCCCAGAAGTGGAGGCGCTCTTCGGCGAGGGTGACGATCTCGGGCGACACCGCGAGACGCGCCAGGGTGCCGTCGGCGGCCCGGGTATGGATGAACGGCGTCTTGCCGGTGCGATCGTCAGGCGTGAGGTCGAGGAATTCGTGGAACGGGACCATGTCCTCGTTCCAGGCGGACGCGGCGACGGCGGTGAAATGCTTGCGGAAGCGCCCTTCGGTGGCGGCCCAGTCGGCGATGGTGAGGGGGAGCTCGATTCGCTGCGGCGCGCCGGCGTCGTCGACGTAGTCGACGTGATAGGCGGGCCAGCGCTGGTCGATGGCCGGGTTGTCCTGTAGCGTGAGGCAATCGGAGATGTTCGGGCCGGCGTCGGGGTCGTAGGTGAGGAAGGGGAAGGCGCGCGACTCGAGGGCGAGCCTGGCCGCCGAGTTGGCCCAGTCGTCGGCCAGCCCATGCTCGACGGGGCAGGGGGTGTAGATGTTGATCACCGCCGGGCGCCGCTTCTGGAGCGCGCGGAGCACGCCGCCGACGAGGTGGGTCGCCGACGCCATGGACGTCTGGTGCACGTAGGCGCCGCGGTGGGCGATCGCGATCAGGGCGAGCTCCTTCCGCGCCTCGGTCTTGCCGTGCTGCGCCTTGCCGTACGCGGACATGTCGGCGATCTGGCCGGTGAAGCCGCTGGTGCAGGCCTGGCCGCCGGTGTTCGAGTAGACCTGGGTGTCGAGCACCACCACCCGGATCGGTTTCCCGGACGCGAGCAGGCGCGACAGGTTCTGAAAGCCGATGTCGAGCATCGCGCCGTCGCCGCCCATGGCGACGATCGGCGGGCAGAGGTCGAACTCCTCGTCGGTGAAGCGGCGCCAGTCGAGGATGGCGAGGTCGGCCTCATCGCGCTCGGCGTCGTAGTCGCCGGAGAGGAGCCGCTCGGCGCGGCGGACGGCGGCGAAGTTGTCCGCCATCTTCCGCATGTGCCCCTCGAAGATGCCTATCGCGAGGGAGGGGGCGTCCTGGAAGAGATGATTGGCCCACGGGAAGGGGTACGGGTTGTACGGATAGGTGCTCCCCCAGACCGAGGAACAGCCGGTGCTGTTGGCCATCGCCATCTTCGCGCGGCCCTTGCCGCCGGGGCCCGTGACGTAGCGCCAGCGCAGGTCTTCCAGCGCGTGCCGCGCGCTCGTGAGGCGCTGGAGCTCGGCGTGCTTGACGGTGTCTATTGGAACCGGGACCGTGCCCTCGGACGCCGCGGCGGCGTCGAGATCCGCGCCGGCGGCGATCAGGCCCCGCGCCCTGGCTTCGAGCTGCGCGACCAGCCCGTCGATGCGCTGCACGAACTTCTCCACCCGCGGGATCATCAGCGCGTGGATGGCCGAGACGACGAGGTGGACCGAGGTCTTCTCGCCGCAGCCCTTGCAGGCGCCGTCGCCGCCGACCATCGAGCGATAGGCGCTCTTCTTGAGGAGGAGCGACGACAGCACGCCGATGCCTTCATCGATATCGCGGACGTTGACGAAACGGTCGGGCGTGTCGGGGAGCTTCTGCCAGAGCGCCCAGTTGCGCCGCATCCGCTCCACGAGCGTGTCGTCCTGTTTGCGCGTCACCAGGGCGCCGTCGGGACAGACCTCGACGCAGAGGTTGCAGCCCTTGCAGGCCTCCGGGTTGATGGTGATCGAGAGGAGGCCGCCGCTGCCGGGCGTCTTGCGCTCCGGGCCGTCGAAGTAGGGCGCGGTCTTCGCGACGGGGAAGTCGGCGAGCACGGCGCGGAGCCGCGCGTACTCCTCGTTCAGGGTCGCGAGCTTGGCCGCATCGCCGCCGGCCTTTCCGGACACGGTGCCCCAGGCGGTGTCGAGCAGCCCCGCGAACGACGGCATGGGACCGGCCGCCATGAGCCGGCGCACTTCCTTCGAGAGGTGCTTCGAGAGCTGCGGGAGGCGGGTGAGCGGCGCCGCCTCACCGGCGACGCCGAGTCCGATTTCCAGGAGCTGGTCGATCTCGGTGACCAGGCCCGGGATGGCCGAGTCGGGGCACTGCGTCCAGCACTGGCTGCACCCGGTACACTGTGCGGCGATGAACTCGGGCACCTCGAGCCGGACGTCGGTCATGTCGCGGACCACGCCAGTGACGGCCGGGATCTCACCTAACGCGGCGAACGGGTCGGCGATGCCATCGCCGCCGGCCTGCATCGGGAAGCAGACCTGCTCCCAGAAGCGGCCGGGGTTGGCGGGGCCCGGTTCGGCGTCGTGGTCGTCGAGCAGTGCGGGAATCGCCGGCACCGCGCCGGACCCGGCCTCGGCGGCGCCGATCTCGCCGTGCGGGACCTCCCGCACCTCGCGGAAGCCGCGCTCGATCACCCGCAGGTTGTCGGTGACGACGCGCTCCCCCTGCTTGCCGAACTTCTTCCGGAGTTGCGCCTCGATACCGGCGAGGAGCTGGGCCTCGGTGGCCTGCTCGCGCTTCGCCAGCGGCGACACGGCGAAGAACGCCCCCATGAACGCCGCCCCCTGCATCCGGTAGCGCAGGTCGGCGTCCGACGCCTCACCGGCCGCGATCGCGAACCCGTCGAGGGCGTAGAGCCGGATCTTCCGTTCGACGATCTCGCGGCGCGCCCGGACGGGGAGCGATGCCCAGACCCCGGCCGCCGGCTTGTCGCTCTGGACGACGAACGCGCCGCCCTGCGCCAGGCCGGCGAGCGGATTCGAGTGGCGGAAGACGTTGGGGTCCGGCGAGAGCACCACGTCGACGTGGTGCAGCTCGCAGTTGAGGCGGACCGGCTCGCGCGCGAAGGTCGCGTAGAACGTCGTGGGCTGTCCCTTCTTCTCCGAGCCGTACTTGGGGTTCGCCTTGATGTGCAGGTGGAAGAGGTCGAAGACCGTGGAGGCGAGGTTCTTCCCCATGGTGATCGCGCCCCACCCGCCTACCGAGTGGATGCGCACCGCCACCGAGTCCGGCGGGAGGAGGTTGATCTCACCGGCGCGCGGCAGCGACAGGCCACGCAGCGCCGGATAGGCCTCCTCGAGGCGCTCCTGCCAGATCTCGAGCTTGGGGAGCCGCGTGTCCGGGCGGATGAAGTCGATGCCGAGGTAGAACTGCCGCCGGCCGGCGCCGCCGGGGAGCATGTTCTCCACCGCCGCGATGATGTCGCCGGGCTGGAGGTCGCGGCTGCCCAGCCCGAAGCACCCCGAGTAGAACTCCGGCACCTCGAACGGCAGCAGACGGGGGAGGGTGGCGTGCGGCGCGGCCATTTCCGGCGCCACCCGCCCGTTCTCCAGCGCCATCGTCATCGCCGCGCGGATCTCGCGCAGCAGCGGCGCCTCCACGGCCAGCGGCTGGTCGGTGCGCTCGAGCACCGCGACACCGGTCTTGTCGGCGAGCAGCCTGACGATCAGGTCCGCCGGGAACGGGCGGAACATCGTCAGGTTGAGCACGCCGACTTTCAGCTTTCTGGTCTGGCGCAGCCAGTCGGCGACCGCCTCGGCGTTGGCCACCACCGACCCCTGGCCGGCGATCACGTACTCGGCGTCATCCATCCGGTAGCCGGCGGCGCGCGCATAGCGGCGTCCCGTGAGGCGGGCGTACTCGTCGAACGCCCGGTCGGCGAGGGCGGCCACGTGGTCGAACCAGAACGGGCGCTGGGCCGCCACCCCCTGGGCATAGCTGTCCTGGTTCTGCACCACCCCGATCATCCCGGGGTAGTCGAGGTTGAGCGTCTCCGGAATCCGGCGCCGCCGGTCGCCGAACACCAGGCGCTGCGCCGGCGTTGGCGAGTCGATCTGGTCCGACGGGTCGCCGAGGTACTCCTTGATCAGCGCCCGCTCGGGGAGCTGGATCGACTCGATCACGTGGCTGGTGAGGAATCCGTCCTGCGCGCAGATCCCCGGATTCAGCGACAGCTCGGCGATCCGGTGGGCGATCAGGGTGAGGTCGGCGGACTCCTGGACGTCCTTCGCGAACAGCTGGAAGAAGCCGGTGTCGTCGACGGCGTGATAGTCATCGTGGCCGGCGTGCACGTTCAGGGCGTGCTTGGTCATCGCCCGGGCCGCCACGTTCAGCACGTACGTCAGGCGCTTGCCCACGGCCGCGTACAGCGACTCGTGCATGTAGGCTATGCCCTGGCCGCTGGAGAAGTTCGCGGCGCGGAGCCCCATCATGCTCATCCCCGCCGTGACCGCGGCGGCGGCGTGCTCCCCCTCCGGCTCGAAGAAGAGCAGCCGGCGGCTGTTGACGTTGCGCGCGCCATCGGCCACCGCCTGCGCCCACCCCTCACCCATCTGCGTGGACGGGGTGATCGGATAGGCGCCGGCCGCCTCGCTGGCGGCGGTTTCCATGGCCACCACGGCGGTGCTCCCGTCCATCGCCTGACGAGTGCCCGGGTAGCGGGGCGCCTCGCCGGCGGCGGGCCGCTTCTCCCGCTTGGCCCAGGGCTTCATGCGACCTCCCACAGGGCCATGGCGGGTTCGGCGCGCCGCGCCGCGGCCGCGAATTGCGGTCCGTCGATCCAGACGATCGCGCCGGTGGGGCAGCGCGCCGTGGCCGACGGGTGAGCGAGCGCGTTCCGCGCGTAATCCACCACCGCCACGCCGCCGGCGATGCTCACCAGCCCGGGCGCCGCGTCCAGCACGCACTTGCCGCAGGTGGTGCACGCCACCGTACAGGTCGCCAGCGCCGCGTCGCCTTCCAGCAGGCTGCGGCACTGGACCAGCAGGTGCTGGTCGAGCGGCAGGATCTGGAAGAGGCCTTTGGGGCAGGCGTCGATGCAGTCCCCGCACGCCGTGCATAACGCGACGTCGACCTGCGGCAGCCCGTCCGCGCGCATGGTGATCGCGTCGAAGGTGCAGGCGACCTTGCAGTCGGCGTAGCCGAGGCAGGCCCAGGTGCACGCCCGGCCCCCGCCGGCCACCGCCGCCGCCGCGGCGCAGCTCTCCAGCCCGCGATACTCGGCCACCTGCGCCACCTTGTCGGTGCCGCCGGCGCAGAGCAGGCGCGCGACCGTCCGGTTGGCGGCGCCGGCATCGACGCCGAGGTACCGCGCGATCTCGGCGGCGCCGCCCTCATCGATCACGTTGCACTGCGCCGGCTTCACCTTCCCGGCCACCGCCTGCTCGGCGAAGCCCTGGCACCCCGGCAGTCCGCAGGCGCCGCAGTTCGCGCCCGGGAGCATCGCCGCCACCATCTCGATCCGCGGATCCACGTAGACCCGGAGACGCCAGTAGGCGAGCGCGATGAAGACGGCGAAGATGAGACCGACGCCGGACATGATCGCGACCGAGCCGAGGACCTGGTTCATGGCGCTCAGGCCTGCCGGAAGAGGCCGCTCTCGGTGAGCAGCCACTGCGTGAGGCGCTCGGCGGGATCGGCGCCGGCGCCCGCGGTGGCCGCGACCAGCGCGTCGACCGGCGCCTCGGGCAGGGCGGGGCGCGCCGCCATGGCGCTGAGCTGCGCCAGCTCCTCGCGCTGCTGCGCCGGGCTCAGCGCTCCCAGAGAACGGCGGGTGGGATCGGTGGGGACGCCGGTGATCGTGAGGCGCTGCCAGACTGAAGCGCCCGCGCCCGGATCGTGGACGAAACGGGCGGCGGTGTCGGCGACCAGCGCGATGATGCCGGGCCCGTCCAGCCGGCCGAACACCTCGCGCCAGCCATCGCCGGACCCCGCCACTACCTGGGCGACGAAGGTGCCGGGGGTGATGCACCGGACCAGCGGCGCCGGCGCCGACGGGCCGCGGACCACCAGCACGATTCGCTGGGCGCCATCGAGGAACTCGGCCAGGGCGCCGGTGCGGAGGTCGGCGCCATCGACGGTCACCACCAGGGGCGGCGCGACCTGGCGTACGGTGAGGCTCCACCACTCGATGCCGCACGAGTCGAGCAGCTGATCGTGGCGCTCGGGCTCGTAGCGCCCGCGCCTGACGAGATCGGAGGTGGCGGCGGCGGCAAAGGCGCGCCCCAGCCTGGCGAGCGCGCTCCCGACCACCAGCCGTAGCGACTCGCCGGTCCGGACGTCGGCGACGAAGGCGCGGTCGCCCAGGTCGGCGATCTCCTGCAGCACGGTGGACGCGCGGCGGATGCGGTCGCGCGAGGGGGCGTCGAGGGCGGTCCCCCGCCCGAGCTCGGCGAAGCGGGCGGCATCGATCCGACCGCCGCCGAATTCGCCGAGCTCGAGCCGGGCGCGGTCTGCGCCGCTGCCGGCGTCGAGGAGCGCGCGCTGGCGGCCGAGCGCGGTCACCACGAACGCGCGGTAGTTGGCGATCGGACGGGCGAGCGCCGACAGGGCGAGGTCGACGCGATCGTCAGACGGCATGGGTGTCGAGCTCGGCGTTGAGGAGCGCGACGCGCTGGGCGGGCGAGACCTTGCGGGCACGCCGGATCTCATCGTAGCGCGGGCGCCGTTCGTCGCGGAAAAAGACGCCCAGCCGCAGGCTCTCCATGTCTTCGGCGAGCCGGAAGGCGGCGTCGAGGTCGGACGGGTCGTGGACGACGCGCCGGGTGTAGATCTTCTCCAGCTCGGGGACGAGAATGCCGTCGTCGTGCACCAGCATCTCGATCATCGACGGATCCTTCACCGCCTTCTCGTACAGCAGCGAGGTGTACATTGGGCAGCGCTGCAGGATGCGGACGAAGGCGAAGCCGCGGTGCCTGTAGGCGGCGTGGAGGGTGGCCGAGAGGTGGGCCGGGATCCACTCGGCCGTCTGCGCGACGAACGAGACGTTGGTGGTGCCGAGGGTGGTGGTGAGCGGGTTGAGGGGCGGCAGCCAGCTGCCTGACGGCTGGGTGTTGGTCTTGAACCCCCGGGGGGTGGTGGGCGAGGTCTGCTTCTTGGTGAGGCCGTAGATGCTGTTGTCGAGCAGCATGGCGACCATCTGCACGTTGTAGCGGATGGCGTGCACCCAATGCGCCGCCCCGATCGAACAGCAATCGCCGTCGCCCATAACGACGAAGACCGTCAGATCGGGACGGTGCAAGCGGATGCCGGTGGCGACCGGAAGGGCGCGCCCGTGTATGCCGTGAAAGCCGTAGGTACTGAGGTAGTGCGGGAAGCGGCTGGAGCAGCCGATCCCCGACACGAACACCGTCTGCTCGGGCTTGAGCTGCTCGGCGACCAGGAGCTTCTCCACCGCGGTGAGCACGGCGTGGTCGCCGCAGCCGGGACACCAGCGGGCGGCGGGCCCCTCGTAGTCGGCGAGCTCGAAGTCGCGCTCGTCGTCCTCCGCGGCGCAGCCCGGCGTGAGGCAGGCGATCTCTCTCATGTCGTCTCCAGGGTGCGGCGCAGCGCCTGGTGGATGGCGCCGGGGCGGAGTGGCTCGCCGGGGACGCGCGTCCAGCAGTCGACGTCGCAGAGCGTCTGGGCGCGCAGCAGGAACGCGAGCTGCCCGCGGCGGCGGTTCTCGGCGGTGATGAACGGGTCGGCGGGATCGTCGCTGTAGTTCATCTCCACCGTCATCACCTTCCTGAAGCGGCTGAAGATCTCCGTCAATCCCGGTTCCAGCGGCGAGAGGAAGCGGAGGTGGAGCGAGGAGACGGACAGGCCCTCGGCGCGGGCCCGCGCCACCGCCTCCTCGATCGCCCCCTTGCTGCTCCCCCAGCCGACCACCAGCAGGCCGCCGCCTGACGAGTCGCCGTTCACCTCGGGGGGCAGGAGCAGCTGCTGGAGCACGGCCAGCTTCCGGCTGCGCATCGCCGAGCTGTGCTGGTGGACGCCCGACGTGTAGGCGACCTTGCTGCACTCATCGTGGGCGAGCCCGGTGACGGTGTGCATCCCGTCGGGCTGGCCGGGGATGAATCGCGCCGACAGGCCCGTCCTGGGATCCCACTCGTACGGCCTGACGCCGGCGCGCACCGGCGAGAGATCGGGCTCGGCCGCCTGCCACTCCTCGAGCACCTTCGGGCGCGGGAAGGGCTGCACCCCGGTGGCGAGGTTGGCGTCGCTGAGGACCATCACCACCGTGCGGAACTGCTCGGCGAGACGGCGCGCGGCGATCATGGCGTGGAAGCACTCTTCGATGGTGGCCGGGGCGAGGACGATGCGCGGCGCGTCGCCGGTCTGGGCGAACATCGCGGCCAGCAGGTCCGACTGCTCGACCTTGGTGGGGAGCCCGGTGCTCGGGCCGCCGCGCTGGACGTCGATCACGACCAGCGGAATCTCGGTCATGATCGCGAGGCCGATGAACTCGGTCTTCAGCGCCAGCCCGGGGCCGGAGGTGACCGTGAAGGCGACCTTGCCGGCGTACGACGCGCCGATCGCGACGCCGGCGGCGGCGATCTCATCCTCCGCCTGGTGCAGCACGCCGCCGAACTTCTCGAAGACCTCGGCGAGGTAGTGCGAGACGGAGGTGGCCGGCGTGATCGGGTACATCGCGCAGAGCTCCATCCCCGATGCCAGCGCGCCCATCCCGAGCGCCTCGTTGCCGTTCATGACCACCAGCGGCTCGCCGGACGGGGTGGCCGGCACGTCGATCCGGAAGTCGACGTTCGCCCCGGCCCACGCCTTGCCCAGCCGCATCAGCGCCACGTTCCGCTGGTAGGCCTCCTCGGATTTCTTGCGGAACGCCCAGGCGATCTGCTCCTCGATGCGATCGAGGCCGCGGCCGTAGATCGCGGCCAGCAGCCCCAGGGCGAACATGTTCTTCCCCTTGCGGGGATTCTCGTCGATCGTGAGGCACTGGGCCTCCATCGGCACCGGGATGATCCGGTAGCGGTGGCCCGCGAGCTCGACCATCGCGGCATCCCACGCCGCCCGGATGTCGGAGTTGGCGTGGGTGGCCCAGTGGTCCTCGATGAGAATGACGGCGTCCTCGGCGAGGGCGCCCAGGCGGTGGCGCGAGAGCAGCACCTGCTCGTTGAAGGCGACGACCAGCTGCGTCTCGTCACCCCAGTTGGTGACCGCGGCGGTGCCGACGCGAATCCGGATGCCGCTGGCGCCTTCGGGCGTGCGCGGCGGCGGCTGGATCTCGGCCGGTATGATTTCGACGGTCCAGACCCCGTTCCCCATCTTGGCGCTCACCGCGCCGAAGATCTGCCCGCACTTCTGCGCCCCCTCACCGGAGTCGGAGACGACCTCGACGGTGTGCTCCGGGAGCCGGAGGATGGTGGGGCCGAGCACTACTATTGATGCATCGGGCGCCCGGTCAACGGGCGCGGCGGTGACGGCGGAGGACATGGGCGATCGCTCCTGGCGGTACGTCGGACCTGTACTCACCAACCTCGGCCGCTCGATCTCCCCAGTCAGTCGGGGGCAAGGGTGTCGTTTGTAGGGGAAGCCCCGAGTGGCGGGGGGTACAGCCCGGGGTGCCGGCCGCCGCCAACTCGCGCGGTGGCCGGTGTCCCGCCCGACTACCGCGCAGCCGCTCCGGCGGCCGCTCGCGTGTCGAGGCTGGCGATCGTGGGGGCACCCGCCAGCACCGGGATGCGGTCGGCGCGACTGACCAGACCGGCGAACCGGCCAAGGGTCGCCTCGTACTGCCGGTGGTAGTACTCCGGCAGCACCTCCGATCGCCCTTCGTGAAACGCGCGGAACGGGGCGTCGGTCCTGAGCATGCGGAGAATGTGCTCAAAGCCCGCGATCCGCGAGCGCGTGCCGACGGTGCGGGACCAGTGGAGGAGCTTCACCCGCCAGTCCCTGGTGCTGCGAAGCCGGGCCCGGAACATGGCGGGCGTGGAGGCGTGGACGAACAGCTCGATCAGCTTCTCGTAATAGTCGACCGGATCGTAGTTCTTGAGCGTCGTGACCAGGTAGGGCGCATAATAGAACCCGAAGGGCATCGACGGGAGAATGCGATTGCCGCGCCGGTACTCGTCGTACAGCGGCGTGCCCCCGAACGGGACCGGGATATTGATGGCCGGCCAGGCGAAGGGCGTCCCATCCATGAAGCGCTTGGTCAACTCGATCGGCGCGTCACCCACGTCGGTGTCGAGGCCGAAGATGAAGTTGGCCTGCAGATACGTGACGTTTTCATCCAGCTGCCGGAAGTGCTCGATCACGCGGGTGACCTTCTCCTCCCCGCTCTGGCGTCCCACGCCGGCCTTGTTGGAGTAGTCCGTCCACGATTCGACCCCGGGCGCCACGAAGACGCAGTTCGTGTCCTTGAGTCGCTTCAGCCGCTCGCCCTTCAGGATCGTGAGCGAGCTCTCCATGATGTACGGCGGCCGCTCGTTGGGCGGCAGCGATTCGAGCAGCGAGAAGATGTCGTCGAAGCGGACGCCGAAGTTCGGATCGTGGAACGAGATCAGGCGTCCGGGGAGATTCCGGGCGACGAAGCGGAGGTCTGCCGCCAGGCGGTCGCGCGGCAATTCGCGATAGGGATTGTTCCAGTCGATGCAGAAGTTGCACTGGTAGGGACACCCCATGCTCGCCAGCATCGGAATGTTCGTCATCGGCGAACTCATGCGCCGCGCGAAGAACGCGGAAGCGCGGATCTCCGGCAGCCGCTCCTCCACGGAGGGGACATCGTCGAAGGGTCTGGCGCTCGAGACGAGCGACCCCGGATCGAACTGCCCCTGCAGAATGTCCGCCACGAGCTGCTCGTCGCATTCGCGGACGACGAGATCGAAGAACCGCTGGCAGTCGAGCGGGAAGGCTTTCGCGTGGGGTCCACCGAGCACGGTGAGCGTCCTTCGCTGCCGGTAGAGCGCGGCCAGCGCGTACGCCAGCGGACTGGCCTGCGAGTAGCAGCAAATGAAGACGACGTCCAGGTCCCGCGGCAGCAGCCGGTCGGGATCCCCCACGCCGTAGTACGTCGCGTAGTACGTCTGGTGCCCCCGCCGGCGGCACCAGACCGAGATCGCCTGCGGCGTCACGCTCGCGAACTGCTTCGTGAACAGCAGCCGGTAGAACTGCTCCGGGGGGCTGCGCGTCGGCAGCGCCAGGATGTCCAGAATCCCCACTCGCATTCGGATGCCTCCCTGTGGCCCGTTCGATCCACCCCGCTGGCGTGCCCAATGTGTCGCCAGGCTCACCCGTGGCCACCGGACCCGCTCGAAGGTACGGCGGCGGCTCGCGAGCGTACACCCTCGCCGGTATCCTTCAGGGCCGCTGACTTCCTCACCGGAGCGACGTTGACTGATCAGCTCGATCGTCTGAAGGCCGCCCTCGCCGATCGCTACGCGATCGAGCGGGAGCTCGGGCACGGCGGGATGGCGACGGTCTACCTCGCGCAGGACCTCCGGCACCAGCGGCAGGTGGCCCTCAAGGTGCTCCGCCCGGAGCTCGCGCCGATGCTCGGCGCCGAGCGGTTTGTCCGCGAGATCCAGATCGCGGCGCAGCTGAACCACCCGCACATCCTGCCGCTGTACGACTCGGGCGATGCCGAGGGGCAGCTGTTCTACGTGATGCCGTACGTGGAGGGTGAGAGCCTGAGGGAGCGCCTGGAGCGGGAGGGGCCGCTGCCGGTGGAGGACGCGGCCAGGATCGCGTGGGAGGTGGCCGACGCCCTCGCCTTCGCGCACGAGCGTGGGGT
>JBGPGH010000031.1:0-40517 GCA_041483735.1 Gemmatimonadaceae bacterium | reverse complement strand
TGGTCGTGGCCCACACGGCGGGAACCGGGGTGCCCGGGGTCGGGGGGGGGGGGGCGCGGTTGCTGGTCAGCGCGGGAATTATGGTGGGGCCTGACTATGTTTGTGGGGGGGGGGGGGGGGGGGGGGCCCCCGGCCCCCCCCGCCCGCCCCCGCCCCCGCCCCGCTCAGAAGCGCGCTTCGAGGTACAGGTCCACCCGCACCTCCTTCCCGGGGTGGATCCCCTTCGAGACGTCGAACCGGATCAGGCCATCCATGAACGACGCCCCCACGCCGGCGCCCGCCAGCGGACGCCCGGGATGCCAGAAGTCGAGGCGCCGGCCCGCCCACCCCAGGTCACCGAACACCACCGGCCGCGCCGCGACGTAGCTCCCGGCGAGCTCGACGTGCGACAGCCAGAAAGCGTCCCCGGCCATCAGCCCGGCTCGCTGGCCGCGCACGGTCTGCGTGCCGCCGAGGTACCAGAGCCGTTGCGCCGGCACGCGGCCGCCACTCGTCCCGCCCGCCGCGGTCACGGCGCCGTCGAGATACTTGCCCAGTCCGTGGGAAACCGTCGCGTCGAGCGACCCCAGTGAATAGTCGAAGTCGCCGAAGCCGCCCTCGGCGTGCAGGTCCGACAGGAGCCGCCACCCGTGCGGATCCAGCCCCCGCGTCGCGTGGTGCCGGATCGCGAGTCCCGTCTCGGTGGCCTTCGCGGCGGCGATGTTGGGAATGAACTTCACGCCGCTGAACGCGTGCGGCAGCGAGAACTGCGTCTCCAGCGGCGCTTCGGTCTGGCGTTCGGTGAACAGGCGGGCGCTGAAGAAGGGACCGGATTCGCGCGTGTACGTCGCCTCGGCGCCCAGCGTCCGGTAGTAGAACCCTTCGTCGCGCGCGAACAGCAGGCTCGACAACCCGGCGCCGAACGAGAACGGATTGCCCCAGTCGTTGTCGGCGGCCAGCCGGCGGTACCCGGACACCCCCAGCGACCGGCGGCCATTGGTTCGGACCATCGACAGCTCGACGTTAGGCCAGAGGTCGGCGGTGCCCAGGTGGCCGAGGAGCCGCGCCGTGTACCCCGACCCCAGCCTCTCGTCCGCCGCCAGGGCGCTCGACAGCCCCTCCACGCGGTTGTACCGCGTGTACTGGAGGCCCCAGTCGAGCTTCGGCTTCTGGGGCGAGAACCCCGGCTGCGTCGTCAGGGTCAGCGCTTCGTCGACGAGCTCCTTCAGCTCGTTCGCCCCGAACACCTCGTCGCCGGCATCGTAGATCGACTTCGGCAGGTCGGGCGAGTGCGCCAGGACCGCCTTGTCGCAGGGCACCTGCACCGCGATCGCCACCGTCCCCTCGTAGCGTGTGGTCAGCTTGGTGAAGTGCCCGGTGGAATCACACTCCGCCTTGCGCTTCGACTCGCGCGCCTGCCGGCGCTCCTCCCGGGCCGCGGAATCGCGCTGCACCCAGGCGATCGCCGCGGTGTCCTTCTCGACTCGCGCCTTGCGCCGCATCTCCTGCGCCGTCTTGATCGAGTCGCGCCGCGCCGCCCGCGCCAGCGTGTCGACCGCCAGCGAGTCGTCGTTCCCCTCCTCGCCGCTTCGGTCGAGCCGGAGCGGGCGCGTTTTCACGGCGATCGCCGGCAGCGAGCTCGTGCCGTTCACCGATGCGTACTTGAAGCTCTCTTCCATCTTGAACGGGACGTGCATGAAGCTCACCTGCGCGTACCCCTCCGCGGCCTGGATGCGCGGAAGCCAGAACCGGCCCTCGTACAGGCCGTACTCCACCGAGATCGCATCGATCGACGCCCGCATCGGATTGAGCAGCGGCCTCACCAACGCGGGAACGTCGTCGTTCGGATCGTCGCTCTCTTCCTTGGCCACGGCCCAGACATCGATCGGCTCGGACATGCGATACACCGCCCGCACCAGTTGCGCATTCGACTGGTCGAACCAGAGCGACCCCACGGCGACATTCCACTTGGGCGTACGCGCCCGCGCGCGCAGCTCCTGCAGGCGGATCCGGTGTCCGTCCTGCAGGCGGAAGCTCACCGAATCGCCCGACGCGTACGTGTAGTAGGCCTCCGCGCCCCGGGCCAGCGGATTGATCAGGGCGTCCTCGCTGACATCGGCCCGTGCCAGCCCGCTCCCGATCCAGAGCGACTCACGGCCGGGATAGTAGGGAATGGGCGACATGTCATTCCCGGCTTCGTCCTGCAGCTCCTTGTTCGCCTCGGCGTTCGCGTCCGCCGGGGCGATCGGGATCGCGGTCCGCGCTCCCTTCAGCTCGATCCACGCCCCAACCCCGCGCTGCCACTGCACCCGCGACACGTTTTCAGTCCGGAAGATGAGCCGGTCGCGCCCGATCTTCGCGAAGCCGAGTCCCGCCGAGATCCGCTGATAGGCGGTGGCGTCGTAGCTCTCCAGTGTCGTGTCCTGCTCAAGTCGCGCCGACCGGGCACGCAGCAGCAGGTCCCGCGCCCGGGAGTCTTCAAAGGCGGTCCGCAGCAGCTCGGGGGTCACCGCGAGCTTCGGGTGACGGTGCTTCTTCCGGGTACTGTCGCTGCCGCCCCCCACGCCGATGGTGAGCGAGACCCCGTTCTTCTTCTGCTTTGCCGAGTCGGCCTTGGCCGAATCCCCGGGAACGCGCTTGACGTCGACGGCGACCTGGAACGAGAACGCTGCTGCGAAGACGAGGTGCAACATGGCGGAGCGAGGGGCTTGGGGGCGGCGATGGAGGGCCCGATGCGCCGGCCGGCCGTTGTGACGGCCGGCCGCCGGATTCGGGTACGCCGTACTACGCCGCTGCGGGGGAGAAAGTGTCCTCCGCTACCTCGCCGATGCGCGGCCGTCCGCCGGCGACCGCGCCGCCGCCGAGTCCCGGGCCGCCCGCTCCACCGCCGCCTGCAGCCGCTGCCGCTTGAGCGTACGCTGGTGGTGGTCATACCGCAGTCGAGTCACCGCCGACTGCGCGATCAGCTCGCGATCCCTGACGCGGGCATCTCCCACCACGAGAAGCGTCAGCAGAAGCGGGGTCAGGAAGGCGGCATAGCCGCCGGGAAAGCGTGGATGGCCGCCGGTCTCCGTGCCGCCCACCAGCTTCACCAGCACGGCGAAGTTCTTCTGCAGCCAGACGGTGACGAGGATCAAGGCGATCCCGAACGTGGCGAGCAGGAGCGGGAACGCCAGTGTGGTCCGGAACACGTCCTGCGCCAGGTAGGTCAGCCAGGCGAACAGCGCCAGGACCGAGAACACCAGGAAGGTGCGGCGCCGGAGGTAGAGCGCGGCCGCCATCAGCAGGAGCGCGATCGGCGCCAGCATGTGGCGCACCATCGGCTCCACCTGCCACAGCTCCCCCACCGCCAGCGTCGCCACCACCAGGCTGGCGAGGTACACCCAGATCGCGAAGTCCTCCTGGCCCAATGTCCGGCGCTCCACGGCGTACGCGACCGTCGCCAGCAGCGACGCCGTCGCCACGCTCACCCAGCCGGCGGCCGCCGGCCCGTGATCGGCGCCGAAGATGATCTCGACCGTCGTGGTCACCAGGAAGAAGAGGGCGATCGCGATCGGGGCCGTGAGGAAGCTGAAGCGGATGCGCCGGAGCGCGATGAGCGCCGCGCCGATCGTCGCCAGCTGAACGGGGAGCCAACGTCCCGCGCAGCCGAAGAACCACGGGCCGGCATCGCGACACACGGCGTAGTTGTAGTCCGGCCAGGCGCCGATCAAATGTTGCAGCGCCCAGATTGTGATCGGCGTCATCCCGACCACCAGCGTCGTCGCGAGGCCGCCGGCCACGGGGTACCGCTCGCGGAACAGCCACCAGGCGACGAACGCGAAGATCGCCGAGTAGGCGAGGGAGACGGCCAGCACACCGCCCGGCCCGAGCACCGTCCACCGGTCGACGAGCAACCAGCCGAACGCGTAGAGCACGATCCCCGCGCCCAGGAAGTAGGCGATGGTCACCCAGTTGAAGCCGCGCCGGCTTTCGTCGGGCCCCGCGGCCTCCGCGCCCGCGGCGACGACGCCGGCTTCGGCGATGATCCGCTCGTACTGCTCGCGCGTGATGATGCCCCGCGCAATGGATGCTTCGAGCTGCTCGAGGGAGATGACTGGCATGGGCAGTTCCGGTAAGGGGACGGCGGAAATGTGGCGCGAGGCGCCCGCCAGGTGGATACGCCATATTACGTACTCCCGGCGAACCCTCTACGTAAGGCGAATCCCCCCATGGCATCGTTCATCTCATCGATCGTGCGGCGCGCGCTGACCGCGGCAGTCGCTCTCTCGTTCACCGCCGGCGCCGCGCGAGCTCAGCGTGCCGCGGCCGGCGGGCCCGACTGGTCCGCGCTCCGCGACGAAACCGTGCGGGTGCTGTCCGACTATCTCCGGATCAACACCACGAATCCGCCCGGCAATGAGCTGGCGGGCGCGCTCTTCCTGAAGGCCATGCTGGAAAAGGAAGGGATTTCGGCCACCATCCTCGACACCGCCGAGCTGGGTCCGGGCCGGGCAAACCTGTACGCGCGACTCAAGGGATCGGGGGCGAAGAAGGCCGTCGCGATGGTCAATCACCTCGACGTGGTGCCGGCGTCGCCGCAGTACTGGACGGTGGATCCGTTCTCGGGCGTGGTGAAGGACGGATACGTCTGGGGGCGCGGCGCCCTCGACATGCGCGGCGAGGGGATCGTCCAGCTGATGGCGCTGATCGCGATCAAGCGCAGCGGCCTGCCGCTCACCCGCGACATCGTCTTCATCGGCAACGCCGACGAGGAGATCGCCGGCGGGGGGGCACAGCTGTTCGTCAAGCGCCACGCCGACCTGCTGGGTGATGTCGAGTTCATGTTCACGGAGGGCGGCGAGAACCCGGTGCGGAACGGCCAGCTCCAGTACTACGGGGTCGGCATCGCCGAGAAGCGCGCGTTCTGGCAGAAGCTGACGGTCCACGGGGTGCCGTCCCACGGTTCGCGCCCCACGAAGCAGAACCCGGTGCCGCGGCTGGTGGCCGCGCTCGACAAGATCGCGAAGTACGAGACGCCGCTCCACGTCACCCCCGGCGTCGCCAAGTACTTCCGCGACATTTCGCGGGGCTACACCGGCGACCAGCGCGCCTGGCTGGCCGACGTCGAGCACGCCCTGGCCGACCCGCGGGCGCGCGAGTGGATCCTGAGCGACGTCGCCTGGAACGCGGCCCTCCGGAACACGATCTCCCTCACGGTGCTCACCGGTTCCAACAAGACGAACGTGATTCCGGCCGAGGCGTCGGCCGAGATCGACGTCCGGCTGCTGCCCGACCAGGACCCGGCCGCGGTGCTGGCCGAGCTCCAGCGCGTGGTGGGCGACACGGCGGTCCACTTCTCTCCGGTGATCACCCCCAAGGCCCGGCTCGAGAACCCGATCGAGACGGACCTCTTCCGGGCGATCGAGCGGGCGGCTCGCGACCGCGATCCCGATGCGCTGGTGACGACGCCGATCCTGTCGGGGGCCACGGACCGTCCCTTCTACCGGTCGCTGGGGATCGTGTCGTACGGCCTGGACCCGTTCAAGGTGGAGGTGAGTGAGTCGGCGCGCGGGGTGCACGGCAACGACGAGCGCATCTCGATCGAGAACCTGGGGTTCGGCGTCCACTTCGTCTACGACGTGCTGCGGTATCTCCAGTGATGGAGGTCGGAGGTCGGAGGTCGGAGGTCGGGAGCCGGCGGGGGGCGGTCAAGAGCCGGAGGTCGGAGGTCGGAGGTCGGAAGTCCGACGGTCGACGGCCCGGTGTCGGGGGCCTTGCGGCATGACCTCGGCGCCGGCGCTGTCGGTCCGCGGTCTCCGGAAGGCGTACGGCGAGGTGGTGGCCGTGGACGGCCTCGACCTCGACGTGCCCGCCGGCGAGTGCTTCGGGCTGCTCGGGCCTAACGGTGCCGGAAAGACGACCACTGTCGAGATCTGCGAGGGGCTGGTGGATCCGGACGGCGGCGAAGTGGAGATCCTGGGGCGGCACTGGAGCTCGAACGCCCGGGCGATCCGCGAGCGGATCGGCATCGCCCTGCAGGAGACACAGCTCTCCGACAAGCTGACGGTGTCCGAGACGCTGCGGCTCTTTCGCAGCTTCTATCCCAAGGGCCGGCTGGTGGAGGACGTCATCGCGATCGTCCAGCTCGAGGAGAAACGCGGCGCGCGGGTGGGCGGGCTGAGTGGCGGACAGAAGCAGCGGCTGGCGGTGGCCTGCGCGCTGGTCGGCGACCCCGAGCTGCTCTTCCTCGACGAGCCCACCACCGGGCTCGACCCCCAGGCCCGGCGCCAGATGTGGGAGCTGGTCGAGCAGTTCAAGGCCACCGGCCGCACGGTGGTGCTCACCACCCACTACATGGAGGAGGCGGAGCGCCTCTGCGAGCGGGTGGCGATCGTCGACCGCGGCCGGATCATCGCCCTGGGCACGCCCCGCGAGCTGATCAGATCGTTAGGTGCTGAGCACGTGGTCGAGTTCGCCGGCGGCACCGGCGCCGCCGGCCTCGATGCGTCGACCCTCGGCGCCCTGGATGGCGTCAGCGGCGCCCGCACCGACAACGGCGCCTGGCAGCTGCAGGTCACCGAGGTCCACCGCGCCATCCCGGCGCTGCTCCACCACCTGGCCCACCGCCAGGTCGAGCTCCTCGAGCTGCGCACCCACTCGGCCACCCTCGAGGACGTGTTCGTGTCGCTCACCGGGAGGCACCTGCGCGATGCGTGACTCCCTCGCCCAGCTCACCCTCGTCCGCTTCCGCGAGTTCTTCCGCGAGCCCGACGCGGTCTTCTGGACGTTCGCGTTCCCCATCCTGCTCGCCTCGGGTCTGGGGATCGCCTTCCGCCACCGGCCGCCGGAACTCCTCCACGTGGGCGTGCGCGTGCCGGCCGGCGCCACCGCCGCGCCGCCGCTGCTGGCGGCGCTGCGCGGCGACCACCGCCTCACGGTGGAGACGATCGACGATACCGCCGCCGCCAGCGCCCTGCGCACCGGACGGATCGCCCTGCTGATCGTCCCCTCCGCCGATACCGGCGCCGGCGGGCGCGTCGAGTACCAGTACGATGAGGCGCGGACCGAGGCCCGGACCGCGCGCCTGATCGTCGATGACGCGATCCAGTCAACGGGCGGCCGCCGGGACCCGGTGGCGATCGGCGAGCGGCTGGTGAGCGAGCCGGGTTCCCGCTACATCGACTTCGTCGTCCCCGGCCTGCTGGCGATGAACCTCATGGGGAGCGGCATCTGGGGGCTCGGCTTCTCGATCGTCGACGCGCGGCGCCGCAAGCTGCTGAAGCGCCTGGTGGCGACGCCGATGTCGCGCGCCGAGTACCTGGCGTCGTTCCTGATCTCACGGCTCGGCATCCTTGTGCTCGAGGTCCTGCTGCTGCTCGGCTTCGCCCGGTTCGTGTTCGGCGTGCCGATGCGCGGCGGCGTGCTGCAGCTCACGGCCATCTGCCTCGTCTCGGCGCTCGCCTTCGGCGGCGTGGGGCTGCTGATCGCGACCCGGGCGCGGACCACCGAGGCGGTGAACGGCCTGATGAACCTGGTGATGCTGCCGATGTGGATCTTCTCGGGCGTCTTCTTCGCATCGAGCAACTTCCCGGCGGCGTTCCAGCCGTTCATTCGGGCCCTGCCGCTCACGGCGGTCGTGAACGCCCTGCGCCTGACGATGCTGCAGGGCGCGGGCTGGCACGCGGTGGCGCCGGAGATGGCGATCGCGGCGGCCTGGGCCGTGGGGAGCTTCGCGGTGGCGCTGCGCATCTTCCGCTGGCGATGATGGCAGCCTCCGGCACCCGGCCGGCCACCGTCCGCATCATCCTCGCGTTCGCGGCCGTCTACCTCATCTGGGGCTCGACGTACCTCGGCATCCGCGTCGCGATCGAGACCATCCCGCCGTTCATCATGGCCGGCGCGCGGTTCCTCATCCCCGGCATCATCCTCTACATCGGGGCGCTGGCCGCCGGCGCGCCGCGACCCACCGCGGCGCAGTGGCGCGCCGGCGCGGTGGTGGGCGCGTTGCTCCCGATGGCCGGCAACGGCGCGGTGGTCTGGGCGGAGCTGCGCAACCCGTCGGGGCTCACCGCGCTGTTCGTGGCGCAGATGCCGGCCTGCATGGCGCTCCTCGAATGGCTGCGGCCGGGCGGACGGCGGCCCCGCGGCTGGGTGTTCGCCGGCCTCGTGCTCGGGACCGCCGGCGTGGCGTTGCTGATCGATCCGTCGGCGCCGGCCGCGGGCGTGGTCCGCGACCGGATCGACCTCGCGGCCGCGCTGGCGCTGCTCTGCGGCGCGTTCGCCTGGGCCGGCGGCTCGCTGTACGCGCGCGAGGCGCCGCTGCCGGCGTCGCCGGCGATGGCCACCGCGCTCCAGATGCTCACCGGCGGGACGTTCCTGCTCACGTTCGGCGCGCTGCGGGGCGAGCTCGCCCACTTCTCGCCGGCGGCGGTGACGCCCCGCTCGGCGCTGGCCTTCACCTACCTGTTCAGCTTCGGGTCGCTGGTGGGATTCACCGCCTACGCCTGGCTGCTGCGGGTGGTGTCGCCGACGAAGGTCTCGACCTACGCGTACGTGAACCCGGTGGTCGCGGTGCTGCTCGGGTGGCTGATCGCCGGCGAGCCGATGACCAGTCGCACGGTGACCGCCGGCGGGCTGATCATCGCCGCGGTGGTCGTGATCACCACCGCCCGCGGGCACCAGGCCGCGCCTCGTGAGGCATCGATCCCCGAGGCCGGGGAGGCGGCGTGAGCGGCGGCGGCGACCTGGACCCGGCCACCTTCAACGCGTACGGCCACGAGCTGATCGACTGGGTGACCCGCTATCTGGAGCGGGTGGAGGAGTACCCGGTGCTGTCGCGGTCGCGGCCCGGTGATACCCGCCGGGCGCTGCCGCCGGATCCCCCCGCGCGGGGCGAGCCGGTCGCGCAGATCCTGGCCGACATCGACACGATCGTGATGCCCGGCATCACCCATTGGAACCACCCCGGCTTCTTCGCCTACTTCTCGACCAGCGGCTCGGCCCCGGGGATCCTGGGCGAGCTGGTGGCGGCGGCGCTCAACGTCAACGCGATGCTCTGGCGCACCTCGCCCAGCGCCACCGAGCTGGAGGAGCTGTCGCTCGACTGGCTGCGCCGGATGATCGGGCTGGATGGTGGCTGGAGCGGGATCATCACCGACACCGCGTCGATGTCCACGATGCTGGCGCTGGCGGCGGCTCGTGAGGCAGCGGGGCTCGACATCCGGCGGCTGGGGCTGGCGGGCCGCAGCGACCTCCCGGCGCTGCGCCTCTACTGCTCCGAGCACGCCCACTCCTCGGTCGACAAGGCGGCGATCACCCTGGGGCTGGGGCACGACAACGTGGTGCACGTCGGCGCCGACGACGCCTATCGGATGCGCCCCGACCTGCTGGCCGGGGCGATCGACGCCGACCGGGCACGCGGCTTCCGTCCGCTGGCGGTCGTGGCCACGGTGGGGACGACCAGCACCACCAGCATCGACCCGGTGGCCGCGATCGCGGCGATCTGCGGACGCGAGCGGCTGTGGCTCCACGTCGACGCCGCGTACGGCGGCGTGGCGGCGATCGTCCCGGAGCTGCGCGGGGTGCTGGACGGTGTCGCGCTGGCCGACTCGCTGGTGGTGAATCCTCACAAGTGGCTGTTCACGCCGATGGACTGCTCGGCGCTGTTCACCCGCCGCCCCGAGGCGCTGGCGCGCGCCTTTTCCCTTGTCCCGGAATACCTCACGAGCGCCGGGGATCCGGACGTCCGCAACGCGATGGACTACGGCCTGCAGCTCGGCCGCCGCTTCCGCGCCCTCAAGCTCTGGATGGTGATTCGCGCGTTCGGCACCGAGGGGCTGGCGGCGCGCATCCGGAACCACGTGGCGCTGGCCGGCGAGTTCGCCGGCTGGGTGCGGGCGCGCGAGGGATGGGAGGTGGTGGCGCCGGTCCCGTTCTCGACCGTCTGTTTCCGCCACGCGCCCGCCGGCCCCGGCCGGGACGAGACCAACGCCCGGAACGCCGCGATCATGGAGCGGGTGAACGCCAGCGGGCGCGTCTTCCTCTCGCACACCAGGCTCGGCGAGCGCTACGTGCTGCGCCTCGCGATCGGCAACCTGCGCACCGAACGCCGGCACGTGGCCGAGGCGTGGGCGCTGCTCCGCGAGGCGGCGGAGCGGGTGGCGGCGCCCGGGAGCGGCCCCGGCGCCTGACGAGTCAGGGGGCACCGCCCCGGCCGGCCGGATCCGCCGCGCGCCGTTCCCGCGCCTTGCGGTGGAGGATGACGCCGGCCAGCACGATCGCCCCGACGATCGACACCGCCAGCAGGTCCTCGTACCGGCGCACGTGCCCGAGCACCAGCACCGCCGTCTCCCCGAACGCCCAGCCCAGCAACGTGAACAGTGTCGACCAGGCGGCGGCGCTGATGAACGTCCCCACGACGTACGGCACGATCGGGAGGTGGGCGACGCCGCAGGCCACCGGGAGGATGAGCCGCATCCCGACCGCGAAGCGGACCACCAGCGCCGTGTGCCAGGGACGCCCGTGGATGAAGGCGACGCCGCGCGAGAGCGTGTCCCCGAACCGGTGCCAGCGGGCGCGGGCCCACGCGCCGCGCCACCATCCCAGCGCGTACAGCGCCACGCCGGCGCCCCACGTCCCCAGCGTGCAGGCGACGATCACCCGCCACAGGCGCAGGTGGCCCTCCTCGGCCGCGAATCCGCCCAGCAGCGGCGCCACTTCCTCGGTGACGATGCTGGTGGCGCCCATGGTGGTGTAGACCCACCGCTCGGCGAGCCAGCTCAGCCAGGCCGGCGTGCGCGCTCCCGCCCCTGCGTGCTGCAGCAGGAGCGGGAGCGAGATCAGCCAGGCGTGTGCGGTTCCCATGACGGCGGCAAATGTAGCGCCGGACCGCCCCCGGCCACGAGATGGCGGTCAGTCGCCGGAGTGCGCCGCCGGGGCGTGGGCGTCGGGCATGGGATGCTCGGCGGTCATCTGCCTCGGCGTGAACCCCACCAACCGCCCCATCGCACGGCGGGCGTCGTCGAGGATTTCATAGAAGGTCGGGATCACGAGCAGGGTGAGGAGCGTGGAGGTTACCACCCCGCCGATCACCGCGATCCCCATCGGGGCACGGAACTGCGCGCCCTCGCCCCGGCCCAGCGCCACCGGGATCATGCCGGCGATCAGCGCGAAGGTCGTCATCAGGATCGGCCGGAGCCGGATGGCGCCGGCCTCCACGAGGGCGTCGCGGAGCGACATCCCGCGTTCCTCCCGCGCCCACTTGGCGAAGTCGATGAGCAGGATCGCGTTCTTGGCGACGATTCCCATGAGGAGGATCACGCCGATCAGGCTCATGATGTTGATCGTCATCCCGGTGATCGCGAGGCTCACCAGCACCCCGATCAGCGACAGCGGCAGCGAGAGCATGATCGCGATCGGATCGAGGAACGAGCCGAACTGCATCACCAGGATCAGGTACATCAAGCCGATGGCGGTGCCCAAGGCCAGGAAGATCTGGCCGAAGACCTCATTCTGGTTCTGGGTGTCGCCGCCGAAGGTCCAGCGCACGCCCGGCGGGAAGTTGAGCCGGTTGAGGCGGGTGGTGATGTCGGCCGACACCTCGCCGGTGGACCGGCCCGACACGTTGGCCTCGACGTTGACCACCAGGTCGCGGTTGAGGTGGTTGATCTGCGCCGGCCCCAGGCTGTTCTCGATCTTCGCCACGTGCCCTAACGGAATGGTGGCCGGGGCGCCGTTGGGGCCCGGCACGATCAGCGGCATCTGGCGCAGGTCGGCCGCCCGCTGGCGCGCCTCCGGAGCCAGGCGGACGGTGACGTCGCGCATCTCGCCGGCCGGGTCCTGCCAGTCGCCGGCCTTGATGCCGGCGAACGCGGGCCGCAGGGCCTGGGCCACCTGCCCCACCGTGACGCCCAACTGCCCGGCCACGCCGCGCTGGAGCTCGACATTGAGCTCGGGTTTCTGTCCCTTGCTCGACAGCCCGATGTCGACGGCGTTCGGGACCTGTTTCACTTCGGCGAGCACCAGGTCGGCGGTCAGCGCCACCGCCGAGGCGTCGTTGCCGCGCACCTGGACCTGGATCTGTTTCAGGCCGCCGCCGAAGTCGTTGGTGAACACCGACAGCATTACGCCGGCGACGTTCTTCGTCTCGTCGCGCAGGACCGCGGCGAAATCTTCGGCGCTGGCCCGGCGCTCTCCCTTGGGGACCATGCGGACGTAGATGTTGCCGATGTCCACGGCGCCCGAGACGCCGCCGCCCAGGGTGGTGTACGTGTAGAGCACCTCCGGGTGAGCGCGCGCGATCCGTGCCGCCTCGACGGCCTTCAGCCGCGTGTAGGCGAGGTTCGAGCCCGGCGGCGTCTCGATCCGGATGTTCAGCTCGGCCCGGTCGTCGATCGGGAAGAACCCGACTCCCACCTTGCGGAAGGTCCCCACCCGCGGCAACAGCAGCACGATCAGCGCCAGCCCCACGGCCGCCACGCCCAGGCGTCCGGACCAGTGGATGCGCCGCGCGATCATCCCGCCGACGATCACCGCCAGGCCCGTCAGGACCACCGCCAGGCCGTACAGGCCCTTCGCGGGAAGCACGAAGGACCCGATGAACGTGCCCAGCGCCAGGACGACCATCGCCGCGCGATGATCCAGCGCCCAGCCGATGACTTTCTTGTAGTTCTGCGCCTGACGATTGAACCAGTGATTGAAGCCATCCAGCTTCCGCGTGATCCACCGCTTCTGGTCCTCGGCCTTGTGCGGGTCCGGCCAGAAGGCCGAGAGCATCGGGTCGAGCGAGAAGGACACGAACAGGGAGACGAGCACCGAGCAGGCGATAGTCAGGGCGAACGGCTTGAACCACTGTCCACCCACGCCGGGCATGAAGCCGATCGGGATGAACACCGCCAGGATCGAGAAGGTGGTGGCCGCGACGGCCAGGCCGATCTCGTCGGTGCCCTCGTGCGCGGCCTTGAAGTGGCCTTTGCCCATCTCCACGTGCCTGACGATGTTCTCGCGCACCACGATCGCATCGTCGATCAGGATGCCGATCGCCAGCGACAGCCCGAGCAGCGACATCGTCTCGAGCTTGAAGCCCAGCAACCAGACCGCGATGAACGACGCCATCACCGAGACCGGCAGCGCCAGGCCGGTGATGACCGTGGAGCGCCAGGAGTTGAGGAAGAGGAAGACGACCAGCACCGTCAGCGCCGCCCCCATGAGCAGCGCCTCCTCGACGTTGCGCACCGCGTGCCGCACCCGCGTCCCGGAATCCTTCACGTAGTCGATCTTGGTGCCCGCGGGCAGGTTGCGGCCGATCTGGTCGAGGCGCTCGAAGATCCGGCTCGCGACGTCGGTGGTGCTGTACCCCTTCGACTTCTTGATGTCGATCCCCACCGCCTCACGATCGTCGTACAGCGCCAGCGTCCGCTGCTCCTCGGTCCCGTCGAGGATGTCGGCCACCTGCCCGAGCCGGATCTGCTGTCCGTTCCGCTCGGCGACCACCAGCTGGGCGAAGTCCTGCGGGTCGCGCATCCGCCCCTTGAGGCGGATCGTCCGCTCGTCCAGGGCGCCCTCCACGCGGCCCACCGGCGCCGCCAGGT
Source organism: Gemmatimonadaceae bacterium (assembly GCA_041483735.1). GTDB lineage: Bacteria > Gemmatimonadota > Gemmatimonadetes > Gemmatimonadales > Gemmatimonadaceae > JBGPGH01. The sequence continues at coordinate 26,967 of JBGPGH010000031.1, read as the reverse complement.
TCTGCTGCTCCAGCGCCTGCACCAGCTGGGGCACGCCCACGCCGGCCGCCTGCATCGCATCCGGGCGGATCTGGACCGTCAGCTCGCGCTCCACCTTGCCCAGGACCTCGACTTCGGCCACTCCCGAAATTGACCGGAGCTCGCGCGTGATCCCGGGGTCCGCCAGCCGGGTGAGTTGGGCGGGCGACAATACGGTCGACGACAACGCGATCGACACGATCGGCCGGTCGGTGTCGTTGAACTTCTTGATGATCGGCTCCTTCATCTCCGTCGGCAGGTCCGCGCGGATGCCGGAGATCGCGTCGCGGATGTCCTGCGTGGCCTCCGAGATGTCCTTGGAGTACTGAAGCTCCACGTACATCATGCCGAACCCGTCTTCCGCGATCCCGGTGACGTTCTTCACGCCGCTGATCCCCGAGATGGCCTCCTCGATCGGGTCGAGGATCTCCTTCTCGACGCCATCGGGCGATGCGCCCGGATACGGCACCGCCACCGTCACCACCGGCTCGGCCACGTCGGGAAACTCGTCCGTCTTGAGCTTGAACAGCGCCACCAGTCCGAAGACGGCCAGCGCCAGCATCGCGACCACGGTGATCAGCGGCCGCCGGATCGCAAAATCGGAAATGACCATGATCGACCTCAGTTCCTGGCCGACGCCCGGTCGGCGGGGGCGCTGACGCGCACCGCCGAACCGGCCGAGATACCCTGCGCCACGCCGGTGAGGAGCGTGTCGCCCCCGGCGACGCCGCGCACCACCTCGAAGCGGTCGGTCAGATCATCGCGCAGCCCGAGATCGACGTCGCGCCGCTCCGCCCGTCCGGATTTCACCAGCAGCACCCACGGCCGCAGCCCCCGCACGTTCACCGCCGACACCGGGATGGTCGTCGCCTGGTGCGACTGCGAGCTGATCCGCCCTTCGGCGAACAGGCCGCCCACCAGCGAACTGCGCCGGTTGGGGATCGTCGCGAAGATCTTCACCTGGCGCGTGCTCGGATCGGCCACCGGGCTGATCCTCGTCAGGCGCCCCGTGAACCGCTCGGAGTAGCCGCTGACGGTGAACGACACCGCCATCCCCGGCCGCACCTCGTCCAGCTGCTCGGCGGGCACCGAGGCTTCCAGCCGCATGCTCGACGGATCGACCACGGTGAACAGCGACGCGCCCACGCCCACCACGTCACCCGCCGAGACCTGCCGTTCGCTGACAATGCCCGCGAACGGCGCGCGGACCCGGGCGTGGTCGAGCTGCTTCTGGGCGGCGGTGACGCGCGCGCTCGCGTCGTCGAGCCCGGCCTTCGCGCCGATGTTGGCGCGCACCGCCATCTCGAGGTCACGTTCGGCGATCGCGCCGGCGGCCGAGAGGGTCTGCGCGCGCTTCAGCTCCCGCTCCGCCACGTCGGCGGCGCTCTGGGCGCTCGTCAGGCCCGACTTGGCCGACAGGAATCCGTCTTCGAGCGCCGCGTCGTCGATCCGGGCCAGGACCTGCCCCGCGGCCACGCGCTGGCCCTGTTCGACGAAGATTTCGAGCACGGCGCCGCTCACTTCGGCGCGGATGCGTCCTTCGCGATCGGGTGACAGCGACCCCGAAATGGCCGGCCCGCTCTCGATCCGCTCCTGGCGCGCGATCGCGATGTTCTCGGGTCCCACCCGGACCACGGCGGTGTCATCCGGCACCGGTGCCTTGCCGGTCGCCTCGGCGGCGCCCGATCCGGTTGTCGTTTCCGCCCGGGCATCGCCCGCCTTGCCCGCGCGGCAGGCCGCCAGCGTACCCAGTGCCAGAACTCCCATTACCGTGGCGGCTCGCCGCCAGCTGCGCGTTCCACTCATTGGAAAAGGCTCCACTATTGAACTGATTGTTGAGACCCACTCCCCACCCCTGCCGGCGCACCCGCTCCGCCCGACAGCGGCAGGTCGCGGAGCAAGGCCAGCCTGACGCGAGCCACCTGCCGGTTGCGCGCGGCCAGGGCGCGATTGGCGAGCGCCTGCTGGAGCTGGATCCGGGACTCGGAGAGCTCCACCTGTGTCGACAGCCCCTCGGTGTAGCGGACCTGGGCGATCGCGTAGGCGCGGGCCGCCTGCCCGGCGGTCCCTTCGCTGGCCGCCCACGCCGCCTCGGCCTGCTGCATGGCCGACCGCGCCACCCGGGCATCGAGGGCGGCGAACTCGCGCGTCTGCCGCAGCCGCTCGCGCGCTTCGGAGACGCCCGCCTGCGCCGTCATCGACTCGCCCCGCAGCCGCCCACCGGTGAACAGGGGCACCTGGGCGGCGACCGTGATGTTCCAGTTCTCGCGCATCGAGGTCCACTGCGGCAGTCCGTTGTCGGGGAACGCCACCCGTCCGTACTGCGACGAGAGCGTCACCGTCGGGATGCGATCCGAGCGCGCCACCCGCAGCTGCGCCTCCTGCGCCCGCACCGCCTCCGAGGCCGCCCGCACCGACGACCGCTCGTCAGGCGTGGTGTCAGCCTGCGCGGCCAGCGCGCCGATCGCGGTGGTGGAATCCTCGACCGCGGTGGACAGCTCCAGGGAGTCATCGAGCGGCAGGTCGAGCAGCTGCTTCAGGCGCAGATAGGCGACCTCGCGGTCCGAGCGGCGCTGGATGACCACCGGCAGCTGGTTGTCGCGGGTGACCTGCGCGCGCAGCAGGTCGAATTCCGACTTGTCACCGACCTTCCGCGCCAGCCGGGTCTGCGCGAGCACCTGCTCGGTCTGCACCAGCGATGATTCGGCGATCGTCAGCAGGCGGTCGCTGAGCGCGGCGTCGTAGTACAGCTGGGTGACATCGAGCGTGAGCTGGGCGCGCTGCGCCGCCAGGCCGATGTCCGCCGACCGCCGTCCGGCGGCGGCGGCGCTCTTCTGCGCCACGATCCGCCCGCCGGCGAACAGCGTCTGCGACACCGACAGGCCGAGGTTGTACTGGTTCTTGGCGCCGAAGCCGAGCTTGCCGAAGTCGAGCCCGCCCAGCCCCGACGACTGGCAGGTGCGGATCTGCGCCAGCGCCGCGTTGCGGTCGGCTACCGTGGCGGTGCTGTCGAGGAAGTAGGGGGCGCAGACCTGCCGCAGCGACGTGGTCGGGCCCACCGTGTCGGGGGCGGCACCGCCGCCGAACGAAATCCCCTGGAACTGCGACTTGAGAGTGCGCGCGTAGCTCGCCGACCCCGAGAGCTGCGGCAGCTGCTGGCTGCGGGCGCGCAGCTGCTCGCCCTCGGCGCGCTGGACTCCGGCGCGGGCGATCTGCACCGCTTCGCTGGTGGCCTCGGCCGCGCGCAGCGCGTCGGCGAGCGACAGGGCGCGCACGGTCCGGGCCGCCGGGGCCTGCGCAGGCGCGCTCCGCGGCAGTGTCGCCCCGCCCACGGCCAGCGCGAGGAGCGCCCGCCGCCCGATCACCATCCTGAACGCCTTCATTGGCTCGAATCCGCTCGTGGAGAACGTTTCCGGGCGAGGCCGGCGCCGGACTTGCGTTTGGGCGCCGCGCCGGCGTGGTCGCCGTCCATCGCGCACCCTAACGCGCGGAGGAAGACGCGGACGTACATACCGGGTGCGTCGTCGGCGGGCCGCGGGTACATCTCGGTCATCATGTCGCGCCCCATGGCGTCGGCGAACAGGGCGCTCATCAGCATCGCGCCGGCGGCATAGGGATTGACGCCGTGGCGCCGGGTGCCGTGCGGCACCGGCGGGAGGAAGCCCCGCGCCTCGAGCCGCCGCATGTAGTCGCGGAGCTCGGCGGCCGCCCCCGACGGGCCGGCGGCGACGCACGGGATCATCTCCGGCCGTTCCTCGAGCTCGCCCATCGTCTTCCGGATCAGCGCCCGGCTGGCGCGCAGGTGCTGGAGGTGGGCGGCGCACCAGCGGGTGAGCTCGCGTTCCGGATTCTCCGGCACCTCGGGGAGCTTGGCCACGGCGCTGAGGGCCGCGTGGCAGCGGATCGCTTCGGCGATGAGCCGGTCCTTGGACCCGAAGCGCCGGAAGATCGTGATTTCGTTGACGCCGGCTTCCTCGGCGATCCGGCGGGTGGTGGCGCCGCGGAACCCCATCTCGCCGTACACGCGCGCGGCGGCCTCGAGCAGCTTGTCCTGGTCTATCATGGCGGCGAAGTGTAACGGCACAGGAGGCGGTATGCAAGTGTGTGCTTGCTTTGTACGGGACGCCCCCGATTCGGGTTTCAGCCCATCGCGAGCCCGCGCCGCGCGGACGGGACAGGCGTTGCGTCGCTGCCGTCCGGAGCCGGCCGGGATGCACGAACGCCCCGGCGGATGATCCGCCGGGGCGCCGTGGCCGCTCTCGTTCGAGCGTCAGTTCGAGAACTTCTGCGGGAACTGCTTCAGGATCGCGTCGGTGAGCGGGTTCGCGATCATCTGCATGTGCATCGCCGCCGTCCGCGCGGACATCCAGGCCTTCGACGCGTCCTTCGCCCCCTGCGCGTCGATGACCTCCTTCAGCGTCAGCACGTGCGTCTTCACCAGGCCGGCCACCACATCCTTTGGCAGGTACGGGTTGGCCGCGGCCAGGAAGGCGCCGAAGTCCTGCGTGTAGCCGACCAGGTCGGACACGGCCTTGTCCTGCTTCATCCTGTTCTTCGTCGCCACGCCGGTGGTGTAGTCGACCACGAAGCCGATGTGCTTGCGCCAGAGCGCGAGGAACGCGGTCTCGGCATCCGAGCCGTAGACCAGGCCGATCGCCTTCGAGATCTCCACCGAGTTGGCGTCGAGGGCGCCGGCGGCGGCCTTGAACTCGGCGTCGCGCCCGCCCAGCGCGGCGCCGGTGGCGCCGGCGGCGAGATAGACGTGCTCGGCCAGCAGCGTGTTCAGCAGCGTGCGCAGTTCGGCCGCCGAAACCGGGGCCGCGGCCGCCGCGATCGGGCGGGCCGCGGCGGGGGTGGCGATGGCGGCGGTTCCGACCAGCGCGAGCGCGCCGACGGCCGCGAGGCGGGTGATGCGGGTGATGACGTTCATTTCGATGCTCCGGTGCGAGTGACCCTGATGACGCCGCGCATGAACTGGTGGCGCTCGCAGAAGTAGGGGTACGTGCCTTCCCTGGTGAACGTGCGCTGGAAGGTCGATCCCCTGCTGGCGAGAGTGCCGGTGAACGCCATCGATCCGCGGGGGCGGCGTTCGGGTGTGCCCGCGGTGACGGTGTGCTCGATCTCGTCCTGGTCTACCCACGCCACGGTCGCGCCCGGCGACACCACGAGCGTGTCGGGGCGGAACTTGAAGAGCTGGACGGTGACGCGTGCCTCACCGCTCCGGCCTGGCAGCTGGCGCGCGCGTGGGGGTGCGTGCGCGGTGAGTCCCGCGATGATGCCGACCACGATCAGCGACCTGGCGTCCATGTCGATCCGCTCCGTGAGGTGAATGCGACCAGCGACGGAGGGGGTACGACGCGGAGGACGGATTGGATCTCTGGACAGCTCTTGATTCCCTCCCCGCTCACAGTCGCTAGCTTTGTGCCCCATGCCATTCCTCCTCTACCTCGTGTTCGCCGTCTCCGGGGCGGCGGGGCTCATCTACGAGTCCATCTGGAGCCGGTACCTGGGGCTGTTCGTGGGGCACAGCGCCTACGCGCAGATCATCGTGCTGGTGATCTTCCTGGGCGGCATGTCGGCCGGGGCGATGGCGGTGGGGCGCCGGTCGGAGCGGGTGGCCGAGCCGCTGCTCTGGTACGCGGCGGTGGAGTTCGCGACCGGCGCGATCGGGATGGTGTTCCACGACGTCTTCGTGTCGACGACCGCCTTCGCGTACGACCACCTGTTTCCGGCCATGCCGGGGGCGCTGGCGGTGACGGTGGTCAAGTGGACGCTGGCCTCGCTGCTGATCCTGCCGCAGTCGGTTCTGTTAGGTACGACCTTTCCGCTGATGAGCGCCGGCTTGCTGCGGCGCGCGCCGGCCGGCACCGGACGGGTGCTGGCGCTGCTCTACTTCACCAACAGCTTTGGCGCGGCGGCCGGGGTGCTGCTGGCCGGCTTCGTGCTGATCGGCCTGAACGGGCTGCCCGGCACGCTGCTGACGGCGGCGATGCTCAACGTCACGGTCGCGCTGACGGTGTACGTCGCGGTGCGGGTGCAGGCCCGCTGGGGTCGGCACCGCGTCGCGATGCCTCGCGGGCCCATGTCGGCGACGGCCGCCGGCGCCGGCGCGGCACCGGCCGAGCGACCGCCGGGCGTTTCGTCAGGCGGAACGAGGCTGGGAGCGCTCTGGCAGCTGCTCCTGCTGGTGAGCTTCGGGACGGCGATCGCGTCCTTCATCTACGAAATCGCCTGGATCCGGATGCTCTCGCTGGTGCTCGGGAGCGCCACCCACTCGTTCGAGCTGATGCTCTCGGCGTTCATCCTCGGGCTGTCGCTGGGCGCGTTCTGGGTGCGGACGCGGGCCGACCGGTTCGCGGAGCCGCTGCGCGCGCTGGGGCGGGTGCAGTGGGCGATGGGGACGCTGGCGATCGTCACCCTGCCGCTCTACCTGTCCTCGTTCCAGTGGACCGCCTGGCTGCTGGCGGCGCTCGACACCACCGACCAGGGCTACCGGCTGTTCACGGTCGCGCGTTACGGGATCTGCCTGGCGGTGATGCTGCCGGCGACCTTCTGCGCCGGCATGACCCTGCCGCTGATCACCCGGACGCTGCTCGCGGCCGGCGCCGGCGAGCGCGCGATCGGCATGGTCTACGGCGTGAACACCTTCGGCTCGATCCTGGGCGCGGCGCTGGCCGGCCTGGTGCTGCTGCCGTGGCTGGGACTCAAGTGGCTGCTGGTCGCGGGGGCCGCGGTCGACCTGTCGTTAGGGATCTGGCTGCTGGCCCGTGCCCTGCGCGACCGCCTCGAGGCCGGCGTGCCGGCCACCACGCTGGCCGCCGGCGGCGGGACCGGGGGCGCCGGGACCGGGGGCGGGCGCTCGTGGCTGCCGGGAGCCGTGGCCGGCGCCGTGTCGGTCGCGGCGATCGTGCTGGTGGTGTCGCGCACCGGGCTCGACAGCTGGCTGCTCGCCAGCGGCGTCTACCGGTTCGGCCGCCTGCCGGATCCCTCGGCGCTGCGCGTGCTGTTCTACCGGGATGGCCGGACGGCCTCGGTGAGCGCGCGCGTCAACCTCGGCCCCGATGACATCACGATCGCCACCAATGGCAAGCCCGATGCGTCGCTGGGCCGGAACTGGCTCCGCCCGCTGCCGCGTGTCCGTGAAGGTGACGAGCGCCCATTCACCGGCGACCAGCAGACGCAGGTCCTGCTGCCGCTGATCACGCTGGCCCACGCGCCGCACGCGCGCACCGGGGCGGTGATCGGGCAGGGCTCGGGGATGACCTCGCACATCCTGCTCGGCAACCCGCGGCTGGAGCACCTGGTGACGATCGACATCGAGCCGGAGATGATCCGCGGCTCGCGCGTCTTCTATCCGGCCAACCGCCGGGTGTTCGACGATCCGCGCTCCGAGTTCGCGATCGACGACGCGAAGTCGTACTTCGCGGCCGGCCGGAAGACGTACGACCTGATCCTGTCGGAGCCGTCGAATCCGTGGGTGAGCGGCGTGTCGGGGTTGTTCACCACCGAGTTCTACCACCGGGTGCGGACCTACCTCACGCCGGACGGCGTGTTCGGCCAGTGGTTGCACCTGTACGAGATCGACGACGGCCTGGTGCTGAGCGTGGTGGCCGCCGTGCACGAGAACTTCCGGTCGTACCAGATCTTCCAGGTGGCCAACACCGACATGCTGATCGTCGCCAGCAACCAGGCGTCGCTGCCGGCGCCCGACTGGACGGTCGCGCAGTTCCCCGGCATCCAGGAGGACCTCGCGCACGGGATGCCGGTGAACCCGGAGGACCTGGAGGCGACCCGGATCGCGGGCCGGGAGATGCTGGCCCCTCTGCTCGACCGCCTCACGAGTGGCGCCGACAGCGGCGGGGCGAACTCCGACTTCTATCCGGCGCTCGACCTGGGCACGGAGCGCACCCGCTACCTGATGACGGTGGCCACCGGCTTCAGCAACCTGACCGGCGACCGCTTCGACGTGGAGGCGGCGCTCGCCGGACGCCGGCGTGACTTCGGCACCGAGCGGCAGGTCCCGATGCCGGACATCCCCCGCCAGGCAGCGCTGGCGTTGGGCTACCGGCTGCGGCACGGCGTGCGCGACTCGGACCCGGGCGGCACACGGGGGGCGTACTTCCGGCTGGAGTCGTTCGACCGCGGGCTGGATGACGGCCGCGCGCCGCCGGACTGGCGCCGCTGGATGCTCGAGGCGGTGTCGGCGGAACGCGACTTGCACGGCGGCACCGCCGGGGTGGCCGACCCGGCGTTCTACGCGCGCCTGGAGCGCTATCTGCGGGCGACGAGAGCGCCGGCCCAGGTGGACACGGCGGTGCGGTTCATGCGGGCTCTGGCCACCTGGGACTTCGGCGCCGCGTCGCGGCTGGGCGAGCCGCTGGTGCGGGCGGCCGCGCGCGGCGAGCACTGGCTGCCGCCTGACGAGTTGCGCGACGGCGTGGTGGTGGCCCGGCTCCGGACCGGCGACGTCCTGGGTGCCCGGATCGCCTTCGACCGGCTGGTGCCGGTGGTGCAGCGGTCCCCCGCCGACCTCCGGACCCGGATGCTCGAGTCGCAGATCGAGGCCGCCGAGCGTGCGGTCACGACCGCGTCCGGAGGGCGGCCCGCCGGCCGCTGACGGGGCCGAGGGGGTGGCCGGTCGCCGTCAATCAGGCGGTCCGCCGGCACTCCTCGACTGGAAGCGCGCGCCGCTTCCCGGTATGTTGAGGACTCTCCGGAAGCCGGGGCAGCCGCGTGACGGGAGTTCGCAATCGGCCCAGCGCCGAGATTGGCGAGCGCTACCAGATCGAGCGGGAACTCGGCCGCGGGGCGACCGCCGTCGTCTACCGCGCACGGGACCGAAAACACGATCGCCAGGTCGCGGTGAAGGTGTTGCGCCCGGAAGTCTCCGTGGCGCTCGGCAAGGACCGGTTCCTCCGCGAGATCAAGCTCCTGGCCGGTCTGCAGCACCCGCACATCCTCCCGCTCTACGACTCCGGCGAGTTCGAAGGCTCGCTCTTCTTCGTCATGCCGTACGTGGAAGGCGAGTCGCTGCGCGAGCGGTTGAACCGCGAGCGCCAGCTGCCGGTGGACGACGCGATCCGGATCGCGCGGGAAGTGGCCGACGCGCTCGACTACGCGCACGAACACAACGTCGTGCACCGGGACATCAAGCCGGAGAACGTGCTCCTGCTGCGGGGGCACGCGCTGGTCTCGGACTTCGGCATCGCGCGGGCCATCTACCGCGCGGCGGGTGAGCGATCCACCGGCGCCGGGATCGCGGTGGGCACTCCGTCGTACATGAGCCCCGAGCAGGCGAGCGGCGATCCGGTGATCGATGGACGCACCGACATCTACGCCCTGGGCTGCGTCATCTACGAAATGCTCACCGGCGCGCCGCCGTTCACCGGACCCACGGCCCAGGCGATCATCGCCCGGCGGTTCACCGAGACCCCGACGCGCATCCGCCAGCTGCGGGAGAGCGTGCCGGCGGAGATCGATGATGCGGTGCGGCGGGCACTGGCGGCCATCCCGGCCGACCGGTTCTCCCGGGCCGCGGATTTCGCGAAGGCGCTGAGCGAGACGCATGCCGCGGCCACCCAACCGTACCGGCGCGCCACTCGCCGGCGCCAACTGGTGATCGGGAGCCTGGCGGGGATCGCGGTGGTGGCCGCGGCGCTCGCCATCTGGCCGTTCACCGGGGGCCGTCGCTTTGGCGGAGGCGCCCCGGTCGATCCACAGCTGTTCGCGGTCCTGCCCTTCCGCCACCGCGACTCGGCGGCCCCGCTCCTCATGAATGGCGACGCCTGCCAGCGCCTGTTGCTCGATGCCCTGGGGCGGTGGCGAGACATCCGGGTGGTGGATGGGCTGCGCATCAACGACGTGCGCATGCGGCACAGTGGCGAGCCGCCGGCTTCGCTGGATGAGGCGCTGGCGGACGCGCGCGGGCTCGGCGCGGGCACGCTCATCTGGGGCGAGGTGTGGCAGGCCGGCGATTCGGTGATGGTGGCGGCTTCGCTGTACGATGTCTCCACCGGGTCGCCGTCACATGGCCATCGGATCGCGCTGGCGACGGCCGGCGTGGCGATCGACGCGCGGGCGTTCGGTGAGATGGCGTCCGCCCTGCTGCTCGATCATGTGTCGGCCAACGGCCGGCCGCCGGACGCGCCGCGCACCGAACTGCTGGCCGCGGCGCGCGCCTACCTGAGCGGTCATGCGGCGCTGGGCGAATGGGATCTGGCCACCGCGGTCGACTCGTTCAAACTCGCGGCGGCGCTCGATCCCGAGTATGCGGACGCGCAGTACTGGACGGCCCAGGCGATGTCGTGGCAAGGGAGCGACCAGCCGACGGCGTGGCGCGACTACGCCACGCAGGCGGTGCGGCTCCGCGACCGGTTGTCGTCGCCGGGCACGGCGCTGCTGGCGACCGGGCTCCTCTATCTCGCCGACGGCCGGTACGACCGCGCCTGCGACACGTACCAGGCGCTGGCGCGACGCGACTCGGCGAGCTTCGCCGCGTGGTACGGGCTGGGTGAGTGCCACGCGCGGGACCCGCTGGTGATCGCCGACGCGAACAGCCCGTCGCGGTGGCGGTTCCGGGCCAGCTACGAGCGCGCCGTTCATGCCTATCAACGCGCGCTCAAGATCGTCCCGTCGTCGCAGCTGGCGTTCCGCGGCGCGGCCTTCGGGCGCCTGCCGCGGCTGCTGTTCACCGATGCCGCTTTCTACCGGGCCGGCGTGGCGCCCGGTCGCGACACGCTGCGGTTCGCGGCCTCGCCGTCGATGGATCACGACACGCTGGCGTTCGTGCCCTGGCCGATCGCGGACTTCATGTCGGCCAGGCCGTGGACGAATCCCGCCACGCTCACCGACGCGCTGGCGCACGGGCGCACGCAGCTGCGTGACATCGCCCAGGCGTGGGTCGACGCCCTGCCGGGGAGTGCCGACGCGCAGGAGCGCCTGTCGCTGGTGCTCGAGTCCACCGGGGAGCTCGATGTCTCGCGGGCCGGATCCACCACGGCGCTCGCCGCGCTCCGCCGCGCGCGCACGCTGGCGACGGACGACGCGCAGCGGCTGCGGCTGGCCGCGTCGGAGGTCCGTCTGCGGGTCAAGCTCGGCGACTTCGACCGGGCCGGCCGGCTGGCCGACAGCCTGCTGATGGGTGCGCCCACGGCCGGCGCTCGTGAGGCGGAGGAGTTGGTCGGCCTTGCCGCTCTCACCGGACGGGTCGGGATGCTGGTGTCGCTGCTCCAGCGTGAGGCGCCGGACTACACCGTGATGCTGATGGACGGCAGCGTGTTCCGGCCGTCGGCGGAGCTCGCGCAGGCGGCGGTCACGCTGCATGGATACTCGTCCGTGGGCGCGCCGGCCGACTCGTTGCGCGCCGCGCTCGACCGGGTCCGCCGCCTCTCCGACAGCTACATCGGGCCGACCCTCCGCGCGCGCGTGCGCGACGCCCTCCTCACCGCGCCGCTCAGCCTGGCGGTGCCGGTGCTCGGCGTCGGCATCGCGGCCGGCGCCAATCCGGCCGGAAACTATCTGCTGGAGATGGAGCGCTCGCTGGCCCGGGGCGACACCGCCGCCATGCGGACGCGATTCGCCGAGATCCAGTCGGCCCGCTCGGCGGAACGGCCCGGCGATGTCTCGATCGACGCCACTCTCACCGAGAGCTGGCTGCTGCTCGCGATCGCCGACACCGCGGCCGCGACCCGCCACCTCGACCTGTCGTTGAGCGCCCTGTCGACCCTGGGGATGCACCTGGTGAGCCAGGTGCCCCAGGCGGCCGGGCTGCCGCGGGCGATGCTGCTGCGGGCGGAGCTGGCGGCGCGTGCCGGCGACCGCGCCACCGCGGCCCGGTGGGGCAATGCCGTGGCGGTGCTCTGGAGTCACGCCGACGCCGAGCTGCAACCGGCGGCGCGGCGCGCGCGACAACTCGCCGGAGGGGCCAGGGAATAGTCTTGCTCGTGAGGCGCATCTTCACACCAGGAGGCGGCCGTGGTGAACGGATCGACGCGGTACCCGGGGTGGGTCGGGGCGGGCGGGCGATTCAGCCTGATGGTGGCCGCGACGGCGGCGGTGCTGGCGTGCCCGCCGGCCGCGGACCAGCGCGCGGACACAACGCGGGCGACCGCGACGGCACAGATGGCGGCCACGGCCTCAGTGGCGATCAGTGATGACAATCCGGATTGCGTCACGCCGGCGCCGACCTTCATCCAGCCCGCCGATGTCGCGCCGCGCGGCCAGGTGATGGAGTACGCCGGCAATCTCCGCTTTCGTCAGACGCTGGGGTACTCCGCGTTCGACAAGATGCTCGTTGGCGGCAAGCCCGGCCCGGAAGTCTGGATCTACCCCGAGTGCGGCGCTCACCACAACGACATGGACGCATTGAGGCGTGGCCGCATCCTCGCCCGCCTGGTGAACAAGGACCCGAAGACCGACTACGCGCCGCTGGCCGTCAAGGCGAACGACACCGCGTACTGGTGGGTGGACGGCAGTGTCGGCGGCAAGCTGCGGTCGGTGTTCGTCCCGCGCGACCCGACGCTCGGGGTGGTCGTCATGGGGCTGAAGCTGGAGCAGGACCAGTCCGATGTCTGGCCGTATTCGTACGCGCGCTTCCGCGCGTCCCAGGCGGTCAAGACATGGATGGGCGAGGCGGTCCGGAGCGCCGTGCCGCGGACGTCCTCCGCCGACCACTGGTGGAGCGTCCGGACGCTCTGGGCCGCGCCCGGCGACACGACCCCCAAGGGGCCCGGCAGCGGAACCTGGATCACCTGCATCCGGGGGTGCTGCGTCGCCATCAACTAGCCCGGCGAGCCGTCTGGTCACGTGATGGCCAGTCGATCCCCACGCGAAATAGAACCAACAGGAAAAGCAAACGCGCCCCGCGGGGCGCGTTTGTTTTCAGCTGGGGCGGCAGGAATCGAACCTGCAACTTCCGGATTAACAGTCCGGCGGTCTGCCAATTGACCTACACCCCATCGGTGGATCCGGAGACTGACAGCTGGCCCCTGACCCTCTATATAGTTGGACGCGCCACCTGGGCACGCGCAAGCGGGCAGCCGCGGCCGTCCACGAGAATAGAGTTTCGGCCGCGGAGGGGCGGCGCTTGAACGAAGGGGCCCGGCCCAGGGGCCTGCGGCCGGTGGGGCCGCGTCGCCCCGGGCCCGTGGCGCTATGACGGCGCGAGCGACATGCGTGCCGCTTCGGCCGCCTCGTGCGAACCGGCCACCGCCAGCACATCGCCGGCACGCAGGACTTCGTGCCCGGTGGGAACGAGCACCTGCGCCCCGTCGCGAATGATGCAGAGCACGGTGGCGCCGGTGAGGGCGCGCACGTTGAGCTGCGCCAGTGTCCTGTCGACGGCCGGGCTGTTCGGCTCAATCCTGATGGGGATCGGCTCGCCGAGTCCGGGGAGCATCGTGTGCACGCGATCGAGGGTGTGGGCGAGCGAGTCGCGCCGCGCCACCGCCGATTCCAGGACCGGTTCGTCCTGCAGCTGCTTGGCGATGGCGGCGACGATCACCTCGGCGCCGGCGCGGGCGTGTCCCTGCAGGTTGACCGCGCTGCGCCAGAAGGCGACACCAAGCCCGGTCAGCATCAGCCCGATCAGGAGCAGCGCCGGCGCCGGCGGCAGGAAGAGGCCGGTGATGGCGATGAACGGCAGTCCCACCACCAGCAGGATGGCGAGCTGCAGCGTCACGACCAGCGCGCGGCGCGGCGCCATGGCGAGATCGACCTTGCGGGCGCCGGCGGTGGGCAAGGCACGCACGGCCAGCACCAGTCCCAGGAGACGGGCGCTGCGGGCGAGTCCCACGATGAGCGGCACCGAGATCACCGCTCCTCCGGCGACGACCACCCATCGCGCCGCGCGTTCACTGATGTGCGTCCACCCGCCCAGGATGGTCGTGAACCGCCCCATCTCGGCGGCCGCGCCGATGACCACGCCCGCGAGCAGGATGGCATCGAGCAGGAGGACGCGCACCAGCCGCTTCATGCGGTCACGGCCCATGTCCTCACGTGCCCCGCTCCGCATGCGCTCGATCCACGATCCGTAGAGCGCCGCGAACGTCTGCATGGGGCGCGGGAGCGTCCGGTCGACGTAGCTCGCCACCGGGTCGGCCATCCGGATCAGCCAGGGCGTCGCGAGCGACGTGATCGCCGACACGGCGACGGCGACCGGATACAGAAACTCGCGGGTCGCGCCGGTGGCGAGACCGACGGCAATGATGATGAAGGAGAACTCGCCGATCTGAGCGAGGCTCATGCCGGCCTGCACCGAGAGGCGCAGCCCGTTGCCGCTCAGGAAGGTCCCGACCGACACCGCGATCAGCTTCCCGCCCACCACCACCAGCGACAGGGCGAGCACCGCGCCCCAGTGCGAGAGGATCACCGAGAGGTCGATCAGCATCCCGACCGAGACGAAGAAGATGGCGACGAACATGTCGCGCACCGGCTGGATGAGTCGCTCGACGGTTCGCGCCTCACCGGACTCCGCCACCAGCGCGCCGGCGATGAACGCGCCCAGCGCCACCGAGTAGCCAAAGGCGAGCGCCAGGAGCGCGGCCGCGAAACAGATCCCGACGCTGGCGACGAGGGTCGTCTCGTCGCGGTGGAGGCGGACCACCGCCCGCACCAGCCGGGGCACCGTGAGGAGTCCCAGCGAGACCAGCCCCACCAGGAAGGTGACGAGCCGGACCGCGGTGAGCGCGAGGCCGCCCGCCGAAAGGCCGCCGCCGGCGCCGATGGCGGTGAGGACCGCGACCAGGAAGATCGCGATCAGGTCCTCGACGATCAGGATGCCGAAGACAATTTCGGTGAGCCGGCCCTTCACGCCGCGCTCGGCGAAGGCGCGGGCGATGATGGTGGTGCTCGAGATCGCGACGGCGGCGCCGATGAAGAGGCACTCGAGGGTGCTCCACCCGAACGCGCGCCCGACGGCGAATCCGAGCCCGAACATGAGGCTCGTTTCGGCGAGCGCGGCCGGGCCGGCCAACGGGCCCACCTGCAGGAGCGAGCGCAGGCTGAACTCGAGGCCGATGGAGAACATCAGGAGAATGACGCCGAGCTCGGAGAGCGTGCGCATCATCCCGGGATCGGCGACGATCGGGATGGGGAGGTGCGGGCCGACGATCATCCCGGCGAGCAGGTAGCCGAACACCACCGGCAGGTGCAGGCGCTGGCAGAGGACCGTGGTGGCCGCGGCCACGCACAGTACCAGCGCGAGGTTCTGCAGGAACGCGTGCGCGTCAGGCATGGGCGGAGGCGCGCGCCGGCTGGCCGGGCGCTACGGCACGGCGCTGCCGGCCGGCGATGGCGCCGGCGCGACGGACCCCGCTTCCCGTCTTGCGGCCCGCAGCAGGTTCACCGCGGTGTAGACCACGACGATCACCACCAGCACGCGAATCACTCCCAGGGGGAGCGACTTCACGATCAGTGCCGCAATCAGCACCGCCGGCACGCCGCCCAGCAGGAGGCCGAGCGTCGCCCGGGGATCGTAGCTGCCGGCGGCCGTGAAGCGCGCGCTGGCCACCGGCATGAGGAACGCGCACGAGCCCATCATGATCGGGAACGCGGCGGTCGGTGTCATGCCCATGAGGTAGACCAGGATCATGCACGGGGCGTAGAGGCCGATCCCGAGCGTCATGAGCGCGCCGAGCGCGAAGTTGGCGGCGATCGCGAACGCCAGCTTGCCGCCGGCCAGGCCGAGTGCCACTCCCCCGCCCGGGATGAGCCCGAGCTGCGCGAGCAGCATCAGCACCGCGGCCACGAGCAGCGCCAGCCCCATGCCGAACTGGACGCGCTGCCGGGGCCAGCGCGAGACGACGCCGGCGCCTAGCCACGCGCCGAGGATCGAGGCGGCGATCATTGAGATCAGCGTCTTGCTCTCGACCGGAACGAGCTTGGTGAAGATGAAGGCCTGCACGATCGTGGGGAGCGTGTGGCCGACGTTCAACGTGCCCGGGATCCATTCATCCGGCACCATCTTCCACTGGCGGAAGATGCTGGTGGTGGTGGCGAACGAGCCGATGCCCAACGTATCGAAGAAATTCGTGATGAAGCCGGTGACGATGCCGCCGGCGGTGGGGCGCACCGGTGCGGCGGCGGGGGCGCGCGCGGCGCGTCGCAGCGCGGCGCCGAGCACGATGAAGTAGAAGATCGCGGTGAGGCCGAGCGCGAAGAGGAGCAGCGCCTTCGCATCCCAGAGAGCGACGCTCATGAGGTGGGGGCCTGTGCGGTTGGAGGGCCGGGTATCGGCGCGGCCGGCCGCGATCGGCGGCCCTCCGCGTGCGTCGCCGGTCGGCGTCGCGTGCCCTCTTGATACGACATCGCCCGCTGCCCGCGCAAGGCTCGGCCGCGCCGCGGACGCCGGCGCGACCGGTGGGGCCGGTCAGCGATCCGGCGCCAACACCAGCACCACGAACGTGCCGGGGACGATCGGGGGCCGCGTATGCGGCCGATCAGCGGAGGGCGCGGGGGTGGGTCCGAACTGCGCCGTCACCGTGTACACCTTGTGGGTGCGCTCGTCGAGGGCGATCGTGCGCGCCCCGCGCTCGGTTGGGACGGTGGCGACCACCGTGTAGCTGTCCGGCGTGTCCTCGTGGATCACCGAGACGGTCCCCTCGCCATTGGTGCTGAACACCAGCTGGGTGGCCGGGTCGAAGGCGACGCCATCGACGCCCTGGCCGATGGGGACGGTGGCGACGACGCGCCCGCTGGCGGCATCGACAACGGCGAGCAGGGAGTTGGAGCAGCCGGCGAAGAGCCGGTCATGCGCGCGGTCGAAGGCGAGGCCGGTGGGTTCCTCGCACGGGGCCAGGGGCCAGTGCGCGGTCACGGCAAGCGTCCGGGCATTGAAGGCGACGATCTCGCTCCGGTCCTCGATGTTCACCAGGACGCGCCCGGTGGTATCGCTCACCGCCGCTTCCGGTTTGCCGCCGAGCGCGATGGTGCCGACGACGTTGCCGGTGATGGCATCGATCGCGGTGGCGCTGGCGCTGCCGCCGTTGAAGGTGAAGACCAGGCGGCTGACGGGTTCGAAGAGGATCGCGTCGGGGTTACGCGCGGGCACGGTGACGGTGCCTTCGCGCGCGAGCGACGTGAGGTCGAAGATCGTGACCGTGGAGTCGCGTCCGTTGCTGGTGAAGCCTCGGCCCAGGTCCCGGGCGAGGGCGACGCCGTGGACGCCGGCGGTGCCCGGGATGTCGCCCATCACCGAATCGGTGTCGGTGTTGAGGACCAGCACATGGGTGCTTCGGGAGAGATAGAGCCGGTGCGCCGCGCTGTCGGCGACCAGGTAGTCCCACCCGCCTTCGCCGCCGATCAGGATGCGCCGGGCAACGTGGTACGACGGCGCGCGGCCCCGCGCCGGCTGGGCGAGGAGGAGGGACGGGGCGAGGAGGAGCGCGAGGAGGGAGCGACGGACCATTGAGCGGGACCCCTGGGTGGTGGCGTTCGGGCGATGGGAATGGTGGCGGCCTGCTGATACCCGCCCAGGGCGCGTGGGCTCCCTCCTCCCGTGTCGTCAGGGCTTCTTCGTCGAATCCTTCCGGGCTTCCTTCCGGGCGCCCTCCTTGCCCTCCTTCCGCGCTTCCTTCTTTTCTGTTGCCTCACTCTCGTGCTCGCGCCCGACGAGCTTGCCGGTGATGGCATCGATGTTCACTTCCTCGATCCCTTCCTTGCCGGGGATCGTGATGTCGAACGAATAGATCAGCTTGCCCTTCTCACGCTCCAGCTCGCTCTCCTTGATGGTGCCGTTGGGCACCACGGCCATCGCGAGCTTGCGGGCGGAGTCTTCGCTGACCTTCGCCTGCGCCTTGAGAGCGGCGGCGGTCTCCTTCTTCGCGCTGTCTTTCCCCGCCTTGGCCTTTGCCGGCTGCTGGGCGGCAGCGGCGGTGGCGGCCAGCACCGCGATGGCGCTGGCCACGACGAGCCGCGCGAACGTTGACGCGTACCTCATGTTGTCCTCCTAACGAGTTGAACCAACGGCATACGACCGCCCGCGGATCGCCACGAGCAGGGTGGGCACCACGTACAAGGTGATCGGCGTCGACAGCGCCAGCCCGCCGATCACCGCCAGGGCGAGCGGCTTCTGGAGCTCGCTTCCCGCACCCAGCCCGAGCGCCAGCGGGAGGAGCCCGAACAGGGTGCAGAGCGTGGTCATCAGGATCGGGCGCAGCCGGATCCGCGCCGCCTCACGAATCGCGGCCTCGAGGGGGAGTCCTCCCTCGAGCATCCGGTGGCGGGTGAAGTCGAGGAGGATGATCCCGTTCTTCACGATCAGGCCAACCAGGAGGATGAGCCCCATGAACGAGGAGACGTTGAGGGGCGTCCCGGTCACGAGCAACAGCGTCAGGGCGCCGACGAAGGACAGCGGCGCCGCGAGCAGCACCACCAGCGGCTCCACGAACGACTGGAACTGCAGCACCATGACCGCGATCACGCTCACGGCCGCCAGCCCGAGCACCAGGAGCAGGGCACGGAACGCGGCCTGCTGGCTGGCGTACTGGCCGGCGAGCTCGAGCCGGATCCCCGCCGGGGGTGCGTGGGCCGCGATCACCCGCTTCACGTCGCCGATGATCGCGCCCAGCGACCGGCCGCTTATGTCGGCGGTCATGTCGATCATCTGCTGCTGGTTCTCGCGCAGCAGCTCGGAGCGCGTGTCCAGCGACTGGAACGAGGCGAGCGAGCCCAGCGGCGCCGCCTGACGGGACGCACCAGCCGGCGCCAGGATGGGAAGCGCGGCCAGCTGCGCCGGGTTGAAGCGCACCGAGTCCGGGGCGCGGACCCGGATCGCCACCGACCGGTCCTCGAGCCGCACGTCGCCGGCGCCGACGCCCAGCAGCGCCCCACTCACCGTGCCGCTCACCTGGCCGGGCGTCAGTCCCATCCGGTTGGCTTCGGCGGCGTTGATCGTCATGGCCAGCTCGGCGGCGGGCTCGGCGGCGCCGTTATACAGGTCCTCGATGCCGTCCACCTTCGCGAGGTCGGGCTCCAGCTGGCGGCCGTACGCTTCCAGGCCGGCGAGGTCGGGGCCGAACAGCTTGATCTCGACCGGGCGCGCGGCGCCCGCCAGGTCGTTGATGACATCGGAGAGGATCTGGACGAACTCGATGCGCAGCCGCGGCACCGCCCGCTCGGCGCGGACGCGGATATCATCGATGACCTGGAAGCTGGAGCGGTGGCGCCGGTTCTGCGGAGACAGCCGCACCACGATGTCGCCCCGGTTCTGCTCGGTGGCGAACAGCCCGAGCTCGGCGCCGGTGCGTCGCGCGGTCCCGGTGACCTCCGGCGTCGAGCCCAGGATCCCCTCCACCAGGTGCAGCAGCCGGTCGGTCTCGACCAGCGCGGTGCCGCCGGGACTCCAGTAGTCGAGGACGAATGCGCCCTCATCCATTTCGGGGAGGAAGCCGGTGCCCATGAGTCGATAGGCGCCGAGGCCGGCCAGGAGCAGCACCGCCGCGCCCGCCAGCATCCGCCGGGGATGGTGCAGCGCCGACCCCAGCGAGCGCTCGTAGCGACCGGAGAGCGCGTCGACCGCCGCGCCGACCCGTTCGAGAACGCCGCGCCGCGCTGCGGCCGCCGGCTCCGCCTCACGATCCACGTCGGCGGCCGTGAGAAATTGTTCGCTCAGCAGCGGGATGACGGTCAGCGCCAGCACCAGCGACACCAGCACTGCGATGGTGAGGGTGATGGAGAGGGCATGGAAGAACTGCCCCTCCACACCGGTGAGGAGCCCCAGCGGGGCGAAGACGACCACGGTGGTGATCGTCGAGGTCGTCACCGGCCAGATGATCTCGCGCACCGCCTCGCGGACGGCGGCCGACCGATCCGGCGTGAGGCGGAGGTGCCTGACGATGTTCTCGGTCACCACCACCGCGTCGTCGATCACCAGGCCGATCGCGATCGCCATCGCGCCGAGCGTCATGAGGTTGAAGGTCTGCCCCACCAGCGACATCACGAACACGGTGATCGCCATCGTGATCGGGATGGCCGACGCGCTGATCGCGGTGATCCGGGCGTGGCGGAGGAAGAGGAGCAGGACGATCACCGCCAGCGCCGCGCCCACCAGCATCGCATCCCGCACCGACGCCACCGCATCACGCACCAGCGACGCCTGGTCGTACACCGGCTTGAGGCGCACCCCCGGCGGCAGCGGCAGGGATCGCGCGAGACTGGCGACGCTGTCGGCGATGGCGAGGGTGTTGCCGCCCACCTGACGAGTCACGTTGATGAACGCCGCCGGCCGGCCGTCGCCGGAAATGATCCGGACGTGGTCCTCGGTGCCGGCGGTGACCGTCGCCAGGTCCCGCACGCGGAGGCCATGCCCCACCACCAGGTTCGCGACATCCTCCGCCGAGTGCGCCTCGGCGGTGGTGACGATCAGGTACTGGCGATAGTTCGCCGGCATCCGGCCCACGGCGCTCACCGCGGTGGACTGGCGGATCGCGTCGGCGAGGTCGTCGTACGTCATCCGCTGGCCGGCCAGCCGCACCGGGTCGGCCACCACTTCGATCTCCCGGACGTCGCTCCCCTGCACGTCGACGCGCCCCACGCCGGGCACCCGCGAAATGAGCGGCCGGATCTGGTAGCGGGCGATGTCGTAGAGCGTCGCCGGGTCGCCGCCCTCGAGATTCCAGGAGACGATCGGGAAGAGCGACGGCGTGAGGCGTTCCGCCTGCAGCTCGAGGCCGGGCGGCAGATCGCCGGCCGCCTGGTTCACGCGCGCCTGCACCTGCTGGAGCGCGTACGCCATGTCGGTGCCGGGCGCGAACGTGACGTTGGTCTCGCTGCCGCCGCGGATGGAGCGTGACTGCACCCGCGTCACCCCGGGCACCACGCTCACCGCCTCCTCGAGCGGGCGGGTGATCCCGAACATCACCTGCCGCGCGCCGAGCGCGGATCCCTCGGCAACCACGGTGATCCGGGAGAAGGTGAGCTCGGGATAGATCGCCGACGGCAGGCGAAGCGCCGCCCAGATACCGGCCGCGCTGAGCAGCGTCACCACCAGGTAGACAAACCGCCGCTGCTCCGTGAGCACTCCGGCGGCCGGCTGTCCGGCATTCGGCGCGGGCATCAGGGCTTTGACTTCGGGGGAGCCGCGGACGGCGCCGGCGGCTGCATGGGCACCACCGTGGCGCTGTCTTCCACGCCGTAGGCGCCGTAGGTCACCACCCGCTCGCCGGCCGCGAGTCCGCTGGTGATTTCCGCCAGCTGGTCGGTGCGTCCCGCCACCGACACCACCCGCGCGTGCGCCACGCCGGCCGAGTCCACCACGAACACCTTGAACACTTCGCCGTCAGGCACCAGCGCTTCGAGCGGGACCGTGATCGCGCGCGGGATGGTCGCCACCGCGATGCTCCCGAAGAGCGTTTCGCCGATCCGCAGCGGCCGGCGGGTGGCGCGCGCCTCGACGCGGACCGCGACGCTGCGGGAGTCGGGGTCCACCACGCCGCCGACGTCGACCACCGCGCCCGTGCCGAGCGTCTGGCCGTCGGCGCCCTGCCCCGTGCTCAGCGCCACCGACGCGCCCACCCGCACGCGCGCGGCGTCGGCTGCCGTGAGGCTCAGGACGATGTCGAGCGACGACGGGTCGGCAACTTCGACGAGCGGCTGGCTGGGGTCGGCGGCGGCGCCCAGGACGGCGGCCATGCGGGTGACGACGCCGTCGAAGGGCGCGCGCAACGTGGAGAGCTCTTCGGCGCGATGCGCGGCCACGGCCTGGGCGCGCGCCCGCGCCAGCTCGGCGGCCGCCTGCTCGACGTCCCGGCGGGGGACGATCCCCGAGTCGGCCAGCCGCTGGGCACGTTCGTGGGCGCGCTCGGCGGCCGAGAGGGCGGCTTCGGCGCTCCGCGCGTCCGCCTGGACGGTGGCCTGCTCCAGCTCCACCAGCCGGTCGCCTGACGAGACGTGCTGGCCGGCGGCGACGAAGATCCCGGTGACCCGCGCCGGCACCGGCGCGCCGAGGGCGGCGACGTGTCCGGCACGCGGCGTCACCGCGCCGATGGCGCCGATCGTCTCGGTGAATGGGCGGATGGTAACGACGGCGGTCCGCGCGCCAACGGCCGGCCGGTCGCCCGAACCGGCTTCTCCCTCGTCGGACTCGCCGCCGCAGGCCAGCAGCAGGGCGGCGGCCGGCGCGAGGGCGAGTGCCGCCAGCCGGCGGATGGCCGCCGGGGCGTACGGGCGAGGGCCGGACGGCAATTTCATCGGGGAGGCAGCGGGCCCGAGGCCGGCGTCAGGGTGAACGTGCGAAGGGTGGCATCGGCGATCCAGGCGGCGGCCAGGTCGTCGACGAACTCGCCCAGAACCTCGCGGGCGGTGCGCTGCGCCTCGATGACGTTGGGGAGCGAGGCCGCGCCCTCTCGATAGGCGGTGAGCGACATGGCGGCGACGCGATTCGCGGCCGCGACCAGCACCCGGCCGCGCGCCACGCGCGCCACGGCCGCGGTCCGCTCCCGGGCGAGACGGTCGATGCCGGCCTGGCTTTCGATGCGCGCCAGCGCCAGCTCGGCGCGAGCGCGTTCGCGGCCGGCGTCGGCCAGCACGATCGCCCCGCGATTGCGGTTCAGGAGCGGCAACGGCAACGCCACGCCGAAGGTGGGCAGGATCCCCGTCTCGCCGCCGGTGGGGTCGCGCGTCTCGAAGCCGGCCACCAGGCCGGGAGCCGCGAACACGCTCCGGCGCTCCAGCCGCGCCGCCAGTCGAGCCGCCTCGAACGACGCTTCGGCGGCGGCGACCGGCAGCGTGGCGCCGGCGCCGGCGATGACGGCCCCGGCCGGCGGCTCGGCCAGCGAGTCTCCGAGCACGATGCCGGA
Organism: Gemmatimonadaceae bacterium; assembly: GCA_041483735.1. Classification (GTDB taxonomy): domain Bacteria; phylum Gemmatimonadota; class Gemmatimonadetes; order Gemmatimonadales; family Gemmatimonadaceae; genus JBGPGH01. The sequence continues at coordinate 4,156 of JBGPGH010000031.1, read as the reverse complement.
CTGGAGCGAGGACCGGCCGATGAGCACCTGGAGATCGAGGAGCGCGGACGCGAGGCTCAACGAGTCGGCGGCTGCACGATTGGCCTGCTGGCCCGCGTTGAGGGTGGCGAGCGCCACGTCCAGGTCGCTGGCGTCGCCGGCGTCCCGGCGGCCGATGGCCATCACGCGCAGGCTGTCGGCGGAGCGGGCATCGCCGCGGGACAGCCGCGCGTGCGCGACTGACGCCAGGGCCCGGGTGTAGGTGGTGTCGACGTCGAGGGCCACCGCCGCGCGCTCGAAGGCGAACCGGAAGCGCGCCGCGTCGCGGCCGGCCCGCGCCGATCCGACGCGGTCGCCGCGAAGCCACGGGTAGTCGAACGGCAGCTCGAGCGCGACGTGATACTGCGGCACCGACTTGCTGTAGCTCGCCGCCAGCACCGGATTCGCGAATGTGCGCGCGGCCAGCAGTCCGGCGAGCGCGGCCGTGGTGTCGGCCCGGGCCACACCCATGCGCGCGCCACGGTCCAGTGCCTCACGAATGGCCCGGGCGCGGGTGAGCACCAGCGCCGGGTCCTGCGCGCCGAGCGCCGGCGCCGCCGGCAAGGTGGCGGCGAAGAGCAGGGCGAGCGCCGGCACGGCGCGGAGACAGTGACGGCGCATGGAACCCGGAAGACTAGCCGGGCTACCTGTCGCGTCGATTACAGGTGACCGTGCGGCGGGCCGCGTCACCCGGCGGTCGGGGGCTCCGGTTCACCGGCGACCGGCGCCGGTGCGGGCGCGGGGAATCGCACGATCACCCGCGTGCCCCGCCCCACTTCCGACGTCACCAGCAGTTCGGCGTCGTGGGCGTCGGCGATCCAGCGGGCGATGCTGAGGCCCAGTCCGGCGCCGTCGCGCGATGCGTCGCCGCCGTCGCGCCGGCTGCGCGCCGGATCGCCGCGGTAGAATCGTTCGAAGACGTGCGGGAGCTGCGCGGGCGCGATCCCGATGCCGGAGTCCTCCACCACCAGCGTGGGGCGCGCCGCCGGCGTGCTGACCCGGATCACCACGCGACCGCCGGCGGGCGTGAACTTCACGGCATTGTCGAGCAGGATCATGATCAGCTGGCGGAGGAGCGCGGCGTCGCCGACCACCACCGTCTCGTCGAACTCGCCCACCGTGAGGCTCACCTGCCGCGCCTGGGCCATCACCCGGGCGGCGCCGGCGGCATCGTCGGCGAGGTCGTCGAGATAGAGGCGCTGGCGCTCGATGGGCCGCTCCCCGGCATCGGCGCGGGCGAGGGTCAGCAGGTCTTCGACGATCCGTCCCAGGCGGCCGCTCTCGTCCTCGATGCCGTGGAGCGCACTGACGTATGCCGCCGGCTCGCGCGGCTGCTGCAGGGCGACTTCGGCGCGGCTGCGGAGGACGGTGAGCGGCGTCCGCAGCTCATGGGCGGCGTCGGCCATGAACCGGCGCATGTGTTCGATGCTGCGCTCCACCGGCGCGGTCGACTGTCGCACCAGGATCCAGCCGCCGACCGCCACCAGCACCAGCGCGACCAGCGCGGCGCTCCCGAACGCCGCGATCAGCGACGCGTACCGGTCCTCCAGCTCGACCTTGTCGGCCACCGCCACGGCGACCAGTGCGGTACCGCTGGCGAGCGTGAAGCGCTCCGCGTGGAGCCGGAGGACTTTGTGGGCCCGGGTCTTCCCCTCGGCGTCCAGGCGGCCGCTCCGCGCCGCCCCGCTCGCGGCGTCGCGGATCCACGGATCGGCGGCCGGCGGCTTGATGGGCCCGCCAGTGCTGTCGAACAGGTACAGCGTGCGATCGGGGATATGGAGTTCATCCACGGCGTCGACCACCCGGCCGGTGGCGCCGGCCTCCATCTCCCGGATGCGCGCCGCGCGCTCGAGCTCGGTGGTGGCGTCGCGCAGTGAGGCATCGAGCTGGGCCTCGAGCTGGTGCCCGATGGCGGCGAACAGCCCGCCGCCGAGCAGCGCCAGGATCACGCAGAAGGTGGCGACGTACCAGGTGGTGAGGCGCAGCCGCAGGCGGCCGAGCGGCAGCGAGCGGGGCGAGGGAGAGGCGGGGGCGGGCGGCATGCGCGACGGATTCCTCAGCCGCCGAACCGGTAGCCGGCGCCGCGCAGGGTGTGGATCAGCTTGGGCTCGAACTCGTCGTCGATCTTGCGGCGCAACCGCCTGACGAGCACTTCGAGCACGTTGGTGAACGGGTCGTGGTTCTCGTCCCAGACGTGGGCGGTGATCGCGGCCCGGTCCACCACCTGGCCGGCGTGGAGCGCGAAGAACTCGAGCAGCGAGAACTCCCGTGCGGTGAGCTCGATGGCGCGCTCGCCGCGCCGTACCCGGTGCGCGCCCAGGTCCACCTCGAGGTCGGCGACCCGGATCACCTCGGGCACCCGCGTGGGACGCCGCCGGGCGAGTGCCCGGACACGCGCCACCAGCTCGCGAAAGGCGAACGGCTTGGTGAGGTAGTCGTCGGCGCCGACGTCCAGCCCGGTCACCCGGTCGTCTACGGCGTCGCGGGCGGTGAGCATCAGGATCGGCGTGGCGACCTGCTCCCGGCGGAGCTCGCGGCAGAGGTCGAAGCCCGAGCCGCCGGGGAGCATGACATCGAGGATGATGACCTCGTAGCTCCCGAGCATCGCCCGCGACCGCCCGTCGTCGAAGGTGTGCGCCACCACGATCTCCCAGCCGTGCTCGGCCAGTCCGGACTCGAGCACCGCGGCGAGCTGGGGATCATCCTCGACGAGCAGGAGGCGCATGAGACGCGAGGCTACGTGCGCACGAGCTTCTTGTACGCGATCCGGTGCGGCTGATCGGCGTCGGTTCCCTTCCGCCGGTGCAGGTCGGCCTCGTAGTCCTGGTAGTTCCCCTCGAACCAGACCACTTCGCTGTTCCCCTCGAAGGCGAGCATGTGGGTCGCGATCCGGTCCAGGAACCAGCGGTCGTGCGAGATGACCACCGCGCAGCCGGCGAAGTCCACCAGCGCATCCTCGAGCGCGCGCAGGGTGTCGACGTCCAGGTCGTTGGTGGGCTCGTCGAGGAGCAGCAGGTTGCCGCCGCTCTGGAGGAGCTTGGCGAGGTGCAGTCGGTTGCGCTCGCCGCCGGAGAGGTCCTTCACCTTCTTCTGCTGGTCGGTGCCGCGAAAGTTCAGGCTCGCCAGGTAGGCGCGGGAGTTGAACTCGCGCTTGCCCACCAGGATCGTCTCCTGGCCGCCGGTCACTTCCTGGAAGACGTTGTGGTCGCCGGTGAGCTCCCGCCCCTGGTCGATGTAGGCGAGCTGGACCGTCTCGCCCACCACAAGGGTTCCGCCGTCGGCCTTCTCCTGGCCCACGATCATCCGGAAGAGTGTGGTCTTCCCCGCCCCGTTGGGTCCGATCACGCCGACGATGCCGCCGCGCGGCAGCGAGAACGACAGCCCGTCGAAGAGCAGCTTGTCGCCGTACGCCTTGCGCAGCTCCTTCGCGATCACGACGTCATTGCCCAGCCTCGGCGCCGGCGGAATGACGATCTCGTGCTGCAGGAGCTTCTCCCCTTCCTGCGCACCGGCCAGCTCCTCGAACTTCTGGATGCGTGCCTTGCTCTTGGCCTGCCGGGCGCGGGGCGCCATCCGTACCCACTCCAGCTCGTGCTCCAGCGTCCGCTGCCGCGCCGACGCCTGCTTCTCCTCCTGCGCCAGCCGCGACGCCTTCTGCTCGAGCCAGGCCGAGTAGTTCCCTTCGTACGGGATGCCGTGCCCGCGGTCGAGCTCGAGGATCCACTTGGCCACGTTGTCGAGGAAGTAGCGGTCGTGGGTGATCGCCACCACCGTACCCGGAAACTCGGCCAGGTGCCGCTCCAGCCAGGCCACCGATTCGGCGTCGAGGTGGTTGGTGGGCTCGTCGAGCAGGAGCATGTCGGGCTCCTCGAGCAGCACCCGGCAGAGCGCCACCCGTCGCCTCTCGCCGCCCGACAGCGTCTTCACGTCCGCGTCGCCGGCGGGGAGCCGCAGCGCATCCATCGCGATGTCGATGGTGCGATCCAGCTCCCAGGCGTTGACCGCGTCGATCCGTTCCTGCACGCGGGCCTGCTCGTCGAGCAGCTTCTGCATCGCGTCGTCCGACATCGGCTCGGCGAACTTCATCGAGATGTCTTCGAAGCGCTTCAGGAGCTGGCGCGTCGCGGCCACCGCGACC
>JBGPGH010000030.1:0-41473 GCA_041483735.1 Gemmatimonadaceae bacterium | reverse complement strand
GGGGGGTCCCCGGGGGGGGCGGGGTGGGGCGGGCGCGGGGGGGGGGCCGGGGGGGGGCCCCCCGGGCCCGCCGCCCCCGCCGCCTTCGTGCCGTTGACCTAACGCGGTGCCCGGCGGATCGTGATGTCGCCGTTCCACCTTGATGTGGATCAGCCCACGCCCGCTCCCCGCGGTGCCGGCCGCGCGCAGGTACGTCCGCGGCGTCCCCTCGGAATCGTCCGGTCCCGTGGGCTCGGCCCGCTCGAGCGGCCAGTCGCTCACGATCCGCGTCGCCCGCCCCATGCTCTCCGTATAGGCGGTCTCCAGGTCGAATCGCGCTGACAGGTCGGCCGGCAGCTCGATCACCGCCGAGCCGTGCCCGGTCCAGACCTCGACGGAATGGCCGGGGTCGCCGTCGGATGAAATCGTGATCTTCACGTCCCCGGCGCCGGTTCCCGCCCGCACCGAGCCCGCCACCGGGCCAAGCTCGATCGCCCCGCCGCCGGTGTTCGCGCGGATCGTGCCGCTCGAACGCCCCACCCGGATCAGGCCGCCGCCCGTGGAGAGCGTGGCGCCGTCCGGGGCCGCGTCGAGCACGATGTCGCCGCCGGCCTTGGTGATGCGCAGGCCGCCCATCCGGCTCTGCGCGTAGCCGCGCATCTCCATCTTGTCAGGCAACTCGGCCTTGTCGCGCTCCGCCCGCTCGATCTTCTCGACCTGCGCGCGCTCGGTCCGTTCCCGGCGCTCGGCTTTCTCCTGCTCCAGCCTCTCGGCCCGTTCGTTCGACTCGACTTCCTTCCGCTCGTCGCGTTGAGCCCGCTCCTCAGCCTCGCGCTCGGCGCGCTCGGTCTTTTGCTCGGTCTCCCGGGCGGCCCGCTCGGTCTTCTGCTCGATCTCCCGCGCCATCCGCTCGTTCTGCTGCTCGATCTTCCGGGCGACGCGCTCGCTCGCCTGCTCGATCTCCCGCGCCGCGCGCTCACGCTTCCGCTCTTCGAGCTGCGCGTCCCGGTCGTAGTCGAAATCCTTGTCGACCTTCGAGTCCCTCTCGTACTTCAACTCCTTGTCGGCTTTCTCCTTCTCGTACCGGGTGTCCTTGTCGGCCTTCTCCTTCTCGTACCGTACGTCCCCGCCGGCTTTCTCCTTCTCCATCTCCTTCTCGTACCTTGCTCGTTCGGTCTTCGACCCCTTACGGTACGTGAAGTCCTTGTCGGACGTCGAGTCGTCGCGGTAGTTGGTGACGGTCCTGCCGTTCCGGTCGCGCGTGGTGACCACGTCCCGGCCGGCCCCCTCCTCGTCGCCGTAGATCACCGGGCCGCTGCCTGACGAGCCGCGGAGGTCCCCCCGGTTGCCCGCGATCCGCACGATCCCGCCTCCGGTTCCGACCCGGCCGCTCAGCTGCGAATCGCTGACCCGGATGTCGCCACCGCCGGTGGAGAGCGACGCGTGGCCGCTCACTCGCTCGAACGTCAGGCCGCCCCCGCCGGTGGTGCCGCTGAAGTCACCGTCGAGGTCGAGCAGCGTCAGCGCGCCGCCGGCCGAGTTGATGCGGATGTTGGTCTTGCGCGGTACCTGCAGCTCGAAGTCGTGCTCGGTCGACACGTCGCCGCCGCTGCGCTCCTGCCAGGTCCGGAGGCGAAGCCCCCGGCCGGTCTTCTCGAACGTCACGCGGCTCCCACGCCAGTCTTCACCGGCCAGTGTCGCGTGAAGCGAGGCCTTGCCCTGGTCCCAACCGCGTACCCGAACGGTCGCGCCGGTTTCCAGGTCGAGCTCCAGGAGCCCGCCCGGCGACGCGTCGAGCGCCTGCTCGAAGGTCGAATCATCTTCGACTGCCACCGAACTCCGGAAGGCGCCTGACGAGCGCGGCTCCGCCACCCGGTCGCGCAGCGGGGCCGCGATGGAGGATGTCTTGCGCGCGATCCCTGACGCGCTCCGTGATGGCTCCACCAGCAGCGCCCGCGACAACTGGGCGCGCGAGGGAACCGGGCGCATCGCCGCCAGCGGGACGATCACCGCCGCCAGCCCCGTCCATGCGAGGACGCGGGAACGGAACGCCGGCGCGCTGCGGATCCGCCGCGGGTCGAGCACCGCCAGCAGCCGTCCTTCCAGCTGCGACGGCCTGGCCATCCCGATCGCGACCTGCCCACCCATCTGCAGGGCGCGCGATCCGCGGGCGACGTCGAGCAGGTGCGCCGCGTAGTCGGCGCCCGCCGTCCCCAGCTCCAGGACGCGATCGTCGCAGGCGCGCTCGCTCTCCGCCCGCAGCCGGCGGGCGGCCATCCAGACCAGCGGATTGTACCAGTGCAGCGCGCAGGCGGCCGACGCCGCCAACTGGGCGAAGTGGTCGCCCCGCGCCGCGTGGGCCAGCTCGTGGGCGAGCACCACCCGCCGCCGCTCGGCCGGCCACGACTCGGCGTCGTCAGGCAGGAGCACCACCACCTGCCGCGCGCGCCAGGTGAGCGGCGACCCCACCGCCGGCGACCGCAACAGCCGCACCCGTGCCACCACGCCGATCCGCTCCACCTCGCGGCCCAGCAGCGCCACCCAGGCGGGATCGGCGATCGGAGTCGCGCGCCTCACGAGGCGAACGAGTCCCAGGTTGCCGATCGTCCACCACGCAGCCAGCCCCAGCGCGCCGAACAACCAGAGGCGGGCCGCGGTAGCGCCGAGACTGACGCGCGACGGCCGCGCCACCGGCACGGCATTCGTCCGCGTGGCGGTGCCGGCCCTCGTGTCGACGGAGGTCGCGGCCGGGAGCGGCCACGGCGACTCCGCATCGAACGGCGCCATCGAAATCGGCGCCAGGGGCGCCGGCACTGCGATCGGCATCGGCACGACCGGCATGAACGGCGCGGCGAGCGTCAGCGCGACCGCGCCGGTGAGGGCGAGCTTCCAGACGAAATGCCTGGCGGCAGCCGAGCGGACCACCGGCAGCGCCGCAACGAAGGCGGCAGCGATCAGGAGCAGCGTGACGCCGGCGCCGATCGCCACGATCGTCGACAGAGCGGAGGCACCGGGCGAGAGGGAGAGGGCGGGGCTCATGGGCGGCCTCCATTGCGGCGCGCCCGGTCGACGAGCTTCGCGAGGCGCCTGAGTTCATCCGGGGTGGTGGGCTTCTCGGCGCCGCCCAGCATGGCTGCGACCGCCGATTCCATCGAGTTGTTGAAGAACGTCGTGAGGACGTGCCGGGCCGCGGCCTTGCGCACCTGCTCCGGGCTGTCGGTGGGGAGGTAGACGTGCCGCGGGCCGTCCCATTCGTGGCGGACGTGCCCCTTGGTCTCGAGCAGGCGCAGCATGCTGCGCACGGAGGAGTAGCTGGGCGGGTCGGCGAGGTCTTCCAGGACCTCGGACGCGGTGGCGCGTCCGCGGCGGAAGAGGACGTCCATGATCTGTCGCTCGCGTCTGCCGAGCTCGGCGTACAGGGTGGCCATGAGGGCTCCGGGTCTCCGGCTGGGTGCTGCGGATGTATCAGCACTGTGCTGATCCATTAGCACTCTGCGACTACACTAGCATCGAGTGTCCGCGACTGTCAAGAGGCGAGTTCGGGGGTGTGCCGCGTGACGGCGGTCACGTCACAGGCTTGGACACCTCTAGCCACGTGCAGGTTTGGCGTCGAGGCTCCTCGCCTGGCGGCGCCGTCGGAGCTCAGTACTGAAAGCCGATCACCCGCCAGTAGGCCGCCAGTGAGACCGCCGCGACCAGCGCCAGCGCCACCAGGGTCAGGTACGCGCGCTCGGCCGCCACGCCGATCCGCTTGCGCCAGGCGACCATCGCGTACACCGGCACGGGCACGGCCAACGCCGAGCTCAGGAGCAACAGCCAGAGCAGCGCCACCACCCGCCGCGGCATCCCGTACGCGAAGCGCGTGAAGTCGGTGCTCTGCAGCACGTAGATGAACGCGGCGACGAACAGAACCAGCCCCGCGCACGCCAGCCAGGTGTTCGCGCGCGCGAACCGCGCCCACCGGCCGCCAACGGGTGGCAGCCGCAGCAGACGCCGGCGCAGCCAGAGCGCCGGCCACGCCAGGCACCCCGACAGCAGCACCGTGCCGAACGTGAGCACGAACAGCCGTTGCGTCCGCGCGCGCTCGTACCACCGCAGCCGCCGCAGCGGGGTGAGCCACATCCCGCGCGTCGACGGAAAGAGGCGCGCGTCGCCGCCGGGGTCACGCCGCACGACCAACGCACCGGGCCCGTCCAGCCGGCGGAAATAGCCGGGCCCGGCCGCCAGCCAGGTCGACCGCGACGGTCGCAGCGACGCCGCACTCAGGCTCAGCGTGTCGCCGGACGCCGTCACCCGCACCTCGCCGAACAGGTGGCGCAGGCGTTCGATCGTCGTGACGTCCTGATCCTCGAAGATGTAGTCCCCGGCCAGCGCCGCCGGGCCCCCGACATCTCCGTCCACGTCCAGGTCCGCGGCCGCGCCCGCGCTGCCATCGGTGCCCGCGCTCCGGTCGGCGGAGGCCGCCGGCTCCAGCACCGCCACCAGCGAGTCCGAGAGGTGCTCCAGCCGCAGGCATCCCGGATCGTTGCAGGCCACGAACAGCCCGAACCGGTCGTCCGGCGCGAACATCAGGATGCTCGCGAATCCGTTCACCAGCCCGCCCTGCTGCAGCAGCCTCACGCGGCCCAGCGAATATTCGCGCAACGCGTAGGTCACGCCGTTCAGCCGCGGGTCCGCCGAGTACTGCCGCTGGTTCATCCGGTGGATTCCGCTGTCCGACAGCACCCGGTGCGCGGCGTCCGCCGGCCCCAGGAGCGCGATCATGAACCGCGCCATGTCGGCGGCGGTGGACGAGTAGTCCATCGCCGGCGCCAGGTGGTAGTGGTCGGTGGGCTGTCGGTGCGACGCGCCGTCGTACCATTTGTAGCTCACCGCCAGCCGCTCGCCGCCTGCCTCACGAGCGATGCTGAATCCGCTCGACCGCATCGTCAGCGGCTCGAGCACGTGCCGCCGCACGCACTCGGCGAACGGCAGTCCGGTGACCCGCTCGACGACGTAGCCCGCCAGCGCGTAGCCGTAGTTCGAGTATGCGTACCGGTCGCCGGGTGGGCGCTGGCGCGGCGGCATCGCCCGCGCCAGGTAGGTCGCCAACGGCTGCACGTTCGCGGGATCGACCGAGCCGATTCCGATGTTCCGCAGCTCGAATCCGGCGGTGTGGGTGAGCAGGTGCCGGATCCGCACCGGCTCGGCGAACCGGTCGTCGACCCGGAACCCATCGAGATACCGGTTGACGTCGTCGTCCAGCGACAGGCGGCCCTGCTCGACCAGCTGCATCACCGACACCGCGGTCACCGTCTTGGAGATCGAGCCGAGCCGGAAGAGGGTGCTGTCCGGGCTGGCGGGGAGGTGCCGCTCGAGGTCGGCCTGCCCGTACGCGCCGGTGAAGATGACGCGGCCGTCGTGGACCATCGCCGCCACCGCGCCCGGGACGTGGAGGGCGCGCAACGAGTCCGAGAGCATCCGGTCGAGCAGCGCCGCCAGCGTCCGGTCGGTGGCGCTGCCCGGGGCCAGTGCCTCACGACCTGTGATGCGCTGGCGACCGCCAGCCGCCTGGCCGGAAGTCCGCGCCGACTGCGCCGGCGCCCCGCGCGCGGCGAGCGCGGCGAGCGCGCAGGAGAGAGTCAGGGCCGCGATCCACCGCACGGACGTCTTATGTCCCCCAGGCACGAGGGCTCTGAATCCTGACCCTGACCCTGACCCTGATCGGTCAGATATCCAGGTTGCTCACGAACCTCGCGTTCGCCTCGATGAACAGCTTGCGGGGCTCGACGTCGTCGCCCATCAGCGTCTGGAAGATCTGGTCGGCGATCACGGCGTCGTCCAGGTTCACGCGCAGCAGGGTGCGCGTCTCCGGATCCATCGTCGTCTTCCAGAGCTGGTCGGGGTTCATCTCGCCCAGGCCCTTGTAGCGCGAGATCGCCACCGAGCTCTTCCCGTCGCCGTTCCCCAGCCGGAGCGCGATCGCGTCGCGCTCCTGGTCGTCGAACGCGTAGTACTCTTCCTTCCCCTTCGCCACCCGGAAGAGCGGCGGCTGCGCGATGTAGATGTAGCCGGCGTCGATCAGCTCCGGCATCTGGCGGAAGAAGAAGGTCAGGAGCAGGGTGCGGATGTGGGCGCCGTCCACGTCCGCGTCGGTCATCAGGATGATCTTGTGGTAGCGCGCGTTCTCGAGCGAAAACTCCTCTTTGATCCCCGACCCGATCGCGGTGATGATCGTCCGGATCTCCTCGTTCGACAGGACCTTGTCGATCCGCGCCTTCTCGACGTTGATGATCTTGCCGCGCAGCGGCAGAATCGCCTGGAACTGGCGGTCCCGCCCCTGCTTGGCCGACCCACCGGCCGAGTCGCCCTCCACGAGATAGATCTCGCAGAGCGCGGGGTCGCTGAGCGAGCAGTCGGCGAGTTTGCCGGGCAGGTTGCCGACATCCAGCGCCGACTTCTTGCGCGTCAGGTCGCGCGCCTTGCGCGCCGCCTCACGCGCCCGCGCCGCCGAGACGGTCTTCTCGACGATGATGTTCGCCACCCGCGGGTGCTCGTCGAGGTAGGAGCCGAGCCAGTCGTTCACGGCCGTCTTCACGGCGCTCTCGGCTTCCGAGTTGCCCAGCTTGGTCTTGGTCTGCCCCTCGAACTGCGGTTCACGCACCTTCACCGACAGCACCGCCGTCAGCCCCTCGCGCACATCCTCGCCGCTCAACTTGAAGTCGGCCTTCCGGAGGAAATTCCCCTTCTCGGCGTACCAGTTGATCACCCGGGTGAGCGCGGCCTTGAATCCGGTGAGGTGCGTCCCGCCCTCGTGAGTGTTGATGTTGTTCACGAACGAAAAGACGTTCTCGTTGTAGCTGTCGTTGTACTGGATCGCGATCTCGATCCCGATGGTGTCGCGCTCGGTGTCGAGGTAGAGGACCTCGGGATGGAGCGGCTTCTTGTTGCTGTTGAGGAACTGTACCATCTCGCGCAGCCCGCCCTTGGCATGGAACGTCTCCGCCTTGGGCGGCGTCTCGCGCTCGTCGGTGAGCGTGATCGTCACGCCCTTGTTCAGGAACGACAGCTCCTTGAGGCGTCCCGCGAGCGTCGCGAAGTCGAAGTGCAGGTCGGTGAGGATCTCGGGATCGGGCTTGAACCAGACCTTGGTGCCCGTCTCGCGCGCGCCCACCTTCCCCAGCACCTTCAGCGGCGTGGTGGTGATCCCGCGCGAGAAGTCCATGTAGTGCTCCTTCCCGTCGCGCTTGACCCACACCTTGAGCGTTTCGGACAGCGCGTTCACCACCGACACGCCCACGCCGTGCAGCCCGCCCGAGACCTTGTAGGAGCTCTTGTCGAACTTGCCGCCGGCGTGCAGGACCGTCATCGCCAGCTCGACGCCGGGGATCTTCTCGGTGGGGTGATTGTCCACCGGGATCCCGCGTCCGTTGTCCTCGACCGTGATCGAGTCGTCGGCGTGGATGATCACCGAGATCCGGTCGGCGAACCCCACCAGCGCCTCGTCGATCGAGTTGTCGACCACCTCGTAGACCAAGTGGTGCAGGCCGCGCGCGGAGGTGGATCCGATGTACATCCCGGGACGCTTGCGGACCGCCTCCAACCCCTTGAGAACCTGAATCTGGCCGGCGTCGTACCGTGGTGCCCTGGGCGCGTCCGAGGTCTTCGACATGTGCATCCGGAAGGGGGAAACTCCGGTCCCGAAAAAGCGCCGAAAACGCGTCCGGGACAACGGACAAACCTAACCGATTTTCTCCCGAAAGGCAACCCGCCAGTCGACTGCTAATGCGTTGGTGGGAAACGGGTTAACGCATGAGCGTCCAGCGGATCCGGCGAATCGGTGCATGGCGGCCGCTGGCGTTCAGCGTGCGCACCAGATCGCGCTCCATCATCGTCAGCTCCGACATCCACGCGTGCGTCTTCACCGCCACGAACAGCGTGCCATCGGCGGTGACGGAAAGCGGCTCGGTGACCGCCGAAATCGCCGATCCCACCGCCCGGCCCCAGTCGGGAATGACCGCTGCCTGACGAACGCGCTCGGACAGCCCCGAGTCCTCGAGGAAATTCTCGAGCGCGGCGGCAATGGGCTCGGGCTGGCGTTTGCGGGGAGGCATGAGACGAACGAGGAACGAGGAACGAGGAGACAAGAACGCGAATGCGGAATGCGGAATACGGGATGCGGAACGCAGAATGCGGAATCCGGAATGCGGATCCGGAATGCGAACGGGGTGCACCGAACCCGCCCCCGGCACAACGCGATACTCAGTACTCAGTACTTGGTACTCAGTAGAGACAATCTACGCTGTTCCCACCCGACTCAGCGCCCCCTCTACCACTCTCCAGCGCTCCAGGCTGGTGAGCGCGGCCGGCAGATCCTCGGCCCGCGGCACCGCGACGATCGTCTGCCCCATCCCCGCCTCGCCCAGGAGCTCCAGGATCCGGCGCGCGCGTCGGGCGTCGAGTTCGGCGAAGGGATCGTCGAGCAGGAGCAGCGGGGCGGCCTCGTGGCAGGCGCGCAGGGTGTCCGCCTCGAGCAGGCGGAGCACGATCGCCGCGGTGCGCTGCTGGCCCGCGGACCCGAACACGCGCAACTCGCGCCCGTCGAGGGTGAGCGCCATGTCGTCGCGGTGCGGGCCGGCGTGCGTCAGCCCGCGCCGCACGTCGTGCGCGCGCCGAGCCGCGAGCGCCTCGGCCAGCGCGGCGCGCACATCCGCCTCGCCGGCGCTCCCTGACCGCTGCTCTTCGACCTCCGACCTCCGACCTCCGACCTCCGTCGTTCGCCCGCCGAGCCCCGCCTCGAGCCGCGTCGCGTAGCGGAGTCGGGCCTCCCCGCGCTCCCCGATCGCCGCCGCCAGCCGGGTGAACTCCTGGCTCACGCGATCGGTCCAGGCCACCCGCTCCACCAGGATGGTCGCGCCGTACTCGGCCAGCGCCGGCTCCCAGACGGCGATGCGATCCTCGTCAGGCATACCGCCGGCGCGGACCGCGTCGCGCAACGCCGCGTTCCGGCGGGCCAGCGCGGCCCGGTACCCCTGCAGCGCGGTCAGGTAGCGGCGCGACGTCAGCGCCAGCGCGATGTCGAGGAATCGCCGCCGTTCGGCCGGCCCGCCGGCGACGATCACGGCATCGGCCGGGGCCAGGACCACCGAGGGGACCGCGCCCAGCGCGTCGCTCAGCCGCGGAAAATCGGCGCCGTCGATCCGCACGCGCTTCCGCCGGGTGGCGCGGTCATAGCCGGCGCGCACCTCGCGCGGCCCGCGCGCCGTGTCGAGTTGGGCCGAGATGTGGAAGCCGGCCTCGCCGAAACGCACCAGGTCCTGGTCCTTCGCGCCGCGCATCGAGCGCAGGATCTGCAGGTAATAGATGGCCTCGAGCAGGTTCGTCTTGCCGTGGCCATTCTCGCCGATCACCGCGATCCCGTCGGGCGGCGGCTCGAGGTCGACGTGGGCGAGGTTCCGGACGTCCCGCACCGCGACGTGCGTCAGGCGGATCGCGCCGCCCGGCGCGGCGCCGGCGCCCGCGGTCACGGGCCGGTTCGCACGAACGCGGTGTCGCGGACGGTGATCGCGAAGTTCTGGTTGTCGAAGGCGGTGGCGCGGATCTCCACGGGCGAATCCGCCGGCGCCGTCTGCGAGACGTGGAGGTTGAACGTCTGGTCGATCGAGTCGGCGGTGATGACGTCGAACCGCTGGCGGAAAAGCGAGTCGAGGGTCGTCGCGACCACCTGCACGGAGACGAGGCCGCTGGCGTCTGTCGCGACGACGCGGCCGGTGATGCTGCCGCCGGGCGCAACCACCGAGTCGTTCACGGTGAGGACGATGGTGGGGACATCGAGGCGGTCGCGCGGCCCGCCGCAGGCCGCGGCGAACAGGGCGACGGCGACGAGTGCGAGGGCGAGACGGTCCTCCGGGCGGCGGGACGTCATGGGCGCGCGAACGCCGGAGCGCGCTTCTCGAGGAAGGCGCTCATCCCTTCGCGCATGTCGCTGGTCGACGCGAGGAGTCCGAAGTGATTCGCTTCCAGCACCATCCCCTCCTCCAGCGTCATCTCCAGTCCCTGGTCCACCGCTTCGATACACAGGGCGAGGGCGTGTGGTCCGTTGGCGAGCATCGCCCGCATCATTTCAGTCGAGGCTCCGATCAGCTCGGCGGCCGGCACCACCGCGTTCACCAGGCCGATGCGGAACGCTTCCTGGGCATCGATGGTCTTCGCGGTGAGCAGCAGCTCGAGCGCGCGCCCCTTGCCCACCAGCCGCGCCAGCCGCTGCGTGCCGCCGTATCCCGGGGCGATGCCGAGCTTCACCTCCGGCTGTCCGAACTTCGCGGTATCGGCGGCCAGGCGGACGTGACACGCCATCGCGAGCTCGCACCCGCCGCCCAGGGCGAAGCCGTTCACCGCCGCGATCACCGGCTTGGGCGACGTCTCGAAGCGGCGGAAGATCTCCTGGCCGCGCCGCGCCCGCGCCTTGCCCTCGATCGGCCCCTGCTGTGCCAGCTCGCCGATGTCCGCGCCGGCGACGAACGCCCGCCCCGCGCCGGTGACGATCAGACCGCCGATGTCCGCGCGACTCCGCACCTCATCGATGGCGGCGCCGAGCTCGCCGATGAGCGCGTCGTTCAGCGCGTTGAGCTTGTCGGGGCGGTTGACGGTGAGCGTCGCGATCCGGTCGGCGACGGTGAGTGTGAGGAGGGAGTAGGGCATTGGCGCGAAGGCGGAGTGTAGGTGGGGCCTGAGGGTGAATCTACGCGCGGGGGAGGAGGGGAGGAGGGGAGGTGGGGAGGTCGGATCCCGTCAACGCTGCCCCCTTGGGTGGCGGCCATTCCTACACCGGCATCCTCCGCATACGTTCCCGCTGTGCCGATCATCGAAGCGGTTCGCTGGGCGCCCGGCGGCGGGGCGGTGCGCATCATCGACCAGACCGCGCTCCCGGACCAGCTGGTGGAGCGCGACCTGACGACGCTGGACGAGGTGTGTTCGGCGATCACGTCGCTGTCGGTGCGCGGCGCGCCGGCCATCGGGGTGGCGGCGGCGATGGGGCTGGTGGTGTCGGTGGCGCGCCAGGCGGGCCGGCCGCCGTCGGAATTCCGCGCGGCGCTGGACGGCGCGGCGGAGCGGATCCGCGCCACCCGCCCCACGGCGGCGAACCTCGGCTGGGCGCTGGACCGGATGCTGGCGCGGGCTCGTGAGGCGGACGGCGGGAACCCGTCGGCGGTGGTCGAGGCGCTGCGCGCCGAGGCCGGGATGATCCTGGAGGAGGACCGGGCGATGTGCCGGCGGATCGGCGAGCACGGGCTGCCGCTGGTCCCGGACGGATCGCGGGTGCTCACTCACTGCAACGCCGGCGCACTGGCCACGTCAGGCATTGGCACCGCGCTGGCGCCGGTGTACCTCGCGGTGGAAGCGGGCCGCCGGGTGGAAGTCTTCGTCAACGAGACGCGCCCGCTGCTGCAGGGAAGCCGGCTCACGGCCTGGGAGCTGTCGCGGGCCGGTATTCCGGTCACCGTCCTGACCGATGGCATGGCGGCGTCGCTGATGCGCGCCGGGCGGATCGACCTCTGCCTGGTGGGCGCCGACCGGATCGCGGCCAATCACGACGTCGCCAACAAGATTGGGACGTACGCGGTGGCGGTGGCCGCCGGCTATCACCGCATCCCGTTCTACGTCGCGGCCCCGGCATCGACCTTCGACCCGTGCACCGGCAGCGGCGATGCGATCGAGATCGAGCACCGTCCGGCCGCCGAAGTGACCCACGGGCTGGGCCGCCGCACGGCGCCGGAAGGGGTCGCCGTCCACAACCCGGCGTTCGACGTCACGCCTCACGAGCTGATCACCGCGATCGTCAGTGATACGGGCCTGGTGTGGGTGTCCGGGCGCCAGGGTGCGGCGCGCGGCGGGCGCGGCTGACCATGCGGCACGTCCTGGCGATCGATGAGGGGACTACCGGCGTCACCGCGATGATGGTCGCCGCCGATGGCCGCGTGGCCGGCCGCGGATACCGGGAGATCACGCAGCACTTTCCCCGGCCCGGCTGGGTGGAGCACGACGCCGAGGAGATCTTTGCGCGCACGCTGGACGCGGCTCGTGAGGCGATCGCCGCCGCCGGCGCCGCCCCGGACGCGATCGGGATCACCAACCAGCGCGAGACGATCGTCGTCTGGGAGCGCGCCACCGGCCGTCCCATCCAGCACGCGATCGTCTGGCAGGACCGCCGCACGGCGGCACGCTGCGCCGAGCTCGCGCCACGGGCCGCCGAGATCGCGGCCCGCACCGGACTGGTGACCGATCCCTACTTCTCGGCCACCAAGCTCGAGTGGATCCTCGCGCAGCCCGGCGTGCGGGTGCGGGCCGAGCGCGGCGAGCTGGCCGCCGGCACGATCGACAGCTGGTTGATCTGGCGCCTGACGGGCGGCGCGGTCCATGCCACCGACCCCACCAACGCCTCGCGCACCATGCTCTACGACATCGGGACCCACGCCTGGAGCCAGCCGCTGGCATCGCTCTTCGGCGTCCCGATCGCGATGCTGCCCTCGGTCCGCCCGTCAGGCGGATCGTTCGGCGTCGCGGCCGCGTCCCACTTGGGTCGCGAGATCCCGATCACCGGCGTCGCCGGCGACCAGCAGGCGGCGCTGTTCGGCCAGGGGTGCTGGGCGGCCGGCTCGGGGAAGAACACCTATGGAACGGGCGCCTTCCTGCTCCTCAACACGGGGACGCACCGGCCGGCGGCCGGCGGCGGGCTGCTGACCACCGTCGCCTGCGATGCGGCCGGCGGTCCGGCGTACGCGCTGGAGGCGTCGATCTTCATCGCCGGCGCGGCGGTGCAGTGGCTGCGCGACGGGCTGGGGATCATCGCCGCCGCGCACGAGACCGAGGCGTTGGCGCGCGGGCTGCCGTCCAGCGAGGGCGTCTACTTCGTCCCCGCGCTGGTGGGCCTCGGGGCGCCGGCCTGGGAGCCGGCGGCGCGCGGCACGATCGTCGGCCTGACGAGGGGGACGACGCGCGCGCACCTCGCGCGGGCCGCGCTCGAGGCGATGGCCTACGGCACGCGCGATGTGCTGGCGGTGATGCGAGAGCGCGGCGGCGTTCCCTTCGACCGGCTGCGCGTGGACGGGGGCGCGTCGGCCAACAACTGGCTGATGCAGTTCCAGGCCGACGTGCTGGGCGTGCCGGTGGAGCGTCCTGACCTGGTGGAGACCACCGCGCTGGGCGCCGCGGGGCTGGCCGGGATCACGGCCGGCGTTTGGCCAAACGCGGAGACCTTCCTCGCGCGCCGCCGCTTCGATCGATTCGAGCCGGGTCCGGGAGCGGCCGCGGCCGTGGAGGGCGCGCGGGAGTGGGAGCGGGCGGTGCGGACGGCGCTATTCTGGGCGAGGGAGGCGGGGAGGGGGGGAGGTGGGGAGGTGGGAGGGACAACAACGTGAGGCACCTGCTGGGGCTGGGGGCGCTGTGGGGGGCGCTCGCCGGGGGCGGGGAGCATCACGGGTCCGACCGGTGGATCGGGGTGGACAAGGTCCAGCACTTCGCCGTCTCGTTCCTGATCCAGAGCGCGGCCTACGAGACGCTGCGCGCAACGGGGCACGGGCGTCGGTCGTCAACAGGAGGAGCCTGGCTCACCACGCTCTCGGCGGGCGTGGGCAAGGAGCTGTACGATCGTCATTCGTATGGCCTGTTCAGCGTGAAGGACCTTTCGTGGGACGTGGGCGGGATGGCGGCGGCGTCGGTCGCGCTGAACAACTCGCGGCGGTGATCGGTTCTCTCAACACACACCCTGCTCTCAGCTATATTCATGCCGAACCAATCGGAAGCCTCCGCGTCGGATCGCCGCTCCAACCTGGTGCTGCGCGCGCTGATCGATGAGATGCTCGAGCGCGTGCGGGAACTGAACCGGAGCAGCGGGGCCTGGACGGCGGACGAGCGGGCGCACGCCGAATCGGAACTGGACGCGATCATGGCGCGGGTGCGCCGGGTGGCGAGCAAGAAACAGCAGCAGGCGAACTAGCCGCCGCGGGCGTCCCCCGCGGCCGCGGGGTGAGACGCCGTGAAAGCTCGAACGAAGTTCATCGTCGGGGGCGCGGGGCTGTTCGGCATCGCCGGCTGGCTCATGGTCACGTCGATCCGGCAGACGGGGGTCTACTACCTGACGCCGCAGGAGCTGTCGGCGAAGGTGGCCGCCGACTCGACGTTCTACGATGCCGGCGTGAAGGTCGGCGCGCGGGTGGTGCCGGGCAGCATCCAGCGGTCGCCGGGCGGCATCCAGGTCGCCTTCCGCGTCACCGACGGCGCGGTGACCTATCCGGTGGAGTATCGCGGCCTGATCCCCGACACGTTCACCGACAGCGTGGACGTGGTGGTGGAGGGGCGGCTGGGGCGCGACGGGACCTTCCATGCCACCACGCTGCTGGCCAAGTGCGCGTCCCGTTATGAAAACGCGCCCGACAAGTATCGCCAGACACCCGGGTACAAGTCGGCGGAGAAGCGCGCGTGATCCTGATCGGCGAGCTCTCGCTCTGGGTGGCGCTGCTGATGGCCGCCTGGACGACGACGGTCTCGTTCGCGGGGGCACGGCTGGGGCGTGACGACCTGGTGGCGAGCGGCGAGCGCGGGATCTACGCGTCGTTCGCGTTCATCCTGCTGGCGTCGATGGGGCTGTGGACCGCGCTCCTCTCGCACGACTTCTCCTTCACCTACGTCGCGTCGTTCACCAGCGCCAACCTGCCGACGCTCTACACGCTCACCGCGTTCTGGGCCGGCCAGGCGGGATCGCTCCTCTTCTGGGCGCTGATCCTCTCGCTCTACTCGGCGATCGCGGTCTTCGCCAACCGGCATCGCAACCGCGTGCTCATGCCGTACGTGACCGGCGTGCTGGGCGCGACGCTGCTCTTCTTCGTGGCGACGATCTGCTTCGGCGCCAACCCCTACGAGCGGTTGGGATGGGTGCCGGCCGACGGCCGCGGGTTGAACCCGCAGCTCCAGAATCCCGGGATGGCGTTTCATCCGCCCAACCTGTACCTGGGCTACGTGGCGACGACCATCCCGTTCGCGTTCGCGATCGCGGCCCTGATCACCCGCAAGCTCGACGCCGAGTGGCTGGCGGCGGTGCGGCGCTGGTCGCTGATCTCGTGGTTCTTCCTCACCATCGGCATCACGCTCGGCATGTGGTGGGCCTACGTGGAGCTGGGGTGGGGCGGCTACTGGGCGTGGGACCCGGTGGAGAACGCGTCGTTCCTGCCGTGGCTCACCGGCACGGCGTTCCTGCACTCGATCATGGTGCAGGAGAAGCGCGGGATGCTGCGGAAGTGGAACGTGGTGCTGGTGGTGACGACCTTCCTCCTGGCGATCCTGGGGACGTTCATCACCCGGAGCGGGGTGATCTCGAGCGTCCACTCGTTCGCGCAGTCGCCGGTGGGGACGTGGTTCGTCGGCTTCCTGGCGGTGGCGGTGGGAGTGACCGTCTGGCTGGTGGCCACCCGCCTCAAGGACCTGGAGACGAAGGCCGGGCTGGAGAGCCTGCTCAGTCGTGAGGCGGCGTTCCTCTACAACAACCTGATCCTGGTGGGGATCGCCTTCTCGGTGCTGTGGGGAACGCTCTTCCCAATCCTGAGCGAGGCGGTGCGGGGGACGAAGATCACCGTGGGCCCGCCGTTCTTCAACGCGGTCAACATCCCGCTGGGCCTCACCCTGCTGCTCCTGACGGGTATCGGCCCGCTGATCGCGTGGCGGCGCGCGTCCGCGGCCAACCTGCGGCGCCAGTTCGCGGCGCCGGCGGCGGCCGGCGTGATCGCGCTCGCCTTCCTCGCCGCGCTCGGCATGCGCGCGGGATGGGCGCTGGCCAGCTACGCGCTGGGCGCGTTCGTGGCGATGACCATCGTGCAGGAGTTCGCCAAGGGCGTCGGGGCGCGGCGCCGCCTGCACGGCGAGGGGATGGCGGTGGCGTTCGTGAGGCTGGTGGGGCGCAACCGCCGCCGTTACGGCGGCTACATCGTCCACGCCGGGGTCGTCGTCCTGTTCGCGGCGTTCGCCGGCCTCGCCTTCAAGTCCGAGCACGACGTGACCCTCACCACCGGCCAGGCGTTCGAGGCGACCGACCCGTACGGACACAAGTGGCGCTTCGTGAGCCAGGGGATCTCGCAGTTCGAGGCGCTCAACCGGCAGGTGACGGCGATCGGGCTCGACGCGACCCGCGACGGACGCCGCGAAGGCGTGATCCGGAGCGAGAAGCGCCAGCACGTCGACAGCCGCGGCGAGGCGACGTTCGAGCCGTCCACCGAAGTCGGGATCCTCGAGGCGCCCAGCCAGGATGTGTACGTGGTGCTCGCCGGCGTCCGCGGCCAGGACACCGCCGAGCTGCGGATCAGCTTCAACCCGCTGGTCTGGTGGGTGTGGTACGGCGGAATGATCATGGCGTTCGGCGGGCTGATCGTGATGTGGCCGCAGGCCGATCCGGCCGGCGGACGGCGTGGCGCGGCGCGGGCGCAGAGCGGATACCGGACGACGTTGGACCCGGCCGGCGCGCCGGCCGGGTCCGCGTGATGCGCGGCACCCGTCGCCGGTTCCTGCAGTGGACGGCGGCCGGCGCGGCCGCCGCGCTCGCCTCGCGGCGCGCCGGCGCGCAGGAGCCCGAGGCGCGGACGACGATGACCGCGCCGATGGACGAGGGCCGCTACAAGCCAGTGCGGCTCGCCCCGAAGGCCGGCGCCAAGCCGTCGCTGACGCCTGACGAGCGCGACGCCCTCGAGCACCGGATCCATTGCCAGTGCGGGTGCACCCTCGACGTCTTCACCTGCCGCACCACCGACTTCACCTGCCAGGTGTCGCCGGCGATGCACGACGACGTCGCGGCGCTGGTGAACGGCGGATACGCGGCCGGAGAGATCCTCGCGGCGTTCGTGTCCGTCTACGGCGAGCGGGTGCTGATGGCGCCGGTGCCCACCGGCTTCAACCGCCTGGGCTACGCGATGCCGTACCTCGCCCTGGGGACTGGCGCGGTGGCGGTGGCCTGGCTGCTGCGCCGGTGGGGCCGGGCCGCCGCACAGCCGACGCCGACCGGGACGGCGGTGACCGTGGATGCGACGCCTGACGAGCTGGCGCGCATCGAGGCCGCGGTCCGCGACGACCGCTCCCGGCCGTGATCCCGCTCCTGGTGGGCGCGATGCTGGCGGTCACCGCGGTCGGCTTCGTCCTGATCCCGCTGTTCGACGAGCCCGGTGCCGCGACGCGGCGCGGGCGCGCCCCGGCCGCCGCGCCCGAATCCGCCGGCGAGGACTCGGCCGTGGAGGCGCTGCGGGAGATCGAGTTCGACCGCGCCACCGGCAAGCTCTCCGACGACGACTACGCGTCGCTCAAGACGCTGTACACGGGCCGGGCGGTGGAAGAACTGCGTCGCGCGCCGGCGGGCGGGGGCGCGGAACCGGATCGGCAATCGTCAGGCACCGCCGAGGCGTTGCCGCAATCGTCAGGCGCCACGCCCGCTGCCGGCGCCGGCCCGGCCGATCCCGCCGAGGCGGCGATCCTCAGGCACCGGCGGCGCCGCGAGTCGTGCCCCACCTGCGGCCCCCGCCCCGAGCCCGATGCGATCTGGTGCTCCACCTGCGGGCGGTACCTGCCCGGCGAGTGCCAGCGGTGCGGCGCGGCGGTCTCCGAGCGCGGGGCCAGCGTCTGCCCCGCCTGCGGCCACGCCCTGGCTGCCTAGCGCGGCCGCTCGAGGACGATGTACTTCTCGTCGTCCTTCGAGAGAGCGCGGATCCAGGTGATCAACGCGCCGATCTGGTCGGGCGGGAGGATCCCCTTGGCGCCGCGGATCCGCCGCACCACCCGCAGCTCGCGGCCGGCCTGCTCGTAGCGCGCCTCGTACAGGCCGAACGGGCCCGGCTCGGAGACGCTCGGGGGCAGCCTGGCCTTCCACCCGTCAGGCAACGTCACCACCAGCTCGCTGACCGTCTCGCGCGCGCCGAGCACCGCCTCGGCGTCGATCGGGAAGCGCCGCGCCGACCGCGACTCGAGGTCCTGCACCAGCGAGAGGGAGGCGTAGTTGGGGAGGGGAAGGGTGAGGATCTCCACGCCGCCGGCATCGGTGATGACGTGGTCCGCCCGCAGCGCGAACGAGACCCGCGGCGACGCCCGCAGGTCGCGGCCGTCGAACAGCGCCAGCGAGTCGCCGTGCGATCCCTCGAACAGCCCGTTGGCCATCGACCGTAGGATCCGGTCGCGCTGCACGTCGCTGAGCGGCGTGCTGAGCATCCCACGGACGGCGTACTGCTGCGCGCCGCCGTGCGTCACCACGTAGTGCCCGCGGAAGCTGCCGGTGGCGTCCAGTTCGCCGGACACCCGGCTCCACGACCGGTTGAAGCCGATCGAATCGGCGGGGAAGGTGATCTCCTCGCCGTGTCCGTCCGGGTGCACCACCAGCCCGAACTCGCCCGGCTCGGCCGGCGGCAGTTCGCCGAACGGGGTGAGGTCCGACGTCAGGTCCACGTAGGTGTAGCCCGACGGGCGCGCGATCGCCGCGATCATGTGGTCGAACTGGCGCATGGACGGATAGGCGCGCCGGACGCCGCCGCGGCTGCTGAGCAGTACCGGGTAGGCGCGCACGCCCATCTTCGCCATCAGGGCGATGAAGAAGGTCGCCTTGTCCTTGCAGTCGCCGTACTTCGCCGCGAACACGTCGCGCGGCGCCCGCGGCTGCACGCCGCCCTGGCCCAGCGACAGCGAGACGTAGCGGAAGTCCTGCGCCACCCAGCGGTGCACGGCGCGGATCGAGTCGTCGAGCGTGCGGGCGCCGGCCACCACCAGGCCGAGCTGCCCCTCGATCTCCGGCGTCAGCGCGTAGCGGTCCTTCGCCAATCCCGTGTACCAGCGCGCGATGTCGCTCCAGGTGATCGGCGCCGAGACGTCGATCGCGACGTCGATGCCGTTCGAGTCGGCGGCGAACGGCTCGCGCTCGAGCTTCGGGACGTCGGCGGTGGCCCAGGTGTAGACGCGCCGCCCGTTCCCCTCGCGCACGGCCCGCGGGAAGGCGACGTTCCGCTCCTCGATCCGCGGCTGCAGCGACGCGGGGACGTCGACGATCAGCCGCGACCGCCGCGTCAGGCGGCCGGTGGTGACCCGCCAGCCGGTCGCGAAGTCGCCGGGCATCACCGGCTTCAGGTCCTCGGTGGTGTAGCTGAAGTCGAGCAGCGTGCCGGGCGCGATCCCGCCGATCGAGACGCGCCGGATCTTCGTGTCCGAGTAGATCGGCGCCGACTGCGCCACCGGCGCCACCGACTCCTGCTCGTGCAGCGGCTTGTCGCTGATCACGCTGCCGTCGGGCCGCACCACCCGGATCCAGTTGACGGTGAGGCGCTGCCGGTCGCTCGAGTAGCCGAAGCTCTGCTCGCCCCACTGCTCGGCTGCCTCACGAGTCAGGATCTGCACGACTTGCCGATAGGTCGTGCGGGCGCGCCCATCGGCCTCGAAGCGCACGATTCCGTCGTCCAGCAGGTACACGAACGACTCCGACCGGTGCTCGGCCGAGTCGACCGCCAGCCGGTAGATCGTGTCGCTCAGCACGGAGGGATCGCCCTTCGGCGTGACCACCGGGGCCTGCGCACCACCCCGCGCCGGGACAGCCGGAATGCAGAGCAGGAGCGTGCAAATCGCGAACCGACGGACCACGACAGCCTCAGCGGCGGGGAAATGGGAATTTCACCGGATGCGCCCGGTGGGTCAATCGCCCGTGGCCATGCCGCGCGGCGTCAGTTCAGCGCGCCGGCCAGCCACCGCGCCACGTTGAGCGTGAACTGCCGGTCGTCGGTGCCCGGCCAGTTGAGCCCGAACCGGAAGGTGCCGCCCCCGGTGACCTGGGCGGTGAGCATCGCCGCCTCGCCCACCACCACCACCCGCCCCCTGCCGAATGTCAGCGCCACCGCCTGCGCCCGGTCCCCCACCGGCACGTCGGTCCCGTCAGGCATCCACTCCACCGCGTCGGGCCCCAGCTTCAGCAGCGCCACGCTCCCATCCGGCCCGCGCACCGACTCGCCGGTGAAGCTCACCACCGTGTTGACCGCCTCGCTGGAATCGCGCCCGCGGAGAATCGCATGGTCGCCCAGCAGCCCGTTGGCGCGCGAGAACACCAGCCAGGTGGGGTTGCCGCGGACCGGCTCCATGTGCTTGTCGTCGGCCGCCCGGCCGGTGCCGAGCAGCACCGCGAACCGCAGCGCCAGCTCTTTCGCCGCCACGCCCATCGGCTCGTGGTCGGCCACCAGCAGCAGCGCCCCGCCATCTCTCACCCAGTCGCGCACCACATCGCACTCGGCGCCGGTGAACGCGGACCGCTTCGCGCCCGGCAGGAAGGGCCAGCGCGCGCCGAGCGCGTTGGCGATGACCAGCACGTTCGCCGAGTCGAGCACGGCGCGCGTGAGCGGCGCGTGATTGGTCCCCACCGTGAACCCATCGTGCTCGAGCAGCGAGACGAACGGCCCGTACGTCCCGCCGTCCGACGCATGATGGAAGTTGTGGTGCGCCTCGTCCAGCAGCACCCGCGGATGCACCGTCGTGCCCGCCGGATACGCCGGCCGCGCCACCGCGGTGTCCCAGGTCAGGTCGGGATACTGCATCATCTGGCGCAGCCGCATCGCCGCCACGCCGCCCACCACCACCAGCAGCACCAGCGAAAACAGGAGAACGCGCTTCCTCACCGACATATCGTCACTCCCTACCGCTCGATCGCGTCCATCCGCTTCAGCGCGATTTCGATCGGGACGAAGGTCGCGAGCAGGCAGAGGAGCGCCGCCAGGCCGAAGCCGATCACCATCTCGGTGGGGTCGGCGGCCGAGCCGTAGGTGCGCGAGGCGATGTACCCGTAGACGGGGCGCGCCTCGAGGATGATCACGCCGGCGATCACCGAGATCGACGTCATCATGTAGAGCAGCCCGCCGAACGACGTCGGGATCTGGGCCGCGTTCTCGGTCTCGAACTGCGGGTAGATCGTCCCGAAGCCGATCGCCAGGCCGGCCACCGCGAACGTCAGGAAGGTGATCGTGAACACCGACACCAGGAACATGAAATCCGACACCTGGAGCAGCGCGTCGGTGACGCCGATGATCGCCAGCGCCAGCACCAGCAGCGGCAGCGTCCCCACCCAGAACTTCGACCAGAGCAGCGCGTGGGTCGACATCGGCGACGAGCGCAGCAGCCACATCGTCCGCCCTTCCAGGCTCACCCCGGGGAAGATGAAGCGGGCGGCGATCGACGCGAGCACGAAGCCGGCCAGCACGAGGTTCAGGAACGGAATGACGTTGACGAGAAAGAAGGTGATGCCGGCGCCGGTGAGGGGGAGGAACTTGACGTTGAAGACGTAGACGATCACCAGCACCCCGAGCAGGATCAGCTGCGACCACTGGGTGGTGTCGCGGAAGAAGAGGCGCAGCTCCTTCATGATCAGCTCGCGCCGCAGCACGCCGAGCGGCGTGAGCAGCTTGTAGCCGATCCGGCCCAGGAAGCGTTGGCGCGCCCAGCGCTGGGCGCTCTCCTGCGCCTTGCTGAACCCCAGCGGGTAGAGCGCGCGATGCAGCAGCGCGCCGAACACGACGAACGCCGCCGCCGTGGTCCAGAGCAGGTAGATCGGCAGGAGATCGGTCGTGCCGCCAAGCCATCCCATCACCACCCGCTGCGTCCACTCGCTGGGGAGAAACGGCGACGTGGGGGTGCGGAGCACCGAGATGAAGTCGACCAGCGAGCGGAAGCCCTCGGGGCGGGCGAGCTTCTCCGGTCGCACCAGCCGGAAGAGGAGCACCACGCCGGCGGCCGCGATCACCGCGATCACGCTCAGGATGTCGCGGGTGCGCCGCGCCGGAAAGACGTTCACCAGGACGAGGGTGAGGCCGCTCCCGATGACGGCCGGGATGACCAGGAACGGGATGAACGCGGCGACCGCCACCAGCGGGAAGAGCCAGCCGCCCTGGTAGGCCACGCCGTAGGCGGTGAACATCGGGAAGGCCATGAGCACGACCATCCAGCTGGATGTCACCACCGTCTCGAACAGCTTGGCGCCGTAGAGCGTGAGCCAGTTCACCGGCGCCGAGACCAGCATGTCCAGGTCCTTGGCCAGGAAGAAGCTCGACAGGGCGGTGATGACGTTGGAGAGCAGCAGGATCGAGAAGAAGCTCACCAGCATCAGCCCTAACAGCTTGCCGGCCAGCAGCGGGCCGATCTCCTGCACGCCCTTGAAGTACTGGAGCAGCTTGTAGAGCACGCCGAACACGAACGCCCAGAACATCCCACCCACGAGCAGGAGGATGATGATCCGTGCCCCGTAGCCCTTTTCGGCCGAGACGCTGCGGGCGCGGGCGGTGAGCCACTTGGGGAGGAGCAGGTGCCGGAGCGGCGGATTGGGCGGGCCGCCGGCCGCCGCGGCCACCGCCCGGAGTTCCGCCGGCGTGGGGCGGAGCAGTGCCTCGCGGGCGCCGTCAGGCATCGAGCACCTCGACCAGCTCGCGGGCCGCGTTCTCGCCGGTGAGGCGGAGGAAGATCTGCTCCAGCCCCTCGGCCCCGCGGGCGGCGGTGGAGCGCAGCTCGGCCATCGTACCGGCGGCGCGGATTTTCCCCGCCTGGATGATCGCGATCCGGTCGCAGAGGCTCTCGGCGACCTCCAGGGTGTGCGTCGACATCATGATCGTGTGCCCGCGGCGCACGTACTCGCGGAACAGGTCCTTCAGGATCCTGGCCGCCTTGGGGTCGAGCCCGACCATCGGTTCATCGACGACGATCACCTCGGGGCGGTGCACGAACGCGCTCGAGATGATCAGCTTCTGCCGCATCCCGTGGCTGTAGCTCTCCACCAGCTCATCGCGCCACTCCTCGAGGTCGAAGAGCGCCAGCAGCTCGCGGGCGCGGTGCTCGAGCTGGGCACCGTCCTGCCCGTAGAGGCCGCCCACGAAGCGCAGGAACTCGGCCCCGGTGAGCTTCTCGTAGATGAACGGCCGGTCGGGTATGAAGCCCATCTTCATCTTCGCGGCGGTCGGATCGGCGGCGATGTCGACCCCGCCGATCCGGACCGTGCCCCCCGTCGGCCGCAGGATCCCGGCGATCATCCGGAGCGTGGTGGTCTTCCCCGCGCCGTTCGGCCCCAGGAAGCCGAACAGCTCCCCGGTGGGGACGTCGAGGTCGATCGCGTCGACGGCGGTGAAGTCGCCGTAGCGTTTGGTGAGGGAGCGAAGGATGATCATGAAATCAGCGGTCAGCGGTCAGCGGTCGGGACTGTGAAGCAGGAAGCAGGAAGCAGGAAACAAACAACAAATCGCGACACCATAGCGTCAATTGCACTGAACGATACTCAGTACTCAGTACTCAGTACTCGGTACTCGGTACTCACCTGACCTTGCCCGGCGCGTTCTGTTTTCTCGTTTCTCATTTCTCGCTTGCGGTTCTTTTCCTGCTTCCTGCTTCTCACTTGGCTTCCACCACGTCGATCTTCAGGTTCCCGATCAGCCGCAGCAGCTCTGCCTGACGATTCAGGCCGCCGGTGATGAAGCGCAGGTGGGTGGCGCTGGCCGGGAACTCGCCGAAGGTCGGGTCGGCGGCGACCCAGCCGTTCAGGTAGACCTCGGGCCACGCATGGTAATAGAAGCGGCCGTTCAGGTAGACCAGGCCGGCGGCGGCCCGCGCCGGCAGCCCCAGCGCCCGCGCCAGCGCCAGGAAGAGCTGGGTGTGCTCGTTGCAGTCGCCCCGTCGCGTCGCCAGCACCTGCAGCGCGTTCGGCAGTCCGAACGTCACCTGCTTGGCGAGCGAGTCGTGGACCCACCGGTTGAGCCGCATCGCAACCGCCCGCGGGGTATGATCCGGCCCCGCAATGCGAATTGCCCGGAGCGCGATCGCCGGACTCCCCGTCTGGAGGAGGGGCTCGGCGGCCAGCTCGCTCCGGAACCGGGCGCGGTGGGCGGCGTCGCCGGGCAGTTGGTAGGTGGCGGTGAGCAACTCGTCAGGCTCGCGCGATACGGTCAGGGTGTCGCCGGACATCGCCTGCCGGCCGCCCTGGAGGTCGAAGCCCGCGAGGTCCACGCCCGTGAGGCGCACCCGCAGCCGCTCCAGGACACGGCCCCGCAACGGAACCTTCGCCGCGATCGCCGACTGCTCCAGGATGTCCTGGTCTCCCCGGGGCGCGGTCCGCGTCTCGCCGCCCGTGGCGATCCGCCAGTTCTCGAACGCCAGCTCGTAAGCGGTGCGGCGCATCGTCAGGTTGGCCGGCTGGGTCGCCTCCACCACCCGTCCCTGTTCGTCCACCCAGCCCCGGAATCCACCGCCGTCGTCGGACGCGACCCGCCACGCACGGACCGTGTCGCGGGTCTCGGTCCGCCAGCGCATCGTGGCCGAATCGAACACCGCGCTGTCGCTCACCACGAACAGCGACTCGGCCTCGATCTTCAGCGTCTGCGAGCGTCGCGTCATGGTCGACGGATCGAACACCGGCAGCGTCAGGCGCTGCCCCACCTTTGGCGTGCCGCCCAGTCCCACCGCCAGCGGCAGGAGGGTGGGGAGGATCACCGGGCCGTCCAGGCGGATGCGCTGGGTGTCGGCCGGCACGCCCGGTGACGAAATCGCCACCGTGAGCAGCGTGTCGCCGCTCGGCTCGCCGGTGACGCGCGACGGGCCGGCCTCGGTCTCCAGGCTCACTTCGAAGTGGCGCAGCACCAGTGCGCGCGACATCTGGACGACGCTCCGCGCTGACGCGCGATGCCACTTGCCCGCCACCGGGAGGTCCGCCACCAGGTAGTCGGTCACCCGGATCCCGGCCTCGGTGGTGTCGATCGTCGAGGACGCGAACCCGATCTGCGCTGCCCCCTGGGTGACGGCGTAGAAGATCGCGCCGGGCGCCACGCGGAGCGCCGCCTCGGCCAGGCGCTGAGCGGTTCCGCGGAAGAGCTCGCGCCGTGCCAGCAGCCCCAGGCCGGCCAGCCAGCCGAGGACGACCAGCAGCGCGAGCGACCCGCGCCGGCTCATTGCGGCTCCTCGTCAGGCAGCCGCGCCTCGAAAGCGGCCGCCTGCTCTCCGCTCTCGACGACGATCGTGACCTCGCGCGGGTAGCGGGCGCGCGCCAGGTGCGCGGCCAGCACCTCGAGCATGGCGGCGGCGCTCTCTTCGATGTCCAGGTTGCCGGCGCCAAGCCCGAACGGCGCCATCGCCAGGCGCTCGATCTGGAAGTCGACGGCCCGCTGGAGCGCGCTGGTGGTCGCGCGCCGCACCGAGCCGGGGGTCACCTGCTCGGTGTCGCTCGACACCACCGCGTGGATGATCAGCTCCACCTCCAGCGCGCCGGCGCCGGTCACCACCGCCGAACCGACGGCCAGCGGCTGGTTGGGGACCAGTTGGCGCGCCAGGTCGTCACCGAACGCGACCTCCAGCCGGCGCATGACCGGGGTGGTGGCGCCGAGCGTCGCGTTCACCGGCCGGGCGATCGCCTCGCCGTCCACGAAGGCGAGGTCGTCCACGCGCACCCGGATCACTGGCGATGCGCCTCCCGCGAGCGTCGATAGGCAACGGCCGCCTCCTGGGGGCGGCCCATCCGGTCCAGCACGATCCCGATCCCCTTCAGCGCGCGCCAGTTTTCCGGCTGGAGCGCCGCCGCGGCCTCGTACGCCGCCAGCGCCGCCGGCAGGTCGTCGACGTGATTGAACGCCTCGCCCAAATGGTAGTGGGTGGCGGCGCGCTGCGGATTGCCGGCCACCGCCCGCTTCAACGGCTCCACGGCCTCCCGCCACCGGGCCCGGCGGCAGAAGAGGATCCCGAGGTTGGTCAGGACTTCCGGGTTGTTCTCGTCCAGGCGGCTGGCGCGCCGCAGGTCCTGCTCCGCCAGGTCGTAGCGCATGCGCCCGCTCAGCATCGCCGCCCGGTTGCACAGCACCGGGACGTTGTCGGGATCGACGGCCAGCGCCCGGTCGAGCTCGGTGAGCGCGCCATCCACGTCGCCGGCCGCCTCCAGCAGCAGCGCCAGGTTGTTGCGGCCCCGTACGTGACCCGGCTCCACCGCCAGCAATTGCCGATACCGCTCGATCGCGGACACCGCGTCGCCGGCATCGCTCAACTCCCGCGCCTGCGCGTAGAGATCGGGGGGCGGCTCCGGCTCCGGCTCGAGCGGCGCGCGCTCCCGCGCCCGGCCGACGGGCTCGGGTGCCGCCTCACGATCGGACAGCGCCGCCGCCCGCTCGCCGGCGTCCATGTCCTCGGGCGCATCGTCAGGCAGCGCCGGCTCCCCGCCGAGGTCCCCCAGCGGCAGCTGCTCCGGCTCGTCGGCCGCGGCCGGTGGACGGTCGCGGGTGGGATCGGTCGGGCCGGTCATGCGATTGCGAGCGATGTCTCGCCGTCGATCCAGGCGAGGTACCGCTCCAGGCCGGCGCTCACCGGCAGCACCAGCAGCTCCGGCACCTTGTACGGATGGAGTACCCCGAACGCCGCCCGCAGCGGCTCCACCCGCGCCGAGCGCGTCTTGAGCAGCACCACCACCTCGTGCTCGTCGGCGATCTTCCCCTCCCATCGGTAGAGCGACCGTGCCCCGGGCAGCAGCGTCCCGCACGCGATCAGGCGCCGCTCGAGCAGCGCCCGCACGAACAGGACCCCCTCATCGGCGGACGCGACGGTGGTCAGGACGACGACGGCGTCGGTGTGGGACATGGCGGGGCGTGGGGGCGGAGTGGAGGAATGTAACCCGCTTGAATCGCGGCTCGCCACCGCTCACCTTACCAGGCTATGGCAGATGATGCGCTGATCGTCCGGGGAGCCCGCGCCCACAACCTGCGCAACATCGACGTCGTCATCCCCCGCGACCGGCTGACCGTCATTACCGGCCTGTCGGGGTCGGGCAAGTCGTCGCTGGCCTTCGACACGATCTACGCCGAGGGCCAGCGCCGCTACGTCGAGTCGCTCTCCGCCTACGCCCGCCAGTTCCTCGGCCTCATGGAGAAGCCCGACGTCGACGCCATCGAAGGGCTGTCGCCGGCCATCTCCATCGAACAGAAGAGCGCCGGCCACAATCCCCGGTCGACCGTCGGCACGGTCACCGAGATCTACGACTACCTGCGCCTCCTCTACGCGCGGGCCGGCACCCCCCACTGTCCCAACTGTGGCCGCGCCGTGGAAAAGCAGAGCGCCGGTCAGATCGCCGACATCGTGCTCGCCTGGCCGGCCGACACCCGGATCGAGGTGCGCGCCCCGATCGTGCGCGGCCGCAAGGGCGAGTTCCGTGAGCTCTTCGAGTCGGTGCGCAAGCAGGGCTTCGTGCGCGCCTACGTCGACGGCGCGCTGGTGGAGCTCGCCGATCCGCCGCACCTCAACCGCCGCCAGAACCACGACATCACCGTCCTCGTCGACCGGCTGGTGGTGCGCGCCGAAGACCGCGGCCGCCTCTCCGACTCGCTCGAGACCGCGCTCAAGCTGGCCGACGGGCTGGTGGAGGTCGAGCAGGCGTCCACCAAGCGCGCCGAGCTCTTCAGCGAGAAGTACGGCTGCCCCGTCTGCGGCATCTCGCTCCCCGAGCTCGAGCCCCGCCACTTCTCCTTCAACTCCCCGTTCGGCGCCTGCCCGGCGTGCGGCGGGCTGGGCATCCGCCGCGAGGTGAGCGCCGACCTCATCCTTGGCGACCACAGCATCTCGCTCCTCGAGGGCGTGATCCTGCCGTGGGGCGAGCCCGACGGCTACCTCCGGCGCGTTATCCTGCCCGCGCTCGCGAAGCAGCTGAAGTTCGACCTCTCACTCCCGTGGGGAAAGATCCCGAAGCACGTTCGCGACGTCCTGCTCCACGGGACCGTCGCCGCCCGCGCGAAGAGCGACGTCGGCGAGAGCAAGTGGGAGGGGATCCTCGCCAACATCCAGCGCCGCTACCAGGAAACGGAATCGGACTCGGTGCGGCTGGAGCTCGAGGAGTTCATGATCGCGGCGCCGTGCGGGAGCTGCGGCGGGCGCCGCCTCAAGCCGGAATCGCTCGCCGTCACCATCCACGACCGCAACCTGGGCGAGGTCGTCGAGTTCTCGATCGCGGAGTCGCTGGAGTTCCTCGACACGGTGCCGATTCGAGGCGACGGGCGGCCGGGACTCGACGCCGACATCGCCGCGCCCATCCTCAAGGAAGTGCGCGAGCGGCTCCGCTTCCTGGTCGACGTCGGCCTCGACTACCTCACGCTGGGCCGGTCCGCGGAGTCGCTCTCCGGCGGCGAGGCCCAGCGCATCCGCCTGGCGACGCAGATCGGGTCGCGGCTGGTCGGCGTCCTTTACATCCTCGACGAGCCATCCATCGGCCTCCACCAGCGCGACAACGCGCGCCTGCTCGGCACCCTCGGCCAGCTCCGCGACCTGGGCAACACGGTGATCGTGGTGGAGCACGACGAGGAGACGATGCGCGCCGCCGACCACATCATCGACCTCGGGCCCGGCGCGGGGCGGCACGGCGGCGCGGTGGTGGCCGAGGGGACGATCGAGCAGATCATGCGGAACCCGGCGTCGCTCACCGGCCGCTACCTCACCGGCGAGCTGTCGATTCCCGTGACGCCGCCGCGCCGCCCCGCCGATTCCAACCGCGTGCTCCGCATCGAGGGCGCCACCGAGCACAACCTCCGTGACCTGGACGTCGAGATCCCCCTCGGCCTGTTCGTCGCCGTCACCGGCGTCTCGGGCTCGGGGAAGTCCACGCTGATCGAAGACATCCTCCACCGGGCCCTCGCCAGGCATTTCTACCGCGCCCGGGTGATCCCCGGCGCGCATCGCCGCATCACCGGGCTCGAACGGGTCGACAAGGTGATCGACATCGACCAGTCGCCGATCGGGCGCACGCCGCGCTCGAACCCGGCCACCTACGTCGGCGTCTTCACCCCCATTCGCGAGCTCTTCGCCGAGCTGCCGGAGTCGAAGATCCGCGGCTACGGGCCGGGCCGCTTCTCGTTCAACGTGAAGGGCGGGCGGTGCGAGGCGTGCCAGGGCGACGGGCTGGTGAAGATCGAAATGCACTTCCTGCCTGACGTCTACGTGCCGTGCGAGGTCTGCAAGGGGAAGCGCTACAACCGCGAGACGCTCGAGGTGCGCTTCCGGGGCCAGAACATCGCTGACGTCCTGGAGCTCACCGTCGAGGACGCGCTGTCGTTCTTCGAGAACCAGCCCCGGATCGCGCCCAAGCTGCAGACGCTGACCGACGTCGGCCTCGGCTACATCCACCTCGGACAGAGCGCCACCACGCTGTCGGGCGGTGAGGCGCAGCGCGTGAAGCTCGCCACCGAGCTGAGCAAGCGCGACACCGGGCGCACCGTCTACATCCTCGACGAGCCGACCACCGGCCTCCACTTCGAGGACGTCCGCGTGCTGCTCGACGTCCTCCACCGGCTGGTGGAGCGCGGCAACACGGTGCTGGTGATCGAGCACAATCTGGACGTCATCAAGACCGCCGACTGGATTATCGACCTGGGCCCCGACGGCGGCGTGCGCGGCGGGCAGATCGTGGCGCAAGGCACGCCCGAGCAGGTGGCCGCCACCGAAGCCAGCTACACGGGGCAGTATCTGAAAACCGTGTTGCAGCGACCAGTGAAGAGAAAGGCGGGGTGATCGTGTGCCGGTATGGGCGAGTAGGCGTACTGAGTACTGAGTACTGAGTACTGAGTATCGTTCAGTGCGCTGGGCCAGGTGCGGTGCGCCCATGCTGGGTCCGCATTGTGCCTCGCGCGCCAATTCGTGATACTGCTCTGGCAGTCAGGAGCCAGCGACCCGCGGTCGGAACCGTACGCGATGTGTCCGTCTGCACGCTGAGCTTGCACGAACACCAATCGATACTCAGTACTCAGTACTCAGTCCTCAGTACGCAGTAGGTTTCATGGTCTCTCTGCTGGACATCATCGGCCCCGTCATGGTCGGCCCCTCGTCCTCCCACACCGCGGGGGCGTGCCGACTGGGGCTGCTCGCGCGCGGACTCGTGGGCGGCACGCCGGAAAAGGCGCGCGTCGACCTGCACGGCTCTTTCGCGCGCACCGGCGAGGGACACGGCACCGACAAGGCGATCGTCGGCGGACTGCTCGGCTTCCGCCCCGACGACGAGCGGCTGCGCGACGCGCTCCAGATCGCCGAGCACGAGCAGCTCGACTACAAGTTCGACAAAATCACGATTGACGATGACGCGCACCCCAACACCGCCCGGATCTCGGTCTGGCGCGGCGACCGGGCTTCGTGGCTGGTGGGCTCGTCGCTCGGCGCCGGCCGGGTCCTGGTGTCGGAGATCGACGGATTTCCGGTCGAAGTGACCGGGAACTACCATACTATTGTATTGGTGGCCGAAGACGTCCGCGGCTCGGTGGCCCGGATCGCCGGCATCCTCGCCGACGACGGCGTCAACATCGCCACCCTCCGCCTCACGCGACAGCACAAAGGCGGCGACGCGTTCATGGTGATCGAAGTCGACGAACAGCCTGACGAGAAGGTGCGGGAGGACGTCCGCGCCCTGCCGTGGGTCCGCTGGGCCTTTCGGCTGGACAAAGTCAGCGGGTAGGGAGGAAGGGAGGGAGGGAGGAAGGTTGCAAGGAGGGAGGGAGGCCCTTCCTCCCCCCTCCCTCCCCGAAGGGAGGCCCCACCTCCGCACCAAAGGGAGGGAGACCCCACCTCCCGCCCACCGCACGTCTTCCTCCCCCCTCCCTCCGCAGTTCCTCCCCACCTCCTCCCTCCCTCCCTCCCTTCCTCCCTCCCTCCCTTCCCACCCCATGTACCGCTCCCTCGCCGACGCCATTCGCGATGCCGAAGCCCAGGGCAAGACCCTCGCCCAGGTCGCTCTCGAGGCCGAGTCGCGCGACCAGGGGCGCCCCATCGAAGAGATCCGCGCCGCGCTCGCCCGCGCCCTCGTCGTCATGCGCGGCGCGGTCACCCGTGGACTCGTCGGCGACCTCATGTCGGCGTCGGGTCTGGTGGGTGGCGATGCCGGCAAGCTCACCCGCAGCTCGGCCACCCAGATCGCCGGCACGCCATTCCGCGACATCCTCGCCCG
Source organism: Gemmatimonadaceae bacterium (assembly GCA_041483735.1). Classification (GTDB taxonomy): domain Bacteria; phylum Gemmatimonadota; class Gemmatimonadetes; order Gemmatimonadales; family Gemmatimonadaceae; genus JBGPGH01. The sequence goes on along the minus strand of JBGPGH010000030.1, from coordinate 10,542 downwards.
CGCCCTCGCCGTCCAGGAAGTGAACGCGGCGATGGGTGTGATCGTCGCCGCACCTACCGCCGGCGGGGCCGGCGTACTCCCGGCTGTCCTCACCGGGCTGGCCGCATCGCGCGGCATCAGCGACGACAGGGTCGTCGACGCGCTCGCCACCGCCGGCCTCATCGGCGCGGTGGTCGCCGAGCGCGCCTCACTCTCCGGGGCCGAAGGCGGCTGTCAGGCTGAGACCGGCGCCGCCGCCGGCATGGCCGCGGGCGCGGCCGCCGAAATGCTCGGCGCCTCGCCGTCGCAGGCGGGGCACGCGGTGGCCCTCGCGCAGCAGGGCACCTTGGGCCTGGTCTGCGACCCGTTGGGCGGTCTGGTCGAGCTGCCGTGCGTCTTCCGGAACGCCACCGGCGCGGCGATCGCCCTGGCGGCGGTGGAGATGGCGCTGGCCGGCATCACCTTCGCCATCCCGGTGGACGAGGTGATCGACACGATGGGGGAGATCGGCCGGAACATGGACGTGCGCTATCGCGAGACAGCGGGCGGCGGGCTGGCCGCGACGCCTACCGGGCGGCGCCTGGCGCGCGAGCGGCTGCACCAGATAAAACGAAGCACCTCGTGAGCATCACGTGTCTGCGACCGTACAGGATCCGTCGTTGGGACGATGAACGTGGCGCACTGGAGCTTCGAACCCTGCATGGGCATCTTTGGGAGTGAGACAATCGTGAGGTGGAACGTGAAAATGACCCCGTCAAGCTGGCCAGGGGCGCTGCTCCTCGTAACGACTGTGACGGCATGCTCGCTCGTGAGTGGCGTGACGGATCGAAAGCAACCATCTGATGAAATCGGTTCGCCTGACGAGCTGCGCGAGAGAATTCGTCGCGGCGTGCGGGCGGAGGTGGTCTTTCTCACTCAGGTCAGTGCCGGCGACACCGAGCTGGTTCCGTCGCTGCGCGTCACGAATCTGGACTCGCTGCCCATCAGCGGCGACGCGCCGCTGATAACCTGGTGGCTGCGGGCGTACGACCAGCCGGATCGGTCAGGCACTCCAATCTGGGCTATGGAGGACCACATACGGCCCGGTCCCGAACCTCTCCTTGTTTTCGACCTCCCTCCTGGCCAGACGGTGATCTACACGTTCTTCCCCAGGATCTCACCGCGCGATCTGCTGGGTTCGCGGCAAGCCGTGACCGCCTACTTCACCGCCAGACTGGAACTCTTGAGCCCGAAGATGGTCAGCGACGAGATCCCGGCTGGTGAGATTGCCTTGGGGCCACCCTAGTTCAGGTTGTCCCCGTCTGCCGTCTGACCGCCATTCTTGCTGGTGGGCCCGCTCCGGGCGCATGTTTTCCCCTCGCGCCCGCCTCCCGCTCTGTGCCATCTAAAGGTATCTTGGTCAGGCACGGTCCCCGGGCCGCGCCGACGATGAAACCGCTCGCGCGCGCGCGGGCGTAGGGACTTCACACGCCAGCAGCAGGACACATGGTCACACGCGAAGACATTGAGAGCTTTCTCGACCGCCTGGCCGCCGACGGCGCGTCGTACGACGAGCTCGAGCCGGGCCTCTGGGTCGTCAAGCCGAGCGGCGCGCTCGACTTCACCGTCGTCGTGCACTACTCGCCGCCGGTGGTCCTCCTGCGCGTCAAGGTCATGAACCTGCCCAAGGATGGCGCCAAGACCGCCGCGCTCAACCGCCGGCTGCTGCAGCTCAACGCCTCCGACCTGGTCCACGGCTCGTACGGCATCGAGCAGGAGCACGTGGTGCTCATCGAAGCGCTCGAGCTCGCACACCTCGACTTCGAGGAGTTCCTCGCCAGCTACGAAGGCATTACCCTCGCGCTCGCCTCGCACCTGCGCGAGATCGCTACGTACCGTGAGGCCCGCTGATCATGGGAATCTTCGATCGTCTCGCCTCGCTCCTCAAGTCGAACATCAATGATCTGATCTCCTCGGCGGAAAACCCCGAGAAGATGCTGAACCAGATCATCATCGACATGCGGACACAGCTGGTGAAGGCCAAGCAGCAGGTGGCCGCCGCCATCGCCGATGAGAAGCGCCTCCGCGACCAGGCCGACCAGGAGTACAAGCAGTCCGAGGACTGGGAAAAGCGCGCCATGCTGGCCGTCCAGGAGGGCCGCGACGACCTCGCCAAGCAGGCCCTCGTCAGGCACGGCGAGCACCTCGCCGCCGGCACCCAGCTCGAGCAGACCTGGGAATCGCACCGCGACGAGACCGAGAAGCTCAAGAACTCGCTCCGCGACCTCAACGACAAGATCGAGGAAGCCAAGCGCAAGAAGAACCTGCTCGTCGCCCGCCAGCGGCGCGCCGAGGCGCAGAAGCGAATCGCCCAGACCATGTCGTCCATGTCGGAGAACTCGGCCTTCGAGGCCTTCGCCCGCATGGAAGAGAAGGTCGAGATGAACGAGCGCCAGCTGAAGGCCTCCACGGAAATCGAGGAGGAGTTCTCCGGCGACCGCCTGCAGCGCGACTTCAAGCAGCTCGAGAAGACCCACGGCACCTTCACCGCCGACCAGCGGCTGCTCGAGCTCAAGCAGAAGATGGGGCTCCTTCCGTCGGCCGCGCCGCCGGCCAGCAAGCAGCTCGGCGCCGGCGCCTCCGCCGCCGAAGAGGTGCACGCCGAGATCGAAGAGCTGAAAGACGAGAAGAAGTAGCGCGTGGCCGCGACCCCCGTTCGGCGATTCCGCTTCGGGCCGGTCCTGAGCGCGACGGTCCTCACCGTCCTGCTGCTCTGGCTCCTGGGCCGGGCGGCGGAAATCTTCCTCCTCCTCTTCCTCGCCATCCTGATCGCGCTCTACCTGGGCGCGGTCACCGACCAGCTCCACCACCGCCTGCGGGTGCCGCGGCGGCTCGCGTTCGCGGCCGCCGTCTTCGCCTCGCTCGCGGCGCTGGTCGGCTTGTTCGCGCTGCTCGTCCCGCCGGTGGTCGATCAGACCCAGCAGCTGATCGCCGTCCTCCCGAACTATCTCGGCGCGTGGGAGCTGCAGATCGAGCGGCTCGCCCGCCGGATCCCGGCGCTCCAGGACTCGTTCCGCCCGGGGCAGCACACGATCGTCAAGGGCGCCTACGAACAGCTCGCGTCCTCGTTCGGCGGATTTCTGCCGCGCGTCTTCTCGGTGGTGGAAGGGGCGATCAGCGTCTTCTCGGTGCTGGGCATGGGGCTCTACCTCGCGCTGACGCCGGCGCTCTACCGGGAGTGGCTGATCGCGCTCCTCCCGCCCGTGCACCGCGACCTGGCGCGCGACATCGCCGGCGACGTCGCCACCACCCTGCGTGCCTACATCGTCGGCCAGCTGACCGCGATGATGGTGCTGGCGGTGCTCACCGGGTTCATCCTCTGGCTGCTCCAGGTCCCGTACTGGCTCACCTTCGGCGTCTTCACCGGGGTGGTGGCGATCGTCCCGTTCTTCGGGACGCTCGTGTCGACACTCCTGCCGGCGCTGTTCGTCCTCGGGCAGCCCGGCGGCGGGACCAAGGCGCTGATGGTGATCGGCGCCGGGGTGGTGATCCACCTGATCGAGGGGAACGTGGTGGGGCCGCTGATCATGTCGAAGAAGGTGGAGCTGCCGCCGGTGCTGTCGATCATGGCGGTGCTGGTGTGCGGCAAGCTCCTCGGGTTGATCGGGCTGATCGTCGCCGTGCCGCTACTGGCGGTGTCGATGGTCATCGTCAGGCGGATCGTCGTGAATCGCGTCTACCAGGGGCCGGCGTACCGGCGGACGACGCGCGACCGGGCGCTGACCCTGCGCGTGCCCGCGCCCGAGGGCGGGGTGATCATGCCGGAGGGGACCGCGCCCGACCTGATCGCCATCGCCGAAGCCGTCACGGAGCACCGCGCCGCGTAGCGGGTACCACCGGGCCAGGGGAGGGACATGGCGAACACCATCACGCTCCTGCGTACCCTGCTCGCGTTCGTCGTCGTCGCGATGCTCCACGTCCGGACGGCGTGGATGTACGTCGGCGCGGCCGCCCTCACCGTCATCCTGATCTGGATGGACGCCCTGGATGGATACGTGGCGCGCAAGCGCAACGAGGTGTCGCGAATGGGGGCGGTGATCGACATCCTCGGCGACCGGGTGGTGGAGATGAGCTACTGGATCGTCTTCGCGCGGCTGGGGTGGATCCCGCTCTGGATCGCGATCCTGGTGGCGGCGCGCGGGATCGTCGTGGACGGAATCCGGACGCTGGCGTTCGAGCGCGGCCATACGCCGTTCGGGGCCAACACGATGATGCGGACGGGGCTCGGCCGGCTGCTGGTGAGCTCGCGGCTGAGCCGGGGGCTGTACGGGGTGGCCAAGGGGGTGGCGTTCTCGTTGCTGATCCTGTCCTTCGCGCCTAACGTGTTCCGGCAGATCGGGCCGGCGGTGACGGTGCTCGCCTACGCGGCGGTGTACGCGACCGTGGCGCTCTGCGTGGTGCGGGGGCTGCCGGTGCTGGCCGAGGCGAGAGGATTGTTCGCGAGGCGATAGCCTCGGTCGCTGGCATCGGAGCCGGGTGCGGTGCGGCGGGACGGATCAGGGCGCGCCGGCTGGCTTTGATGGCTTTGGAAAACGGACTTGACGGAAGAACCGGACCTTAACGGACCGCACCTCCACTCTCCGCCGCCGTCCGTCCTGTCGTCGTTCCGGGGAGGGAGCCGCGAGCGGCGGTTCCGGCAATGCCGTAGACGCCGGTCTCGTCCCCATCTTGGGGACTGCACAGGAGAGATGTTACAGTGGTGAGTGACTCCAGGCAGAGCGCGAGTCGGGCGGTTGCGAAACTCGACTTGGCGCTTGGCGTCCTGTTCCTGCTCGCTGCGCTCGTCAGCGGCATGAGCCCGCGTGAGCCTCGCATCAGCGAGCTGTCGCGCGCCCTGGAGTTCGAAAGCCGCGAGGCACTCAGGGCTCTGTATCTCACCGCAATAGGCTTGGCCTGGTTTGGGGCTGCCGTGGCGCAGAGACGTCGATTCCGCTACCGAACCCTGCTCCAAGTGAGTCCGTTGGCCGTTTTCGGCATCATGCTCCTTCAGTTTCTTTGGTGGTGGCGGTGGCCCTGACTCTCGGTGAACTCGCACTGTCTGCATCGTGAATACTCTTGGAGTACACTGAAGCGTTAAGCAAAGGTGGGGGATGAGCGTGCCACAGAGACTGTGTTGGATCGCGGTTGGCGGAGTTGCTTTTTGGCTGCCATTCGTTGCCCTTTCCGCAATATTTCCGTGGAACTTCAGCACCCTTGCAATGAACCCAGCCTCCTTGATTGGGATAGCGCTTGTTGGGTTTAGTCGGCCAGCAGTCAAGAGGAGGCCCCAGTGGGGCTGGGTTCTTGCTGGGGTGTATATCCTCGGACCGATCGCAATGCTCGTCGCGGGCAGCCTCACCGCGCCACCGTCCGTGACCAGCTATCCGGGAGACTGGATTCGGTTCGTAGTTTTTTGTGTCCTACCTCCCACTACTTTGTGGCTGGCTACTGTGAATGGGATGATCTTATCGGTGCTCTTGGTCACAATTGTGCTACCTGTTCTTGCGTATCGGCGGACCCGTCGAGAGAGAGGCGATCTCCTGCCCAACGCGCGGAGTCAGTCAGGCTGAGAGTTCCTTATGGGTCTGGGGTGATCCAACAAGGATTGGCTGAACTCCGTGGGGGTTCGGCGCCCTAGGTTTGGATTTTCAGGCAGCTGAAGATGCCCGGACAGTTGTGCCAACGGTGGGGCGGGAACCCGCACACAGGTCAGCCGGAACGCGTCAGCTTTCGCCTGTCACGATCCGTCGTAGGTAGACGTCGGCGCGCACGAGTAGCTCGCTCGACCACTCCGTGCCTCCGCGCCCCGCTGCATTGCTCTGATGTCCGCTGCAATGCCACGATGACGGTCCAAGCACCTCGGCCGCGCAGATTCCCCCCGCGCGCCCCGCTCGGCCCCACGCCTCGCGCGCCCGGACCCGCGCGCGCCCGGGCCGCGACCTGACGGCGCGCCGCAACGTGGCGCGCTCCGGAGCGCGCCATGGCACACCCCACGCTCGCCTCTCCCGCCGCGGAACACACCGCCGCCCCCGCGCCGGCCGCCGCCCACGTCACACCTAACGCCGCACACCCGGCGCTCACGGTCCGGAGCCTCACCAAGCGCTTCCAGGCCGGCGTCCACGGATGCTCCGCGACCATCGACGCGCTCCGCGGCGTCGACCTCGACGTCGCCCCCGGCGATGTCGTCGGCCTCCTCGGCCCCCACGGCGCCGGCAAGTCCACGCTCCTCCTCTGCGCCGCCGGACTGCTGCGCCCCGACGCCGGCGCCGTCGTCTGGTTCGGCCGCGACCAGGCGCCCGCGCCGCGCCCGCCCGGCATCGCCCACGTTCCCGAACGGTCGTCGTACTACGCCTTCCTCACCGCTCGTGAGGCGGTGGAGTACTACGCCACGCTCCACGAGCTGGCCGGCGCCGACCGCGGCGAGCGCGTCGAACGCGCCATCGACCGCGTGGGGCTCGGCGACCAGGCGGGGCGCCGCGTCTCGCTCCTCACCCGCGGCGGACAACAGCGGCTGGCGCTCGCCCAGGCGCTGCTCGGCGAGCCGCGCCTGCTCCTCCTCGACGAGATCTTCTCGGGCGTGGACGGGCTCACCCGGCGCGACATCCTGACGCTCCTCCGCGAGGTCGCCGGCGAGGGGTGCGCGGTGCTGCTCGCGTCGACCGATGCCGCGGTGATGTATCAGGCCGCCGGCCGCATCATCCTCCTCGACCGCGGCATGGTCCGGGCCGCCTTCGAGACCCACGGCCTGGCCGCCCGCGGGCGCCGCTGGCTGGAGATCGAGGTCACCGATGCCCGCGCCGCGCTCCGGTCGCTCGCCACCCGCCTGCCCGCGATCGCCGACGGCGACGCGCGTATCCGCATCCCGCTCGACGCCGCCTCGCCCGAAGAGGCGCTGGCGGTGTGCCGGATGATTGGACTTGCGGTGCTGGGATCGCGCATCGCCGGCGACGAGATCAGCGCCTTGGACCACGCCTGGCGGCGAGCGCGGGTAGCCGAGCGCGCGCGGTAAGCGGGGACGATGCCCATGTCAACGACACCAGCGTGCGCCGGTGGTGGCCTGAGTGGTAACGATGTCGGGTCTCGGTCGGTCATACATGCAGAGGAGTTGACGTCCCGCTCCCATGCATGGAGATTCGGCCGTATGCCCCGAGCGTTCCGGGAAGAGCGGGCGGCGCAGGTCGCAGGTCGCCTCCTGGGCCTTGAGGGTGGATCGATGAGCCACATGAAGCTGATCAAGCTCATGTACCTCATCGAGCGTCAGGCACTGGTGAAGTCAGGCAGGCTGGTCACCTTCGACTGGCTCGTGTCGATGGACCACGGACCTGTGCTGAGTGCGACGCTGGACAAGATCAATGAAGCGCCCCCGGCCAACCCGGCGCACCGTTCCTACTGGCATCGGCTGATCTCCGCCCGTGAGGATCACGAGGTGCGGCTCCTGGAGAAATCGCCCCCGGTTGACGCCCTGTCGCCGGCGGACTTGAAGCTGATCGACGAGGTGTGGGCCCGCTTCGGTTGGATGAACCAGTTCCAGCTTCGGGACTGGTGCCACGAGCATCTACCGGAATGGAACGACCCGGCCGGATCGCGCACCGGCATCACGGTCGCCGACATTCTCAAGGCGGAGCATTTCTCCGAGGAAGAAATCGCGGAGATCACGAGCGCTATCGAGGAGGAGGAGCGAGCGCAGCAATTGCTTCGTTAGATGGACCTCGTGCGCGCCGGGCGATGCTTCCTTCTCGCGAGGTCAACAGAGGAGGGGCGGCATCTCTGGATCGTTTTGACCGATCCGGATGGAACGCCACACCAGGTCGTCGCGGTGATGATCCGCACCCGACACTCGTACACCGACGACACGGTGATCCTCTCAGCGGGGGATCATCCCTTTCTGCGGCACGAATCGGCGGTCCACTATTCGGCCGGCGAACTGTGGTCGGTGGACAAGGTCCTCCGGGGCATCAAGTCGGGCGGTTGTGGACTCGAGCGGGACGCATCGGCCGCGGTGTTGGCCCGGGTGCGGGCTGGACTGCTCAGCTCACCCTACACCGTTGCGCACGTCCGCGAGTACTGCCACAGGCAATTCCCGACACCCTGAGCTTTTGTCCATGAGATGAAGCGGTCGGCGGCGCGTCCGTTGACCGTGTGCCGGCGCGCGCCTAGCTTCTCCGGCAGGGCGTCGCGCGGCGCGGCCCCACAGTCGCGCGGCCCGGCCCCCACAGCACCAGGTCATGGACGAGTTCCGCCTCTACAACACGCTCGCGCGCCGCGTCGAGCCGTTCGCGCCGGCGGACGGCGCGACGGTCAAGCTCTACACCTGCGGGCCCACGGTCTACAACCCGGCCCACCTCGGCAACTTCCGCACCTTCCTGTTCGAGGACCTGCTGCGGCGCACGCTGCGCCTGGCGGGATGGAAGGTGGTGCAGGTGATGAACCTCACCGACGTCGACGACAAGATCATCGCCCGCGCCGCCGAGAAGGGCCTGACGATCGCGCAGGTCACCGAGCCGGTGATCGCGACCTTCCACGCCGACCGCCGCTTCCTGCGCATCGAGGACGCCGAGCACTACCCGCGCGCCACCGAGTTCATCCCGCAGATGATCGACCTCGTCAGGCGCCTGGAGAAGAACGGGCTCGCCTACAAGGCCGACGACGGCTCGGTCTACTTCGCGATCCGGAAGTTCCAGGGCTACGGCCGCCTGTCGCGCCTCGACACCCGCGACATCAAGCCCGGCGCGCGGGTGGCGCAGGACGACTACAGCAAGGAGAACGCGCAGGACTTCGCCCTCTGGAAGGCGGCCAAGCCCGAGGACGAGAAGGCCGGCGCGGCCTGGGACTCGCCGTGGGGACGCGGCCGCCCGGGCTGGCACCTCGAGTGCTCGGCCATGGCCATGGCCCTGCTCGGCGACACCCTCGACCTCCACTGCGGCGGCGTCGACCTCGTCTTTCCGCACCACGAGGACGAGATCGCCCAGTCCGAAGGGGCGACGGGGAAGCCCTTTTCCCGCTACTGGTGCCACGGCGAGTTCCTCCTCACCGAGGGGGCGAAGATGGCCAAGCGGGTGGGAAACGTCTCAACCGTGCAGGGGCTGCGCGACGCGGGGGTTCCCGCGGCCGCCGTCCGGCACTTCGTCTTCTCGACACACTACCGGAAGCAGCTCAACCTCTCGGGCGACGCGCTGGAAGGGTCGATGGAGGCGAGCCGCCGGCTGGGGGACTTCGCCGACCGGCTGGCCGAGGCGACGGGTGGGACACCGGCGCTGGCGGAGGCGGCCGAGGCGGCCGAGCGGGAGTTCCGGGGGGCGCTGTTCGACGACCTGAACGCGCCAGAGGCGGTGGGGGCGCTCTTCACCTTCGTCCGCCGGGCGAACGCCGAGTTGGACCGTCGCGGCCAGGACAAGGCGGCGCTGAAGCGGGCCCGGGACGCTTTCACTCTGATGAATGGGGTGGTGGACCTGACTCCGGCTCGGACGCAGGGGACGGTGAGCGGAGAGGACGTGGAATTCGCGGCCTGGGCGGACGGACGGGTCGCGGCGCGCAACGAGGCGCGGGGCCGCCGGGACTTCGCGGCGGCGGACGCGATTCGGGCCGAACTGGAGGGGCGCGGGGTGGTGCTGGAGGACTCGCCGTCCGGGACGAAGTGGAAGAGGCGCACGGGCTGAGGCGCTGCCTTTTTCCTGCTTCCTGCTTCGTGCTTCACAGTGCGCGCGACCACGTCCGAACCCTGCGTCCGAGCCTCAGTCCAACCCTCTGCCATCCAATGGCTTGACACTATTCCGGGGGGTGCTTATCCTACGGGTCTCGCGCAAACCAGGTGTGTGCTGACGTAGCTCAATTGGCAGAGCACCGGTTTTGTAAACCGGCGGTTGCGAGTTCGATTCTCGCCGTCAGCTCTCCGAGCATCGCGCTGGTGGGCGGGCGGCGTGTCGGAGTCGCGGAGGGACAGAGTCGCGCGAACGCGGTGGGGTACCCAAGCGGTCAACGGGAACAGACTGTAAATCTGTCGGCTCCGGCCTTCGAAGGTTCGAATCCTTCCCCCACCACTCGGTAGGCATCAGGCAGCCGTGCCGGACGGGGGACTCGGACGGGGGGCACAGAGCGGGCCGTGGCGTCGCGGGAGTAGCTCAGATGGTAGAGCGCAAGCCTTCCAAGCTTGATGTCGCGGGTTCGAGCCCCGTCTCCCGCTTGGCGGAAGCGAAGCAGGAAGCAGGAAGCAGGGAAAGAGCAACAGCGTGTCGATAGTCGTGAGGCAGTCGCTCGCGTAGCTCAGTTGGTAGAGCACACCCTTGGTAAGGGTGAGGTCATCGGTTCAATCCCGATCGCGAGCTTGGAGGGCGAACGAGGAACGAGGAACGAGGAGACCGGCAGCAACGCGTTGGTGCGTGTTTCGTGCTTCCTGTTTCCTGCTTCATGGTGTCAGCAAGTCCACTAACTCAGAGATTCGGACATGGCCAAGGCAAAGTTTGAGCGGACGAAGCCGCATGTGAACGTGGGGACGATCGGGCACGTGGACCACGGGAAGACGACGTTGACGGCGGCGATCACGGCGAT
>JBGPGH010000029.1:0-41815 GCA_041483735.1 Gemmatimonadaceae bacterium | reverse complement strand
GCCCGCCCCCGCCCCCGGGGGCCCGCCCGCTCCGCGGGTGGGGGGGGGGGGGGGGGGGCCGCTACCCCCGCCCCCCCGCCGCCCGCAGCCAGCCGGCGAACTTCACCAGGCCTTCTTCGAGCGGCGTCGCCGGCTCGTAGCCGAGCAGCCGCCGGGCCTTGTCGATGCTCGCCATGGTTCGCGGCACGTCGCCGGGCTGTTCCGGCAGCCGCTCGATGCGGGCCGTCACCCCGAGGGTCCGCTCGAGGGCCGCGACCAGCTCGTCGAGCCGGATCGCCCGGTGGTTGCCGAGATTGATGACCTCGTACGGAGAGGCGTGGTAGTCGATGGCGGCGAGCACGCCGGCGACCGTGTCATCGATGTAGGTGTAGTCCCGGCTGGTGTCCCCTGCCCCGAAGACCGGGATCGTCTCTCCGCGGAGCATTCGCGTCGCGAACTTGCGGATCGCGAGGTCCGGGCGCTGGCGCGGGCCGTAGACGGTGAAGAAACGGAGGGCGATGAACCTCAGGCCGTAGAGATGGCTGTAGACGTGCCCGAGCAGCTCGCCGCTCACCTTGGTGCTGGCGTACGGGCTGATCGGGCGGAGGACGGACAGCTCTTCACGCCAGGGCACATCGGGGTTGACTCCGTAGACGCTGCTCGATGAGGCGAACACGAACTGCTTCACGCCGCGCGCGCGGGCGAGCTCGAGCAGGTTCTGGGTTCCCGCCACGTTGACGTCCTGGTAGAGCAGCGGCCGTTCGATCGACGGCCGGACGCCGGCGCGCGCGGCCAGGTGGACGATCACATCGACGTCGCCGGGGACCGCGGCCTCGAGGGCGCGGACGTCGCGGAGATCGGCCTCGGCCAGGCGGAATCGGGGGTCGCCGGCGGCGGCGGCGAGGTTGCGCCGCTTGTCGGCCGGATCGTAGAAGTCGTCGAAGTTGTCGAGCGCGGTCACGCGCGTCCCGCTCGCGAGCAGGCGCTCGACCACGTGGCTGCCGATGAAACCGGCGCCGCCGGTGACGAGGACGTGGCGGGTGGACCCGTGAGGCACCGGAGTCAGGCGACCTTCTCGAACGCGACGTGAATGAAGTTCGCCCGCTCGGGATCGCCGAACCACTGCTCGGCCGTCCGGTGGAAGGCGCCAAGTCCGAACTCGTAGAGCAGGTTGCCGGCGTGACTGGACGCGTTGAGGCGCGACAGCAGCCGCGTCCAGCCCACGCCCCGGATCTGCTCGAAGCCCGGGTGGTCCAGGTGCTTGAGGTAGTACATCGCGCTGGGGACGATCGCGTCCACGACGCGGAACACGCGCCGCCGGAACCCGTGACGCTCGAATCGCGCGATCACCGCGGACGCCGGTTCGAGTCCGATGTGGCCGTCCTGCTCGATCAGCCAGCGGCGATACAGGTCGGGGTGCTCCTTGGCGTCGACGATGCTGGGATGCCGGCTGTCGGTCTCGATGATGTGCGCGGTGGTCCCGCCCGGGCGCAGCACCCGGGCCATTTCGGCGACCAGGGTCTCCTTGTCGGCGCGAGCGATGTGGCCCATGACGTGCGACGACGCCACCACGTCGAACGTCGCGTCGCCAAACGGCAGCCTGGGGAGCGAGGCGAGGATCGCTCCGTTGTAGTGCTCGCGGCATCCCCGCAGGAACGCGAGCGAACCGTCGAGACCCACGGTCTCGGTCGCGCGCTCGATGAAGATCTCCTTGCCGCGGCCGGATCCGAGGTCGAGCAGTCGGCCGCCGGCGGGAATCGCGTCGCGCCAGAACCGCCACTCGCGATAGGACCAGAACGGCATGGTCCGGAGGATCGCCGCCTTCGTGCCCTTGGGCGTCTCGGTGAAGGGGCAGTGGATGTCCGCGTACCGGTCGTAGAACCGGTCGGGGACGGCGAAGCAGGGAATGCCGTCGACCACCTCGACGACCCGGCCGCAGCGACGGCAGCGGAGCCCGTCGGGCCCGTCGGCGAGCGGCCCCGAACAGTCGGGGCAGATCAGGATCTCGGTGAGCATCGTCATGCGGCGCTCCGCGGGCGTTCGGCCGCGCGCTCCAGCACGGCGTGGTAGATCGCGTTCAGCCGCGACGCCACCACCGTCGGGCCGAACCGATCGATCGCGGCGCGGTGCAGCGCCGCCCGGTCAAAGCGTTCCCGGGCGCCGAGCACGTCGTGGATCGCGGCCGCCAGCGCCGCCGGATCATCGACGGGGACGAGGCGGCCGTTGGCGGGGGTGACGATCGCCTCCGGGCCGCCGCAGCGGGTGGCCACCACCGGCGTGCCTGACGAGAGTGCCTCGATGGTCACCGACGAAAACGATTCGCGACGGCTGGGGACGACGAGCACCGCCGACCGGCGCATTTCGGCGGCGACCTCGGCCGGCGTCCGCTGGCCCACGAAGCGGACGCGCTCGTCCAGGCCGAGCGACCCGACCAGCTTCCGGACCTCGAGCTCATCGCGCCGGTAGGCGGCGTGGTACGGCTCACCGACCACGGTCAGCGTCAGGCCGGGGCGCCACGCCAGCAGCGCCGGCAGCGCCCGCACCAGGACATCGAGTCCCTTGACCCGCCTGACGACGCCGACGAACAGGAGGCGGTCCGGTTCCCATCGTTCCCCGGGCGCCGGCGCCCGGAACACCTGGTCATCGACCATCAGGGACAGGTTCTCGATCCGGACGTCCGGGCCGACGGCGTCGACAATGCTGCGCCGGAGCGGCTCGCTCGCGACCGTGATCGCGTCGATCGCCGGCAGCGCCCGCACGACCTGCCGCCGCACCGACGGGTAGTCGGCCAGCCATGGCATCCATGGCGCGTGCTCGGTGCTGACCACGGGAACGCCGTAGCGCCGCCCCAGCCCGGCCGCGATCACGCCATCGGGATAGATGAAATGCGCATGGATGAGATCGAAGGGGCGTGCCCGGTGCAGCCGGTCGGCGACGCGACGGATGAACGGATACATCATCCGCGCCTCCCAGCGGTGGAGCAGGTAGCCGGGGCCGGCCGGCACGCGCGGATGCTCGATGGTCACGCCGTCGGCCACCCGCGTCCGCGGGACGTCGCGGTAGCGCGTCCGTCCGAATCCCGACAGGCCGGGCGGAACCGCCGGCACCGGCGCCACCACGTGCGGCTCGGCGACGGCCGCGGCCGCCCGCACCAGCCGTTCGACCCAGATGCCGAGCGTGGGGAGCGCCGGATTCGGGTAGTTCCGCGACAGCACCAGGACCCGGGGGCGCGCGATGCTCAGGCGGCCACTCCAATGAGCCGGTTGTACACGCTCCCGATCACGCGCCCGATCGCATAGCCGAGCACGAACATGTACACGAAGCCGATCAGGCTGCCCAGGAAGGTCACGCGATAGCCCGGGAAGTAGTTCGCGAGCAGCGCCAGGTGGGGCCCGACCTTCTCGCCCCCCTTCAGGACCAGGACGTTGGTCGCCATGAACAGGCCGCCGCCCAGCAGCGTGCCCAGCGCGATTCCCCAGGCGCGTCCGTTGAGGCGGAGCATGGTGCTCTGCAGCTCTCGGTCCGGATTGGTCATCGGCTCCTCGTTCCCTGCACGTCAGATGTGATCGAGAAAGTCACGCGTCGCCGACATCTCGGCGCGCGTGCGGATGGCGATCAGCGACACGGCCAGCACCAGGTTGCGGAAGAACGCGACGAACCAGCCGGCGACGAAGCCGACGAAGAACGTCCAGGCGGCGGCAACCAGCGCCCCCATCCACGAGACGGTGTAGCCGTAGAAGTACTCACTGAGCAGGATCAGCGGCTCGGACACGTGGGGACCGCGGGCGAGCGCCACCACGTTGACGGCGAGCATCACCAGCGCCGCCGCCAGGCCGATCGCGGTGCCGAAGGCCCGCTTGTGGAGCGGCGCGAACGCCAGGGCGACTGGCGTCGGGAGACTGCTGTCGATCGGATCCGAGATGCGCGTCATGGTGGGCTCCTTTCGTCACGCCTGGCACAGGGCCAGGATCGTCCGTCCCAGTGGCAGCCGCCAGCCGGCCCGCACCGCCCGCCCCTCCAGCCGCAGCCAGCCGCGCTTCAGCGACCGGGCGAGCGCCGGCTCGGGCTTTGGCGTCGCCAGGATCCCGTGGTACTCGGACTGCTGCGTCCGCTGCGCCCGCAGCTCGCGCGGGATCTCGGCCAGCCCCATCAGGGCGTTCAGCCGGCTCAGGCGGTGTACGCGGAAACCGGCCGCCTCGAGCTTCCCGTGGAGCTCGTCCGGTTCGTACTTGTGAAAGTTGAACTCGGGATCGTCCTCGGCGCGAGGGAACGACTGCGCGTTGGTGCGCAGCAGCAGCCACCCTCCGGGCCGCAGCACGCGTCGCATTTCGCCCAGGGCGGTGGCGTCGCCCCGGTTGAGCGGCAGGTGCTGGACGACGTCGAGCGTGATCACCAGGTCGGCGCAGGCGGTGGGCAGGGGGAGCGCCAGCGCCGACGCCCGGATCGCCGTGACGCCCAGGCTGACGGCGGCCCGCACGCCCTCGGTCGCGACGTCCAGTCCGATCGCGCGCCACGGGCGGTGGCGCTCGAGAAACCAGGACATGGTCTGCCCCGATCCGCAGCCGACGTCCACGAGCATCCCGGCCGGGGGCAGTGAGGCGGTGGCGAGCAGCAAGTCGCCGACGTCCCGCATGGCGGCGTTCCACCACCCGCGATCCTCGAGCTCGCGCATGCGCCGGTAGTACTCGGGCGTGAAGATCTGCGGCGCGGTCACGCGGCCACTCCGCGGGCATCGAGTTCCGGCGCCACCCACGCCAGCCCCGACCGCAGCATCGGCGCGCGGCGCACCCAGTCGTAGACCGGCGCGGCCCACCGGAGGCCGCGTCCCAGCCGTCCGGCGTCGGCGTTGAGCAGCGGGGCCGCTCCCACCTGCGCCTGCCTGAAGCCGGCACCGAGCAGGCCGCGCGTCAACTCGCGCCGCGACAAGGGGCGGTGGTGCAGGTAGCGCTGGCCGCTCCGCCAACGCACGAAGGCGTCGGCCCAGCGGCGCGGCACGAAGCCGACGCCCCACACGCCGACGTGCGGCTCGCGGAGGAGGGTAAAGCGGTTGACCGTCTTCACCCGCATCACCCCGCCGGGCAGCAGCACGCGCCGGCCCTCGGCCATCACCGCCCGCGCGTCGCGGCAGTGCTCGAGCGTGCCCAGCGAGAGGACGCGGGCGATGCCGGCATCGGCGAACGGGAGGTGCTCGCCGTTGCAGCACGCCAGGCGCCAGCGGCCGCCGGCCAGCGCCGGCCGCTTGCGGGCCGCCACCAGCCACCGCATGGCGATGTCGATGCCGATCGGCGCGCCCCCCCCGGCCGCGATCGCGGCGACCAGGTCGCCGGTGCCGCAACCGATGTCGAGCCAGGCGCCGTCCGGGGCGGCCGGCTCCCGGGCATCCACCCAGGACAGCCACTCCCGGGCGCGCGGTTCGGCGTGCAGCACGTGCTGCGTGAAGCGCTCGGCCAGCGCACGGGGCGTGCCCGGCGTCATGGCCCAGTAGGCGCGGACCGTCTCCTCGAAGCCCAGCCCTTCTGTTTCGCGCGCCAGCCGGCGCGCTTTCTCGCGATCCTCCTCCAGGCCGATCCAGGGATCGGGGAAGAGGCGGAAGTCGGGGATGCCCAGCACCACGGGGTAGGACGTGCCGCAGGGCGCGCATCGATAGGCATCAGGCTCCTGGGCGAGCGCGCCACGGCACCGCGGGCAGACGAAGGCCGGCCAGGACGGCGCGCTCATTCCCGCGGCTTGGGCAGCCGCCAGGCGCCCGACGGATGCTTCACGCGGACCGGGGGCCAGCTCTTCACCCCCACCTCGGCGAACGCCTGGGTGGTGGCATCCGGGATGGGCTCGCCGACGGTCTCGTGGAGCATCCAGCCGAAGAAGGCGGCCATGCCGTTGAGGACGTAGTACAGCAGGTGCAGCGGCACCACGGCGAGCGCGAAGAAAAACCCGCGCGCGCTCTCGAAGAACGTGTAGAGCGACCGGTTCACGAACAACACCCAGAGCAGGCAGTCGATGGTGCCGAACAGGAGCTGCGAGCGTCCGGTCCAGATCGCGGCGAAGACGAAGACCACCGCCATGCAGGTCAGGAGCGTGTTGACCTTCTCGACGTTCTTGATATTGAGCGAGCCGCCCGCCAGCGCCTGCCCCTCCTGCACCAGGAGGCGCGTCCACGGCACGCCCCGGTCGTTCAGGTCGGTGAGGACCATTCCCCGCAGCGTCCACTGCTTCAGGTGCGATCCCTGGATCTCGGGGCGGAGCACGATGCGGTGGCCGAGCGCGCGGATCCGGTGGCCGAGCTCGATATCCTCGATCTGCGGGCGGGTGAAGTGCCACTCATCGTACATCCCCGCCTCACGAAAGACGCCGGCCCGCACCGCGCCGCACCCCGCCCAGAACGTCTGCGCCTCGCCGGGATTGCGGTGGTGCGTGTAGTGGTGGAGGAGATTGCGGTACTGCGATACCAGCCCCTTGGCCGGCGGCTTGGAATCGTACGACCCGAACACCGCGCTGACGTCGGCTTCGGTGGCGAACACCCGGGCGAACTGCCGGAGCGTGCCGCTGTGGACGCACACGTCCGCGTCCACGAACACGATGCACTCGCCGCGCGCCACCTCGAAGCCGCGATTGCGCGCGTACGCCGGCCCGCGGGGCTTGCCCGGCAGGCGCACTACAATGTCGGCGAACTGCGCGGCGATCAGCGAAGTGGTGTCGGTGCTGGCGTCGTCGACGACGATGAGCTCCCAGCACTCCCGCGGCAGGTCGCTGGCGGCGAGCGCCTCCAGCGACCACGGAAGGACCCGCGCCCCCTGGTGCACCGGAACGACGATGGACAGGTACGGATGAGTCGGGGCTCGGGTGGTCGTCATCAACTCCTCGGAACCATCGTCAGGGTGCGCCGCACGCGCCGGGCATGCGCCCGCAACCGGAGGGAGAGGTGGAACCGGGCCGTGCCCCATGCCTCGAGCCCGCGCGGTGCGCGGAAATAGTACATGTCGAGCCTGGGGAGCAGCGCCGCCTCCTCCACCTGCCGCAGCGCCCGCAGCTCGGTGGTGCACCCCCACGCGTAGGTCGCCGAGACCGCCACCGACGCGGCCGGATCGACGCTGCCGTAGGGGTATGCGAAGATACGTGGAGGACGGCCCAGCCGCTCGCCGATCCGCGCCGCGCAGCCGGCCACCTCGTCCTCCAGGGCGGCGCCGCGCAGTCCCGTGAGCGACCGGTGCGTGCGGGTGTGGGCGCCGATGGTGACGTCGCCCTCCGCGAGGCGCGCGATCTGATCCCAGCCGAGCAGCGGCAGCGTGGGGACGTTCGCGGCCGGTTCGCCCGCCCAGGCGTTCGTCTCGCCCGCCCGGTCCGTGACGATGAAGAGCGTGGCCGGCAGGCCGTGATCGCGCAACATCGGCGCGGCCAGCTCACCGAAGTTCCGGAAGCCATCATCGAAGGTGAGCGCGACGGCGTCGTCCTCGTCCGGCGCGGCCAGCAGCTGGTCGACGGTGGTGACCGTGACCCGGCCGCTGGCGAGCCAACGCACGTGCCGCCGGAAGCTCTCGACATCGATCGAGATCGGGGAGCCTGACGGATCGATCGAGTGGTAGGTGAGGATCGCTCTCACGCCACCTCCCGCGCCGGCGTCGACCGGCCGCCCCGGATGCGATCCACGAGCTCGAGGTACCGGGGCATCACCGCCGACTCGGTCCATCGGGCCTCGACGGCCGCCGAACCGCTCGCCGCCAATAGCGCGCGATAGGCGGGATCGGCGAGCAACCGGTCCATCGACAGGGCCAGCTCGGCGGCGGTCGTGAACAGCTCGCCGCCCCCGGACAGGCTGACGATCTCCGGATACGGGCCGGTGCGGCGCGCGAGCACCGGCGTGCGCTCGCGGAACGCCTCGATCAGCGTCATGCCGAACGTCTCGTATCCGAGCGTGGGCGCGATGAGGGCGACGGCGTGGGCGTAGTAGCGCGGCAGCTCACCGGCGCCGAGTCGCCCGAGGAACCGGACCCGTGGCATGCCCGTCGCGAGCGCGCGGAGGGCGGGTCCGTGCGTGCCGTCGCCGGCGATCAGCAGGTCCGGGCCGGCGTCGCCGGCGAACCGGGGAATGACGTCATCGAGCCCCTTCAGCTGCTCGAGCCGGCCGGCGTACAGGAAGTAGGGACGCGGGTGTGGCGAGGGGCCCACCTCCGCCGGCCCGCCGTCGGGGAGGAAGGGCGGGATGACTTCCATGTCGCGTCCGAAGCCGAATTCCATATGCTTGCGACGGCTGAACTCGCTCATGGCGATGAACGCATCGACGCGCGCCAGGCGGCGGTCGAGCATGCCGGTCCAGCGCCAGAGCTGCGGCGGGCGGTGGTAGCGCAGCTGGCAGCGCAGGCACTCGCGGGCCGGGCAGGGCTCGCGGCGGTGGCGCCAGAGCACGTGCGTCGGACAGACCAGCCAGTGCTCGTGGGCGCTGTAGAGCGTGGCCGCGTTGCCGGCGACGTCGAGCAGCGCGGGACCGCCCACCAGGGAGATGTTGTGGAAGTGGACGACGTCGGGCCGTCGCTGCGCGAGCAGCCGGCGAATGCGACCGCCGTTCAGCACCGGCCGGCCCAGCTGCTGGGTGAGCATGGGCGAGAGCGCGCCCAGTCCGCTGCGAAGCGGGATGACCTCGACGCCATCGGATTCGGCCGGCGGCGGCTCGGCGCCCTGGTGCAGGGCCATGTAGGCATCCACGTCGTGGAGCACGGTGACCGCGTGTCCGCGACTGACGAGGGCCCGGGCCAGCCGCTGTACGGCGATCGCGTCACCGCCAAAGTGGTACGGCGGGTAGAACGTCGTGAGGAACGCGAACCGGAGCGGGCTCACGCGGCGGCCTCCCGCAGGGCGCCCAGGGCGGCGCCGGCGCCGCGCTCCCAGGAGAGCGCCCGCGCCCCTTCCAGTGCCCGCGCTCCCATGATCCGGCGGGCGGGCTCATCGCCGGCCAGCCGCCGCATCGCATCCGTCAGGGCGGGCAGGTCGCGCGGCGCCACGAAGAACCCACCGCCGGCGAGCAGCTCGGGGAGCGGACTGGCGGTGGTCGCCACCACCGGAGCCCCGCAGGCGGCCGCTTCCACCGCCGGCAGGCCGAACCCCTCGTTCTCCGACGGCAGCAGCAGGGCGATGGCGCCGCTCAGCAGGTGGCGCAGCTCCTCGTCAGGCACGAAGCCAGCCCAGCACACGTAGCGGGCGGTACCGCACTCGGCGATCGCGGCCCGGATCGCGGCCTGGGCGCCATGGAAGACGTCGCCCTCCACCTTGCCGACCAGCAGCAGGAAGGGCGGCGCGTCCGGCGCCGCCCGAACCAGCTCGGCGTGGGCGCGGACGATCAGGTCCACGTGCTTGTGCGGGTTGAAGCCGCCCACGTAGGCGAACCAGCGGACCGCCGCCGGCAGGCCGGCACGGGCCGCGGCCGCGGCCACGTCGGCCGGCGTCTCGCTGGGCCGGTAGGCGGCCGCCGGCGCTTCGACCGCCACGCGAATGCGGGCGCGCGGCACGCCGAGGACCTCGGCGATCTCGCGGGCCGCGAACTCGGACACCGTGAGCACCAGCCGGGCCTGGTGGAGCGCCAGCCCGACCTTGAGTCGCCAGAAGAGCCGGGCGCGGCGCGACGGCAGGGTGAGCTCGGGAAACCGGTCGGCGATCGCGTCGTGCACCGTGACCACCGCCGCCAGCGCCGGCGGGAGCGGAAAGTAGGTGTATACCGACGGCGAGAAGAAGACGTTGGGACGCTCGCGCCACACGGCCCGTGAGAAACGCAGCATGTCGGCCGGCGCGCGGCTGCCGTCGGCGGCGGCGGCGGCGGTGGGCGACGCCGACTGCGCCACCTCCACGAGGCGGACGTTCGGCGCCGGCTCGATGCGCTCGCGCGCCCGGGCGTCGACGAAGCAGACGAACTCGTCACCGGGAGCGAGGCGGACCATGGCCCGGAGCAGCTCGCGGGCGAAGCGGCCGTAGCCCCGCTCGTTGGCCACGCAGGCCGCGTCAACGCCGATCCGCATGCCTCAGTTCCCTCCCGCGGCGGCCCGCCGCGGCGCCGGCGCGCCGGCCAGGCCGCCGGAGGCGTCCGATGCCGCATCGAGGCGCTGCTCCTCGTGGTACTCGAAATCGGTGTTCACTTCCCAGATGTCGTGCGATGCCCCGTGCATGTTGGCCACCGCCATCATCGCGGTGAGCATCGAGTGGTCCTGGTTGTTGTACTTGTGCATCCCGTTCCGCCCCACGGTGTGCAGGTTGCCGATCGGGTCGATGAAGGCGCGGACGTTGTCGAGGTGGTCGCGATAGGCGGCGTCGTAGACGGGATACGCCTTCCGCATCCGCACCACCGTGCCGTCGAACACGCCCGCCCCCTGCGC
Source organism: Gemmatimonadaceae bacterium (assembly GCA_041483735.1). Classification (GTDB taxonomy): domain Bacteria; phylum Gemmatimonadota; class Gemmatimonadetes; order Gemmatimonadales; family Gemmatimonadaceae; genus JBGPGH01. Next base: position 31,481 of record JBGPGH010000029.1, on the reverse strand, counting down.
CAGTCCCAGCTCGCCCAGCTCGCGGGTCGCCAGCGCGATCAGCTCCTCGTCGCGGCTGGTCCAGAGCCCGTCGCCCTCGAAGCAGAAGTACTCGAGCCCCAGGCAGGTGACGCCCGGCTGCGGGACCATGGCGCGCGACCAGTTGTTGAAGTTCTGGATGCGGCCGACTTTCACGCCCGGGGTGTGGACGTAGATCCAGTTGTCCGGGAAGAGGTTGTCGCGGTCCACCATCAGCGCGACCACCAGGAAATCGCGGTAGTTGAGGCCATCGCCGGCGGCGCGGATCTCGTCAGGCGGCGCCGGATCGAGCGACCGCACCAGGTTGCGCACCGGCATCGTCGAGATCACGTGCTCGCACGGGAACCGGCGCTCGACGCCATCGGCGTGGGCCCGCACCGCCACCACCCGGCCACGGCCATCGTGCTCGATCGCGCTCGCGGCGTGGCGCATGTGGATGCGGCCGCCGCCCTCCACGACGCGGTCGCGGGCCATCTCCCACATCTGCCCGGGCCCCAGCCGCGGGTACATGAACTCGTTGATCAGCGTCTTGATCGTCGTCGACCGCCGGTTGAGCGATGTGGCCGAGAGGATCGCCTTGGCCAGCGACAGCCCCTGGATGCGCTGGGCGGCCCACTCGGCGCGGATTTCCGTGCAGGGGATGCCCCAGACCTTCTCGGTGTAGGTCTTGAAGAAGATCTCGTACAGCCGGCGCCCGAACCGGTTGGTGACCCACTGTTCGAAGTTCTCTTCCACCGGTGACGGGAAGAAGTGGGCGTAGAGGTAGCTGAGGACGATCCGGACGGCGTTGATGATGCCCAGTCCGCGCAGCGCGTTGGCGGCCTTGAGCGGGTAGTCGAAATAGCGGCCGCCGTAGAAAATCCGGGACATCCGCGGGACGGCGATGAACTCATCGCCGAGGATCTCCTCCCACAGCTCCTGGACCGGCATGACCTTGGTGAAGAACCGGTGGCCGCCGATGTCGAAGCGGTAGCCCTTGTACCGGGCGGTCTGCGAGATGCCGCCCACCACGTCGTCGGCTTCGAGGACGGTGACGTCGACGCCCCGCTTGACGAGCAGCCAGGCGGCGGTCAGTCCGGCGGGGCCGGCCCCGACCACGACCACCCGGTCGCCGGGCCGCACCTGCGACACCGCGCGCGCCGTGCCTGACGAGTTCACGGGCTCCGCCACGTCAGCACACCCTCGACAGCGAGTCGCCCGGGCCGGCCGCGTACCCCACCACCTCGCCGGCCGCCCACGCGCACACGAACAGCGCCAGCAGCGGCAGCGAGCGCACCAACTCGGCCCGGTGCCGCCCCTTGGAGAGCACCCGGGAGATGGTCCGGGCGAAGAGCACCGGCGGCAGCGCGCAGGCGGCCAGCGCGAACATCAGCCGCCGGGCCCGGGGCGCGCCGGCCACCCGCGCGCCGGCGTACGAGCGCGCGTACAGGTAGCGCTGCGACAGGTACTCGCCCACCGTGTAGTGTTTCTTGTGCCCGACGATGATGTCGGGCCGGCAGGTGAGCGCGACGCCGTCGCGTCGCATCGCGTCGTGGAGCTGGTTCTCCCATCGCCCGCCGCCCAGCACGCCGCGATACCGCTCGAGCAGCGCGCGCGGATAGATGACGTTGTTACCGGTGAGCCAGTCGGCGGGACCGGACGGCAGCGGCGTCAGGCAGTGGCTGTACTCGCAGAGGAACGCGGCCCAGTCGACCAGCCGCCCGGTGGCCGCGTTCTCCACCGCGCCCCCCACCGCCCCACCAGCCTCTCGCTGCGCGTCGAGCAGCCGCCGCGCCCAGTCGGCGGGGACGATCACGTGATCCTCGATCACCGCCACGCACTCGGCGGACGCGGCCGCGAACGCCGCGGCACGCAGGTCGGGGATGGTGGTGGCCGGCACCGATTCGAGCACCCGGGCCCGCGGCCACCGTTTCCGCACCTCGGCGCGCACGGGCTCGCCGCAGCGATCGGCCACCAGCACCTCGAGTGCGACGTCCCGCTGCGCTTCCAGCGCATCGAGGCAGCCGGCGAGATCCGTCATGCCGTTGACCGACGGGACCACGACGCTCAACTCGGGTGGCCCCACGTCAGAGACCGCGTGCCCGCGGCGCGCCAAGCACGCCGGCGCCGCCCCGCGCCAGCGCCGGACCCAGCGCGTACCACACCGCCTCGCCCACCGCCCAGGCCGACAGGAACGCGGCGGTGGCCGGCAGGGCGCGCAGGAAAGTGCGCCAGCGGCGATTGGCGGCCGCGCGCGCCACGCGGAAGGTCAGCACGACCGGCAGCAGCGGACTCAGCGCCAGCAGCACCCACCGGCGCGACGACCGCTCCTGCGCCAGCCGCGTCCGGGCGTAGTCGCGGCCGTGCGCGTACCGGTCCAGGCAGAACGCCCCGAAGCGGTAGCGCTTGTTCTGGTAGATCACGGCATCGGGGATGAAGCGGAGCACCCGGCCACGCGCCGTCAGGCGCTGGTGCGCGACGTTCTCCCACTCGCCCTGGCGCGCCCACGCGGCCACCTCCCCCACCACCGAGCGCGCGTAGGCGACGTTGGCGCCGGTGAGCAGCGTCGCGCCGCCGCCGGCCGATCCCGGGGCGTCATCGCGGGCCGGCGCGAAGAAGCCGTACTCGGAGAAGTACGCGCCCCAGTCGACGGCCCGTTCCCGTTGGGCATTGTCCATGCCGCCGCCGGTGACATCGGCATCGTGCCCGGTGTGGCGAGTGAGCGCCTCCAGCCAGTGCGGGTCGGCGATGCAGTGATCCTCGGTGAGCGCGACGATGTCGCCGGTGGCCTCGGCCATGCCCAGCCCGCGCAACTGCGGAATGGTGGCCCCGGCCGGCGCGGCCACGAACCGCGCCGCCGGATTGGCGCGCGCCAGCCCGGCCACGTCGTCAGGCTCACCGGCGCGGGCGACGATCAGCTCGGCGCCGATCCGCGTGCACTGCGGCACGATCGACGCGAGGCAGGCGTCGAGCAGCGCCACCTCGCGATGCGAGGCGATCACCACCGAGATGGTCGGCAGGACGGCGGCCGGTTCGAGGCGCCGCCCGCGGGCGGGAGAGGAACGATCCGAAGGAGTCATGAACCGGGATTCAGGCGATGAGGGTCTGCGAGTGGGACGCGCTGATGGGACCGCCGCGCACGGCGCCCCACGCTTCGCCGGCTGCCCACGCGCAGGCGAGGGCGGCGAGCGCCGGCGCGGCGAGGGCGAGGCGGACGCGCTCGCGGGCCTGCGGCCACACCCGGCGGATGATGCGCCAGGCCAGCAGCGCCGGCACCAGCGGCGCCGCGGCCACGATCGCCCACGCCGGCCGGCCGCCGGTGGCCACTCGCCAGGCACCAAAGTGACGCGCGTGCTGAAAGCGCGCGCCGAGCACCGTGCCCAGACCGGGAGCGCCGGCGAATCGCGCCACCGCGCCCGGGATCAGGACCAGCCGCGTGGCCGGCTCCGACTCGCGCACCCGGCGGTGAAAGTCCACTTCCCAGAATCCGTCCGTGAAGCTGGCGTCGTGCCGCTCCAGCGCGTCACGGCGGTAGGCCGCGTTGTCTCCGGCGATCTCCCGCACCGCACGCACCTCCCGGCCTTCATCGAGGAACGCGGAATATCGCAGGTAGCAGACCGCCGCGTCGGTCACCGTGGCGTCCGCATCGAGCGCGAAGCTGCCGCCGGCGCCGATGGTGACCGCGCCATCGTCGGCCGTGGACGCCAGCGCACGCAGCAGGCCGGTCGCCCAGGCCGGCTCGACGATGCACTGCGAAATGGTGAACGCCACCACCCGGCCGCGCGACGCGCGCAGGCCATCGCGCCAGAGCTGCGGAGTGAACCGGCCGTCCGAGGCGATCACCCGGACACCACGCTCCCCGCGCGCCGCGCACCGCTCGGCCCGGTCCGCGGGGGCCGCGATCACGATTTCGGCGTCGAGTTGCGCGGTGGCCGCGCGCAACGCGGCGACGCATCCGGCCAGCCGGCGCGGCTCCGCGTCCGCATCCCCCACCACAACCGAGAGCGCGCAGGATTCACTCATGTCGACGGCCTATCGCGCCGGTGATGTTCGCAGTGGGCATTGCGTGGTCGCGCCGGAATGGAGCAAGAAGCAAGCACCGCCTTTCAGACGATTTATGTGATTGAATGGTATCAACTTAGCACTGACTTTCGAGTCGGATGCGGGGAGCCTGGCGAAGGCTGCTGTGGCCGGGCATCAACACGCTGTCACAGCTCCGGGGGCGGAGACCCCTCGACCAGTCCGGAGAGCCGCCCCAATGCCGGTCTCCGGCGCGGACGGTCCCAGCCGATCAGACCACCGGTCCCGCCGAATCATGATAGCGCCTGAGCTCAATGCAGGCGGGATTGCTCTCGTCGCGCGAGGGCTGGTCCTCGGGAAGGTACGTGTAGATCGACGAGAACGGCGGAATGGTGTGGAGCAGCACGAGCCGCCGGCAGACGCGCAGCAGCCGGTCGGCGAGCGGCTTGTCCGAGAAGGAGACGTGGGTGAGCACGATGTAGCCCACCTTCTGTGCGGCCAGGAAACTGAAGAACTGCGTGGAGTCCTTCACGAGCGCCTCGGGGAGCGCGAGCACCGTGCGACGCGACATCATCGCGAACGGCGCATCCTTGGCGACCAGCACCCGTGCGGTGTCGGGCGACTCGCGCAGCACGATCTTCGTGGCCGCGAAGAAGCTGAGGTCCTCTTCCCCGAAGCAACCCGGCGACTCCATCGGGTTGGCGCGGTCGCAGGTGCGCATCCGGGCGAGCGCGGTCACATCGTGCGCGGCGGCGGTGCCGCCCAGCACCAGGCCGAGCGCCAGCGTCACGGCGAAGGCGGCGCCGCGCGACACCCGGGCACCGAGGAACGCGGCGCCGAGGACCATCACGAGCAGCAGCAGCGGAACGATCGGCTCCAGGAATCGCCCGTCGAGCCACGGCCAGACGGCGAGCATCCCCGCGTAGCAGAGCAGCGCGACGGCCGCGGCGCGCCAGCGGCGCCACAGGCACCACCCACCCGCCGCCAGCGTGAGGGTGACCACCACCAGCCAGAACACGTTGTCGACCCGGGTGCCGGCGAAGTTCGGGACCGAAACCCGCCAGGGAATTCCGGAGGCGAGGTATCCCGGCACGTTGTGGAACACGCGGCGGACGAGCAGCACCGGCAGCGACGCGGACGGATCGCCGCCGGCACCGCCCCGTGCCGCGTCGGCCACGTAGGAGCGCCCGACGATCTTGACCGGAGCGAGCAGCGTCCAGACGACCCACGCCCCCGCCGTGACCGCGACCACGGCGGCGTAGGCGAGGGCCGCGCGGATCCGGCGCTCCAGGAGAAGGAACAGCCCGACGGCGACGACGACCGGGAGGCCGGCGCTGCGGGTCAGGGCGCCGGCGATCACCGCGCCGCCACCCAGTGCGATCCAGCGCGCGGTGAGCGGCCGGTGCATGAGCGCCCACAGCGACAGGAGCATCAGCGCCATGAACGGCGCCTCGGCCATGATCTCGCCGCTCCGCTCGATGAGAAACGGATTGAGGGCGGCGAGGGCGAGTACCAGCAGCGCGACTCCCGAAGACCAGAGCCGCCTGGTCACATCGAACAGCAGCAGCAGCGCGAGCACCGACCAGGCGATGGTCCCCGCGTGGAGCACATCGAGGTGTTCGCCAAACGCCGCCGAGAGCAGCGCCAGGAAGACGGGAAAGACGGGCGGATACTGCGTGTGCAGCGGCGTCCCCAGCCGCCAGATCTCGCGATACTGGCCGTCTCGCAAGGCACGCGACAGCCAGACGTAGGTGGAGTGGTCGTTGTTGGTGGTGAGGGACGGGCTGCGCAGCGACCAGGCCAACGCGGCGTGCACCGCGAGCAGGATGCCGGCGGCAACCCAGAGAGACGCACCCTGTGGCGCCCGCTGGTCCCAATCCGTCCAGGGCGGTTCGTCGAGCCACTCGGACAGCCGGCGAAGCATGTCGCGCAAGATAATGTCGGGGTCCATATTGTGCACGCGATGCCGTTGCCGACGCCCCGACCGCGGACCGAGCCTCTCGATGCGCCGCCCCGTGATCCCGGCGCGGCGGCCGACGAGCGCTGGCAGCGCCTCGCTGTCGCGGCCGCCCTGGCGATCGTGGTGGGATACGGGGCGGTCGTCTCGTTCATGCGTCCGGTATGGCTCGACGAGAGCTACGCGTTCAACACCGCGACGCGGTCGCTCGCCGGGACGTTGCGCCAGACGAGGTACTTCGAGCTCCAGCCGCCGCTCTACTTCGTCCTGCTGAACGGCTGGCTGCGCGTGCACGCGTCGGTGACATTCGGCCGGTTGATGTCCACGCTGTTCGCGGCCGGCACGGTGTGGACGATGCACCGGATGTCACGCGAGCTCGCACTGCGGACCCGCCCGATCCCGCTGGTCCTCGTGGCGGCGCTGAGCCCAACGGTCCTGTGGGCGGCCACCGAAATGCGCTGCTACAGCCTGCTGATGTTCATGCTGTCGCTGTCGATGCTGTTCCTGGCGCGCGGCTGGCTCGGTGCGGACCCGCCGGTCCGGCGGACGTTCGCGGGCTACGTGCTGGCATCGACGCTGGCGTGTTTGACGTCCTACTACGCGGCCTTCGCGCTGGCGGGAGCCGGGCTGGGCGCGCTGCTGGCGACGCCGCGGCGGCGCTCTCTGCTCGCGGCATTCGGCGTGACGGCTATCCTGCTGCTGCCGGCGCTGCCCGGCGTCCTGCACCACGCGGCGTCATCGGCCGGCCTGGTGCCGGCCAGCGAGCAGCCGGTGGTGGCGGGCGCGCCGCTGGCGGCCGCGTGGCAGGCGGCGGTGGGAACGCTGACGCAATTCTGGCAGGCGGCGCTGGGCGCACCGGTGGCACAGCGCGGCCTGGTGCTGGCCGGCCTCACGGCGGCGGCGGCCGTGGCGCTCCTCGTCAGGCGGCGGCCCGGGTCGGCGCCGTGGAGCGGGGCCGAGTGGGTGGCCCTCCCGGCCCTCCTGGTGCCGTTCCTGGCGCTGCTGACGGTGCGCGACCTCGGCGTCTCGGTCGTCTACACCCACCACTGGTCGGTGGTGGTACCCGGAGCGATCGTGCTGGTGGCGCTGGTGCTGCAGCGGGCGCCGCCCTCACCGGTGCGCGCGACGCTGGCCGCCGTGGCGCTGATCGCCCTGCTGTTAGGTGACGTCAGCATGACCCGCAACCTCCCGGACTGGGACTGGCCGGGCGTGGCCCGCGCGCTGGCCGCCGAGGCGCGGCCGGGCGAGCCGGTCTTCGTGATCCCGTCCCGGGATCTCGTCCCGCTGGAGCAGTTCTACCGGGGGGCGAATCCGCTCATCGGCGTGCCGTCGGCGTATCCACTCGATGCCTACGACGCCCGCTCGCAGGTGCTGACCGGCGTCGACGTGGTCCAGCGCCGGATCGACGCCTTCGTCCGCCCCGGCGGGACCTACTGGATGGTCCGCGAACTGAGCGTCGAGCGGCTGGGCACCGAGTACGCCGATTCGATCGTGGCGCGCGCCGACTCCCTGGGCCGCCACCACTTCCCCGGCACGCTCCTCGATCACCTGCGCGCGCGCTGACGCGCGCGCGTCACCAGGCGCTGCCGTCGAGCGGCGACAGGACCCAGTCGTCGAGGGGCGGAAGGCCCGGGTCGGCGCCGAGCAGGAGCCGATGAAACGGCTGCCCGTCCTTCCGCGCCATGCAGCCGGCGGCGCGCAGCTCTCCCGACAGGTGCGAGCCGGCCAGCGAGCGCGTGTACATCCGGTCGAACTTGTTGCGGCGGGCGGCGCGCGCCAGCGAGTGGACCACCGACGCGATCGAGACCCGGGCGTCGTCCCACAGCAGATCGACGATTTCCACCGTGCGGGTGGCGCCGAGGCGATCGAGCAACGCGACCGCGAGCGGCGCGGCGCGCTCCTGCGGTTCGCGCGCGCTGGTGAGGATGACGATGACGGGCGTCAGCTCCGGGCGGCCGCTGCCGTGCGCCCGGTACATCCCCGGGGTGCGGGCGGCGCCCAGCCAGGGGCCCGGCCCCAGGCGCAGCAGCGCCGGCGCGAGCCGCGGATCGTCAGGCTGGATGATTTCCACCCGTACCCGATGGCCACCAGACCGCAGCCGCGATGCGAAGAGGTACAACCGGTTCAGCGGGAGGACGAACCGTACCAGCTCGGCCCAGGGGACAAACCCCGCCGCCTTGGCCACCGGCAACGACGGGGGCGTGGGATCGGTGTAGGCGAGCGCGATCCGGCCCTCGGCGCGGAGGTCGTCCACCGCGCGCCGCATCAGCTTCGCGGCGGTCCAGAAGTTCCGGTGCGAGACATCGGCGATCAGGTCGCCGAACAGCGCCGCCTCAAACGACCGGCCCGCACCGCGCAGCGTCCGCGGGAACATCGCCAGGTGCGCCACCACCGCGCCATTGTCTTCGCGCACCACCCAGCTGCATCCGCCGGCCGCGGCCGACGCCGGGTAGGCCAGGTCGAAGAAGCGCTCGAACGACGCACGGTCGTTGCGGCCGAACAGCGCGGTGATGTCCGCGCGGTGGGCGATGGCGTCGACCCGCTCGATGCTCGTCATGGCACGCGGCTACCGGGGCGCGGCCACGGCACATAGGTTTCGGCGCCGCAACCCGGAGGCGCGAGAACGTGACTGAGCTGATGCGAGCGGCCGTGATCGCCATCGCGGCGATGCTGGCGATGGCGGCGGCGGTCGAGCTGCTGGCCCGCGTGTGGATTCGTCATCACCGCGTGTACTACGTGTGGCCCCCCGGCGTGCGCCGCCGTGTGGGCCCGGACCGGCAGACGCATCCCCAACTGGAGCCGGTGTGCCGGTTCGAGGTCAACCGCGACGGCGAGCGGGGGAGCGGGTTTCCGCGAAACGCGGTGGGAGTGTACCGGATCCTGGTCACGGGCGGCAGCGCCGTGGAGTGCTACCTGAACGACCAGCCGACCGCCTGGCCCGGGAAACTCGAGACGCTGCTCAACGAGCCGGAGCGAAAGCGGGCGCTGGGCGCCACCGCGGTGCACGTCGGGACGGTCGGGAAGTCGGCGGTCGACGCCCGCGCGCTGGCGATGATCCTGCGCCGCATCCTTCCCCGGTACCGGCGCCTGGATGCGATCGTGATCATGGTCGGCGCCAGCGATGTCCTGCGCTGGATCGAAGACGGCGCGCCCGCCGATCGGCCCGCGAGCCCGGTTCCGGTGTCGTCGTGCTTCGTCGAGCATCCGGAAGTGGAGTTCGGCTTGCGGCCGGGGTCTCTCGCGGTAGTCGAGCTGCTGCGGCGCCTGCGGCAGCGGCTGCGCCGCGGCGTGGAGGTGTCGGAGGGGGTGGCCAGGTGGCTGGGCCGGGCCCGGACCATGCGCGCGCAGGCCGGCGACTTCCGCACCGCCATCCCCGACAGCACCGCGATGCTCGCCAACTTCGAGATGCAGTTCCGCGAGTGCCTGGTGCTGGCGTCGGGCGCGGTCCGGCGCGTGATCGTGGCCCGCCAGCCGTGGTTCCAGAAGACCCCGTACACGCCTGACGAGGAAGCGTTGCTCTGGAGCGGCGGCGTGGGGAGCGCGTTCAAGGGCGACGTGTCGGCGTACTACACGCACGATGTCCTGTTCGAGCTGATGCGGCGCATGGATGCGCGGGCATCGGCGATCGCGCGGGAGTCGGGGGTGGAGCAGATCGACTTCATGCCCCTGCTCGAGATGAGCGCGGCCACCTTCTACGACCACTTCCACCTCACGCCGGCGGGCGCCGAGGCCGTGGCCCGCCGCGTGGCCGAACAGTTCGTGCGGACGCCACACTAGGCGCGCCTCAGCAGGAAGTCCACCGTCTGATGCAGGAACGGCATCGGATCGGACAGGGCCAGGATCTCCGGGCGATCCACCCGGCGCCAGCGCAGGAACTCGACCAGCGCCTCCCACCGCGACGGCGCGTCAGGCGGCAGCGCCAGCGCCCGGGGCGACCAGCGGATCCGGGCCAGCAGGTGGTCGACATCGCGCCACCCGGACCGCATGCGGATGCCGACCGAATAGGCCGGGAGTGGGCCGACGGGCAGCCCGCGCGCGGCGTTCACCAGCAGCACCGGAAAGTCCACGCCGGCGGCGATCGCCAGCTGCAAGGAGCCCCAGAACCGGCCGTTCACCTCGAGCAGGTAGGGGATGCCGGTGCTGGCCTCGACCTTGAACTCGATCATCGCCACGCCGCGCCAGTCGAAGTGGTCGAGCAAGGCCTTGGAGAGGCGCACCAGCCTGCCGTCGGCGGCGATGCTCTCGCAGTAGACGCTGCTCCCGCCCGACGGAGGCTGCTCCCGCAGGCGCCGGTGGCTGAAGCTCGCGAGCAGGACGCCGTCCCACACGAGCAGGAAGATCCCGACGCCCGGCCCCACGATCCGCTCCTGGAGCAGTACCGGATAGGCATTCGGCGACAGCGCATCGAGCTGCGCGCGGAGGTGGGTGGCGTCGGGGACGTGGCGGACCAGGAAGTGCTCGCCGTTCCGCAGCGAGCGCGATGGCTTCACCACGATCGGGTAGTGGAGCGCGTCGGCGTCCAGGCTCGCGCGGTCCTCGCTCCGCGCCAGCACGTGCTGGCGGGGGATGGCGATGCCAAGCTCCGCGGCCGCCGCCTGGATCTCGTATTTGTCCGAGACCTGGGCGAAGCGCTCGGCGCTCGGCCACGGGATCGGCGCGCCCAGCCTGTCGCGCGCCGGCAGCAGCGCGGCCAGCGACTGGTCGGTGATCGGGAGGACCATGTCGATGCGCCACTCCGCGCAGCAGCGCGAGACCGCCTCGACGTACCCGGCTGGATCTTCCACCGGCTTGGGCACCACCGCCTGCGCCGACACGTAGCGCGATGCGCCGGTGAGCGAGCGCGCCGTGGAGCTGCAGACGAACACGTGGTGACCTTCGCGCCCAAGCGACCGCGCCGCCGCCAGGGCGGTTCGCTGTTCCCCGTCGGTAATCAGGACGCGAATGGGCTGCACCATCACGTGACGCCGTTGATCCTGCCTGAGGCGCGGGCTCGAATGCCAGATCCGGTCCCACGCAGGAAGCGCGATGGTTGCTGCCTCGCGCGAATCGCATCGCCGGCGCCTTGAGCCGCGTGCGCACCCTGCCTACCTTCCGCTGCCGCCACCGTCCCCATCCCGCCACGGCGCCACTACTTCACCACCCGCCGCCTCCCCGTGAAGCGCCTGTTGAGGACGATTCTCCCCCCTCCCCTCGTCACGCGCCTGCGGGAGGCGCGCACCCTGCCGCCGGACCGCCGCTCGACCTACCTGCGACTCCAGGCGGCGCGCCTCCTGGGATTGCGCCAGGATCGCCTGCCATCGCTGCCGGACTCAAATCCGCTCGTCGTATTCGTCTGTCACGGTAACATCATCCGCAGCCCAATGGCAGCCGCGCTCTTCGCGACGTCGGCCGCGGCCCGCCGGTCGCCCCCGGTTCGCGTGGTGTCGGCCGGCTTGTTCGCGGTGCCCGGCCGACCCGCCGACCCGCGCGCGCTGCGCGCAGCGGTCGAGGCCGGCTCCCCGCTCGAGTCGCATCGCGCGCAACTGCTCACCCGCCCACTGGTCGACTCGGCCACCGTCCTCTTCGTCATGGACCGGCTGAACGAGGCCGAGCTGGTCTGCCGCTTCCCGGACGCGGCCGGCCGCACGCTCCTGCTCGGCGCATTCGCCCGCGATCCGGGATCGGGCGCGGGAACGCGCGACGCGGCGATCGACGATCCGGTGGAAGGCACGCTGGATGACGTGCGCGCCTGTTGCCGCCGGATTCGCTCGGCCGTCGATGCGGTGGTGGAGCGATGGATGTCCCCCGGCCGGCCCGACGGCCCGTGATGCTCACGTGAAGACGCTCGCGCTCTCGATCCTCACCAGCCGCCTGGCGCTCGGCTTGCTGTCGCCGATCACCCGCCGGCACGCGAGCATCCTGATGCTGCACCGGTTCGCCGATCCGGCGACCGGCAACGCCGGCCACGACCTCGCGCAGCTGCGCGCGAACCTGGCGCGCCTGCGGCGGGATGGCTTCCGGCTGGTGTCGCTCCCCGACCTGGTCGCGCGGCTGCGCGCCGGCGAGCCGCCCCATCCGCGCACGGTGGTCTTCACGATCGACGACGGCTACGCCGACGTGAAGGTGGCCGAGCCGGTGTTCGCCGAGTTCGACTGTCCGGCAACCGTGTTCGCGATCACCGGCTTCGTGGACCGCGCCTGCTGGTGCTGGTGGGACCGGGTGGAGTACATGCTGTCGCGGACCGGGCGGCGGTCGCTCGAAGTCGAGCTGGGCGAGGGCGCGGGACGCCGGCGATACGAGTGGGCCGGCCCCGCCGAACGCGTCGCGGCGATCGACGACCTGACGGGTCGGCTCAAGCTGATCGCCGACTCGAAGAAGGAGCAGGTGATGACGGAGATGGCGGCGGCGCTGGACGCGCCGCCGCCGCCGGACGCGCCGCGCGAGTACGCCGCGCTCAGCTGGGACGAGATCCGGGCCATCGCCCGGCGCGGCGTGATGACCTTCGCGCCGCACACCGTCAGTCATCCGATCCTGACCCGGGTGAACGACGCCGACTCGGAGTATCAGATCGCCGAATCGTGGCGGCGCGTCCGGGCCGAGGTGCCGGACCCGGTGCCGGTGTTCTGCTACCCGAACGGCGATCCCGCCTCGTACGGCGTCCGCGAGCGCGAGACGACCCGCCGCGAGGGCCTGGTGGCGGCGGTCTCCACGGTGATGGGGCACGCGTCGCTGGCGGAGTTCACGTCCGCCGATCCGCTCGCGCGCTACGCGATGCCCCGCTTCCCGTATCCCGACTCCACCGCCCACCTCCTCCAGTTCGTGGGCGGCGTGGGGCGGGTCAAGGCGGCGCTGCTCGGGTCCTGGTAGGCCGCCGACAGCGGTCCGTGCCTCACGACGCGACCGGCGCGGCCACCGGCGCGGCGGCCGGCGCGCGCGGCGCGACCTCGAAGCGGCGCTTGAGGGCGAGGAACGGCTTCTCGACCACGAAGTAGGAGCCGCTGGCGAGGAGGATCGAGCAGGCCATCCCCAGCGCGAATCGCACGGCGAGCGGCAGGCCGCGGAAGTGGAGGCCCACACCCAGCCCCCACTGATGGTAGAGGTAGAGTGGATACGAGATGAGTCCCAGGTAGCGCGGCACCGGGTGCTCGAGCCAGCGCCAGATCCCGGCCGGGTAGAGCTGGAGGATCTGCACCATGAACAGCGCCAGCAGTACCGCATCGACCGTGAAGCCGATGCTGTAGTGGTAGGCGCTGGGGAGCCGGGCCCGGGACAGCCAGAGGACAATGAGGGTGGCGAGCGGCATCCACGCCCCGCGCGCGACGGCCGCGGAGCTGACGGCGAACTGGTCGCGGCGCACCAGCACGGCCAGCAGGCAGCCGACGGCGAGGTTGTCGAACCGCGTGTCGAACGCGTTGTACGTCCACGGACTGCCGACGTGGAAGGCGAGCGTGAGGGTCGAGCGCCAGAGCATGACGCCGGCGATGATCCAGAGCAGCCCGCGCGCCACCCGCGCCTCACCGCCGCGGCGGAGCAGGATGAACACCGCCGGCCACAGCAGGTAGAACTGCTCCTCCACCGCCAGCGACCAGGCGTGCGCCACCGGCGTGGTGGGATGCCCGTGGGTGGCGTTGAAGTAGTTGACGAGGTAGAGGAAGCTGGCCGGCACCAGGCCCGACGGCCAGCTGATGTGGCGGATGGCGCTGAGGACGAGCGAGAAGATCACGAACGCGTAGTACGCCGGGAAAATCCGCAGCGTGCGCCGCAGGTAGAAATGGCGCAGCGACACATCGCCGCGATCGTCCCACTCGCGCAGCAGCAGGGTGGTGATCAGGAACCCGCTCAGCACGAAGAACGCGCTCACCCCCAGGTCGCCCGGCACGGTCTCGAAACCGAAATGGAAGGTCATCACCGTGAACACCGAGACCGCGCGGAGGCCGTCCAGTGCCGGCAGGTGACGGCCCCGCATGACCGATCGGAGGTCGGCGCGCGGTGCGGCAGGAGCGCTGGACGGTGAAGTCTGAGCCATGGCTCGGGTTGGTCCGGTCAGGAGGTGGTGGCCGGCGCGTCCGTGAGGCGCTCGCCGTACTGGCGTTCGTAGTACCGCTGGTAGTTCTCATCGCGGGCCGCCGCCAGCCAGGCGCCGTGGCCGGCGTACCAGGCCACGGTGTCGCGCAGGCCGGCGTCGAACTCCCGCCGCGGCCGCCAATCGAGCTCGGTCGCGATCCGGTCGCTGGTCATGCGGTAGCGGCGGTCGTGCCCGGGCCGGTCGGGAACGAACCGGATCAGGGTCTCGCTCGCGCCGGCGAGCGCCACGATCCGCCTGACGAGATCGATGTTCGCCAGCGACACGCCCCCGCCGGCGTTGTACACCGCGCCCAGCCGGCCGCGCTCCAGCACCGCCAGCACCGCATCGGCGACGTCGGCGGCATGCACCCACTCGCGCACGTGAAGCCCATCGCCGTACACCGGCAGCGGCCGGCCGGCCAAGGCGTTCGCGATCATCAACGGCACCAGCTTTTCGGGATACTGGAAGGGACCATACGCGTTTGAAGGCCGCACGATCAGCGCCGGCACGCCGTGCGCCGACTCGTAGGCCCGCACCAGCAGGTCGGCGGCCGCCTTCGATGCGCTGTACGGATTCGACGGCGCCAGGCGTTCATCCTCGGCGGCCAGCCGGTCCGGTTCGATGGGGCCATACACCTCGTCGGTGGAGATCTGCACGAAGCGCGCGATGCGGTGGCGCGCGGCGCTCTCGAGCAGGACCTGCGTTCCGACGACGTTGGTCTGCAAGAAGGGCGCCGCATCGTGCAGCGCACGGTCGACGTGCGTCTCGGCCGCGAAGTTCACGATCGCCTCGACGCCGTCCATCGCCTGCTCCACCGCCGCCGGGTCGGCGATGTCGCCGCGCACCAGCCGGACGCGCGGGTTGTCGCCCGCTTCGGCGAGGTTGGCCGGGTTGCCCGCGTAGGTGAGGCGGTCGAGGACGACGACGGTCATCGCCGGCCGCGTCGCGACCACCGAGCGGACGAACGTCGAGCCCAGGAATCCGCATCCACCGGTGACGAGGAGCTTCATCGGGCGGAGCCGGTGGCGGGAGCGATCCAGCCGGCGCGGGCCGCGATCTCCTCCAGGCAGGCCACGCGCTCGCCGCGCTCGCGCTCGCGGGCCTCGACGCGGGCCGACGCGAGCGCCAGCGAGGCGGGCGTGCCGGCGTCGATCCACTCCACGCCGTCGGGGAGCGGTTCGAGGCGCATCGCGCCGCGCTCCAGAAACAGGTTGTTGAGGTCGGTGATTTCGTACTCGCCGCGCGCCGATGGGCGGAGCCGGGCGGCAAGGTCGAGCGCCTCGCGGTCGTAGCAGTAGAGCCCGATCACCGCCAGCCGGGAGGGCGGGTGCGCGGCCTTCTCGACGATCCGCGCGGGCCGCCCCTGGTCATCCCGGGCCACCACGCCGTAATGCGACGGGTCGTCCACCGGACAGGTCCAGGCGAGCGCGCCGCCCGGCGCGTCCGGCGGGCGGCACAGCCTGCCCACCGCGTCGCCGAGCACGATGTTGTCGCCGAGGATGAGGCAGACCGGGTCGTGGCCCGCGAAGTCGCGCCCGATGACCAGGCCCTGCGCCAGCCCTTCGGGGCGCGGCTGGACCGCGTAAGCGAACCGGACTCCCCACCGCGCGCCGTCGCCGAGGAGGGCGCGAAAGTCGGCGAGGTGGCGCGGCGTGGAGATGAGCAGAATGTCGCGGATCCCCGAGCGCATGAGCAGCGCGATCGGGTACAGGATCATCGGCGCGCCGTGCACCGGGAGGAGGTGCTTGTTGACCGTGCGCGTGGCCGGGAGGAGGCGCGTGCCGGTCCCGCCGGCCATCACGATGCCCTTCATGAGCAGCAAGAGTAAAATGCCCGCGGTCGCGGCACCAGCCGTCGGCCGCGCGGGACCGGTACGCGCGCGTGACCTTCCCGCTTATCTTGCAGTCCAGCCGGAACCGAAGGCGAGCGTCACTCCGTGAGGCATCGCGGCGTCCGTACCCTTCACCCGGGATGGACGCGCCCCGCCCGCACCCAGGACCATGCTCTTCAACAGCTACATCTTCCTCTTCGCGTTCCTGCCCGTCACCTACCTGGTTTTCTGGTCGCTCCACTCGGCGCGGGGGCGATACCTGTGGCTGACGCTCACCGGGTACGTCTTCTACGGCTACTGGAATCCGAAGTTCACGCTGTTGATGGCGTTCTCGACCACGGTGAGCTTCCTGGCCGGCCTCGGGTTCCTGAAGTGGTCGGACCCGCGGCGCCGGAAGCTCTGCCTGGTGGTGCCGATCACCGTCGACCTGATGCTGCTGGGGTTCTTCAAGTACGCGAACTTCGGGATCCGGACGGCGACCGACGTGATGCACCTGTTCGGCCGCGACGTGTCGATGCCGCACCTGAACATCATCCTCCCGATCGGCATTTCGTTCTACACGTTCCACACCATCAGCTACATCGTCGACTCGTATCGGAAGGTGATCACGCCGACGAGGAACTTCTTCGAGTTCGCGACCTACGTGTCGCTCTTCTCGCAGCTGGTGGCCGGCCCGATCGTCCGGTTCCGGCAGATCGAAGAGGACCTCGAGGCCATCGGGCACGCCGACCGGCGCCGGTGGCTCACCCGGGGGCTGTCGTTCTTCGTGGTCGGCCTGGTGGAGAAGGTGGTGATCGCCGACAGCATGGCGGCCTTCGTCGATCCGGCGCTGGCGCAGTATCCGGCGCTGTCGAGCGGCGGCGCCTGGCTCGCGATGCTCGGCTACACGATGCAGATCTACTTCGACTTCTCGGGATACAGCACGATGGCGGTGGGACTCGGCTACCTGTTCGGGCTCCGGATCCCGCAGAACTTCAACTCGCCGTACAAGGCGCTCGACCCGTCGGATTTCTGGCGGCGCTGGCACATCTCGCTCTCCACCTGCATGCGGGACTACCTGTACATCCCGTTCGGCGGGAACCGGGAAGGCGAGTGGAAGACGTACCGCAACCTGATGCTGACGATGCTGATCGGCGGCCTCTGGCACGGCGCGTCGTGGACGTTCGTGGTCTGGGGCGGCTATCACGGCGTGCTGCTCGCCGCCTATCGACGCTTTGACCGCTACTGGGATCCGCTGCCCGTGCGCGTGAGGCAGGGAGCGATGTTCCTGGCGGCGGTGGTGGGCTGGGTGCTCTTCCGGTCGACGACGTTCCCGATGGCCCTGGCGCTGATGCGCCGGATGTTCGTGCCGACCCCGGGCCTGCTGGCGGCCAACGTCTGGCTGGTGGTGCCACTGCTGGTGGCGGCCGGCGCCTGGGCGATGGCCGGCCCGAACGCGTTCGACATGCGGCATGAGTGGACCTGGCGACGCCGGGTGGTGCTGACCGCGGCCGCGGCCGCCTGCCTCGCGATCATCGCCGGGACGCGGTCGTCGCCCTTCCTGTACTTCCAGTTCTGAGGCCGCCGGTGACCGCATCCCCGACTCCCGTGGGCGGGCCGGCGGCGGCGCCGGCCGCGGCCGGCGCCGCCCGCGTGGACTTTGCCTCACGAGTCGCGCGCGCCGCGGGCTACGGCGCGCTGCTGCTGCTCTTCGCCGCCGCCTTCGAGTTCACCTGCCGGCTGGAGGACTGGCTCCGCTACCGCATGCCGTGGTGGACCCCGATCACCTCGCAGGACGACCTGGTGGTCTTCGACAAGGACGGCGGGCACGGGCGGCCCGGAGCCCGGTACCAGAAATGGGTCATGAACAACCTCGGCATGCGCGGACCGGATGCCGAAGTGGCGAAGTCGCCGGGCACGCTGCGGGTGGTCACCGTCGGGGCGTCGGAGACGTTCGGGCTCTACGAATCGCCCAACCGCGAATTTCCCCGCCAGCTGGAGGACACGCTCAACGCCCGGCTGGCCCGCGGAGCATGCGCCGGCTGCGGCGTGACGCGCTTCGAAGTGCTCAACGCGGCGGCCGCCGGGATGTCGCTCCCCACCGTGGCGCAGGACATCGCGACCCGAGTCCGGGCGCTGCACCCGGACGTGATCGTGGTCTATCCGTCGCCCGCGCAGTATCTCGAGCTGGAGCCGCCCCGCCCCGCGCGACCCGACTCCACCGGGCGGCGCAGCCGCCTGTCGCCGGCGCGGGCGTTCCGGCCCCGCGCGCTCGACCGGCTGCGCAACCAGCTCAAGCTGTTGCTGCCGGAGGTGATCACGACGGCGCTGCGGAGGCGGGAGATCGCGGCCGCGGTGCGCGGCCAGCCGCCGGGCTGGCAGTACACCGCCATCCCCGCCGATCGCCTCGACCGGTATGAGTCCGACCTGCGGATGGCGGCCGGCGTCATCCGGAGCGTGGGTGCCGAGCCCATCCTGGCGACGCACGCCAACGCGTTCGCGGGGGGACGCGAGAACCCGACACTGCTCTCCGCCTGGCAGCGATTCTATCCGCGCGCCACCGGACCGACCATCCTCGCGTTCGATTCGGCGGCCCGGATCGTGACCGAGCGGGTGGCGCGCGACTCCTCCACCAGGCTGGTCGACCTGATGGGCACACTGGCCGCGGCGCCGGACAGCGCGTTCAAGGACTTCGTGCACTTCTCCGACGTGGGGTCGTCGGCCGTCGCGGCCGACCTGGGTGACGCGGTGCTCGCGCTGGCGCGCGCCCGGCAGCCCTGAGGTGTCCCGTTCTCATGGCGGCAGCCGGCGAGCCGCGCACACCCCGCCGCGTCGAGTGCGACTGATCGGGCGCCGGCGGGTGTGAGGGCTACGCACCTGGTTCGGCCCTTGCATATGTTTCTGACTCGATCATGCGCGCATCCATGACCCATCCGAGTCGGGCGTCGCTCATGCAGACGGGGCGGGGGCGAGCCGCCGCTGCGCCGGCGCCGGCCAGACCCTTGAAGATCGATGGGCTGCAAATCGCGCTGTTCGCGCTGTTGTTCGTCTGGGTGTGGCGCATCCAGGACCGCATCCCGCTGATCGGGGCGGTGCAGATCCCCACCATCGCTGCCCTGAGCGCCTGCCTGCTGTACTTCTCCAGCAAGGATCCGCGCCGCCAGGCCCGCGGGATCAAGCATCCCATCCTGACGCTGGTGCTGGTGTTTGCGGCAGTCATCGTCGTCTCGGCGCCGTTCGCGATGTACAAGGCCAAGGCGGTGAACTACCTGCTGTTCGAGCACTACAAGAAGATGATCATCATGCTGCTGCTGGCGCTGAGCGTCCGGTCGATCAAGGACGTGGAGCGGTGGGCGGCGGTGAACGTCGTCGCGGCGGTCGTCTACTCGGTGCTGACGATCAAGGAGTACGGCTACCAGGTGGCCGAGGGCGGCCGGCTGGGCGGACTGGGCTACTACGACACGAACGACTTCGCCTTCATCCTGGTCCTGACCATCCCGCAGGCCGTGTACTTCCTGCGCAAGGGCGTGCCCACCCGGCTGCGCATCATCGCGCTCGGGGCGCTCGGGGTCATCGTCTTCTCGCTGACCAAGACCGGATCGCGCGGCGGGTTCCTGGGCTTCATCGCGGTCGGCGCGTTCATGCTCTTCCGGTTCACCGCCCTTCCGGCCCGGACGCGTATTTCGTCGATCGTCGCGCTCGTCCTGGGCCTGGTGGTGGTGGGATCGGACAAGTACTGGGAGATGATGAGCTCGATCCTGAACCCGAAGGAGGACTACAACATGACCTCCGACACCGGGCGCATGGAGATCTGGAAGCGCGGCATCGGGTACATGCTGGAGAATCCGATCCTGGGTGTGGGTCCGCGGAATTTCTCGGTGGCGGAGGGGAGCGGGCCGCGCGCCAAGGAGCGGATGGAGATGGGGATCGGGACGCAGGACCTGGCGCCGCACAATTCGTTCGTGCAGGTGGGGGCCGAGCTGGGGATCACCGGGCTGGTGGTGTTCGTCCTGCTCCTGTTCCGGATCTTCCTGGCGCTCTTCCGGATCGAGCAGGCCGCTCCGCCCACCGGCCGGGCACCGCCCGAGGTGGCGATGGCCCAGGCGCTCGAGGCCTCGATGGTCGGATTCTGCGTGTCGGGGTTCTTCCTCACCCAGGCCGATGCGTGGTACCTCTACGCGCTCATCGGCATGGTCATGGGCCTCGTGAAGGTTGGCGGAGGTGGCGTGCGGGTCGCCAGCGCGCGGCCCGGCCGGCGCGCCGCTCCGCGCCTCGCGAACCAGGTGGCGTGAGCCGGGCGCGACTGGTCTACGCGGCGTTCGAGCGCGCCGGCATCCTTGCGGCCTGGCGTCGGCTCCGCCCCGGCGGACTGGTTCTCGCCTATCACAACATCATCGCGGCCGGCGACCGGCCCGTGGGCGACCCCGGGCTGCACCTCGATGCCGGCCTGTTCGCCGCGCAGATGGACTGGTTGCGGGCGCATTACCGGGTGGTGCCCCTGGCCGCCGCCCTGGCGAGCTGGCGCGAGGGCCGGCCGGAGCCGGCGCCGCTGGCGGCGATCACCTTCGACGATGCCTATCGCGGCACGCTGCGCCACGGCCTGCCCGCGCTCCGCGCGCGCGGGCTGCCGTGCACGATCTACGTGACCGCCCGCGGCGCCTCACAGCCGGAATTCTTCTGGTGGGACGTGGTGGCGGCGCTGCGACCGGCCGCCGACCGTGCCGCCCTGCGCGACCGGTTCGCGGGGCGGAGCGCGCCGATCCTCGACTCGCTCGGCCTGCGCGCCACGGACGCTCCGCTGCCTGACGACTGCCTCCCCGCCGACTGGGCGGCGCTCCGCGGCGGCGCCGGCGCCGACGTCGAGATCGGGGCGCACACCGCCGGCCACCCGCTGCTGACCGCCCTCGGGGACGACGAGCTCCGCGCCGAGCTCGCCGGACCACGCGCGGATATCGCCGCCGCCACCGGCGCGGCGGTGACCAGCGTCGCCTACCCCTACGGCGCCCACGACGCCCGCGTCGATGCCGCTGCTCGTGAGGCGGGCTACGCGAGCGGCATGGCCCTCTCGGGACGCCGGGTGCGCGGTGCGCCGCCGCCGTTCGCCGTGCCGCGGATCAACGTCTCGCCGCCGATGCGCGGCGCGGCGTTCGCGGCCGCCGCCAGCGGCGTCAGCCTGCGCGGCTGATCGTCAGGGGCGCGCCCGGCCCAGGATGCGGCGCGCGCGCCCCGCCAGGTCCTCGTACTTGTCGCCGCGATAGACGAACAGCACCCAGGTCGCGGCGAACGCGGCTACCATGACGACGCCGGACCCGAGCAGCGGGATGAAGCCGCGCACCCCCACCCGGTCGCGCAGCCAGTAGAGCAGCGCCAGCACCGGCACGCACCCCAGCGCCGCCCTAACGAACACATAGCGCACGTACTCGGTGATGCTCACCCCCAGCTCCCGGCAGGCCAGCACCATCACCGCCAGCGCGAACAGGGCGTTGGGAATCGCCGTGCCGATCGCCACTCCGTTCAGGCCCAACGGGCCGGCCAGCGCGATGCTGAGCCCGAGGTTGAGCAGGCCGGTGACCAGGAAGGCCACCGTCGGCCGCGACGGCTTTCCCAGCCCCATCAGGATTGGCAACGACACGCCCCGCACCGGGAGGTAGATGAAGTTCGCCAGCATGAGGATGAAGAGGACATCGCCTGACGACTTCTCGAAGCCCGGCGCCTTGATCCACCAGGCGATGAACCGCGGACCGAGCACCAGGAGGAAGAGCCCCGGCACCAGCGTGAGAGAGAGCGTGATCTTCGACCACTTCAGGTACAGCTCGCGGAGCTCGGCCATCTTCCCCTGCGTCTCGAGCTGGGTCGCCGTCGGCATCACCACCGCGGCGATCGAGATCACGAACTCCATCAGGTAGATCGCCAGGCTGCTCGCCACCGTGAAGAATGGAATCTGCCCGACGTCCATGAACTTGCCGATCACCAGCGAGTCGGTCTGGAACACCAGCTGGTTGCCCACCTGCAGCAGCAGCACGAAGACGCTGAAGGTGAGGATCTGGCGCACCGTGTCCCGGTCGAACGCGTGCGGCCGCAGCGCGATCCCCGGGTAGCGCCGCTTGCACAGCGTCCACGACACCGAGAACTCGAACGCCAGGCAGGCGATCTGGATCACCGCCAGCCACACGATCGTGGGCCTCCAGGTGAGGAGGCCAAGGGTGAGCCCGAGCCGCAGCAGCAGGCTCCCGATCTGGACTTTGTTCCGCAGCACGAAATCCTGGTGCGCGGACATGATCCCGTACGGCAGCTGCAGGATGAAGCCGCTGGCGACGTAGATGATCACCAGCGTGAACGCCCACCGCGCCTCGCGCGCCAGCGCCACCGGAATCGTGTACGACAACTCGAACCAGGTGTAGAGGCCGAGTCCGACCACGATCGAGACCGCCCCCATCACCAGGTACAGCGCGGCGCAGCTCGCGATCGCCTTGTTCATCGCCTCCAGGTCGCCGGAAGCAGCGTGCTTGGCGATGTAGCGCACCGATGCCATCGGCACGCCGAGGATCAGGAGACCGATGTAGCTGGTCATGGCCGTGATCAGCAGCCACGTCCCGTACTGCTCCTGCCCCAGGCTCCGCAGCGTGAACGGCATCAGGACGTAGGTGACGGCGATCGTCAGAAACGTCTGGATCCAGTTTGCGCCGATGTTCTTGATCACCGTGCCGTCTCAGTCGGGGGAGCCTGCATACAGCCGCGCGTATGCCTCGGCCACACGATCCAGGTCGTACCGCTCCAACACCCGCCGCCGGCCGGCCTCCCCGACGCGCACCGCCCGGTTCCGGTCGGCCAGCGACGCGATCACCACCCGGGCGAAATGGGCCCAGTCGTCGCCACGGACCAGCTGCGATGCGAGATCGGGGCCGAGGTTCTCGGCGTTCGCGCCGACATCGTTCACGACCGGCACCACGCCGCACGCCATCGCCTCGAGCAGGCTGAGCGACAGCCCCTCGCTGCGCGACGTCATCGCGAACACGTCCATGGCCCGGTACATGTCCTCGGGCCGGTCCACCCAGCCGGCGAAGACGACGCCGTCCGCGATCCCGAGGGCGGTGCTCGTCGCGCGCAGCGCGTCCCGTTCCGCACCGTCGCCGCACAGGAGCAGGACCACTGGCAGGGCCATCGGCGCGCGCCGGACCAGGGCGAAGACCTCGAGCAGGCGGTCGAATCCCTTCACGCGCTCCAGGCGGCCGATGCTGCCGAGCACGAACGCGTCGCGCGGGATGCCGAGTCGCGCGCGCGCGGCCGCGCCGGCGGCGGCGTCGGGGGCGAAGCGGACCGTGTCCACGCCATTCTCGATCGTGTGCAGCTTGGACGCCGGGATCCCCACCCGGTCGCGCAGGTAGTGTTCGAGCCGCGTCGACACGGGAACGACCACGTCGGTCAGCGCCGCCGCGCGGCGGTCGAGCCATCGTGCGGTTGGCGGGTCGTGATGCTCCCGGCCGTGCTCGGTGAAGATCACCCGCTTCACCCCCGCCATCCGGGCCGCGCGCGCCCCCTTGTACCAGACGCCGCTGTGGAGGTGCGCGACGTCGGCGCCCGTCCCGGCGATGGCCCGGGCGAGCGATCCCGGGTACAGCATCGACACCGCGCGCGCCGGACGCACCGCCAGGAGATGCTCGTACAGTCCGCGCGTCTGCTCACCGATCCGGCCGGTCCGTCCGCTCAACGAGATCACCGAGGTGCGGATCGGTGTACCTTGCAGCCGGGAGGCCAGCGCCACCACCAGGCTCTCGAGTCCCCCGCCGTCGAAGTTCCACACCAGGTGCACCACGTGCCGCGGAGCGACCGGAGTGATCCTGAGGCGGGAGTCGGCGGTCATTCCGGAGGGTCCGCTGAGTCGGTTGGGGTGAGGAGCGGGAGACGGCTAACGTCCGCGCCGCGCGGGGTGCGCCGGGCGGCATGCGATCTGCGTACAAAATGACCGGCTGGTGTGCGATCCGCGCCACCGGCACCAATCCGGGCGAGCGGTTCGGAACGGAATACTAGCGGACGTGGGGCGCCGTGGGGAGAATTGTCCTCCACCGGGGGGGAGTCGGCGGGTGCCCGGGGTGGTCGGGCTGTCGAACGGGAAAAAGGAGAAACTCGCGACTGTGTGCGCTGCGTCACGCGATTCGCGTCACGCTGTCGTGTGGCAGCATCACGAGTTGGCGTAGTGCGACAAAGTGACCTGTAACGGGCGCCTTTCCAAGCCAGTCCGGGGATAGAACGGGGCGAGCGCCATGTCCGGTACGAGCCTCGGGGTGCCGGGTGCGGGGGATTGGAGAGGACCGGCTTGCGAAAGGTTGGCCGGAGCCTCAAAATTTGAGTCCCCCGTCGCGCGGTCTCTACGCTCGGACGCTCGAATTCGAACGCTGGCTGGAGGGCCGTATGCGCGCCTTGGATCACGTTCGGTCAAATCGATTGAACAAGCGGATGATACTCACCGGCGTTGCCGGGTTCGCCATAGTCAGCTGCATCGCGGGCACGCCCACCGGTGACGTGCAGCCGGGCACGGGCACGCTCCCCACGCCGATTTCGGTGGTGCGTCGGGTGGATGTCACGCCCGTCAGTCCGCGGATCGTGATCGGAGCGATCCTCCGCCTCTCGGCCGTGCCGACCGACTCGGCCGGCGATACGCTGAGCACGGTACCGGTGTCCTGGAATAGCGGCAACGCCAGCATCGCCACGGTCGACTCGTTCGGTAACGCGAGCGGCGTGTCGGTGGGCGCCGTGACCATCGAGGCGAACGCGGACGGCGTGGTGGGTACCGCCAGCCTGACCGTGGGGTCCCCCACGGCGACGCTGGTCTCGATCGCGATCAGCCCGAAGACGGCGTCGCTGGACACCGGCACCAGCCGCGTGTTCACCGCCCTCGGCACCTTCTCGGACAACAGCACGGCGGGCGTTCCGGTCACGTTCTCGGTGAGCGGACTGGGAAGCGTGAACGCGGCCAGCGGGCTGTACAACGCCGGTCCCTCCGCCGGGACCTCGAAGGTGATCGTCCGGACCACCGATGGCTCGAGCAAGGCCGACACCGCGACGGTGAGCATCAGCATCCCTTCGCCGGTGCTGCCGTGGATCGCCGAGGACTTCTCGTCGTATACGAGCACCGCGGACATGTTCGCGAATCCACGCGGCGATTTCCTCTCGGCGTGGGACGAGTACAAGAGCCGGATCAGCCTCGACCAGACGGTCGGGTTCGGCAGCTCCACCAAGAGCATGCTGTACAGCTTCCCGGATCGGACGCTGGTTCCCCTGGACTTCTCCGATCCGTCAATCTCCAAGACCGCGAACAACCGGTGCAGCGACATCTCGATCCAGCGCTACATGCCGCTCCCAACGGCCACCAACGAGGTATGGCTGGAAGTGTACGCGAAGTTCGCAGCGAACTTCACGACGGTCGCGCCGACGGCGTGGGTGTGCACGAACAATCCGGACTACAAGTTCATCTTCTTCCGGGTGCTGCCGGAGCCGGAGCGGTATGAGATCAAGGCCGGCGTCTACGGCATTCCGACCTTCCTGGTCGGGCGCTATCCCGGCGGGCCCGCCGACACGCCGCCGATCGTCAGGCCGCCGACGATCTTCGACGGCCAGTGGCATCGCTTCCGGATGCACGGCAAGGTGAACACAGCCGGCCAGAACAACGGCGCGTACCAGGCGTGGATGGATGACATCCTGTTCTACAACGCCAACAACGTCAGCATCCCGTATTCGATCGTCGGGATCTGGCTCGGCGCCAACCTGAACCAGGGTCCCGCCACGGTGCAGAACCTCTGGTGGGGTCGCGTTATCGCCTACGACAAGAACCCGGGCTGGTAAGCGCCCGGCGGCCGGCACGAGACTGCGCCGGCGTGAGATGGGTGAACGGGAGGAAGTCCGGCGGGTCACGCGGATCTCCTCCCGTTCCGCATCGGGGGCTACACGCCACCGCCGGATCAGTCCATATTTCGCGTCCGCGCGCCGGAGCGCGGCCACCGGTGAGGCCGCGCCGGACGAACCCCTCAGCTGATCTGCCTTGCACCGCTCGCCATCGGCTGGAGACCCGGTCTCGCGGGAGCCTTCCGCGCCGCCCGGCCCCACTCGTCGCCCCAGACTCCTCTTCCTCTGCCAGACGCTCCCCTTCCCGCCTGACAGCGGGGTGGCGATCCGGTCGTACCACGACCTTCGCCTGCTGTCGCGGACGTTCGATGTCACCGCCCTCTGCTTCTATCGCCGCAAGCCGGGCCATGAGCAGCCCGACGTGGAGCGGAGCCTGGCCGTGCTGCGCGAGATCTGCGCGGTGGACGCGTTCCCGGTTCCCCAGGAGCACTCGCGCGCCCGGCTGATCTGGGATCACGCCCGCAGCCTGGTGCGCGACCAGGTGTACACGAGGTTCCTGTTCGAGTCCCGGCCGCTGCGCCGGCGCCTGGAGGCGCTGATGGCCGGCACCTCGTTCGACCTCGTGCATCTGGAGAGCCTGTCCCTCGAGGGCTACCTGTCCGGATTGCGGGACGTCCCGACGGTGTGTGTCCACCACAACGTCGAGTCGCTCCTCCTCGAACGACGCGGCGAGGTGCAGCCCGGTTCCCTGCGCGCGCGCTACGTGCGGCACCAGGCTCGTCTCATGGAGCGAGAGGAAAGCCTGCGGAGCGAGCGGTTCACCCTGAACGTCGCGGTCTCGGACGTCGACATGGCGATCCTGCGCGAGCGGGCGCCGCGCGCGACGTTCACGATGATCCCGAACGGCGTCGACACCGACCAATTCCGTCCGGAGGCCGGGCGCGAGGACGGCATCGTGTTCGTCGGCGGCAACACCTGGGCGCCCAACCTCGACGCGCTCCAGTATTTCGGTGAGTCGATCCTCCCGCTGGTCCGGCGCACCGATCCCGACGTGCGGGTGCGGTGGGTGGGCAGCGCGACCGAGCGAGAGCGTCGCGACTACGCCGCCCGGTACGGGATCGAACTGACGGGCTACGTCACCGACATCCGGCCCCATGTGCGCGACGCCGCCTGCTTCGTCGTCCCGCTGCGCGTGGGCGGCGGCACGCGGCTCAAGATCCTCGACGCCTGGGCAATGGGAAAGGCGCTGGTGACGACCTCCGTGGGGTGCGAAGGCCTGGAGGCGGTGGACGGCGGCAATGCCCTCATCCGCGACACGCCCGAGTCGTTCGCGTCCGCCGTCCGCGACGTCCTGCACGACGCGGCCCTCCGGGCGCGACTCGGCGCCGCCGCCCGCGAGACCGTCGAGCGCCGGTACGGATGGGACTCGATCGGTACGACCCTGACCGCGCGCTACCTCGAGCTGCTGCGCGAGAACCGCCGCCCCTGATGCACGCGCGGCCGGCGATCGTCCGCCGGCCGCGCGCCCTGCTTTCGGTCCTGCCGGACGACTACCAGCCGGGGTTGCCGTTGAAGATCTGCACCCGCCCGAACCACATGTCCTGCACCTGCGCGGGACCCTGGTTCAGGTTCGCGCCCAGCCAGATCCCCTCGATCTTGTAGGGAATGTTGACGTTGGTCGCCTGGTAAAAGAGGATGTTGTCGATCCACGCCTCGTACACCCCGTTGACCTGCCCGTTGGTGTTCACCTTGCCGTGCATGCGGAAGCGGTGCCACTGGCCATCGAAGATGCTCGCGGGCCGGGTGGTCGGCGGCGTGTCGGTGGGGCCACCCGGGAAGCGGGCGGTGATGAAGTTGGGAATGCCGTACGTCCCGACCTTGATCTCGTAGCGCTCGGGCTCGGGCAGCACGCGGTAGAAGAGGAACTTGTAGTCCGGGTTGTTGGTGCACCCCCACGACGTCGGCGCGACCGTGGTGAAGTTCGGCGCGAACTTCGCGTAGACCTCCATCCAGATCTCGCTCGACTCAACCGGCAGCGGCATGTACCGCTGGATCGAGATGTCGCTGCACCGGCTGTTCGCCGTCTTGGAGACTGACGGATCGGTGAGGTCGATCGCGGTCGTGGTCCGGTCCGGGAAGCTGTACTTCATGCTCCGGGTCGAGCCGCCGTACCCGACGGTGGTGTCGAGGCTGATGCGGGTCTTGTACTCGTCCCACGCGGACAGGAAATCCCCGCGCGGGTTCGCGAACATGTTGACCGTGCTCGTGTAGGTCGAAAAATCCTCGCTGATCCAGGCACCGGTCGCGGGCGGCGTGGACACCGTCACCGTCACCGCCGACGTATCCGCCTTGCCGGTCCCGCTGGTCGCGATCACGCGATAGCTGCCGGCCGTCGCGCCGGCCGTGTACAGCCCGGCCGCGCCCATCGAGCCCCCGGTCACCGAATACGTCACCGGCTCGACCTTGCTCGAACCGTCGCTCCACTGCCCCACGGCGCTGAACAGCTGCGTCGCGCCGGCGGCCAGCGTCGCCGATGCCGGCGTGAGCACCACCGCCTGCAGCGTCGCCGCCGAAACGTTCACGATCACCGAAGACGTGTCCGCCTTGCCGGTCCCGCTGGTCGCAACGACGCGATAGCTGCCGGCCGTCGAACCCGCCGTGTACAGCCCGCTCGCGTTCATCGAACCGCCGGTCACCGCGTACGTCACCGGCTCGATCTTGCTGGAACCATCGCTCCACTGCCCCACGGCGCTGAACTGCTGCGTCGCACCGGCCAGCAGCGTCACCGACGTCGGCGCGAGGACCACCGCCTGCAATGTCGGCGCCGGCGGCGGAGCCGGCGGGGGCGCCGGGGCGGCATTGCAGCCGATGGGCTGGGTGCTCACCACGAGCCGGTCGATGTAGCGCTGCTGCGCCTTGGGCGAACCGGCGTTCCAGTAGTTCTCGACGAACACCGCGTTGATCCCGTACGCGGAGAAGTTGCCCACCCAATTCATGTTCGCGTGCTGTGCCGCGAGCGCGCCGTTGATGTAGAGCTCGGCGACGCCGTTGGACTGGCCAGCATCGTTGAGCTTTGCGTGGGCTTCCACGCAGTACCACTGGCCGACGTGCGAGGCATCGAACATGGGGAGCGTGGACCGCGCGAGTCCGAGGTAGCGGAGATTCGCGAAGTCGTTGTACTTGGTGGTGACCACGTTGCCGGCCGCGTCGGTGCCGGACTCCGGATCCACCTCGAGGTAGTTCTCGTTGGGGACCGGATCCGTCCAGACGGGCAGGTCCATCGCCTGCGCCCAGTTGGAGGCCACGATGCTCTGTGCACGCATCAGCTTGTCGCCGCCGCCACCGGTCCAGGTGGCGTCGTTGCGGACGTACACGCGATAGTAGAGGTCGCGATAGGTGTTGGTGGTGCCGTCCACGGTGGCGAGACCCGCGCCGGCAGGAACCTTGCCGAGCGCCAGGTGCAGCGAGCCGGCCGCGACCTGTCCGGCCGCGAACCGGACCAGCATCGCGGTCGAGCCGTTGACGCCGACGCCGGGCCGGCGGACGAAGCTCCCGCCCGCACTGTCGTACTCGAAGTAGCGCGCCAGGCGGTCGGACTCGAAGTCGTCGCAGAAGATCCAGCCGGCGCGGGGCGAGGCGCATTCCGCATCGGCGCCGGTGCCAACGGGGATGGTGGGCGCGGTGGCGACGGTGAAGTACGCGGTGCCGCGCTGCCGTTTGGAGATCGCGATGATCTGCACCTGTCCCGCGCGCAGCGCGCGGAGCATGCCGGCGCCCGAGACGGTGGCGACGGAGATGTCGCTGGACGACCACGTGATCACGCGGTTGACCAGCACGTTGCCGTACCGGTCCTTGACCACGCCCTGGAGGGCGAGGCTGTCACCGACGGCGAGCGTGTCGCTGCCGGGGCTGATGATGAGGACGCTCGAGGCATCGAGGTCGGATCCGCTGCTCGCGGCGGGATCCGCAATGCGCTCACCGCCGCACGCGGCGATGGTGAGGAAGGCGATGGACGCGCTGGCTGCCGCCAGCGCCCTTGGGTAAAGGCGCATGAAACCCCTCCTGGGTTCGTTCGGCGGCCCGGCGAGCATGGCGCGGTGTCGAGCGCGGTAGCCCCGTGGCTTTGCGACGCCGCTTTTCAGCGGGTGTGCCTTTGTCGCGATCCCCGAGAGGGGCGCGATCCTGCCGGTCTGTACTGATTTGTGGCGTTGGACGCCGATGCACCCGGCGTCCGTGCCACAGTTTGCGACACCTGCGGCTGAGCGTGGATCGACACTCGCGGCACCTGCTCCCACGAGCCGAATCCGGCTCACACGTGCGTTTCGTCTCCTTCGGGACGAAACTTGAGCGGCGGATTGGAACAACCTAACGAAGGCCGGCTGCCGTAGGCAGGCCTTGGCACGAAATACCGGAGGGACCGGCCGCGCGCGGTGACGCTGGTCACCTTCGTGGGACGAGGGTCTGGACGTCGCCGCGCCGGCGGCGGTATCCTCTCCGCACCATGCGCCCGCCTCGCGTCCACCAGGTGCTGTTCGCCGGATCGCTGCTCCTGATCGCGATGGCGACGCTCACGCCGCAGCCGCCCACCAACGTCATGGAGGGGAGCGCCCTGTGCCTGCTGTGCGGCGGGTATGGCACCGTCGACGCCCTGCTCAACGTGGGGTTGTTTCTTCCGCTCGGCGTATCGCTGGCGCTGGCGGGGGTGCCGCGCGGACGGGGCGTGCTGGCCGCGGCGCTGCTGTCGCTGGCCATCGAGATCGCCCAGCTGCGGTACATCCCGGGGCGCAACGCCACGCTCGGCGACGTGGTGACGAATACCATGGGAGCGATGGCCGGCCTCTGGTTGGTGCACTGGGCGCCGGTGCTGGCGCGCCCGCCTGTGCTGATGGCGCGCCGGCTGTCGATCGCGGCCGCGCTCTGGTTCAGCGGACTGGCCGGCTGGAGCGCGTGGGCCATGCGCCCGGCCCCCACCGCGCTCGTCTATTGGGGGCAGATCACGCCGACGCTCGGGCAGTTCCGGCGGTTCACCGGGACGTTCGTGTCGGGAACGCTGGACAGCGCCCCCTTCCCGCTCGGGCGCATGGCGTCGACCGCGGCGGTGCGAGCGCGCCTGCGGGCGCGGGAGATCGCGGTGCGCGCCACGGTGCGCCCCGAATCGGCGAGTTCCGGCAAGATCGAGCCGATCGTCGCGATCTTTGACGCCGGCCAGAACGAGGTGATGGTGTTCGCGCGCCACCGGGACCGGCTGTTCGTGCGCCTGCGCACGCACGCCGCCGACCTGCGGCTGCGGGTGCCGGCCTACGCGCTGACGGGAGCGTTCGCGGTACCGGCGGGAGCGGACTCGGCGTCGCCGGTGACGGCCGGCGCTGACCTCCTGGTGACCCGGCTCACACTCAGGTCATCGGGATACGGGACGGAGCGCGAGCGCGTGGTCCGGGTGTCGCCGTGGATGACGTGGAGCGCGTTCGTCCCGCTGAACTACGAGTTCACGGGGTGGATCGGCGAGGGGCTGTGCCTGCTCTGGCTGGCGGTCAACGCCCTGCCGCTCGGATTCTGGAGTCATGTGCCCCGCCCGGATCCGGCCACGGGCGGCCGCGAGGAGCGATGGATCGACCGCGTGGTACTGGGGGATGGCGGGACGCGCCTGCTCCGCCTGCTGGCGCTGCTGGTCGCCGTCGGGCTGATGCCGCTGTTGTGGGGCTACCCGCTGGCGCCCTGGACCGAGTGGGGCGCGGCGATGGCGGGACTGGCCGGGGGCGGGGCGCGCCGGCCCCAGGCCCGGCGCCCCCCGCCCGCCGAAAAACCGAAGGGGT
>JBGPGH010000028.1:0-43208 GCA_041483735.1 Gemmatimonadaceae bacterium | reverse complement strand
GGTCGTGAACCTGCTGGGGCAGCCGATGGGGACGCTGGACGGGGCGACGGCGCTGGGGATGAAGGTCTTTCTGTGGGAGCCGCCGCAGGCGCTGGATGGGTCGGGGGCGGTGACGATGGTGGGGGCCGAGGGGAGTGAGGCGTTCCGGACCGACACCACGGGGGTGGAGCCGTACCTCACCTATGGGGGGATGGTCGCGCCGCAGGACACGTCGGCGGAGCGCACCTGGCGGTTCCTGATGCCGCCGGGATTGCACTCGATGCACTTCGCGCTCGGGGTGAGCGCGGCGATTCCGGCCGAGACGAACGTGACGCTCGCCGCGCCGGATACCATCCCTCAGTGGGTGCACGCCGACTCGAACGTCTTGGGTCCGACGAGTGTGTTCGGCCAGTCGTTCACCCGGCAGATTGTCCTCGTCGTGTTCGAGGACAATGCCTCGCTGGCGGACCGACAGCTCGCCGTCGCGCTCGTGGGAGGGACGGTCGTGGGCGGCGTCTCCGGAGCGGGCGGATACTATATCGTGCGCGTTTCAGATCCAGACAAATCAGGGAAGGAACTCCTGAACGCCCACCGCAGGCTATCTGCGCTCCCGCAAGTCAAGACTGTGCTCATTGAGACTGTGTTGAGACCAATGTATCTGCGGCCCAATGACGGAGTCGGCTGGAGCGCATGGCGCACGAATCCGGACAGCGCCGACACTACCTCACAGAAGTGGGCCTCTGAAATGATCGACGCGCCAATGGCTTGGGGGTGCGACACCGGCGATTCTACGCTGATCGTGGGCATGATCGATCGCGGCTTCAAGAGGCCCGCCGACCTCGTCTCCAATCTCCCATCCACTAGCTACGCCTTCAGTGCCCCCGATACGCAGTCGCATGCGACCACAGTTGCCAGTATCCTCGCTGCGCGAGGAAACAACGGCATTGGCATGACCGGCGTTCTGTGGCGTGCGCAGCTGGAGATCGAGGATCCAAATCTGACTCGCAGTGGCCCGGTAGCCCTAACTTCCGGAATTCAGGCTTGGGACTTGGGAAGGGACATCGCCTACTTGGCTGTGCGAGGAGCCAGAATAATCAACATCTCCATCGGCAAGGACTACCTCGATAGCGCCGGGCGCTATCGTGCGCCAGGAAGTGCGCCGGGCGACTCCCTCTCGGCTACTGACATGAAAGCTGGCGTGATGTTGGGCCTACAATACCAGCGCGAGCACGGATCGCCCACTTCCCTTCCGCTTCTCATTATCGCGGCTGGCAATTTTGCGCAGACGGGCGCTAATGCAAACACGGATTCTTGGTGGTCCGGTCTTCCCCAGCTCCGCGACGCGTGGGGAGATAGCGTCCTCGTCGTTGGTGCCAGTACTCGTGAGCGCACGCCAGCGTTCTTTACCGGGGCCAATGTGACTCACAGCTATGTCGACATCTTGGCTCCGGGCCATCGAGTATTCTATCTGAACAAGTTGGGCACAATTCAGATGGATTCCGGGACCTCTCTGGCCACTCCGCTCGTAACAGGGGTCGCGGGGCTAGTTCTCTCCTTCGATCCTGGATTCACCGGCGGCCCACCCGAGCTGAGGCGCCTCATCCTCGCAGGCGCGGACAGTAGCAAGGGACCGAACGGCCAGCCACGCCGCGCCGGTGCGTATCGCTTCCTGAACGCCTACGAGACCCTGAAGCAATCCGCCCGTCGCAAGGGCGCGCCGCTGTGCGGCAATCGGATCTGGGCCGCCAGCGGCAAGATCGTGGTCGAGCGCAGCACCGGGCCTGATACCCTCGGCACGACCGCGGCGCCCGTGGCCTACCTATCAGTCGCGCATGGAGGCCGGCGAATCGATTTCGCGGACACACAATTCCGGGCCCTGTTGTGGAATGGCTCCGGCACATGGCAGGTGAGTTCGAGCAACCCACCGCCGGATCAGAAAGACGGTGGAGCCACGCTGGCTGCCTTTGGCTCGTCTCACGACCAGGACTCGACCGTTCAGTTGGCGATCGCCACCAACGAGTCCGATTCGTTGGTTCCCGCGGGAACTCAACGGGTGCGGGTTACGCTGGATGGGACCACTCAGCTCGGCTCGCTCGATGTTGGCATGGGCCCTGCGGGCCGGACGATATGCCGCACCAGGGAGAACGTGAGCGGGTTGTGCCGCGAGTCCCTCACACTTCCACGCACCGAGCAGATCAGGTCGTCCTCGATGGCGTTCCCCCAGAACGCCGGCAAGATCGTGGTCGCGCTCAATCGCTATCGCGCCTTGGTGGACACGTACACAGTTGCCGACCAGACCGACACTGGTATTCAGTTGACGTTGACTGGGGCGCACTATCGATGGACCCCGATCGAGTCTGACGTCTATACGTTGTCTCCCCAGGGCGGCTCGCTGACGAGCACCGGCACGCTGACCAACTCGGCCGTGTTTCAGATCGCTCTGGCGGAAGCTGGAGATGAGGTGGCGGTCGCCGTGGGGCGGGACAGCGTCGTCACCGACTATGGTACCCGCGACGAGAATAGCCGAAACGTTCTGTCATGCGCATCGCAATTCCGGCCGATCGCGTATGGCGCGACCGGTACGTGGGGTGCGCCCGTGGCACCGGTGAACGATGCGGACCTGTGCCCGAATCTGATGGACGGCTTCTATCCGGTGTTCGGCGGAACGTACGCGCCCGTGATCGCGGGAGCGGCATCCGGGTCGCGGACGCTGCTGTCCTCGGCCAGGAGGAACCTGCTCCGCCAAGGCCCCGGAAGGACCGCGCGCAAGCACTGAACGCACCGGCCTGTTGAATCACGCTCGCCAGGCGTCTAGCTTTACCGTCCTATGTTCGCCGACCTGAGCGAGAAACTGGGAGCCACCCTCGCCCGCCTCCGCGGGCGCGGGACGCTCTCGGACGCCGACATCAAGGACGGGCTGCGCGAGATCCGGCGCGTCCTGCTCGAGGCCGACGTCAACTTCCAGCTCACCCGCGAATTCTTGGAACGGGTCGAGAAGAAGGCGGTCGGGGTCTCGCAGCTCCGGACGGTCTCGCCCGCCCAGCAGCTCGTGAAGATCGTCTACGACGAGCTCACCGCCATGCTCGGCGAGCGCAAGGAAGGGCTCAAGCTCAGCTCCGTGCCCCCGACCGTCGTGATGCTCGTGGGGCTGCAGGGCTCGGGTAAGACGACCACCGCCGCCAAGCTGGCCCGCAAGCTGGTGGCCGAGGGGCGGGCCACCCGCCTGATCGCCGCCGACGTCTACCGGCCGGCCGCGATCGACCAGCTCGAGACGTTAGGGCAGCAGCTGGGCGTTCCGGTCCACGCCGAGCGCGACACCACCGACGTCGTGAAGATCGTGCGCCACGGGGTGGAGCAGGCCCGCCGCGCGCGCGACCGGGTGGTGATCATCGACACCGCCGGCCGGCTCCAGATCGACGAAGAGATGATGAAGGAGCTGTCCCACCTGAAGGCCGAGGTCCACCCGGACGAGATCCTGCTGGTGGCCGACGGCATGACGGGTCAGGACGCCGTCCACATCGCCCAGGGATTCGATGCCGACCTGGGCCTCACCGGCGTCATCCTCACGAAAATGGACGGCGACGCCCGCGGCGGCGCCGCCCTCTCGATCTACGGCGTCACCAAGAAGCCGATCAAGTACATCGGCGTGGGCGAAAAGCCGGACGCGCTGGAGGAGTTCCACCCCGACCGCATGGCCGGCCGAATCCTCCAGATGGGCGACATCGTCGGCCTGGTGGAAAAAGCCCAGCAGTCGTTCGACGACGACGAAGCCAAGAAGCTCGAGAAGAAGATCAGGAAGCAGGGGATGGACCTCGAGGATTTCCTGGGCGCCATGAAGCAGATCCAGAAGCTCGGGCCGCTCGAGGGAGTACTGAAGATGCTCCCCGGCGTGAACGCCAAGATGCTCAAGCAGGCCAACACCGACCCCAGGCGGATGCGGCACGTCGAGGCGATCGTGCTGTCGATGACCCGAGAAGAGCGCCGCGACCCCACGATCATGAACGGCTCGCGCCGCGCCCGGGTCGCCAAGGGGTGCGGGCGCCCGATCAGCGAGGTCAACCGGCTGCTCGAACAGTTCCGCGAAATGCAGAAGATGATGAAGAAGGTCTCGTCCGGCGGGATGCGCATGCCGCCGGGGATGTTCGGAATGCGTTAGCTTTCCGGGCGGAAGAAGTAGTGGGGTTGGGAGGGGCGGATCTGCCCTCCCTTCCTCCCTCCCTCCCTTCCTCCCTGCACTACCGGGTGCGGCTCGCAGATCGCGAGTGCGCGAGGAGCCCGGAGCAGTACCCACCACCCCTTTACACGGGAGCAGGACCATGGCCGTTCGTATTCGTCTCCGCCGCACCGGGCGGAAAAGGGCGCCGTACTACCGCATCGTCGTCGCCGACTCGCGCAGCCCGCGCGACGGCAGGTTCATCGAGGTCATTGGCCAGTACGAGCCCCGCAAGGAAGGGGGGAAGGGCGGGCTGAACGTGAACATCGCGCGGGCCAACCACTGGCTGGACCACGGCGCGCTGCCCACCGACACCGTCCGGTCGCTGCTCCGGAAGTCCGGGGTGCTCAAGACCCGCCACGAGGCGCGACTCGCCTCGAAGATGAAGGACAAGGCGGTCCCGCTCGCCGAATCCGGCGCCTGACGTGGCCTCGCCCGAGTACGCGATCGTCGGGCGAGTCCGCAAGGCACACGGCATCAAGGGCGAGGTTCTCGTCGAGCCGTACACCGACGCGCCGGACGCGGTTTTCGCGCCCGGCCGTCGGCTTTTCGGGGGTACCGCCAGCGGCGAAATGCCGCCCGACGCCCCGGAGCTCGAGGTCACCGCGGTCCGCCCGTTCAAGGGCGGCTGCTTGGTCTTCTTCGACCTGATCACCGACCGGACCCAGGCCGAGCAGTGGCGCGAGCGCTTTCTCTTCCTGCCGGTGAGCGAGCTGGAGCCGCTGGCCGAGGACGAGATCTACCGGCACGAGCTGATCGGGATGACCGTGCGGCGCGTGACTGGCGAGCCGGTGGGCGAGGTGGTGGGGCTGCACGAGCTGCCGCAGGGGCTGATGCTCGACGTAAAGACGCCCGGCGGCGGCATCCTCCTCCAGTACACGCCGTCCACGGTGACCCGGGTGGACCGCGAGAGCCGCGTGGTGCTGGTCGACCCGCCCGCCGGACTGCTCGACTGATGCTGCGGATCAACGTCGTCGCGATTTTTCCCGAGTTCTTCACCACGCCGCTGGCGCTGAGCATTCCGTCGCGCGCGGCCGACGCGGGGAGCGTCAGCTACCGGGTGGTGGACCTGCGCGAGTTCACCCACGACCGGCACCGGACCGTGGACGACTACCCGTATGGCGGCGGGGCGGGGATGGTCATGAAGCCGGGCCCCTTCTTCGAGGCGGTGGAATCGATCGGGGCGAAGGCGCCGATCGTCCTGCTGTCGCCGCGCGGGCGGCTCTTCCGGCACGTTGACGCGATGCGCTACGCGGCCGGCGACGAGCTGACGCTCCTCTGCGGGCACTACAAGGACGTGGACCAGCGCGTGGCCGAGCATCTCGCCACCGAGGAGGTCTCGCTCGGCGACTTCGTGCTGAGCGGGGGCGAGCCGGCGGCGCTGGCGATCATCGACGCCACCGTGCGCCTGCTCCCGGGCGCCATGTCGGACCACGACAGCGCGCGCGGCGACTCGTTCTACGACCGCGGGATCAGCGCCCCGAGCTACACGCGCCCGCCCGACTTTCGGGGGCTGCAGGTGCCCGAGGTGCTGATTTCCGGCGACCACAAGAAGATCGCCGAGTGGCGGGAGGCCGAAGCGGCCCGGCTGACGGCGCGGCGGCGGCGGGACTCGGGCGAGGGGTAGGCATCATGGAATCACTTGGCCGTGCGACCGAATCCCGGAAGAAACAGGGTTGCGCCGCCTTCTGAGTCGGTGAAAGGATCCGGCGCGAGTTTCGGCTCGATCGTCCGGCTGCGAATGTCCTTCAGGCGCTGCGACGCTACGTAGTATCGCCCACGCCGCTCGCCCTTCGCCACCAGCATTCCGTACCCGACCGCGAGCTTTAGATCACGTCCAGCGAGCTGATCTGAAACTTGGGCCACGGAACGGTAGGTAGCGTTCCTGATCCTGTATCCGACTGCGGCATCTGCCAATGCGAAGATCACTCGGTCGGGCAATCCACCATCCAGAATTTCAGATTCCAGTGTGTTCCACAACTTCTCCATTTCCCGGGAGCGGCGAAGGAGCGTGGTAGCCTGACGAAAGTGTGCAGTTAAGCAGAAACGGACCCAGGGGCGCGCGTCGCGGTCTGGATGCCAGGCGCCAGCCCCAACTTCCGCGAGCACGTCGTAATAGAGCCTGGTGTTTCTGCCGAGGTATTCCTCAATACTGGAGAAGGGAGGCGCCAACGTTCCGGTTCGCGCGAGGATCAGCGTCTGCAGGCAGCGCGCCATCCGGCCGTTGCCATCCGAAAACGGATGTATCATGACGAGATTGAGGTGGCCCATGGCGGCGCGAACGACAGCGGGAAGGGTCGAGTCCTCGGTATTGAGGCGCGCAACCAGGTCTTCTGTCAGCGCTGGAATTAGACCTGCATCGGGCCCTTCGTAGACCACTTCCTTCTTTTCCTCATCACGCACGAAGATCGGGCCAGGGCGCCATTTTCCGGGATTTTTGGTCAGGTCGTACTGAATCATCATGAAATGCAGACTGCGAACGAGATCCGTGGAATAGCGGAAGTGAGGATCATCGGCGAGTTGCAGCACGTAGGTCATGGCAGCCCGGTAACCCTGAATGGCTGCCCACGTCTCCGCGCTGGCATCGAAAGGCTGCTCTCCCTCGGCCGCGGCGATCGCGTCCTCCACGGTGATGTTGTAGCCTTCGATGCTGTTCGAGCCCCGGATTGCGCGCGCGAGCGCATTCCGCCTGAGTAACCCCTGCCAGCGCCTCGGAGTGGTGCCGACGGCATAGCGCAGGCTCTCCTTCAGTTGTTCGATCCTCCGAACGACCGCTAGCTCCGTGGCGTCCAAGTCCTTCGCATTGAAAAGCATGACAAGGTAGATAGGATTAAACAGCCGTGGGCTATTTGTGTAAGCGCCTTTGTGTATTGATATTATCTATACTCGCAGCTGTTGTCAACCATATATCAGCCGTTGTCAACACCGCCTCTCTGAATGAGTAGGCCCGTTGCCCACCGAGCAATCAGATCTCCCCAATTCGATGACCTCTGCGCCGAAGCGCGGAACACGCCTGGAGATGGACATGTCTGATTCACAGCCTAACGAACGCCTCCACGCCAGAGCTGGGATTTCAAACCTCCCCCACTGCTCCACGTTGGCATCTCGCCATCATCCGATTCTTGCCGGGAACTCAAGCCGCACCCACTCGCACCGCCTCGGACTGGCGTAAGCGTTTTTCCGCGATTAGGTTACACGTCTCACAAAGCCAGTCTGTTTGAGGGCCTGACTTCAGACCCCGAGCGTCATATGCATGAGTTCTTCGAGACCCAGAAGGAGTGGATGCGCAGTGACATCCCACCCTTCCGCGCCGGCGACACGCTGCGCGTCAACGTGAAGGTGAAGGAAGGCGAGAAGGAGCGTCTCCAGGCGTTCGAGGGGGTGTGCATCGCCCGCCGCGGCGCCGGCGTCAACGAGACGTTCACCGTCCGCAAGATCTCGAACGGCGTCGGCGTGGAGCGCATTTTCCCGATCCACAGTCCGATGATCGGCGAAATTGTGGTGGTGCGCCGCGGCCGCGTCCGTCGCGCCAAGCTGTACTACCTGCGCGCCCTGTCGGGCAAGGCGACCCGCATCCGCGAGAAGAAGGTGAAGGTCGCGGTTCCGGTCACGGGGTCGGCGGAGGAGTAGATCACTGTGGGAGGGGGCCGTTCCCCCGGCACGTCAGCGCCGCGGCGCTGGAGCGCGATCGAGCGCGACCTGCGCGCCTCGGCCGGTCCACTGATCGCCGGAGTCGATGAAGTCGGACGGGGCCCCCTCGCGGGCCCCGTCGTCGCATGCGCCGTCATCATGCCCCCCGACCGGCGCGCCATTGCCGGCGTCGACGACAGCAAGCGCCTGACGCCGGACACCCGCGAGCAGCTGGCCGGCCGCATCCTGTCGCGGGCGCTGGCGGTGGCGCTGGGGGCGGCGAGCGTGCGCGAGATCGACCGCTACAACATCTACCACGCCACGGTGCTGGCCATGCGCCGCGCCCTCGGCCGCCTGACGCTGGCGCCCGACCACGTGCTGGTGGACGGCAACCCGCTGCGGACGCTGGAGGTCGAGCACACGGCGGTGGTGGGGGGCGACGGGCGCTGCTACAGCATCGCCTGCGCGTCGATCGTGGCGAAGGTGACGCGCGACCGGTTGATGGCGGCGTTGGGGCGCCGGCACCCCGAATATGACTGGGAGAGCAACGCGGGCTACGGGACGCCGCGCCACGTGGCCGCGCTGTCGGAGTTCGGCGCCACCCCGCATCACCGGGGGAGCTTCATGCCGGTGGCCCAGCTGTACTTCGACTTCTCCAGTGAGGCACTCGCGTGATGGCTCAAGGCGGACGATGCAGCAGCCGGAGGTGCGGGTGGGTCGGGCACGCGCGGCTCCGGGCGGCGCAGCGCACGACGGCGCTGTTGGCGATCGCCGCCGCCATCAGCTCGTTAGGCGCTGAGGCGCAGGCGCCCGGTCCGGCGGCCGCGGCCGGCGCACGCGCGCCGCGCGCCGACGACCTGCTGGGCTTCCGCCGGATCGACGACCTGGCCTGGAGTCCGGATGGGAGCCGGTTGCTGTTCACGGTCACGCACGCCGACACCGCGCGCCGGCGCTGGCTGTCCGACGTCTGGATGTGGGACGGGAGGGCGACGCACGAGGTGGTGGCCACCGCCGCGCACGAGTACCGCGGGCGCTGGTCCCCCGACGGCCGGCTGATCGCCTTCCTGATGGAGAAGGACTCGCAGCCGCAGATCTTCACGGTGAGCGCGCGGGGGAGCGACCCGATCCAGCTCACCAGGGCGCCGCGCGGGGTCGAGGACTTCGACTGGATGCCGGACGGGTTGAGCCTGGCGTTCACCGCCGTGGCGGCGCTGCCTGACGACTCGACGCACCGGCCCGCAGACCGGCGCGACCCGGTGGTGTCGCGCGCCGGTGACCGGTGGGCTCACCTCTGGCGGGTGGACGTCCGGACCCTGGGGGTGACCGAGCTGGCGCACGTGGCCGGCGCGCTCTCGCGGCCGCGTGCCCGCCCCGGCGGCTCCGGCCACGCACCCGGCGACGTACTGGTGGAATGGCGGCCCACCGGACGCGCCGACGACCTGGATCTGTCGGACCTGCTGCTCGTCCACGCCGGCGGCCGGATCGACACGCTGACGCTCGGCAACCCCGGGAGCGATTGGGACGCGGCCTGGTCGGGGGACGGGGCATCGATCGTCTACCTGGCCAACCTGGCCAACGCAAATGCCAACACCGTCGCCCGCCTGACGATTAGCGGAGCGGCTGCCGCGGGCCGGATCCCCCGGCTCTACGACGCCCTGTCGGGATACGATGCGGCGGCCCCGGCGATGCACGGCGGTGAGGTGAGCGCGATCGTGGGGCGGGGGCTGAGCGCGCGGGTCTGGCGTGTGGCCGGCGATGGTGTGAGCGGGGGTACCTTCGATGGCAGGGCGAGCAAGGCGGAGCCGGGCACGCCGGACTCCACGGTGGTGACCGCGGCCGAGTGGACGGCGGACGGGAAGCTGCTGGCGACCGTGCGTAGCTCGTCAGGCTTGCCGGTGGAGCTGTACGTGAGCGACGGGCGCGGCCCGGGAACGCCGGTGACGCACCTGAACGCGGTTCCGTATCCCCTCGCGTCGACGCGGGTGGTCCGGTGGCACGCGTCCGATGGACTGGCGCTGGAGGGGATGCTCGTCCTCCCACCGGGCTACACCGGCGGCGCGCCGCTCCCGACGCTGGTGCGGGTGCACGGCGGGCCGTACGGCAAGTACGACTGGTCGTTCGACCCGCTGGCGCAGCTGCTGGCGGGCCACGGCTTCGCGGTGTTCGAACCGAACTTCCGCGGCTCCGAGGGAAGTGGCGAACAGTTCAGCCTGCTGATCCGGGGCGACTACGGCGGGAAGAACCACACCGACATCCTGTCGGGGCTCGACTCGCTGATCGCGGCCGGTGTCGCCGACTCGGGCCGGTTAGGCATATTCGGGTGGAGCTTTGGCGGATTCTCGACCAACTGGATGGTCACCCAGACCGGGCGCTTCAAGGCGGCGGTGGCCGGCGCGGGGATGACCGACATGCTGTCGCACTACGGGACGTCGGACATCCAGCGCTACCGAGAGTTCATGTCGTACGGCGCGCCGTGGGACAGCGCCGCGGCCAGGTACCTGTGGGAGCGCTCGCCGCTGCGGCTGGCACCCAGGGTCACGACGCCCCTGCTGATGCTGCACGGCGAGTCGGACCGGCGGGTGGCGATCTCGCAGAGCGAGGAGTTCTTCACCGCGCTGCGCCGGCTGCGCGACCGGGGGGGGCCGGCGGTGGAGCTGGTCCGCTATCCCCGCGAGCCGCACACGTTTCGCGAGCCGCTCCACCAGGTGGACCGCGACCGCCGCATTCTCGAGTGGTTCGAGCGGTACGTTCGCTCCCCATGACCTCGGTCTTCCGCGACAACCTGCTCGCCGGCCAGGTCGCCCTCATCACCGGCGGCGGCACCGGGATCGGCTATGGCGTTGCCGAGCTGCTCGCCTCGCTCGGCGCTCACGTCGTGCTCGCGAGCCGCAAGCTGGAGCGCCTCGAACCGGCGGCGGAGAAGATTCGTCAGGCGGGCGGAGCCGCCTCGGCCGTGGCGGTCAACGTCCGGGACCCGGACCGGGTACACGCCGTGGTGGAGCAGGTGGCGCGCGAGCGCGGGCGGATCGACATCCTGGTGAACAACGCCGCCGGCAACTTCTACGCCCCGTCGGAGTCGATGAGCCCCA
Organism: Gemmatimonadaceae bacterium; assembly: GCA_041483735.1. Taxonomy (GTDB): domain Bacteria; phylum Gemmatimonadota; class Gemmatimonadetes; order Gemmatimonadales; family Gemmatimonadaceae; genus JBGPGH01. Next base: position 32,297 of record JBGPGH010000028.1, on the reverse strand, counting down.
ATGCCTGGCGCTCGGTGCTGGAGATCGACCTGTCGGGGACGTTCTTCTGCTCGCAGGCGGTGATGCCGGTGATGCGGGAGCGGGGCGGGGGGCGGATCGTGAACATCTCGATGACGCTCCACTACCGGGGCTGGCCCCAGATGGCGCACGCCACCGCCGCCAAGGCCGGCGTCGATGCGCTCACCAGGACGCTGGCGCTGGAGTGGGCGCCGCATGGCATCCGCGTGAACGCGATCGCGCCGGGCCCCATCCCCACCGAGGGGGTGCGGAAGGCGTTCGCGCCGCCGGTCGGCGCGGGCGTGCCTGACGTCTTCGCCGTGGAACGGGCGATGGACAGCTACGCCGAGCGGGCGATCCCGCTTCGCCGCATGGGAACGCCCGCCGACATCGCCAACATGGTGGCCTACCTCGCCTCACCGGCCGGCGACTGGATCACTGGTGCCATCATGGTAGTCGACGGAGGGGAGTGGCTGGCGCGAGGGTCGTCGAGCCCAATCGCCTGACGCCAGCCGTCTCCAGATCTCGACGCGGCGCAAGAGAGCCGCGTTGGTTGGCTACTCGTCCTTCCGGTCGCGGATCTCCGTCAGCTTCGCCTGCTGCGCCGGCGTGAGCGTGTTCTTGATGCGCACCATCAGCGAGACCTGCGCCTTCTTCACATCGCGCTCCAGCGTCAGAATGCGGTCGACCTGCTCCAGGACCTGCGTCTCGTCGACCTGCGACGGCTGAAGCAGGCGGCTCAGCTTTTCGGCTTCGGCGCTGATCTTCCACTGCACATCCATGAACTTGGCCTGCGCCTGCGTGATCGCGGTGGTGAGCGCGGTGCGCTGCGCGTCCTGCAGCCCGATCTCGGTCTGGTGCTGCATCACCAGCTCGGGGGGAAAGAAGTTGCGCGCCCACTCGTCAGGGCCGGGGCCCTGGCCGGGACCACGCTGAGCCGGCGACGGAGGGCCCTGGGCCGCGAGGCTCGCGGCGCCCAGCACCAGCGCGAGTGCAAGTATGGAACGTCTCATCGTCAGGCTCCTTGTTCGGAAGTGGTGGGAATCATTGCGTCGAGTACCGATGCGCCCAGCGCGGGCATTGCGCCGAGCAGATCGCTGCCCGGGGTCTGGAGCAGGGCGTCGGTCGGCGCGCGCCAGCTCCCGATCGCGGGCGCGACCGCGGACGGCTGGTCCGGTCGCGAGCTGGCGAGCCAGAGCGCGGCAACCACAACGGCCGCCGCCGCGCCGAGCACGACCGGGCGCACCCGCCACGTCGTGCGCGCGTTGCGCCGCGCCCGGGCGCGCCCGAGGGTCTGCGCGAAGCCCGGCGCGCCCTCCCGCTCGGCCTCGCGCATCTGCGCGAAGCGGCGTCGCAGTTCGTTATCGTCAATTGTCATCTACAGGTCCCTCGCGTCGCCGAGCAGCGTGGCGAGACGCGCCTTGCCGCGGGCGTAGTGCGTGCGGGCGGAGCCGGCGGTCACGCCCATGGCCGCCGCGGCGTCCTCGACCGTCAGGTCGTGGTAGAAGACGAGCTGGAGCACCTCGCGCTGGCGCGTCGCCAGGCGGGCGAGCGAATGGCGCAGGCTGTCGGCGCGCGAGTCGCGCTCGACCTCCGCGTCAGGCGGGGCAACCACGTCAGGCGTCAGACTTCCGGCCTCGCGCTTGAGCAGCAGCCCGCGCAGCCACGCCTTGCGACGCTCCGACGCGGCCGTTCGGCGGATCACGCCGAAGAGCCAGGTGCGGAAGCTCGACCGCCCGTCGTAACGGGCCCGTCCGTCCAGCACGGTGAGATACACGGTCTGCAGCACCTCCTCGGCCTCGTCGCGATCGTGTCGACAGCACGCCATCGCCCAGCCGAAGCAGTCGGCGTGCACCCGCTCGAGCTGTCGACTCAGCTCGATCTCGTCCATGGCACGCTCCTCGGCTTCAGCGCTTCCAGGGATGAGTGGCGCGAGGCGGGAGTTCATATGACAGGAGCGGTGGATGGAGCGGCGGACGAGCGTCACCCCGGTGGGCCCAGATGGGCCGCGCAGCCCTCCGCGTGGGCACCGGCGCGCATGAATCCACGCCGGCCCTCACGCCGAGAGAGTCCTCAGGTCGCCGAGTCCCCTCGGATCATCTTGATGGCCTCCTGAACCGTGGTCATGAATTGGGCCGGGAAGATGATGGTGGAGTTCTTCTCGACGCTGATCTCGGCCATGGTCTGGAGGGTGCGCAGCTGCAGCGCCACCGGATGCTTCGAGATGATGTCGGCCGCTTCACCAAGCTTGACGGCCGCCTGAAACTCACCCTCGGCCGCCACGATCTTCGCGCGGCGCTCGCGCTCGGCCTCCGCCTCCTTGGCCATGGCGCGCTGCATGTTGTCGGGAAGGGTGATGTCCTTGATCTCGACGGCCGTGACCTGCGCGCCCCACGGTTCGGTATGCCCGTCGATGACGTCCTTGATCTTGGCGTTGATGTCCAGCGTCTGTGAGAGGAGCTGATCGAGGCTGAACTGGCCCACGACATTGCGTACCGTCGTCTGGCTGATCTGGTTGATGGCCGAGTTGACATTCTCGATGGCGATCACCGATTTCGCCGGGTCGACGATGTGGTAGTACGCCACCGCGGCGATGTCGATGGAGACATTGTCCTTGGTGATGATCTTCTGCGACGGGATGTTCATCGTGATCGTGCGCAACGTGACCCGCGTCATCAGCTCGAACACCGGGATGAGGATGATCAGGCCTGGGCCGCGCACCCCCGTGTACTTGCCGAGGAAGAAGATGACGCCGCGGTCGTATTCCTTCACGACCCGAAGGGAGAGAGCGACGAGCACAAGGCCGATCGTGACCACCAGGGCGAACGTGCTGTTGGGCATGGCTACAGTACCGGAAGAAGAGTGTCGATGGCTACACCTTGAGCATACAGTGCGGTCGCCCCGACGGCGAGGCTGACCCGCGGCGGGGCACGCCGTGACGCGCCGCTTGCTCAACGAGTCGCGGCATCGCATACTGACGGGCCGCGATGGAGATCCACGCCAGGTCCTGCACAACGGGAGTTCAGACCATGAAGCATCACCGACTCGTTCCGGCGATCGTTACACTGTGCGTGTCAGCCGGCTGTGGTACACCGAAGCAGGTGAAGCCTGACCTCGTCGATGCCTCGGCCCCGGATCCGGTCGAGATTCACGGCAAGCGGACAGGTGGTGGCGGCGAATCGAGTCACGGTGTCCAGGTCCCGCTCGATGCCGGCCCCCTGACCCTGATTCAGAACAACGGTCAACTGGAGATCACGTCGACCGCGACTGACAATGAAAGCGGAATCAAGACCTTCATGATCTATTCGAACGACCGGCACTGCCGGTGGAACGGCAATTGGGCCACGATCGGTGCATACGGGACGAAGACCCGGGACAGCGTTGCCATCACACCGGATGGAAGCGGGATGGTGCCCGTGACGGTCGTCGCGCTCGCGAACATCCAGGTCGGCGGCGAGCTGGGGGTGTTGGACAAGGTGACGTGGGAGTTTTTCGGTACCGTCACCAACTTCGCCGGCAAGACCGTGAACATCGGGCCGATCCACTATACCGCGGTGTCGGACAGCGTGCCGGCCGGCAATCGCATGGATGGATGCCCGTGAGGCTCCTCAGCCGTCGTCAGGCGGCGCGGCCGGCTCGTCGTCGTGCAGCACGCGCATCGCCGGCGTGGTGAGGTCGTCGAACTGACCGCGCCGCGCGGCCCAGACGAAGGCGACCACCGCTGCGAGCACCACCAGCAGGGCGAGGGGAATCACCAGATAGAGGACGCTCACGCCGCACGCTCATCGGTGAACGTGGTGCCGCGCCAGCATGCCATCACCACGGTGAGCGAGCTGGCCGGCATCAGCAGGGCGGCGATGAGCGGGTTGATCACTCCCGCCACCGCCAGGGTGCCGCCCACCAGGTTGTAGACCAGCGAGAAGGCGATCGTGCGGCGGATGAGGCGCAGCGTCCGGCGCGAGCCGTCCATCAGCCGGACCAGCTCCTCCACGCCGCCGCGGGCGAGCCAGACGTCGGCCGCGGCCAGCGCCGCCTCGGCGCCGCCGTGCACGCCCACGCCCACTCCGGCCGCGGCGAGGGCGGCCGCATCGTTCACGCCATCGCCGACCATCACCACCGGGCCGGCGCGCGAGGCCTCGCTCACCACCCGCAGCTTCTCTTCGGGCGTGGCGCCGCCCACGCACTCGTCAGGCGAAATGCCCAGCTGGCGCCCCGCCTCGGCGACCACCGCCGGGTCATCGCCCGACAGGATCCCGACCCGCCAGCCGCCGGCACGCAGCCGATCGAGCGCCGCCCGGGCCCCGGGACGCAATGGGTCGCCGAAGCCGGCGGTGGCCACCGGCACGCCGTCCACGGCCACGACCACCGGTGTGAGCGCCGCCGTCCAGGAGCGGGAGTCGTAAGGCATGGCTCCGTCGTCGGCTCCCGCGCCCAGCCGACGCCTCACGAAGGCCGGCGAGCCCACCAGCACCCGCCGTCCGGCCACCGTGCCGGAGATCCCGCCACCCAACGTATGTTCGGCACCATCCACCGGGAGCGCTTCCAGATCCGGCCAGGCTCGCAGGAAGCCCGCCGCCAGCGCGTGCGTCGAATTCCGCTCCAGGCTCACCACCAGCGGCTTCACCCAGTCGGGACCGACCCACTCGACCAGCGCGCTGCGCCCCTCGGTGAGCGTGCCGGTCTTGTCGAGCAGCAGTCGGCCCGGGCGGGCCAGGCGCTCGAGCGCGTCACCCCCCTTGATCAGGATCCCCGATCGCGCGGCGCGGCCCACCGCCGCCGTCACCGCCAGCGGCGTGGCCAGCGCCAGCGCGCACGGGCAGGTCACGATCAGGAGCGCGATCGCGTTGTCGGCGGCACGGGAGGGATCCAGGCGCAGCCAGAGCACGAAGGTCGCGGCCGCGAGCAGCAGCACCCCGCCCACGAACCACCCCGCCAGCCGGTCGGCGAGCAGCACCATCGGTGCGCGCCGGCGAGCGCCCTCCTCCACCTGCCGCATCATCCGCCCCAGCCGGCTCGACTCGCCGGCCTGCTCGATCCGCACGCGAACCGGGCCGGTCAGATTGATGGTCCCGGCGAACACCCGGCTGCCGAGCGTGCCTGACGAAGGTCGCGACTCGCCGGTGAGGAGCGAGAGGTCGAGCGACGTCTCGCCCGCCACCACCACGCCATCGGCGGCCAGCGTTTCGCCGGGCCGGACGTCGAGCACCATCCCCGGCACCAGCGCCTCCGCGGGCACCTCCCGGACAACCTGACTGTCGTCGGATTCCACGATGCGACCGGTGGCCGGCGTGAGCGAGAACATCAGCTCGGCGGCGTCGGTGGCGGCCCGCTGTCCGCGCTGCTGCAGGAACCGGCCCGACAACAGGAGGAAGATCAGCATCGTGACGCCGTCGAAGTAGATCGGGCCGGCGTCGGTCACCGTGTTGATCGCGCCGCGGGTGAATCCGGCGGCCAGCGCGATCGCGATCGGGACGTCCATGTGGAGCGTCCGCGTCCGCAGCGACGCCCAGGCGCCGCGGAAGAAGACCCGGCCGGGGCCGAGCATCGCCGGCGTGGTCAGCGCCAGCGAGATCCAGCGGAAGTAACGCTCGAACTCGTGCTCCATCCCGCCGGTGGACAGCCAGCCGCTGTAGAGCGCGAGCGCCGCCAGCATGACGTTGAGCGCGATGGCGCCGGCGATGCCGATGCGGACGAGCATCGCCCGGTCTTCGTCGCGCCGGACGGCGTCGCCGCGCAGGCCGCGGAAGGGGTGCGGCCGGTAGCCCAGCGAGTCGAGCGTCCGGGCGACGGCGCCCAGCGACACGGTCGCCGGATCCCACGTCACCTGCGCCCGCGCCCGGGTCACGTCGAGCTCGGCGCGCACCACGCCCGGGACCACCAGCGGCACGCGTTCCACCAGCCAGACGCAGGCTGAGCAGTGGACGCCCTCCAGGTACAACTCCACGGTCGACAGGCCGGCGCCGGCCGGCCGCACGTAGAGGCGGTGGAAGGCCGGATGGTCGAACTCCTCGAAGTCGCGCCCGCTCACCCGCGGCGGCGCCGCGCGGCGGTTGGCCACGCGATAGTATCCCTCGAGCCCGTGCTCGTGCAGGATCTGCCAGACGGCGCGGCAGCCACCGCAGCAGAACTGCCGCGACTCGTCAGGCACCACGAGGCCGGCCGGGACGGGAAGCCCGCAATGGGTACAGGCGGCGTCGCGCGCCGTGGCCGGGCGTTCGTGGCCGCCCGCCCGGGACGCCGGAGGGGGGAGAGCGACCGCGTCAGCGAGCGGCGTCATGGACGATCGGAGTCATGCCGGCGTGCGGACGGGTGAGGTGCGGTGCGGCCATCCGGCCGGCCACGGTCAGGAGTCCGATCACGACCAGCGCCGCGGCGCTGAGCGCGGGGATCCGGCGCCGCACCGGGCCGGCGAGCCGCCGCGCGCCGACGCCGAGCGCGACCATCATGGGCAGGGTCCCGGACCAGAAGACGGCCATGATGGCGGCGCCGCGCGCCGCGCTGCCGGTCCCCGCGGCGGTCACCAGGAAGGCATAGAGCCAGCCGCAGGGTATCAGGGTCGTCGTCAGGCCGGTGAGGTACGCCCGCCTCACGGGGGCCACGTGCGCGATCAGGTGCAGCGTGGCGCCGACGGCCCGCTGCACCGCGGCCGGCAGGCGGGGCCGGGGGACGCGGACACCGGCCAACGCCAGCAGTGTCGACGCGCCCCAGGCGGTGATCAGCACGCCGGCCACGATCGCGGCCAGTCGGCCGACGCCGGCGGCCCGGCCGCCGAGGTCGACGGCCGCCCCCATCGCGCCGGCCACCGTTCCCAGGGCCAGGTATGTCGTCAGGCGACCCAGGCTGTAGGCGGCGTGGCTCCACCGGCTCGCCGGCCGATCGGCGTCGGCGCCGGCGTAGAAGCAGACGAAGGCACCGCACATACCGGCGCAGTGCACGCTCCCCAGCAGGCTGGCGGCGAAGACGGCGGCGGCGAGGGCGATCATTCGCGGGCTGCCGCCGCATCGACGACGATGGTGGCGGTGAAGTGATCGCCGCCGCGGGTGACGTCGAAGCGCAGCTCCCACCGGCCGGCGCCGCGATCGGGCAGGGTGGCCGAGTAGCCGCCGCCGGCCCGCGGGGCGGCGACCGCGCGGACCTCATCGGCGGAGCGGGCGACCCGGACGGCGGCGACGCGGACGGTCGCGCCCTCGATCAGCCGGCCGGCGGAGTCGGCGAGCGACACCTCGAGCGTCCGGCCGGCCCGCACCGGCGCACCGAGCTCGGCCGCCAGGCGCCAGCCGAGGGTGCGGTTGCGGGCGTCCTGCGCCATGTGCGCGTCCCAGTGGAGCGCCTTGTCGTAGTAGTCAGGCACCACCGCGAACGCCGGGTCGCTGTTCGCCTCGTACCAGAGCATCCCGTTCGCGGCCACGGTGATCACCAGGACGGCGACCATCGCCGCCGGCCAGCGCCAGCCCCGGGGGAGCGTCATCGGTGGCCCTCCTCGTGTTCGCGCTCGTGCTCGTCAGGCTCCGGGCCCACCAGCCGGTACGGGATGGTGGTCACGAAGCCGGTGCCGTCGCTCACCCGCAGCGTCACGGTGAGCTCGCCGTGCTCGAATGCCTCACGCGGCGCCACCAGGAAGATCACCGACTCGGCGGTGCGGCCGGCGTCGAGCGCCACCGGGTTGCCGGGAGCGATCAGCCGCACCGCCCCGCCGCCGGCGAGCTCCAGCAGGTAGCTGCGCGGGCCGGACGAGCGGTTCACGATCTTGATCCGCAGTTGGTTGGCGACCTGGTGCCCGGGCTGCTCGGTGTACGGCTCGCCGCGTCCCCGCAGCACGGTGACGTCGGCGCCGGCACGGGTGCCCAGGTTCCAGGCGAACAGCCCGCCAAAGAGGACGAGGGCGGCTGGGTAGAGCACCACCCGGGGTCGCAGCATCGTCAGGCGTTTGCCGTCGAACGCGTCGCGCGTCGCGTAGCGGATCAGCCCCCTCGGCTTGCCGATCTTGTCCATGATCGAGTCGCAGGCATCGGCGCACTGGGTGCAGTGGATGCACTCCATCTGCAGCCCGTCGCGGATGTCGATCCCGGTGGGGCAGGTGATGACGCAGGCGCCGCAGTCGATGCAGTCACCCATCACCGGCAGCCGGTTGCGGACGCCGCCGCTGCCCAGCTTGCCCCGCGGCTCGCCGCGCCGCGTGTCGTAGCCGACGATCAGAGACTGGCGGTCGAGGAGCACCGACTGGAGGCGGCCGTAGGGACAGGCGACCACGCAGGTCTGCTCGCGGAACCAGGCGAAATCGAGGAAGATCGCCGCCGTGGTCCCGGCCATGATGATGAACGACGTCCAGTGCTCGGTGGGCGCGCGGCGCACCCAAATCGCGAGCTGGTCCACGCCCACGAAGTAGGCGAGGAAGGTGTGGGCGAGCACCAGCGAGAGCACAAGGTAGACGCCCCATTTCATGACCCGGCGCCAATGCAGCCCGCCCGTCTTGTCGAGGGCCAGCGACCCGCTGCGCCCGCCCTCGAACAGGCGCTCGATAGGCCGGAAGAGGAACTCCATGTAGACCGTCTGCGGACACGCCCACCCGCACCAGACCCGCCCGAACAGGGCGGTGAGGAGGAAGATCGCGATCGCGATCGACACCATCAGCAGCATCAGCAGGAGCGTGTCGGTCGGCAGGAAGGTCGTCCCGAAGAGCGTGAACTCGCGCCGAGGCAGGTCGAGGAGGAAGAGCGGCTTGCCGTGCCGCCGCAGGTGCGGGACCAGCAGGAAGACCAGCATCAGCACGTACGCCACGATCCGCCGCATCGTGGCGTACCGTCCCCGCGACCACTTGGGGCGGAGCCAACGCCGCGACCCGTCCAGGTTGAGCGTGGACAGGACGCGCTGCGGCGCAACGACTGAGGTCACGGCGCTCCGGCCTTCGTGCCCTGCGGCGGTTTCGGGTTGGGCGGATTGGTGCCGCGCAGCGTGGAGACGTAGACCGCCACCGCCGTCACCTGCTCCGGCTTGAGGAGCTTCCCCCACGCGGGCATGCCCTTGTCGAGCACGCCGTCGGTCACGGTGGTCAGGATCGCCAGGTGCGTGCCGCCGTGGAGCCAGAAGTCGTCGGTGAGGTTGGGGCCGATGAGCCCGCCGGCGTCGGGTCGGTGGCAGACGGCGCAGTTGGTGGCGAACGTCGCCTTGCCGAGCTCGAGGGTGGCGCGATCGCCGGCCCGGGCGGCCAGCGCCTCCTCGGTCATGCCTGACGAGGGAGCGACGGCCGGCTGTCGCGCCCGGGCCGCCGCCATTTCCTGCTCGTAGGCGACCGTGCGCGGCGGGCCGGATCCCAGTCCGCCGGGGTTCAGGTAGTACCACGGCACCACGAGAATGGTGACGTAGAAGATGTAGAGCCACCACTTCGGGAGCGGGTTGTCGTACTCCCGGATGCCGTCGTACTCGTGGTCGAGCAGGCGGCCGGTGGGCGCTCCCCGGTCCTGGCCGTCACCGCCGGGCGTGGTCGGGGAGTCGGACGGGCTGCGGATGTCGCTCATGGCCGGGCTCCTGCGCCTGCGGCGGGTGAGATGGATGGATCGGTGGGCGGGGCGCCGGGCGATGGCGGTGTCTGACGCGGCGGATCCTCCAGCGGCAACCGGCTGGCGCGCTCCCACTCTTTCGCCCGCCCGGGCGCGAGCACGGCGATCGCGATCACCAGGAAGGCGAGCAGGAAGAGCACCAGCGCCACCTCGGCGTAGCCGGCCAGGTCGGCGTGGCCCATGATGTCGGAGAGTCGCATGTCAGAATCCTCCCGGTGTCGCCGGCCTGGTGCCTGACGGGGCCGGCCCGGGTGTTGCCGCGTCAGGCAGCCGGGGCGGGGCCTGCGCGGTGGTCCTGGTGATGTCGGTGCCCAGCCGCTGCAGGTAGGCCACCAGGGCGACGATCTCCTTGTCGTCGAGGCCGGCCGGCCCGCCCTCGGCGGCGATGCCTGACGCGATTCGCGCCGCCTGCGCGCGCGCCATCTGCGGCGCCCGGTTGACGGCGTCGCCGTAGGGGACGCCGAGCATGGCCATCACATCCACGCGGCGCTGGATGCCGTCGAAGTCGATCCGGTTGGTGAGCATCCACGGGTACTTTGGCATGATCGACCGGGCGGTGATCGACCGCGGGTCCTGCATGTGCCGCACGTGCCACAGGTCGGGGTACTTGCCCCCCTCGCGGGCGAGATCCGGCCCGATCCGGCGCGAGCCCCAGAGGAAGGGATGGTCGTAGACGAACTCGCCCGGCTTCGAGTACTCGCCATAGCGCTCGGTCTCGTGCCGGAAGGGCCGGATCATCTGCGAGTGGCAGTTGAAGCACCCCTCGCGGATGTAGAGGTCGCGGCCGGCGAGCTCGAGCGGCGTATACGGCTTCACCGAGGCGATCGTCGGGACGTTCGACTTGATCAGGAAGGTCGGGATGATCTCGAACAGTGAGGCGACGATCACCGCGAGGGCGGTCATGACGGTGAAGGTGACCGGCAGGCGCTCCCAGGTGCGGTGCCAGGCGGCGGACATGAACCGCGCCAGCACCCCGGCCGGCGCGTGGGCCGGCGCCGGCTCGGCGACCGCCGGCTCCAGCGCCGCCGCCTGGATGACCGGCACCTCGTACGTCGCCGGCCGCTTCCGCCAGGTCATCAGGATGTTCCAGCCGAAGAGCAGCATCCCCCCGATGTACAGCAGACCGCCGGCGGCGCGGACCCAGTACATCGGGATCAGCCGCATGGTGGTCTCGATGAAGTCGGGGTACTGGAGCCGGCCCGTCTCGTCGAAGGCGCGCCACATGAGGCCCTGCGTCACGCCGGCGCTATAGATGGCGGTGGCGTAGAGGATGATCCCGAACGTCGCCAGCCAGAAATGGACCTCCGCCAGCTTCCTGCTGTGCAGGCCGGTCTGGAAGACGCGCGGCAGCAGCCAGTAGACCATCCCGAACGTCAGGAACCCGTTCCAGCCGAGCGCACCGGTATGGACGTGGGCGATGATCCAGTCGGTGTAGTGGGCGAGCGCGTTGACGCTCTTCACCGAGAGCATCGGTCCCTCGAAGGTCGCCATGCCGTAGGCGGTCACCGCGACGACGAAGAACTTGAGGACCGGGTCCTCGACCACCTTGTGCCACGCGCCGCGCAGGGTGAGCAGGCCGTTGATCATCCCGCCCCACGACGGCATCCAGAGCATCACCGAGAAGAGCATGCCGAGCGTCGACGCCCACTCCGGGAGCGCGGTGTAGTGCAGGTGGTGGGGGCCGGCCCAGATGTACATGAAGACCAGCGTCCAGAAGTGCAGGATCGACAGCTTGTACGAGAACACCGGCCGGTCGGCGGCTTTCGGCATGAAGTAGTACATCAGGCCGAGGAAGGGCGTGGTGAGGAAGAAGGCGACCGCGTTATGCCCGTACCACCACTGCATGAACGCGTCCTGCACGCCGGCGTAGATCGAGTACGACTTGAGCGGGCCGGCGGGGATGGCGAGGTTGTTGAAGATGTGCAGGATCGCCACGGTCACGATGCTGGCGATGTAGAACCAGATCGCGACGTAGAGGTGCCGCTCGCGCCGCCTGGCGATGGTGCCGAAGAAGTTGATCGCGAACACCACCCAGACCACCGCGATCGCGATGTCGATCGGCCACTCGAGCTCGGCGTACTCCTTGGCCTGCGTGTAGCCGAACGGGAGCGTGAGGGCCGCGGCGACGATGATCAGCTGCCAGCCCCAGAAGTGGACCGCGCTCAGCGCATCGGAGAACATTCGCGCCTTGAGCAGCCGCTGCGTGGAATAGTAGGCGCCGGTGAAGAACGCGTTGCCCGCGAACGCGAAGATCACGGCGTTGGTGTGCAGCGGCCGGAGCCGGCCGAAGCTGAGCAGGGGGCCGGCGTTCATCGCCGGCGTCGCGAGCTGCAGGGCGATCAGCAGTCCCACCAGCATGCCGACCAGGCCCCAGACGAACGTGGCGATCAGGAACTTCCGTACGATGGCGTCATCGTACGTGAAGCTCTCCAGGCGGGAGGACATCGACGCTCCGGGATGGGTGGAGGATGGGTACGAATCCGGAAATACTCAGCCGGTGGCGGCTTCCTTCAAGCGGCGGGTCCCTCCCACGCCTGTCAAGGAATCCCTGACCGGCGCGCCGCATCCCGGCGGCGCGGGCGGTGCAGGTCCTAACGACGTGTCGTGGGGCGCCGGAGCGCGCGCCCGCCCATCCGGCCGGTCGAGGCGCCGCCATCCACGGCCAGCACCCCGTTCACCAGCACGTAGCGCATCCCGATGGCCAGCAGGTCCGGGCGCTGGTAGGTCGACCGGTCGGCGATCGTGGCCGGGTCGAAGACGACGACGTCGGCGAAGAACCCCTGGCGCAGCGCGCCGCGCTCCGGAATACCTAACGCGTCGGCGGCCGTGGTGGCGCTGTGCCGGATCGCGAACGGGAGCGTGATCAGCCGCTTCGCGTACACGTAGTCCCGCAGCTTCTTCGGAAAGGTGCCGTACTTCCGGGGATGCCCGTCCGAGCCGTCGGAGCCGGTCATCACCCAGTCCTGGACCATGAACTTCGCGATGTCGGCGTCCTGCATGTTGAACGACGCCACCCCCGCGTCGCCGTTCAGGATGATCGCCAGGGCGGCGTCGATCGGGTCCGCCTTCCGCGATTCGGACACCTGCGCCAGCGTCCGGCCGAGGATCGTCGTGTCGCGCGTCGAGGTGATCAGCAGCGACGCCGCGCCGCCGCGCCGCCGCAGGTTGTCGCGCATGTCGGTCACCAGCCGCGCCCGCGTCGCCGAGTCGGCCGCCCGGGCCCGCAGCGAGTCGCGGCCGCCAGCTTCTGCCCAGCGGGGGAGGAGTGAGGCGCCCACGCTGCTCCCCGAGGCCGTGTACGGATATTGGTCCGCGGTGACCGTGATCCCCTCGCGCTGCGCGGCCCGCACCAGCGCGATCACGCTGTCGGACTGGCCCCAGACGTCGGCGCCCAGCGCCTTGATGTGCGAGATGTGGATCGGTATCCGCGTTTCGCGCCCGATCCGGAGCGCCTCGGACACCGCCGCCAGCAATCCTATGGTATAGGAGCTTTCGTCCCGCAGGTGGCTGTCGTAGTAGCCGCCGGCCGCCGCCGCCACCTTCGCGAGCTCGATGACCTCCTCGGTGGTCGCATAACTGCCCGGCGCGTAGTACAGCCCGGTGGACATCCCCAGCGCGCCGTCGCGCATCCCGCGGGCGATCAGGGCCCGCATCGAGTCGAGCTGGGCGGGCGTCGGCGCCGCCGCCGACATCCCCATCACGGTCCGGCGCACCGAGCCCTCGCCGATGAGGAGCGCGGCGTTGGTGCCGATCCCGGTCGAGTCCCAGTGGGCCAGCGTCTGGCCGATCGCGATCGTGCCGCCGCCATCGTTGTTGGTGATGACGGTCGTGACGCCCTGCATCAGGTAATCGAGGTTGCCGCGCCGGATGGCGTTCGAAAGATCCTCGAGGGTGTGCGTGTGGGGATCGATGAACCCCGGCGCGACGATCAGTCCGGTCGCGTCGATGGTCCGCGTGGCGGTGACCCGGGCCCGGGTCGCGTCGCCGATGAACACGATCCGGTCGCCGCGGATGGCGACGTCGGCCTGGCGCGGCTCGGCGCCGCTGCCATCCACCACCGTGCCGCCGCGAATCAGGACGTCGGCGGCCTGCTGGGCGCGGGCGGGGGCGGCGACGGTGGCCGCGGTGACGAGCGCGGCCGCCAGCGTGGCGAGGCGGCCCTGTGCCGCGAGTCGTGAGGCATGCGACGGGATCATGGGGACCTGTCCGGGGGACTATGGAGATGCGGCCGGGGCGCCGCCCTTGGGGACGGACCGGCCGACGATGACGGTGATGTTGTCGGTGCCGCCGCCGTCCAGCGCATCCTGGACCAGCGCCTCGCACGCCTGTTTGGCCGACGTCATCTCGCCGAGTCGCTGCGCGATGCGCTCGTCGGGGACGTGCTTGGTGAGTCCATCGCTGCACATCAGGTGGACGTTGCGCCAGTCGGACGCGATCCGGGTCACCACCGGCGCGGTCTGCGGCCCGCCGATCGCGCTGGCCAGCACGTGGCCCCACTTCTTCTGGAAATCCTCGCTGTGCGAGAAGACGCCCTGATCGAGCAGCGCCTGCGCCATCGTCTGGTCGCGGGTCATCTGGCTGAGCTTCCCGTCCCGGTAGATGTAGTACCGCGAATCGCCCACCTGCAGGAGGTAGATCCACGGCCACACGCCCATCCAGAGCGTCAGCGTCGTCGCCATGCTCCTCGCGCCCGGGTACCCCTCGGCGCGCTCGCGGACGATCGCGTGCGACTGCATCGCCGCCGTCTGCAGCGAGTCGATGAACTCTCCCTCGCGCGCGTCGGACTGGTAGTAGCACTGCATGCTGCGGGTGACGTACTGCATCACCGCTTCCAGCGCGATCCGGCTCGCTTCCTCGCCGTAGTCTCCGCCGCCCACGCCGTCGGCGACCACCGCGAAGAACGCCAGCCGTTCCTCGCCGAACGGCAGGTGGGCCACGTCGGTGAGACTCGTGAGGTGCACCACCACCCGTTTGTGCACCGAGGCCAGCAGGAAGTGATCCTGGTTGGTCTTCCGGACCTTGCCCGGATGGGTCAGTCCGAAGACGTCGATCTCGTCGTCGGTCGGCTTGCGCTCGATCGAGCCGGCCACCGCCGGCCCCTCAGACGAGGCCATGGCTCACCTCCGCCGGGCTCCGGTGACGTTCAGCCGCCCGGGCGCTGCACGCTGCGGCCCACCAGCACGGTGATGTTGTCCGTGCCGCCGGCATCGAGCGCATCCTGGACCAGCGCTTCGCAGACCTGCCGGGCCGACGTCATGGCGAGCAGTCGCTCCCGGATCCGCGAGTCGGGGACGTGCTTGGTCAGCCCGTCGCTGCAGAGCAGCCCGACGTTGCCCCACTCCTGGGTCATCCGGGTGACCACCGGCGCGGTCTGGGATCCCCCGATGGCGCTGGACAGGACGTTGCGGAGCGGCGTGGTGGAGATGTCGTGCCGCGTGAACACGCCCAGGTCGAAGAGCTCCTGCGCCATGGTCTGGTCGCGCGAAATCTGCGCGAGCTCGCCGTTCCGGAGCAGGTAGCAGCGGCTGTCTCCCACCTGGAGGAGCCAGGCGCGCGGCCAGACGCCGAGCCAGAGGGTGAGCGTGGTGGCCATGCCGTGGGCGTCGGGGGTCTCGTCGCCGCGCTGCAGCAGCTTCTGGTGGCACCCCAGCGCCGCCGCCTCGAGCGCCTGCGAGAACTCCTCGTCGCTGGCCGCCTCGGCGGCGTAGTACGCGCGCATGCTGTGCGACACGTAGTCGGTGATCGCTTCGACCGCCAGCCGGCTGGCCTCCTCGCCGGCGGCGCCGCCGCCGACGCCATCGGCGACCATCGCCAGGAAGGCGAGGCGCTCGCTGCCGGCCGCGGTTCTGGACTCGTCAGGCAGGCTGCTCTGGTGGACCACCACCTGCTTGCGCAGCGAGCAGATCAGGAAGTGATCCTGGTTGTCCTGGCGCACCTTGCCCGGATGGGTCAGGCCAAAGGCGTCGATCTCGTCGTCGCGCGGCTTGCGGCCCGCTGCCTGGGCGGTCGCGGTCGTGGCCGGAGCGGGCATGGCGCCTCCTGGAGGTGCGGACGTCCGGGGCTGGTCGGCTAAGATGGGTCGCGACCGGCCCCGGCGCGAGGGGAGGGTCCGGCCGGGGGCGGGGACGCGCTCAGCGCGTTCCCGCCTGCGGCCGTGGCGGGCGTCGCAACACCCGCCCCGGGCGCGCGGCGGTGAACTCCCCGCCCGCGACGACCGGTTGGCCGTTCACGATCACCCAGGGAATGCCCTCCGGATAGTGGTGCGGATCCTCGAACGTCCCCACGTCGCGGACGGTGGCCGGGTCGAACAGCGTCAGGTCGGCCGCGCATCCGTCGCGGATGCAGCCGCGGTTGGTGAGCCCCAGCCGTGCCGCCGGCATCCCGGTCATCTTCCGCACCGCCTGCTCCAGCGTCAGCACGTGCTCGTCCCGCACGTAGTGGCCCAGCACCCGCGGGAAGGTGCCGTACGCGCGCGGATGCGGCACGCCATCGCCGGGCCTCGTGAGGCGCCCGTCGCTGGCGATCATCGTCTGCGGGTGCGCCATGATCCGGCGCACGTCGCCCTCGTCGATCACGTGGAAGACCATCGACGCGCCGCCGTTGAGCACCCCCTCGAGCACCAGCGGCGCCGCCCGGGCCGGCGTCGGCCGGATCCCGCGCCGCACCGCCCAGTCGTAGAGCGTCTTCCCCTCGAGCGTGCTGTCCCAGCGGACCCGCGCGAACTGCACCCGCTTCAGGTCGCCGCCGCCGCGGTCGTTGAGCAGGTAGTCCACCACGCCGCGGGTGATGCTGTCGCGCAGCGCCCGGACGGCCAGCCGCCGCTTCAGCGCGCTGTCGCCGCCGGCCAGCGCCCACGGCGGCACCAGCACGTCCAGCCCCGTGGAGCTCGCCGTGTACGGATACTGATCGATCATCACGTCGGTGCCGGCGGCGCGCGCCGAGTCGACCATCGCCAGGGTCGTCACGCTCTTCCCCCACATCTTCCGCCCGATCGCCTTGTGGTGCGTGAGGATCACCGGGATGTGCGCCTGGCGCCCGATCTCCAGCGCTTCGGCCACGCCCTGCAGCAGGCCGACGCCCTCCTCGCGCAGGTGCGACGTGTAGATCCCGCCCGAGTCGGCGGCGACCGCGGCCAGCGCGATCACCTCGTCGGTCTTCGCGTAGAAGCCGGGGACGTAGCGCAGCCCGGTGCTGAGCCCGAACGCGCCCTCACCCATCGCCTGCGCCACCATTCCGCGCATCCGCGCCAGCTCGTCGGCGGTGGGGGCGCGGTCGGCGGTGCCCATCACCGTCCGGCGGATGGTGTTGTGCCCGGTGAGAAAGGCCACGTTCATCCCCAGGCCGGCGCGATCGGCGGAGTCCAGCCAGGCGCCGAACGGCCACGGTCCGCCGCCGTCGGGGCCGCCCAGCGCCAGCGTCACGCCCTGCCTCACGTGACTCTCCGCGTCAGGCATCGAGAACAGCGGTTCGATATGCGCGTGCAGGTCGATGAACCCCGGGGCGACCACCAGGCCTGTGGCGTCGATCGTCCGCAGGGCGGCGCCCGGCTCCAGCGGTGTGCGCGACACCAGCGCGATCCGGGTGCCGAGCACGGCGACGTCACCGCGGTAGCCGGGCGCGCCGGTGCCATCGACGATCGTCCCGTTCCGGATCAGCAGGTCGTACGGCGGGATGCCCGGCCCCGAGGGGCGCGGCAGCGCGCCGGTGCGCGCCGCCACGATCCGGTCGAGCAGGGCGAAATACTCGCGCTGCGACACGCCGGTGAGGTCCCGCGACGGCGCGGTCTTGTGCGCCACGACGAGATCGAGCTTCGGGATCACGGTGATGTACTGCCCCACCGCGCCCACGCCGCTGTACGCGCCCTCGTACGGACCGCTGTTCCACGGGCCGTCGAACACCCACCAGAGGTAGCCGTATCCGAACCGGCCGCGCCGGAGCGGCGCCGGGTTCATCTGGCCGATCGGCGTCACGGCGTGCGTGCTGAAGCGCACCCAGTCGCGCGGCACCAGCTGCTGGTCGCGCCACCGCCCCTCGCGCAGCATCAGGTACCCGATCCGCGCCATGTCGCGGGTCGTGAACCACATCGGGTAGGCGGGGAACTTCGAGCGGGTGGAGTCGCCCTCCTTGTGCTGCAGGTCGCGCCGCCAGTCCTGCATCCCGATCGGCTTCGCGATCTCCTGCTCCACGGCGTCGTAGATGTTGTGCCCGGTCTCCTGCTCGAAGATCGCGCCCAGGACGTTGAAGTCCCAGTTGCTGTACAGCTGGTACGTCCCGTGCGGCTGGGAGCCTCGCGGCGGCGCCTCGGCCAGGTAGTCGCCGGGATACGACGCCGGATGAAAGACCCCCGAGCGGGCGCCGAGCAGGTCCTGCTCGGTCGCGTTCACCTCGGTGGGGAGGAGGCCGCCCACGTCGGTGATCCCCAGCCGGCTGAGCGTCCTGCTGGTGTCGATGTGGCCCCGCGCGATCTCGATCCCATAGAGCATCGACAGCACGCTCTTGCGCACCGACGCGAGATAGCTCTGCCGCGTAATGTCACCGTAGGTCAGGACCACCCGGCCATGCTCCACCACCACCAGCGCCGTGGTCTTCATCGCCCCGACCGTGGTCCGGACCGAGTCGAGCCAGGCCGCGCTCCACCCGGCCGCCACCGGATCGGCGATCCGCTCCCAGTCGGCCCCGGGATAGACGTCGGCCGCCGCCTCACGAGCCGGCGCCGCCGGCGGGACTGGCGGCGGGGACGGCGCCCGGCCGCACGCCAGCGCCAGCCCGCCCGCGGCCGCTGTCAGGCGAGCCGCGCGGCGGATGAACAGGGAGCGGGGACTCATCGGCGTGCCTCCATTACGGACGGCCGGGCAGCCACACCTGCACCGGCTCGATCCAGGGCTCGGACCATTCGTCGACGTCGTCCGGCGTCTGGTTGTCGTCGGCGCCGGGCGCGCCTACCGGCCGCACGATCTCGTAGTCGCGCGGCGGCACGACGCCCATCAGGTTCTGGACGAAGTAATCCCAGCGCCGGCGGATGAAATACGGTTCGGTGAGCGAGTGCGGGCGGTTGGGCGCGATGATCAGGTCGAAGCTCCGGTTGGCGCGGATCAGCGCGTCGACCATCTGGATGGTCATCGCCGGATGCACGTTGTCGTCCATGTCGCCGTGCATCAGGAGCAGCCGCCCCTTCAGGTTCTTCGCCATCGTCGCGTTCGCCGATGTCTCGAAGTTGTCCGTCTTCCGCACCGTGTCCTTCTTCATCAGCCCCTGGTACTTCTCGGCCCAGTAGATGTTGTAGCTGCGGTTGTCGTGATTCCCCGCGCCGCTCACCGCGACCTTGAAGAAGTCGGGAAAGCGGAGAATCGCATCGGTGGACGCGAACCCGCCGCCCGAATGACCGAAGATCCCCACCCGGTCGATGTCGATGAACGGATAGCGGATCGCCAGCTGCTTGATCACCGCGATGTGGTCCGGCAGCCCGTTGTCGCCGAAGTTGCCGTAGTAGTTGTCGTGGAACGCCTTCGACCGCAGCGGGGTGCCGAGGTGGTCGATCTGGACCACGATGAAGCCTAACTCGGCAAGCGAGAACGGCTCGCCCCCGCTCTTGAACGACCACTGGCCCACGCTCCCCACTTGCGGCCCCGGATAGATGTTGTCGATGATCGGATACTTCCGGGTGCTGTCGAGGTTTGGAGGCAGGTAGATCACGCCGTAGAGATCGGTCACGCCGTCCCGCGCCTTGGCCGTGAACACCTTCGCCGGCCGCCACCCGATCTCGGCGATCTGCGACACGTCCGCCTGCTCGAGCTGGCGGATGATGTGCCCGTCGGCGCCGCGCAGGACGCTCACCGGCGCCGTCTCGATCCGCGAGTAGGCGTCCACGAAATACTTGCCGTTAGGGGCGAACTCGATCCGGTGGTTGGCGTCCTCCGGCGTCAGCAGCGTCAGCCCCGAGCCATCGAAGCCCACCTTGTAGAGGTGCGCGTAGTACGGATTCCGGCCGGCCTCGCGGCCGCGGGCGGTGAAGTAGACCGTGCGCGTCGTCTCGTCGACGCTCTGCACCGCGCCCACCGCCCACGGCCCGGAGGTGATCTGGTTGATCACCTTCCCGTCGGCGCCGTAGCGGTAGAGGTGCGCCCAGCCGTCGCGCTCCGACCACCAGATCGCTTCCTTCCCGTCCTTCGTCGTGTACCAGCAGGCCGGATCGGTGGGACTGGTCTCGACGAACGTCTTGCCGGTGTCGCGGGCGATGACCTTGCTGTCGCCGCTGGCGGCATCGACCGCCGCGAGGTACAGGCTCTTGGACGCGCGAGTCTGATACGCGATGTACAGCTTGTCCGAGCCATCACCCCAGAGCGAGTCGCGCGCCGAGCCCGACATGAACAGCAGGTTGGGGGCCGGCGCGATCTTCGCCGGCACGCTCGACTTGGCCGCGACGTCGATGATGTACATCTGTGGCACCGGCACGATCGAGTCACCGGGCAACGCATAGGGCTGCGAGAAGCTGCGCGGACGCTGCGTCGTGTACGAGATGTAGTACATGCGTCCCACGCGGCGCTCATCGGTCCGCGCCACGGCCAGCTTCTTACCGTCCGGCGACCAGCGGATCCCCGGGCGTCGCGGCTGCTGGCGCGTCTGGAGCAGCTGCTGGGGACGTAGCGCGCCCAGCCCGTACGACCAGTCCTCGACCCCGTCGGTGGTGAGCTGGGTCGAGTCGCCGCCGCCCCGCGGGCGCACGTAGACATTGTTCTTCACCACGAACGCTTCCCACTTCTTGTCCGGGGAGAGGACGAAGGGCACCTCGCTCGCCGTCGTGTCCTTCACCGTGCAGGCGTACGACACGATGTCGCACGACCACTTCTTGCGCGTCGCGTTGAACTCGATCACCCGCTCGTTCCGGCCGTCGTCCGCGAACTTGAAGTCGAGGAAGGGCAGCTTGGCGGGGTCATAGCTCGTGTCGTTCGCCACCGTCATCGCCGCCGCCAGCCGTCCGTTGTCGAACAGCGGGCTCCGCAGGTTCTTCACCGGATCGATCGTCACGAACTCGGCGCCGCCGCGCGTCCGGTTCCGGTACCAGAAGCGGGTGCCATCGAGGTACCAGGTGGGATTCACCGCGTCGCCGGTGACCCGGTTGGTCGTATTCCACGGCAGCAGCTGCTCGGCGCGCGCGTAGTTCGGCTGCGCCTGCGCGGCGCCGGCGGCGAGGAGGAGAGCGAGGCAGGGCAGGGACAGGGCGCGCATGAGGTCCGATGGTGTGGGGAGGGAGGCGGGGGACGGATGCTCCCCCAGCTACGCACGAGGTCGCGAAATCATTGAGCGCGTCCCCACGGGCGTGGCGGAAATGACCCCGCCGGCCCCGGCCCGTCAACCGCCTGCGTTCAGTCGAACTCGCGGCGCGGCGCCGCCTGGTCCGCGCCCACCCGCCCCACCTCGATGGCCGCGACGAAGTAGTTCTCGCCCCGCACCGGCGCGCCGGCACGCCGCCGCAGCAGCGCCAGCTGGCCGATGTGCGTCAGGGCGTCGGCGATCGGCCCCTGGAAGAGCTGCTCGTCGCCGCACGCCAGCGGCTGGCCCCGCGCCAGCGCCTCGTCGAGCTGCCTGACGAGTGACAGGAAGCGCGTCACGTCGTCGTCCCAGGCGCCCGGCTCGGCGGCCACCCACGCCGCCTTCCCGTTCGCGAGGGTCAGCGCCCAGGCGAACAGGTCGCCCAGGTGCGCGAGGATCTGGCCGGGCGTGCGCGTCCCCTCGCCCAGCCGGAAAGTGGAGAAACCGGGCGGCACCCCGCGGCACGCCTTGGCGCCGCGATAGGCGACGGTGGCCAGGGTGTGCCGGAGCAGTCGGCGCGCGTCGCCGGACTGGGCGGTCACGGCGGGCGTGGGGCGGCCGCCACGGCGCGCACCAGGACGAGTCGCCTCGCCGCGGGATCGTAGGTCGCGAGCACGACTTCACGCTCGCCGAAATTCACCACGCTGTCCAGTGACAGCCGCGGCGGAATGATCGCCCGGCGCCCCTTGTCGCGCTCACCGCCCTGGCGTTCGCGCCCCGCGCCGGCCTCCTCCGAGTCGCCCGGCGCACGAGCGGACCGGTCGACCTCCGGCGGCGCGCCGCCGGCCGCCCGGGCTCGCGCCGAGTCGGACGGCGTGGGACTGGTGGTGCTGTCGGTGAGCCGCTCGAACCGCACCGTCACCCGGCGCGGACCCGGCTCGACCACGATCTCCCGGTATACCGACAGCGGCCGGTCGTGCCGCGCGCCCGCCCCGATCACCGTGTCGGTCGCGGCCGTAACGCCATCGAGGCCCACCAGCAGACGGTACGGCGCCGCCGCGCCTTCGCAGATCTCCTGCTGCCGCATGTGCACCGGCACGTTCGCCAGCTCCTGGTCGGTGAGCCGGCGGCACCGCTCGATCCGTTCGCCGCGCGCCGTCCACGAGAGGCGGAGGCGGGCCCCGCGGTCGGCGGAGCCGTGCACCGGCACGCGCGAGATCGCCGCCGAGCCCGCGGCGAGCGCGGCTCCGGCCACCGCGGCGATGACCAGCCGGACGGCGCCGCTCATGACATCACCTTCGCCACCTGGTCGGGATCCGGCTCATCGCAGATGTCGCTGATCTCGATCGCCGACTCGGCACCGGGCCGCTCCAGCGCCAGCACGCGGTCGCGGAACTCCGCGATCGCCGCGCGGGCGGCGCCGGACTCACCTTCGCCGAGCGTCGCCAGCGACACGCGGCGCCGGTCCACGCGCTGCTGCAGCTCCGCCTCCCGATCGTGATAGACCCGCTGCTCGAGCCAGATCGGTCCCTCGCGATGCCAGCAGTCACGGGGCGGACACGCGGCCACCAGCACGCCGGCGGCCCCGGCACGGATCAGGAATTCGATCACCGAGGTGTGAACGTCGCCGGCGCAGGCCACCGGCACCACCACCACGCCGTCGGTGGGGGGAGCGTCCGCCACCCCGCCCGCGCCGTGCCGGCACGCCACGACCACGACCTCGCGCGGCCCGGGCGGACGCGCCGTCAGCAGCGCCCGGAGCTCGGCCACCTGGTCCCGTCCGGTGCGCCGCGGCGGACCCACCGCCATCGGCGCGCATGAGCCGGCGCAGATCCCGCAGCTCACGCAGCGGTCCGGCGTCACGTGGGCGACCAGCGGCGCCCGGCCATCGGTGCGCGGCAGCATCGCGATCGCCTCGAACGGGCAGTCCAGCGCGCACTGGGTGCACCCGGTACAGAAGCGCTCGTCCACCACCGACGGCGCTTCGGCCGCCGGCCGCGACCACCACGGGACGAGCAGCGCCACCAGGGCCACGGCGGCGCCGGCCAGCCAGGCGACCCAGGCCGGCAGGGCTCGTGAGGCAGGGAGCCAGAACGCGTAGGCCAGGTCGAGCGCCGTCCGCTCCGGCAGCCGGAACGCCGACGCCTCCGGCGTCATCGGCATGGGCCAGGCGATCGACACCGCCACCAGGAGCACCATCACCGACGTCGTCAGGCGGCGCGGCGGAAAGAGGACCGGCCGCGCCAGCCGCGAGACGTGCACCCAGAGCACGATCCCCAGCCCGATCGGCAGCGCGATGTGGAGGAAGAGGTTCAGGAAGAAGAACGCCGCCGGCAGCGGATGCTCGCCCACGAACGCCCGGCTGATCGGCTCGGAGAAGATCGGCAGGAGGTCGAGCAGCCGTGCGCCCTCCACGGCCAGCGATTCGCCGAAGGTGTCCCAGACCATGACGTAGCCGGTCCAGCCGCACACCAGCACCAGGAAGAAGAGCACCAGCCCCGACGTCCAGGCCAGCGCCCGCGCCCCCCACCGGCGCCCCTGCGCGAACATCCGCAGCGCGTGGAGCAGCGCCGCGACCACCGCCGCATCGGCCGCATAACGATGGAACGCGCGGATCCACCGGCCCACCCACACCTGGTCCGTCAGGCGGGCCACCGACGCGTACGGCGCTCCAATCCGGTAGTAGAGCAGCAGGTACAGTCCGCTCACGATCAGCGCGACCATCAGCGCGGCCGTGAGCGTCCCGCTCTGGTAGAGCGGGTTGAACCGCCATCCATAGAGCCGGTTCATCAGCGCATCGGCCGCGGCGAATAACCGCTGAACGCCGCGGTCGAAGGTGCGCAGGATCCGTCTCATGATGGGCCGAAGTCTATCAGCGGAGGTGTGTTGCCGGGCGACAGGGATTGCCTGACAAGGGGAGCGGGCAAACTCCCACTTGCTCATCTGACAGGAAGGGGCATAATGGCCGAACGGATTTCCCTTACGCAAGCCGGACCCTCACGATCGGGAGGCCCGATGGTGGATGCGCCGCAGCCCCAACCGCAGAGCGACAGCGCACGCGCCCCGGCTGGACAACGCTTCTACGACAACATCTTCCTGATGCTGGCGCTGGGGATCGTCATCATGGCGATCGTCTACACCGGCTGGGGGATGTACGAGATCATGACGCTGCCCACCTCCAGGCTCCCCTGAGGACGACATGGAAACCCATACCGGCATCCAGTCCCCACCCGGCATCTGGTGGAAGCCCGCCCACAAGGCGGAGAAGATGTGGGTCGCGATCGCGTTCGGATGGAGCATGGTCCTGTTCGCGATGATGCCGCTCTGGCACCTGCGCGGCGGACAGAACCCCGCCGGCATCCGGGGCCGGACCGATCCGGCCGCGTACTACGCCCGGGCGCAAGCGTTCATCAAGTCCTACCAGGTGGGGATGGACAAGGGAATCCCGATCGTGCAGCCCCCGCCGGGGAGCGACATCTACCTCGTGGGGCTGAGCTGGCAGTGGACGCCGATCCTGAAGTTGCGGCAAGGGACACAGTACACGCTCCACCTCTCGTCGCTCGACGTGAATCACGGCTTCAGCCTCTATCCGCTGAACATCAACTTCCAGGTGGTGCCGGGCTACGACTACGGGCTCCGCGTGACGCCCACCGAGGCCGGTGACTTCCGCATCGTCTGCAACGAGTTCTGTGGCATCGGCCACCACACCATGGTGGGCCGGGTCATCGTGACCGATCAGGAGGGCCGTGAAGTGGCCCAGACTCCCGTCGGAGGAATCAGCCGATGACGACCGTCCGGACCTGCCCGACGACCGGGCTCAAGATCCATTCGGATGCCGAAGCCCTGATCAAGGCCAACGCCGTGGTCGCGACCGTCATGCTGCTCGTCGGCGGCATCGCCGCGATCCTCGTCCTCCTCACGCGCTGGCAGGCGGTACACCTGCTCCCCGCCACCTGGTTCTACCGCCTGCTCACCGTGCACGGGATGACCATGCTGGTCTTCTTCATCCTGTTCTTCGAGATGGCCATTCTCTACTTCGGCAGCGCCGTCCTGCTCAACAGCCGGGTCGCCGCGCCGAAGATCGCCTGGCTGGCGTTCGTGCTGATGGTTGGCGGCATGCTGATCGTCGAATGGGCCATGTGGACCGGGCGCGCCGACGTCCTGTTCACCTCGTACGTGCCGCTGCGCGCCCACCCGTTGTACTACCTCGGCGTGATCATCTTCGCCGTGGGGGCCATCCTCGTCACCGCCCTTTTCTTCGCCACGCTGGTCGTGGCGAAGCGCGAGAAGACGTACCAGGGCTCGGTGCCGCTGGTCACCTACGGCGCCGCGACGGCGGCGATCATCGCCGCCATCACGCTCCTCCACGGCGCCGCGATCTACATCCCCACCTTCCTCTGGTCCCTTGGCCTGATGAAGGTCGATCCGGAGGTGTACCGGATGATCTGGTGGGCGCTCGGCCACTCCACCCAGCAGATCAACGTGTCGGCGATGGTCTCGGTGTGGTACCTCCTCGGCGCCCTGACCGTGGGCGGCGTGGTGCTCAACGAGAAGATCAGCCGCACCGCGTTCGTGCTCTACATCATGTTCATCTCGATGGCGTCGGCGCACCACCTGCTGGTCGATCCGGGACTCAGTCCGGCCTGGAAGATCGTGAACACGAGCTACTTCATGTACATGGCGGTGCTCGCCAGCATGATCCACGGGTTCACCGTGCCGGCCGGCCTCGAGCTCGGCCAGCGGCTGCGCGGCTACACCGCCGGCATGTTCGAGTGGCTCCGCAAGGCGCCGTGGGGTGATCCCGGGTTCAGCTCCATGATCTTCTCGATCATCGTCTTCGGGTTCGTGGGCGGGATCACCGGCGTCACGTTCGGCACGGAGCAGATCAACATCATCGCCCACAACACGCTGCGTATCCCGGGCCACTTCCACGCGACCGTGGTGAGCGGCACGGCGATGGCCTTCATGGGACTGACCTACTACGTGATCCCGCTCATCTTCCGCAAGAAAGTCGCGTTCTGGCCGCTCGCCCGAATCCAGCCGTACCTGTTCGCGGGCGGGATGCTCGTCTTCTCGCTGGCGATGACCTTCGCCGGCACGTTCGGCGTCCCCCGCCGGCACTGGGACATTTCGTTCTCCCAGGCGCCCTTCGACGTCCCGTTCAACCCCGCCGTGGACCTGCTGATCGGCATCATGGCGGTCGGCGGGCTGATCGCGGCGGTGGGCGGCGGGATCTACATCCTGGTCACCGTCTGGTCGGTCTTCTTCGGTGAGGCGCTGCCGGAGGGGGCCGCGCTGGCGACCGCGTCGGGCGTGCCGTCAGGCATCGCCGTGCCGCCCCGCCACGGCCCCAACGTTGATGCCGAGAACGCGCGGCTGCACGGACCCGGGAGCGGACTGATGGGGCCGGCGCCGGGCACGCTCGTTATCGTGTTCGTTTTCCTCGGCGCCTTCATCGTCTATTACTTCGTGAACTGGAAGCTGCTGTCCTTCGTCTGGAAGATCGGCTGACGGCGGTGCGCCGGACCAACATTTCGCTGCTGGCGCTCACCGCGATACTCGGAATCTCCGTGTCGTGGTGGGCGCTGGCGCTCTGGCCCCTCACCACGACCGCGCCCGAGTGGCTCGTGCGCACGCGGCTGGCCTGCTTTGGCGACGCGCACAACGGCCTCCCCGACGCCGGCGGTTGGGTCATGCTCATCGGGCAGCCGGTGGGGATGCTCGTCGCGCTGTTCGCGGTGTGGGGCGACTCGGTGGCCGGCGGCCTCCGTCTGCTCTGGCGGTCGGGCCGGGGCCGCCTGACGATGGGCGCGGTGTCGGCCGGCCTCCTGCTCGGAGTCGGCGCCTCCGCCTGGCGCGTCGCCGGCGTGTTGTCCGCCGGCGATCCGGCCGTCAACGTCGGTAGCGCCCGGGCGGTTCGTCTCGACACGCCCGCGCCCGCGCTGGCGCTCACCGACCAGCGCGGCGCGGCGATCAGTCTCTCATCGCTGCGGGGCCGGCCCGTCTGGCTGGCCTTCGCCTACGGCCATTGCCAGACTGTCTGCCCGCTGGTGGTGCACGACCTGGTCGCGGCCCGCGCCCGCCTGCCTGACGCGGCGCCCCGGCCGGTCCTGCTGGTCGTGACCCTCGACCCGTGGCGCGACACCCCGGACCGGCTCCCGTCGATCGCGGCATCATGGAACCTGCCTGACGACGCCCACCTCCTCGGCGGCGACGTCGACACGGTCGAGGCCGTCCTCGATGCCTGGCGAGTGCCCCGCGCCCGGGACGTGTCGACGGGCGAGATCACCCACACCGGCTCGGTCTACCTGATCGACCGGAATGGCCGGCTGGCCTGGGTGATCCCGGGCCAGGCCGGGGGGATCGCGGCGCTCGCGAGCGGGCTGCAGCCCGGCGCGCGTCGGGAATCGCCGGAGACCAGGCCGGACTCTCTGTAATCCAGCCGACAGGTCTCGGCGTTACTCTCCGACAATCCCATTGTGGAGTCGGATGCGCGAGACGAACTGCACCGGAGGGCGATGCCTCCGCGGCGCGGCATTCCTGATCGGCGCCTTGGCGGTTCCGCCGGCGCTGGCGGCGCAGCGCTGCGACTCCCTGTCGACGCGGACCTCACTGGGCCTCGCCTCGGGTGATTCGATCGCCGCGGTCGAGATCGTCACCAGCCCGCCCCGGTTCCCCATGGGTTCGCGCGCGGCCTCGCTCCTCCATTTCACCACGCGGCCCTCGACCATCCGGCGCGAGCTCCTGTTCGCCGCCGGCGACACCGTCGACAGTCTGCGGATCGCCGAGTCGCTCCGTCGCCTCCGCCAGTTGCGCATCCTCGAGGACGCCGTGCTGCGCGTCCGGCGCTGCCGGAGCGGCGATCGGCTTCTCGTCAGGCTCAGTGTTGAGACGCGCGACGCCTGGTCCGAGCGCCCCGTCGTCCGGATCCGGTCCACCGGCAGCACGGTCGGCGTCAGCGAGTCGAATCTGCTCGGAACCGGCCGGTCGGTGCGGCTCGCCGTGCTGGGGACCGGATCCCGGCTCGGCTTCGCCGAGAGCATCCGGGATCCCGCGCTCCCGGGCCGGCTCGCCAGTGGCGAAGTCGGCGTCAGTCAGTTTGCGGACGGCTCGCAGCTCTTCCTGGATCTGCGATCGCGCGCGCACGGCCTGGCCGATGCCTGGACCGCGGAAGGCATGGCGTTCGAGTCCGAACGCGAACCCCGGTCTCTGCCGACCGATCAGTTCACTCGTGCCGGCAGCTGGTTCCTCATCGGCCGCCGGCTGGGCCGGTGGAATGGGGACGACGCCCCGCCGTCGCATGCTGACTATCTGCTCGCGGGTGCGGAAACACAACGCGCGGACCTCACTTCGCGCAGCGCCGCCTCCATGCTCGGCCCCGCCGCCGTGCACCGGAAGTATGCCGGAGTGAATATCGGGTTCGCGCGAGTCAGCACCCGCTTTGAGCCGGTCACCTGGATCCTGCCTGACGAGCGCATCGCCGACCTTCCGCGCGGGGTGGAGGCCGAGGTCGTCGCCGGCCGCGGCCGCGATGAGGCCGCGCGCCTTCCTGCCTCACGCCTCGATGCCTGGCTGGGCGGCACGTGGCTGCCCCGTGCATCGAGCGTGGTGATGGCCGATGCCTGGGTGACAAGCTTCGGTGGCGATGCCACGTCGGGAGGCTCCGATCTCCGCGCCGCCCTGCAGCTGCTTCGGCCGGCCGCCAACGGACTCTGGATTGCCCGCGTCGCGGGCGAGCAGCTGCACAACCCGGATCCCGATATCCGCGCGCTGGCCATGTTCGATCCGACCACCGCGCTCCGAAGCCCGGCCACCGGGTTCGCCGAGGTGGCGCTCTCCGCCTCCCTCGAGCGCAGTGCGCGCCTGACCGCGGCCACCCGGGGCTACTCCCTTGATGCCGTCGGCGTCGCCGCGATGTCGCGGCGCTGGGATCCGGTCAGCGGTGGCGCCGAGGCGCCCCCTGCCACCCTCGTCGCGGCAGGGATCGGACTGCGCCTCACGCCAACGCACATCGAGCGCGCGACGGTCCAGCTGCAGCTGCTCTATCCGATGATCCCGTCGGCGGGCCTGGCCCGGACGCCGCGCCTGGCGCTCACCGTCCAGCCGTGGTTGCTGGCCGGACGGCACCGCCCGGGACGCGATCCGTGATCGCCGCCACCGTTCGACTCGGAGCGTTCATGTCACGATATCCTCGTGCGGCCACCGTGATCGCCTTGCTGGTGGGCCCGGGCATCGCCGGGGCGCAGATGCTCGAGACGGAGACGGCGCGGATCCTGCGCCCGGGGCGGTACGAGATCGGCATCAACTATGAGTGGCAGTCCTCGCGCGAGGGCCGGGAGTCCGCTCTCCCATTCGCCCTGGAGCTCGGCCTGACGCCCCGCCTCGAGTTCGTGCTGGAGCCGGTTCCGTTCACCGCCATCAGGCCCCGCGCCGGCGCGCGCGCCACCGGTCCGGGAGACCTCGAGGCGACCTTCGTCTACCTCGCGCGCCGGGAGTCCACGTCGCTGCCCGCCTTCGCGCTCGCCGGCGAGATCAAGTTCCCCACCGCGCGCAGCTCGCTCATCGGCACGGGCGAGACCGACTACACCGCCTATCTGCTCGCGAGCCGGCGTACCGGTCGGTTCGACTCGCATCTCAACGTGGGCTACACGGTGGTCGGCAGAACGGAAGCCGGTCCGCTGAGCGATCTCGTGTCATTCGCGGCGGCGACCGAGTATGTGGCGTCGCGCCGCTGGCAATGGTTCGGCGAGGTCCTGGGCAACGTCGCCACCTCTGGCGCAGAGAGCGCCGATGCCGCCGGCGGCGGTGCTGCGGTGGTGCCCGAGGCGGCAGGCGGCGAGTTGGTCGCCACGTTGGGCGTCGCGCGGCGCATCTCGGAGAGCGCGCGCGGCGCCCTCAGCCTGAGTCGCGACAATTCGGGCGCCTGGCTCATCCGGCCCGGACTGACCGTCTGGTTCCGCTGAGGAGGGCCGGCGTTCGGGACTGTCCGTGACCCCGCGAACTACGTCGATCCTGGCGGCCCGAAGGTCTTGACGTCGCGCAACGCCCGCAGCAGCTCGCCGAGGTCGACGCCGTGGCGCAACGCAACCTCGCCGAGCGTCTCCGTACCGGACCGCGCCTCGACCCCGAACCGCCGCAGCACGCGCGCGCTCCCGGGCCGTGCCTGCATGACGTCGTGCAGGGAAAGGGCCGGCGAGGGCGGTGGATCGCGAACGACCATGGGTGCCTCACGGAGTGGAGGCCTGTATCCGGTCCCATGGTGGTGACGGCGGCTCCCGGTCGCCGTCAGGCGTCACTCGCGATCGACGTAGGGGTCTGCCTGACCTGCGCCGCGGCCGCCGGCGGATCAGCGCGCGCCACGCGGGACCCGCCACGACATCCCCGCGTAGATCGCGCGCCCGGTGAATCCGGGCCAGTCCGCTCCCAGACGCCGGTCCAGGATGTTGTCGACTCCCGCCTCGAACGACAGGCCGCGGACGGCGCGCTGCGCGGCGTGCAGGTCCAGTCTCGGGAACGCCGGCCTCCGGGCGGTGACCCGGCCGGTGGCGTCGCGCGCCGTGGGCGTCGCGCCCGTGTAGCTCGCGATCACGCTCGCCGAGGGACCGCCGCGTGGCACCTGGAACGCCAGCGAGAGGTGCCCGCTGTGCGCGGCCCGCCCCAGCAGCGACGCCCGCGTGCTGTCGTCGCGGGTCCGCAGGAACGAGTAGCCCGCGTCGGCGCGCGCGCGGCCGCCCGCCAGCGTCAGGCCGGCGTCCACGTCGGCGCCCGCGGTGCTCCCCCGTGCCACGTTCGCGTACGAATAGCTGCCCGGACCCACCAGCACCGCCTCGATGAAGTCGCGATAGGCGTTGCGGAACGTGGTCAGGCGCCAGTACACCCAATCGCCCGACCACTCGACGCCCACCATACCATTCCGCGACCGCTCGGGACGCAGCGCCGGATTGCCCGCCACCGCGTACCCGGCCGCCGCGTTCACGAAATCGAGATACAGCTCCTTGAAATCCGGGGCGCGATAGCCGCTCCCCGCCGAGGCGCGGACCGCGAGTTGCGCCACGGGACGATAGAGCGCCGCCAGGCGGGGCGCCGCGCTGAAGCCCCACGCATCGCTCCAGGTGAGGCGCGCGCCGGGCACGATCGACACCGGGCCGCGGACCAATGTCGCCTGCGCATACGGCTCGGCCGCGTCCAGCGACCGCGACCGGCCCTGCACCCGGTCGGAGAGGATCCGGTCGTGCCGCAGGTCGGCGCCGGCATCGATCATCGCCCCGCGCATCGGGCCGGCGTACGACAACGACAGCTCGGCCAGCTGTTGCACGTCGCGGGCGCCGCTGTCCGACGCCGGCGAATTCGTGAGGCTGGCCCGGGACAGGTGGTCGAAGCGCGACAGGTAGAGCACCGGCTCGAACCGGCGCACACCGCCATCGGAAAGCCAGGTCGCGCCCGCCCGCGCGTTCACCGCGTTGTTGTCCGAGAACTGGAAGAGCTGCCCGATGCGGTATCGCTGCCGTTCGCGGACGGCCACCGCGCCCCCGGACAGCGACCGCGACGAGTCGAGCCGCCAGGTGGCGCGCGCGGCCCCGTCCCATCGCACCGCCTCGTTCCCGCTCCCGCCCGACACCCCTGGCGCCAGCCCATCCCGGCGCCGGCCGCCGTCCAGGTCGTACGCGAGCGAGCCGCTCGTCCCCGAGGCGTGCCCGGTTGCATCGAGCCGGCCGTGCGAGCCGCCCACGACGCTCGCGCCGCCCGCGAGTCCCGCGCCGGCCGCGGGCGGATCGCGCGTCAGGATGTTGATCACGCCGCCCATCGCGTCGGACCCGAACAGTGTCGACTGTGGACCCTTCACCACCTCGATCCGGTCGATCATACTCGTCGGGATGCGGGAGACGTCGAACGTGCCGTTGATCCGGCCCACCATCGGCTGCCCGTCGAGCAGGATCAGGACGTGCTGATTGCCCAGCCCCTGCAGTGACAGGCCGGCGCCCGCCGGAACGCCGCCGTCGAGCGCGATCCCGGTCTGTTTCGTGAGCACATCGGCGGCGTCTGACGCGCCGCTCTGCTCGATGTCGCGCCGGCCGACGATCTCCGTGGTCGGCACCGCGTCGGTGAGCCGCTGCGTCCGCCGCGCCGCGGTCACGACCACCGCGTCGAGCGGGAGCGGCACGGTGCGCAGCACGAGCGTGACTGGCGCCGTCGACTCGCCCGCGACGATGCGCACTACGGTTGGTGCGTAGCCGAGCTGGCGGCCGCGGATCCGGATCGTGTCCGACGGTTGAGCCCGGATGGTGAGCCGCCAGGCGGCGGCCGAGTCCGCTCGCGTCCGAACTGTGTCTCCGGCTTTGACGATGGCGACGACCTCGGCGCCGGCGAGCGGCGCGCGGGTCGCCGCATCGATCACCCGGCCCGAGAGGAACACCGTCGCGGCGGCCGGGGGGGGGGGGGGGGGGCCCCCCCCCCCCCCCCCCCCCCCCCCCCCCCCCCCCCCCCCCCCCCCCC
>JBGPGH010000027.1:0-47868 GCA_041483735.1 Gemmatimonadaceae bacterium | reverse complement strand
CGGTCGTCTTGGCGGGCGCGGGCGCGGCAGGTTTCGCGGCCTGTTGCGTCGCCGGCGCCGTCGTCTTGGCGGGCGCGGGCGCGGCAGGTTTCGCGGCCTGTTGCGTCGCCGGCGTCGTCGTCTTGGCGGGCGCGGGCGCGGCGGGTTTCGCGGCCTGTTGCGTCGCGGGCGCCGTCGTCTTGGCGGGCGCGGGTGCGGCGGGCTTGGTGGCCTGTTGCGTCGCGGGCGCGGTCGTCTTCGCGGGCGTCGTCTTCGCCGGCGCCGGAGCGGGCGCGGCGGGCTTCGCGGGCGCCTGCGTCCCCTGCGCCCTGGCGGTCTGCGCGCCCGATGCGCTCGCGGCCTGCTGCGCCGCGGCCTTGGCCGCGGTCCCGCCGGGCGCCGCCTGGGCACGGAGGCCGGCGGCGGTCGCCAGGAGCGCGGTCGCGAGAAGGGTATGGACTCGGTTCATGATTTGGTCTCGCTCTTCTGGCCCGTGCGGTCGGCCGGCGTGCCGGCCTTGGCGACGTACGTCTGGATCTCGAACTCGGCGTTGAGCGCGGCCTCACCCTTGGTCCTGCGGGCCGCCAGCCGCTGATCGGCGAGCGGATTCAGCTTCAGGTTGACCGGCGCGATGATCCGCGTGAGCGATCCGACGTTGGCGAGGAACTCGGCCACGTCATGGTAGCTGCCGCTGATCGTGAGCTTGTAGCGATAGGTGTCGAACTGATCGCCGGAGATGACCGGTTCCGGCTGCACGGTGGCGATGTCGAGGCCGACCTTGCGGGCGGCGGTGGACACCTGCTCGAGCAGCGCGGGGACTTCATTGCTCGTCGGGACCAGCTGGCGCATGAGCTGCAGGTTGCGCTGATAGAGCCGCGCCTGTTCGCGCAGGTCGTTGACGCTCCCCTTGGCGAGCTCGGCCTTGGCGCGCTGGTTCGACTGGTCGAGCGTCGCGACGTGCGTCTTGAGGGCGGCCAGGTCCTGGCTCTTCGGCGCGAACACGAAGTACCAGTACGCGACGGCGGCCGCGATCGCCAGGATGCCGACGCCGACCTTGATCTGGTCTTTCTGGGAGGTGGGTCCGATGGCCATGGCCGCTACCTCACCGAGAGGGTGACGGGCCGGGTCTTGATCGCCGTGGAATCCGGCGTCTGGTACTCGGCGTTGAGCTGGAACTCGGTCACCTGCTTCCCCTCGACGATCACCAGCGTGGAGCGCTGCAGGGTGACGTTCTGAATGAACGGCGACCCTTCGAGGAACTTCATGAAGCGCGTCAGCGCCTGGATGTCGACGGTGTTGCCGATGATCTGGAACTTCATGAGCTCGGCGACCTGCGTCGTGTCCTTCTTCTCGCCCTTCTTGGGGCCTTCGCTGGCCGGCGGTGCCGGCGGCGCGCTGGTCTGCGACACCGACGTCAGCCAGGTGTACGCGGGCAGCGCGCTGCTCACTTCATCCATGATGTGCGGCCAGATGAAGCGGTTGTTGTCGATCGACTTGATGATGTTCAGCTGGCGGAGCACGGAGTCGCGCTGCGACTCGGCCTGCTTCTTCTCGAGCAGGACGGCGGCGTAGCGCGTGGAATCCTGCAGCGCCTTCTGGAAGCTGTCGTTGGCCGACCGCTGCTGGGCCGCCTGGCCCAGCCACATGCCGAGCACCCCGAGCGCGGCGACGACGAATGCGCCGGCCGCGCCGATGAGGTAGGGATCCTTGATCCCGGCCGTCAGCTGCGCGATCCGGGCGCTCAGGTCGATACCCGGGCCTCGCGACTTGCTTTTCTTTCCCGCGCCGGGCAGGAGATTGATTTCAATCATGGGGACCGCGTTCGGCGAGAGGAACTAGGCGACCTGGCGCAGCGCCAGTCCGATAGGGAGCATCAGAAGGGGCGCGACCTCGTCTGTGACGAGCGACTCGAGAGCACCGTCACGCACCTTCAGGTTGGCGAGTGGATTGGCCATCTCCACCGTGAGGCGGAGACGGTTGGCGAGGGCTTCGGCGAGGCCCGGGATCCGGGCGCCGCCGCCGCAGGTATAGACCGCGCGCAGCTGGCTGGCCGAGCGCGACGACGAGGCGAGGAACGCCGCGGCGCGCTCGATGCCGACCGCGATCTCTTCGCCGCGGCTCTCGATCACCGCGTCCAGGTGCGGCGACCGGTCATACCCCTGGATGAGCGCGTCGGCATCCTCCGCCCCCAACCCGCGCTCGCGCTGCAGATCTTCGCGGAAGCGCCGCGTCCCCACCGTCAGGTCGCGGGTGAGGATCGGCACGCCTTCGTCCAGGATGTTGATGTTGGTGACTTCGTGCCCGATGTTGATCAGCCCCACCACGCCCGACATCGCGTCGGGGTAGTTCACCTCGAACGCGTTGTGGAGGGCAAAGGCGTCGACGTCGACGATCCCCGGATGGAGTCCGGCGTCGGTCAGGACGCGCATCTTCGCCTCGATCAGCTCGCGCTTGGCCGCCACCAGCAGCACGCTCATCTCCAGCCCCTCGGCGTCGGGGTCGAGGATCTGGAAGTCCAGCTCCACCGACTCCATGTCGAACGGGACGTGCTGCTCCGCCTCCCACCGCATGAGCTCGCGGGCCTGCTGCTCCTTCACGCGCTCGATCGAGATCTTCTTGATGATCACGTCGCGTCCGCCCACCGCCGTCACGACATCCCGCGACTTGACGCCGGCCGATTCGAGCGCGTTCCGGATCGCGTCGGAGACGATCGAGGGATCCATGATCTCACCTTCGACGATCGCGTCCGCGAGCAGCGGTGTGATCGCGACGCGCGTCAGTTCGGGCTCACGCGCTCCATGGTCGATGACCGCGACCTTGATGAGGCCGGATCCGATGTCGAGCCCGATAGTCGTTTTCCTGCGGCCGAAGAGCCCCATACGCGTGCCGATGCCTGTGTCAGGGGAACTGGTGCAACGACATCCGACGGAGCTCGACGCTCCGCCGGACAACGAACGCGGCGACCGATGGGTGCAGGCCGCCCAAGATGACGGTCAAAACGACTTTATGTCAATAGAGTTGAACTCGACGACCTTAACGATTCCGCTTGCTTGCACTTACGTGTGAGCGACCCGTGATCGTGTCCGACCGCGCCGACAAACTGACCGGCGCCGGAGCCGCGCTACCCAGCACACGAGCCGACGAAAAAAAGGTAACAGTGAAGGCGGAGACGTGACGGGGAACGAACCCGGACGCGGGGAGCGGGGAGCGGGCGGCGTTCCCCGCTCCCCGAGTCTGCGTCCGCTCCCCGTCTAGTACCCCAACTCCACCCAGCCGCGCCGCCATTCCCGATGCGGCCGCATCGCATTCCGCGCCTGCTCGAGCGCGCATCGCGAGTACTGGATCTGCGCGCCGCCCCACGCCTCGCTGCTGCCGACTCCCAGCACCGCCCGCTGCGCGAAGACCGCGCCGTGCACGCGCACGCCGTTCCCCACCGTGCGCAACGTTCCACGTACGACGATCAATCCATCGAACCGGTACGGTCCCACCAGGTCCAGGTCGCCGTCGACGAGCAGCACGCCGGCTCCGGCCGCCGGTACGGTGTCCGCATCGAGGGCCAGCGCGCGCCACGCCGCGCCACCCATCGCCGGCGAGACACCGCTGTCGGCGGCGGCCAGCGCGGCGCGCACAGCCGGCGCGCCCTCCAGCGCACCGGGATTCGCTATCACCGCCGACACCATGGCCGACGGATCGGGCGACGCGATGCCGCCCACCGGTTCCGTGAGCGTGTCGCCGCATCGCGCGCCCCAGCCGTCAGGCGCCCCATCGATGCCGCTGACCCGTGCCGTCCCCTCGACCGTTGCGCCGAACGCCGTGACCAGCGCCGCCGGCGGCCGCGGATCGATCGTCGTCAGGCGCGCCAGCAGGTTGATCCGCCGGGTGGCCGCATCGGCCGCGGTCGCGCCCCCGCTCCAGCCGGCGGAGACGATCCAGAAGGTGGCGTCATCGAGACGCGTCACCCAGACCGTCGCGCCGCCGTCATCGAGGCGCAGCGTCACGCTGTCCACGTCGCCGGCCGCCAGGCGCGCCGTTCGGCTCCGGTCCCACACGCTCATCACCGAATCGGCGCCGCGCTCGGCGGCGGCCAGCGCGCGCTCGCCCGCTGCCACGCCCCGCGACGCCCGGATGCCCTCGAGCGAGGCGAAGAACATCCCGCCCACCAGCGCGCCGATCACCACCAGCGCGAACAGCACCGCCGCCAGCGCAAAGCCCCGGCGCGTCACGGCACGTTGCGGAAAGCGATGAACGCGGCCACCGAGTCGAACCGCGCCGGGGCGCCCGCCGCCGGCGCCCGGTCGACGCTCAGCACCACCGCGACACCGAGCGCGGCGCGGGGATCGCCCGCCCCGCCGATCGGCACGCCCGCCGGTCCGATCAGCGCCAGCCGAGGCCCGCCCGGCGTGCCGGCGCGCCCGCGCGCGCGGTACGGCCCGCTCACCGGCTGGATCGTGTTCCAGGCGGCGCGCTCGACGCTCCAGTCCTGCGCCCCCAGGTACCAGTCGCCGTCGCCGGCCCGGTAGAGCCGCCACCGATACCGCCTGACGACGCGGACCGGCACGCCGGCGCGCGCGGCCGGTTCCTGCGGCGCCGACAGAGTGATCCGGTCCGCGGCCGCCGAGGCGAAGGGAGCGGGACATCCCGCGGCGGCGGCGCCAACCGCGACGATGGCCGTGCCCCGCCAGGCCGCCGCGGTGTCCGACTGCCCCGCCTCACGAGCCAGGACCAGCAGCGTGTCGCCGGCCGCCGGCGGCTCGCTCCAGCCGGCCAGCGTGTTGCCGCCGATGGACGGCGCGGGCAGCAGGATCTCGGCCCCGGACGCGGCGCAGGCCACCGCCCCGCCGATCGTGACGGAGAGGTCGAGCAGCGTGTCGCCGGCCGCCGCGATGTCGCCCAGCCGCGGCGACACCGGGTAGAGCTCACGCGTCAGCACGGCGAGTCCCTCGCGCAGGCGTACGTGACGCGACAGCGCGTCGCGGGTTCCGCGCGCGAACCGCTCCTGCCGGATGAGCAGGGCGCCGATCGCCGCGCACAGGATCGAGAAGACGATCAGGGCGACCAGCAGTTCCGCGAGCGTCATCCCCGTGCGGCGGGCGTGTGGGTGGTGCGGCATCACGGGCGGCAGGCGACGGTTCTGCCAAGGACGATCTCGCGCGCGACCGCGCGTCCCCGCACGGTCACCGCCACCCGGATCGATTTCCTCCTGCCGGTGCCGGTGACGGTCCAGCGTTCCTGGAGCGCGGCGCCGTCCTGTGCGCCGCTGGCAGCCGGGGCGGCGGTGGAGTCGCAGGCCAGTGCGGCGAGGTTCTCCAGCCGGCTCCGGGCCGCCACCGCCGCCAGCTCCAGCCGGTACGCCTCGTCGGAGGTCCGCGCCGCCGCGCCGGTGGATCCGGCCAGGGCAAGGACGCCGACCGAGAGGATCAGGATGGCGACGGTGAGCTCGACGAGCGTGGCGCCGCGGCGCGCGGCACGCGGCCGGGTGATGCCTGCGGACGTTGCGTGTGTCATGGCGGCACGATGCGCCGTCGCCGCGCCGCCGCCGTCATCGTTCGGTCGCGTCCGACATCGGTCGAACGCGCCCGTCGCGGCGCCTCGCTACCCCTGCAGCGGGAAGAGGAGGTGGAAGGCGGCGCCGCCTTCCCGCGCCCGCTCCACCCAGATCGTGCCCCGCATGTTGTCCACGATCCGGGCGACGATCGCCAGCCCCAGCCCGGTGCCCTTGCCCGGTTCCTTGGTCGAATAGAACGGGTCGAAGACGCGCTCGGCGTCCTCGTCAGGCACGCCCGGCCCCGAGTCGGCCACCACGACCTTCACCACGTCGGCCGGCGGTTGCACGCGCTCCATCCAGTCATCGACGCGGGGCGGTGAGTGGCGCGGCACGATCTTGAGCGGCGAATCCTCGGACCGGCGGGCCACCGCCTCCTGCAGGGCGGAGCGCGGCAGCCGCTCGGTGTACAGCACCACCTCGCCGCCCTTCGGCATCGCATCCACCGCGTTCAGGATCAGGTTCACGAACGCCTGCTCCAGGTCGTGCGCCTCGCCGAAGATCACCGGCTGCCGCGGATCGAGCGACAGCCGCACCGTCAGCTTGCGCAGCACGCCCTGATCGGTGAGCAGCTTCACGATCCGCTGCAGCGTGTCGTTGAGGTCGATGCGGGTGGGATTCAGCTTCCGCTGCCGGGCGTAGTCGAGCAGGCCGCGCACGATCCGGTCGATCCGGACCACCTCGCGCTCCAGCCCGTCGAGCGCCTCCACCGCCAGGTCGGCGTCGCGCGGCACGCGCGAGCGCAGGATGAACGCGTAGTTGTTGATCGCGCCGAGCGGATTCCCGATCTCGTGCGCCACGCCGGCCGCCAGCCGGCCCACGCTGGCCATCCGCTCCACGCGGCCCCGCTGCTCCTGCTCGGCCAGCAGATGATCC
Organism: Gemmatimonadaceae bacterium; assembly: GCA_041483735.1. Lineage (GTDB taxonomy): Bacteria > Gemmatimonadota > Gemmatimonadetes > Gemmatimonadales > Gemmatimonadaceae > JBGPGH01. Next base: position 41,471 of record JBGPGH010000027.1, on the reverse strand, counting down.
GTCATCCGGTTGATGCTCGCCGCCAGCGCGCCGAACTCCCGCGTCTCGCTCGCTTCCGGCGCGCGGCGCCGCAGCTCGCCGCCGGCGATCGCGCCGACCGCGTCCACGATCCCGCGAATCGGGTCGTTCACCACCCGCCCCACCATGCGCGCCGCCAGCAGGACGAAGACCGAGAGATCGGCGACGATCAACAGGCTGACGAACAGCGCCCCGTAGACGCTGTCGGCCATGCGGTGGAAGAGCAGCACGATGAGGACCGCGACGATGGCCGCGGCCATCGCCGGCAGCGCCAGCGTGAGGAGCAGCGCGGTGCGAAGAGTGAGCGGAGTGAGGCGGGCTCGCATGCGGTGCGGGAGAGTTCCGGAGCGGTGTGGCGGTACAGGATAGTAGACGGACAACCGGCGCGCACGGCACGCGTCCGCCGACTCGGGTGGGCCTGGCCCGGCCGCCGGTGCGCCGGATCGCGGGGGGTGGAACGACACGCGGGCCGGGCTGTTCGCCCGACCCGCGCGTCTCGAACTGTCCTGCCCTGCGTCTAGCCCAACGTTACGGGCACTTCGGCTCGCCTTCGTTGGCGCCGGTCACCGGAGCGGTCGCGCTGCCGATGTAGAGACCGCAGGTCTTGGTCGTCGCATTGTGGTACGCCGTGGCGTTCCACCCCTTCCCGTCCGCCGAACCGATCGCGACCGTCACGCCCGAGGACTCCTTGTAGTTCAGGTTGGTCGTGGCGGTGGTGTACGAGGTGTTGTCCGAGAAGTACGCCTCTTCGGCCGTCACCAGGTTCCGCAGATCGCTCTTCATCGAAGCCATGTAGGCCTTCTCCTTCGTGTTCGCGAACTTCGGGATCGCGATCGCGGCCAGAATGCCGATGATCACGACGACGATCAGAAGTTCGATCAGGGTGAAGCCGGAGCGGTTCGAGCGCATGTGTGATAGTCCTTTTCCAAAGGGTGATGGTACCAGCGGGGCGTCCGTTCCTTGGCCTGGGATAAAGCAACACCCGGACCAATAGTGCCGTCCCCACTTAACAGACGCCTGGCACATGGCTTACATCACTATTAGATTCGTCTAATCGGAACGGCATGGGCGTGATTTGCGAGATTCTTGCACCTTGCGGTTAGTGCTCATTTTGAAACAGGGCCCGCCCGCAACCGGACGGCCAGCGCAACCGGGTTCCCCGAGCTGAGCGACACACCCAGGTCCCCCTCGCGGATGGCTCCCAGGGTATCGCCACGCCCCAGCAGGACGTCGGCCAGGCCCGTGTGGAGCTCCCAGGCCTCGGGATGCCGGCGCAGCGCCGACCGGTAGCCGGCTTCGGCGGCATCGATGTCGCCCAGTTGGCGCGCGGCCTCACCGACCACCACCGCCGCGCGCACCGAGTCCGGAGCCAACCGGAGGGCCTGTCTCGCCTCGCTCAGCGCCGCCGGGTAGGCACCGGACTGGTAGAGCACGTCGGCCTGGCGGAGGTGCGCGGCGCCGTTCCGCGGCTCGAGCGCGAGCGCCGAATCGAGCAGGGCGCGGGCTTCCGCGAAGCGCGCCGCGCCGGAGGCGGTGTCGGCGAGGACCGCTTCGGCGGACGCGCGGTAGAGCCTGGCGTCGTGATCGAACAGCTCGCGGGCGGTGCGGAATTCGCGGCGCGCACCCGCCCATTTGCCGGTGAGGGCGAGCGTCGTCGCCGCCGACGCGTGGACCCGGTACGACTCGGGATGTTCCTGGAGGGCGGTGAGCACCATGATCTTGTTGTCGTGCCACACCGGCGTGCGCGTCCAGGTGCGAAGGGCGAACGCCGAGACGACGACCAGCAGCGGGGCCAGCGCGGCCGCCGTGCCCCGTCGGGCCAGCGCCTCGGTGGCGACGCCGGCCAGGAGCGCGATCGACACGCTGGGCAGGTAGAGCGTCCGCTCGGCGAGGACGACGCCTGACGGAAAGAGGACGTTGGAGACGGGGGCGATCGCGATCGCGAAGAAGACGAGCGCCCAGGTGACGACCGGGAAGCGGCGGCGGGCGACCACCGCCACCCCGAGCAGCGCGGCGGTCATCGTCAGCCCAAGCCAGACGGCCGGCGTGGCGGACGATGCGATGTCGATCACCCGCGGGTTGTAGTCGACCGCCAGCGACGCCGGGGCGAGCAGCAGGCGCAGGTACTCGGGGACCACCGCGGCCACGGTCAGGAGACGGTCGGTGGTGGAGACGCCGTGCCAGATAGGCGCGGGGACGACGAACTCGCGGCCGTGGAAGATGACGGCGAGGGTGGCGGCGTACAGCACCGCGACCCCGAGGTAGCCGGCATGGAGCCAGCGGCGCCGCCGGAGCGCCTCACGCGGCGCGGTCTCCAGCAGCACGTCGTGGGCCACCGCCAGGCCCAGGAAGACGATGCCGTTTTCCTTCGACGCGAGCGCCAGCGCGAACAGCGGAATCGCCGACCAGTGGCGGTGGCGGTGGACGAGGAGCGCGAGCAGGACGAACGCGGCGGCCATCACCTCGGCGCGCCCCACGGTGTTGGCGACGGCTTCGACGTGCACCGGGTGTACCGCGAAGACGAGGGCCGCGGCCAGGGCGCCGGCCGGCGAGAGGAGCTCGGCGGCGAGCAGCCAGACCAGGCCGCAGACCGCGGCGTGCCAGAGGACATTGACCGCGTGCAGCCAGCGCGGGTCGCCCCCGGAGAGCGCCCAGTCGATCGAGAAGGATGCGATCACCAGCGGGCGATACTGTCCGCCCGGCAGCGACTCGGGCCAGTACGAGTGGACCCAGCCCAGCCAGAGGCCGCGAATGGATTGGACGAGCGGGTTCTTCAGGATCACGCCGCGATCGTCCAGGGTGTATCCGTTGGCGACGGCGTTGGCGTAGACGAGCGTCGCGACCAGCAGCACGGCCACCAGCGACCATCGGCGAAAGTCGCGCCCGTGCGCGAGGACGCGGTCGGTGTCGCCACGAAAGGCTGCTTCCTCCCGCCCTGTCGGGCCCGCCCGTGGTGTCATGGCCGCGGGCGCGCGGAGGGGGCGGCGGGCCTTCCCATGCCGGCGGCGATCGCGCTGTCGGCGATGCCGCGCAGCTTGAGGTAGACGTCGCGGCTTCGGCCCTGGGCGAGTCCGACGGTGGCCTGCGACCTGGCCGGGCGCCACTGGGCGAGCTCGAGGTGGCAGGCGGTGAGGCCGACGCGGGCATCATCCCGCGCCGGGAAGATTTCGAGTGCCTGACGATAGAGCGGGATCGCCGGGACGCAGAGGTGCGCGATCCGGTACTCGTTGGCGAGTTCGGCGTAGACGTCGGAGTCCTCGTGATAGAGCGCCATCGCCTGGCGGTACTGCTGCTCGGCTTCGGGCCGCCGCTTGAGCTCGAACAGCATGCCGCCCCACGCCTGGTGGGCGCGATAGCTGTCCGGCGCGTCGCGCGTCGTCTGCTCGAAGAGGGTCTGGTTGTCCCGCCACACCGGCTGCCTCGCGGCACTCCGCCACGCGCCAAGGCCGAGCACCAGCGTCACCGCCAGCGCGCCCAGCCGGAGGGCGCGCACCCCGGCCTCGCGAAGCCGGCCGGTGGCCCAGACGGCGGCGTCGCCGGCCACGAGCACCGCGCCGACGCTCGGCAGAAAGAGCGTGCGCTCGCCCAGCAGCACGCCCGATGGCACCAGGATGTTGCTGGCCGGCACCAGCGCGATCATCGTCCAGGCCAGGCCGAACGCCGCCACCGGGCGGCGCCGCCAGCAGAGCGCGAGCAGCGCGACGGCACCGGCCACCACGACCACGCCCGGCAGGAGCTCCGGGACGAAGCCTCGATAGGCACCCACCATGGGCGGCGAGTAATTGGCGACCAGGTGCGCGGGCCAGACCAGCAGCCGCGCCCATTCCCGCGCCACGTTGACCATGGTCCAGACGCGGCCCGCGAAGGTGGCATGGACGAAGGCGATGTTGGCGCCATCGCCGGCGAACCCGCCCACCACGCTGGTGCGGAGCGCGATCAATGCCAGGCCCGCGGCGACGAAGGCGAGCGCCATGGGACGCAGCGCGGTCCAGCGCTCGCGCCACGGCGTCTGGTCGTTGACCACGGTCATCTCGGCGGCGACGAGAATGGCGGGCAGCATGATGCCATGCTCCTTGCCGAAGAACGCCAGCGCGTACAGCACCAGGAGCAGGGCTGTCGCGCGCCAGGTGAGCGGACGCGACGCCCGCTCGCGCACGTAGAAGCCGGCGGCCGCCACCACCGCCAGCGCGGTGAACAGCTCACCCTGCCCCACCACGTTGGCCACCACCTCGACGTGCACCGGGTGCACGGCGAAGAGCGCCGCCGCGATCCACGCGGCCGGCATGGGGAGCATCGCCGACGCCAGCCGGAACGCCGCGATCGCGATCGCGAGGTAGAGCGCCACGTTCACGGCATGGAACACCGCGGGGGAGCCCCGCCCCACCGCCCATTCCCAGGTGAAGGCGAGTACCGTCAGCGGCCGATAGAGCGCCGCCCCCGAGTTCGGCGGCCAGTACGTCTGGGCGAACACGTGCGCCGCGTTCGACAGGTCGTGAATCCGGTCGTTGTCGCGGATGATCGGGCGGTCGTCGTAGGCGAAGCCGTTGGCCAGACCGGACGCCGATGCCGACAGGGCGAGGGCGGTGATGAGCAGGGAGCGGCGGGCGCCTCCACCCCCCCCGCGGGTCACGACGCCAGCAGGTTGAACTTGATGATGTGTCCGATGGCCGCGACACCGTCACGCCAGCCGATCTTCTTCCCTTCCGCGTAGGTCCGGCCCGAGTAGCTGATCGGGACCTCCCAGATCCGCGCCCGCGACTGGGCGAGGCGGGCGGTCACCTCGGGCTCGAAGCCGAACCGGTTCGACGTGAGGTGCAGCGACCGGGCGAGGTCGCCGCGAATCGCCTTGTAGCAGGTCTCCATGTCGGTGAGGTTCAGATTCGTAGCCATGTTGCTGAACGTGGTGAGCACCCGGTTGCCGATCGAGTGCCAGAAGTAGAGCACCCGGTGGGGGCCGCTGAGGAATCGCGACCCGAACACGGCGTCCGCCAGTCCATCGACGATCGGGTCGAGCAGTCCGGGCCAGTCGGCCGGGTCGTACTCGAGGTCGGCGTCCTGGACGATCACGACGTTGCCGGTGCTGGCGGCGAGCGCCGTCCGGATCGCGGCACCCTTCCCCATGTTGCGCGGCTGGTGGATGACGCGGTCGACGCGCCCCTGCTTGAGCATCTGGTCGAGGATCTCGGCCGACCCATCGTTCGAGAAGTCGTTGACGCAGATGATCTCCTTGCGGACCGGCACGCTCCTGACCTGATCGATGATCATCTCGATCGTGTTGCGCTCGTTGTAGACCGGGATCAGCACCGAGAGCACCAGCGCGTCGGCGGCGATCGGCGTGCGGCCGCGCAGGGGGGGCGGCGCCGGCGCGCCGCCGAGGCTGGATTCAATCCGCGCGACCGACGAGGGCGTATGACGGCTTTCGGGGGGAGGGGTCATCGGGGAATCGGGATGAAGACAGCGCCGCCGCCAGGCAGCGTGTCGACCAGCTGGAGCTCGGGGGGCCGCGCCCGGAGCATCAGGTCCGCGGCGGCGAAGGCCGGCTCCGTGGTTGCGACGAAATAGCGCACGGGGTAGAGCGCGAGCAGGGCCCTGGCATCGGCGAGGTTGTGCGGGGGCGTGGGGCGATCGATGTACTCGCCTGGCGTGAACGAGCCGGTGGGAATCGCCTGACGCCCGGAATAGAGGTAGACCATGGCCTCCGCGCCGCAGGCGATGAGGTCGTTCGGGGCGGTGTGCCGCGCCACCCAGTTGACGGTGGGGATCATCCGCTGCGATGAAGTGCGCTGCACGGTCTGCCACCAGCCGAGCGGAAAGCCGCGGAAGTCGTAGGCAGCGTAGGCGAGGGTCGCGGCGGCGACGCCGGTGAGCATCGCGCGGCGCGCGACGAGCGACCGGCGGCTCGCCGGCCGCCAGGCGACCACCGCGGCCGCGCCCTCGACCACCAGGAGCCCGATCAGCGGCCAGATGCCCCACAGGAACCGGTCGGGGGTGAACGGCCAGACCGTGACGATGCCCACGTAGCAGACGATGAACCCCAGGGTGATGGGAGCGCGCCGCACCATGCGAACGCCGCCCATGACGAAGAGCGCCACGAGCAGGGTGAGCATCGGCACCGCCAGCCAGATCTTGCCCAGCGGCGCCACCAGCGCGTCGAACATGCGCACGTAGGCGCGCAGGTTGAGGGCGACAGTCGCGAAGAGAAACTGGCCGCCTTTGGCCAGCCAGGCGCCGGCCAGCCATCCATGGTAGGAGCCATATTCGCCCTGGAGCGCGGCCGGGAGGTCGGCGCCGTGCGCGCGCACCCAGAGCTGCCAGGGGGCGAGGGCGATCGCGGCCACCAACACCACAATGGCCGCGGCGCGCCAGCGGCGGCGGAGCAGCATGACCGCGACGGTGGAGGCGAGCGCGGCGATGCCGATCGACCGGGTGAGCATCAACGCCGCGATCAGCAGGCCGGACAGCGCCGCGCCCACCGGCCTGCCATCGTCGGCGGCCTGTTCGCCGGCGAGCAGGGCCGGGAAGAGGATCGCGAGGAAGAGCGGCTCGGAGAGGAGGATGGTGGTGAGCGCGAGCGTCGGGATCGCGGCGGTGAAGGCGATGGTCGTCGCCGCGGCGCCCAGCGCCGAGAAGCCGAGGCGGCGGCGCGCGAAGAGGAACGCGCCGGCGCCGGCGCCGGCGAGCAGGAACGAGTTCGCGAACTTGAAGAGCACGATGTTGCGCGGGAACTCCGGCCAGATCTTCCAGAGGAGCGCGAGCAGGCCGGGATAGGCGGGCGGAAAGTGGGTCGCGGCCGGCGCGCCGGGCAGGTGCAGGTAGCGATAGCCCTGTCCGGTGGCCAGCGCCTTGCCGAGGATGAGGTAGATGCCATCGTCGACGAACCCGCCCACCGGCCAGGTGGTGACGCAGAGGATCGCGACCACCAGCACCACGGCGCCGACGGCGAAGGCCTGGACGCCCGGGGACGCGAACGCGCGGGCGATGTCGGGCGCGGTGGCGCCCCGGGCGACGCCCGCGTCAGGCATGGGCACGATGGCCTGGGCCTCCGGCGTGGCACCCATCGTCAGGCTTCGACCCCGTACCGCGACAGTTTGCGGTAGAGCGTGGACGGGTCGATGCCGAGGATCTCGGCGGCCCGCGTCTTGTTGCCGCCCTCGCTCTGGAGGACCCAGAGGATGTAGGCGCGTTCGACCGTCTCCATCGTCGGGTTGTGCGGCGCGCGGTCGCTCACCAGCGGCGCCGACTTGCGTTCGCGCACCCGGTCGGGGAGGGCGTCGACGTCGATCGACCGGCCGGGGGTGAGGATGGCGGCCCGCTCCAGCGCATTCTCCAGCTCGCGGACGTTGCCCGGCCACGCATAACTCTGAAGCATCTCCATCGCCGCGGCGGTGAGCTCCTTGGGCTCCTCCTGCCGGCCGGCGCCGGTGCGCGCCAGGAACGTCTCGGCGAGGATCGGAATGTCGTCGCGCCGGTCGCGGAGCGGCGGCAGGTGCAGGGCGATGACGTTCAGCCGGTAGTAGAGGTCGGTGCGGAATCCGCCCCGCCGGATCTCGTCCTCGAGGTCCCGGTTGGTGGCGGCCAGGACGCGGGTATCGATCGGGATCGCCTCGGTCGCGCCGACCGGGATCACTTCGCGGTGCTGCAGGACGCGCAGCAGCTTCACCTGCGTCGCCGGCGTCGTCTCGCCGATCTCATCGAGGAAGAACGTCCCCTTGCCGGCGGCCGTGAACAACCCGCTCTTGTCCTTCACCGCGCCGGTGAACGACCCGCGGACGTGCCCGAACAACTCGCTCTCGAGCAGGCTCTCCGGCAGGGCGCCGCAATTGATCGACAGGAACGGCCCCTCGGTGCGGGCCGACAGCTCGTGGATGTAGCGGGCGATGACTTCCTTGCCGGTGCCCGACTCGCCCTGGATGAGGACGGTCGATTCGGTCGGGGCCACCGTCTCGGCGAGGCGCACGACTTCCAGCCAGTTCTTGCTGCTCCCCACGGGGCGGCCGGTGGTGGTGCGCTCGCGGCGGCGGATCTCCTGCTTGAGCGACTTGTTCTCGACGCGCAACTTGCGGTGCTCGGCGGCCCGCTTGAGGATCGCCACCAGCTCGTCGTTGCGGAACGGCTTGAGGATGTAATAGTAGGCGCCCTCGTTCACCGCCTGCATGGCGCTCTGGAGCGTCGCCTGCGCGGTCATCAGGATCACCGGCATGTCCGAGTCCTGGGCGCGCGCGGCGCTCAGGATCTGCACGCCGGTGATGTTCGGCATCCGGATGTCGGTGAGGACGATGTCGGGCGGCGATTCGGCGATCTGCTCCAGCCCGGCCTTGCCCCCGAGAGCGGTGGACGGGGCGAAGCCCTCGTTCTTGAGGAGGATCCGCAGCGAGTCGAGAATGCCCGACTCATCATCGATCACCAGGACGCGCGGCTTGCCGTCGGCGGGCGTTGGAGTACGGTCGCTCACGAATGGCCCCCGGAGTCGGACTCGGTGGGTTGCGACGGCGGCAACAGGATGGTGAATCGCGTGCCGAGGCTGTCGGTGTCGACGAGGACGTGACCGCGATGCGCCTCGATGGCGCGGTAGACCACCGGGAGGCCCAGCCCGCTGCCGCCGGCCTTGGTGGTCATGAACGGCTCGAACAGCCGATCGCGGATCTCGGGCGCGATCCCGGGGCCATCGTCACTGATGCGGAGGGCCACCGCGCCGCGCTCGAAGACGAGTCCCGAGGGAACCTCCGCGGCGGGCATGGTGGCGGCCTCGATGCGCACCTGGCCGCGGGCCGGCGCGGCCTGCACGGCGTTGAGCGCGAGGTTGAACACCGCGCGGTGGAGCAGGTCCTCGTCACCCTCGACCACCAGCGGGTCGTCCGGCGTGACGCAGGTGACGCGCACGCCGTCGCGCCGGTCGGGGTGCGTCCCCACCAACGACGCCGCGCCGCGGGCGATCGCGCCGATGTCCACCCGGGCCGTCGATGTCACCCGCACCCGGGCGAAGTCGAGGAACTCGGTGAGCAGGCGGGAGAGGCGGTCGGACTCGTTGACGATCAGGTCGGCGAGCGTCCGCTCGTCCTCCTCGGCGCGCGGCAGGCGGGCGATCTGCTCCACGGCGCTCCGGATCGAGGCCAGCGGGTTCTTGATCTCGTGCGCCAGGGAGGCGCTGAGCTCGGCCACCGCCTCCAGCCGCTCGGCGCGCAGGTGGAGGCTCTCGAGGCGCTTCTGGTCGGAGATGTCCTGGAAGATCACGGTGGCGGTCGCGCGGGTGCCGGTCTCGTCAGGCTCCACGTAGGTGGTCGCCATCCCGATCGGGAAGGCACGGCCGGCGAGGGTGATCGCTCCCTCGGAGCGGGCGGTGCGGATGCCGCTCGACAGCGTGCGGGAGAGCACCGACGACAGCTCCGGCGCCACCGCGCCGACCTGCTCGAGGATCGGCCGTCCCAGCACGTCGAGGGGCTCGAACCCCAGCAGCGCGCCGGCCGCCGGATTCGCGTAGAGCAGCACGCCGTCGGCATCGACCGTGAGGATGCCGCTGCGGATGGTGCGCAGGATGTCGTCGGCCTGCAGGCGCACGCGCGACAGCTCGGCCGCGAGCTCGGCGGTGCCGGCCCCCGCCTCCTGCAGCCGGGCGCTGATGTACCCGCTCCCCAACGCCACCACCGCGAACACCGCCAGCTGCATCCAGACGCCGATCTCGAGCGCCCGCTGGTGCACCAGGATCACGTCAGCGAAGTAGAGCGCGTTCCCGAGCGCGGCGATCAGCAGGCCGCCGCCCACCGGCAGCAGCAGCGCGGCGCTGGCGATCACCAGGATGTAGAGCGCCGCGAACTGGGACGCGCCGCCGCCGGTGATGTGGACCACCGCCGTCACCAGGCAGAGGTCGAACATCGACTGCAGATACAGGAACGAGCGCCCCAGGGGGCGCTCGTAGATCTCGCTGTAGAACCCGGATCCGATGGTGAAGACCATCGTCGCGGCGAAGCTCAGCGACGCGATCAGCGTGTCGGAGAGCGCGGCGCTCTGCCAGACGAAGGCGGCCGCGATGAAGATCGCCGTGGCGAGCGAGAATCGCCCCAGGTAGACCCAGCGCACCATGCGGCGCGGGTCGAGCATCGCCAGGAACTGGCCGTCGATCGAGGAGGAGGTGCGCGGCACGGGAGGGGTTGCAGATTGCCCGAGGTCACCCCGCGTGATCACTCTCGCATTCTGCTATATTCAGACGATTCAGCCGCCCTGGAGTTTCCGGTGGAACCCAACGGTGCGTTGACCGGAGGCGGGGTCGCAATCCGCCTCTTGGCCGTGGTGGCGCTGGTGCTCCTGAACGCGTTTTTCGTGGCCGCCGAGTTCGCGCTGGTGGCGGCCCGACGCAGCCGCATTGATGAGATGGTGGCCCACGGCCAGCGGGGCGCCCGCTCGGCGCAGCGTGCGCTGGACCAGCTCGACCGCTACCTCTCCGGGACGCAGCTCGGCATCACGATCGCCTCGCTGGGGCTGGGCTGGCTGGGCGAGGAGTCGCTCGCGTCGCTGATCGACGCCGGGTTTCGCATGGCCGGCCAGCCGGTGCCGTCCGGTGTGGCGCATACGGCCGCGGCGCTGACCGTCGCGTTCGCGCTGATCACGTTCCTGCACATCGTGCTCGGAGAGATCGCGCCCAAGTCGGTGGCGCTGGTGAATCCGGAGCGCCTCAGCACCGTGGTCGCCCGGCCGCTGATGGTCTTCTCCTGGCTCTTCTGGCCCGTGCTGTGGCTGCTGCACGGATCGGCGCGGGCGCTGGTCCGGGCGCTCCACATCCCCATGGCGCCCGACCGGTCCCGGGCCCACTCCGCCGAGGAGCTGCGCTCGCTGGTGGTGCAGGCCCGGGCGTACGGCACGCTCAACGAGACCGACTCGGCGATGCTCGCCGGGGTGTTCGACTTTCACCGGAAGAAGGCGCGCGACGTGATGCGTCCGCGTACGGAAGTGGTGGCGATCCCGATCGGCGCCGGCGAGCGGGTGGTGTGGGAAACGGCGCGGCGCGAACGCTACTCCCGCTATCCGGTCTATCGCGATGACCTCGATGACGTGATCGGCGTCTTCCTGGCGAAGGACCTCTGGTTGCACACCGGCGGCACCTTCGTGCTGGCCGAGCACGTCCGCGACGTGCTGTTCATCCCCGACAGCCGGCTGGCCGAGCGAGTGCTGGACGACCTGCGGAAGTCGCGCGCGCACATGGCGGTGGTGCTGGACGAGTACGGCGGCACGGCGGGCATTCTCACCATGGAGGACCTGATCGAGGAGGTGATCGGCGACATCGCCGACGAGTACGATGCGACGACGCGCACCTCGCTGGAGGCGGACGGCGTGCTCGAGCTGGCCGGCGACCTGTCGCTCCTCGACGTGCGGAGCGACCACCGCCTGGCGATTCCGGAAGGCGAGTGGACGACGCTGGGCGGGTTCGCGTTCGCGCGGCTGGGCCGGCTGCCCCGGCTGGGCGACCGGGTGCGATTTCCGGGGGGCGAGCTGGAGGTGGTGGCGATGGACGGCCGGCGGGTGGCGGCGCTCCGCGTGCTGCGCCGCCCTTTGACGGCCGACGGTGCGAGTCGGGGAACGGGCACCAGCGCGCCAAGACTCCCCAGGCGGGAGATCTCCGGCGGCGACGAGGCCCGGCCGTGACCCGCACGATCGAGATTCCGGCGGGCGAGCTGGCGATTCAGGCCTCGCGCGCGGGCGGGCCGGGCGGCCAGCACGTGAACACGTCGTCGACGCGGGTGGAGGTGGTGTGGAGCGTGGCGCGGACCGCGGTGCTGGACGACGTCGAGCGCGCGCGGGTGCTGCAGAAGCTCGCGTCGCGGGTCGATTCGACGGGATCGCTGCGGGTGGCGGCGAGCGACACGCGGAGCCAGCGGCAGAACCGGCAGCTGGCGATCGAGCGGCTGCACGCGCTGGTGGCGCGGGCGCTGGTGGTGCCGCGGCCGCGCAAGCCGACGCGCCGGCCGCGATCGGCCGACGAGGCGCGGCTGCGGGAGAAGAAGCGGCGCGGTGAGCGGAAGCGCGGGCGCGGCGGAGCGCACGAGGACTGAGCACGTCGTCCCCTCGTTCCTCATTCCTGGTTCGCTCTCCCCGTCTCCTCGTTCCTCGTTCCTCGTTCGTCTTCCGCCTCGCCGGCGCCAGCCTTCATCCGTGCCAGCGCCTCACGAGCGCGCTGGGCCGGCTCCGTGCCCGGGTAGCGCTCGATGAGCCGGCGCAGCTCGACCAGGGCGCGGCCCGGGTCGGGAAGCGCACCCAGGTAGAGGTCGATGAGCCGGTTGGACGCGAAAACATCGTGGCGCGGTGTGGCCTGGGGAAGGCGGCGGAGCTCCTTGTAGAGCGCCTCGGCGCGGCGCAGGTCGCGCCCGTGCCGGACGTAGAGCTCGGCGGCGCGGACGCGCACTTCGACATCGTCAGGCGCCGCGGCGATGAGCTCCTCGTAGCCGGCGGCGGCTTCGGCGACGAGGCCCCGGGCGGCGAGCGATTCCTGGTAGGAGAACTCGCGCTGGTAGGGGGTGCTCGCCCCGCTGGGCTGGATGAAGGCGCGGAAGGCGACACCGGTGCCGTGGCCGATCGCAAACGCCACGGCGCTGGTGAGGGCGCCGGCGACCAGGCCGACGAGGGTGGCACCGAGGAACCCCACCAGCGAAATCCCGCCCCCCTGCGCGGCGACGAAGAGGATGGCGGAAATCGTGAGGCCGAAGACCATCAGGCCGTACGCGACCGCCTTGACCAGCAGCCCCCCATCCGGGCCCAGGCGGTCCATCATCGTCCGGCGGTAGCGGTCCGGCTGCCGCGGCTCGTGAGGCATGGTCAGGGTGCGCGCGGCGGCGCCGGCATCGCCCGCACGGTGAGCGACGCCTCGTCGAACAGGAAGGGGACGCGGTCGGGCATCGCCCGCAGCAGGCGGGCGTTGTCGGCACCGCGATCGTAGGCGGTGAGGACGCGCTCGAGCCCCTGGTCCAGCGGGTTGGAGATGAAGCTCATGCTCGGGTTGTGATCCGGCTTGTAGTGCACGAACACCACGGCCCGGCGCGCCGGCACCGACTTCTCGATCGAGTCGATGGCGGCGAAGAAGAGCTGCGAGACGCGTGCGTCGCGACTGACGGCGGCCACCCCATCGATGAGAGGCCAGCAGAGCGCGAGCCCCACAATGCCGGCCCCGATCGCGACCGGCGCCCGTATCGGGGCCAACCCCGCGGCGGCATCGCGCGGACGAACCCGGGCGGTGGCCCACGACAGCGCCACCCAGACGCCGAGCGCGGTAAGGAAGGCCGGCACCGGGTAGGCCTCGAGGTAATAGAGCGTCCAGTCGGCGGGATGCGCGTAGAGCAGGTAGAGTCCGCCCAGACACGACGCCCCGGCCAGGGCGAACCAGCCCTCCGCCGTCAGTCCCGCCAGGGCCAGCAGGGCGAACGGCGCGAGCACCCACCGCAGGTCGCCCCAGACGCTTTGCGACACCGCGCCAATCCGCCTGACGATGATCCCCGGCAGCCCCGTCGGCGTCAGCGCGCGGTGCTCGCGGAGGTAGAACTCGTTCAAGTCGGCCAGGTCGGTGGGGATGGCGCGGCGCGGCGTGGTCGTGTCGGCGCCAAAGCGCGGGGTGTCGTACGGCATGTAGTCGCGCGTGTACACCGACAGCGGCGTGCGCCGCCAGTCGCCGGTGGTCCGCCAGCTCCAGAGCGGAACGATCGCGACCACCGCGAGCGCGGCGGCCATCGCCGGCCCCAACCGGCCGGCGCGGCGGCCGCGGATCACGTCGCGCAGGACCACCACCGCGATCGGGATCGCGTACGCGACGCCGGTGAACGGCCGGGTGATCAGGACGGCCGCGGCGCAGGCCGCGACCAGGGCGAGGTGCGTCGGCCGGTGCTCTTCCCGCCAGCGCAGCAGCGCCCACCAGCCGGCCAGCCAGAGCGCGCTGCTGGTGACCTCGGAGAAGTACGTGGCCCGCCACCCAAGGTTGTCGTGCGCGGCGATCCAGATCAGCCAGGTGAGGAGCGCCACCGGCGGGTTCGCCAGCCGTCGCGCCAGAACGAACACCAGCGCCGACGTGAGCCCGGTGAGCAGGATCGAGATCAGACCCGGGAGGCCGAGGAGGATTCCCGGGACCAGCGCCAGCGCTTGGCCCGGGAAGTACTTCGCCGCCAGGACGGGCGTGACGATGACGTGGGCCTGCTCGAAGAACTCGGGGATCACCGGCGCGGGTCCGGTCCACCGGCCCGAGGCGAAGAGTCGCGCCTGCAGCACGTACGCCTTCTCGTCGTGGAAGAGCGGGGCCTGGCGCAGGCCGCCCCACACGGCGACGACGAGCGCCGCGGCCACCACCCCGCAGGCGAGCGGCGCCCACCGCACCCAGCCCGCTTCCCGGCCGGCCTCCGCGCCAGGGCCGGTCACGGCCGCCCCGGCGAGGGCGGCGGTGCCTTCGAGGCGCCGCCATCACCGGCTGACGGACCGCGCTGCTCGAACCGCAACGGACCCACCGTGACGGTGGCCTCATCGAAGACGAATGCCTGACGATCCGGGAAGGCCTGCATCAGGCGGAGATCGTCGGCACCGCGGTCGTAGGCCGTCCAGACGCGCTCGGCGTCCGGATTGGCGGCGTTGCCGATGTAGCTCACGTGCTCATCGTGGGACGGGCCGTAGCGGACGAACAGGATCGCCCGCGGCGTCGGCACCCACGCCACCACCTTGTCGAAGCGGCGGAAGTGGAGCGCCCGGGTGACGCTCGCCCCGTGGGCCGCGACGATGCTGATCGTCGCCGGCCAGAGCAGCACCAGCATGACGCCCAGCGCGCCCAGCGCGCGCTGGGCATCGGGGAGCCGGGCCGGCGCCAGGCGCAGCGCGCCGAGCGTGCCGTGCTCGATGACATCGAGCACGCGCCAGAGCCCCAGCGCGCACAGCACCGCGAACACCGGGAACACCTCCTGATAGTAGAGCGTCCAGGCCGGCGGATGGGCGTACAACAGGTAGGCCGCCAGCTCGCAGCCCGCCACCGCGGCGGCGAAGCGCAGCTCCGGGCCCAGCGCCAGGAACGACAGCAGCGTCACCGGCAGGAGCACCGCCCACCAGAGCCCGAACATCCCGACGGCGATCCCGAGTACTCGCAGATAGATCGTGCGCGGCAGCGCCGCGAGGGTGTGGGGTTCGTGCACGTCGCGGTAGAACGAATTCAGCTTCGCGATGTCCACCGGCACCACCCGCGACGGCGGCGTGGAGTCGAAGCCGAACCCCAGGTGATCGTACGGCATGTACTCGCGCGTGTAGACGCCGTGCGGCGTCACCCGCCAGTCACCGGTGGTGCGCGCGCTCCAGAGCGGCACCAGGCCGGCCACGAGCAGCGCCGGGGCGAGCGCCACCGGCAGCTGCCGCCAGAGCCGGCCGCGCCATGCATCGCGCAGCACCAGCACGGCCACCGGCAGCGCCAGCGCGACGCCGGTGAGCGGCCGCGTGATCCCGGTGAGGGCCACCATCGCCGCGGCCAGGGCCAGGTGGCGGGCACGCCGGTGCTCGCGCCACTCGAGGAGCGCCCAGAACGCCACCAGGCAGGTGGCGCCGGTGGTGACTTCGGAGAAGTAGGTGGCCCGCCAGCCGAAGTTGTTCGGCGCACCGATCCAGATCACCCCGCCGAGCAGCGCCACCCACGGATTGGTGGCCCGGCGCGCGAGTCCGAACACCAGCGTGCCGGTGAGCACCGAGAGGAGCACCACTACCAGCCCCGGCATGCCGAGGAGCGCGCCGGGGGCGAGCAGCAGCGAGTGGCCCGGGAAGTACTTCGATGCGAGCACCGGCGACACCAGGACGTGCGCCTGCTCGAAGAACTCGGGCATCGGGCGGCCGGGTCCGGTCCACCGGCCCATCGCGAAGAGTTGCGCCTGCAGCACGTAGGCGCGCTCGTCCTGGTAGAGCGGCGGCTGTGACAGGCCGCCCCAGATCCACCACACCATCGCGCCGGCCAGGAGGCCAAAGGCCAGCGGCACCCACCGGCCCGACAGGACGCGGGTGACGGCATCGAGCGGCGCGGGGGCGAAGCGCCGGGCGAGCAACGCCACCGCGATCAGAGTCAGGGCGAACAGGAGTGTGGTCATCGCGTCGCCCGCAACCGGCCTAGCGGGCGCCGATCGCGACCCCGATCCGCCAGGTGACCAGGTCGGTCTCGCTGCGGAGGGGTGTGATGGTCACCGTGTTGTCCGGGTTGTCCTGGATGCTCCCTTCGCGCAGGTAGCTCGCCTGGCCATTCCAATGGTAGCGGGCGCCGATGTCGAGGGAGACGGGCGTGCGGCCGCGGCTGAGGGGGATGTACAGTCCGGCCAGACCGGTGGCGGCTAGGGTGGCGTCGTCGAAGTTCTTCGTCTGCGCGAAGGGCGTGGTGTTCGTGGACCCCTCCACCGACGACTCGGTGAAGAAGTAGGCGAGGCCCAACGAGCCCGCGAGATACGGCCGCAGCACGCGCCCGGGCAGCAGGATCTGCGGCCCCACGCCGAAGAAGATGATGTTGTTGTTGGTCGAGACGTCGACCAGGATCCGTCCGCCGATGGTGCTGCTCAGCGGGACGCGCTTGGTCTGGTGGCCGTAGATGAGGTAGCCGCCGTCGACGCGGAGCCCCACGATCCCGTCGCGGTCGAAGGCGTGGAGCCAGCCCACTTCGATACCGAACCCCTGGTCGACGTAGCGGTGGAAGTCACCCACCGGCTGGGCATAGTCGAGCGCCACCACGAAGGCGTCGCGGGTGCGGCCGGGCGCGAGAAAATCGTTCGACCGCTGGGCCGACGCACCGTCCGGCGCGCTGGCGAGGGCGCCGGCGGCAAGGAGCGCGACGAGCTCGTACTGGTGGCGCGTGAGGCGGGCCGGCATGGGCAGTTCCGGTTGCGAGACGCAGGTCCTACGTCGCCCTCGCCGAACGGGTTCCCGCGGGATGCTGCTCGATGACATCCCTGATCTTGCGCAACAACACGTGCGGAGAGAAGGGCTTCTCGATGAAGGCCAGTCCTTCCTCCAGCACGCCGTGCCGGCTGATGGCGTCTTCCGCATAGCCCGACATGAACAGGATCCGGCTGCCGGGGCGCACCGGCTGCAGGCGGGTGGCGAGCTCGCGGCCGCTCATCTCCGGCATGATGACGTCGGTCAGGACGAGATCGATCGACCGGTCGCTGCGGCCGCAGATCTGGAGCGCTTCGTTGCCGTTGCGCGCCTCCAGCACCTGGTAGCCTCCGCGCGCGAGGATGCGCCGCGTCACGACCCGCACGGCATCGTCATCCTCGACGAGCAGAATGGTCTCGTGGCCGGCGCCGGCGTCTCCCGACTCGGCGGCCGGCACGGCGGGCGCCGACTCTTCATCCGATCCCGCGTGGCTCGGCAGATAGATCGAGAACGTGGTGCCGGCCCCGACCTCGGTCTCCACACGGATGTGACCGCCGCTCTGCTCGACGATGCCATACACGGTCGCGAGGCCGAGTCCGGTGCCCTTGCCGGCTTCCTTGGTGGTGAAGAACGGCTCGAAGATCCGTGACCGGACGGACGCGTCCATTCCATGTCCGGTGTCGCGCACGGCGAGCATCGCGTAGTCGCCGGCCGGCATCCCGCCCAGCTGGCGGCCCTCGCCGGCATCGAGCGTGACGCTGACCGTGGTGATCGTGAGCGTGCCACCGCCGGGCATGGCATCGCGGGCGTTGACCACCAGGTTCATCATCACCTGTTCCAGCTGTCCCGGGTCGGCCTTCACGCCGAACAGGGCGGGATCGAGGTGGGTGGTGAGGCGGATGTCCTCGCTGATCAGTCGGCGCATGAGCGGTTCCATGCCGCGGACCGTCGTGTTGAGGTCGATCCGCCGCGGCTGGCGCACCTGGCGGCGGCTGAAGGCGAGCAGCTGGCTGGTGAGCGCGCTGGCGCGATCGGCGGCGTGGAGGATCTGGCGGACGTCGTCATGCCGCTCATCGGCCGGCTCGATCGACTGGAGCAGGAGTTCGCCGTAGCTGCGGATGGCGGTGAGCAGGTTGTTGAAGTCGTGGGCGACACCGCCGGCCAGCCGGCCGACGGTCTCCAGGCGCTGGCCCTGGCGGAGCTCGTCCTCGAGCTGGCGGCGTGCGGAGACGTCGGCCATGGCGCCGAGCATCCGGACGGCGGTGCCCCCGGCATCGCGCTGGATGATGCCGCGGTCGAGGAGGGTGGCCCAGGTGCCGTCGCCGCGGCGGAACCGGTACTCGTCCTCCCACGACGTGTGGCCTGACGAGAGCGCGGCCGAGAGGCCGTCGAGGACGCGGACCAGGTCATCGGGATGGACGGCCTCGCGCCACCAGCTGAAGTCGCACCGGTCGAGGCGCTCGTAGCGGAGCACCGTGCGCACCGACTCGCCCCACTCGATGGTGTCGGCGGTGATGCTCCAGTCGTAGATGACATCGTTGGTCGCGCGCAGCACCAGCTCGAAGCGCTCGTCGCGCTCGCGGAGCGCGGCCTCGGCGCGCTTGCGTTCGCTGATGTCCATGACGTGCACGACGCAGTGGCGGCGGGCGCCGTCGGCGCCGGGCAGCGCGGCGATGTTCAGCGAGACCCAGATCACGTGGCCCCGGCGGTGCACGTAGCGCTTCTCCACGGTGTATCGGTCGACGACACCGTCGAAGAGCCGCTCGGCCCACTGCAGGCTGTCGTCCAGCTCGTCGGGGAGCGTGATGTCGGAGAACCGCATCCGCAGCAGCTCGTCCTCGCCGTAGCCGAGGATGTCGCAGAGCGCCGGGTTGACCTGCAGGTAGCGGCCGTCGCGGGCGACCAGCGCCACGCCGATCGCCGACGAGCGGAACGCGCTCTCGAAGCGCTGCTCGCTCTCCTGCAGCGCCCGCAGGGCGGCGGTGCGCTCGGCAACCAGCGCCCGCTTGGCATCGAAGTCCAGGGCGTGGCTCATCGCCGCCGCCAGCAGGCCGCCCATCACCATGAGCGCGTCGCTCTCCCGGTCCTGGAACTGGCCGGGGCGGGCGCTGATCAGGTTCAGCACGCCGATGGTGCGCCGCTCGTGGATCAGCGGTACGCAGACGACCGTCCGGGCGCTCACCAGCGCCGACGCCCGCCGGTTGGCGCGCGCGTCGTACAGCGTGTCATCGGCCCGCTGCATGACGCCGGTGCGGTAGCAGAGTCCGGACAGGCTGGAGTCGAGCGACAGGCGGAAGCCCACATGCGGGGCCGCCGTTCCGCTCCCCGCGCGGAAGGTGAGGTCATCGCCGTCCGGCGTGAGCAGCACGGCGCCGTCCGCCTGCGCCAGCTCGCGCGCGCGGTCCACGATCAGCTGGCTGATCGAGCCCGCCTCCAGGTCGGCGACCGCGATGTCGCGCTGGGTGCCGATGATCGCTTCCAGCATTTCGCGGCTGGCCTTCGACATCTCCTCGGCGCGGCGCCGATCGGTGATGTCGGAGAAGGATGAGACCACGCCCGACACCTGGCCATCGCACCCGATGAGTGGCCGGGTGTTGATCGACAGCCAGATCCACTCGCCATCGGCGCGCCGGACCTTGAGCAGGATGCCGTTGCAGGGCTGGCCGGTGCGCATCGTGCGGATCGCCGGATACTCGTCGGCGGCGCAGGGCGTGCCGTCGTCGTGGTGGGCATCGAAGCCGGCCCGCACCAGCGGCGAGCCGACCAGTTGGGGCTCGGTGCGGCCGAGGATCCGCGCCGCGGCGGGATTGCACGCCTCGATCCGCCGGTCGGTGCCGACGACCAGGACACCCTCGCTCAACGAGTCCACCACCGACCGGTACCGCCGCTCCGACTCGAGGAGCGCCTCCCGGACACGCTCCCGGCCGGTGAGGTCGCGGTTGATGACCAGGAATCGGATCGCGCCACTCCCATCCTGGATGGGCGTCGAGGTGCTTTGCAGCTCCACCCAACCGCCCTGGCTGTTCCGGACGCGCAACGTGTAGTCGCTCCGGCGGCGCGGCCCGGGAGCGGGCACGGTGCCCTTCGGGTCGAGCGCCGACCGCACGAGGTCATCCGGGTGCACGAACTCGGTCGTCTGTCGGCCCACCACTTCGTCGGGCCGGTAGCCCAGCACGGCTTCCACGGACGGGCTGATGTAGAGGATGCGATGGTGCTCGTCGATGATCTGGCAGAAGTCGGCCGCGCGCTCCACGATCGACTGCAGGTTGGCGGAGGTCTCGCGCATCTGCTCCTGCACTTCGCGCAGTCCGGCGCCGGCGCGCTCGGCGTCGCGGGTGGCATCCTCCACCAGCAGGACCACCATGCCGAAGGCGAGCACCAGTTCCACGAGCAAGTCCAGGAACCAGTTGTAGAGCAGCGCGCCCGACAGCACCGCGTCCAGGCCGGTGGGCACCGCGGCCGGCGGCCGCGCCCGGGCCAGGAAATAGGTCGCCCAGAGCACGGCCAGGACCCAGAAGCCGACCGCCACGACGCGGGTGCCGACGCCGCCGCGCGAGGCCGACGCCCGGGTGAGCAGGCGCGCGCTCCAGATCGCGCAGACCACCGCCACCGGTGCCTGCCAGAGCGGGATGGCGCGGAGCGGCACGCCGCCGAGGATGATCACGAGGGCGAAGATCGTGGCGCCCGCCACCAGCACCCGGAGCGACGGGTTCCAGCGCTCCGGCTCGGCGTAGGCGCGGGCGCCCGACCAGAGCAGAGTGATGAAGAGGATCTTCGCGCCCAGGTAGACGAAGATCAGGGCGCGCACGTCCACGTCGCCCAGGCGGGGCGAGGATCCGGCGGGACCGCGGAAGATCAGGAAGAGTCCGAACGCCGCGGCGATGCCGGCGGCCATCGCCCACCAGGCCCACGTCCAGCGGCGGAAATGTTCCCGGGTGCCCCCATACGACCGCAACAGCGCGAAGAGCGCCATCAGCAGCAGGGTTCCGCCAAATTGCGAGAAGGCGCCGATCGTGAAGATCGTCGCCGCGCGGGAATCGGGTGACATGTCCGTGATGCGAGAGACGTTGGACGCGCGGCGAGGCGCGCCACACTTCCGTCTATAAGATTCGACCGCGAACCGGGGGTCCTTGAGCGCGGCCCGGCCCAGGAGTTCCCCACCTTGGTGACGCGGGATACAATTCACGGTGCGCCGCCGGCGCGCTCCCCTCCCGACCCGCCACCGATGTCCACTTCGCCACGCCAGGTCTTTCTCACCGGGGGGACCGGCTATCTTGGGCGCCGGCTCATCCCGCTGCTCGCCGGCCGCGGCCACGCGGTGCGGGCGCTGGTGCGGGCGTCCTCGCGCGCGCGCCTGCCGGCATCGTGCGACCCGGTGATCGGCGACGCGCTGGATGGGGCGACGTTCGTCGGCGGGCTGCGCGCCGGCGACACGGTGGTGCAGCTGGTGGGGACGGCGCGGCCGAGTCCGGCCAAGGCCGCCGAGTTCCAGCGGGTGGACCTGGTGTCGGTGCGGGAATCGGTGCGGGCCGCGGCCGCCGCGCGGGTGGCGCACTTCGTCTACGTGAGCGTGGCGCATCCGGCGCCGGTGATGCAGGCGTACATCGACGTCCGCGCGCGGGGAGAGGCGATGATCCGGGAGGCGGGACTGCGGGCGACGATCCTCCGGCCGTGGTACGTGCTGGGGCCGGGGCACCGGTGGCCGGTGGTGCTGTCGCCGATGTACTGGCTGCTCGAGCGCCTGCCGTCGACGCGCGCCTCGGCGGTGCGGCTGGGGTTGGTCCGGCTGGGCCAGATGCTGGCGGCGCTGGTCTGGGCGGTGGAGCATCCCGCGGACGGCATCACCGTGCTCGGTGTTCCCGAGATCCGCGCGCTGGGCCCGGCTGCCTGACGAGCGATCGATGACCGACTGGCCGATCACCCTCGACGACGTCCTGGCCGCGCGCGACCGCCTGCGCCCGTACCTGTCGCCGACCCCGTTGCGCGACTACCAGCCCCTCGATGCCGCGGTGGGCGGCGGGATCCGGGTGCTGGTGAAGCACGAGAACTTCCAGCCCACCGGCGCCTTCAAGATCCGGAACGGCCTGTCGTTCATGACCGCGTTGCCTGACGACGCGCGGAAGCGCGGTGTGGTGGCGGCCACCCGCGGCAACCACGGGCTGGGGATCGCCTGGGCCGGACACCAGCTGGGCGTCCGGGTCACCATCTGCGTGCCGGTGGGGAACAACCCCGAGAAGAACGACATGACCCGCGCGCTGGGCGCGCGCCTGATCGAGTCGGGACGCGATTACGACGAGTCGGTGGAGGTCGCGCAGCGGCTGGTGCGCGACGAGGGGATGACGCTCGCCCACTCGACCAACAACCGCTCGATCCTGGCCGGCGCCGGGACGATGGCCCTGGAGATGCTCGAGCAGTCGCCGGCGATGGACACGATGGTGATCGCCGTCGGCGGTGGGTCGCAGGCGGTGGGCGCCATGACGGTCGCGCGCGCCATGCGGCCCGGCCTCACGGTGTACGCGGTGCAGTCCGATGGCGCGGCCGCCGCGTACGAATCGTGGCGCGCCGGCGAGCTGCGGACCGTCGCCGAGGCGCGGACGTTCGCCGATGGCGTCGCCACCCGGAGCGCCTACGAGCTCACCTTCCCCGCCCTGCGCGAGGGGCTGGCCGGCTTCACCCTCGTCTCCGATCGCGCCATCGCCGACGCGTTGCGCACCCTCCTCCGCACCACCCACACGCTGGTGGAAGGCGCCGGCGCGGTGGGGCTGGCCGGCCTCATGGCCCTGCGCGACTCGCTCGCCGGCCGCACGGTGGGGATCATCATCTCGGGCGGCAACATCGACGCCGCCACGCTGCGCCAGGTCATGAGCGGGGAGCTCTGAGCACGTGATCGACTTCGACGACACCGACGACCTGCTGGACGCCGAGTTCCCGCTCGGCGACGGCACCGCCGACACCGCCGGTACGGTCCGCTGCCCGCATTGCGGCGAGGCGAACGAGATCGCCCTCGATCCCGGGAGCGGCGGACATCAGGAGTACATCGAAGACTGCCAGGTGTGCTGCCGCCCCTGGCGCCTGCACGTCGCCTACGGCCCGGATGGCCACGCCACCATCGTCGCGGAGGATCCCTCGTGAGTCGCACCCCCGGTTCCCACTACCTGGAAGACGTCCTGGCCCAGTTCCGCTCGCAGAAGGGACTCGCCGAGAAGGCCATGACGCAGCTCGACGACAACCAGTTCTTCGCGACGCTCGATCCGGAGTCCAACAGCATCGCGATCATCATCAAGCACATCGCCGGCAACATGCGCTCGCGCTGGACGGATTTCCTCACGTC
This sequence comes from Gemmatimonadaceae bacterium, assembly GCA_041483735.1. Lineage (GTDB taxonomy): Bacteria > Gemmatimonadota > Gemmatimonadetes > Gemmatimonadales > Gemmatimonadaceae > JBGPGH01. The sequence goes on along the minus strand of JBGPGH010000027.1, from coordinate 18,274 downwards.
CGATGGCGAGAAGGCAACGCGCCATCGCGACACGGAATTCGAGATGACCCCGGCCACCACGCGCGCCACCGTCATGGGGTGGTGGGACGACGGCTGGAAGCTGGTGTTCGCGACGCTCGAGCCGCTCACCGAGGCCGACCTGCTGCGCCCGGTGACCATCCGGGGCGAGACCCACACCGTGGTGCAGGCGATCAACCGGCAGGTCACCCACTACAGCAATCACATTGGACAGATCGTCTTCCTCGCCAAGCATCTCAAGTCGTCGACCTGGAAGTCGCTGAGCATCCCGCGCGGCCAGTCGGAGCAATTCCTGACCGCGAAAAGGCCGCTGCGCGCCTGAAGTCGGAGGGGCGGGGCGCCGATACTCATCGGATGAACGCGCGCCCGGACCGGGCGTGCCCCCGATGGGACCCCGACAATGCCCTGCCCTTCCCGCCGCCCCGCGCGGCGCATCGCTTCCAGCGCGCCGATCCTCGCGCGCTCGGCCGTCGCCACCACCCTGATCGCGTGGGGCGCGCTCCCCGCCGCGGCGCAGGAGTGCGGTGACCTGTCGCCGAAGCAGCACACGCTGCTGAGCGGCCACTACGCCGCTACGCAGATGACATCGATGGACTCGACCTGGGGCGAAGTCTGGCGCACCGAGGTCGGCGGGACGCTTGGCGTGACGGTCAATCCGCTGGGCCTGCTCGACAAGAAGACCCGCGGCGTGCTGAGCGGCGGATACGCCTACGGCCGCACCGACTATCGCTCCGAGCCGAGCGGGCTGCTGGACCGCTCCTATCACCGCGCCTACGGCCGGTTCTCCGTGGAGCAGGACATTCCGCTGGTGAAGGGGCTCAAGGTCTGCGCCTCGATCGGCGGGAGCGGCACGCTCAACGAGGACGACCACTTCCCGATGTTGTGGGTGAGCGTCCCGGTGACCGGCACTGTGGCCTACACGTACTCGATCGCCGGCATCACGGCGACGGCGTGGCTCTCGCCCACCGCCGCCTACTTCTGGTCGCGCTCGTCGTACACCGGCCTGGGCGGGACCTGGCAGAACATCGACGCGGGACGCGATATCCAGGCGGCCGCCGGCGCCACCGTGCGGATGGGACGGATCGCGGTCTCGGGCTCGGTGCGGGCGCTCGACCACGAGCTCCAGAACAACCTGCAGATGCTTGTCAGAACGACGGTGATGTACTGAAATTGGCGGGCCGGTCCCTCCCCGGCCCCGCTCACCGCGAGGCCGGGCGCGCGCCGCCTCCGTCCCGCCCGTCGTGCCCGAACTCCCGGACATCACGCTCTACCTGGAACGCCTCACGACGCTCGTTGCCGGCCAGCCGGTGGAGCGCGCGCGGATGCTGTCGCCGTTCGTGCTGCGATCGGTGTCGCCGCCCATCGCGGACGTCGAGAGAAAGCGCGTCACCGGGCTGAGGCGGATGGGAAAGCGGATCGTCTTCGAACTGGAAGGCGACCTCTTCCTGGTGATCCACCTCATGATCGCGGGGCGGCTGCGGTGGCTGAAGCGCGGCGCCAGGCCGCCCGGCCGGCTCTCGCTGGCGGCGCTCGACTTTCCGGCGGGCACGCTGGTGCTCACCGAGGCCGGCACCAGGCGGCGCGCCTCGATCCACCTGGTGGCCGGCGAAGCGGCGCTGGCCCAGTTCGATCGCGGTGGCCTGGAGGTCTTCGAGGCCACGCCGGCCGAGTTCGCCGCGCGGCTGCGGTCCGAAAACCACACGCTCAAGCGCGCCCTCACCGACCCGCGGCTGTTCAGCGGCATCGGCAACGCGTACTCCGACGAAATCCTGCACCGCGCGCGGCTCTCGCCGCTGGCGCTCACCGGCAAGCTCTCCGACGAGCACGCCGGGCACCTGTTCGACGCGACGCGCGAGGTGCTGGGCGAGTGGATCACCCGCCTGCGCGCCGAGGTGGTGGACGGCCTGCCGGCGAAGGTGACCGCCTTCCGGGAGGGGATGGCGGTGCACGGCCGGTACCGGCTGCCGTGCCCGGTGTGCGGCGCGCCGGTGCAGCGGATCCGCTACGCGGACAACGAGACGAACTACTGCGCGCGCTGCCAGACCGGCGGACGGCTGCTGGCCGACCGGGGGCTGTCGCGGCTGCTGCGCGAGGACTGGCCGCGGTCGATCGACGAGCTGGACGGCGCCTAACTCTTCCGGCGGTCGCCCAGCACGCGGTCGATGTCGCGGCGATCCTTCTTGGTGGGGCGCCCCCCCTCGATCCGTCCCGCCGACATGTTCCGCAGGTGCGCGGCGATCACCGCCCGGGCGGCGATGCTGGCCGGCGTCTCCTCGTAGAGCAGCGCCGCCTCACGAGCCGGCCCGCGCCGCGCCGAGACTCCGCGCACCAGCAAGACGTGCTCGAACGGTCCGTGCCGGAACCGCACTTCCTCGCCCGGGCCCAGCGCCTTGCCGGGCTTGGCGCGCGCGCCGTGGACCAGCACCTTGCCGCGCTCCACCGCCTCGGCGGCCAGCGCCCGCGTCTTGAAGAAGCGCGCCGCCCAGAGCCACTTGTCCAGCCGCTCCCGGCCGGCACCCGGCGCATCGGGCGCCGGAGCGTCGTCAGGCGGCCGGCGCTGGCGCGCCATCACCGCTCCCGCGCCCGCTCGCCGAGCCCGACGAGCGAGGGCCCGTCGATCCGGTGCCCGCCATCGAAGCGCACCAGATCGAACGGCACCTTCAGCCCACGCAATCGATCGGCCTCGGCCTCCACCTGCCCCGGCGTCACGATCGTGTCGCGCTCGCCGAGCACCAGTGTCAGCCCCATGCCGCCGAGCCGCTGGAGACCGCCCGTGTCGGCGAGCTCGGGCGGCAGCCCGCCCGCCCAGCAGATCACGCGGTCGGGGGCGGCGTGTCCGGAGGCCGCGGCCCACCGGCAGATCGTCGCCACGCCCTGCGAGAATCCCAGCGCCACCAGCTTCACCGTGTGCCGGTCGACACGCTCGAAGATGTCTTCGCAGACGGCGTCGAGGTAGCGCACGTAGTCGTCGATCTCGGCCAGCCGATCCTCCCGGGTCATCCAGCTCGCGCCGATCTTGTGCTCGGTGTGCGGCGTCGTGGCCGAGACGTCGAGATAGAACCGTGACAGCGCCTCGGGGGCGACGATCAGCCGCGTCCCGTCGTCGATCGGCTCGAAGTGGCGGATGAAGCGGCGGGCCTGCTGCCCATAGCCATGACAGACGAGCCAGACCTCGCTGGTTCCCGGGCCGGGCTCGCCGAGGACGAAGTAGCGCGCGGTGCGGGTGACCGAGATGTGGTGCTCGTGAGGGGTCATGGCCGCACCGTGCCGCCGGCCTCCGCGCCCGGCGCCGCTGCCCGCGCCACGAATTCGGCCCGCGCCCGGTTGAAGAGGCCGATCACCTCGTCGCGCTCGGCGCTGGTGTTCCAGCCGGCGTGGGCACGGGCCGCGGCCAGCAGGCGGTCCATCCAGGCGACGAAGAATTCGGCGTCCGGGCGCGAGCGCAGCGGCGCGCCGGCGACGGTGATGTAGACCGGGCTGGTGGTGCCGAAGGGGTAGAGGTCGAGCACCGGATGTTCGGCCTGGTCGCTGAAGGGGCGGAGGGTGAACCACCCGCTGGCGTCGACGTCGACCGTGGTGTCGGCGGCGGCGGCGGTCCGGTCGCCGGCCAGCGGGAAGCGGACGATCACGTCCCCGTTATGCACCAGCTCCAAGTGGTCGACCGGGACGATCGACCGGAGGCGGGCGCGCACCGTGAGGCGGTGCCGGCCGGCCGGCAGCCGGATCTCTTCGCCGATGCCCCGTCCGCCAACCGTGAGCCAGAGGAGGGGCGCGTTGGTGGCGACGGCACGGCCGGCGCGCAGGCTGTCGAGGAAACGGCGGTGGTCGAGTCGCGCGCCGGCGTGCACGAACACCCGGTTCATCCCCACCGGCCCGTGCAGCGAGGCGAAGTTCGCCATCGCGTCGGTGCCGGCGCCCGCCGGCAGGCGGAAGCCGCAGTTGAGCAGCTTGTACCAGACGCGCGCCGTGGTGAGGTGGTCGCTGAAGCCACCGACCTCCACGTAGTCGACCCGGCCCAGCGCGACATCGGCGGGGAACTCGTGGGTGAGGGCGACGGCGCTGTCGGCTGGATCGGGCATCTCCTCGTACGGGTGGACGTAGCCCCCCGTCGCGCCCTGCGCGTGCGCCAGGTCGAGCACGTTGGCGTTCGCCGGGAAGGGGCTGGCCACCGGCGTGTTGACGTACGACGAATAGTCGGGGAGCAGCAGGTGATCGGAGAGTCCGAGCAGCCCCACGTGCCCCCAGAAGCTGGTGTGGAACTCCTGGCCGTGGGCGATGATCGTGCGGGCGGTGGACACGGGGTCGGGCGTGCCGCGAAACCAGCTGACATCCGGGACGCGCTGTTCCTTGTTCACGATCAGGTTTTCGACCACGTGCACGTCCTCGGCGTCGGCCTGGAACGCGAGGTGGGCGGGCGTGTTGCGATAGGCGCCGCCGTAATTCATGTGGACGTGCAGATCGCCGGACCACCAGCCCGCGGCCGGCAGGTCGGCGAGACGCGCGAGGGCGATGCGGAGCGACCCGCCGGCGGCGGCGACGGTCACCGTGCGGCGGACCAGCGCGTACTCCAGCCCCCGGGTCACCTCCACCGTCATCGGCGCGCCGGCCGGCACCATCAGCGCAGCGCGGCCCCGGGCGTGGAAGTAGGTCGCCTCGAAGCGGCGGCGGCTCCGGTCGAAGCCATCGTCGGCGTGGCGCCAGGCGTCGTCAGGCACCCAGCCCCGGCCGTCCGGGCCGGTCACCGAAATGCGCGCGGCCACCGGCGCGCCGGTCTCGTCGACGATCGTCAGGCGGAGCGGCGCCATCGCGTGGAGGTACCCGCGCCGGACCGCCTCGACCGGCGCCACGCTGCCGCCGGGAATCGACACGACCCGGAGCGCGGTGTTGCCGCCCTCGTTGACGATGTACGCGATCCGCGTGCCGTCGGGCGACCAGCGCGGCGCGGTGGCGTCGAAGTCGCCGTAGGTCAGCTGGAGCGGGTCGCCGCCGTCGGCGGTCATCAGCCAGAGTTGGTTGCGCTGGCGGCCGAGGTAGGAGCTGTAGACCACCCGGCGTCCGTCGCGCGACCAGTCGGGCTGGGCGCGCCAGGTCGTTTCCTCGTAATGCACCTCGCGCGGCGTCGCGCCGGCCGCGGCCATCATCCGCCAGAAGCCGCCGGAACCCCAGATGTGGCCGCGGTTCGAGACGAACATCAGCTCGGTTCCATCCGGCGACCAGCTCGGCGACAGCTCGTGATCGATCGTCGCGTAGTAGTAGCGCGGCAGCCCGCTCGGGTGGTCGTCGGTGAGGCGAAGCGGCTCGCCCGGCACTCCGCCGGCCATGGGGAGGAGAAAGAGGTGCCAGCGCCCGTTGGGCATTGTGGAGACGAAGGCGATGCGCGAGCCGTCGGGCGACCAGCGGGGCTCGGTGTTCACCGCCCCGTTTCGCACCAGGGCGCGGTCGTTGCCTGTGGCCAGCTCGAGCAGGCGCAGCTCGATCGCATCATCGCGGTACGAGGCGTAGGCGACGAACCGGCCGTCGGGCGACCAGTCGGGCTGGTAGTCGTAGCCGGGCCCATCGGTGAGCTGTCGTGCCTCACGAGAGCCGACGGCCTGGCGCCAGAGCGTCCCCTGCATCGAGTAGACCAGCTCGCGCCCATCGGGAGACCAGGCCGCCGAGCCGGGCCCGCTGGTGGCCTGCGGGATGTACATCTCGCGCCAGTAGTAGGCGTGCGGCGCGGCCACCTGCCGGAGCACCGGCGCGCGCTGCGCGCGCGCCGGCGCGGAGCCGGCGGCGAGCGCGATCCCGGCGCAGACGGCGACGACGCGCGCCGGTCGCGGCGAGATCGTGCGCCCCCGCGGGCGGCGGCGTGGGTCGTTTGACATGGCCGGTAAGTTACCGGCGGTCCGGTAGGCCGCTACTCGACGGGCCACGGCGCGCCGGCTGGCTGCGTCGGCCGCGCGCGCCGCCTATATTCGCGGCGTGATCGAGACTTTCCCAACTGGCAACTGATGGCGACGGAACGCCCGCGCGGCCTGCCGGCGGTGGCGGCCACGCCCGCGCCCGTGGCGCCGCGCTACTTCACCGCGAGCCGCGCGCCGCGCTACTCGCTCCTGTACGCGCTGCCGCTGTTGCTGCTGTACGAGGGGCTCGCGGCGGTGCTGCCCGGCGCCGCGGCCGGCGGCGTGCGCAACGGAGCCGACGTCATGCTGACCCGGCTCTTCATCGCGATCGCCGGCTCGCGCGGACCGCTCCTCTTCGGCGTGGCGCTGATCGGCACCGCCGGCTTCCTGGTGGCGCGCGACCTGCGGCGCCATCCCGGCCGCCTGCGCCCGGGCGTCTTCGCCGGCATGTTCGCCGAATCGGTGCTCCTCGCGATGCTGTTCGGCGTGGTGGTGGGGACGATCACGGCGCGGCTGCTGGGCCGGTTCGCGATGCTGGCCATTGGCGGAGGGCAAATCGCCACCATGGACGCGCCCACCCAGGTGATGCTCTCGCTGGGGGCCGGCCTGTACGAGGAGCTCCTCTTCCGCGTGCTGCTGGTCTCGGCGCTCGCGTACCTCTTTCGCGCGCTGCCGCTGGTCGGCGTCCGGCTGGGCGGCGTGCTGGCGGCGGTGGTCGGCGCCCTCCTCTTCTCGGCGTTCCACTACATCGGACCCTACGGCGACGCGCTCGAGCTGCGGTCGTTCGTCTTCCGGTTCATTTCCGGGATCTTCTTCAGCGGGCTCTTTCTCCTCCGGGGCTTCGGGATCGTCGCCTGGACGCACGCGCTCTACGACGTGTTCCTCGTGGCGATGTGACCGGCATCGCCCGCTGGCTGGTCGACGCGGTGGCGACGAACCCGCTCGAGCTCGCCGGCGTGCTGTTCGGGATCGTGAGCGTCTGGCTGAGCGTGCGGCAGCACATCTGGAGCTGGCCCACGGCGATCGTGAACGTCGGCATCTACGTGGTGGTGTTCTGGCGGGCCCGGCTGTACGCCGACATGGGGCTCCAGGTCATCTACATCATTCTGTCGGTGTACGGGTGGTACGAGTGGCTGTACGGGGGCGAGAACCGGACGCGGCTGACCGTCTCCCGCGCCACCGCTCGTCAGGCTGGCGTCCTGGCGCTGATCGGCGTGGCCGGCATGACGACGCTCGGCGCGGGATTGTCGCGCTGGACCGACGCCGCGCTCCCCTGGTGGGATGCCGGCACCACCACCGCCAGCCTGATCGCGCAGTTCCTGATGACGCGGAAGGTGCTCGAGAACTGGGCGCTCTGGATCGCGGTCGACGTCGTCTACATCGGCATGTACATTTTCAAGGGGCTGTACCTGACGACGGTGCTCTACGCCGTCTTCCTGGGACTGTCGGCGACGGGGCTGGCGCAGTGGCGCCGGTCGCTGCGGGCGGCCGGCGTGCCGGGGTAGTGGTGGCTGACGGTCGGGCGGTCCGGGGGCGACGATGCTCCCGGCTTTCGCACTAGCCGCGCTCTCCCGGAGACCATACCGTTGGGGCGCATGCGACAACACGCGATGCACGGAGACGATGCCCGGCCATGATCATCTCGGTCATGAACCACTCGACGGACATCTCCCCGGACGAGCTGCAGCATGCGATCCGGGCGGTGAACCGGCAGATCGGCGACGACTTCGCGCCTTATTGGGGCCAGACGGCGACGCTTCGCGTCGAGACCATCGGCAAGCACGGCGGGCTGCGCGCCATGCGCGGCGACGCCGTCCTCTTTCTCCACGATGTGCCGCCCGCCTCGGGGCTCGGGATGCACGACGACTCCGTCGCCGGCATCCCGACCGGCTACGTCTTCACCAAGCTCGGTGAGGCGACCAGGCTGGCGCTGCCATGGGTCTCGTGGAGCGTGGACCTGTCGCACGAGGCGCTGGAGATGGTCGCCGACCCGCAGCTCAACCTGCTCGTCAAGGGACCCCACCCGAAGTTCCGGCGCGAGGTGTTCCACTACCGGGAGGTCGCCGACCCGGTGCAGGCCGAGACCTACGACGTCGATGGGGTCAACGTCTCGAACTTCGTCCTGCCGCACTACTACAACGCCCAGGGCGTGCGCAAAGGCCGCAACGATTTCCTCGGCAACGGGGTCGAGGCCTTCCGGTGGACCGACCAGGGGTACATCGGCTTCTGGGACCCGGCCGTGGGCCGGAACGGTCAGTACGTCGTCTACCCGCCGTACGGGAAGAACGAACCGGCGAGCAAGGTGCGCCGGGTGACCGGGAAGTGGTCGCGCCTCGCCCGGTACGCCATCAAGAGCGGGAATGCCGCTTCTCGATGAGCTGACGACGGCCCTGGCCGGCCGTTATGCCGTGCAGCGGGAGATCGGCCGCGGCGGGATGGCGGTCGTCTTCCTGGCGCACGACGTGAAGCACGATCGCGACGTGGCCATCAAGGTGCTCCACCCCGAGCTGTCGGCGGCGGTGTCGGCGACACGGTTCGAGCGCGAGATCCACATCGGCGCCACCCTCCAGCATCCGCTGATCCTGCCGCTGTACGAGTCCGGCCAGGCGGGCGGGTTGCTCTTCTACGTGATGCCGTTCGTGGAGGGCGAGTCGCTGAAGGACCGGATGACGCGGGAGGGGCAGCTGCCGGTGACCGACGCCCTCCGGATCGTGCACGACGTGGCCGACGCGCTGGCCTTCGCGCACGCCCACGGGATCGTCCACCGCGACATCAAGCCGGCCAACATCCTCCTGAGTGGCCAGCACGCGCTGGTGGCCGACTTCGGCATCGCCCGCGCCCTGCACACCGGAGACGACGACCGCCTGACGAGCACCGGACTGGCGCTGGGGACGCCGGCCTACATGAGCCCCGAGCAGGCCGCCGGCGAGCATCACGTCGACGCCCGGACCGACATCTACGCGCTGGGGTGCGTCGCCTACGAGATGCTGGCCGGTGAGCCGCCGTTCACCGGGCCCACCACCCAGTCGGTGATCGCCCGGCACATGGCCGACACGCCGCGGTCGATCCGGATCATCCGGCCGGCGATCCCGCCCGGGATGCAGCAGGCGATCGAGCGGGCGCTGGCCAAGGTGCCGGCCGACCGGTACGAGACCGCCACCGCGTTCGCCGAAGAGCTGACGCACCCCGGCGACACCGAGGTGCGGCCGGCCGCGCCGCGCCGGTGGCCGGCGCGGACCCGGCGACGGCTGGCGATCGGCGCGGTCGCGGCCGTCGCGACGTTAGGGGTTTCCTGGGCGGCGTGGGCCCGGTTCCAGGCGCCACCGCGGGTCGACCCGGATCTCGTCGCGATCGCGCCCTTCGACGTCCTCGACCCGGAGCTGGGCGTCTGGCGAGAGGGCCTGCTCGACCTCCTCTCCCGCAGCCTCAACGGTGCCGGACCGCTGCGGACGGTCTCGGCGTCGACGGTGATGGGAGGCTGGACGGGACGCGCCGATGCCGCGTCGGCGGAGCAGCTGGGCCGGCGAACCGGGGCCGGCCTCGGCGTCGCCGGCAACATCGTCCGCGAGGGACGCGACTCGGTGCGCCTGTCGGCGGCGCTGTACGACGTGAACGCTGGCACCCTGCTGGGCGAGGTCCAGCTGACGGGCCACCTCGACCGGATGGGACAGCTCGTCGACTCGCTGGCGCTGGGACTCATCCGCACGCTGAGCCAGACCCGGCCGATCGGCGTCGTTAGGCTCGCCTCGGCGCACTCGGCGTCGCTGCCGGGCCTGAAGGCGTTCCTCCGCGGTGAACAGTTCCTCAGGGCGACCCAGTGGGACTCGGCCGAGTCCTATTATGAGCGAGCGGCCGAGCTGGACACGACGTTCGCGCTCGCCTTCCACCGGATCTTTCTCACGAGATTCCTGCGCGGGAGCGGGCAGGACTCGCTCATCTGGAAGTTCGCGCTGCGCGCCGGCCGGCTGAACCGCGGGCTGGCGCCGCGGGAGAGCCTGCTGGTGGCGGCGGACTCGTTGTTCGCCGCGGTGTGGGTGGGAATGGGTGATGGCGATGCACGGGCCATTGCATTGCAGCCCCGCCTGTTCTCCACGCTCGATCAGGCGACGCGACGCTTTCCGGAGGACCCGCAAGCCTGGTATCAGCTTGGCGTCGCCAGGATGCGGGTTGCCGCAACGCAGGCCGACGCCGATGAAGAAATCCTCGGCGCACTGGAGCGGTCGATCGCCCTGGACTCGGCCTTCGCACCCGCCTACATCGACGCCATCGATCTCGTGGTCCGGCTGCGCGGTGTCGCTGATGCCAGGCGCTACCTCCGCGCGTACCTGGCTCTCAAGCCGGCGGGCCCGGCTGCCGATGCGATGCGGCTGTTCGCGACGCTGGTGGACCCGCATCAATGGCCCGGCCCGGTCATCCGGCGCCAGCTCGACACAACCTCGGCGGCCGTGCTCTACCGGACGACGAACGTCGCGGAATGGTGGTTTGACTCGTCGGAGACCGCGATCCTGCTCGCCCGGCTGCTGATGGATGGCCGGCGTGACCTGTCACAGGTGACGGAGAGCCCACGTTGGCCCCGTTTCCTCGCTGCGCTCATGCTCGGCAAGCGGGGCCACGCGCGAGAGGCCTTCGAGGTGCTGCCCGAGAAAGACAACTATCCCGACGTGGTGATGGTGCTGGCTCTCATGGGAGCCGAGCTCGACGATTCAAGCGTTCGGCTCCTGAATCGGCGGACCCGGTCCAACCTGTGGCCGCGGTCCTATATCGGGCCCGAAGTCGCGTTTCCATGGTTCAGCCGGAGCGGAGACTCGCTCTCGCTCACCGCCGTAATGCGGCGTGCCGATTCGCTGGCGCACAGCAGCGGACAGCCGGGAGCCGTGGCCTATGCGCACTTCGTCAGCGGCGCGGCGCGCGCCCACCTCGCGCTGATTCGCCACGACACGTCGACCGCGTTGCAGGAGTTTCTCGCGCTGCCGGACACGATCTGCAACGGCTGCGACTTCGATCGCATCACTCTCGCACGGCTCCTTCTGTCCAGGGGGCGGGCGAAGGAGGCGGCCGCCGTGCTCAACGTGCGCCTGCACGACCGCGCGGTCCCGCTGCTCGGCTACTGGAGCCTGGAGCGCGCCCGCGCGTTCGAGGCGCTCGGCGACACCGTCCGGGCCGTCCGCTATTACTCCGAGGTCGCCGACATGTGGCTCAAGGCCGATCCGGCGCTGCAGCCGATCGCGGCCGAGGCCAGGGCGGCGCGCGACCGCCTGCTGCGTCGTTAGACGTCAGGCAGCGGGCCCCACACACAGCACCGACGGCACCGCCGGCTCGGTTTGGCGCAGGAACGTGTAGCCGATCCCCGCCAGCCCCAGCATCAGCGAGGGGTTGGTGCCGCGCTGCACGCCGCACGGCCAACTATCGAGGGCACTCCCCCACCGGGCGGCGCCATCGTCCAGCGCCGCGCGTGCAGCGTCCTGCGCCAGCGGATCCACCCCCGCCGCCGTCGCCAGCAGCAGGATGTCGGCCAGCCCCGCGTGCCCATGGCAGAGCGAGAAGTCGCCCGCCGGTCCGCCCCCGGCGTCGCTGAGCGCCCGCCGCGTCGTGCGCAGCGCCGCCTCGATGTCGCGCCGGTACCGGTCATCACTCGTCAGGCGCTGAGCCAGGATACGGCTGAGCGCGATGCCGGGAGCGCCGTGACACCACGCCACCATCGCCGGCGCGGGCTCGTCCACGCCATCCGCATCGCGGAAGTCGGGCCAGTTGTCGAGCGCCGGCTGGAACCAGGCGTCCTCGTAGCGGAACGCCTCGCCGGCGCCAACGAGGAACTCGGCCTCTCCCGAATGCCGGTACAGTTCCAGCAGGGCCCACCCCATGCCGGCGGCGCCGTGCGCGAAGCCGGTGAGGTGCCGTGCCGTCTCGAACCCGGTGGCGCGCTCGCCCCACGACCATCCCTGCTCGCCGCGGGTGGCGCCGCTCACGATCCGCCGCCCGAGCTCGTGAGCGCGCTCGGCGATGCGCGGAGCGCCTAACCAGTCTGAGAGCAGCAGCAGCGCCGGCGCCGCCCCGGCCGCGCCGGCCACGACGTCCAGGAGCACCCCATCGGCCGCCGTCACCGGCGGCGACATCAGGATCCCTCGCGCCCGGTCGAGCAGGTCGGCCCGCTCGAGGAGCTGCCCGATACGCGCCGCCGCGTACGCGATGCCGACCGCTCCCGAGTACAGGCTGACCGCCGACTCCTTCGGGATGGACGGCAGCCGCCGGAGCGCGAACTCGATCCCTTCCTCGGCGCGACGCCGGAAGCGCGGGTCGCGGGTCTGCGCCCAGGCCGCCGCCAGGAAGAGGGCGATCCCGCTCGTGCCGCCGTACAGTTCCGGCCCCAGCGTCTGCCAGGTGAACTCGAGCTGGTTCGAGTCCTCGTCCAGCTCCTGCACGGTGCCCATCCAGGTGCTCTCGCCCGCGAACGAGTACCCGGTGCGGCACAGGTGGTCGCCGATCGACGCGGCCACCTCCACCGGCGACATCGGCGCCGTCACGCCCGCCTCACGTGAACGCCGGAAAGCGATCGACGCTCTCCGGCTGCAGGTGGAAGGCGCGCTCATTCAGGCCGGCGTCGCGAATGCCCCGCACCACGACGTCGCGCCGCGCCGCGACGCCCTGCGCCGCGGCGAATGCCGGGCTTGCGAGCGCGGCCACCAGCACCCGGCAGCGGTGCTGGCCAAAGCTCGAACCGTCGCGGGGATCCTCGGCCAGGCCGATGCCCGGCGCGAGCCTCTTCACGAACGCCGACACCTCCGGTCGCAGGAATTCACGAATGCCCCCGGAGAGCGCCTTCAGGATGGGCCAGGCCGCGTTCACGTGCGCGGGCGCGATGTAGAGCACCGCGGCATCGGTGCGGCGGAAGCGGAGCGGATCGCTCACCACCTTGAAGCGGAACGGGATGCCGGCGTCGTTGAGGCGCGTCGTCAGGCGGGACGTGAGCGGCACCGCGCCGTCGGCGCGCAGGTGCCAGTAGACGCGCAAGCACTCCGCCGACGTGTCGTCCTCGTCATCGGCGTTGCCGAGCGCCATGTAGAAGCCGGGCACCAGCTCGCGGAACTCGCGGCCGATCCGCACGTACCCGCTCTGCCGCGCCGTCGCCCGCTTCCCGGGCGGCCGGAAGTTCCCGGGACGCACCCGGAACTTCAGTCCGTACTTCTCGGCCACGATGCGGCCATCGGCGGCCACGCCGTGGACCCGCCACCCCGACTGCCACGTCCCGGTACCCTGATTGGCGCTCGACAGGCGGTCGATGAACGCCTGGGCGCCGTTCCAGTCGAGGGCGATCGACGGCACGCCCTCCAGCACCGGCTCGCGCACGTGCAACGCCGAGTACAGCAGGCGCTCGAGCATCTCGCGCGTGCGCGGCGACAGCGTGTCCGTTCCCGCGGCGTCGCCGTCTCCACCTTCTCCCTCGATGCGCCGTGCGCGGAAGCTGAACGACGTCCGGGAGTGGATCTCCACGTCGGCCGCGAGTCGCTCGAGCTCCTCCAGGAGGGCCGTCATGCTCACGTGACCTGCCGGTCGCCCAGGCCGAGCAGCGCGACCCGTCCCGCCGCCGGCTGTCGCAGCAGGTTGAGCCCGATCTGCAGTGCCGCCAGCGCCCGCCGCGGCGCCTCGGCCTCCTGCTGGCTCCATTCGTAGGCCGTGTGGAGCAGCCGCGCCGCGCAGTACCCCGTGCACTTGTCGAGGAAGAGCGCGGCCGGCCGGCCCGTGAGGCCTGCCTCACGAGTGTAGGTCGTCCAGAAGGACCGCACTTCGGGGTGGATCGCCGGCAGCGCCGCCTCGAACGCGGCGGCCGCGGCCGCCGGCGTGATGTCCTGCTCGGTGGGGACGGAGACGATCGCGTGCGCGAGGTAGGCGTGAAGCACCGCGCCGACATCCCACGCCGGATCGCCCAGCGACGCCATCTCCCAGTCGACCAGCAGCGTGCGCGGCGGTCCATCTCCGGACGCGGCGATCTGGACGAGGAGGTTCGACCACTTCATGTCGCCGTGGATGAGCGCGGTGGCCCGCCACAGTTCGCGCAGCCGGTCGAGCAGGGCATCGACGTCGGCTTCGGCCTGCAGCGCCCGGAGCAGGTGCAGCTGGCCGGCCGACATCTCCTGCAGCGCATCGGGCACCGGGCGGGTGACGTCGAGCGCCCAGGCGCGCTCAGCGGAGAGGAAGTCCCGGTCGCCCGCCTCGTCCAGCGGATCGATGATGCCATGGCAGGTTGCCAGGGCACGGGCCCACGCCTCGCCCACCCGCGGGAAGTCTTCGTCCACGTCGGTCGCATTGCTCCCCGGCGCTGGAGGCGCCGGCGTGGCCAGCTCAAGGACCAGGATCGAGCGCGCGGCGTCGTACAGCGTCAGCGCCGGCACGAAGGGGCGCATCCGGTTCCACGGCGGATGCGCGTCAAAACGCGAATACAGCGCCGCCTCCAGGGGAGGGGCGCTGTATTCGCCAGGCATCAGTTGTTTCACGAAGTACGACGGGCCGCCGGTCGTGACGACCCGGAAGCTGCGGTTGCGGAACACCACTTCGCCTACCTGCAGCGCGCCCTGCACCACATGCCGGACTTCGAGCAGCTTGTTCTCGAGCAGGAACGCGACGACCTGATCCGGCGTCACGCGGGGACGGCAGCCCTCACCCGCGGGCGCGGGCCGCCGGGGACGCTGCCTAACGTGGACATCCGTTGCTCACCTTGCACCCGGCCTGGCAGGTCGCGGTGTTGGTGGTGCACCCCGGCCCCCGCTTGGTCGGCTTGGCCCTGGCCGGCTTCTTCTTCGCCGGCTTCTTCTTCTTGGTCGCGGCCATGAGCGTCTCGCGCTCGCCCACTCCCCAGTTCTCCGAGAGAATCCGTCCGGAGAAGAAGCTTGCGGCCGACGGGTGCCCATCGGCGGTGCTGCCCACGAAACCACGATCGTTCAGGTTCGCCATCCGACATCCCTCCACCGGCGATGGGCCGGTCATTGCGAGGATGCTGCCCGAGTGGTCACTGCCCCCGCGCCCGGCCGGATTCGAGATCCGGCCGGGGCGGGGTGCATCAAACCTCCATCAATTGGCCCCGCTGTCAACCGGGCCGATCAGGGCGCCATCGCCTGGACCGGCGGCATCTTCTGGGCCGAGAGCTGGGCGTTGATCGGCCCCAGCTCCTTCGCCAGCCAGGTCTCGAACTGCTTCGACACGTCGCCCATCTCGCGCGCGATCGCGGCGGTGCGGTTCACCTGGGTGGCCGAGGGGCGCCCCTCGTATCCGTTCACGCTCCCGTACAGCTCGGTGAGGTTCTCGCGGAGCCGCTCCTCACCGGTGATCATCCCGCCCTCCTTGGTGGCGACGATCTTCCGGCGCAGGTCATCGACCGCCGCCGAGGCGGCGCTGAGCGTGGCCGCCAGCGGGGTGCCCTGCAGGCGGCCGGCCCGCGCGTCGAGCTGGGCACGCACCGCGTTCATCCGCTCGACCATGGTCGTCATCTCGCCCAGCATCCCGTAGAGCTTCACCGCGAGGGTGAACTGCGCGGACCGGTCGGCCATGGTGTGCGACACCCGCGGATCGCGCGTCACCCGCAGCGGCGCCGTGTACTCGTTGTCGCCGTCGACCAGCTTCACCGTGTACGGCCCCGGGAGCAGGCGCGGCCCGGTGCCGAACGCGGCGGTGGCCGCCGGCGGGATCCGCGGGGGCGGCATCGTCATGGACCAGGCCACCCGGCTGAGGCCGCGGCGCTTGCTGGTGGGGAGGGTCGTCACGAGTTTGCCTGACGAGTCCCGCACCTCGAGCTTCATGTCGCCGAAAATGTGCCGCTTCTGCAGGAAGTAGGTGATGATCGCGTCGTTCGGCGGATTCTCGCCGACGAACGCCGCGTCGCCGTTCACCCAGCCGCCGCCCGCCGAGATCGCCTGGACCACCGGCTTGGTCCCCAGGAACGCCGCGCCCTTCGCCAGCGTCTGCGGCGTGAGCGCGCGCAGCGGCGTGATGTCGTCGATGATCCAGATGCCGCGCCCGTGGGTCGCGATCACCAGGTCATGGTCCCGCGGGTGAATCGCCAGGTCGCGCACCGCCACGCTCGGCAGGTCGCCCCCCTTGTACCGCGACCACTGCTGCCCGCCGTCCACCGAGATCCAGAGCCCGAACTCGGTGCCCAGGAAGAGCAGCCGCGGATTGACCAGGTCCTCCTTGATCACGTGCGCGTATCCTCGCACCGGCGTGTCGGCCGGCACCAGCGCCGTCCACGTCTTGCCGTAGTCGGTCGACTTGTAGGCGTGGGGCCGCAGGTCGCCGAAGTTGTGCGCGTCGAAGGTCGCGTAGACCGTGCCGGCGGCGAAGTGTCCCGCCTCCACCGTCGACACCCAGGCGGACTTGGGCAGCCCGGTGATGTTGCCGACGACGTTCGTCCAGGTCGTGCCGCCATTGCGGGTGACCTGCAGGTTGCCGTCATCGGTGCCGGCCCAGATCACCATCGGGTCACGCGGCGATTCCGCGATCGCGTAGATCGTCGTGTGCATCTCGGCGGACGAGTTGTCCACCGTCACGCCGCCCGACTGCTCCTGCTTCTGCTTCTCGGGATCGTTGGTCGACAGGTCCGGCGAGATGCGGTCCCACGTCTGCCCGAAGTCCTTCGAGCGGAAGAGGAACTGCGAGCCGAGGTAGATTGTGCCGTTCTTGGTGGGACTGATGTGGATGGGCGCGTTCCAGTTGAACCGGAGCTTGCCTTCCTTGTAGTTGGGCAGCGGCTTGATGTCGCGGGCCTCGTGGGTCTTCCGGTTGACGCGGCCGAGGTACCCGCCCTGCGATTCGGCGTAGAGGTAGGTGGGATCGGTGGGATCGACGAACATCCAGAAGCCGTCGCCGCCGTACATGTTCTCCCAGCGGCTGTTGGTGATCCCGCCCGGATACTGCGACTCGCCCACCCACGAGCTGTTGTCCTGCAGGCCGCCGTAGACCTTGTACGGGCGGTCCATGTCGACGCTCACGTGATAGAACTGCGAGATCGGCAGGTTCTCGGCCTTCCACCAGCGGTCGCCGCCGTCGTACGAGTACCAGAGGCCGCCGTCGTCGCCGGTGATCACGTGCTCGGTGTTGGCCGGGTCGATCCAGACGTCGTGGTGGTCGCCGTGGGTGCCGCCGCTGACGTTGCTGAAGCTGGCGCCGCCGTCGGTGCTCATGATCAGCGGGCCGTCCGGCTTGAAGATGCGGTTCTCGTTCTTCGGGTCGACGATCAGGTTGGCGAAGTAGAAGGGCCGCCAGATCATGTTCTGGCTGCGGTCCTTGATCGCCCACGTCAGGCCGCCGTCGTCCGACCGGTAGAGGGCGTTGAGCGGCGGGACCGCCTCGACGAAGGCGTACACCACGTTAGGCTTTGACGGGGCCACCGTCACCGCCACCCGCCCCCACGGCTTGGGCGGAAGTCCCTGCGCGCTCTTGTCGTCGAGCGACATCCAGGTCGCGCCGCCATCGATGCTCTTGAACAGGCCGCTGCCGCTGGGCGCGCCGGGCCCGTCGCCGCCGGAGCGGAACGTCCACCCCTTGCGACGGAAGTCCCACAGGCCGGCGTAGAGCGTCTTCGGGCTGGTGGCGTCCATCGACAGCATCGAGCAGCCGGTGGACGCGTTGCTCCCGGCCAGCACCTTCGACCACGACTTCCCGCCGTCGGTCGTCTTGTACACGCCGCGATCGTTGCTGTCGCTCCAGAGCTTGCCCGGCGCGCAGACGTAGACCGTGTTCGCGTCGGTCGGATCGATCAGGATCTTGACGATGTGCTCCGACTCGGGGAGCCCCATGTTCGTCCAGTTGTCGCCGCCGTCGGTGGACTTGTAGACGCCGTTACCGACCGAGACGCTGTTCCGCATCCACGACTCGCCGGTGCCCACCCAGACGACCTTCGGGTTGGTCGGGTCGATCGCGATCGCGCCGATCGACTGCACCGGCTGCTTGTCGAACACCGGCTTGAACGTCGTCCCGCCGTTGGTCGACTTCCAGACGCCGCCGCTGGCCGCGCCGACGTACACCGTGAGGCGGTCGCCCTCATGCACGGCCGCCACCGCGGCAACGCGCCCGCTCATCGCCGCCGAGCCGATGTTGCGCGCGCCCAGACCCGAGGTCGTTTCGGAATCGACCCGGGCCGCCGCGCCGGCGGGCGCCGCCATCGCCTGCGGGAGCCGTGCCGCCGCCGTCTTCGGCTGCTCCGGCGCCCGGGGCGGGCGGGCGGGTTCGCCGCCCGGCCGGGCCGGCGCGCCGGCCGCCGGCTTGGCGAACAGGCGATCGTCGAGGTCGACGTTGGCCTCGATGCGCTCCCAGCTGTACTGCGCCTTGTTGGCGCTCGAGCTCCCCTTGGACCCGATCGCGAACGCAAACGGCATGTACCAGCCGTT
>JBGPGH010000026.1:0-50324 GCA_041483735.1 Gemmatimonadaceae bacterium | reverse complement strand
GATCGTCGCGTCGTCAAACTCGTACACCGTCGGGCTGGACACCGGGGGGCGCGTCCTGTGGACGTACCCGGCGCCGCTTGACTCAGTCCGCGATCCTGCCCGGCCGCAGCCGGGCGTAACGGCCTACGGCACGGCGGACGCGGACTCACAGACGGTGTTCATCCCTGCCTGGGGCGCCAGCGTCAGCGCGGTGGACGCGCGGAGCGGGACCGTGCGGTGGGTGTGGCGACCCGGGGTGAGCGTGAGTGACACGGCCGTCGCCGGCAGGTTTCGCTCTGGCGCCGATGGCGTGAAGGTTGCTGGCGATACGGTCTACGTGAACGCATGGCACGATCGCGTCCTGTCCGGCGTGACGGGCGAGCAATGGGTGGTGGCGCTGGATCGCCTCACAGGCCGGGAACTCTGGCGCGTGTCGCTCCCTGTGATCACCGGCGGCTCCATGGCGCAGGGGGCGCCCGCGCTATTCGGCAATCTTGTCATGGTGGTCGACGCTGGCGGTAACATCTATGCGATTGACCGAACCACGGTGCAGTTGGCTTGGACCTACGACGCGGCGACCATCTACCGCACGTTCGCGGAAGCTACTGTGGTCGACGGCATACTCTACCAGGACGGTGGCGACTTGGCGGTGTATGCCATTCGCGCGAGCGACGGTGTGGTGCTGTGGAGGACTCCGCTCGGGTTCAGCGCCACTCGCGACTTGCTGGTAACGGATCGACGCGTGTACTACCCCAGCCAAGGGACGATTTTCATACTGGATCGTGCGACGGGGCGCGTCATCGCCAAGCTGTCCACCGGGGATGAGGCCAACAACATCATGGAGGGTCCAGCCGCGTTTTCCGGCGGGCGCGTGTTTGTGAACTTCACCAGCGGCCCGGTCGCATTCGATGAGCCGTGAGGCGGTGGACTTCGGGCTGCATTTTCTTCCTTCTTAGCCGGCGAACGCGCACCCACTTCTACTCGCGGTTCGTCAGCGCGAACGACAGCCCCTCCAGCTCCATCGCCATGTTGACGGTGCGAAGCGTCACCTCCGCCGGCGCGTTGAGCTGCGCCGGCGCGAAGTTCAGGATCGCCCGGATCCCCGCCTTCACCACCCGGTCCACCACCCCCTGCGCGTGCTCGGCCGGGACCGCCAGCACCGCGATGTCGAACCGCTCCCGCGCCGCGTCACGCTCCAGGCCGGCGATGTCGCGCACCACCAGACCATCCCACGGCCGGCCGATCTTGTCCGGGCTGTTGTCGTAGACCGCGACGATCGAGTAGCCGCGCTCCCGGAACCCCCGGTACTGCGCCAGCGCCGCCCCGATCTTCCCGGCGCCGATCACCACAACCTTCCAGTCTCGCCCCAGACCCAGGATCTCCCGCAGCCGCGAGGCCAGCTCGTGGACCGAGTACCCCAGCCCGCGCTTGCCGAACGAGCCGAAGAAGGAGAGGTCCTTCCGCACCTGCGCGGAGGTAGTCCCGCCCTGGCGGGCCAGCTCGTCGCTGGAGATGGTGGCGTGCCCCCTGGCCTCGTGGTCCTCAAGGAACCGGAGGTAGAGGGAGAGTCGGCGGACGGTCGAATCGGCTATGCGTTTCACGGGGTCTTTGAGCTTGTGAATTTCTTCACAAGTTAAATAGGCCGCGCCGTATTGACCAGCGGTAACCAGGGTCAGGATCAAGGGTCTGGGCCAAGGCTCGGTGGGCGTGAATTCCGGCTGGGACCACTGATCACTGACCCTGAACCTGACCCTGATGCCTGATGCCGTTATCTTCCCCCCATGCCCGTCCACGTCAGTTCCGAAATCGGCCGCCTCCGCTCCGTCCTGGTGCACACGCCGGGGCCGGAACTGCTGGCCGTGACGCCGGCCACGCGCGAAGACTACCTGTACGACGACATCATCGACCTCGACATCGCCCAGCGGGAGCACCGGCGGTTCGTCGCCGTGCTGGAGCGCTTCGCCGACGTCCACCACGTCGCGGACCTGCTGGCCGACGTCCTGGCCGGCGCCGAGGCGCGGGAGCTCCTCATTCGCGAGACGATGGACGTGGTGCCCTCCGAGCCGCTCGCCCGGGAGCTCAACGAGCTGCCGGCGGCAGAGCTGGTGAAGATCCTGATCAGCGGGCGCGAAGAGCCCCCCGGGCCGCTGGAGCGGACGCTCAACGAGACGGGCTACGCGCTCCCGCCGCTCCCCAACTTGTTCTTCACGCGTGACACGGCGATGGCGGTCAACGAACACGTCATCATCGGGTCGATGCGCTACGGCATCCGGTGGTCCGAAGAGCTGATCATGAAGGCGCTCTTCCGGCTCCACCCTTCGCTCCAGAATTGCGGCATCCTCTACGACGGCAGCACCGAGCGGCGCGCCAAGTTCACCCTCGAGGGCGGCGACGTCCACCCTTTGCGCCGCGACGTGGTCATGCTCGGCTTCAGCGAGCGATCGTCGCCGGCCGCCATCGACACCCTTGCCTCACTCCTCTTCCAGCACACCGCCGTCGAGCACTTGATCGTGGTGGTCATGCCCAAGGAGAGCACCGCGATCCACCTCGACATGCTCTTCACGCACGTCGACCGCGAGCTGTGCGTCGTCTTCCAGCCGATGTTCGTGGGGCCGGAACGCCTCTCGGTGCTCCACTGGCGCAAGGGACAGACGCAGCTCAAGGAGATGCCGAACATCTTCGCCGCGCTCCGCACCTGCGGGCTCCCCATGGAGCCGATCTTCTGCGGCGGCGACCGGCGCGACGTGCAGGAGCGCGAGCAGTGGTCGTCGGGGTGCAACTTCGTGGCGGTGCGCCCGGGCGTGGTGCTCTCGTACTCGCGGAACGAGGCGACACTGCGCGAGATGGAGAAGATGGGCTTCCGCACCGTGCCGGCCGTCGCGCTCCTCACCGGCGAGCAGCGGATCGCCGAGGGCGACCGCGCCGTGGTGACGTTCGAAGGCGGCGAGCTGGTGCGGGGCGGGGGCGGCCCGCGGTGCATGACCTGCCCCGTGCAGCGCGACGATCCGTGGAGCTGAACCGGCGGTGAACCGGCCCCGGGCCGATGACGGATATCCCGCCCCTCCACGCGGCGGCGCGGAGATGCGGCCCGCCGAGACGCTGTTGGCGACGCGCGCGCGGGAGTTCCTGGCCACCGGACCGGCCGATGCGGTGGCGCTGATCGAATACGTCTGCCAGATGCCGGGCGCGCCGCGGGTGGTGGCCGAGCACATGGCCGAGGCGCTCTTCGCCGGCCGGCGCGAGTTCGCCCGCTCGGCCGACGGCCGCTGGCGCATGGCCGAGGTTCCGGTGCGTCCGTACGTTGCCGCGGTCCGAGAGCGGCTGTCGACGTTGAGCTGGGTGGTGGTCGACGTCGAGACCACCGGCGGCCGTCCCAGCGCCGGCGACCGGATCACCGAATACGCCGCGGTGCTGGTGCGCGACGGCGAGGTGCGCGAGGTCTACGAGACGCTGGTCAACCCGCAGCGCCCCATCCCGCCGATGATCTCGGCGCTCACCCACATCACCTGGGATATGGTCCGCGACAAGCCGACCTTCCGCGAAGTGTACCGCGAGGTGCTGCGCACCCTGGAGGGCCGGATCTTCGCCGCGCATAACGCGGGCTTCGACTGGCAGTTCGTGTCGTCGGAGCTGGCGCGGGCCAGCGGAGAAGTGCTCCACGGTCGCCGGGTCTGCACCGTGCGGCTCGCCCGGCGGCTGTTGCCGCATCTCCCGCGCCGGTCGCTCGACTACGTCGCCCGGCACTACGGCGTGCGGATCACCGCCCGGCACCGCGCTGCCGGCGATGCCGTGGCTACCGCGCACGTCCTGCTGCACCTGCTGCGCGATGCCGCCGAGCGCGGCTGCGACACCTGGGAGGACCTGGACGGTCTCCTGGCGCGCGGCACCGCGCGCGCCCGCCGCCGCGGACGCCGGCGCGGACCGCCCTTCACCGACGTGGAGCCCGCCTGATGGCCGCTCTCGCACCGCTGGTCCAGTCCCGGAAGATCGGCCGCCTCACCGTCCACGCGATCCAGGCGGGGGGGCAGAAGCTCGATGGCGGCGCGATGTTTGGGGTCGTCCCCAAGCCGCTCTGGGAAAAACGGGTCCCCGCCGACGCCCGCAACCGCATTCAGATGGGGATGCGGGCGCTGCTCATCGAGCACGACGTGGGGCTGATCCTGATCGACAACGGGGCCGGCAACAAGGAGGACGCCAAGTTCCACGAGATTTATGGAGTCGAGAACGCGTCGGAGGGCGAGACGGGCCGGACGCGCCTGGAGGACGGATTCCGTGAGGCCGGCTTCCGCCTCGACGATGTCGTCCTGGTCATCGACTCCCACCTGCACTTCGACCACGCCGGCGGCAACACCTACAAGGCGGCCGATGGCACGGTGCGGCTGACGTTTCCCAACGCGCGCTACGTGGTGCAGAAGGGCGAGTACCACTGGGCGACCCACACCAACGAGCGGACCGCGGCGAGCTACTTCGACCACAACTTCGTGCCGGTGCTGGAAGCAGGGCGATTCGACTTCGTGGATGGCGAGCAGCAGATCGCCGCGGGGATTCGTGCCCTCCCCACCCCCGGCCACACGCCCTACCACCAGTCGATCCTGATCGACGGCGGTGGGGAGCGGGCGCTCTACCTGGCCGACCTGGCTCCCACGGCCGCGCACCTCCCGCTCCCCTGGATCATGGGGTACGACGTCCAGCCGCTGGTCACGCTCGAGACCAAGCGCCGGGTCTTCCGGCAGGCGCTGGACGAGCGCTGGCTGCTGCTGTTCGAGCACGATGCCGTGGTGCCCTGGGGGCAGCTCGCCCACGACGGGAAACAATACCGGCTGGCCGACGGGTAGTGCTGAAGACGCAACCCTTCCGGGCGATCGGGTTGTCACATCCTTCGGCCACACCCCCGGGGTCTTCATGCGCTCTTTCGCCCTCGCGACCGCCGCCCTCGTTACCGTCGTCCTCGTCATGCCTGACGCGGCGGCATCTCAAGCGGTCGCCGTCTCCGCTCCGGCCCGGACGGCTCCGCCCACAGCGCCCACGGTGACGTCGGTCGCCAGCGCCACGCGGGCCACCCGGGCGCCGGTGATCGACGGGCGGGACGACGATGACATCTGGCGTCAGGCGACGCCGATCACCGAGTTCCGCGAATTCGAGCCGAAGGAAAACGCCGATCCGCGCTTCCGGACGGAGGCTCGCGTCGCGTACGACGCCCGGAACCTGTATGTCTTCGCGCGGATGTTCGACCCGCACCCGGACAGCATCAAGCACGCCCTCACCCGCCGCGACGTGCGCGGTCCGTCGGACCAGATCAAGGTGATCATCGATGCCTATCATGACAAGCGCACCGGGATCGAACTCGCGGTGAACCCGGACGGGGTCAAGCGCGATTACACCATCTACGACGACAACAACGAGGACGAATCGTGGGACGGTGTCTGGGACGTCGCCACCACCGTGGACTCGCTCGGCTGGACGGCCGAATACCGTGTGCCGCTCTCACAGGTGCGCTACGGCGACGCGCCCACCCACACGTTCGGGTTCGGGATCTGGCGCGACATCGAGCGCTTCAAGGAGCGGGTGAGCTGGCCCATCTACAGCCAGTCGCGCAATGGGCTGATGTCACAGCTGGGCGACCTGCAGGGGGTCGACGGCATCGATTCCCCCCGGCGGATCGAGTTGATGCCGTACACGGTCGCGAAGAACCTCTCGCAGCAGACGGCGAGCGGATTCGGCCGCTCGAACAACGTGGCGGTGGGCGCCGACGTCAAGTACGGACTGACCTCGAACCTGACGATCGATGCCACGATCAACCCGGACTTCGGGCAGGTGGAGTCCGACCCGTCGGTGTTCAACCTCCGGGAAGTGGAGACCCTCTTCCAGGAGAAGCGGCCGTTCTTCCTCGAGGGAACGGGCATTTTCCGCGATGACGTGAACTGCAACATCGTGAACTGCAGCGGCGAGGGGCTCTTCTACTCGCGGCGGGTGGGACGCTCCCCGACCGATCCCGGCGGCTACGCCGACAACTCGTCGCCGATCGCGACCACGATCCTCGGGGCCGGCAAGCTGACGGGTCGGCTCGCCGGCGGACTCTCGCTGGGGCTGCTCGAGGCGGTCACCCAGCGTGAGCAGGGATCGTTCGACCGGACGATCGAACCGCAGTCGAACTACATGGTGCTCAGGGCCTCGCAGGACCTCCGCGCCGGCCAGTCGGGAGTGGGATTGATCGCGACAGCGGTGAACCGCCAGCTGGACGGGTGGACCGAGAACGGACTGCGGCGCAGCGCGTACGTGGCCGGCTTCGACTTCCGTCACCAGTTCTTCAACCGCAACTACACGTTCTCCGGCTCGGCCACGCGGAGCCAGGTGTCGGGCTCGGCGCCATCGATCACGGCGTTGCAGCTGAGCCCGGTGCACGACTACCAGCGCCCCGACGGCAACCTGCGCGTCGACACGAGCGCCACGTCGCTCAGCGGCGACGCCGAGCAGGTCAAGTTCTCGAAGCTGGGCGGCGGGATCATCCGGTTCGAGACGAGCTGGCAGCGCACGTCGCCGGGCTTCGAGATCAACGACCTGGGCTTCCTGGGCCGCGCCGATGAACAGGGGCAGAGCAACTGGTTCGCGCTGAACTTCGCGAAGCAGGGCAAGTACTGGCGGCGCGCCCAGTTCAACTTCAACCAGTGGCAGCTCATGAACGCGCATGGGATGCTCACCGATTTCGCCGCGAACACGAACTGGCACATCAACACGAAGAACAACTGGTGGTTCCACACCCAGGCGACGCAGCTGCAGCTGCCGGGCAGCTTCTGCGACCACTGCACGCGGGGCGGGCCGGCGATCCGGCGGTCACCCCTGCTGATCCTGGGCGGTGGATTCGACGGCAACGACGGGCGGCGGATCATTCCGTCGTTCTGGACCAACTGGGGCCGCGGTGACTACGGGCGCTCCGACTTCGCCAGCGTGTCGCCGTGGGTGCAGGTCCGGGTCTCGAGCCGATTCGACGTGAGCGTGGGGGCTAACGCGTCGCGCAACCGCGATGACTCGCAATGGTATGGAAACCTGCCCGGGCCTGACTCGTTGCTGCACTACACCTTCGCGCATCTCCGCCAGGCGACGCTCGCGTTCACGAACCGGCTGAACTACACCGCGACGCCCAACCTCTCGCTGCAGGTCTACGCCGCTCCGTTCGTGACCAAGGGGCAGTTCACGAACGTGCGCGAGCTGGACCAGCCCCGCGCGAAGGACTATGACCTGCGCTACAAGACGTACTTCGACACCAAGGTGACGTCGAGTCCGCGCGGGTTCAATTTCAAGGCGTTCAACTCGAACGTCGTCCTGCGGTGGGAATATCGGCCGGGCTCAGCGCTGTTCGCGGTCTGGTCGCAGGGGCGGAGCGGGTTCGATCCCCAGTACGGGACGCAACAGCTGGGCGGCGACTTCCGGAACCTCTTCGGCCTGCACCCGGACAACACGTTCCTGGTGAAGATGTCGTACTGGTTCAGCCGGTGATCGGCGGCGGCGCCCCACCGCGCGTACGCGCGGTGGGGCGCCCCGTCGGGCGCTCTTGACGCCCCGGAGCCGGCCGTCTAACTTCCACCCTCACAACGCGGTAAGTGGAGCGGCCTCATCCGTTCCCACCCTCCGGCCCTCGCGGAATTCGGCGAGGAGCGCTGCAGGAGTTCTCGAGTGCGCGGCGACCCGCTCAGGCGGTGTCGGCCGTGACGCGGGCTCCTTTCCGGGGTCCGCGTTTTTCGTTTCCCGTTTCGGAGGAGCACCACCTATTCAGGACCCGACAAAGCGCGTCCGTGTCAACCGGCAGATTCGCATCAGTCCGGTGCGCGTGATCGCGCCCGACGGCAGCCAGATGGGCATTCTCGATGTGGAGGCCGCACTCGCTGCCGCGGTAGAGCAGGGGCTCGATCTGGTCGAAGTGGCGCCCATGGCGCGTCCGCCGGTGGTCCGGATCATGGACTACGGCAAGTTCAAGTTCGAGCAGGCGAAGCAGGCGCGCCTCGCGAAGAAGAAGCAGCACGTGATCGAGCTCAAGGAGGTGAAGTATCGCCCCGGGATCGAGGATCACGACTTCGACACGAAGACGCGCCACGCGCGGCGGTTCCTCCAGGAAGGCAACAAGGTGAAGGTCACAATGATGTTTCGCGGCCGTCAGATCGCGCACCCCGAGTTGGGACGGGCGGTGGTCGATCGGGTCGCCGCCACGCTGGCCGATGTCGGCAAGATCGAGAGCGAGGCGCGCATGGAAGGGAAGTTCATGACGATGATTCTCACGCCCAAATAGCGAGCGGGACCGATGCCAAAGATGAAAACCCACAAGGGCGCCAAGAAGCGCTTTTCGGTGACCGGGAAGGGAAAGGTGCGGCGCTTCAAGGCCTACAAGAGCCACATCCTCACGAAGAAGACGTCCAAGCGGAAGCGGGGGCTCCGCCGCCCGGCGATGCTGAAGACCACCGGCGAAGTGCGCCACATCAAGCGCCTCCTGCAGGCGTAAGGGAGACGACCGATGCCACGAGTCAAATCGAACGTCGTGCGCCTCAAGCGCAAGAAACAGATCATGAAGGCCGCCCGGGGCGCGTTCGGCGGGCGCAGCAAGCTCTGGAAGGCGGCCAAGGAGACGGTCGAGCGCGGCTGGCGCTATGCCTACCGCGACCGGAAGAACAAGAAGCGCGACTTCCGCCGCCTCTGGATCACCCGCATCAACGCCGCGGCGCACCAGAACGCGCTCAACTACAGCTCGTTCATGAACGGCCTCAAGAAGGCCGGGATCGAGATCGACCGGAAGGTGCTGGCCGACCTCGCGGTCCGCGATCCGCAGGCGTTCACCATGCTCGCCGACAAGGCGCGCTCCGCACTGCCTGCGGCGTAACCGGAAAACGGGTAGCGTTCGCGGCGGCGGCAGTGCGACCTCTTGGCGCGCGCTGCCGCCGCCTTGCATCTTGTGCCTGCCCAGCCGGGTCCCTACGCCTGATTCTCCGACCTCCGACCTCCGACCTCCGACCTCCGACCTCCGACCTCCGACCTCCGACCCAGTCCGTGCCCCCCTCTCTCCCCCCCTCCCTGCAGTCCTTCGAACAGCAGCTGGCCGAGCTGCGTCGTGAGGCAATCCCCGCCATCGAGCAGGCGGACGGGGCCGAGGCGCTGGAGGCGGCGCGGGTGAAGTACCTGGGGAGGAAGTCGGGGTGGATGGCCGAACTCTCCAAGGCGCTGGGAACGCTCCCGGCCGCGGAAAAGCCCGACGCGGGCAAGCGATTCAACGAGGCCAAGGCGGAAATCGAGCGCCGCCTGGAAGAGCGGACCGTCGCGGTGGCCGGGAGCGGCGCCCAGGGCCGGGTGGTCGACCTCACGATGCCGGCCCGCCACCCGTGGCGCGGCGCCCGCCACCCGGTCACGCTGGTCCTAGACGAAATCGAGTCGATCTTCCGCGAACTCGGCTTCACCATCGCGCTCGGCCCGGAGGCGGAGTCGGAGTGGTACAACTTCGGGGCGCTGAACTTCCCGGCCGACCACCCGGCGATGGACATGCACGACACCCTCTACCTCGATGGCGGCGTCGTGCTCCGGACCCACACCTCGCCGGTGCAGATCCGGACGCTTCAGCGTTATGCGCCGCCGATCCGGGTCATCATCCCCGGCAACGTCTACCGCCGTGACTTCTTCGACCCGTCGCACGCGCCGATGTTCGCCCAGGTCGAGGGGCTGGCGGTGGACGAGGGGATCAGCTTCGTCGACCTCAAGGCGACGCTCACCCACTTCGCCACCCGGCTCTTCGGCAAGACCAGGACGCGCTTCCGCCCCAGCTTCTTCCCGTTCACCGAACCGTCGGCCGAAATGGACGTCGAGTGCCGCCTCTGCGGCGGCAAGGGGTGCTCGGCCTGCAAGGGGACCGGATGGATGGAGATCCTGGGATCGGGGATGGTGCATCCCGCGGTGCTCGAAGCAGCCGGACTCGACAGCGAGCGGTACACCGGGTGGGCGTTCGGCATGGGGCCGGGCCGGATGGCCAACCTCGTGTACGGCATCCCCGACATCCGGCTGCTGTACGACTCGGATGTCCGCTTCCTGGAGCAGTTCGCGCGATGAACGTCTCGCATGCCTGGCTGAAGGACTTCGTCGCCCACGCCCTGACGCCTGACGAGATACGCGACCTGCTCACGTCGCGGGTCGCGACGGTGGATGCCGTCGAGCCGCTGCGGGCCGACCTGGCCCCGTTCGTCGTGGCCCGGGTGGTGGAGTGTGCCCGCCATCCCGACGCCGAAAAGCTGTCGGTGACGCGCGTCGACGATGGGAGCGGCACGCTGCTCGACGTGGTCTGTGGCGCGCCGAACGTGCAAGCCGGAAAGCTCTACCCGTTCGCACGGGTGGGGACGGTGATGCCGGGCGGCCTCAAGATCGAGAAGCGGAAGATCCGGGGCGCGATCTCGAACGGCATGCTCTGCTCGGCGCGCGAGCTGGGACTGGGCGAGGACCACCACGGGATCCTGGAGCTGACGGTCGATGCGGCTCCCGGCACGCCGCTGCTCTCGGTGATGCCGGTGGGAGACACGCGCATCGACGTCGACATCTCGCCCAACCGTCCCGACCTGCTCTCGCACCTTGGCATCGCGCGCGAGCTGGCCGCGGCAACCGGCGTCGCACTGGATCCGCTGGGCGGGCGCGGGCCCGAATTGACGGATGAGGCGGCGGCGGCGCTGCGCGCCGCCGCCGCCGAGGGCCCGTCCGCGGTCGCCGAGCTCCTCCGGGGCTGGGAAGCGAGCGGCGGCGTCGCACAACGCGTGCGCGCGGCCGCTCCCGCCGGCCCTCCACCCGACGGACGGCGCGCGCGCGCCCGCGAGGCGACGGTCGACGGCGTGCGGGTCGCCATCGAGGATGTCGCGGGATGCCCGCGCTACCTGGGCGCGGTGATCCGCGGCGTGAAGGTCGGGCCCAGCCCGGCGTGGCTCCGGGAGCGGATCGAGGCGGTGGGCGGCCGGTCGATCAGCAACGTGGTCGACGTCACGAACTACATGCTCCACGGATTCGGCCAGCCGATGCACGCCTTCGACCTCACCAAGCTGGCCGGTCCCTCGGTGATCATCCGCCGCGCCCGGCCGGGCGAGCGCCTCACGACGCTCGATGGCGTGGAGCGGACGCTGACGCCGTCGATGACGGTGATCGCCGATGCCGAGCGCGCGCAGGCCCTCGCCGGCGTGATGGGCGGGCGGGCCAGCGAGGTGTCCGATGCCACCACCGACATCTTCCTCGAGGTGGCGGCGTTCAGCCCCAAGGGCGTGCGGGGGACGCGCCGCGCGCTGAACCTGTCGACCGATGCCAGCCACCGCTTCGAGCGCGGCACCGACGTCGACAGCGCCGAGGTATGGCTGATGCACGCCGTCCACCTGCTCATCGAGGTCGCGGGCGGAGTGCAGCGCACCTGGCACGCCGACGCGTACCCGACGCCCGAGGACCGCAAGCCGCTGACGCTGCGCGCCGATCGGGTGCGTCGCCTGCTGGGCGAAGTGGTGCCGGCGGGAGATATCGCCGAGCTGCTCGCCTCGGTGGGGTTCGAGGTGGACGTCGCGGCGGGGACGCGGATGCTGCACGGCCAGGAGGAGTTGGTGGTGACGGCTCCCACCTGGCGGCGCGACGTGGTGCGCGAGGTCGACCTGATCGAGGAGGTCGCTCGGCTCCGCGGCTACGATTCCTTCTCGAGCGAGCTGCGTCCGTTCCGCCCGGGGCGAGTGCCGGATGCCCCCGGTTGGGCGGTGGCGCGGCGGGTCACCGACGCGCTGGTGGCGGCGGGGCTGTTCGAAGTGCGGCCCATGCCCTTCGTCGCCGCCGGCGGTGACGGCGCCGAGCCTCACGTGCGGGTGACAAACCCGCTCGCCGAGGACGAGCCCTATCTCCGTCGCGACATCCTCGAGACGCTGGCGGCCCGTGCCGAGTACAACCTGCGCCAGATGCAGGGCAACGTGCGTCTCTTCGAGGTCGGCACGGTCTTTCAGCCCAACTCCGATCGCCGGCCGGGCTCGCTCCCGCGGGAGGAGATGCGTGTCGGTGCACTGCTCATGGGCGCACGCCGGCCGCCGCACTTCGCCGGCGATGCCGAGCCGCCGTCGATCGACGAGTGGGATGCGAAGGGCGTGGCCGAACTGGCGGTGGCCGCGGTGTATCCCGGCGAGTGCGCCCTGCGGCCGCCGTCCGGTCAGGACGCCGGCGGCCGACTGTGGGACATCGTGAAGACGGCCGATGGCGGTGCGGCGGAGATCGTGGGCGGCGTGCGGCGCCTCGCGCTCGATGCGCCGGTGTGGGCGAAGCCGGCGTTCGGGATCGAGCTCAGGCTGTGGGCCGTGGACAGTGCGCCGGTGGCGCCGCCCGGGTCCGGCGTCCAGCTTCAGACCGAGGTGAAGCGGGTGGGGCTGGCGGACCAGACGGTGCGCTACCGCCCCATCCCGACGCTGCCTGCCGCCGAGATCGACCTGGCGTTGATCGTACCCGATCGTGATCGTGCCGGCGAAACCCTCACGGCGGAAATCGTCGAAGGGGTCGTGCGGCGGGCCAGTGGCGAACTGCTGGAACGGATCGTCTTGTTCGATGAGTTCCGGGACGAGGCCAAGTGGCCGAATGCCCGGAGTCTGGCGTGGCGCCTGACGTTTCGACACCCGGAGCGCACGCTGCGGGACAAGGAAATCGACGGGCGCCGCGACAAGGTGCTCAAGACCCTCGAGAGCGAGCTCGGTGTCAAACCACGAATCTGAGCAGCGACACGAACTGGCCGCGCTGCAGGACCTGCAGCGGCTGATCGGACACCTGGGCGAGGAGCTGGCCTCGTTCCGGGCGCGGGCGCTGCAGGCCGAGGCCCGTCTCCGCAGTCTCGAGCAGTCGATCCAGCCCGGCGAGCTCTTCGATGGCGCGCGCCTGGCGCAGCTCGAGAGCGAGAACCGCGCCCTGCGCGAGCGCCTGGATACCGCGGCCGCGCGCGCCCGCGACATGCTCCAGCGCGTGCACTTCCTTCGACAGCAGCACGACACGCCGTCCGGTCCGGCGGCGGGTCGCACCGGAGGTCCGCGATGAGCGGCAAGAAAGCGTCGGTCCGGGTGACGATCATGGGCGATGAGTACACGATCCGTACCGACGCGTCGCCCGAGCATACCCGGGCGGTGGCCGAGCACGTCGATCGCGCGATCCGCGCCGTGATGTCGGCCACGAACGTGGAGCCGCACAAGGCGGCGATTCTCGCAGCGCTGGAGATCACCGACGAGCTCTTCCAGGCGCGCGCGGCGTCCGACGAGCTGGAGTCCGGGATCCGCGACCTGGGCGCCGAGGTGCGGCGCTGGCTCCCGCCCGCCAAGCGCGGCGAGCACGTCGCGTAGCGCGCCGCGCGATTGCCTTTCCCGGCGGCCGTCGGTAAGTTGGGGAGTAACCCGCGCGGACCTCTGGTCCGGCGTCGCTGAAGACAGCGCGCCCCCACCCGCACCCTACGTCGGTGCCAGGTCGGGCGTAGCGTTCGGCGGGGCTGCCCGGATCCGCGCCGCGGTTTTCCTCGATCGATGCGGTGCCCGTGGCCGCGTCTGGACATAGATCCATGACTTCTCCGCTGCTTCTCGCCGCGATAGGCGCGCTCGATCTCGTCGCCCTCGCGGCCCTTTTTTTTGTCGGACGCCGCAGCGGCACCGCCGCCGAAATCCGGAAGCAGCAGCAGGCCCACGCCACCGCCGGCGAAACGGCAAAGCGGATCGTCACCGAGGCCGAGCGCGAAGCCGACAACCTGCGCAAGGGCGCGGTGGTCGCCGGCAAGGAAGAGATGATCCGCGTCCGCGAGGAGTGGGAGACCGAAGCCCGCCACCGCCGCGAGGAGTTCGAGCGCGAGGAAAAGCGGATCGACGAGCGCGAGACCACCCTGGACAAGAAGTTCGAGCTCCTGGAAGCGCGCGACAAGGACGTCGCCAAGCGCGCCAGCGAGCTGGGCCGCCGCGAGAAGACGGTCGCCGAGGGACAGGCCGAGCTCGACAAGATGGTGGGTGAGGAACGCCGCCGGCTGGAGCAGCTGGCCGGTCTGTCCGCCCAGGAAGCCAAGGCCGAGCTCATCCAGCGGATGGAAGAGGAAGCCCGGGCCGACGCCGCCAACCGGATTCGCGAGATCCGGGAGACCGCGCGCAAGAACGCCGAGCGCGAGGCGAAGAAGATCGTCGCGCTCGCCATCCAGCGGATCGCCGCCGAGCACACGGCCGAGAGCACCGTGTCGGCGGTGTCGCTCCCGAACGACGAGATGAAGGGACGGATCATCGGCCGCGAAGGGCGCAACATCCGCGCCTTCGAGCTCGCCACCGGCGTCGACGTCATCATCGATGACACGCCGGACACGGTGGTCGTGTCGTGCTTCGACCCGGTGCGGCGCGAGATCGCCCGCCTGTCGCTCGAGAAGCTCGTTGCCGACGGCCGCATCCATCCCGGCCGGATCGAGGAAGTGGTCGTCAAGTCGCGCAAGGAGGTCGAGGTCGCGATCATCGAGACCGGTGAGCAGGCGGCCTACGAGACCGGGATCCACGGGCTGCACCCGGAGCTGATCAAGCTCATCGGCCGGATGCGCTACCGCACGAGCTACGGCCAGAACATTCTCGACCACTCCAAGGAAGTCACCTTCCTGGCCGGGATCATGGCCGCCGAGCTCGGCCTGGACGTCGCCCTCGCCAAGCGCGGCGCGCTGCTCCACGACATCGGCAAGGTGCTGACCCACGAGCACGAGGGGACGCACGTCCAGCTCGGCGTCGAAGTCGCGACGCGATACGGCGAGAACCCGCTGGTGGTGAACTGCATCGCCGCGCACCACGACGATGTGCCCCACGAGAGCGAGGTCTCGGTGCTGGTCCAGGCCGCCGACGCCATCTCGGGGTCGCGGCCCGGCGCGCGGCGTGAGGCATTCGAGACGTACGTGAAGCGGCTGGAAGGGCTGGAACGGATCGCGTCGAGCTACAAGGGCGTCGACCGGGTGTTCGCCATCCAGGCCGGCCGCGAGGTCCGGGTGATCGTGTCGCCTGACGACGTCGACGACCCGCGCATGACCGCGCTGGCCGGCGAAATCGCCCGGCGCATCGAGGCCGAGCTGCAGTATCCTGGACAGATCAAGGTCGTGATGATCCGCGAAACGAGGGCGGTGGAATTTGCCCGCTGAACTGATCGACGGCACCGCGATCGCCAAAGCGGTCCGCGAGGATGTCGCGCGTGAGGCGGCCGCGCTGCTGGCGAGAGGAATCCGGCCGGGCCTCGCCGTCATCCTGGTCGGCGGCGACCCGGCCAGCGCCGTCTACGTGCGCTCCAAGGGCAAGGCCTGCGAGGAGGCGGGAATGCACAGCGTCACCCTCCGCCTGCCCGCCGAGACCCCCGAGGCCGAGCTCCTCGCCCACATCGACAGGTTGAACGCCGACCCCGCGATTCACGGCATTCTCGTCCAGATGCCGCTGCCGAAGCACATCCGCTCCGACACCGTGCTGCGGCGCGTGCTCCCCGGCAAGGACGTGGACGGCTTCCACCCCGTGAACGTCGGCAAGCTCCTGATCGGCGAGCGCAACGGCTTCGCGCCCTGCACGCCGGCCGGCGTCCAGGTGCTCCTCGAACGGTCCGGCGTGGAGGTGAAGGGGAAGGACGTCGTGATCATCGGGCGCAGCACGATCGTCGGCAAACCGATGGCGTCGCTGCTGATGCAGGACGCGCCGAACGCCAACGCGACCGTCACCGTCTGCCACAGCCGCACCAGGGACCTGGCTGGCCACGCCCGCCGCGCCGACATCCTGATCGCCGCCATGGGGCGGCCGGCGTTCGTGAAGGCCGACATGGTCAAGCCGGGAGCGGTGGTGATCGACGTCGGCATCTCGCGCGTGGACGATCCGTCGGACAAGCGCGGATACCGGCTGTCCGGAGACGTCGACTTCGCCGGCGTGCGCGAGGTGGCGTCGCTGATCACGCCCGTCCCCGGCGGTGTGGGCCCCATGACGATCGCGATGCTCCTCAAGAACACCGTGCACGCGGCCACGATGAGCCTCGGGGCTCCCACCCCGGCGCCGCTCGGCGTGTGACCACCGGCTACGTGGAGCCGCCGCGGCCGGGCGCCGATCCGGCCACCGCGGTGTCGGTCTCCGAGGTCACCCGGCTCGCCAGGGACGTCCTGGAGGGCTACTTCCAACCGCTCTGGATCCGCGGCGAAGTGAGCGGATTCAAGTCGTACAGCAGCGGCCACTGGTACTTCTCGCTCCGCGACCGGCAGGGCCAGCTCCGCTGCGTGGTCTGGAGCGGCGACCAGCGGCGGATCCCCGCGCCGCCTGACGAGGGGATGCAGGTCACGGCCTGGGGACAGCTCACCGTCTACCCGACGCGCGGCGAGATGCAGTTCGTCATCCGGGCGCTCCAGGCTGAGGGGGACGGACTCCGGCAGAAGGCGTTCGACCTCACCCGCCGCAAGCTCGAGGCCGACGGCCTCCTCTCTCCCGCCCGCAAGCGCGCGATCCCGCGCTATCCGCGCCGGATCGTGGTGGTCACCAGTCCCGATGGCGCGGCCCTCCGCGACATCATCGCGGTCGTCAAGCGGCGCGCGCCGGCCGTGGAAATCGTCGTCGTTGCCGCCACGGTCCAGGGCGATGGCGCCCCGGAGGAACTCTGCCTGGCTCTCGACCGCGTGGCCCGGTGGCGCGACGCGGACACGATGATCATCGGGCGGGGCGGGGGATCGCGGGAAGATCTCTGGACCTTCAACAACGAGCGGGTGGCGCGCGCCCTGGCCGACTCGCCGATCCCGACGATCTCCGCCGTGGGACACGAGGTCGACTTCACCATCTGCGACCTGGTCGCCGACCTGCGGGCCCCGACGCCGTCGGCGGCCGCCGAAGCGGCGGTGCCGGACATGGCAGACCTGCGCACCCGGCTCGAGACGCTACGCCGGGTGGTGGCGGCGCGGGCGGAACGGCGCGTGAACTCCGCCCGTGCCCGGCTGGACCGGACCCGCCGCGCCCTGGCCGTCGCGGGGGCGCGCGTGACCGAAAGGCGCGCGGCGCGGGTGACCACCGCGGCCGGCCGCCTGCACGCCCTGAGTCCGCTGAACACGCTCGCCCGCGGCTACGCGGTGGCCCGCGCCGAGGGCGGTGGGGCGCTCCCGTCGGCGGCGCTGTTCGCTCCAGGCACGCCGTTCGACCTCCTGCTGCGCGATGGCATCGTCCGGGCGATCACGGAATCCGCGACGCTCGTCGACGGCGGCCCCGAAGGCGTGCTCGGCCGGCGCGGGTCGCCGACATGACGTTCGAGGCGGCACTCGCGCGGCTCGAGGCGATCGTCAGCGGGCTGCAGGAGGAGGAGATCCCGCTCGACCGCGCCCTGGCGCTGTTCGAGGAAGGGCTCCAGTGCCTCAAGGCGGCCCACGCCGAGCTGAGCCGCGCCGAGGCCCAGGTAAAGCTCCTGGTGGAGAAGGCGGACGGGACATTCGAGTTGCCGGACTTTCGTGGCTGATCCCTCCGCCGCGCCCCTCTCGCAGGCGCGCGGATCGATCGACGCCGCCCTGGCGCGGTTCTGCGATCGCTACCTGGCCGATCTCGAATCGGGCGGCCGGCCGGTGGCGGACGCCATCCGCTATTCGCTGCTGGGAGAAGGGAAGCGCCTCCGGGC
The DNA here is from genome assembly GCA_041483735.1 of Gemmatimonadaceae bacterium. Lineage (GTDB taxonomy): Bacteria > Gemmatimonadota > Gemmatimonadetes > Gemmatimonadales > Gemmatimonadaceae > JBGPGH01. The sequence continues at coordinate 32,720 of JBGPGH010000026.1, read as the reverse complement.
CCTGCTGGCGGTGGGGGTCTATCGCGCGGCCGGAGGTCCCCTGAACCCCAGCGAGCTGGCGGCGGCGGTGGAGGTCGTCCACGCCTACTCGCTGGTCCACGACGACCTCCCTTGCATGGACAACGACGACGTGCGCCGGGGCCGCCCGACGGTGCATAAGGTGTACGGCGTGCCGGTGGCCACGGCGGCCGGCCTGGCGATGGTGCCGCTGGCGGCACGCTGCGCATGGAACGCCGCGACTGCCATGCAGTTGCCCCAGTCCGATTGCGCGGACATTGTTAAGGAGTTGATGCGGGCGTCGGGGGCGGGCGGGATGGTCGGGGGGCAGCTGCTTGACCTGGAAGGGGAGGGGCTGACGCTGTCGTTGAGCGCGCTCGAACGGATTCACCGCGCCAAGACCGGGGCGCTGATTTCGGCCTCGGTGCGAATCGGAGCGATGGCCGCCCGGGCTGGCGTGGTGGTGCTGCATGCGTTCGATGCATTCGGTGATGCGGTGGGGCTCGCGTTCCAGATCGCCGACGACGTGCTGGATATCACCGCGACGACCGATGAGCTGGGCAAGACAGCGGGGCGGGACGCGGCGTTGCGGAAGAGCACCTATCCGTCGGTGCTCGGGGTGGCCGGGGCGACGCGGCGCGCCACCCGGCTGGTGGACGACGCGTGTGAAGCGCTGCGGATGGAACGGTTGCTGACGCCGGCACTGGAGTACCTGGCGCGCTACGTGGTGGCGCGCCGCAGTTGACGATTTCCCGATCGGAGTCCATGGCACTGCTCGACCGCATTCAGTCTCCGCACGACCTCAGGCAGCTGACCCGCGATGAGCTGCGCGCGCTGGCCGCCGAGATGCGTGAGTTCCTGATCGACTCGTGCTCGCGCACCGGCGGGCACATCGGCGCGGGACTTGGCGTCGTGGAGCTGGCCATCGCGCTCCACACCGTGTTCGAGGCACCCACCGACCAGTTGGTGTGGGATGTCGGGCACCAGGGCTACCCGCACAAGCTGCTCACCGGCCGGAAGAAGGAGTTCGAGACGCTGCGCCAGCAGGACGGCATTTCCGGCTTCCTCAAGCGCGGCGAGAGCCCGTACGACGCCTTTGGCGCCGGCCACGCGGCCACCGCCATCTCGGCCGCCCTGGGCATGGCGACGGGGCGCGACCTGAAGGGTCAGACGTTCAAGGTCGTGGCGGTCGTCGGCGACGGCGCCCTCACCAGCGGACTGTCGTACGAGGGGCTCAACAACGCCGGCGCATCGGGACGCGACATCGTGGTGGTGCTCAACGACAACGAGATGTCGATCGCCCCGAACGTGGGCGCGATTTCGCGTCACCTGACCTCGATCCAGCGCAACCCGCTGTACAACCGCGTGCGCAGCGCGATCGGGGATGCGCTCGAGCACGCGCCCGGGAAGCTCCAGGGCGTGGCGACGCTGGTCCGGAAGTGGGAAGAGAGTCTCAAGACGTTCCTCACCCCCGGCGTGCTCTTCGAGGAGCTCGGCTTCCGCTACTTCGGGCCGATCGACGGACACGACATCGACTCACTGCTCGACACCCTGGCCGCGGTGCGCGAGATGGACTCGCCGCGACTGGTGCACGTGATCACGCAGAAAGGAAAGGGCTTTCCCGCCGGCGAGCACATCGAGAAGTGGCACGCCCTGCCGCCGGGTCACGATCCAGCCACCGGCAAGCAGAAGAAGAGCTCCACCGCCAACGCCAACTACACGACCGTCTTCGGCACCGGGCTGTCGCAGCTCGCCGACGAGCGGGCCGACCTGGTGGCGATCACCGCGGCGATGCCGAGCGGCACCGGGACGAACATCTTCGCCAAGGCGCACCCCGACCGCTTCTTCGACGTCGGCATCGCCGAGGGGCACGCGGTGACGTTCGCCGCCGGCCTCGCGACCCGCGGCGTGCGCCCCGTCTGCGCGATCTACTCCACCTTCCTGCAGCGCGCCTACGACAACGTCATCCACGACTGCGCCATTCAGCACCTGCCGGTGATCTTCTGCATGGACCGCGCGGGCCTGGTGGGCGAGGACGGCCCCACCCACATGGGGCTCTACGACATCGCCTACATGCTCGCGGTGCCCGGGATGACGGTCACCGCGCCGAAGGACGGGCGGGAGATGCTGGGGCTGCTGCGCGCCGCGGTGTCGCACACCGCCGGCCCATTCTGCCTGCGCTATCCCCGCGACACCGCGCCGGACGTCGTCCCCCCGATCGCCGACATCCCGGAGGTACCGTACGGCACCTGGGATGTCGTGAGGCGCGGTGCCGACGTCGCCATCATGGCCGTCGGCACCATGGTGCTGCCGTCGCTCGCGGCCGCCGAGTCGCTGGCCGCGGAAGGGCTCAACGTGACCGTGGTCAACTGCCGGTTCCTCAAGCCCATGGATGAGCTCACGCTCGCCGCGGTGGTGGCGGACCACAGGCACCTCCTGGTGGTGGAGGAGGGAACCGTCGTCAACGGATTCGGCGCCGCCCTGTCGGCGCGGGTGGGACGGATCGACCCCGCCGTGCGGGTGGCCGCGCACGGCGTCCCCGACACGTTCATCGAGCAGGCGCCCCGGGCCCGGCAGCTGGCCCAGGTTGGTCTCGATCCCGCCGGCATCGCCGAGCGGGTCCGGGCGCTCCACGAGAGCGAGGCGATGGCCGGCTGATGCTGCGCCTCGGCGTCGTGGGACACCGCGGCTACCATGCGTTGCCGGACGTTCTGCGGACGCTCCTCAACATGGCGCCGACGCTCGACCTGCAGCTGTATTTCGAGCGCGAGTTGTACGAGGTCGCGGGCGCCGGGCACACGCTGGAGGACGGCCAGGAGATCGACGCGCTGCTGACCCTGGGCGGCGACGGCACGCTGCTCCGCGGCGCCCGGCTGGTGGCCGGCCGCGAGATCCCGATCCTTGGGATCAACACCGGGAAACTCGGCTTTCTCACCGCCGTCGGTGTCGACGAGCTGGAGCGCGCCGTGGAGCGATTCGCGCGCGGTGACTTCCGGTCCGAGGCGCGCATGGCGCTCGATATCCGCGCGATCGACGCCCGGGGCGTGGAGCGGCGGCGCTGGCTGGCGCTGAACGACGTGGTGCTCCACAAGGGTGGCTTCGCGCGCGTCGTCAGGCTGCGGGTCACCGTGAACGGCGAGCTGATCGGCGCCTACGCCGCCGACGGCATCATCATCTCCACGCCCACCGGCTCCACCGCCTACTCGCTGTCGGCCGGCGGTCCGGTGGTGGTGTCGACCGTCGAGTCGATCATCGTGACGCCGATTTCGCCGCACACCCTGGCGATCCGCGCGGTGGTGCTCCCCCCCAGCGTCGAGATCACGGTGCAATCGGATGATGGTCCGGACGAACTTTTGGTGACGGTCGACGGCCAGGTCGGCACTACCTTCGCCGGCGGTGAGACGCTCGCGGTGCGCAGGGCGGAACGCCCGGTTCTGATCGCGCGCTTCCCCGGCACGACGTTCTTCGCCCGCCTCCGGCGCAAGCTGGGGTGGGGTGGAGGGGGCGTCGGAGAGGACTACCTGGAACCGGACGACAGTGGGGCATGCTGACCGAACTCCGCATTCGGAATTTCGCCATCATCGAATCCCTCACCCTGGCGCTCGCGCCGGGGCTCAACGTCCTGTCCGGTGAGACGGGAGCGGGGAAGTCGATCATCGTCGGCGCCCTGGGCCTGCTGCTTGGTGAGCGGGCGAGCGCCGACCTGATCCGCACCGGCTCCGACAAGGCGGTGGTGGAGGGCGTGTTCGACCTCACCGGGCTCCCCGAGGTCGCCGCCCTGCTCGACGAGCGTGGCATCGACGCCGACGAACCCGCGGTGGTGCTGCGGCGTGAGATCGCCGCCGGAGGGCGGGCCCGCGCCTGGATCAATGGCTCCACCGTCACGGCCGCCGCGCTCGCCGACATCGGCCGCCGCCTGGTGAACCTGCACGGCCAGCACGAGGCGCAGACGCTGCTCGATGGCGAATCGCAGCGCGCCATCCTCGATGCGTTCGGCGGCGCCGGCGACCGCGCCGCGGCCGTGCGGCAGTCGCACGCCGCGCTGGCGGCCATCCGCCGCGAGATCAGCGACCTGGCCGCCCGCAAAGCGGAGGCCGAGCGGCGCGCCGACTACCTGCGGCACGTCGCGAGGGAGATCGAGGAGGCGAAGCTCATCGATGGCGAAGACGGCCGCCTCCAGGACGAGGCCCGGCGGCTGGAGCACGCCGATGAACTGCGCAACCTGGCGGCCGAGATGGGCCGGCTGCTGGACGGTGAGGAGGAGTCGATCCTGAACCGGGTCGGCTCGCTCCGGAAAGCGCTCGCGTCGGTCCAGCGCATCGATCCGTCGCTCGAGCGCCTCCAGGCGACGTTCGACGCCGCCAGCTACTCGCTGGAAGAAATGGCGCGCGAGCTCTCCGCCTACGAAGATGCGATCGAGCTCGATCCGGAGCGACTGACGGAGGTGCAGGCGCGGCGCGACCTCCTGTTCAAGCTGATGAAGAAGCACGGGCCGTCGCTGGCCGAGGTGATCGAGACCGGCCGCCGTGCGCGCGCGGACCTCGAGCTGGTGGACACCGCCGGCCTGGACCTGCGCGAGCTGGAGGCCCGTGAGCTGGCCGCGAGCGACCGGCTGGCGGCGGAAGCGGCGGCCCTGACGGCCTTGCGACGCGAGGCGGCCGAACGGCTCGGCTCCGCCGTGGACGCGGTACTGCCCGACCTGGGCATGCCCGACGGACGCCTCACGATCGCGCTCCCGGCGCATCCGAGAGGGGAGATCACCGCCACCGGCGCCGAGGATGTGGAGTTCCGCGTCACGCTCAACGTGGGGCACGACGCGCGGATGCTGTCGCGCGTCGCCTCGGGCGGCGAGCTCTCCCGGGTCATGCTCGCGCTCAAGACGATCCTCGCCAGGCTGGACCGCGTGCCCACGCTCGTCTTCGATGAGGTGGACGCCGGGATCGGCGGGCGCGTCGGCCTGCTGGTGGGAGACACCATGCGGCAGGTCGCGCACCACCACCAGGTGCTGGCGATCTCCCACCTGCCGCAGATCGCCTCGCGGGCGCACCACCACATCGTGGTGAGCAAGGGCGCCCGCGGGGGCGTCACCACCGCCGACGTCCGGGTGGTGACCGGCGAGGACCGGGTGTCCGAAGTGGCCCGTATGCTCGGCGGCGACCCGGAGAGCAGCGCCTCGCGCGTCCACGCCCGGGAGCTGCTCGAGCACGCGGTGCCCGCTGAGCCATCGACCGGCCGGGATGCAGAACGGGCGGCTCGCTGACGAGCCGCCCGTCGTCCTTCTGCTCCAGCGCGCCGTCGCTTACTGGCCGAACAGCCGCGCGTAGATCCGGAACTGGATCTGGTCGGTGAACAGTTTGTAGGTGAGGGAGCCGCGCGTGGTCTGGTAGTGCAGGTAAGTGACCTCCATCGGAACCTTCACCTTCTTGTCTTCGAACGCCTTCACCGTCGAGAACGAGAACCCGGTCCCCATACGGTGCTCGGTCTGCTCCGTCTCCAGGTTGTTCGTGGAGGCGTCGATGGTGATGTCGCCGTACCCGGTGATCGCCCCGGGAACGACGAACTTGCCGGTGTAGCTGTCTGCGACCTTGTGCCGGTAGTACCACTGCGAGGTCACCGACACGTAGTCGTTGATCACCCACCGGGGGGTGAGCTCGAACTCGAAGTAGCTGCCCAGGTCGCGATCGACGGTGCGGCGACGCCAGACCGGCGCCAGCTCCCGGTTGGGCGCGTCGATGATCCGGATCGCCTGCTTGTCGGACAGGACGTTGGTGTAGCGGTACACCGACGACGCCCAGAAGTGATTCCCGAAGAGCAGGTCGCCGTAGACGCGCGCGAACACCGCATTGGCGCCCGAGCCGGTGCCGACATCGATGAAGTTGTCGGGAGAGTCGGCCTGCCCGGACCCGACCCGGAAGCCGGCCGCGACCGCGCTGCGGTAGTTCCACCCCTTGGCGCTGAACCGCTTCTCGGTGTCGCCGTGGAAGGTGTCCAGCCACAGGTACTTCGCGCCGATCTCGACGTCACCCCAGTGCGAATGCTCGCTGGTCTGCAGCGGGTCGGCGATCACGCCGAACGCGCTGTCGGTGAGGATCCGCTGCGCATCGAAGAGATTGAGCCGGTTCTGCGACCCGAACGGCCCCACCACGGTGATCGTGTTGCCGATCGCCGCCGGGAAGTTCGCCTTGAGCCCGGCGATGCGGGCTTCGATCGCCCCCTGGACGTCGGTCCCCACGATCGGAATGAACGGCGACCCGGCGCTGGCGTCCGTGCCGTAGAGCTGCGCGATGCCGCCGGCGAACTGCCGTGTGCCGGCGATCAACTGGCAGGCCTGGACCGCGGTAGGCGGTGGCGCGGCACAGGTGGCCGCGCCGCCGATCGCCGCTTCCAGCGCGGAGGCCGCGCCGTTCAGCTGGTTGACCAGGGTGGTGTTCTGGGTGCGCGCCGCGGCCACCGCCAGCGCCGGATTGAAGCCGACGTTCCCCTCGCGCTGCAGCGGGTTCACGTCGAACGCGATGTTGTTGCGGGTGTGGACGTATGGCGCCTGGATGCCTATCGAGATCTTCTTCGTCAGCCCGACCTCGAGCACCACCGGCGTCGCCGTTACGTTGATCGACGAATTCACGATCGTGCGGCCGAGGGAGAGCGTGAAGTCCGGAATCGCCGACAGGGATCGAATGCCGGCCTGCACCGGCGCGAGGTTCGGGAACTCGCGCACCCCGACCGTGTCGAGCGTGAAGTCCACGGCGATCGGTTCCAGCGAACCGTTGGGCCGTCCCGGCGTATCGTACCCGTATCGCTGGTTCGTGGTCGTGAACTGGCCGAGTAACCGCAAGCGAATGACCCCGCGCGGGAGCACGAGGGCATCGTCCCCCGGGCCGAGCACCCGTTGCGCACGCGAGGATGCCGGCAAAAGGGCCAGCGCGGCAGCGACCAGGGCACTCGACAGGGCAAAACCACTTCGCATGAGTTCTCTCCTCACGGAGTTGGTAACTTGTTGTCCGAAAAAACAATGCGGCCATCGTCGTTGACGACCGCGCGCTAGATTACCATTGTTGGGCCGACCTGTCAACTCGACAAAACCCTGCGTGAACCCCTTCCCAGTCCCGCCAATTCCGTGGCAGGTCACCGGCAATCACTGGCTCTCGCTTCCGTGCATCCACCCGGCGGACGGGTCGCTCCACGCCATTGGCCTCCTCCACCGCGGCGCCCGCAGCGCCGTTGAATTCGCCGGCAACCCGGACTTCCTGAACGGAGCCGGTCCGGCCCTCGCCCGGCCCACCCTGACGGTCGACGGCACCCGCCGCGAGCTGGCCACCGAGGGGATCGCCTGGGAGCGGGCGCTCGGCTGGCTCCCCACCTTCACCTGCACCGTGGGCTCGCTGATCGTGCGGGGCACGATCTTCAGCCCCTACGGCCGCGATGCCGACATGGCCGGCGCGGTCTATACGATCGCCGTGGAGAACCGGGGATCCGCGTCCGTCCGCGTCTCCCTCGCGCTCGAGGGCACCCTGGGCCACCGCCAGCAGCGGGTGCGCTCCGCCAGCGCCTTCGATGACGCGCACCGGGTCGCGTCCCGCCACACGGCGGGCGGGGGCGTGGTGGTCCTCGACGGCGCCGGCCTCCCCGGTATGGCCGCGATCGCCATCGGCAGCGACGCCGAAGCCGCGGTCGAGACGTGGGAGGGGCGTACCCCCTCGTTCGCCCTGCGTCGAGACGTGGTGGCACCGCCGGGCGGAGGCGCGCACGTCGCGTTCTATCTCGCCGCCGGCCCGGAGCGCGATGGCGCCGTCGCCACCGCCGAAGTCATGCGGCGGCGCGGCTGGCGCGAGCTGCTGGCCGCGACCCGGGAGGCGATCCAGGCCCTGGAACAGACTACCGGCAACGACGCCGTCGACCGGCTGGTCAATCGCAACCTCCTGTTCGCGTACTTCTACGGAGTGGGCCGCGCGCTGGATGACGCGCACTTCTACCTCGTGCGCTCCCGTTCACCGTGGAACGGACGTGGGGTCACGGTGCGCGACTGGGACGCGCTCTGCTGGACGCTGCCCGCGGTCCAGCTCGCCGACGCGCCGCTGGCCCGCGAGCTCATCCTGCGCGCGTGCGAGGTGCACGGATACGCGCCCGGGGCGGGGGTCCACTACCTCGACGGCACGCTCTTCGAGCCCGGTTTTCTCCTCGAGGGGGCCGCCTCGTACGCGCTCGCCACGGACCGGTACATCCGGGAAACCGGCGATGACCAGATCGTCGAGGAGGGAGCCCTCGCCGACACGCTCTATCTGTCCTCCGACGACCTCGCCGCGCGCCGCGACAAGAACGTCCCCTTGTACGCGACCGAGGTGAGCCTTTCCGGCGCGCCCGCCCCGTATCCCTTCACCCTGCACGGGAACGCCGTCGTGGCGCAGGCGCTCGATGTCCTCCGGCGGACGCTCGATGAGGAGACCGCCAACGAGATCGAGGAGCCCGAGGCCGTGCGCGCCGCACTGCGCCGCCATTTCGCCGTGGATCGCGCGGGGAAGACGGTGCTGGCGTCGGCGGTCGACCTGTCCGGCGCCACGTCCACCACCGACGATCCCATCGCCTCGGCGCTCTGGCTGCCGCTGTACGATGCGATGGACCGCCTCGACTCCACCTACCGGCGGACGGTGAAGGGGCTGGGCGCCGAGCCCAACGAGCTGGCCCAGCAGTGCGCGCGCCTGCTGGGCCCCGACGCGCCCAAGGTGCTGGAGTGGCTGCGGCGCGCCCCGCTCGACAATGGCGTGGCCGCCGAGTTCGTTGATGCCGACGGCAAGGCCATCGGCAACGGCGGAGATGCCGCTCTCTCCGGACTGCTCGCGTACACCTTGTGGTATGTCTCGCATGCCCTGGGCGTGCGAGGGTGAACGCACAAGACATTCGAACGCTGTTTGACGACCGCTTCGGCCGCGCGCCACATGTGGTGGCATCGGCGCCGGGGCGGGTCAACCTCATTGGGGAGCACACCGACTACAACGGCGGCGAGGTGCTGCCGATCGCGATCAGGCAGCGCACCTGGATCGCGGCGGCTCCCCGGACCGACGGCCGCTGGTGGCTCTGGTCAGCCTTCGAGCGCGAGACAGGGGGCTTCGATGCCGGAGTCCCCGGCCGCTCGGGGAAGTGGTGGGACTACGTGGCGGGCGTGGCCGCCGAGCTGTCTGCCATGGGAATCGCCACCCCCGCGCTGGACGTCGCCATCGCCAGCGATGTCCCGCCGGGCGCGGGACTGAGTTCCTCGGCCGCGCTCGAGGTCGCCGCCGCGTTCGCCATGCTGGCGCTGCACGGATCCGCTCCATCGTACCGGGGCGCGTCCCCCGGCCCGCCGCCGGCAGGCACGATACCGGCCGAACGCATCGCGCTCGCCTGCCAGCGGGCGGAGAACAGCTTCGTGGGCGTGCCGTGCGGCATCATGGACCAATTCGCGTCCACGCTGGCCCGCCAGGGCCGTGCGCTGCACGTCTGGTGCGACCGGGGCACGTTCTCGCACGTGCCGATGGGTGCGAACGTGCTGATCTTCGATACCATGGTGTCGCGGTCGCTGCGAAGCTCGGCGTATCAGGCGCGGCGCAGCGAGTGCGCGGAGGCGCTGGCGCGCCTGCGACTCGTCGCGCCGACGCTCCGGACGCTGGCCGAGGCCACGCCGGATCTGGTGCGGTCGGCAGGGCTGCCCGAGCCTCTCGAGCGGCGCGCACTGCACGTGACCGAGGAGACTCGCCGGGTGAGCGCCGTTGCCGACGCCCTGACCTCTGGAGGGGTCGTGCCGGGTGAGCTGCTGCTCGCCTCACACGCATCCCTCAGGGACCAGTATGAGTGCTCCTGCGCCGAACTGGACTGGTTCGTGGACCGGGTGATGCGCGTGGCGACCCGGGAGGGCGGGTCCATCCGTGGAGCCAGGATGACAGGAGCGGGGTGGGGCGGCTGCGCGATCGCGGTCGGGGACGCCGACGCCCTCGCCGCCGCCGCCCCGGCACTGGCGCACGAGTACCAGCGCGAGTTCGGCCGAGCGCCACGGACGTGGCTGACGACGGCCGGATCCGGTGCGCGTGTCGAGGCGGTGTGACTGGGGCCGCGACGCGCCGTCCTTGTGAGGCCCCACGGCGCTCGGTATTATTGGGCTCGCGCGGGAATAGCTCAGTTGGTAGAGCACAACCTTGCCAAGGTTGGGGTCGCGGGTTCGAGTCCCGTTTCCCGCTCTGACAGTTCCGGGATGTGCTGGTGGGAGCGGCCTCGGCCGCTCCCGTCGCGTTTCCGGCCCGGGTGGCGAAAGGGCAGACGCGGGGGACTTAAAATCCCCTGGGAGCGATCCCATGCGGGTTCGATTCCCGCCCCGGGCATGTTGTTCTACAATGAGTTATAGACTCAGACGTCACGTGAGTTATCACGCCTTTGGAGGGCTGGATGGCTGACGCTCGACCCTCGCCGGGCCGTCGGTTACTCGCGGCGTGGAAGCGGCTCTCTCCCTTGCCCGGAGGGCGCTGGATCTTCGGCCGCCTGATCGGATTCATGGTGCCATATACCGGCTCCATCCGACCGATCGTCGTCGAACTGCGGCCCGGCTACGCCCGAGTCCAGATACGGGACCGACGGGCCGTTCGACAGCACCTGGGCTCGGTGCACGCCATTGCGCTCGCGAACCTGGCCGAGTTCACGAGCGGGTCGGCGATGATCACCGGACTCCCGGACGGGATGCGCGGGATCGTCACCCGGATTTCGATCGAATATTTCAAGAAGGCCCGGGGGCTGCTCACCGCCGAATGCACGTGCGAGGTCCCCTCGGGCCATGAACAGCGGCAGCTGGACGTGGTGGCCACGGTCAGGGACGGGGCCGGCGATGCGGTGGCCCGGGCCACGGTCACATGGCTGGTGGGACCGACTCCGGGGAGCGGCCAGGCGGCGGGTGCCGCGCCCGAGGGCTCGCTGGCGGGCGCCCGAGGATGACGCTTGGGCCGCCCTCCGAGGGCGAGTCGGGCGGGGTCACGAAGGGTGCCGGCGCGACCGGAGGGCCCGGGGCGAAGCTCCTGGATACCGCGTTCACCCGGCAGGCCGGTATCGCCTATCCGATTATCTGCGGGGCGATGTATCCCTGCAGCAATCCGGAGCTGGTGGCCGCGGTGTCGGAGGCCGGCGGGATCGGCGTGGTCCAGCCGATCTCCCTCACCTACGTGCACGGACACGACTACCGTGAGGGGCTGCGGCTCATCAGGCGACAGACCACGCGTCCGATCGGCATGAATGCGCTGATCGAGCAGTCATCCCGGGTGTACCGCGAGCGCATGGAGCGCTGGGTCGACATCTCCCTGGAAGAGGGGATCCGGTTCTTCGTGACATCGCTGGGGAACCCGCGCTGGGTGGTGGACCGGGTATCGGCGCAGGGCGGGGTGGTCTACCACGACGTGACGGAACGGAAGTGGGCGCTCAAGGGATTGGCCGGCGGCGTGAACGGGCTGATCGCGGTGAACAACCGCGCCGGCGGCCATGCGGGACCGAAGAGTCCGGAGGCCCTGCTCGACGAGCTCGGCGACCTCGGCGTTCCGCTGATCTGTGCCGGTGGGGTGGGGAACGAGCGGGACTTCCTGGCGGCGCTGCGCTCGGGATACGCCGGCGTCCAGATCGGCACCCGGTTCATCGCCACGCCCGAATGCCGCGCGAGCGACGCGTACAAGGCGGCGATCGTGGCGGCCGGAGAGAGCGACATCGTGCTGAGCGAGCGCCTGACGGGAGTGCCGGTGTCGGTCATCCGCACGCCCTGGATCGACCGGATCGGAACCCGGGCCGGGGTGGTGCCCCGCTGGATGCTCCGGCACCGCCGCACCAAGCACCTGATGCGGAGCCTCTACGCGCTCCGCTCGCTCTGGTCGCTCAAGCGGTCGCTGTCCGCGGAGACGGTGCAGCGCGACTACTGGCAGGCGGGCAAGAGCGTGGCCGGCATCGATGCGATCGAGCCCGTGGCGACCATCGTGAGGCGATTCGTGGCCGCCGCGTCGGCCGCTGCCGCGTAAACGAAACGGGGCGGGCCGAAGCCCGCCCCGCATCGTTTGCGAGTCACCCGCCGGTCACGGGATGTTGATCGTCACGAAGATCGAGTCTCCTACCGTCGGATCCGCCGCGTTCTTCCCGATCGTGACCGGTCCGGTGAACTTGGCCACCGTGCTGTCCTTCGGGACCGCGTTCAGGGTATAAGTGCCGACGTTGATCGACCGGATCTTGAAGGCACCGGTGCTGTCCGAGGTGGTCACCAGCAATGGATAGATCTGGCCCACGCCGGTGAGGTAGATCGCCGTGTTCTTGAAGTTGCCGATCCCGCTGTTCACGACGCCGAACAGCTTGCCGGCGCTCGGATGGCGGGTGGCAACCGAGGACGGAACCGAGCCGCCGATCACCAGCGCCGACGACGCGATGGACTGGGGAGCCGTCCCACCCTTGGGCTCAATGAGCAGGGCCACCCGGGTGAAGTCATCGAATTCAATGGGGCCGCCGGCGACCGAGTCGGCGAAGCCACGCACCTGCGCGGACAGGATGCCGACGCTCGTCTCATCGCTCGTGGTTTCGACGTCAGCGTCCTCGAGCGACCGATCGGCGGGCACCGGTGACACCAGGTCGCCGAGCCGGATCTGCCTGCCGGTCCGGTCGTCCAGCAGCCAGGCGGCATAACGCCACCCTTCCGGCGGCCGGACGAGGCCACGCATGGTCATGCGCACCTCGCGACCGCGGAACGCGCCCTGGAGCAGCGTGCCGGACTGGACGAACGGCAGGCGGGTGAGCGCGTTGATCGCGAAGCTGCCAAACGTGAGCGCGCCACCGGCGAATGTGTCGTCGGCGCGGGCCGGCGTGCCCTTCGCATCGCGGAAGCGGCCGAAGAGGAAGCCGCGGCGGGTGGTGCGATCGAGCGTACCGGCGCCCACCAGGTTGGTGGTGACGATCACCATCACGTGCGAGTAATTGGCGATCGTCGCACCGAGGCTGGCATTGGTTCCGAGGAGCACGAAGGTCTGGTTCGTGTCTGCCGCGGTGAGCGACGTGGCCGCGGCGGTGGTGTCGATGGTCGTGATGGCGACGGCCGAGTCACGATTGACCGGCCGCTTGGCGCGCGTGGTGCGAATCAGCCGCCCGACGAACGGCACGACGTTGTTCGTCCCGGCCGAATCGACCGTGGACGAGTCGGAGAGCAGGACCTGGTACACCCGGCCCGCGGGGAGCGGGGCGAGGTTCGCCAGGGTCACGGTGAGCGAGTCGCGCGATGCCGCGGCGGTGATGGCGAAGCTGCCGCTGGGGAACACCGCATTACCCGGGAACGACAGGGTGATGTCGAGGAGCGGATCACCGACGATCTTGGCGGGTCCGTTGAGGTTGTCCTCCTGACACGCCCCGACGAGCGCGAGGGCGACGGCGGCTCCGACCGCGGTCAGCCGGTTGATTGAGCGCCCGTTCATTGGCGGTTCCCCTCGGTCCCACCGCTGCGCGACGGGACGTATTGGAAGACGATGGACATCTGCGGGTTCCACGGCCGGACGGAGGCGGGATCGGGCGGCGGGAGCTCGTCGCGAATGCGCTGGTCGCGCGCGTAGCCCACCGTGGGATCGAGGCGGTTGCGGTCGTAACCGCTGAAGATCGCCGCGCGAAGCTCGAAGCGCACGCCGATGCTCTGGCTCAACGCATAGTCCACGCCGCCGCCCAGGAGCTCCATCTGATGGTTGAAGCTCTGGTTCTTCAGGTTCTGGCGCGTGTCCAGGAACATCGTGTAGGCGCCGACGCCGCCGAACGCGTAGATCCGGATCTTGTCGGTGGCGTGCAGGCCGGCGCCCGCGGTCACGCCCGACTGCAGCAGCGTGATCCGCTGGGCCACCGTATAGAGGAAGGTCGTGTCGCCGTAGTCGAGCGCGACCACCGGGAACTGGTCGTCCCGGGTGAGGGGGCGCGACGCCGCGAACATGAACCCGATGCTGAAGTCGGTGTTGCCGAGCCCGATCTTCTTCAGCGGGTTCCACGGCGTCTGGTAGGCGCCGTCGACGCCGAAGAATGGCGCGTTGGCGAGCCCGGTGCCCTTGTCGAAGCTGGTGTAGCCGATGTGCGCGCCCACGCCGTACTTGCCCGGCGTGGTCTGCGCTTGCGCCGCGGACGCCATGACGAGCGCCGCCGCACCGAGCGGCAGGAGTCTGCGCATGTGAGTTCCTCGAGGCATGCGGTTAGTTGCCGAGGTCGAAGCTCAGCACCTGGTTGTGCTGGAGTTCGCCCATGGTGACCCAGGCATAGTCGAAGGTGATGTGCCGGCCCATCGCGGGCAGCCGCACGCCACCGCCGAACGACCACCCATCAGCGAACCTCCAGGGCGAGTGCTGCTCGTTGAAGAAGCGCTTTCCGGTCCGCAGGTAGTAGGCCTTCTTGTACGAGTACTCGACGCCGAGCGCCGACTGGAGGTCGGTGTCAATCGCGTCGTTGAAGTCGAGCTCGGCGACCACCGAGTGAGATGGGTTGGAGCCGAGCAGGGCTTCCGCGTCTCCGAGGACGCTCGACAGCACCCCGAACCGGAACGCGGTGGGGAGCTGCGCGTCGCGCGTCCCGAACTCGACCGGGAGGGTGCGGCCGGTGGCCTGCCCGTTGTTCCGGGTGGCGCTGATGGCGCGGGTGATGCCCGGCCCGTTGAACTGGCCGGTGCTGCCGATGTTGATCAGCGACGCCGCCACCGTGAGGCCGTAGAGCCCGGTCCGGAACCGCGTCGAGATGTCCAGGCCCACGTACGAGTTGTGCGCGAAGTCGATCCCTTCCTGCGCATAACGAACGCCGGCCGCGGCGGTGAGCCGGTCGGTGACGTTGCGGGCGTAGTGACCGCTGACCGCGGTCGCCACCCACTCGAACGTTCCCGGGAAGGCCGGGTCATTGCCGTCCGGCGCCTGCTCGGTGGTGCGGGCGATCGTGCCGCTGGAGTACTGCTGAATGGCGAATCCCAGCGCGCCCTGGCCCACCGGCACCGTGATCGCGCCGGCGACGTCGGTGATGCCCGAGTTGCCGAACAACTGCATGTACGACGCGAACGCGCTCAGGCCCTCGCGCGCCGCGATGTTGGCCGGGTTCCAGAACAGCGCCCCCGGTCCCTCGATGCTGGCCACCGCCGCCGAGCCGAGTCCGTTGGCCCGGGCGCCGATGCCGATTTCCAGGAAGTTCGCCCCGCGGGTTCCGACGCGCGTGGTGCGGTCGGCGGCGCCCGGGGTGATGTACGTGCCTTGTGCCAGCGCGGCGCCGCTCCAGGAGAGGGCGACGGCCGCTGCCATCAGGCGAAGCGTTGTCTGTGACATGATTCCCTCTTAGTGGATGACGACGAATTTGCCGAGCTTGTCCTGCTTCTTCCCGTTCACCGACGTGCTCACCACGTACACGTAGAATCCCGGTCCCACTTCGAGATCCTCACGCGTCCGCATGTTCCAGAACAGGTCGCCGGTGGACTGGCAGGCCGTGGTGCTCACCGTGGCGGTGCAGTTCCGCTCGAGATCGCCGGGGGTCCAGTTCAGCTGCTGCACGAACTGACCCGACGCCGTGTAGATCCGGATGCTGCCTGACGGCGGCAGGTGGGTGAAGAGCAGCCGCTTCACCTGCGAGGTCTGCTCGTACTGCGAGTACATGATGTACGGGTTCGGCACCACGTTGACCAAGCTCAGATTCGGCTTGGCGGTGCTGGCCAGCTGCCTGCCCGACCGCTCCGGCGCGATCGTGTAGTTGAAGGCGTACAGCCCCGTGCCGGGCTGGAACACGTTGCCGCCGAACGGCGTGAAGTAGAGAATGTCGTACTGCTCGTTGACGCCCACCGCGGTGAATCCGGTGCCGCCGATCCCCTTGATCGGGTTGCACGTGCTCGGGGTTCCGCAGGCGAGGTTGCCCGGGCCCCACGTCACGCGGGTGACGGTGGCGGTATCGGCGGTGCCGGCCGCGAACTTCACGCGTTCGCGCAGCGGTGACGCCGTGAGGGTGTCGGTCCTGAACGTCGTGAACGTCTCGACGAAGTAGAGCCGGTCGCCCGGGATCCACTGGCCGGCCGGCACGTCGACGCGGATCGTGTCACCGCCCAGTCCCAGCAGCGCGTTGACCGGGTGCTCGCTCTTGAGCACCGCGATCGTCACCTGCCGGTTGATCTTCAGGTTCGAGACCGTGAAGGGGAGCGAGAGCAGCGCCAGCGAGTCGGTGGTGATCGTCCGCCCGAGCGCCCTGGTCAGCGCGCCGGCGGTGGCCGCGCTGACATCGGAGATCTGCGCCGACGCGCGCGCGGCGAGCGACGTCGCGTACTGCGAATTCAGCGCCCCCGGGTTGGCCCGATCGATCGTGAAGGGTGAGTACGGTCCGAACTCCTTGCCCGAGAAGGTGAACCGGTAGCGGGAGAACGAGACCACCTGGTCACGCGCGGTGCCGCCGGTCCAGGAAATCGTCGGGAACGCCGGCGAGTTCAGAAGCCCGATCCCCGGTGCCGTCCACCACGTGGAGCGCAGCGTCCGTTGCACCGTGGGGCTGAAGGTCACCAGCAGGCCCTTGAAGTCGGGCCGCGCGATGGTGGCCCCCGGCGTGATGTCGTTGTTGGTGGGGAAGGTGTCGGTGATGAACAGCGGGCGGCTCTTCTCGTACACGGCCATCTGCGGGCCGCGCCCGACGTACCGCCAGAAGGTCCACTTCGCCTTGTTCCCCGGCGTCGCCGAGACCGAGTCCTTGCGAAGGAGCGTCAACCGCTTGCCGGCGATGTCCACCGAGCTCGCCGTCTCGTTCACGAAGAAGGTGTCGACGCGGTAGGAGACGCGCTTGGGCGTCGTGAAGGCCGGCGCGACGCCGTTGAAGCCGGTGTCGGCCAGGAAGAAGAGCTTCACCTTGGTGGAGGTGATGCCGGCCACCGTGGTGTCGGCGTCGAACGTCGTCACCTCGGCGCTGTCCGAGACGACGATCCGTCCAAGGAGGTTGGCCGTGTCGCGGACCGGCTTGCCCAGCCGCGCGGAGATCGAGAACGCCGCGATCGTGTCGCCGGGCATCGCGCCGATCGTCACCAGCGACGAGTCGGACGACGACTGGCGGCTGGCCGGCACGTAGACGACGGCCACGTTGCGGTTGGCGGTGTTGGTGGTGAGGCCGTTGAGCGTCGCCGGCCGGATCGTGTACGTCCCCTGCGTCATCGCGCCGCCCACCAGCTTGTTGATCGTGAACGAGGCCGGGAACGACTGGGCGGTGATGACATAGGTGTAACTCAGGCCGCCGGTGACGCCGCCATCGGTGACCGTCGACGGGAAGTTGCCTGAGGCGTCCCGGGCAAGCTTGGCGTACGCCTGCCACGGATAGCGCGGCGCCGCGCCCGACACGTCGCGGGACGGCGACGGCACGCAGGAGGTGCCGCTCGAGGCCGTGAAGGTGAGTCCCAGGTCGCACGACTTGAACACGAACAGCGAGTCGACCACGCCGATCGCGGTGTCGGTGACGATCTGACAGAGGGCGGCGGAATACGCCGTCCGGCAGCCGGTGAAGATCGCCGCCGCCGGCGGCGTCCGCGAAATGCCCGCGGTGAGCGTGTCGCGCGGCACCGTATCGACGAGGATCGTGCCACGCGTCAGGGCGCGCGCCAGGATCTGGTTGGGCAGCCGCGGATTGTAGAACTTCAGCGTCCGGTTGATGATCCCGGTGTCCGCTTTCAAGGCCTTCGCCTGCTCGAACAGGAACTTGTCGGTCTGGGTGTTGGCCGACTGGTCGAGGAAGAGGCGGATGAAGGTGTCGTACTGGCGGTTACCGCCCGTCGGCACGGCCGACACGATATTCGGCGCAATCGGCGGTTCGGGACTGAGCCAGAAGCTCTGATACAGCGCCGACAGGTTGTTCATCGTCGCTTCGAGCGAGATCGAGTCGGGCGACGAGAGCCACGCCACCGTGAAGCTGGTGGTGTCGCCGGCCTTGAGCTTGATCGGGCCGACGCCGACGAAATAATTGTTGTGGACCGAGTTCGGCCAGCCACCGGGGAGCGTGTCGACCCACGGCGTCTCGCAGCCGCCTGGCGAGCAGGTCAGCACCTTCAGCGTGTCGAGGATGCCGTCCTTGTTGTAGTCCCAGTTGCCGGGCGGGACGTACTTGTTGTAGCCGCCCGTGTTCCCGGTGGCCGGCGACCAGCGCAGCGGCCAGTCCTGGTTGTGGAAGAGGTCGAAGTACTGGAGGTTCGTCAGATCGCCCGACGCTTTGCCCAGACCGGCGAGGGCATCGGCCTCGATGTTGGCGATCGCCCCGAACGCGGCTCGTGCGCTGCCGCCGAACTGTCCGGAGGCCGCCGCGCAGGAGAAGCCGCAGGCGTTGATCATGTTGTAGGTGAGCGTATCACCGGCGTGCGGATGCGCCGGGAAGTAGAACGGGGACGCCGGGTCGGAGAACTTCTTGTTGCGGAGGTCGCCGATCGGGCTCTGGAAGATCAGCATCCCGCCGGCGCCACCGCGGAATCCACGATCGCTGCTGGTGTTGGAGAGGCAGGAACGGATCCCCGTGCCGGCGGTGTAGCCGCCGGTGACGTTCGCGCCGTGCACCGAGCCGAAGCAGTTCTGTGTGTTGATGTTGGACTGCGCCGAGTAGACGGCCCCCTTCTGCGGCACCGCGTAGACCGACGGCACCTGCGAGCTCACGGTGTGGAAGGGGCGAGTCTGGAAGCCGAGGTAGAGCGAGTCGTAGTCGAGCCCCACGCCATAGACCTCGGCGGACTTGTTGACGATGTAGACCTTCCAGAACATGGCGTCGGCGATGGTGGGTACCTGGTAGGTCCAGGCGTTGAAGTCCCACTCGATCCCCATCGGGTAGCCCTCGATCTGGGCGCCGCCGGTGCCACCGGGGATCACGTTGCCGAAGCGGCGCAGGCGCTCGCGACCGAAGTCGTTGGCGGCGCCGAACGTCTGGAACGAGCCGTAGATCTTGTCGACGCGCTCGGAGGCCGGAATGCGGTGGTCATCGAACGTGAAGGCCGCCGGATTCGACTGGAAGTAGCGGAGGAAGGTGGTGTCGGCCACCATGCGCTCGCCGGCGAATCGCGTCGAGTCGACCCAGGTGGGCGGACAGTCGGAGCCGGCGAGGAGCGGGACACCGGCGCTGACCTGCGAGTTGGCGTTGGCGCGGTTGTCGCGGCAGCTGCCGTCGTCGGAGCTGGTCTTGCCCGAGAACAGGGTGCCCACCGAGCCGTCACGGCCGGAGAACGCCCAGAGGTTGTCCGGGACCCAGCGTGCAAGGTTGGTGGAGGCCACCCATCCGCTTCCCTTCACGTTTTCAAGGGACGGAGCGACGTCGCGGTTCTTCGACCAGTCGCTGCGCGCCGCGCCCATCCAGATCTGGAGCTCGAAGTAGCCGCAGCAGTACCCGTTGGGCGAGTTGTTGGTGCCGATCACGCGCCCGGGGAGGTTCCAGGGCACCGACGGGTTGTCGTCGGCGGGCCCTGAGTTGGTGGTGTGCCACCACGAGTTGCCGCCCTGGCGCATGCCCGTCACCGCGGCATCGGCGAGCCCCCAGAGGCGGAACGTGCGCTTCGGTGTACGGACGACGGGCTCGTTGTCATTGGGCCCCTGCGACTGGGCCAGCGCCGTGGACGCCTGAACGGCGAACACCGCACCCAGCACCAGCGCGCAACGGCTGACCAGAGAACTGAAACGAGACATGCGGACGCTCCTGGCGAGTCGGGCGGCGGCGCCGCGTTGCCGCGACGCCGCCGCTGTCGATTAGAAGTTCACCTTGATGCCGGCGTTCATGGACCGGCGCGGGCCGAGGTACTGCGGGCGATCGAAGAACGTGGAGCCTTCGCTCTCACCCGTGAAATTGCCCGCGGACAGTCGGGCCTGCGGCGAGGCGCCACCGTCGCAATTGCCGGTGGTCGCGAACACCTGCACGCAATTCTTGCGATCGAGCAGGTTCACGACGCGGAGGAACATGCCGTACTGCAGGTTGGACATCGTCCAGTCCTTCTCCCCCTGCACGTCGATCTGGAAGGTGGTGGGGGCGGTGCCGCTGTTGCGCTGGAGACGGTCGCTGCTGCTGCCGCTGAACGTGAGCGACGGCGTGTACGGGAAGCCGCTGTTCAGGCGCATCGTCGACGAGATGAACGTGTTCCGCAGCCAGCGTCCATAGCGGAACTTCGGCGTCTGGTCGCGCACCGACAGCAGGAACGTCCCGGTGAGCGAGTGCCGCTGATCGATGTCGCTGCGGATCTCGTTGCGGGCCGGGATGTCGCCCTCGTCCGTCACCTGCTGCTGCTCGAGGTCGGGTGGGGCGGCGTTGGTGGTGGCCTGCGAGTAGCCGTACGAAATCCGGCCGCTCCAGTAGTTGGCGAGGCGGCGGCGGAATTCGACTTCGAATCCGCGCACCGTCTGGTAGTCCTGGTTCACCAGGATCGTGTAGTTCGGCGTGTTGGTGCCGTACGTCACGCCAGGGTCGAACACCCGCTGGTTGGCGGTGATCACGCCGCCGTTGCGAATGCCGGTGAGCCCCGACTGGTCCTTGCTGTACGCGACGAGCTGCGCCGAGAAGTTCCGGGCGAACTCGGCCACGTAGCCCATCTCGTACGACGTCGTCTGCTCGGCGCGGAGCCGCGGATTACCGACGAACGTCCCGTTCTTGAAGGCCGGGCCGTCCACCGTTCCTTCGGCCGAGGTACCGATCCCGGTTCCCTGGTAGACGTTGTTGTAGAGCGGGTTCTGATAGTAGACGCCGAAGTTGAAGAACGCGTTCGACCGCTCGGTGACCGGGAAGGAGAGTCCAAGGCGCGGGCTGAACGCCTTCCGCACGCTGGCCTCGCCCATGTCATCACGGAACGCGACCGCGACCGCCGAGTCGAACTTCGACTTGTTGAGCGGGTTGGAGCAGGCCGCGAGGCCCGTCTGCTGTCCCTTGACCGGATCGGTGAAGGTGGCCCAGTCGGCCGGCAGTCCGAAGGCGCTGGGGTTCTCGCAGACGTTCGCGATCGTCGTCCCGTTGGTCGGATCGAGCGGGTTGTTCAGGAACTTGCCGCCGGCGCGGCCATAGTCGAACCGGGCGCCGAGCTTGACGGTGAGGAAGTCGTACTCGACGCGATCCTGCACGTAGGCGGCCGCGTCCCACGGCGAGGCCGTGTAGTCGGACGGCTGCAGGAAGATGTTGTTCAGGCCGACGTCGTTGACTTCGCGGAAGGTGATGTCGTGGCCCTGGTAGAAGATGCCGGCCGCCAGGGCGTGGTGATCGGTCGCCTGCAGGTCGGCGTCGGCGCGGAAGAGGCGGGTCTTCATCCGGTCGTTGCCGGCGACCCGGTCGGTCCCTTCGGTGGGCGTGATGTCCTGGGTGGTGACGCCCGGGGTCACGAAACGGCCGTTGAAGTTGGTGTCGGCGATCCGCTCGCCGATGCAGACGCCGGTGAAGAAGGTGGCGCAGGTGACCCGGCGCTGGTTCAGGACGCCGCCCACTACCTTATAGTGGAGCCGGTCGACCGTCTGCTCGTACTTGAGCGTGTAGAGGTCGCGGCGGCGGGCAATGTCGGCCGGATGCACGTACTGGTAGCGTGCGCTCCCGATGGGACGGCCGTTGGACTGGATCCGGTCGCCATCGTAGTACGTGTTGCACACGTCGGCGACGTCGATCGAGTTGCCATACTGCGCCAGGTAGTCGCGGATGCAGGCGTCGGCGTGGCTGTACCCGGTCAGCTCCCAGTCGAAGGGGATGTTCTCGTAGTCGCGGTTGTAGTTGATGAGTCCGACGCTCACCTTGGCGGTCGGCGTGAAGAGGTACGTCAGCTTGCCGAACAGGTCGCGCTCACTGGAGAACCCCATGGCGCGCCACCCGGAGATCAGGTCGGCGGCGTAGGGGGTGCGGCGGACGGTGTCGCGCACGAACGGATTGAAGACCTGGTCGTCGAACTGCAGGACATCGGCGGCCTCGCCCTGCGTCCGGCCCGAGACGACGAAGCGGAGCTTGTCGTTGGTGGCCGGGACCGGGCCCGAGAGGAAGCCTTCCACGAAGTCGTAGCCGCGCAGCGCGTCGTTCTGGCCGCCAAGCGTTCCGCCCACTCGTGAGGTCTCGTACTGCAGCGAGCCGGCCAGCGTGGAACCGCCCTCGCGCGTGGCGATGTTGACCACCCCCGACAGCGCGTTGCCGTAGCGGGGCTCGAGGCCGGCCTTGAGCAGCTGAATCTGCTCGATGCCCTTGCTGCTGATGTCGAGCGTGGTGCCGCCGAACAGGAAGTTGTTGACCGGGATGTCGTCGATGAGGGTCATCGTCTCACCGGCGCGGCCGCCGCGGATCAGGATCGGCGGGGCGTCGTTGCGGCGCGACGTCTCGAACGAGGTGAGGTCGGTGTTGACCACCGGCACCTCGGTGAACCCGGTCTGCAGCGTGAGGGCATCCTTGACGCTGCGCACCGGCAGCGCCTCCAGCTCCACCGAGGTGATGGACTGGGTGGTGCCCGTCTGCTGCAGCTCGACGAGCGGCGCGCGGCTCTCGACGATCTTCACCGTGGAGAGCTGTCCGGCCGAGCTGCTGAGCCGGAAGTTGATCTCGCGGGTGACGTCGATCGAGACCGTGGTCTGTGTCTGCTGCGTCTGGAAGCCGATGCGGCGCGCAGTCACGGTGTACGAGCCGGGCGGCACGGCGATGATGAAGTACCGGCCGTTCGCCTGGGTGAGTCCGCCGTAGCCGGTGCCGGCCAGTACGACCTGGGCTCCCTCGACCGGTTGCCCGGTCGCGGAGTCGGTCACAACGCCGGTCACCTTGCCGGTCTGAGCCGCTAGCGCGCCCGCGCTGAGAAGTGTCGCGGTAACGAGGGCGAGACCGGGCACGGCCATACGGGAGAACAAGGTGTTACGCACAGACGCCCTCCGGGTTGAAGCCACTGCAGGAAAGGGGCACCGGCCCCGCCACCGAAAACCAATTCGGGGCGGACGCCGCAGCGTCGCGGCCGGGTCCCCCATGACGAATCGCAGGATGGCATAAGAATCCAGGTACTGTGCGGTCTAAGATCACGCCCAGCAAACGATTGTCAAGAGATGAAATCCGTCTAACTTGTCCCCATGACTGACGTGGTCGCGCTGGCCGCCGAGCTGCTCTCGATTCACTCGCCAACGGGGGGCGAAGGGCGGATCGTCGACTTCGTCGCGCGCCGGCTGATCGCGCGGGGGTGGAACGTGACCCTCCAGGAGGTCACACCGGGGCGCGGGAACGTGTGGGCCACCCGCGACGGGGGTGGCGTAACGCTTTCCACGCACCTGGACACCGTCCCTCCCTTCATCCCGCCGACGCTGCACGACGGACGGCTCTCGGGCCGAGGGGCCTGCGACGCGAAGGGGATCGCCGCCGCCATGCTTACAGCCGCCGACCGGCTGGTGGCGGCGGGCGAGTCGCGGGTGGACCTCCTCCTGGTGGTGGGTGAAGAGAAGGGTTCGGACGGCGCCCGCACCGCGAACCACCTGCCGGCGACCAGCCGGTTCCTCATCAACGGTGAGCCGACCGAGAGTACGCTGGCGAGCGGCGCCAAGGGGTCGCTCCGGGTCACGGTGCGCACCACCGGCCGTGCGGCGCACTCGGCGTACGCCCACCTGGGCCAGTCGGCGATCGAGCCGATGCTCCGGCTGCTCCCGACGATCCACGGCCTCTCTCTCCCGTCGGATCCGGTGCTCGGAGAGACCACGGTGAACATCGGGGTGATCCACGGGGGTAGCGAGGCCAACATCGTGCCGGCGCAGGCCGAGGCGGAGGTGATGTTCCGCCTGGTCGGCGACGTCACGCCGGTCCGGGCGATGGTGGAGCAGTGGGCGGCGCGGGAGCCCTCGGCCGAGCTGGAGTTCGGCTCGTACATCCCGGCGCAGCGCTTCCACACGATTCCCGGCTTCGCGGTGTCGCCGGTGGCCTACACCTCCGACATCCCGCTGCTCGGCCGGTGGGGGACGCCGCTGCTGTTCGGGCCCGGCTCGATCCACGTGGCCCACACGCCTGACGAGTACATCGACGTCGCCGAGTTGCGCGCCGCGGTGGACAGCTACGAGCGGCTGGTGCGCGCGCTCCTGGCCGCATGAGCGCGCCGGCGCGCCCGATCCCGGTGGCGGTACTCGGCGCCACCGGTGCGGTGGGCCAGACCTTCGTCCGGCTGCTCGCCGGCCATCCCTGGTTCCGGCTGGTCGAGGTGGCGGCGTCGGAGCGCTCGGCGGGAAAGCGGTACGGCGAGGCCACCGCCTGGCTGGATGGCGCGATCCCGGAGGGGATCGCCGGCCTGACGGTGCTCCCGTGCGATCCGGGCGCGGTCAGCGCGCCGCTCGTCTTCTCGGCGCTCGACGCGCAGGTGGCGGGCGAGGCGGAGGGCGCGTTCGCGCGGGCCGGTCGGGTGGTACTGAGCAACGCGAAGAACTACCGGATGGAGCCGGACGTCCCGCTGCTCATTCCCGAAGTGAACGCGGGGCACGTCGGGCTGCTGGCGGGCCAGCGGCGGCGCCGCGGCTGGAGCGGGGCGATCGTCACCAATCCCAACTGCGCGGCGACGGTGGCGGCGATGGCGCTGGCGCCACTCCACGAGTCGTTCGGGGTGACGCAGGTGTTCGCGACCACCATGCAGGCGGTGTCGGGCGCCGGATACCCGGGCGTGCCCTCGCTCGACATCCTCGGCAACGTGATCCCGTTCATCGGCGAGGAAGAGGAGAAGATCGAGCGCGAGCTGCCGAAGCTGCTGGGGCGCCTCACGGGAGGCGGCGACACCGTGGAGGCGGCGCCGTTCACGGTCAGCGCCCACGCCAACCGGGTGGCCGTGGAACACGGTCACACCGTCTGCCTGACGGTCAAGCTGGCGCGCCCGGCCACGCCTGACGAGGCGAGGCGGGTGCTGGCCGCCTGGCGCGGCGCCGACGCGGCGCACGGCCTCCCCAGCGCGCCGGAGCATCCGGTGATGGTGACCGACCAGGAGGCGCGCCCGCAGCCGCGGCGCGACGTGATGGCCGGCGGCGGCATGACGGTCGTCGTCGGCCGGGTGCGGCGCGACGCGGTGCTGGACCTGCGCCTGGTCGCGATGGGGCACAACACGATCCGTGGCGCGGCCGGGGGCTCGGTGCTCAACGCCGAACTGCTGGCCGCCTGCGGGCAGCTGTCCGGCGCGTGATCGTCCTCAAGTTCGGCGGCACCTCGGTGGGCGACGCCGCGGCGATCGACCGCGCCGCCTCGATCGTCCGCGAACGGCTGCCCCGCCAGCCGGTGGTGGTGGTGTCGGCGATGGCCGGGACCACGAACGCGCTCCTCTCGATCGCCGATGATGCCGCGCGTGGCCAGCTGATCGGCGCGCTCCGCGGCATCGAGGCGCTGCGTGACCGGCACCTGGAGGCCTGCGACGAGCTGCTGGGCGACCGGCCGGCGGGGAACGACGTGGCCGCCGACCTGAGCGCGATGTTCGACGAGCTGGCCAGCCTCGCCGAAGCCTTCTCGGTGCTCGGACACGTGACGCCCCGGTCGCTCGATGCCATCGCGGCGGTGGGCGAGGAACTCTCGTCGCACCTGGTGGTGGCGGCGTTCTGCGCGCGCGGCGTCCCGGCCGACCTGCTCGATGCGCGCGACGTCATCATCACCGACGATGCCTTCCAGGCCGCGCTGCCGCGGACCGACCTGATCGCGGTGACGGCGCGCGAGCGGGTGCTCCCACGGATCCGGGCCGGCCGGGTGCCGGTGCTGGGCGGATTCATCGGTGCCACCGCCGACCGGATCACGACCACGCTCGGGCGGGGTGGATCCGACTTCAGCGCGTCGCTGATCGGGGCGGCGCTGCAGGCCGAGGCGATCGAGATCTGGACCGACGTCGATGGGATGCTCACCGGCGACCCACGGATCATTCCCGGCGCGCAGCACATCGAGTCGATCCGGTTCGACGAAGCGTCGGAACTCGCGGCCTACGGCGCCAAGGTGCTCCACCCGAACACCATCGCGCCGGCGGTGCGGATCGGCATCCCGGTGTACATCTTCAACTCCCTGCGGCCTCCGCCGGCGGGGCGGGGGACGCGCATCACCTTCGAGGCACCGCGCCGGCCGGTGAGCGCGATCGCCGGCAAGACGGGCGCCACCGTGGTCAAGGTCAGGTCGCCGCGCATGCTGCTGACGCACGGGTTCCTGCAGACGGTGTTCGAGATTTTCGCGCGGCACCGGACGTCGGTCGACGTCGTCGCCACGTCGGAGGTGTCGGTGTCGGTGACGGTGGACGATCCGGCGCGCCTCGATGCGCTCACCGTGGACCTGGCCAGGCTGGGCGACGTGTCGGTGGAGCGGAACCGCGGGGTGGTGGCCGTGGTGGGCGCCGGGATGAGCGACCACAGCACGGCCATGGCGCGGGCGGTCGGCGCGCTGGGAGAGATCCGGGTGCACATGCTCTCGTTGAGCGCCAGCGGGATCAACCTGACGATGGTGGTGGACGGGGACGCCGTGCCGGAAACGATGCGCCGGCTTCACGCCGAGTTCTTCGGTTCCGAAGCGGCCGACGCCGCGACGGCGGGAGCGCCACGGTGAGCGCGGCGCCGCGGCTGGCGGTGATCGGCGATGGCAAGATGGGACGGGCGGTGGCGCAGCTCGCCGCCGAGCGGGGCTGGCCGGTGACGGCGGTGATTGGGGCGGCCGGCAACCACGATGGCGCCGGGATCACGCGCCAGAACCTGGCCGGCGCCACGGTGGCCATCGAGTTCACCGAGCCCGGGGCCGCGGCCTCCAACGTTCGGGCCTGCGTGGCCGTCGGATGTGCGGTGGTGGTGGGGACCACCGGCTGGTACGAGCAGCTGGGTGCGGTGGAAGCGGACGTGCGCCGGGCGGGCGGGGCGATGCTCTGGGCGTCGAATTTCTCGATCGGCGTCAACATCTTCGCCGACGTCGTCGCCGACGCCGCGCGCCGGCTGGGAGGGGTGCGGGGTGGGCAGCCGGGCGATGGCTTCGGCATGGCGATCGTGGAGACGCATCACGCGATGAAGAAGGACGCGCCGTCAGGCACCGCGCAGATGCTGCGGCGCCGGATCCTCGAGGCGCTGGGAAGCGTAAGGCAGGGGAGCAAGGAGTCCGACGTGCCGGTGACGAGCGTCCGCGCGGGGTTCGTCCCGGGTACGCATGAGGTATTGTTCGACGCGCCGTTCGAGCAGATCCGCCTGGAGCACGTCGCCCGCGACCGGCGGGTCTTCGCGGATGGCGCGCTGCTGGCCGCCGAGTGGCTGGCGGCCGGCGGCCGGACGGGCGTGTTCACGATGACGGACGTGCTGAACGGAGCGCGAAGCGAATGAGCACCAAGGCCAAGGACCGGATGTTCGGATGCGGCACGGCGATGATCACGCCGTTCCTGCGCGGCGGTGACGTGGACCAGAAGGCGCTGCGGGCCCTCGTCGCCTGGCAGATCGAGCAGGGGATCCACTTCCTGGTTCCCTGCGGCTCCACCGGGGAGGCCGCGACCCTCACGCCGGCCGAGCACGCGCTGGTGGTGGAGATCGTGGTGGAGGAGGCGCGCGGCCGGGTGCCGGTGGTGGCGGGGGCCGGCTCCAATGACACCCAGAAGGCGGTCGCCCTGTCGAAGGCGATGAAGAAGGCCGGCGCCACGCACCTGCTCCATGTGTCACCGATGTACAACAAGCCCCCGCAGCGCGGGATCATCGCGCACTTCAAGACGATCGCCGAGGCGACCGACCTGCCGGTGATCGTCTACAATGTCCCGGGGCGCACCGGCAGCAACATCGAGACCAAGACGGCGCTGGCGCTGGCCGAGATCCCGAACATCGTCGGGATCAAGGAGGCGTCAGGCAATCTGGGACAGATCTCGGACATCCTGCGCGACCGGCCGCCGCACTTCAGCGTCCTGTCCGGCGACGACTCGCTGACCATGGCGGTGATGGCCCACGGCGGCGACGGGATCATCTCGGTCGTCTCGAACGCGACGCCGCGGCTCATGGCGCAACTGGTGGAGCGGTGCCGCGACGGTGACTTTGCCGGCGCCCGCGAGCTGCACGAGCAGCTGCTGCCGTGGATGCACGCGGCGTTCGTCGAGTCGAACCCGCTGCCGGTGAAGGCCGCCCTCGCCCTCATGGCCAGGAGCGAGAACGTCCTGCGGCTGCCGCTGGTCCCGCTGAGCGAAGTCTACCTGAACGTGGTGCGGGACGCGCTGGTCACGGCCGGGGCGCTGGCGCCGCTGCGGCGGAGCGGGCGATGACGCTCGCCGCACGCGTCGAGGCGCTGGCGGACGCGGGCGGCGGGGAGGAAGCCGAGCGCACGGTCGCCGAGCTGCTCGATGCCCTGGAGCGCGGCGAGGTCCGGGCCGCCGAGCGCATGCCTGACGGCGAGTGGCGCGCGGTGCCGTGGGTCAAACGCGGAATCCTGCTCGGCTTCCGGGTCGGCGTCCTGGTGGACCAGTCGCCGGCATCTCCGGCGGCGGTGCGTCCGTCGCCCTTCCGGTTCATCGACAAGCACACCTTTCCCACCCGGGCGTTCCGGATCGAGGACAACGTCCGGATCGTGCCCGGCGGCTCCACGGTCCGCCGCGGGGCGCACGTCGCCCCCGGCGTGGTCTGCATGCCGCCGATGTACATCAACGCCGGCGCCTGGGTGGGCCCCGGGACGATGATCGACTCGCACGCGCTGGTGGGGTCGTGCGCGCAGGTGGGCGCGCGGGTGCACGTGAGCGCCGCCGCCCAGATCGGCGGGGTGCTCGAGCCGGTGAACGCCGCGCCGGTGATCATCGAGGACGACGTGGTGGTGGGCGGCAACTGCGGGGTGTACGAGGGGACGGTGGTGCGCACCCGGGCGGTGCTGGCGGCGGGGGTGATCCTCACCCGCGGCACGCCGGTGTTCGATCTCGTGAGGCAGGCCGTCTACCGGGCCGATGGCTCGCGGCCGCTCGAGATCCCGGAAGCGGCCGTCGTGGTCCCCGGGGCGCGCGCGGTCCGGTCCGCGTGGGGCCGCGACCAGGGGCTGTCGCTCCAGACGCCGGTGATCGTGAAATACCGGGACGAGAAGACCGATCTCGCCACCACGCTCGAGGAATGGCTGCGCTGACGCGCGGGCCGGTCGCGATCGTCGGGCTCGGCGTCATTGGCGGCTCGCTGGCGCGGGCGCTCCAGGCGCGCGGGGTCGCCGTCCGCGGGTGCTCGGCGCGCACCGCCGACGTGGCCCTCGCTCGTGAGGCGGGGATCCCGGCCCGGCCGTCGGGACGCGGCGGGATCGCCGCGGTGGCGGCCGGCGCCCCGGTCGTGGTACTGGCCGTTCCGGTGTCGGCGTTGGCGGCCGCCGCCGGCGCCGCGCTGGGCGCGGCACCAGACGGGGCGCTGATCGTGCATGCGTCGTCGCTCCAGGACCGGCGGGCGTTGCGCCTGGACCAACCGGCCTGGCGGCGGGTGCTCGGCACGCACCCCATGGCCGGCGCGGCCGCGTCGGGGTTCGCGCACGCGCGCGCGGACCTGTTCGCGGGATGCACGGTGAGCATCGAGTCCCGCGGGTCGCGGGCGCGGCGCGACGAGGCCGCGGCGCTGTGGCGGATGGTGGGCGCCGGGCGCATCGTCCATCATGCCGCAGGCGACCACGACCGCCTCATGACCTGGGTGAGCCACCTCCCGCAGCTCGCCGCCACCGCGCTCGCCGCCACGCTGGCCGAGGCCGGGATCGCCCCGGCGGCGTTGGGACCGGGGGGGCGCGATGCGACACGTCTGGCGACGAGCCCGCTGGCGATGTGGGAGCCGCTGCTCGAGGCCGCGGCCGCGGCCGACGAGGCGGCCCTCGCGGCGCTGCAACGGGTACTCGTCAGGCTCGGCAGAGTGTTGGCCCGGCGCGACGCCCGCGGCGTGGCCGGCATCTGGGAAGCCGCGCGCCGGTGGCGCGGCCGCGCGGATGCCGGGCGCGGTGGCACGGGCGGCGCATCGTGAGGGTGTCGGGGGAGATCCGGGTACCCGGCGACAAGTCGATCTCGCATCGCGCGCTGATGTGCGCCGTGCTCGCCGGCGGAACGTCGCGCATTCGCGGCATTCTCGATGCCGCCGATGTGCGGTCGACGGCGTGGGTCCTGCGCGTCTGCGGCGGCGAGGTGCCGCACCTGGGGCCGTCGATCCCGGAGATCAGCATCCGCGGCCTGGGACTGCGCGCCCTGCGCGCGCCGGCGGCCGCGCTCGACTGCGGCAACAGCGGCACCACCGCGCGGCTCATGTCGGGGATCTGCGCGGGCCACCCCTTCCGGAGCCACCTGGTGGGCGACGCCAGCCTGAGCCGCCGCCCCATGCGGCGGGTGGCGGAGCCGCTCCGGGCGATGGGCGCCAAGGTGCAGCTGCACGGACACGGCGACGACGCCCTCCCGATGACGATCGACGGCGGCAACCTGAGCGGACTGGAGTGGCGCACGGAGTCGGCGAGCGCGCAGGTCAAGAGCGCGATCCTGCTGGCGGGGCTGGTGGCGTCGGTGCCGGTCACGGTGCACGAGCCCGCCCGGTCGCGCGACCACACCGAGCGGATGCTGGCGGCGCTGGGCGTGTCGCTGCGCGTGGAGGGGACGTCGGTGACGCTGGCCCCGGCCGCCGCGCTCGCGCCGCTCGACCTCGCGGTGCCGGGCGATCCTTCGTCGGCGGCGTTCATGGCGGCGGTCGCGGCGCTGTCACAGGGCGGCACCCTGACGATGCCCAACATCTGCCTGAACGAAACGCGGACCGGTTTCTATCGCGTGCTCCGTCGCATGGGCGCGCGCGTCGAGCACCCCGACGCCGGCACGGTGGCGGGTGAGCCGGTGGGCTCGGTGCAGGTGACCGGCGGGACGGCGCTGCGCGGCGTGGAGGTGGGGAGCGACGAGGTGCCCAGCCTGATCGATGAGCTCCCGCTGCTCGCCTGCCTGGGCGCCCGGGCGGCCGGCGAGACGGTGATCACCGGGGC
This sequence comes from Gemmatimonadaceae bacterium, assembly GCA_041483735.1. Lineage (GTDB taxonomy): Bacteria > Gemmatimonadota > Gemmatimonadetes > Gemmatimonadales > Gemmatimonadaceae > JBGPGH01. Next base: position 1,874 of record JBGPGH010000026.1, on the reverse strand, counting down.
GGCCGAGCTCCGCGTGAAGGAGAGCGACCGGATCAGCGCGGTGGCCGAGAACCTGCGCCAGCTGGGCGTCGAGGTCGAGGAGCTGCCTGACGGGTTGCGGGTGCGGGGGAGCGACCGGCCGCTGGCCGGCCACGTGTCGACGCGGGGCGACCACCGCCTGGCGATGGCGTTCGGGGTGCTGGCCGCGCTGCCCGGAAATCGCATCGACGTCGCCCACCGCGAGATCGTCGACGTCTCCTATCCCGGCTACTGGGCCGACCTGGCCCGGGTCACGGCCGGATGAACGCCGTCACGCGCGGCCGGCGCGGGGTGGTGATCGCGATCGATGGGCCGGCCGCGTCAGGCAAGTCGTCGACGGCGCAGTGGGTGGCCGACCAGCTGGGGTACCGGCACGTCGACTCCGGGGCCTTGTACCGGGCGGCCACGGCGCTGCGGCTGCGGGCCGGCGGCGATCCCGAGGCCTGGACGGCGGCGACGGTGCTGGAGGCGGCGCGGGCGGTGACGCTCAAGGTGGGGGAGACGACGATCTCGCCGTTCGCGGGGGCCGAGGACCTGGAGACGGCGATCCGCGACGGGGAGGTGACGAAGCACGTGTCGCGGGTGGCGCGGATGCCTGAGGTCCGGGCCTGGGTGGACGGGCAGGTGCGCACGGCGGCCGAGTCGCACGACCTGGTGGTGGACGGCCGCGACATCGGGACGGTGGTGGTGCCCGACGCCGACCTGAAGATCTTCCTGGTGGCCGACCCGTGGGAGCGGGCACGGCGACGGCTCACCCAGCGGTTAGGCCGCCGGCCCACGGACGACGAAATCGCCGAGGAGACCGACCGGCTGGTGCAGCGGGACGCGCGCGATGCGATGCAGACGATGCAGGCGAAGGACGCGATCCTGATCGACACGACGTACCTGACGCAGCCCGAGCAGGTGGAGCGGATCGTGGCGCTGGCGCGGGCCGTAACACCCCGTGGCGCCGGGAGTTCGGCGGTTGACTCCGAGCGGAGCGAGGGGTAATCTTCACGGCTCTCGTAGTTCACCCTCCACCCCCGGACTCGGCGCGGCGAGCCTAAACCCGCGAATCAGGAGAAGGACACCCGTATGCTCGAGCTCGACACCTCCACCCCCACCCCCGCGGCGCCCGGCGTTCCCTCGGCGCTGACGGCGCGCGAAAAGCGCGACCTCCAGAAGTCGCAGCTGCGCCCGCTCATCAATCTGCGTCCCGAGCTCTACGACGAGGAGGATTACTCGGCGGATGAGCGCGACGCGATGATGGAGATGTACAACGGGACGATGGCCTCCATTGAGGAAGGCGAAATCGTCAAGTCCAAGGTCCTGGACATTCGCGACAACATGGTCGTCCTCGACATCGGCTTCAAATCCGAGGGGACGATCCCGCTGGAAGAGTTCAAGGACATCCCGGACCTCAAGCCCGGCGATGAGGTGGAGGTGCTGCTCGAGCACCTCGAGGACCAGGAAGGGTCGGTCGTGCTGTCGAAGAAGAAGGCCGACTTCATGCGGGTGTGGGAGCGGATCCGCGTCGCCTACGAGAGCGACCAGCCGGTGGAAGGGACGCTGGTCAAGAAGATCAAGGGCGGCGTGGTGGTGGACCTGATGGGCGTCGACGCGTTCCTTCCCGGATCGCAGATCGCCCTCCGCCGCGTCCCGAACATCGACGAGCTGCTGGGGCAGAAGTACGAGTTCAAGATCATCAAGCTCAACAAGCGCCGCCGCAACATCGTCGTCTCGCGCCGCGTGATCCTCGAGGCCGAGCGCGCCGGCAAGCGCGAGAAGCTGATGAAGGAGCTCCAGAAGGACCAGGTGCGGAAGGGCGTGGTGAAGAACATCACCGACTTCGGCGCCTTCATCGACCTGGGCGGCGT
>JBGPGH010000025.1:0-51484 GCA_041483735.1 Gemmatimonadaceae bacterium | reverse complement strand
GCCTCCGAAACCCCCACCGGGGTGGGCAGCGCCCGGGGGGGGGTGGTGCCGGGGGGGGGGGGGGGGGCGTGAGGGGGGGGGGGGCGCGCGGGTTCCGGGGGCGCGCCCCCGGGCCGGCGCTACTGGCCGATGTGCTTCCGGTACTCGTCAGGCCCCAGCAGGGCATCCCTCTCGGAGGGGCTCTTGACGCGCAGGCGGATCATCCAGCCGTCGCCGTAGGGATCGCTGTTCACCAGCGCCGGCTCCTTGTCGAGGCGCGAGTTGATCTCGAGCACCTCGCCGGCCAGCGGGCTGAACAGCTCCGAGACGGCCTTCACCGCCTCGATCGTCCCGAACACATCGTGCGCGCCCAGCGCCGAGCCCGCCTTGGGGAGCTCCACGTAGACGACGTCGCCGAGCTCACCCTGCGCGTAGTCGGTGATCCCGACCACCACCACGTCGGCGTCGCCGGTCTTCTTCACGTACTCGTGATCTTCGGTATACAGCAGATCGTTCGGGATCTCCGACACGGCGCGCTCCAGTCTGGGTGCGTGACGGCGCGAAGTCTACCGGCGCCATCCGGGGGAGTCAAGGAATCGCGGGAGCCGCGGCAGCGTCGGCCTCGAGCCCGCGCCACACCTCGTCGACGCGGGCGGACAACGCATCGATCGACGTGTCGTTCTCGATGATGTAGCTGGCGCGCGCCCGCTTCGCCTCGGCCGGCATCTGGGCCGCGATCATGTCCTGCGCTTCGGTGAGCGGGAGGCCGCGATCGCGCACCAGGCGCTCCAGGCGGAGCACGCGCGGCGCATCGACGAGCACGATCCGCTGGAACTCGCCCTCGAGGTGCTTCTCGAAGAGGAGCGGGATGTCGCAGATGACGATCCGGTCGCCGCGCCCGCGCGCGGCGCGGATCTCGCGGTCACGCAGCCGCATGACCTCGGGGTGCACGATCGCGTTCAGCTCCTCGAGCTGCGCGGACTCCCGGAAGACGCGGCGGCGCAGCGCGCCGCGGTCGAGTGCGCCGTCGGAGCGGAGGACGTCCTTCCCCCAGCGCGCGGCGATCCTGGCGAGAGCCGGTGTGCCGGGCTCCACCGCCCGTCGCGCCAGCGCATCGGCGTCGATGACCGTGGCGCCGTGCGACGCCAACATGCCGGCGACCGCGGACTTTCCGCTGGCGACGTTGCCCGTGAGGCCGACGAGGAGCACCCGGCCGTGCGCCTACGGAACCTGCAGAAGTCCCTTCCCGGCCTGGCCGACGTTCGTCTTGTCGAACGGAATGACGTAGACCGCCGCCTTCCGCTGGCCGAACGGGGCGCAACTCACGCTCTTGGGGCCGTCCCCCTGCGGGATCGGTCTCAGGCAGGTCGAGAAGAGAGAATCGAGGAAGTTGTTGGTCGAGTCCGGCACGCTGTGGAAAAGGACCTCGACGCGCTCAGGGTTCGTGTCGATGTCGGTCACGGTGAAGTTGACCTGGATGCCCGACGAGGCCTTGGTGGCCGTGACGCCGCTGGCCACCGGCGCCAGCCGGGCCGGGAACACCACGAGCGTCGACTCGACCGGCGAGGTCGCGCTCTTCGAGTCGAACACGGTCACGGTCAGCCTGGGAGCGACGATCGCCGCCGGCGGCGTCATGAAGAGGTAGAGCGGACCGAGAAAGGTCGGACGCACATCGAAGAACTGCTCGTACCCGAAGCCGAAGATCACCGGAATACTGTCGTAGTAGAACGCGTTCACGGACTTGAGATTGCCGTCCGGATCCGAGGCCGAGAGGACGTAGCGGACCAGGCCGCTGTCCACCAGCGTCGCGTTGCCGAGCGTCATCGCCGGCGGGTTGACGCCCACCGTGAGCGACACCGGCACGTTGGCCAGCCGGTCGCCCGGGCGGACCTTGAACGAGCCGATGTTTTGCTGGTCGATCACCAGCGTGTCGGCGCGCAGGATGAACTCGAGGTTGACGAAGCAGTAGTCCTGCGGCGTCGCGCCGCCGGTGGTGTCGGCGTTCAGCGCCAGGCAGGGGAGCAGGTTGATCGAGAGCTCGCCGCGCCTCGGCACCGTGTCCACCGGGATCCGCGCGCGCATCAGCTCGACGAGATTCTCGAACCGGCCGTAGGTGTAGGCCCGGATGTCGATCTCCGGGACCACGCCGGCCGGCACGCCGGGAATCGTCAGGTAGTTCGGCGCCCCCGGGGCGCGCGAGAGCACCGGGGTGACGACGAGCGTCGCCGAGGTCGATGGCGACAGTGGCCGGTCATCCAGGCACGACACGGCCGCGACGATCGCGGCGCACGCGAGGATCGGACGCAGTACCTTCATGGCCCCGGGAAGTGGAGGAAGGAGGTCTCCGTCCAAGCTAGGCACGAACGGGTCGCTGTCAACACGCCAGCGGATTGATGAATGCGAGGGCCGCCGGGTATGTTGCACGGGGACGCCGGCCTCACGCGGCCGCCGTTCCCGGCGTGCGGACACACGCCGACGCCTCCACCCGCACCGCGCTCCCGCCGGCCCCGACATGACCAATCTCAGCACGTCCGACGACGCCTACGACCTGGACCCGGTGGAACGGTGCGCCGAACACGAGACCATCGTCCGGCGGATGCTGGAGCTGGTGGGCGAGGACCCGGATCGTGAAGGGCTCCAGAAGACCCCGCAGCGTGTGTCGAACGCGCTACGCTGGCTCACCCGCGGCTACCGCACCGACGTGAAGGATGTGGTCGGCGACGCGATCTTCGAGGAGAACCACGAGAACATGGTCATGGTGCGCGACATCGAGCTGTATTCGATGTGCGAGCACCACCTGCTGCCGTTCTTCGGCAAGGCCCACGTGGCCTACATCCCCGATGGGCGGATCGTGGGGCTCTCCAAGCTGCCGCGGATCGTCGACGTCTTCGCCCGCCGGCTGCAGGTGCAGGAACGGCTCACCGACCAGATCGCCGACGCCGTGCAGGAGGTGCTCCGGCCTCACGGCGTGGGGGTGGTGATCGAGGCGCTCCACCTCTGCATGATGATGCGCGGCGTGGAGAAGCAGAACTCGAAGACGATCACCTCGGCGCTGCGGGGCTCGTTCCGGACGGACGGAAAGACACGCGACGAGTTCCTGCGCCTCGCGCACGGGCCCTCGACGTTATAGGGCAGAGGTCGGCGGTCAGCGGTCGGAGGTCGGAGGTCGGAGGTCGGCGGTCAGCGGGTGGGGTGGACCCGGCCTCCCCGCCTCCCCACCTCCCCGTCTTTCTAGACGACCACTTCAGACGAGGTCGGAGTGGACCCCGACGTGCGCAACGCGGGCGAGCCGCGAGGTGGGGTGGGCACCGCCACGCCGGGGCGCATTCGCATGAGCGAGCGGATCACCCACGCCGCGCCGCCGCGCTCCCGGATCTGGTGGGGCGTGGCCCGCAGGTAACGCTGGCAGGTATTGCGGAAGGCGCTCCCTGAGGGGAAGTCGAGGGCATGGGAGACACTGTCGGCGCTGCGCTCCCGGTCCTCGAGCATGTGGGCGGCGACGATCAGGCGGCCCCAGGTGAGCAGCCGGTGGGGAGGCGGGAAGCCGGCCTCGGCCAGCCGCTTGGCGAGCAGCCGGCGGGGCACCGCGAGCAGCCGGGCAAAGGACTCCGGGGTGAGGCGCTCGTGGGCGCGGGTGACGGCGATCAGCACGGCGTCGCGCACGGTGGGCTTGAGATCTTCCAGGGCGGGCCGCAGCTGGCTGGCGACGCTGCGGGCTTCGGCCTGCTCGATGAGCGAGAGGAGCATTTGGGGCGTGTCGTCCAGGTCGGCGAGGACGAGTCCGTTCAGCCCACAGCGGCCGGCGTCGAACATGTCGCGCGCCCGCTCGATCGTCACTGACACGTAGGCCACCAGGGAGACGCGCGGGAAGCGCGTGCTCAGGAGGCGCACGCGGTCGAAGTTGGCCTTGCCGTCGGCGTAGAGGTCCATCACCGCCAGGTGGACGGGGTCGGTCTCGCACACCCGGGTGAGCTCCATCCAGTCTTCGCAGGCGACCACCGTGTGGCGGTCGCGGACGGCGGCCCTGAGACGCTGCAGTCGCGACGCGGTAGGGAGCAACGCGGCGATGACACCCATGGATTGGCGGGGGGTGGTGGTGAGCCGGGTTACGGCGGACGGAGCCTAAATGCGCTATCGTGAGGACCGAGGATATCACCTTGCAGACGACTAATGGCAGAGAATGATAACCAGGGCTAAGATTGTGACAGTACCACCGTGGATCACAGGTAGTTTCTTATCGGAGCAGGGGTTGGCAGTCAGGGCAGCGACCCGATCCTGGTCGAGGAAGGGAGCCATGATGCGATCGATTCGTCACAACCGTGTCAGGAACGGCGCGTGGCAACAGGCCCACCCGCGTGGCTTCACGCTGGTGGAGGTCCTGATTACGCTGGCGCTGATCGCGATCGTGGCCGGCATGGCGATTCCCCGGCTCGACTTCACGAAGTATCGCTCGGATGCGGCCGCCCGGCTGATCCGCAGCACGCTGCAGCAGGCGCAGCGGCTGGCGATCCAGCGGCAGTTCGACGTGGTGGTGAGCTTCGATACGGTCAAGAACCGGATGCGCACCGCCGAAGACGCGAACGACGACGGCACGGTGGCGAGCTCGGAGCGGGTGACTTGGCGGCCGCTGGAAGAGGGGTCGGTGTTCGGGAAACCGCCCGCGGGAATCAGCGGCGCGGTGGGGGGAGCGGTGGCCGGGACGGGAGTCAAGTCGATTACGAGCATGCCGAGCGTGGTCTTTCACCGCGACGGCGCGGCCAGCGGTAGCATCGAGATCTACATCACGTCGAAAAGACAGAAGAGCTCCGACTTCCGCGCGCTCCAGGTGACGCAGTCGACGGGGCGGGTGGACTGGTATCGGTACGTCGGCACTGCCTGGAAGGCAGGGGGGATCTGATGCGTCGCACACGGCGGGCCCGGAAGGGCATGTCGCTGATCGAGGTGATGATCGCGCTGGTGATCCTGAGCGGGGCGCTGCTGGCGCTGGGCCGCTTCGTCACGCAGTTCACGCACAACATCTCCACCGCCGGCATCAAGAACACGGCGATCGAGCTGGCGTCGGACCGGATCGAGACGATCAAGAGCGCGACCAAGTACGCGACGATCGACAGCATCTACCGCGGGACGGAGACGAGCATCGCCGGCCGGCCGAAGTTCACGCGACAGACGATCATCCGCCGCATCGGCGGCGGGGCGACGGACACGCTCGACTACAAGCTGGTCACGGTGATCGTTTCGCATCCCGCGCTGTCGGCGTCGATCCGGAAGACGACCGCCATCGCGGACTACTGAGGTGATTGCCATGCGCCAAACTCGTTCGCGGCCGGCACGGGCCGGCTTCACGCTGATCGAAATGATGATCTCGATCACGCTGCTGCTCATGATCTTCGCGATCGCGGTGCCCTTCTTCCGCGCGCAGGCCGGCGCGGTGGACCGGTACGCGGGACGGCTGGATGCCCAGCTCAACGCCCGGTTCGGGATCAACACGGTGGACCGCGAGCTGCGCGCGGCGGGCGTCGGCATCGTGGACGCCCAGCCAATGATCGTCCAGGCGGACAAGATGGCGATCACGTTCAACGGGGACCTGGTCACCCACGACAGCACCGCGGTGGGCGCGGTGTACTTCGACCCGGACGTGGACAGCACCGTCACCGCCGAGATGATCCGGTCGAACCCGATCACCCTGCCGCTGTCGACGAAGTCGTATCCGGACTCGACCTACGTGCAGAGCGGTTCCCTGACGCCGAGCCTGGCGGAGACGATTTCGTACTACCTGGTGCGGGACAGCAGCGCCGGCGCCCGCAGCGACCAGTACAACCTCTATCGGCGGGTGAACGCGACCACGCCGCGGCTGATCGCCAAGGGCGTGATCATTCCCTCGGGCCAGCCGGCATTCCGGTACTTCAAGAACGACACGCTCGGCGCGTCGATCGAGATTTCGCAGGCGCTGCTGCCGCTGTATCACACCGCGGTCCACGGCTCGCCGGCCGACACGCAGAAGTCGGCGCTCACCGACAGCATCCGGGTGGTGCGGGCGAAGTTCGCGGGCATTTTCCACGACGCGCGCCGCGGCGACATCATTGATACCGTGGAGAGCGGCGTCCGGATCATGAATTCCGGGCTGGTGAAGCGGACGACGTGCGGTGACCCGCCGATCCTGGGCGTGTCCGTCACCGCCACCGTGTCGGGCAGTACGCCACGCACCGTGACGCTCACCTGGAACCGGGCCACCGACGAGGCTGGCGGCGAGAAGGATGTCGAGAAGTACGCGATCTACCGCCGCATGGCGTCCGATCCGTCGTTCGACGAACCGGTCCTGAGCCGGCCGGCGGGATCGACGTCGTACACATACGTGGACAACACGGTCGTGTCGGGTCAGCAGTACATCTACGGGATCGCCGCGATCGACTGCACGCCGTTGAGCTCGTCGGTCGCCGCGACCAGTACGGTCACCATTCCCTGAGGAGGGGCCATGTCTCACACCATTTCTCCGATGCTGCCGTTCCGGGGGAGGGCGCGGGACCTGCCGCGTCCCCGCTCGGGGTCGGCACTGATCCTCGTCCTGGTCTTCACGGTGGCGCTCGCGGCGCTGGCGATGTCGGCGATCTTCCTGTCGTCGAACGCCACGCTGCTGGGCAAGTCGTATGACCGCGAACGCGACTTCAAGTACGCGACCGAGGAGGCGCTGGCGATCGGCAAGAGCCGGCTGAACAACGACGCCACCGCGGTCCCCGATTCGCTCTGGGACACGATTCTCTTCAACGCGAACCTGTCGACCGCCGACACCAATTCGGTGCCCAACGTGACCGTCAACCTGTTCGTCGGGCCCACCGGCTCCACGACCGGGCAGTTCGGGCGGTTCGCGAGCCTGGTGGCGGAGGCGCGCGACCGGCAGGGCTCGCGGTTCGTGCGACGTCTCGAAGTCACGCAGGAGAGCTTCGCCAAATTCGCCTACTGGACCACCCAGGAGACGAACAGCGGCAGCCCGATCTATTTCGGTAACGGCGACAACCTGTGGGGCCCGGTGTGGTCCAACGACACCATCCGCATCGCCGCCTCGGGCGCGCACTTCCACGACGTGGTGGGCACGTCGAAGGTGATCACCGGCAAGAGCAACGGGATCTTCGACAAGGGCTACACCGAGGGCGATGACTCGATCAAGCTGCCGAGCAACGCGATGCTCGCGAAGCTGGCGGCCTATGCCACCACCGGCGGCACCAACTTCACCTCGCCGTCGAACTCGAAGAGCGCCACGATCGCGATGCGCATCGAGTTCGTCGCGGTCGACCTCGACGGCGACGGCGACTCCACCGACGTCGACGAGGGGTTCTTCAAGGTCTACAAGAGCACGACCGCCAACTCGGGGTACGTGCGCGCCGATTTCGACAGCGCCACCGCCGCGAACGACAAGAACTGCGGCGACTGGCACAAGGTGTTGCCCACCGGGCCGCTGGTCTTCTTCCCGGCGGCGATCCACAACAACGCCTGGGCGGCGACGCTCTGGGTGGCCGGCGGCATGGCCGCCGGAACAGCCACGACGCACAAGACGGCCAGCGTGAATACGATCATGTCCGGCGCGGGGGCGCGTTGCTACCTGGGCGGCGACCCGCACCTGGTGGCGTTGGAGCGCTCCGGCGTGGCCGGCCAGAAGGGTGGCGAGGACTCGACCTTCACCGCCACCGGGTTGATCGGCAGCTGGTCGCAGTGGACCGGCACGATCGATTCACGTCTGGCGACGCTCCGGCCGTGGGACAAGAACTACCTCTTCCCGCTGTACCGCGGGTTGAACGCGAACACCAAGGGCGTGATCTACGTGGGCGGCAGCACCGGCGTGAGCGGAACGCTGCGCGGGCGGGTGACGCTCTATGCCAGGGGGAGCCTGGTCTATCTCGATGACATGCGCTACGCCACCGACCCCGGCAGCTCGACCTTCAAGTGCAGTGACATCTTCGGCGTCCTGACCGACAGCAACATATGGATCGCCGACAATGCCGTGTTGAGTCCGCACCGCCTGGCAAGCTCGGGCAGCTACTTCAATTTCGACGACACGAAAGACTTCTACATGCACTCGGTGATCATGGCCCTGGGGACGTCGTTCGGCGTGGAGCGGTACAACGTCGGCTCGTCCAACACCAACGGCTGTGAAGGCTCCACCAACGGGCGCGGGTGCCTCTACCTGACCGGCGGGCTGATCCAGGTCTCGCGCGGTGCGGTGGGTCTGCTCGGCGGCGAGGGCTACGTGAAACGATACTCGTACGACCGATGCGCGGTGGTGAATCCGCCACCGTACTTCCCCACCACGGGGCGGTTCATCGACAACCGCTTCTATGAGATCGACCCGGTCCGGTTCAACGTGTCGACCCTGTTCAACAGCCTGACGCCGGGGCCGTAGCGCGGAAGACGGGATGCGGAATCCGGAACAACGGACCGCGTTCGCCGGATGTGAAAGCGCCCGGGCGATTTCGCCCGGGCGCTTTCGCTTTCCGGCCCCGACGGCGAATCCCTAGAGCAGGCGCTCCTGGGCGTCCGCCTCACGAGGCACCTGGTGGCAGGCCCGGCAGCGGGCCTCGTACGACTCGGTGCCGCCCACCATGATCGTCGGCGAGTCGTAGGGCGCCGGCCGCCCGCCGATCAACCGCTGGTTCCGGCTGGCGGGGTTGCCGCAGAGCACGCAGATCGCGTGGAGCTTGTCCACCAGCTCGGCCACCGCCATGAGCTGCGGCATGGAGCCGAAGGGCTCGCCGCGGAAGTCGGTGTCGGTGCCGGCCAGCACCACCCGGCGGCCGCGATCCGCCAGCGACGTCACCAGCGGGACGATCCCCGGGTCCAGGAACTGCGCTTCATCGATCGCCACCACCTGGGCGGTGGGATCGAGCCGCAGCGCGATCTGCTCCGAGGAATCCACCGGCACCGCCTCGGCCGTCCGGCCATCGTGACTCGAGATCGAGAACAGGCCGGAATACCGGTCGTCGAGGTGGGACTTGAACAGCTGCACCCGCTTGCGCGCGATCATCGCCCGCCGCACCCGACGCAGCAACTCCTCGCTCTTGCCGCTGAACATGACCCCGGCCACCACCTCGATCCAGCCACCGGTCACCTGGAACGAGCCGGTCATCGATCATCGCCCCGGCGCCTGGGTGGCGACGACCGCGGACCGCCGCCCCGACGGCCGGCGGGCGGACCGGAACTGCCGCCGCGGGCGGGACGCTCGCGACGGGGCCTGGCATCGCCGCGTTCCACGGGACGGTCCAGGCGCGCCATGATCCGGCGGCCCCGGATCATCTTCCCGTTCACCGCCGTGAGCACGCGCTCGACGACCTCGGAGGAGATGTCGACCAGGGTGTGGTTGTCGCGCATCTCGATCCGGCCAATCCGGTCGGCGGCGACGGCGGCCTCGCCGGTGATCGCGCCGACGATGTCGCCGCGCTTCGCGCCATCGCGCTCGCCGATCGACAGGAAGATCCGGACCGCGGCCGCCGCCGAGGGGGCGGGCGCAGCCGCCGGAGCCGCGCCGGCCTGGACCGGAGCCGGCGTGGCCGGCTCGCGCCGGCGGGTGCGTGCTTCTTCGAGCATCGCGAGCAGGGCCGCCCCGATCTCGATGCCGTCGGCGTCGTCGAGAAGCGGCTCCAGGGTGAGGAGCTCACGCGCGTGCACGCCGGCGGCGAGGCGCGCCCGGATCTCGTCGCGCATCGCGGCATCGCGCGCCCGCGCCCGTCGCGCGGGCCCGGCGAAGGTCATCGGAAAGAGGCGGCCACCCATCGCCAGGCCGCGGAGGTGCTCCATCTGCCGGGGCTGGGCGAGGATCACGAGGTTCGCGGGCGGCGGGTCGCCGGCCGCCGCGTCGCGCAGCTCGGCGCGAACCAGCGGCGGGTCGTAGAACAGGACCAGGGCCGCGGCCGGCGGCGGCGCGCCGGCGGGCGCGATCCGGACCAGCGGATCGTCGTCGAGGTAGCCGAGCGGGCTCAGCACCGCGCGCACCGCGGCCGCCGACTCATCGCTCCGGACCACGATCGCCGCGGAAGGTGGGTCGAGCTCGTCGAGGACGCGCCGCAGCGCCGCCGGCCGGCCGGCCGCCGACGTGGCGACGACGCGCGCGTCGATCGCCCGCCCATCGTCGGCGGGCCCCGTCTCTCCAGCGCGCGTGGCGCGGCGGAGGTACCGCTCCACGATCGCTTCCACCGCCGGCGTCACCCGGCCAGTGAGGAGAATCCGCGCGATGTCCTTGGGCACTTCGCTCATGACCGTTTCGAGCGCCGCCTCCTCCTCGGCCGCCACCATCGCGTCGGCGCCGGCGATCACCAGGGCTCGCAGGGTGTCGAGCTTGACCGCCGAGGCCGCGAGAATCGCGCCGATGTCGTCGGGAGCGCCGATCAGGATGGCCGACGCGTGGGCGCGCTGCAGGCGCGCGGCGCGCTGGGGCTCCGAGACCGCCGCCAGGGTGAGCGCGCGCTCCCGAGCGAGGGGCTCGAGCGCCGCCGCGAGGGCGAGCGCGGTGTCGACATCCGGCGTGAGAATGAGCAGTTGGGGGGCGGTGCCGCCCGGCTCGGCCCGGCTGAGCCATGGCCCCAGGATCGCGATGATCGCGTGGGGATCGGGCGGGACGGTGAACAGGACGTTCTGATGGCGGGTACCGCCGGCCACCGCCGGCGGCGTCTCGCCCTGGCCGGGCGCGTGCTCCGTGAATTCCACTGCTCCCCTCGATTCTCAATGGCGCGGTTCGCGCCGCGCGAATAACGTTCTTCGACCGGACGAAGTATACCCCACCGTCGCCTCGCCTTCCATTCATGACGCCGACTTCCGCTTCGCCCTCCCTCGCCGCGCCCGCCGCTCCGATCCCCGCCGGCCGCGCCCCCGTGGAATTGCCGCCGCCGGCGCCCGCGTTCACGCCGTCCGGGAACATCGCGTTCCTGAAGGAATCGGCGACGATCGCCGTGTCGTCTCGCGCCAAGGCGCTGCGGACCGCGGGTCGCGACATCATCGACCTCGGAGCCGGCGAGCCCGACTTCGACACCCCGGAGTTCATCCGGCGGGCGGCGCAGCGCGCGATCGACGCCGGCGCGACGCGCTACACCGCCACCGAGGGGATCCTGCCGCTCCGCCAGGCGATCGCGGCACAGGCCTCCGCGCGGGCGGCTGGCGCGGTGGATGCGGGCGAGGTGGTGGTGTCCACCGGCTCGAAGCAGTCGCTGTTCAACGCCTGCTTCGTGCTCTTCGGCCCGGGCGACGAGGTGCTGGTGCCGACGCCGAGCTGGACGAGCTACTACGAGATGGTGGCACTGGCGCGGGCCACCGCTGTCCCGGTGTTCGGCCAGGAATCACGCGGGCTCAAGGTCACCGCGGAAGAGCTCGCCCGGGCGGCCACGCCGCGAACGCGGGGCGTGATGCTCAACTCGCCATGCAATCCCACCGGATCGGTGTACACACGCGCCGAGCTGGAGTCGATCCTGGCGCTGGCGCGCGCGCGGGGCTGGTGGGTGATCAGCGACGAGATCTACATCCGGATCACCTACGGGGCGGACGCGGCGTCGGCGCTGGAACTGTCGCCGGATCGCGACCGGCTGGTGGTGGTGAACGGGGTGGCGAAGTCGTACGCGATGACCGGCTGGCGGATCGGCTGGACGATCGCGCCGCGGGCCGTGTCGCAGGCGATGACGGCGCTGCAGAGCCACACGACATCGAACGCGGCGGCAGTGTCGCAGCACGCGGCGCTGGCGGCGCTGACCGGGACGGCGGCGGCCGAGGAGGCGATCGGGTCGATGGTGGCGCGCTTCCGGGCGCGGCGCGACGCGGCGCTGGCGGTGCTGCGCGAGGAGCCGGGCATCCGCGTCGTCCAGCCGGATGGCGCCTTCTATCTCTTCCTGCGGGTGGCCGGCACTCGTGAGGCGGGCGGCGAGGACGGCGGCGCGGCGTTCGCCGCCCGGCTGCTCGAGCGCCACGATGTCGCGGTGGTGCCCGGCTCGGCGTTCCTCACGCCGGAGTGGGTCCGGATGAGCTACGCCGCGCCCGATGCGGCGGTGGTGGAGGGAGCGCGGCGGATCGTGCGGGCCTGGCGGGAGGAACGGTAGCGGTCGCGGCTCAGACGACGGCGGCGCGCCGCGAGAGGAGCTCGCCGCCGGCATCGGTGCACATGAAGTCGTCCTCGATGCGGACGCCGAACTCGCCCAGCATGTAGATCCCCGGCTCCACCGAAAAGACAAAGCCGGGCTCGAGCGGGCGGGTGTTTCCCTCCACCATGTACGTCGCCTCGTGCCCGTCCATCCCCATGCCGTGGCCCAGGCGGTGGGTGAAGTACTGGCCGTAGCCGCCGCGGGTGATCACGGCGCGGGCGGCGCGGTCGATCTCCTGGCAGGGTACGCCGGGCTTCACCCGCTCCATGGCCGCGCTCTGGGCATCGCGCACCAGCCGGTAGACCTCGCGGAACTTCGACGGCGGCGCGTCACCGAACCACCGGATGCGGGTGATGTCGGAGGCGTAGCCCTGGAAGGTGCAGCCGCCGTCGATGAGCACGACCATCCCCTCCTGCAGCACCGCGCCCCCCGGGTTGCCATGGGGGAGGGCCGAGTCGTCGCCGAGTTGCACCAGCGCGCCGCCGGTGACGCCGCGACCGGCGTGCTCGCGGGCGACGATCGCGGCGATGTCGCCGTCGCGCATCCCGGGCTGGATCTGGTCGTGGGTGGCGGCGATCGCGTCCTCGGTGATGGCGATCGCGCGGCGCATCCGGAGGATCTCCTCGGGGCCCTTGACCAGGCGCAGGCGCTCGAAGACGCCGGCGCCATCGACCAGCGTCGCGTCAGGCATCGCGCGGCCGAGGTTCATCGCCGTCCAGTACTCGGTCCTGGGCTCGAGGAGGAGCGCGGCGCGGGCCGCCTTCGCGCCGAGGGTGGCGCGCACCAGCGCGTACGGCGACTCCGATTCCTCCCACCCGTGCACCGCGCCGGCCGCGACCTGGGTGCCGCGCTTCACGCGCTCCACCTCGAACGACGGCGCGATCAGCGCCGGCTCGCCATCCACCGGCAGGACGAGCGCGATCAGGCGCTCGCTGCGGCCGAAGTCGGCGCCCACCAGGTAGCGGAAGTTCGTCGCCCCGCTGGTGGCGATCAGCACTGTGGCACCCGCCTCGCGGGCGAGGGTGCGGGCCCGCTCGAGCCGCCGCTCGAACACCTCGCGCGTGAGCGGGGCGATGGGCGGGTAGGACGACGCGACCTGGATGTTCGTGGTGGGGACGGTGGGGTGACGCGACGGCGGGACGGTGGCGGAGGGGGACATGGGAGCGGGAGCGGCGGAGCCGGCGGCCGCGGTGGTGGCGCGGGCACAGCCGGTGGCGGCGGCGGCGCCGGCGACGGAGAGCGTGTTGACGAAGCGGCGGCGGTCCATGGTGTTCCTCTGGTGGGGCGTGCGACGCGCGCTGTATCTTAGCCGACGCGGCGGGCGCCGGAAGGGCGCGTCGCGAATGGGCGTGATTTCGATGCGGCGTGCAACAATGCGATGTCACGCCCGACCGCCCCTGGCTGCACCGTCGGGTCGTCCCGGGAAGAGAGGTGTCGTGAACATCGCGGTCCGAGTCGAGCCCAGCACCACCGCGCCGCCGGAGGTCGAGTACCGGTGGGATGTCGATACCGACATCCTCACCGCCAACCTCCGCGCCAAGGGCGCCGGCGAGGGGATGTCGGGATCGGTCGAAGTGGAAGGGAGCGATGGCTCGTGGCTCGTCTTCGACGTCTCGGCCGGCCGCATCCACGGCGTCGAAGTCGCCGTCTGGCCCGACGTCCGGAAGGTGGCGAGCCTCGCGCCGCCCGCCGACGTCGAGGATGCCCGGGTGACGGTGCCGTCGCGCAACTCGCAGCCGGGCGTCGCCGCGCTCGAGGTCGACACCGCGCTGCTCGCCGAGTCGGACCCGAGCGAGCGGACGATCCACTTCCGGCTCGGCAGCTTGCGGCAGACGCGGGCGGTGCGGATCGCCCGCGACATCCTCCTCGACATCGATCACCAGGAGCGGCTGGCGGGCGTCTGGCTGCTCAACGTTCCACCTTTTCCGGCGGATCTGTGATCACCACCATCGTCCTGATCAAAGCCCAGCCGAAGTTCATCCCGAAGGTCGCGACGCGCCTGGCCGGCGTGCCTGGAGTGGTGGAGGTCTACTCGGTGAGCGGCGAGTGGGACCTGGTGGCGATCGTCCGGGTCGCCGAGTACGAGCAGATCGCGAAGGTGGTGACCGAGGTGTTCCCCACGGTCGAGGGGCTGGTGCGGACCCAGACGCTCACCGCGTTCCGGGCCTACTCGAAGGGCGATCTGGAGCAGCCCTGGAACATCGGAGAGGAACAGGCGGGCGGGCCCGGGAAGAAATAGAGGCCGGCCGGTGTGATCGCCTAGTTGCCGCTCTGGGATTTGGGGTCCAGGCACCAGTTGGTGCGGCCGCGGAAGCTCTCCTTCCAGGCGCCGTTCAGGTAGCTGAGCACCAGCAGGTAGGTGTCGCCGCCGTACTGCCATCCCTCGAGGACGATTTCATCGATCCCGTCGCCGTTGAAGTCGAGGTGATCGACGTAGCGGCGATACTCGGCGGTGGCGGCCGATCCGTTGAGCGACATCTTGAACGTCGGCTGGTAGCCGTTGTCGCCCTTGTCGGCGATCACGAAGACGTGGGCGGTGCGGCCGCCGCTGGCGGCCGCCTCCTCGGCGTTCGGGTCGATGAACGACGCGATCAGCGTCGGCTCGGGCGTGGCGCCGGTGTTGATCGCGACCACCCGGAAGTCGAGCGAGTCGAGCGTGGCCGGCGCGAGGTTGACGTCGTCGCCGGCGAGATAGCCCACCTGCTTGCCCAGCCGGGATGCGGCCGAGGGCGCCATGGCGGTGCCTTTCGGCGGTGAGCCGAGCACGGCGTTGGACGCGAGCAGCTCCACGGTATAGCCGGCCCGGAACTCCTTGCCCAGCGTGACCGCCGAGATCGGCGTCAGTACCTTGCAGCTGGGGAGGGTGTAGATCGGCTCGTCCTTCTCCCACATCCCCTGCTTGATGCGGACAGAGCCGACGTGGCGGCCGTCCTGGTAGAGCAGGTACTCGGCGCCGGACCGGGCGTAAATGGCGTCGAACTGGCGCCAGCCGGTGGAGGCGAGGACGATCGGCTTGAGCGCGCCGTTGTCGATGACCGCGACGGGGATCATGCGCGGGTCATCGCGCTCGCCGTAGACCTGGAAGAGGATGTTGGGCTTGGTGGACAGGTCGAGCCGGTCGGCGACCGGCGGCTCGGCCGGCTGGCTCCTTCCCCCGAAGCCGGGAAGGCCCTTTGTCTTGTCGCACCCGAGAGCGACCATTAGGATGGTCGCGAACAGAGCGCCGCGTGTCATGTGATGCGATGCCGCCGGCTGTGTGGTCGAACGACGACGCGCGGTAGGCGCGCGTCACCGGCCGAGCGCTGAGCGGAACCGCGATCCGGCCGAGGCTGAGGCTAACGTAGAGCCGGGAGAGAATGGACGCAAGTTTTCGCGCGGCGCAGCGGTTGATCGTCGACGCCGTGCCGGAGAGCGTGCCGTTGGGCGCGCCGGGCGCGCCGCTCGAGATGACGGCGGCGCGTCCCGAGCCGCCCCGGGTGCTCGCCAGCGAGCTGCTCGAAGGGACGGCGCTGGCGGCGACCGAGGTGCGGGGCGACCCCGAGGTGGGGTTCGCGGCGTTCCTCGACGGGACGCAGCAGAGCCGGGTGGTGCACTACCACGCCGGCGTGCCGATCGTGCTCGGGACCGTGGCGGCGGCGGTGCGGCAGCGCGTGGACCGCCAGCTGCGGACGTGGATGGGTGCGGCCGGCGAGGGCGAGGAAGGGGCGCGGGTGCGTCGCGATCTCTACCTGCCGAAGGCGCTGGTGCCGGCGGCGCTCTGGAGCATGGCGGCGTCGCGCGGATTCGGCCCGGTGGACACGCTGGAGCCTGACGAGAGCGGCGGGCCGCCGCCGGTCCATCCCGACGCGCTGTGCGAGCGGGCGGTCCACCTGGTGCAGAGTTCCCGTGAGGCATTGGAGCAGGGTCTGGCGGCCGCCTGGTGCGCCACCGAGCGCGAGCCGCTGCTGGTGGACGGGAACATCAACCGCGACGACCGCCTGGCGACGTCGCCGCTGGCGATCGGGGTGGTGAAGAGCCATCGCACGCTGTACGTCGACGCCGGCGCGCTGCCGGTGCTGTTCGGGCTGGCCGGTGGGTGCCGCACCAGCGTCTTCCTGCTCACCTCGCCGCGGCGGAGGACGGTGGCCAGCTGGTACCTGCGGCTGCGCGGCGCGTCCGGCCGCGATCCGCTCTGGGGGCTGGTGCGGGTGGAAGTGGCGCTCACCGAAACAATGCGTGCTCAGCCGGCGCTGGCCGCGGAGCGCGCCGACCTGGTATCGCGATGGCTGCTGGCGGAGCGAATGCCGCTGGCGCTGCCGGATGGGCGGTGGGACCGGTTGATGTATGGCGTGGCGGGGGTGGAGGCGTATTTGCGGGCGGTGGTGTAGGGAGGAAGGGAGGAAGGGAGGGAGGGAGGAAGGAGGGGGGGAGGCCAGCGAAGGGAGGCACTGCGGGAACCACCGAAGTTCGTGTGTGCGTCTCAGGCCCGCTGCACAGGGTCCACGGTGGCTCGAAGGGATCGCGACAGCGCGCGCACCATGCGACTCACGTGGCCGCAGAGGCCCGCGATTTCCGCGAGGTCATTCTGGGTGGCCCAACCGAGTCGCTGCACCAGGACCAAGTACGTCTCCAGCTCCTTGAGTGAGCCCTGCGCGATGGACAGATGGTGCACGTACTCCTTCCGGTGCATGCGGGCGTTGCCCTCGGCGAGATTGGCCGCGACCGAGACCGCCGCCCGCTGGACTTGTGCGCGGAGACCATAGCGCTCGCTGCTAGGAAGTCTCGTCGAGAGGGAGTAGCTTGCGACGACCAGTTCGATCGCCTTGCGCCAGACGAGCAGGTCGCGCACGCCTTCGGAGACCATGGCGACTCCACATGACCGGGAGGGGGAAGTAGCGAGGAGCGTAGGCGGAATCGTACAGCCAACTGCCCGGCTGTTGACCAACCGATCCGTTGCAGAGCCCATCGTTCCATCCCCGTGCGGCACACCACGCCATCAGGGCCCTCCAGGGATCAGACCCTCCCCTCGCTTTTCTCCCTCCCTCCTTCCTCCCTCCCTCCCTTCCTCCCTCCCTCCCGATGCTCGGCCTCGTCGTCGCCACCGAACGCCGCCCCAACACGCCTCACGAGTTCCACTTCTGGACCCGGCTCGACGCCCCGGTCGGGATCGGGACGATCGTGCGCGTGCAGGGCCGGGCGCCGGTGGACGGGATCATCCCCACGGTCTACGGCGTCGTCGTCGAGGGGCTCAGCTACACCGACCTCCAGACGCCGCTCCATGACGTCCTGGGGCACGACGGCGACCCGGTGCGCCATGCCGCCGCCGCCACCGAACGTCCCGAGATCCGGCTCTACACCGCGGCCGTGCTCCGCCACGTGCCTGACGAGCCGCTCCAGCCGGTCCCGATGGGCGACGTCTTCCTCGCCGAGGAGGCCGACGTCGCGGTCGCGCTGCGCATGGACGGCTACCTGAAGGAAGGTTCCCGCACCGGCATCCCGATCGGGATGTACCACGCCGGCGGCACCGACTCGCCCATCTACCTCGACGCCGACTTCCTGGTCGGCCCGGAAGCCGCCCACCTCAACATCACCGGCGTCTCCGGCCTGGCCACCAAGACCAGCGCGGTGGAGTGGCTGCTATCGTCGCTCTTCACCCACTTCCCGCCGCAGAAAGGGTCGATCGCCGCCGTCTGCTTCAACGTGAAGGGGCCCGACCTCTGCTTCCTCGACCAGCCGGGCCCGCTCGATGACCGCGACCGGGCCCTCTATGAAGCGATGGGCGTGCCACCGCGCCCGTTCGAACGCGTCCGCTACTTCGCGCCGTACACCGCCAAGGGCTATGCCATCAACTCGCTCCGCTCGAACGACGCGCTGATGCACAACGTCACCCCGCTCACCTGGGGGCTTCGCGAAGTGCTCCAGTTCGCCGAGGTCCTGCTCAACAAGGATGACGTCGACGCCAAGGCCGATGCCCTGATCGACTTCATCAAGGAGCGCCTGCTGGACCGTGAGTTCACCGATCCGCTGCTGGGCAAGACTCCCTACACCGTGCAGTCGTTCGCCGACCTCGAGCAGTGGTTCAGCCACTTGCTGCGGGCGATGGAGTCCGGCAATGGCGAATCGTGGCGGACCCACCACGTCGCCACCATCCGGAAGGTCCGCAACCGGCTCTCCAACCTCTCGCTCCGCTGCGCCGGCCTGGTGACCGACGAGGGCACCGAAAGCGACCTCCCCTTCGGGAGCTTCGAGGACCGGTCGGTGTATGTGGTGGACGTGGCGTCGCTGGAGGAGGACGCCCAGGACCTGATCTTCGCGCGGGTGGTCTCCAAACTGCGCGAGCACCTGGAGCGGCGCGACCTCGGCGTCAGCCACGTGGTGGTGTTCGTCGACGAGCTGAACAAGTACGCGCCCGGCGACGGACCGGACACCTACGTGCGGCGGATGCTGCTCGACATCGCCGAACGCGGCCGCTACCTGGGGCTGGTCCTGTTCAGCGCCCAGCAGTTCCGGTCACAGGTGCACCGGCGGGTGGTGGGGAACTCGGGGACGGCGCTCTACGGCCGGATGGACTCGGACGAGCTGGCCACGCCCGGCTACGGCACGCTCTCGCCGGCGACACGCACGAAACTCGCGACGCTCGACAAGGGACAGCTCATGGTACGGCACCCACACTTCACGCAGCCCGTGTTCGTCCGCTTCCCGCGGCCGGCGGTCATGTCCGGGCGCGAAGGGGTGGAGCGCTTTCCGCAGGCGGCCGACCTGGGACTGGATGAGGCCGTCACCCGCGCCCTGCGGCGGCTCGACCCATCGGTCACGCTCGGCTGGGTGCAGGAGACGATCGGGCCGCACGAGGAAGCGGACGTGCTGCGGGCGCGGACCGTGACCCTCCGGAGCCGGCCGTCGGACGTGAAGGCGTTCTTCGCCGCGCAGTTCAAGCGGGTGGTGCCGGCCCGGCCGGCGCCGCGCCCGGTGGCGACTCCGCTCAAGTCCGTGCCCGCCGACGACCCGTACGGGTTCTGATCGCGCGGTGGCGGGACTCGTGAGGCACCCACGCCGGCGGTTCCGCGCCACGGTCGCGATCCTGCTGCTCCTTCCCGTGCCGGCCGGCGCCCAGTCGGTCTTCCTCCGCATCCTGCCGCGGCCGGGCGATTTCTTCCGGACGCGCATGGACCAGCAGATCGACATGAGCGGAACATCGCGCGTCCGCGGCGAGGACTCGACGATCGCGGTCGCCTCGGCCACCCACGTCCTGTCCCACTCGACGGTGGAGCGCAGTGACCCGGAGCGCGGCACCGTGGTGGTGGCGGTGACCGACTCGATCTCGGTGGTGAGCAGCGACGGCGAGGTGATCCGGACGGCGGAAGAGACACGCCGGCTGATGCAGGGCAAGCGGGTCCGGCTGCGGATCGCCACCGACGGGGCCACCGAATTGCTCGACGATCCGGCGGCCGAGGACCGCCCCGAGGTCCGCTCGGCGTTCGAACCCATGCCGGCCACGCTCCCGCGCGGGCGCGTCTCGGTGGGCGATTCGTGGACGCGACGCCTGGCCGTCCCGCTCGGCGGGGGCGTCCGGCGCCCGGAGCAGGGTGGCGAAGGGGCGGCGGCAGGGAGCAACCCCACCACGATCGTCGCCACCTTCCGGCTGGATTCGCTCACCGGGGCGTCCGAGAAGGCGTACATCTCACTGCACGGCGCGGTGACCCGCGACGCCGACGCCGAGGGGCTTCCGCCGGGCACCAAGTTCGTCACCACCGGGGTGGTGTCGGGCTCGATGGTGGTGGACCTGAAGCGCGGCTGGGTGGTGGACTCGCGGACGACGATGACGCTCAAGTCGACCGTCACGCTGCCGGGCGGCGACACGCCGCCGATGCGGATGACGATGAAGATGTCGCAGTGGATGCGGCTGGTGAAATAGGAGGTCGGGCGTAGCGCCCGGTACGACGCCGGGTGATCTTTCCCATGGGCGCGCCACCGCGCCGCACCCGCCCAGACGGACTCCGGCCACCCTTCGCATCGCCCCGCAGTGCGCCTGCTCCATCTCTCGGATGTGCATCTCGGGTTTCGCCAGTACCAGAAGGTGACACCCACCGGGATCAACCAGCGCGAAGCGGACATCGCGCACACGTTCCGGCGCGCGGTGGACCGGATCATCGAGCTGCGGCCCGATGTGGTGCTGATCGCCGGCGATGTGTTCCACAACGTCCGGCCCACCAACCCGGCCATCCTCCACGCGTTCACGCAGCTGTCGCGGCTGGTGCAGTCGCTGCCTGACGCGAACGTGATCATGGTGGCCGGCAACCACGACACCCCCCGGTCGGTGGAGACGGGGTGCATCCTGCGCCTGTTCACGCCGCTGGGGATCGACGTCGTGGATGAGACCGCGCGGCGAATCCCGTTCCCCGAGCGGTCGCTGTCGGTGCTGGCAGTACCCGATGTGCCGGGCCCCCGGCCGGCGCTCACCCCCGACCATTCGGCGCGGTACAACGTCCTGCTGCTCCACGGCGAGGTGGAGGGGATGCTGCCGGACCGGGCACGCCAGATGGATCGCGCGACGCTGGCAATTCCGCTGCAGGAGCTGGCCGCGCATCGCTGGAGCTACGTCGCGCTGGGCCACTATCACGTCTACCGGCGGGTCGCCGCCAACGCGTACTACTCGGGCTCGATCGACTACACCAGCGCCAATCCGTGGGGCGAGCTGGTGGAGGAGCACGAGGCCGGCGTGCCGGGGAAGGGGATGATCGAGTACGACCTGGCCACGGGCGCCCACACCTTCCACCCGCTGCCGGCAGCGCGCACGCTGGTGGACCTGCCGCCGGTGGAGGCCGAGGGGATGGGCGCGCCGGAGCTCGACGCCGCGATCCGGGCGAGGGTGGACGGGTGCGCCGGCGGGATCGCCGGCAAGATCGTCCGCCAGGTGGTGCGCGACGTCCCGGTCCACATCGCGCGCGAGCTGGACCACAAGACGCTGCGCGACTACCAGCGGCAGGCGCTCCACTATCAGCTCGACCCGCGGCGCCCGGAGGTGAAGCGGCTCTCGGCCGGCGGCGCACCCGGCGGCGCCCGCCGGGTCACGCTGTCCGAGATGGTGCGTGACCAGCTGATGCACCGCGTCCTGGCCGGCGACATCGACCGCGACGCGCTGGTGGAGCTCGGCCTGCGCTATCTGCGCGATGCCGAATCGGACGAGGGACAGCCGGGCGGGCGGGACGGAGCGGGTGGCGGCGATGCGATGGCGGCCGCCGGCGCGGAGCCGGAGGACGCGTGAAGCTCAACACGCTCCGCCTGACGAACTTCCGTCAGCACGCCGACACCCGCATTGCGTTCGACGACGGGCTCACCGGGATCATCGGCCCGAACGGTTCCGGCAAGACGACCATCCTCGAGGCGATCGCGTTCGCGCTCTACGGCGTGGATGCCGCCCGCGGCACCCGCGAGTCGATCCGCTTCAGCCGGGCGCAGCCGCGGGCGACGGTCAAGGTGGAGCTGGAGTTCGAGCTGGCCGGCCACCGGTACCGCGTGACCCGCGGCCTGACGAGCGCCGAGTGCTTCCTGGACGATGCCGCGTCACCGATCGCCAGCTCGATCAGTGGCGTCTCGGAGCTGCTGCGGCGGCGGCTGGGGATGAACCGGTCCGAGTTCTTCCACACCTATTTCACCGGGCAGAAGGAACTCGACGTGATGGCGGCGATGAAGCCGGCCGAGCGCGGACAGTTCCTGTCACGGGTGCTGGGGTACGACCGGCTGCGCGAGGCGCAATCGCGGGTGCGCGAGGAGCGGCGGCTGCTCACGGCGCGCATTATCGAGGCGCGGGCCGCCATGACGGACGCCGACTCGGTGACGCGCCAGGTGAGCGAGGCCGAAGCCAACCTGGCGTCGGCGCGGGTCCGGGCCGGCGAGGCCGACGCGAAACGCGTCGCCGCCGACCGCGCCCTGGCGTCGATCACCCCGCGCTGGGAGAGCGCGCAGGGCGAGCGCGAGCGGGTGCGCGAGATCGAGGGCGAGGAGCGCCTCGCACAGCAGGAGGAGGCCCAGTTCGCCCGCGATGTCGCCCGCCTCGACGCCGACCTCGCCTGGGTGGTGGGCGCGCGCGCCGAGCTCGAGCAACTCCGGCCCGAGCTGGCGCGCTACCCCGATCTGATGGTCGAGCTGCACCGGCTGGACGCGCTGAACCGCGAGGAGGGGCGCCGCCAGACGCTGCAGGAGGGGGAGCGGTCGCTGGCCGAGGAACTGGCGCGGCTGCGCGAGCGGCGCGCGGCGCTGGACGACGCGCCGCGGCAGGAGCGCGAGATGACCTCCGACGCGGAGCGGGTGCGCCGGGAGCTCACCGACGCGCAGCGGGCGGTGGAGGCGGCGCGCGAGCACCTGGCGCGCGACCGGCAGGAGGCGAGCACGAGGCTGCAGGCGCTGCGCAAGCAGTTCGCCGACCTGAAGGAGCAGCGTGACCGGCTGGTGTCGGCGGGCGAGGACGGCACCTGTCCCACCTGCGCGCGCCCGCTGGGCGGGCACTTCCGCTCGGTGCTCGACCTCCTCGACGAGCAGATGGAGGCGGTCCGGGTGGATGGCAACTACTTCAAGCTGCGGGTGGAGCAGCTGGAGACGATGCCTGACGACGTGCGGGCGGCGGTGGAACGCGGCGAGGTCCTGGCGCGGGATGCGGCCGCGCTGGACCGCACGCTGGGGGTGGCGCGGGCGGCGGTGCGGGAGCGCGGACAGCTCGACCGGGACCTGGCCGCGAAGGAGACGCGCCACGCCCAGCTGGAGCGCGAGCTGGCGGCGATCCCCGCCGGCTACGATGCCGCCCGCCATGCCGCGGTGCGGGTCGACGTCGAACGCCTCGCGCCGCTCGACGCCAAGGCGGCCCGCCTCTCGGCCCACGCCGAGCGCGAGCCGCAGCTGCGCCGGGATCGCGGGCGGGCGGACGGGTCGCTGACGGCGGCCCGGGCGCGGATCGCCGAGCTGGCCGGCCGTCGTGAGGCGGTGGGGTTCTCCGAGGCGGACTACGAGGCGTTGCGGGCCGCGCACGAGCCGGCGCTGGCGGCCGCTCGTGAGGCGGAGCGGACGGCGATCGCCGCCAGGGGCGAGGTGGCCGGCGCGGTGGTGGCGCGGGACGCGGCGCTGGCGGCGCGCCGCCAGCTGGCCGAGCAGCAGGCCCGCCTCGACACGCTCCAGCGTGGCCGGCTCCTCCACGATGAGCTCGACCGCGCCTTCACCGACCTGCGCACCGACCTCAACCTCCAGCTTCGCCCCGAGCTCTCGGACCTGGCCAGCACCTTTCTCGCCGAGCTCACCGATGGCCGGTACGGCGCGCTGGAGCTCGACGACCAGTACGCGGTCCTGGTCCTCGAGGATGGCATTCCCAAGCCGGTCATCTCCGGCGGCGAGGAGGACCTCGCCAACCTCGTCCTCCGCCTGGCGATCTCGCAGATGATCGCCGAGCGCGCCGGTCAGAGCTTCTCGCTGCTCGTCCTGGACGAAATTTTCGGGTCGCTCGATGAGTCGCGCCGGCAGGGCGTGGTGGACCTGCTGCGCCGGCTGCACGACCGCTTCGAGCAGGTCATCGTCATCACCCACATCGAGTCGGTCCGCGAGGGACTCGACCGGGTGATCTCGGTGCGGCTCGATGCCGCGACCGGCGCTTCGGTGGTGGAGCAGGGGGCGGCGCTCCCCACTGGCGCCGCCTACGCGCAGGCCACGGCGACCGACCCGGCCGGCAGCGGCGCCGGCGCCCCGCCGCTCGAGACGATGGGAGCCGCCGACTGATGGCCAGCGCCCGCGACTGGCACCAGATGCGCCGGGCCGACGGTCCGCTCCCGGTGCGGACCGCCGACATCCCGGAGCTGAACCAGGTGTTCAGCGACGCGTTCTCGGAGCGTTACCGGAAGGACGGCCTGGTGGGCGTGCGCGTCCCGTTCCTCAATCCGGCCATCTGGCAGTATGCGATCGCCGACGCCGGCGACGGCGCGATGCTCTGGCGCGGCGAACGCGGCGACGTGATCGCGTTCAACATCGCCCACGCGTCGGGCAGCGAGGGATGGATGGGGCCGCTGGCGGTGCGCACCGACCTGCAGGGAAGCGGCATCGGCAAGGAGATCGTCCGGGCCGGCCTGGAGTGGCTCGACGCCCGCGCCGTGCGGGTGGTGGGGCTGGAGACGATGCCGCGCACGATGGACAACATCGGCTTCTACGCCGGCCTGGGCTTCGTGCCGCGCGCCCTGACGATCACCCTCACGATGGAAGCGGCGGTGGCCGAGCGTGGCACGGTGATGCTGAGCCGGCTGCCCTCCGGCGAACGGGACGCCGCCCTGGCGGCGTGCGGCGCGCTGGTGGCGGCCAAGGTCCCCGGGCTCGACTTCACCCGCGAGATCGAGCTCACCGCGCGCCTCGACCTGGGCGACACCGTGCTGCTCACCGAGGGCGACCGGGTGCGCGGCTTCGCCCTCTGCCACACCGCGCCGCTGGTGGAGGGGCGCCAGCGCGAGGAAGTCCGCGTCCTGAAGATGGTGCTGGACCGGGACGAGGACCTGGAACCGATGACCCGACGGCTCTCCGACTTCGCGCGACGCCATGCCACCCGTCGGTTCGCGATCCGGATGCAGGGCGAATATCCGGCCGCGTTCGCGCGCCTGGCGGCGATGGGCGCGCGCGTCCGCTGGACCGACCTGCGGATGACGCTCACGGGGCGCGAGGAAGTCACCTCGCGGACGGGGCTCGTGTTGTCCAACTGGGAGATCTGACGTCCGATGCGTGAGACGGCCGCCTCCGTGCACGCGGCGCTCGCGGACCGGTACGCGCTGGACCGCGAGCTGGGGCACGGCGGCATGGCCACCGTCTACCTGGCCGAGGACCGCAAGCACGGACGGCAGGTCGCGATCAAGGTCCTGCACTCCGAGCTGGCCGCGTCGTTAGGAGCCGAACGCTTCCTGCGCGAGATCGGGATCGCCGCCCGGCTGGCGCACCCCCACATCGTCCCGCTGATCGACTCCGGCGACGCGGGCGGGCTGCTCTACTACGTCTCGCCCTTCGTCGCCGGCGGCTCGCTCCGGCAGCGCCTCGCGCGGGAGCCCCGCCTGCCCGTGCGCGACGCGGTCCGGATCGCGCACGAGGTGGGCGCCGGACTCGACTACGCGCACCGCAACGGTTTCGTCCACCGCGACGTGAAGCCGGAGAACATCCTGTTCGCCGACGGCCTCGCCATGCTCGCCGACTTCGGCGTCGCCCGCACCTGCAGCACACCGACCCCCGCCGAGGTCGTCACCGATGCCGGGATCGTCGTCGGCACGCCGGAGTACATGAGCCCCGAACAGGCCAGCGGCGAGCAGGATCTCGATGTGCGGACCGACATCTACAGCCTGGCCTGCGTCGTCTACGAGATGCTCGCCGGGGAGCCGCCGCTGCGCGGCGCCGGTGCCCGCGCCACCATGGCCAAGCAGGTCACCGAGAACCCGCGTCCGCTGCGCGCGCTGCGCCCGGACACGCCGGTGGCGGTGGAGGCCGCGGTGACCCGCGCCCTGGCCAAGAACCCCACCGAACGGTTCGCGACCGTCGCCGAATTCACCGCCGCCCTCGTCACCGGCGGCGCCGCCGGCGGCCAGCGGCCGGCGACCCCGTCGCGGTTCGTCGCCGTCCTGCCGTTCGTGAACGCCAGCCCCGATCCGGAAAACGAATACCTGAGCGACGGCATCACCGACGAGCTGATCGACGCGCTCGCCAAGGTCGAGGGGCTGCGGGTCGCCTCACGCACGTCCGTCTTCGCCCTCAAGGGCAAGGCGCAGGACGTGCGCGCCACCGGCGCGGTGCTCGGCGCCTCCGAAGTCCTGGAGGGCACGGTCCGAAAGGCCGGCGACCGGCTGCGCATCACCGCCCAGCTCACCTCCACCGGCGATGGCCGGCTGCTCTGGTCGCAGCGCTACGACCGCACGCTCGATGACGTGTTCGCCATCCAGGACGAGATCGCGCGGACGATCGTCAACACGCTGCGCGCCACCAGCTACGCCGACCTGTCGGAGCCGCTCCCCCGGCGCTACACCGACAACGTCGTCGCCTACGGGCTCTATCTCCGCGGGCGGTACGCATGGAACAAGCGCTCGCAGGAAGGGGTGGTCGAGGGGATCCGGTACTTCGAGGAAGCGATCGCCGCCGACCCGGACTACGCGCTCGCCTACACCGGCCTGGCGGACTCGTACGCCCTCCAGATCGACTATCGCAGCGTGGCGGTCACCGAGGGCTTCGAGCGCGCCAAGACGTATTCCCGCAAGGCGCTGGAGCTGGACGAATCGCTGGCCGAGGCGCACGCCTCGCTGGCGTGGAGCCTGTTCATCTACGACTGGGACTGGGAGGGCGCGGGCCGGGAGTTCCGCCGCGCCATCGAGCTCGATCCCCGTTATGCCACCGCCCACCAGTGGTACGCGTTCCTGCTCGCCACCCAGGGGAAGTTCGAGGAGGCGCTGGTGGAGGGGCATACCGCCGCCGACCTGGACGGGGCGTCGGTGTCCGTGCGACGGAGCCTGGCGTGGGCGTACTACTACGCGCGGCGCTACGACCAGGTGCGCTACCAGATCACCCGGGCCATCGCGATGAACCCGCTGGCCGAGGAGAGCTACCGGGTGCTGGGGCTGACGCTGACGCTGCAGGGCCACCTCGAGGAGGCCGAGCGCGTGCTGCGCGAGTCGTCGGCGATGCCGGGCGCCGGACCCTACGCGATGTCGATGCTGGGCTACGTGCTGGCGCGTGCCGGCAAGCGCGCCGAGGCCCTGGCGGTGCTCCACGAGCTCGAGGCCGAACGGGAGCGGGACTACGTGTCGCCGGTGGCGTTCGTGGTGGTGTACCTCGGGTTAGGCGACTGGGAGCGCGCCATGGACTGGACCGAGCGCGCCTGGGAGGAGCGGCGGGGGTGGATGGTCTACCTGCGCGTGAACCCGATCCTCGACCCGCTCCGCGGCCAGCCCCGCTTTGAGGCGATGATCGAACGGATGCGGCTGCCGGGGTGACGTCGGCTCAGCGCCAGAGGCGCATCACCGAGTAGATCGCCAGCCCGATCAGCCCGCCCACCAGCGTCCCGTTGATCCGCACGAACTGCAGGTCGCGTCCCACCGCCAGCTCGAACCGGCGCGACGTGGCCGCCGGATCCCAGCTGGCCACGGTGTGGGCGATGAAGTCGCCGATCTCGGCCCGGTAGAGCTCGACGAGCGAGACGCACAAGTCGGTGATCAGGTCGTCGATCTCGTCGCGGAGCGAGACGTTGGAGGCCACCGCCTCGCCGATCGCGCTGATCCCCCGTTCCAGCGACCCCGGCGCCGGCTCGACGGTCGCGCCGGACTCGAGGCGGGCGGCGTCGCTGTTCCGCGTGGCGTAGTCGAGGACCGCGCGCCGGGTCGCCTCCCAGAGCCGCGCCGACAGTTCGGCCCCGCCCGCCTCCGAGAGCCACTCCTCCTTCAGCGCTTCGGCGCGGGCGTTGACCTCCGGCGAATGCTGGAGGCGATCGACGAAGTCGCGCAGCGCCCCGTCGAAGGTGGCGCGCAGCGGGTGGCGCGGGTCCTCGCTGATGTCGCGCAGCAGGCGCTCGATCGCGCCGACGATCCGCTGGTAGATCCGGTCATCCACCACGCCGGGCACCCACCAGGGGCTCTCGGCGCGCACCCGCTCGCGGATGAGCTCCCGGTTGTCGGCCACCGCCTGCGCCGCCAGCCGGGTGGCCTGGTTGAGCAGCTCCTGGTGACTGTTCCCGACGAGGACCAGGGAGAGCGTCCGCCCCAGCGTGGGCGCGACGCGCAGCGCCCGCAGCCGGTCGGTCACGATGCCGTGGACCAGGCGCCGCATGTCGTCGTCAGGCATGGACTCGATGCTGCGGGCCAGTCCGCCGGCCGCCTCGGCGGCGATCCGCCGGCTGTTGGCGGGCTCGCTCAGCCAGCGGGCGGCGCGCTCGGCCAGGTGCATCGTCTTCAGCCGCGCCGCGATCACGTCCCGCGAGAGGAAGTGGTTCTCCACGAAGTTGCCGAGGATCCGGCCGATGCGGTCCTTTCGGGTGGCGACGATCGCCGTGTGGGGGATCGGAATCCCCAACGGGTGCCGGAAGAGCGCCGTCACCGCGAACCAGTCGGCCAGCCCGCCCACCAGCGACGCCTCGGCGGTGGCGCGGACGAATCCCAGCCACGGGTACCGACCCTCGTAAGCGCCGGCCGCAGCGAACACGCCGCCGGCCGCCACCAGCAAGGCGCTGGCGCGGCGCGACATCTTGTCGAGCTGTGCCTGACGCGACGCATCGTCCGGACGCTCCCAGGCGGGCGTCGCCGCGGGCGGGAGAGCCGGGACCGGCGCGACCGGCGCCAGGCGAGGGTCAGCGACGGCGCGTGAGCCGGGCGATTCCGGAGTCAATTCGGAAGCGGTAGTCGTCATAGCCTCGGGAGAGGGCCTTCCGTGCCGCGCGATAGGTGGCCAGCGCGTCCGCCGTATCGCCGGCCGCTTCCTGGAGCCTCGCCAGACTGTACGTGTAGAGCGTCGCCTTGGCTTCGACGTAGCCGGTGTTGTCGAACAGCCAGCGGTAGGTCCGCAGGAGGTCGGCGGGCTTCACGGCCGCGTACATCTGCGCCATGGTGAATCGGGTGGAGCTCCGGATGAAGGCGTCGTAGTAGACCTGCCAGAGCTTGTCCCGGTCGTCGGGCGTGATCGAATCGCCGCTCGCCAGCATGTCCGCCGCGACCGTGAGCATCTCGAGGTCGGCCTCCGGGCCGTCCGAGTTCTGGAGGGCCGCGAGCTGCAGGGTACGGACGAACGATCGGGAAGGGTCGCGGGCGCGTGCGAGGGCGGCCGCGAAGTGCCGGTTGGCTTCGGCGTACGCGCCGGGCCCCCCACCGGCGGCGTCGCGCCACCACAGGGCCCAGTGCCCGAGCATGGCGTGGGCGTACGGGTTGCCCGGGTCGGCGGCCAGCGCCTGACGATACTGCGCGGCGGGGTCGAGCTGGCGCTGGCCATCGCGCCAGCGGAGGAAGTAGGCCCACCCCAGGTGGGCGAGCAGGTCGCCGCGGCGGGCGCCGGTGGCCGCCAGGGCGCCGCGGCTGATGGTGGTGGTGAGGGTGTCCCCGATCTCGCCGAGCGACATCCCCACGGACGATCTGGCATCCTCGAGCCACACCATCGCGAGGTCCTCGCGGGCCGTTCGGACCGCGTCGCCCCGGTTGCCGAGCGCGGCCGCCTGGGCGAGCGACGTCCACGCGCCGCGGTAGTCGCCGGACGCGCGCTGAAGGGAATCGACAGCCAGCAGCTCCGCTACCCGGCGCTGGCGGCCGCGCCAGCCGCTGGCGTAGCCGATGGCCTGGCGCACCCCGAACGCCAGCGAGAGGACGGCCGTCGCGCCGCCGACCCACTTCAGGACCTTCGCGCCGGTGCCGCCCTTGCCGGCCGACCCTGCCTTGCGAGTCACGTCAGGCACCTCCCAGCAGCTGGCGGAGCGCGTCCAGCAGCGTGATCCGCCGCAGGTACATGAGTTCTTCCGGCGCGAACGGAACCGGCGTCAGGCCGAACGTCTCCCAGATCGCGTTGTCGCGCACCGTGTTGTCCACCGCCAGCAGGTCCAGCAGGCTGGGCGTCACCGGCGGATGCGGCAGCACCCGCGCCATCAAGGCGGTCACTGGGCGGAGGAGCGCCACCGGAATCCCGACGATCAGGCGCCGGGCATCGAGCGCCAGCAGGATCCGCTCGCTCATCTGGCGCAGGGTGAGGGGCGTCGCGCCGCCCAGCGGGTAGACCTGTCCCACCGCGGCCGGCTTGTCGAGCGCCATCGCGATCACCCGGGCGACGTCGTCCACCGCCACCGGCTGGAAGCGCGCCGCGCCGCCCCCCGGCAGGGGAAGGACCAGCGGCGTCAGGCGGATGAGACGCGCCAGCACGCCGACGAACGCGTCCTCGGGGCCGAAGATCACCGACGGGCGCAGCACCGTCCACGGCATGCCGCTCTCCCGCACCGCATCCTCGGCCAGGCCCTTGCTGCGCAGGAAGCGGAACGGCGACCGGCTGGACGCGCCGTTCTGCGACATGTAGATGAAGCGGTCGACCTTCGCTTCGGCGGCGGCCGAGAGCAGCAGGCGGGTGGCTTCGGTGTTGACGGCCTCGTAGTTCTGTCCCCGTCCCTCGATCGCGATCGCGGCCAGGTGCACCACCGCGCCCACCCCGCGCATCACCTCGCGCACCGCGTCCAGATCGCGCAGGTCGGCGAACCGCAGCTCCACCGGCATGTGCGCGAGCCGGCCGGCCGCCTTCACCGGATCGCGCACCAGCGCGCGGATCTTCCAGCCCCGCTTCACCAGCTCGCGACAGGCGTGGGTGCCCACCAGCCCGGACGCACCGGTGACCAGCACCGGCTTCTTCCGGTCGGCGACCACCGCCTGCGGCTGCTCGGCGACCGCCGTGCGCCCGCTGGATTCGTAGGGATCCGTCACGTCAGATTGATTCGTGCCACGATGCCTCGCCCTGACTACTCGTCGGTTCCTCCCCACCTCCCACCTCCCTCCGCCCCTCTCCCTCCCTCCTCCCTCCCTTCCTCCCTCTCCTCCCTTCCTCCCTCCCAGTGCGACTCACGATCTTCGCCGTCACCTACGCACTCATCGCCGTCCAGCAATTTCCCGGTCTGAAGCTCAACCGTCCAGCCGCATCGCTGCTCGGTGCGGTGGCGATGGTGGTGCTGGGCGGTCTCCCGCTACGCGACGCCTACGCGGCGATCGACCTGGACGTGCTCGTCTTCCTGCTCGGCGTGCTGCTGGTGACGGCGTACCTGGAGCTGGGCGGCTTCTTCGAGTGGGCGGCCGAGCGGGTGGTCGAGCGGGTCCAGTCGCCGCGGGCGCTGCTGGCGGCCGTGGTCTGGATCAGTGGCCTGCTCTCCGCGTTCTTCATTAACGATACCATCTGTCTCGTGCTCACGCCGCTGGTGCTCGCCATGCTCCGGCCGATGGGACTCCGGCCGCTCCCCTTCCTGCTGGCGATCGCGATGGCGTCGAACGTGGGGAGCGCGATGGCGATCACCGGCAATCCGCAGAACATGCTGATCGGGCTGACGAGCGGGGTGGGCTATACGCGCTTCCTGGCCGGCCTCGCGCCGGCGGCGCTGGGCGGGCTGGCCATCGTCTACGCGTGCATCGCCTGGTTCTGCCGGGCCGACCTGCGCGCGCCGCTCCTAACCGGGACGCCGATGCCGGCCGTTGCCTTCGACCGGCCGCTGGTCATCAAGGCGCTGGCGGTGTTCGGGGGCGCGCTGGCGGGCTGGCTGGCGGGGCTGTCGATGCCGCTGGTGGCGATCGCCGCCGGCGCGGTGATGGTGGCGATCGCCGGCCGTGACGCCGAGCCCGCGTTCGCGAAGGTGGAGTGGTCGCTGCTGCTGTTCTTCGCGGCGCTGTTCGTGGTGATGCGCGGGGTGCGTGACCTGCCGCTGGTGGTGGCGCTCACCGGGAGCGCGGCGGCGCGTCTGCAGGGAACGGGGTGGCACGACGCCGGGGTGGTGAGCGCGGCGATGCTGGTGCTGTCGAACCTGGTGTCGAACGTGCCGGCGGTGATCCTCTGGCTGCCGGTGGTGCCGACCCTGCCGCACGCGGCGTTCGTCTGGCGGGTGATGGCGATGAGCGCGACGTTCGCCGGGAACCTGACGCTGCTGGGTTCGATGGCGAACCTGATCGTGGCCGAGCGGGCGCGGGGGCGCGGTGCGACGTTAGGTTTCGCCGCCTATCTGCGGGTGGGGGTCCCGGTCACGGTGCTGACGATCGGGTGGGGGATTCTCTGCCTGGTGGGGATTGGTAGCTGAGTACCGCGTATCGGGTACCGAGTACTGAGAACTGAGTACGGAGTATCGCTCATCGCGCGGGGGGAGTTCAGAGACTCGCGGCCGGTTCCGTGTCTATGGTGTTGGGTGCCGTCCACAGAGCGCGGAGGGTTGCCGGTGCACTGAACGATACTCAGTACTCAGTACTCAGTACTCAGTCCCCCGTACTCACCTCGCCAGGCAGTGCCCCCAGCAGCTCCCCAACCTCCAGCATCAGCGCCGGCGCGTGGGTGATCGGCCGCCAGACCAGGGTGCCGGTCACCACCTCCGCCTGAGCGGCGCCGGGCCGCCACACCTCCACCGACTTGGCCTCGGCGTCGACGATCCAGTACGTCTCGACCTCGTGTTCCTGGTACAGGCGGCGCTTCACCGTCCGGTCGCCGCGCGCGCTGCTCGGCGAGAGCACTTCAACGGCGAGGAGGAGCGACCGGTACGTCCGCCAGTCGTTGGAGACCTCGCCCGGCGTCACGACCAGGATGTCGGGCTGCACCAGCGTTTCATCATCCCAGGAGATGTCGGCAGGGCCGGAATAGAGGGTGTCGAGCCGGCCCAGGGGTTCGAGGTACGCGCTCAACCGGGTCATCAGCCGCGTCACCACCGCCTGGTGCCGGGGCAGGGGGCCCGGGGTCACGAGCAACTCCCCGTGCACCACTTCGTAGCGGTTGCCGTCGCTGGGGAAGGCGAGGATCTCCGCGGCGGTGAAGCGGTGCGGCGCGGGGTGGGAGCGGTGCGGCATGGCCATACTATTCTGGTGACTCGGGAGGGGGCGCAAGGCGGTCGCATGGGCGACACTAGCAATCGCGCCAGGACTTCACGCCATCATTTCATTGCGCGCCTCATCGGAAGGCTGCGGTCGAACGGCCGCGGTCAGCGGTCAGCGGTCAGCGGTCAGCGGTCAGCGGTCAACGTCAGGGCCCGGATCCCCGACCTCCGCCCTCCGACCTGCGTCGCTCGACCTCCGACCTCTGACCTCTGACCTCCGACCTCCGTCGGTCGTCATTCCTTCGGCGCGGGGGGGCCGCTGCCCGCGGTCCCGCGCGCCACGATCCGCGCGATGAGCAGCACGAGTCCCACGGTCAACAGGGCGTGGATCCACCCCGGTGCGTCGAAGATCAGCGCGCCGATGGCCCACACCACGAGCAGCGCGATAGCCGCGAGTATGCCAAGATCCATGGTAGATTTGACCCGGTTCAGTACGGCCGGTACATTTCGATCCGTTGCGGGACGAAGAGACTCATTTTTTGAGCCAACAAGTCCTTCGAAGGGGTTCGATAATCTATGCTGACGTCCTGCCCCAGTGCGGGGACTTCGGAAGGCATGGTGAGGACCTTAACCATTCGACAGGGCTTCAAAAAACCCTCTTCGTTCCCGTCCTGTGAAGCCCCGCCTCGCGCGGGGCTTCGTCTTTTCAGTGGGCCGGTGCCTGCTCGGGTGATCGGCCGCCCGAAACGTGGCCGCGCTGTTCTTTCTTGCCGCCTGCTTCCCGCTTCGCCGTCTCATTCCTGCTTCCTGCTTCCTGCTTCGCTGTCCTGCTTCCTGCTTCCTGCTTCGCTTCCCCCGTGATGCTCGCGCACCAGCCTGAGGAAGGTGGTCGGCGCGCGCGGCCGCACCCAGAACCAGCTCAGCACCAGCCCCACCGCCCAGAGGGCGTACGCCCACGCCATCACCGGCCGCCACTCGGTGAAGACGAACCCGATCAGCCAGAGCTGGAAGAGGAGCACCGCGTTCCACCAGTCGAAACGCATGTTGAAGAGCAGGAGCACCGCCACCACGCTCTGCAGGATGGTGAGCAGGATCTCCTCGCGCTGCGCACCGTCGAAGTGCAGTGCCGCCGGCTCGCCCCGCGCCACGGAAAAGACGATCGGGATCATCGCCGCCAGCACCGTCCACTGGTTCACGTTGCTCGACAGCATGTTCATGAGCGCCAGGTCGGCCTTGTGCAGCTGCCGCGCCCACTGGAACGCCGACACCTTCTCGGGAAATTCGCTGAGCAGCGGCGCCACCCACTGCACGAACACGAAGTGGCTGATGCCCAGGCTGGTAGCGATCGCCAGCATGGACTCGAGGAAGGGATGGGCGGTGACGTACAGCAGCAGGCCGCCGGCCGCGAACAGCCCGCCGATCGCGATCGGGCGCCAGATCCCCGGCCGCGTCAGCGCCCAGCGGGACACCCTCGGCGCCTCATGCAGCGACTCGCTGTCCTTCGGCGGGAAGCGCCAGAGCACCACCAGGTACGCGACGTACATCGCCAGCAGCACCGCCGCGTCGACCAGGCTGATCGAGCCCTTGTACCAGATCCAGAAGAAGTAGAGCACCGGCGGAATCGTCCCCATGATCTCCACCGAGTGCTCCGGATCCAGGGGGATCGCCGCCAGCGCGTGCCCGCGGCCTTCCGGCGAGCGCCGGCGTGCGTACGCGGCCACGAAGTAGATCATCGGCCAGCCGAGTCCCACCAGCAGGCGGATGGCGCCCGTCAGGTTGGCGATCACCAGGTGCGACAGGCACTCGGCGGCCGGCGCGGCGACGAAACAGCTCACCGGGTCCTTCCCCGCGTGCCACGCGATCACGGCCTCCACCGCGAACTCGGGCAGCGTCTGCAGCCACGCCAGGATCGCGAGCGCCAGCCCCTGCGCGATGAGGAACTGCGCGGCTTCCGCGCCCCACGCGACCAGGAACGCGCTGAACAGGATGCTCGGGAAGGTCCAGAGCGCCGACACCGCCGCCGATGCCTTGGCGCCGGTGGCGGCGATCACTCGCCAGGCCGCTCCGCCGGGGCCGCTCACGCGCGCGCGATCCCGGACGCGGCAGCGCGCCGTATATTGCGAGGAGTTCGAAGAGACGGAGTGCGTTGCGCCACGGTGCCAAAGCGTAGCAAGGCGCGGGGGGAGGGGGAAGAGGGAGGCGGCACACAACCCCGTGGGGAGTACGCGGTACTGAGTACTGAGTACGGAGTACTGAGTATCGTTCAGGGTGTGTTCCGGTTCTCTGCCACGATGCTGCTCTTTTCCTGCTTCCTGCTTCCTGCTTCACATTCCCGCCCTCCGCCCCGCCCTCCGTTCCCCGTTCCCCGCGTCCGAGTCCGCTCCCTGAAATGGTCACCATCACCCGCCGCCTGCGCTTCAACGCCGCCCATCGCGTCCACAACCCGGCGCTCTCCGACGAGGAGAACCGGACCCTCTTCGGCAAGTGCAACAACCCGAACTGGCACGGGCACAACTACACGCTCGAGGTGTCGGTGCGCGGCCCGGTGAGCGAGCGGACGGGGTACGTCATGGACCTCTCCGAGCTGCAGTCGCGGGTCCAGCGCGAAGTGATCGAGAAGATGGACCACAAGAACCTCAACCTCGACGTCGACTTCATGCGCGGGATCAACCCGACGTCGGAGAACATCGTCCTCGCCTGCTGGCGGCAGATCCAGCCGCTGCTGGCGCCGGCGGCGCTGGTGCGCCTGCGTCTCTGGGAGACCGAGAACAACTACGTCGAGTATGACGGCAGCTGACCTGCGCGGCCGGTCCGCGCTGGTCACCGGCGCGTCGCGCGGGATCGGGCTGGCGGTGGCGCGGGCGCTCGCCGGCGCCGGCGCGCGGGTCGCGCTCCTCGCCCGCGGCGCCGAGGCGCTCCAGCGGGTGGCCGGTGAGCTGGGCGCAACGCCCGAGGGATCGCCGCGCGCGCTGGCCGTCCCCTGCGACCTCCGCGATGCGGCCGCGATCGAGCGCGCCGCGGCCGCCGTTCGTGAGGCATTCAGCGGTCCGCCCGACGTCCTGGTCAACAATGCCGGCGTCTTCCACCTCGCGCCGCTTCATGAGGAGACCGCGGCGGGATTCGCCGAGACCATCGGCGCCAACCTCGTCGGCCCGTTCGCGCTGCTTCGCGTCTTTCTCCCGGAGTGGCGCAAGCGGGCCGCGGGCCACGTGGTCACGATCGGCTCGGTGTCCGACCGGGTGGCCTATCCGGACAACGGCGCCTACACCGCCAGCAAGTTTGGCTCGCGCGCCCTCCACGAGGTGGCCCGCGCCGAACTGCGCGGCAGCGGCGTGCGGACCACGCTCATCTCGCCCGGCGCGGTCGACACGCCCATCTGGGATCCGATCGACCCCGACGGGCGGCGCGGATTCACGCCGCGCGCGCGGATGCTCGACGCCGCGGCGGTGGCCGACGCCGTGCTCTGGGCCGTCACCCGGCCGCCGGCCGTGAACATCGACGAGCTGCGCCTCACGCGGAGCTAGCGTGTTCATCGAGCTGGTCGAGTCGCTCCGCTGCGTCCGTCCCCACGCCGACACCTGGCTGGTGGCCTCGGCCGACCGGATGGACGGGCGCCGGATCGTCGAAGGCCGGCTGGGCTGCCCGTTATGCAACGCCGAGTATCCCGTTCGCGCTGGCGTCGTGTATCTGCAGGACGCACCCGACGCGGACGGCGCCGGGGCCGCCGCCCCGGGCGTGGCCCCGGGCGAGGGTGCGGGCCGTGGTGACCCGACCGCGGCCGATGGCCGCTCCGCACGCCCCGTCGACCCGGACGAGGTGATCCGCGCCGGCGCCCTGCTCAACCTGCTGGAGCAGGGCGGGATCGTCCTCCTCGATGGCGCGTGGGGGGCGCTGGCCGGCGCGCTCTTCGACTTCGTGCCGGCCCAGTACCTCGTCCTCGACCCGCCGGCCTGGGCGACGATCGCGAAGCGTGAGGGGATCTCGGTGGTGCGCGCCGGGGGACGGGTGCCGGTCGCCGCCGCGTCGTTGCGGGCCGCGGCGCTCGACGACATCGCGGCCCGCTCCCCGGCCGCGGTGGCCGCGACGGCGCGGGCGCTCAAGCTCGGCGGCCGGCTGGTGGTTCCGGCATCGACGGCACTTCCGCCTGACGTGAAGGAGCTGGCCGCTGACGAACGGCACCGGGTGGGCGAGGCGACCGCGACCGTGAGCGCGCCGGTGCGGTTGGGCCGGGGTCGGGTGGCGCCGCGCTGACGTCGGGAACCATCCTGACGGAGGGCGGTTGGTCAGGGTCAGGGTCGGGGTCAGGGTCAGTGGTCGAACAGCAGCGGTCAGCGATCGGCGGTCAGCAGTCAAGGGTCAAAGAGCAGCGGTCAGCGGTCGAACGGCAGCGGTCAGCGGTCAACGACAGCGGGAGGCGGCGGGGCCTCCCTTCGCAGTTCTCCCACGCTCCTTCCTCCCTCCCTCCCTTCCTCCCTCCCTCCCTCAGATGTCTTCCCCCTGGTACGACCTGGGCCCCGTCGAGCAGTTCACGGGCTCGGCGCTCACGGAGACCGCGATCGGGAAGACGAAGATCGCGGTGAGCCACGTGCACGGCGTGTTCGGCGCGGTGTCCGGCGTGTGCAACCACGCCGGCGGCCCGTTAGGTGATGGCCGGCTCAACGGCGACTACATCGTCTGCCCGTGGCACAACTGGACCTTCCACCGCGTCACCGGCGAGGGAGAGCCCGGGTTCGAGGACGACCGGGTGCCGCGCTACGAGGTCCGCGTGGAGGGCGGGCGCCTGCTCGTCAACCTCGAGACGGTCAGCAGGCGGAACAAGAAGCCCCACGAGCCGCATCCGCTGGCTCGGCGCATCGAACGGGCGCCCGGCCCGGTGCGGGTGGTGGGGCTCTCGACGACCAACATGGACATGGCCAACCCGCGCTACTCGACCTCCGACACGCTCCTCGAGGTCGCGATGGAGCACGCCCGGGCTGAGTTAGGCGCTGAGACGCGGACCATTCGCCTGGCCGAGTTGAAGTTCCGGCATTGCGAGGGGTACTACTCCAAGAGCGCGCACGCCTGCACCTGGCCCTGCTCCATCAGCCAGATGGACCCGGGCGACCAGCTCGACCGCGTCTACGAGGCGTTCGTCCACTGGGCCGACGTCTTCCTGGTGTCGACGCCCATCCGGTGGGGCGGCGCGTCGTCGCTCTACTATCAGATGGTGGAGCGGATGAACTGCATCCAGAACCAGGTGACGATCGCCAACCGGGTGCTGCTCCGGAACAAGACCGCCGCGTTCATCATCACCGGCGGGCAGGATAACGTGCAGGCCGTCGCCGGCCAGATGCTGACCTTCTTCTCGGAGCTCGGCTGCCACTTCCCGCAGTTCCCGTTCATCGCCCACAGCCGGGGCTGGTCGGCGGAGGACATGGAGCACAACATCGACTACGTGATGCACAGCGAGGAGCTGCGCGACGGCGCGCGGGCGCTGGTGGACCGGGCGGTCGACACCGCGCAGCTGCTCCTGGACCACGAGGAGGCGGCGCACACCATCTCGCGGGGCGGGCGCAAGGCGCACCACCTGGCGATGGAAGGGGTGGAATAGGGGAGCGGGCACACTCGGCGCCGGTTCGCGGCGGCCGACGCTCGGCCGATCCCCTGCTACGTCATCCCCTCGCATCACTACGTCACCTCACGGATAGGTGCCCCGGGGGCAATCCCTAACTTTCCGGCAACCACCCAATCTGGAGGAAGGCGTATGTGGTCACGTCATACCTGGCGGTTCCGGGCGTTCGCCGCCACGAGCCTCGTCCTGGTGCTGCAGTCCGCGTGTCATGTCGAACGTCAGGTTCCCACCGGGGCGCTGACGGCGCGGCAGAGCGTCCATGTGCGGTTCGGTGTTCCACAGTCAGTCTGGCTCGTACCATCAACGGGGGACTCGACCGTCGTCTCGCTGGTGGAACTCGAAGGGCGGGCCCGCGCTGTGGCCGGTGACACGGTCTGGCTGTCCCCGATCACGACCTACACGGCGAGGAGCGGAAACTCTGCTGCGCCAGCCTACCGCGTGGGAGACGGCCACAACCCGACGGGTTTTTCCGCGAGAATCGTGCGGGACAGCGCGACGGTCCTCACCGTGCGCCACCTGAGTGTGGGCCGCACCACGGGCTTGGTCTTCGGGATCGGTGGGATACTGGTAGTGTTGGCCATCGTGGCCCTCGCGGTGGCCTTGGCCGGCTCGGGCAGTATCTACGGTGGCTTCGGTGGGTCTTGAACGACTCGGCCAAGCCGCCCGGCTCAGCCCACTGCCAGCAGCCCCCGCGCCGCCGCCACCGCGCCGTCCACGAACGCCGAAGCGCGCGCCGCCTGCGCCGCCGCGCCGCCAGCGGCCACCAGGTCCGTCGACGTCAGCACCGCGCCGAACCATTTCGTGCGGTGCCAGTGCCCGCCGGTCGGGAGCGCGGGCGGCGTCTCGACCGCCGGGGCCGGATAGGGCGAGACGTAGCAATACGGCTCGTCGTACCACTCGTCGCCTGGCGAGTGGCCGACGCCGATCGTCGTCGCGCCCGCGCCGCCCGCTGCTTCGCGGACCGTGATCAACGTCGCCAGATCGAAGTGGTGCGGCCAGAGCCGCACGTCCGACGCGCCCGGCGTCGCGGCCGCGAGCCGGCCGAACAGCCGCGCCGCATTCGCGTACCCGCTGGCCAGCTCGCGGAACGGCGCCAGATCGGCGGCATCGAACGCCCGGCCCGTGCCAACCAGATGCGCCGGAATCTCGTAGTGCTTCTTCGCCGTGAGGCGCTTTGCATCGGCGCCGGTCGTGGCAATGTGCGACGCCAACCAGTTGAACGCCTCGTCGACCGTCCGCCCGTGCAGCGCCAGCGAGAAAAGCGTCGCGTTCGCCGCGTCGAGCAGCAGCAGCTCCAGCGAAGCCGGCCGGAGCGCCGCCCGGAAGGGCGTGGGCGCCGGCACCAGGTGCGTCGCCAGCGCGTCGGCTGACCTTACCCAGCCGAAATTGGTGTGGCTGTCATCCGGCCGCGGCGGCAGCAGCGAGATCCCCACCGAGGTGACGATCTGCAGCGCGTGGTGCAGCTGCAGCCGGGCGTCAGTGAGCGCGCGCGGGGCGACGGCACCTAACTGGCGCCAGTCGGTTGAAGAGAGCGTGGAAGTGGTCATGGGTCGATTTGGGAAACCGGCTGTCGGCCGGGCGCTGGTGCGTCGACACGCGCGACGGCTTGTCGGGGACTACGACGCTCAAGGAGCCGACGCGTACCAACCCGTTTTCGTTGGAGCCGGTTCCCGTGGAGGCGCGTGAGAGGTTGGCGACCCCACCCGGCGGCGCCTCCCTGCGCAGTTCCTCCCTCCGCCGCTCCTCCCTCCGCCGCTCCTCCCTCCTCCTCCTCCCTCCCTCCTTCCTCCCTCCCTCCCTTCCTCCCTTCCTCCCTCCCTACGCCACTGCCCGGACGCGCGCAAACACCACCAGATGCGTCACGATCAGCAACGGCACCAGGAACAGCGGCAGCAGCGCCAGCGGCAGCCGCGTGAGCGGCGCGATCTGCGCGATGTCCCACAGCGCGAACTGGGCCGCCGTCGCCACCACCATCAGCAGGTCCACCAGGCCGAACGCGTTCCACGCCAGCAGCGCGCCGCGCTTCGCGGCCGAGTTGGCGGGCACGCAGAGGAGCGCGATCGGGACCACTGTGATCGCGGCCACCGTGTCGCCACTCCCGCCGGGCACGGCGAACGCCCACGGGAGCTCGCCGCGCCGGTGGAGGACCAGGAACCAGAGACCCACCAGCCGGGCGACGTGGAGCAGCAGGATGAAGCGGAGGTCCACCGCCCACGTCCAAGCGCGGAACGACGGCGACCGCCAGAGCGCGATGAGCAGCGCGGCGATGAGCGCCGGCACGAAGATGGGAGGGAAGGGGATCCGCGCGAGCATCCCCGATGCGCCCATCGCTGTCGCGAGCGCCAGCCAGATGGCGCCGACGATGGCGACGCGGAGTGTGGTGCTCTTCATCGACATGGTCGGTTGGGGCATGGTCGTCTCGTGAGTAGTGCGGTGATCCTGCCTGGCACGCGCCGGCTGACGCGCGCCACGGCGCCGCGCGCGTCAGCCGGCGGGCCGTACCCGCCGTTCAACCTGCGCCAGCGCGCCGTCCACCACCAGCGCCAGCACCGCGGCCGGGATCGCGCCCGAGAGGATCATCCGCGAGTCGGCCAGCGCGAGGCCGGCGACGATCGGGTCGCCCAGCCCGCCGGCGCCGATGAACGCGGCCAGGGTCGCCGTGCCCACGCCGATCACGCCCGCCGTCCGGACGCCCGCCATGATCACCGGCGCCGCCAGCGGCAGCCGGACGTAGCGGAGGATCTGGCGGTCGGTCATTCCCAGGGCGCGCGCGGCCGCCACCGCGTCAGGACTCGCGTCGCGGACGCCGCTGTAGGTGTTGCGGACGATCGGGTAGAGCGCGTAGAGGAAGAGGGCCACCAGCGCCGGCCAGATGCCGATGCCGATGAGCGGGATCATGAACGCGAGCAGGGCGATGCTCGGCAGCGTCTGGAGCAGCCCGATCCCCTTGATCGCTCCCTCGGCCCCGCGCGTCGTCAGGCGCTCGAGGGCGAGGCCCAGCGGCACCGCCACCACGATCGCGGCCACCAGCGAGATCAGCACCAGCCAGAGGTGTCGCGCCGTGAGGCGGAGCACCTCACCACGCCGCATCCAGAGGTAGCGAGCGAACCCTGGGGCTGGACGCCTGCCCCCGGCCACCGCGGTATCCGAGGTGCCGCCGGCCGCGCCGGCCGCGCCCGCCAGGCCTGCGGCGGCGCCCGACACCAGTCCCAGCCCGCGCAGCGCATCGGCCGCCACGGCCGCCACCGGCTCGTTGTCGACCTCGAGCCGGCGGTTGAGCCGGCGCATCTGTTCCTCGTCGAGCAGCCCGGCCAGCTCCGACAGCGCCGCGATCGCCGCCGGCGACTCCCGCCAGAGCCGCTCCCCCACCAGCGGCGCCGCCTGGTACGAGGGGAAGAAACCGCGGTCGTCCTCGAGCACCACGAAGTCGTAGCGCGCAATCGCGCCGTCGGTCGAGTAGCCGTCGATCACGTCCACCGCCCGGGCGTCGAGCGCGGCGTACTTCACCGCCTGCAGCAGCGACCGCGTCTCGCGGAAGGCCATGCCGCCATAGGCGCGTCGCAGCCCCTCCAGTCCGTCGGGGCGGCCGATGAAGTCCGGGGTGAGTCCGGCGATCAGCTTCGGCGCCTCACGAGACAGGTCGCTCAGCGTCCGGAGCCCCAGGGTGCGCGCCGTCTCGCGCCTCACCGCGATCGCATAGGTGTTCTCGAAGCCGAGCGGCGCCAGCCACCGCGCGCCGTATCGTTCGCGGAACGACCGGCTCACCCGGCGCAAAACCTCATGTGGGTCGTGCGCCGGCGCTTCGCCCAGGATCGCGACCAGGCCGGTGCCGGTGTACTCGGGGTAGACGTCCACCGCGCCGGTCCGCAGCGCGCCGAACGCCACCTGGGTGGCCCCCAGCCCCGGGCGCCGGTCCACCG
Source organism: Gemmatimonadaceae bacterium (assembly GCA_041483735.1). Taxonomy (GTDB): domain Bacteria; phylum Gemmatimonadota; class Gemmatimonadetes; order Gemmatimonadales; family Gemmatimonadaceae; genus JBGPGH01. The sequence goes on along the minus strand of JBGPGH010000025.1, from coordinate 9,385 downwards.
CGAAGCCGCGCGCCTCGAGCAGCTGCGCGAACATCTCGGCCAGCAGGTACGACTCGCCGAACGGCTTGGAGGCGACCACCACCGGACGCGTGGACGCGGCCGGCGGCGCGGACTGTGCGCGTGATGTGGTGGGCGCACCCGCCAGCCCCAGCGCCGCGAGCAGCAGCGAGAGCCGGGCGCCGTGTCCGACACGGGCCAGCAGCTCGCCCACGTACTTCGTCGCCGGGCGTGCACGGACCTCATCAGGCGGCGCCACCTGCTCCACGCGTCCGGCGCGCATCACCGCCACCCGGTCGGCCAGCCGGAATGCCTCGTGCAGGTCGTGGGTGACCAGGAGCGTGGTGACCCCGGTGTCGCGGCGGACCGTCTCCAGCATGTCCTGCGCGTCGGAGCGGGTGATCGCGTCGAGCGCCCCGAACGGCTCGTCGAGCAGCACGATGGCCGGCCGGGCCGCCAGCGCCCGGGCGATCGCCACCCGCTGGCGCTGCCCGCCGGAGAGCTCGCGCGGTTGCCGGGAGCCGAACTGCTCGGCCGGCAGCCCGACCAGCGCCAGCGCGGCCCGCGCCAGCGCCTCCGCGTCTCCCTGGCCGCGCAGCCACGGCACCATCGCCGCGTTGCGGAGCACGTTCCAATGGGGCAACAGGCCGCCGTCCTGCTGGACGTAGCCGATCCCCCGGCGCAGGGCGATCGGGTCGGCGGCGCGGACGTCCCCGCCATCGACGAACACCCGCCCCTCGTCAGGCTCCACCATCCGGTTGAATGTGCGCAGCAGCGTGCTCTTGCCGCTGCCGCTCTCGCCCACCAGTGCCACGCATTCGCCCCGCCGCACCGCCAGCGACACGCCATCCAGCGCCACCGCCGCGCCGTACCGCTTCCGCACCGACTCGGCCCGCAACACGTCGCTGCCCTCGCCCGCCTTGATGGCAGGGTCGGAGGCTGGTATGGCTGCACCAGGGTGGTCGGGAACCATTGAGGCGAATGTCCGGTGAGCGGGGAACCAACTCGCGTCCTCCCGGGTTGAGATTGGACCCCTCGCCCCCGGGCGATCGGGTCCCCTCTTCCGCCGGCTGTGCCCGCGCGGCAACGTGGAGGTGCGCGGGACAAGCTTAGCCGGGGCCGGGCGCCGGCGCAAAACGCACCGGTTTCCGGACGCGACACCCTTTCCCTGTCGACCATGACGGCGCCGACGCAGCTCTCCCCCGCCTCGTACGCTCCGCCGCCGGCGCCCGCCGGCGCCCGTTCCGCGGACGCCGCCTCGCTCGCCGCCCTGCTCGTGGAGGCGCGCGCGCGCACCCTCGAGCTCATCAGCACCGTGTCGGAGGAGGACCTCCGCCGCCAGCACGATCCCCTGATGAGCCCGGTCCTCTGGGACCTGGGGCACATCGCCCACTTCGAGGAGCTCTGGCTGCTGCGCAATACCGAGGGCCCGGTGGAGTTCGGCGAGATGCCGGGGATCTACAATCCGTTCGAGCACCCGCGGGCGACGCGCGACGCGCTCCCCATCCCGGCGCTGCCGGTGTTGCTGGCGCGGATGGCCGACATCCGGGCGCGCGTGCTGGACCGCCTGCCGTCGCTCGACCCGCGCGGCAACAATCCGCTCTTCCGCGACGGCTACGTGGTGCGGATGGTGGCCCAGCACGAGTACCAGCATAACGAAACGATCCTCCAGACGCTCCAGCTCAAGCAGGGCGCCCCGTATGCTCCGCCACGCCGGGTCGAGACTCCCCGCCCGCCGTCGTCGCCGCTCACGCGGGGGATGGTGCGCTTCCCCGGCGGCGAGGTCGAGCTCGGGACCGACGACCGCTCGGCGGCCTACGACAACGAGCGGCCGCGCCACCGCCTCACGATCCCGCCGTTCCGGATCGACGTCGCCCCGGCCACCAATGGCGAGTACCGCGACTTCCTCGACGACGGCGGCTGCCGCCGTCGCGAGCTCTGGTCGCCGGCCGGATGGGCGTGGCTCCGCGAAAGCGGCGTGCGCGCCCCGCGCGGCTGGCTCCTGCGGGACGCGATCTGGATGACCCGGAGCATGGACCGCGTCGAGCCGCTCCACCCGGACAAGCCGGTCTGCCACATCTCCTTCCACGAGGCCGAGGCGTTCGCTCGCTGGGCGGGGAAGCGGCTGCCCACCGAATTCGAGTGGGAGGTGGCGGCGGGGTGGGATCCAGCCACCGGTTTTTGTCGTAGCTATCCGTGGGGCGACGAGCCGCCCACCGCCGCCCACGCGAACCTCGACCAGCTGTCCTTCGACACCGCGCCGGCAGGCGCCTATCCGCTGAATGTCTCGCCACTCGGCTGTGTCGGGATGATCGGCGATGTCTGGGAATGGACGTCCAGTGATTTCACCGGCTACCCCGGCTTCACCGCGTTTCCCTACCGCGACTACTCGGAAGTGTTTTTCGGGAGCGAATACAAGGTGCTGCGCGGCGGGTCGTGGGCCACCCGGCCCGGCGCCATCCGCAACACCTTCCGCAACTGGGACTATCCCATCCGCCGCCAGATCTTCAGCGGCGTCCGGTGCGCCCGCGATGACTGAACCCGCCCTCCGCAGGTCCGCGCCGTTTCATGCACCGGTGCACCCGATGCTCGCCGAGGTGCGCTCCGGCCTGCTGCGGGCGCAGAAGGAGATTCCGCCCAAGTACTTCTACGACACCCGAGGCTCGGAGCTGTTCGAGGAGATCACCCGGCTCCCCGAGTACTACCTGACGCGGGCCGAGCGTGCCCTGCTGGTCCGGTGGATGCCGGAGGTCATCGGCGCCATCCGGCCGCGGTCGCTGGTGGAGCTGGGGGCGGGCGGTGCCGGCAAGACGCGGATCGTCCTCGACGCCATCCTCTCCGCCTCACGAGCGGCCACCTACGTCCCGGTCGACGTCAGCGCCGAGTTCCTGGAACGGGTGGCGCACGACCTGCGGGCCGACTATCCCCGCCTCCGCGTCACGCCATCGATCGCCGACATCGGTGTGGACCTCCCGGTCCCCGCCGACCTTCCCGGCCCCACGCTCTTCGCCTTCCTGGGGAGCACGATCGGCAACTTCGCGCCCGGCGAGGCGGTGGATCTCATCCGGCGGGTCGCCGGCGCGATGGCCGCCGGCGATTCCTTCCTGCTCGGCGTCGACCTGCGGAAGAACGTCGAGCAGATCGAGCTCGCCTACAACGATGCCCGCGGCGTCACCGCCGAGTTCAACCTGAACATGCTGCGGGTGCTCAACCGTGAGCTGAGTGCGACGTTCGACCTCGCCGATTTCCGCCACTACGCCTTCTACGACCACGAGTACGACCGGATCGAGATGCACCTCATCGCCCGCCGCGCGCATACGGTCTCCGTGCCCGGCATCGGCGCCATCCGGTTCCGCGCCGGCGAGTCGATCCGGACCGAGATCAGCTGCAAGTACGACCGCGAGAGCGTCGACGCGCTGCTCGCGCCCGCCGGGCTGGCGGTGGAGCGCTGGATCACCGACGGGGGGCGGCAGTACGCTCTGGCGGTGGCCCGGGTGTCAGCCGGATGAGCGCGCGCGCGGCCCATGCGGTCCACGATGACGCGCGCCTCACGGTCGTGGACCTCGAGCGCGACCTGCGCGAGCGCGCCTTCGCGCAAGCGGCGGAGAGGGGCGCGCGCACGGCCCGGCGCCACGAATCGTCAGGCGGCCCCCGGATCGGCGCCGAGGTCGAGCTGATTCCGGTCGATGCCGCCACCCGCCGGATCTGTCCGGTCGTGGACGATGGTGGCGACGGGCCGTCCACGCTGCGATTCCTGCGGCGCTTCGCCGCCCCGCGCCGCTGGGATGAGCGCCGGTCGGCCAAGGGCGTCCCGGTCTTTCACCTGCCAAACGGCGGCACGCTCACCTTCGAGCCCGGCGGACAGATCGAGCTCGGCGCGCCGCCGCGTCGGTCGGCGTCGGCGCTGCTGGAGCTGCTCCGGGACGTGATTCTCCCGCTGCGCCGCGAGGCCGCGGACCAGGGGATCGACATGCTGGCGGTGGGGCTCGATCCAGACAACGCGCCTGACGACGTTCCGCTCCAGCTCCACGCACCGCGCTACGAGCGGATGGCGGAGTACTTCGCGGCCCTCGAACCCGGCGGATCCGGCGCCCGGATGATGCGCCAGACCGCCGCCGTCCAGGTCTCGCTCGACCTGGGCGATCCGGACGTCGCGCCGTTCCGCTGGCGGGTCCTCAACGCCGTCGCGCCCAGCGTGGTCGCGATCTTCGCCAACTCGCCGGTGTACGCGGGACGCCCCACCGGGCACCGCAGCTGGCGGGCCGCCGCCTGGCGCGCGCTCGATCCCTCGCGCACCGGGACGCCGGTGCCGGCGCGCGGCGCGGACCCGGTCCCCGCCTATCTGCGCTTTGCCCTGGATGCCGGCGCGATGATGCATCGCGATGCGGATGGACGCTGGCCGGCCTTCGGCGAGCTGGTGGAGCGCGGCCTGGCCACGCCTGAAGGCTGGGACGAGCACCTCACGACGCTCTTCCCCGAGGTCCGGCCCCGCGGCTACCTGGAGGTGCGATCGGCGGACGCGGTGGCGCCCGAGTGGTACGCGGCCCCGCTCGCCCTGCTGAGCGGGATCGCGTACGATGCCCGCGCGCTCAGCGAGGCGGACGCCCTCCTGCCGCATCCCGGGCCGGCACTGCTCGAGCGGGCCGGCCGGCTGGGGCTCCGCGACCCCGAAATCGCCGCCACGGCCGGCGACCTGTTCGCGATCGCGCTGGAGGGCTGTGTGCGACTGGGCGCGGACTGGCTCTCGGCGCGCGACCTGGAGTGCGCCCGCGAGTTCTTCGCGCGCTACACGTCGCGGGGGCGGTCGCCGGCCGACGACACCGACGCCCCCGCCCCCGCCCCCGCGCGACCGGATCCCGCGCCCTACTCGGGGTGGACGTCGCCCACGTACAAGGAGTCGATCAGCTCTTTGTAAGTCTTGTCGATTACCCGGCGCTTCACCTTGAGCGTCGGAGTGAGCTCGCCGCGCTCCACCGAGAAGTCGTGCTCCAGCAGCGCGATCTTCTTCGGCGTCTCGTACTTGGCCAGCCCGGCCAGCTGCTCGAAGACCTCCTTTTCGATCTTCGCCTGGATGGTGGGCATGGTCAGCAGCTGGGCGCGGTCGGTCCAGAGGATGTTCCGGTACTTCGCCCACTTCTCCAGCTGCTCGAAGTTCGGGACGATCAGCATCACCGGGAACTTCCGCTTGTCGCCGATCATCACGGCCTGGCTCACGTACTTGTTCGTCTTGACCGCGTTCTCGATCGGCTGCGGGGCGATGTTCTTCCCGCCGGCGGTGACGATGATGTCCTTCTTCCGGTCGGTGATGATCAGGAAGTCGTCCTGGAGCATCCCGATGTCGCCGGTCTGGAACCAGCCGTCTTTGTTGATCGCCTCACGAGTCGCGTCGGGCTTGTTGAAGTAGCCCTTCATGACGTGGGGGCCCTTCGTCAGGATCTCGCCGTCGGCGGCGATCATGACCTCCACCCCCGGTGCCGGCTTGCCGACGCTCCCGATCCGGAAGTTCTTCGGCGTGTTCACCGTGATCACCGGCGACGTCTCGGTGAGGCCGTACCCCTCGAGGATCACCAGGCCGGCGGCGTAGAAGAACTTGTTGATCTCCGGCGACAGCGGCGCCCCGCCCGACACGAAGTAGCGCAGCCGCCCGCCGGTGCGCGCGTGGAGCTTGGAGAACACCAGCTTCTGCGCCAGCCCGTAACTCATCGCCAGCAGGCCGCCGGGCTCGCGCCCCGCCAGTTTCTCGTCCGCCCACCGCAGCGCCACGTCGCGCGCCCAGAAGAAGATCCGCTTCTTCAGCCCGCCGCCGGCCAGCGCGTTCTCCAGCACCCTGGCGTACATCTTCTCATACAGCCGCGGTACCGACAGCACCATCCTCGGCCGCGTCTCCTGCATGTTGATCGGCACCGTGTCCATCGACTCGGCGTAGGCGATCGACGCCCCGGCGTGCATCATCATGTAGTGGCCGCCCATCCGCTCGAAGATGTGCGACAGCGGAAGGAAGCTCAGGCAGATGTCCTCGCCCACGAACGGGAGCAGCAGGAAGCAGGCGGTGACGTTCGAGTAGATGTTGTCGTGCGTCAGCATCACGCCCTTCGGCTCGCCGGTGGTGCCGGACGTGTAGATCAGTGTCGCCACCGAATCCGGCGACACCGCCAGCGCCTCCTGGCGGTAGCGCGCCGAGCGCTCCGGCGTGTCGAGCGCCTCCCCCTTCGCCTCCAGCTCGGCCAGCGTCAGGTCCACCCCCGGCCACCGCTCCACCCCGAATCCGATCACCTGCTTCAGCGCCGGACACTCGCCGCGGACCGCGGCGAACTTTTCCGCCTGCGCCCTGGTGGAGACGAACATCGCCACCGCCCCCGAGTCGCGCAGGATGTAGGCGGCCTGCTCCCCGGGCAGCGTCGGGTAGATCGGCACGTCGGTCAGCCCCGCCGTGAGGCAGGCGTAGTCGGCGATCGCCCACTCCGGCCGGTTCTCCGACAGGATCGCCACCCGGTCGCCCCTCTGGATGTCGAGCGCCTGCAGCCCGAACGCGGTCCGCCGCACCCGGTCGAGCAGCGTCCGGTGCGAGATCGGCTGGAAGGCGCCGGCCACCTTCACCTGCAGCGCGTTCGGCTTGTCCCACTTCGCGGCGGCGTCGAAGAGGAGCTTGTTGATGGTGCCGGGTGGCACGGGGCGGGGTCCGCCGGTAGCGATCATGGCTTTCGCTGAGGATGCGGAAGGTGGCGTGTACGTGCCTGACGATGAGGCGCCGGCCGTACGGGAACCGATGGGAGCGGTCATGGCAACCTTCCGGCAAGTGAGGGGCGACGCGCGGGCGCATCGACGCGCGCGCGGCCGCGGTGGCTTGTCCCCCGGCAAAGCTACGTCTCACCCGGGCGGCCCCGGAAGTAGCCGGGACCGCCGGCGGCGGCCCGCCAGGGCCGGCCGCGGGGCGCTTGCCCTACGGGATGGGCGCCACCCTGACGACGAGCCGCACCGGGCTGCCGCTCAGCGGGGCGCCCTGGTAGGTCACGCTGGCCGTGACGACCACCGAATCCTGGGTCGTGGTGAGCAAGGCAGGGCGGAGGCGCACCCGCCGGCCCGAGCTCCCCGACCCATCGGTGGTGTCCACGCTCGACCGGGCGCGCGTCGCATCGCTGATCAGGAAGGCCACCCGGGTGGTGTCGGCCGCGGTCCCGGTGGTCGCCGCCGCCGCCGGGTAGCTGATGGCGTAGTGCACCACCACCGATCTCACCGGCGACGTGAACCCCGCCGAGTCGCGGTGGAGCACGGTCACCTTCAGCGGCACCGACGTGTTGAGATCGGCGGTCGCGAGGCTGGTGTCGGGAAGGACGTAGGCGATGCTGACCGTGTCGGTCACCCGCGCCAGCGAGTCGGGCGACCGGATGATGTCGAGCGACCGCTTGATCTGCAGCCCGTTTATCTCGGCGATGATCTTGGCCGGCGTCAGGCGGAACGAGTCCGACTTCGCGTAGCCGCCGCTGTCCACCCACACGAACGGCGAGTCGGCGGTGAAAAACCGGATGGGCGCGTTGGCGATCTCGACCCCCTTCGCGTTGAAGGCGTGGGCGCTGAACTTCACCTTGGCGCCGGCCGAGTCGCGCAGGAAGTCGTAGGCGACGATCGCCGGCGCCGGGAGGCTGTCGAACGACAGCGCCACCGCCACCGACGGGTCCGATCCGATTTCGCTGCACGCGCCGGCGGCCATGAAGATCGATCCAGCCAGCACCATCCAACGCGCCGCCCGACCTCCGACCTCCGACCTCCGGCGTGCGACCTCCGACCTCCGACCTCCGACCTCCCTCACTGATATCGCTCGGCGAGCAGCGTGGCGAGGTTGACGTACGCCTGCGCGGCGGCGTCGGCGGGGTCGCGGAGAACCACCGGCTGGCCCGCGGCAAAGGCGTCGGCGGCGGGGGAGGTCTTGGGGATCATGACGTCGATGAGGACGCTCGGCGGGAGGTTCTTGCGGACGTATTCTACCACCCGCTCGGAGACCGGGTTCCCGGCGTCGTACATGGTGAGCAGGATGCCGTCGAGCGTCAGCCCCTCGTTGGTCGAGACGATGTCCTGGATCCCGCGCAGGATCTGGGGCGTGGTCTGCAGCGCCAGCGGCTCGCACTGGAGCGGCACCAGGACCCGCTGCGTCTTCTGGAGCACCCGCCTGACGATGGGGCCCAGTCCCGGCGGCGTGTCGACGAGCACGATGTCGCACCGCGAGGTGGCCATCTCCAGCACTTCGTCCAGCAGCGTCGACTGTTCGAACCGGGCGAGATAGGCGAGGTGGTCCACCTCTTCCACCACCGTCCCGGCGAGCATCACCCGCAGCCACTGGAGTTGGGTGGGGAGGATCACGTCGCGGAGCGGCGCTCGGCCCGACAGGTAGTCGGCGAACCCGACCGTGGGATGCCCCTTCTTGAGGCCCACGCCGAACCGGACCGAGCCCTGCGGATCGGCGTCGACGATCAGCGTCCGCAGCCCGCGGCGCGCGAACGCGGCCCCCAGGTTCACCACGGTGGTGGTCTTGCCGACTCCACCTTTCTGGCTGACGACCGAGAGAACGCGCCCCCTGCTATCGCTCATGGCCAGGCACCGGCGTCACCGTTGGCTCACTCGCGGCGGCACCGCCACCCCCACGGAGTCCCTCCAGCGTCTGGAGCGCGTGCTGCACCCACCGGTCGGCCGACGCACCCGCGGGCGGCTCGGCCAGGAATGCCTCGAGATGCTGCTCGGCGCCCGCCGGGTCCCCGCGCTTGAGGAGCAGGAACGCGAGGCCGTAGTGCGCGCCGGCCAGCCGCGGCTCGAGCTCCAGCGCGCGCCGGTAGCAGCGGATGGCTTCCTCCTGCCGGCCCGTCTTCGAGAAGGCGATCGCCATGTTCTGGAGCACCTTGTAGTCGCCCGGCTGGTCGCGCAGCGCCAGGCGGTAGGACGTGAGGGCCGCGTCGTAATCACCCTGACGCTCCAGCGCCAGCGCTTCGGCCAGGTAGTCGAGGCGCTGCGGCTTGAGTTCGCTCGCGGACTTGCCGCCGAAGAGGCGGCGCAACCAGGACATGCGTTCGCGGCCGGCGGGGTGAGGAGGAGTGCTCGACGGGCAAAGCTATTGCGGAACATGGGTGGGAGCAACAACCGGCGCCGTCGGAGCGTCGCGAGCTATCGCGCCCCCCGCCCGGGGGCTAGGTTTGGCGGACGGAGCATACTGAGTACGGAGTACTGAGTACTGAGTACTGAGTACTGAGTACTGAGTACTGAGTATCGTTCAGTGGCGAGGTACCGTTCGGAGGCTTACTGCCTGTTTTCCGCATTCCGCATTCCGCATTCCGCATTCCGCATTCCGCATTCCGCATTCCGCATTCCGCATTCCGCATTCCGCATTCCGCATTCCGCATTC
>JBGPGH010000024.1:0-58592 GCA_041483735.1 Gemmatimonadaceae bacterium | reverse complement strand
TGGCGTAGACGCGCACCGTGGCCGCGCCCAGGAACGATCCCATGTTCTGCGACGCGCCGTGGCGCGCCATGGCGTCCAGCCAGTTGCCGAAGCCGTGCTCGCCGGTGAAGTCGCGCGCGACGCGCGCGAACGATGTGTCGACCTTGCCGATCTCGGCCAGCAGCGCCGGTGTGACCGGGGCGGGCGTGCTCCCCTCGCCGAGGATCGCGGTGGTGATCCCCTGGGTGATCATCCCCAGCACGCGGCCATCGCCGGTGAGGAACTGCTCGTACGATTGCGCCTGGATGTCGATGAAGCCCGGCGCAACGACGAGGCCGGTGGCGTCGATGCGCCGGCCCGCGCGCGCCTGCGCGAGGAAGCCGGCGGGCGCGATCCGGACGATGCGGTCGCCGGTGATGGCGAGATCGCCCTGGAACCAGGGGTTGCCGGTGCCGTCGACGATCTGGCCGTTGGAGATGATGAGGTCGTAGGGGGGGAGAGCGGAGGCGGGTGCGGCAGCTGACCCCGGATGTTGGCCTGTGCACGCGAGAGACAGGGTCAGGGTCAGAGTCAGAGTCAGGACGCGACGTGCGGGCATGGGCGGCGGAAGTCGGGGTGGCTTGCGGGTCGCCACACAGTCGGGCATAATTGTATGGCAATTTGTATACAATCTGAGAGGTGAGATGTACGACAGACTCGCCGGCGGCGCAAGAGCGGCCGCCGGGACGGATGCCCCGTGCTGATCGCGGTCACCCGCCCGGTGAGCGCGTCGATCGCTCACTGCCAGCTCACGTTCCTGGACCGGCAGCCGATCGACCTCGCCCGCGCCCGGCGCCAGCACGATGACTACTGCCGTACTCTCGCCGAGCTCGGCGCCCACGTCGTCTCCCTCCCCGCCCTCGACGACTGTCCCGACGCCGTGTTCGTCGAGGACGCCGCCATCGTCCTCGACGAGATCGCGGTGACCACCCGCCCCGGCGTCGAGTCGCGGCGCGCCGAGCTGGCGAGCGTCGCCGAGGCGCTGGCCGGCCACCGGCCGGCGGCGGAGATCGTGGCGCCCGGCACCCTCGACGGCGGCGATGTCCTCCGCCTGGGACGCGAGATCTGCGTCGGCCTGTCCACCCGCACCAACCGCGAGGGCGCCGAACAGTTGCGCGCCCTGGTCGAACCGCTCGGGTACCGCCTGACGACGATGCGGGTCACCGGCTGTCTCCACCTCAAGTCGGCCCTGGGACGGCTCGATGACCACACCGTGCTCGCCGATCTTCCGGCGGTGACGCTGCCGGCGTCGCCACCGTTCGACGTCGTCGCCATCCCGCATGGAACCCCGGCGTTCGCCGACGTGCTGCCCCTGGCGGGAATGGTCCTCGTCCCCTGCGGCTTTCCGGGTGTGGCCCGCCTGATCGAAGCGCGCGGATTCCCGACGCGTGCCCTCGACCTCTCGGAGCTCCTCAAGGCGGAGGCCGGGCTCACCTGCATGAGCATCCTGTTCGAGGGACGACACAATGCCTGACGCGGCGCCGGGCGACGGCATCGTCCTGCGGCGGGTGGAGACGCCCGCCGAGTACGAGGCGTGCGTCGCGCTCGAGCACGAAACGTGGGGCGCGCAGTTCACCGAGATCGTCCCGTCGGCGATCCTGATGGTCAGCCAGAAGATCGGCGGCGTGACCGCCGGCGCCTTCGACCGGGACGGACGCCTGCTCGGCTTCGTGTTCGGGATGACCGGCGTGCAGGACGGGCGGCTGGTCCACTGGTCGGACCTGCTCGCGGTACGCCCCGAGGCGCGCGATCACGGCCTGGGCCGGCGCCTCAAGTTCTACCAGCGCGACCTCCTGCTGCCGCTCGGCGTGCAGGTGATGTACTGGACCTTCGATCCGCTGGTGGCCAAGAACGCGCACCTGAACCTGAATCGGCTGGGCGCGCGGGCGTCCGAGTACGTCGTGGACATGTATGGCGGGCAGACGGGGAGCGCGCTGCATGGCGGGCTGGGAACCGACCGGTTCATCGTCGAGTGGCAGCTGGCCGCCGGCGGCGGCGCACCATCGGGTCACTCGTCAGGCATGCCGCCGGCGGCATCGGTCGCCGACCTGGCCGCGCCGCTCGTGAACCCGCCCGGTCCGGATGGGGTACCGGTGTACGCGTCATTTCCGGACGTCTCGCGCGTGCGCGTGGAGATCCCGGCCGACATCCACGCCCTCCAGCGTGACCGGATCGCGGTGGCCCGCGAGTGGCGGGCGACCACCCGCGCCGCCATCACGCACTATCTCGCCCGCGGCTACCATATCTCCGGCCTCCGCGGCGACGGCGCCAACCGCCGCTGGTACGTTCTGGAACGCCCCGACCGCTGACCGCCGACCGCTGACCGCCGACCGCTCTTTTGACCCCTGACCCTGACCCTGACCCTGACCCTGTGATCCGAATAAACCACATTACTCTCAGAGAAATCCACCTCCCCCTCAAGGAGCCCTTCCGCATCTCGTCAGGCGAGGTCTCGGTCCGCCGGATCTGCCTGCTGGAGCTGCGCGACGCGTCGGGCGCCTCCACTTGGAGCGAGTGCGTCGCCGGTGAGCTCCCGAACTATTCGTCGGAGGCGATCGACACCGCCTGGGTGGCGCTCTCCGAATGGGTGGCGCCCCGCGTGCTGGGGCGGGAGTTCGCGCACCCCCGTGAGATCCACGCCGAACTCGAGCGGGACTTTCGCGGGCACGAGATGGCCAAGGCGGCGGTCGAGATGGGAGCGTGGGGGCTGGCCGCCGAAATCGCGAGAGTGCCGCTCGCCACGCTGATCGGCGGCACCCGCGACCGGATCGAAGTCGGCATCTCGCTCGGCATCCAGGCGTCACCCGATGCGCTGGTGGCCAGGGCTCGCGCCGCCCTGGCCGAGGGGTACCGGAAGGTGAAGATCAAGATCCGGCCCGGCGCCGACCTCGACTATCTCACCGCGGCGCGCGCCGCGCTGGGGCCGCAGGCGCCGCTCATGGCCGATGCCAACAACGCCTACACCCTGGCCGACGCCGCGCATCTCGCGACGTTCGACGCCCTGCGCCTCCTGATGATCGAACAGCCGCTGTCGCATGACGATCTCGTGAGGCACGCCGAGCTGCAGCGCCGCCTCACGACGCCCATCTGCCTCGACGAGTCGATCGTGAACGTCGAACGGGCCGAGGACATGATCACGCTGGGGAGCGGCAAGATCGTCAACATCAAGCCGGGCCGGGTGGGCGGGTTCACCTCGGCGATCGCGATCCATGACCTCTGCGCGAAGCACGGCATCCCGGTCTGGTGTGGCGGAATGCTCGAGAGCGGTGTGGGCCGGGCCTACAACGTGGCGCTCGCCTCGCTCCCCAACTTCACCAAGCCGGGCGACGTCAGTCCCAGCGCCCGCTACTGGGCGCGCGACGTCGTGGACCCGGAGTGGACGATGAGCGCCGACGGATTCGTCACCGTGCCGCGCGACAAGCCCGGGCTGGGCGTGACCGTGGACCGCGACCGGATCGAGAACCTGACGGTGAGGCGGGCCACGCTCTTCGCGCGCGGGGGCGGAGGAGGGTCATGACCGGGCACCGGGGTCCGCCGCCGCCGCCGGCATCCGGCGGCATCGACCTGCCGCACCTTCCGGCCAGCGTGCGTCGTCTGTTCTCGCCCGGCGACGTGACGTCACTGTTGGGGCTGCGCCGCGACCTGCACCAGAATCCCGAGCTCTCGTGGCGCGAAGTGCGCACCGCCGACCGGCTGGAGCAGGCGGTGGGCGCGCTCCGCCCGGTGTCGATGGCGCGGGTGGCGAAGACCGGGATCGTGGCGCGGATCAAGGGGCGTGAGGCGGGCGCGCCGGTGGTCGCGATCCGCGGCGACATCGATGCCCTCCCGATCATGGAGGCGACCGGGCTCCCGTTCACGTCGTCGGAGCCGGGGGTGATGCACGCCTGCGGGCACGACGTCCACGCGACCTGGGCGGTGGGGGCGGCGCTCCTCCTCTCCCGGACGCCGGCGCGCGGCGACGTCATAGTCATCCTCCAGCCCGCCGAGGAGGTGGGTGAGGGGGCGACGGCGATCATCAAGAGCGGCGCGCTGTCGGAGGTCCGGGCGATCTTCGGCGGGCACGTCGACCGGCGCTTCGAGGTCGGGCAGGTGGTTGCCGATGCCGGCCCGCTGGCGGCGTCGGCCGACACCTTCGCGATCGAGCTGGTGGGTGAGGGGGCGCACGGCGCCAGGCCTCACGAGTCGGCCGACCCGGTGGTGGGCGCCGGCGCGCTGATCATGGCGCTGCAGACGATCGTCTCGCGGCGGCTCAACCCGGCCACACCCGGCGTGGTGACCGTCGGCTCCGTGCATGCCGGCACCGCCCCCAACATCATCCCCGACCGGGCGATGCTCACCGGCACGGTGCGGTCGGTCGATCCCGCGTCGCGGATACTGCTCAACGACGAGATCAAGCGGATCGCGGGCGGGGTGGCGGCGGCGCACGGGCTCAAGGCGCGCGTCAAGCTCCAGCTCGGCACACCGCCGCTGGTGAACGCCGCGCAGCCCACCGGCTGGGCTCGTCAGGCTGTGGCCGGCCTGCTCGGCGAGCCGGCGCTTGTGCCGCTGGGATTCACGAACATGGCGGGCGAGGACTTCGCCTTCTACCTCGAGAAGATCCCGGGGTGCTTTCTGCGGATCGGGGCGCGCGAGCCCGATGGGGCGGCGATCGCGGCCCATTCGCCGAAGTTCCATCCGGCCGAGGAGAGCATTTTCGTGGGGGCGGCGGTGCTGGCGGCGGCGGCGCGGGTGGCGGGGGAAGAACTCTCGTAGGGAGGGAGGGAGGAAGGGAGGGAGGGAGGAAGGAGTTTGGAAGGGAACGACAGGGAGGCACTGCCTCCGCGATGCTGGGAGAGAGGACTTGCAGGGGACCACATCATCACCACGGAGATTCTGATGTCGAAATTCATCAACGCCCGCCGGGCCAGCCGCGGGTGCAAGCTGGCCCTGTCGCTGCTGCTCACCGTCGGAGCATTGCGGGCGCAGTCGGCGGCACCGGCGGCGCAACAGCCGGCCGTGCAGCCGGCGCCGCTGACGATCGCCAGCGACTCCGAAATCCGGGCGATCATCAAGGACCGGGTGGACACGCGCCGCAGCGCCGGCATCGTGGTCGGTGTGCTGATGCCTGACGGGAGCCGCCGGATCATCGGCTACGGTCCCGCCCACGCCGACGGTTCCGGAACGCTCGACGGCAACAGCGTCTTCGAGATCGGCTCGATCACCAAGGTCTTCACCGCGTCGCTCCTCTCCGACATGGTGGCGCGGGGCGAGGTCTCGCTCGACGACCCCGTGTCGAAATACCTGCCGGCAACGGTCACCATCCCGTCGCGGAGCGGCAAGGCGATCACCCTCCTCGACCTCACCACCCAGAGCTCCGGCCTGCCGCGCATGCCGAGCAACTTCAAGCCGAAGGACGCGGGCAATCCGTACGCCGACTACAGCGTCCCGCAGATGTACGAGTTCCTGTCGGGGTATTCCCTCCCCCGGGACCCGGGGGCGCTGTACGAGTATTCCAACCTGGGCGTCGGACTGCTGGGACACGCGCTGTCGCTGCGCGCCGGCAAGTCGTACGAGGACGCGGTCAGCGACCGGGTCCTCAAGCCGCTGAAGATGAACGACACCCGGATCACGCTGAACAAGGACATGCAGGCTCGGCTCGCGCCCGGCCACGACCCGATGGGCAACGTCGTCCCCAACTGGGACCTCCCCACCCTGGCCGGCGCCGGCGCGCTGCGCTCGACGACCAACGACATGCTCACCTTCCTGGCTGCGAATCTCGACTCGACCGGGAAGCCGTTGGGCGCGGTGCTCCACCGGACCCACGCCGCGCTCCGCCCGACGACGATCCCCAACATGCAGATCGGGCTCAACTGGCACATCGCGTCGCGCAACGGCTCCACCGTGGTCTGGCATAACGGCGGCACCGGCGGCTACCGGACCTTCATCGGACTCGACCAGTCGCGGCGCCTGGCGGTGGTCGTCCTCACGAATTCCGGCGGCGCCGGCGGCGACGACATCGGCTTCCACATCCTGGTGCCGAGCTCGCCGCTGGCCACGCTGCCACCAGCGCCCAAGGCGCGGACCGCGATCACGCTCGATACCACGATGCTCGATCACTACCTGGGCGCCTACGAGCTCGCCCCCGGCGTGATCCTCACCGTCACCCGCGATGGCAGCCAGCTCTTCGTCCAGCTCACCGGGCAGGAGAAGATCGCGGCCTTCGCCGAGTCGGAGGGCGAGTTCTTCCTCAAGATCGTGGACGCGCAGCTCTCGTTCGTGAAGGACTCGACCGGCGCGATCGGCTCGGCGGTGCTGCACCAGAACGGAGCGAACCAGACGATGAAGCGGATGAACAAATAGGGAGGAAGGGAGGAGGGAGGGAGGGAGGAAGGAGGGAGAGAGGAAAGGCGAAGGGACGTGGGCCTCGGGGGCGAGGTCGCCCCCCGCGAAGTGGCCGTTCCGCGAGAGGTGGTCATCCGCGCCAGTCCGCGCTATGATCGGCTGGCGCGGACGCTCCCACCTTCCCGTCGCGCCGCAACGGCGGCGCGGGTTGGTGCGTAGCCGAAGCGAAACCTGCGCCGGGCGTTGAGTCATTTCGCCCGTCCGGCAGCCGTTGCACTATCCTCCCGTCCCCCCTCCTCCCGAGCCCGTACCGTATGCGCACCTTCGCGAGACTCGCGGCCGGCGCCATCCTCGTCGCTGCCGCACCGCTCTCAGCCCAGGCCCCAGTCCCGGCGGCACCGGCCGCCCCCGCCCCCCTCGACTCCGCCACCCTCGCCGGATTCCGCTGGCGCTCGGTGGGGCCGGCCAACATGGCGGGCCGGATCACCGACATCGAGGGGATTCCCGCACCCTCCAAGACCTTTTACGTCGCCGCCGCCACCGGCGGCATCTGGAAGACCACCAACGCCGGCACGACCTTCCGGCCGGTCTTCGACAACCAGCGCGTCGTCTCGATGGGCGACCTCGCGATCGCCCCGTCCGACACCAACGTCGTCTACGCCGGCACCGGCGAGGAAGACTCGCGCAACTCCATCTCCCCGGGCGGCGGGCTCTACAAGTCCACCGATGGCGGCAAGAGCTGGAAGTTGATGGGGCTGTCCGGCACCCAGCACATCGGCCGGATCGTCGTCCACCCGAAGGACGCCAACATCGTGTACGTCGCGGCGTTAGGCCACGCCTGGGGACCCAACCCCGAGCGCGGCCTCTACAAGAGCACCGACGGCGGCGCCACCTGGCAGCTCTCCAAGTTCATCAGCGACAAGGCCGGCTTCGTCGACCTCGCCATGGATCCCACCGACCCCAACACGCTCTACGCCTCGAGCTGGGAGCGGGTGCGCGGACCGTACTTCCTCAAGTCCGGCGGCCCCGGCAGCGCCCTCTGGAAAACGACCGACGGCGGCAACACCTGGAAGGAGATCACCGGCGGCGGCTTCCCGACCTCGATGAAGGGCCGGATCGGGATCGCCATCGCCCAGAGCAACCCCAAGGTGGTGTACGCACTGGTGGAAGCGGACACCAATCCGAATGCAACCGTCGACGCCAAGGTCAAGGCGCAGACGCGCCCCAGCGGGCTCTATCGCTCCGCAGACGGCGGCGCCACTTGGACGAAGATGAACTCCAACGACGTGCGCCCCTTCTACTACTCGCAGGTGCGCGTCGACACGAAGAACCCCGACCGCGTCTACTGGTCCAGCACGCCGGTCAACTTCTCCGAGGACGGCGGCAAGACGGTCCGCAACGCCACCCTCGGCATCCACGTCGACCACCACGCGATGTGGATCGACCCGAACGACCCCGAGCACTTCATCGTCGGCGACGACGGCGGCGTCTCGCAGACCTGGGACCGCGGCGGCAACTACGACTTCCTCAACCTCATGCCGCTGGGCCAGTTCTACGAGGTCAGCTACGACTTCGCGGTCCCGTACCGCGTCTGCGGCGGGCTCCAAGACAACGGCAGCTGGTGCGGCCCCAGCCGGCGCCGCAACGGTTCGATCACCAACGCCCACTGGTTCACGGTGGGCGGGGGCGACGGCTTCTTCACCGCCCAGGACCCCACCAACCCCGACATCATCTATAGTGAGTCGCAGGGGGGGAGCATGGGGCGTCTCAACTACGCCACCGGCGACCGGCAGCCGCTCCGCCCGCCGGGCTGGCGCCCGCGCTACACGGTGTTCGAGGACTCGATCATCCTCACCCGCGGCGACACCACCCAGCCGGCGCCGAAGGAAGTCGCCAGGAAGGTCGCCGACCTGAAGGCGCGCGAGAAGGCCGACTCGATCGACCTCGACCTGCGCTTCAACTGGGACACGCCGTTCTTCCTCTCGGCCCACAACCCGGCCACGATGTACGTGGGCGGGAGCCGGGTCCTCAAGTCGACCAATCGCGGCGACACGTTCCTCCCGATCTCGCCCGACCTCTCGCTGCGCGACATGGCGAAGATCGACACCAGCATCCGGAAGACGGGCGGCATCACCCCCGACCCGACCGGCGCCGAGACGTACGGGACGGTGGTGGCGCTGGCCGAATCGCCGGTGCGTCCCGGCCTGCTCTATGCCGGCACCGACGACGGCAACGTCTGGCTCAGCCGCAACGATGGCACGTCGTGGGAGAGTCTCAACGGCCGCTTCCCGGGCGTGCCGCCGCGCACCTACGTGCGGCGCATCGAGCCCTCGCACTTCGACTCGGCCACCTTCTACGTCGCGTTCGACGGACACCGCACCGACGACTTCACGCCGTACCTGTTCGTGACCACCGACTTCGGGAAGACGTTCAAGTCGATCGTGAACAACCTGCCGCGGGGCGGGCCGGACTTCGTGCACGTGGTCCGTGAAGACCCGGCGAACCGCGACCTGCTGTTCGCGGGGACCGACGTGGGCATCTACGTCTCGCTCGACCGTGGCGGCAGCTGGCAGCGGTTCATGACCAACTTCCCGACGGTGCCGGTGCACGACCTCAAGATCCATCCGCGCGACCATGAGCTGATCGCCGGGACGCACGGGCGCTCGATCTGGATCGTCGACATCACCCCGCTGGAGCAGATGACCACCCAGGTGGTGGCGAAGGCCGCCTACCTGTTCGCGCCGAAGACCGCGTACCAGTTCGGTGAGTCGCCGACGCTGGGCGAGAGCCCCGGCCACAAGCTCTTCCAGGGCCAGAGCCCGCAGTACGGCGCCGAGATTGCCTATCGCCTGACGGTGCCGGTGGCGCCGGCGGCGGCGGCCAGCGGCGGCGGTGAAGGTGGCGGCGGCGTACCGGAAGCGGGCCGGCAGCAGGGAGCGCCGGCGGCGCTCCGCATCGTGATCACCAACGTCACCGGCGACACGATCCGCACGCTGACGGGGCCGAGCCGGGTGGGGCTGCACCGTGTGGTCTGGGACTTCCGCGGCAAGGCGCCGGCCGCGGCACCCCTCAGCCCGTCCGGCATCCGCGACAGCATCATCATGGCGCGGAAGATCGAGAAGGTGTTCGACTCGCTGACCACCGCGGGCGTCAGCAAGCTGCTGCTCGACCGCGTGCGCGGCATGATCGGCGGCGGGGACGAGGCGCTCGCCCAGCTCTTCCGGGGCGGCGGTGGCGGCGGGCGCGGTGGAGCCGCTGGGGTGTTCGCGGAGCGGCCCGGAGAGTCGGCGGCCGGCGCGCAGGGACGCGGCGCGGCGGCAGCCGCCGGCGCGGCCCGGGGCGAGGGCGCCGGTGCGGCGGGCGGCGGCGAGGTGGACATCGATGCCCTGCAGCCGATCCTCGGCGCGTTCCGCGGACTGGGCGGTGGTGGTGGCGGCGGTGGAGGACTGGCCGGTCTCACCACCCGGCGCGGCGGCGCGGCGCCGAACGTCCGGAGCGGAGATTACCTCGTCAGCATCACCGTGAACGGCCAAACGATGCGACAGGTGCTGCGCGTCGAGCGCATGGCCGAGCTGAGCGACGTCACCTCGTTCTTCGACGACGAGGACGACGACGCCGGACCACTTCCCGACCCCGATCCGGTGCCGCTGCCGTAGGGGCGCCGGGGGACCGCAACAAACGGGTGGCCCGCCGCAAGGCGGGCCACTACCGTTTCCGGGGGTGTCCCGTTTTCGTTCGCATCCACCCCCGTATTGGAGTTCAGGCGATGGCGACGACTTCACAGACCACCGACGCGCGCATCGCGCCGCTGGAGATGGCGCCTGACGAGTTCCGCGCCGCGGGCCACGCGCTCGTGGACCGGATCAGCGATTTCCTCGCCTCGCTCCCCGACCGGCCGGTCACCACCGCCGAGACACCGAAGGAGATCCGGAACCTCCTCGGCGCCGGCTCGTTGCCGGAGCACGGTACGCCGGCCGGCCCCATGCTCGACCAGGCCGCGACCCTGCTCTTCGATCACTCGCTGTTCAACGGGCACCCGCGCTTCTGGGCCTACATCACCTCGTCGGCCGCGCCGGTGGGCGCGCTGGCCGACCTCCTCGCGGCGGCGGTGAATCCCAACCTCGGCCTCTTCTCCCTGTCGCCGGTGGCCACCGAGATCGAGGCCCAGACGGTGCGGTGGATCGCCGAGCTGATCGGATACCCGGTGGACTGCGGCGGGCTGCTGGTGAGCGGCGGGAACATGGCCAACATGGTCTGCGCGGGCGCGGCCCGGCGCGCCAAGGTGCCGTGGGATGTGCGGGCGCGGGGGATGGGCGGCGACGGTGCGCGCCGGCTGCGCATCTATGCCTCGGCGGAGACGCACACCTGGATGCAGAAGTACGCCGACCTGTTCGGCTTCGGCACCGACGCCATCCGCTGGATCCCGGTGGACGACCAGCTCCGGATGCGCGCCGACGTGCTCTGGGTGCGGCTGGCGGAGGATCGCGGCAACGGCGACGTGCCGGTGATGGTGGTGGGCACGGCGGGCTCGGTGGCCACCGGCGCGGTGGACCCGCTGGTGAAGATCGGCGAGATCTGCAAGGAGATGGGGATCTGGTTCCACGTCGACGGCGCGTACGGCGCGCTGGCGGCGGCGCTCCCGGATGCGTCCGCCGACCTGCGCGGGCTGGCGCTGGCCGACTCGGTGGCGGTGGACCCGCACAAGTGGCTGTACGCGCCGCTCGAGGCCGGCTGCGCGCTGGTCCGGAAGGCCGAGCACCTCCGCGACGCGTTCAGCTACCACCCCACCTACTATTCGTTAGGCGAGGACGCCGACGGCGTGCCGGTGAACTATTTCGAGCTGGGGCCGCAGAATTCGCGCGGCTTCCGGGCGCTCAAGGTCTGGCTGGGGCTGCGGCAGGCAGGGCGTGAGGGCGCGGTGCGGATGATGGCCGACGACTGCCGCCTGGCGCGGGCGCTCTTCGACCTGGCGGCGGCCACCCCGGAGATCGAGGCGCGGACCTGCGGGCTGAGCATCGCCACGCTGCGGTTCGTGCCGGCCGGCCTCACGCCGGGCTCGAAGGCGGTCGACGAGTACCTCAACGAGCTGAACACCGCCCTGCTCACCAGGATGCAGGAGGGCGGCGAGGCCTACCTGTCGAACGCGGTGATCGGCGGCGCCTACTGCCTGCGCGCCTGCATCGTGAACTTCCGGACGACGATGGCGGACGTCGAGATGCTGCCGCCGCTGGTGGTGCGCCTGGGGCGCGAGCTGGACAAGTCGATGAGGCCGGCCGCGCTGCGATAGCGACGCGCCCCGCCGGCGCCGGCCGCGGCGGCGGCGTGACGGATTGGCACGGATCGCGCGGGACCGTGCGGGCGCGCGCCGGGTATGGTCGTGAGCCCGTGGGCGTCCGGCGCCTGCCGCCCGTCCACCCTTCCGGCGCGACCATGGCCCAGAGCGTACACACCCCGGAGCCCGGCACCGCGATCGCCGCACCCGCCCGGCTGCTGGTGATCAGCAACCGGCTGCCGTTCGCCGCCGAAGCCCGCGACGGCGGCATCCGCTTCGCGCGCGCCGCCGGCGGCCTGGTGAGCGCGCTCGAGCCGGCGCTGGCGGCCCGTGGCGGCATGTGGTTAGGCTGGACGGGGATCGACCAGGACGCGGTGGCGGCGCCGCGCATTCTGCCCGCCGGCCCGCGGGGGGTGCGCTACCGGACCCTCCCGCTCACCGCCCGCGAGGTCGCCGGCTACTACGCCGGCTTCTCCAACCGCACGCTCTGGCCGATTCTCCACTCGTTCGTCGACCGGGTGCGGATCGACGCCGCCACCTGGGAGGCCTACGAGGGGGTGAACGCCCGCTTCGCGGCCGCGGCCGCGCCCGCGATCGGCGACGACACCATGGTCTGGGTGCACGACTACCAGCTGATGCGCGTGCCGCATCACATCCGCCGCCTGCGCCCCGGCGCGCGGATCGCGTTCTTCCTGCACGTTCCCTTCCCGGCCGCCGACCTCTTCCGCGTTCTCCCCTGGTCGCGCGAGCTGGTGCGTGGGATGCTCGCCGCCGACCTGGTCGGCTTCCACATCTCGGCCTACGTCGGGCACTTCCTCACCTGCGCCGAACGGCTGCTGGGCTGCGAGGTCGACCGGGCCGCGGGCCGGGTCCAGTTCGATGGGCGCGTGGTGAGCGTCGAGGCGCATCCCATCGGCATCGACGTCGCCGACGTCGAGCGGCGGGCGCGGGCCGCGAAGACCAGGAAGGGGGGTCGCGATCGCCTCACCGAAATCCTGAGCGTCGACCGCCTCGACTACACCAAGGGCATCCACCAGCGGCTGCTGGCCGTGGAGCGCCTGCTGGAGCGGTGGCCCGAATACCGGCGCCGGATCCGCTTCACCCAGCTGCTGGTGCCCAGCCGGGAGCGGGTGGCCGAGTACAGCGCCCTCAAGCGCGAGATCGACGAGACCGTCGGGCGCATCAACGGCCGGTTCTCCGACGCGGGGTGGAGCCCGATCCGCTACTTCGTGCGCGCCCTTCCGCCTGACGAGCTGATTCCGCTCTACCGCCACAGCGACATCGCGCTGGTGACCCCGCTGCGCGATGGGATGAACCTCGTCTCCAAGGAATTCGTGGCGGCGCAGCTCGACCAGTCCGGCGTCCTGATCCTCTCCGAGCTGGCCGGTGCCGCCGAGGAGCTGCAGGAGGCGCTGCTGGTGAATCCGTTTGAGCCGGACATCATCGCCGACGCGCTGGCCCGGGCCCTGACCATGTCGCCTGACGAGCGCGGCGCCCGCATGTCGGCATTGCGCGACCGGGTGCGGCGCGGTGACGTCCACCGCTGGGTGAGCGGCTTCCTCGATGCCGCCGCCGCCGCGAGCGACCGCGCCCGGGCCGCCGTCCCCTCGCCCGCCGAGAGCGTGCGCCGGCGGCTGGGGCCGTGGCTCGGCGCCCGGACCTCGGTCTCGCTCTTCCTCGACTACGACGGCACCCTCACGCCGATCGCCGACCGTCCGGCGCAGGCGATCCTGTCGGACGAGGCGCGGCAGCTCCTCCAGCAGGCGGCCCGGACGCCCAACCTCGACGTCACGATCGTCTCCGGCCGCGCCCTGGACGACGTCCGCCGCCTGGTGGGAGTGCCCGGGCTGACCTATGTCGGGAATCACGGGCTGGAGATCGACGGACCCGGCGTCACCTTCTCCCACGAGGGCGTCGCCCGGCACGCGCGCGCCCTCGAGCGTGCCGCCTCCGACCTCGAGGCCCTCGACATCGAGGGGGCGCTGGTCGAGCGAAAGGGCGCGTCGCTCTCCTATCACGTCCGGCTCGTCGCGCCGAAGATGCGGGCGCGCGCCGAAGAGCGCGCCGAGGCGATCATCAGGCGCCGCCGGCTGGCGGTCACGCACGGCCGGTGCGTGGTGGAGGCCCGTCCACCGCTGGACTGGCACAAGGGACACGCCGTGATGCACGTCCTCACCCGGCGGCACGGCACCGACTGGCCGTCGCGCGCCCGCGCCCTCTTCATCGGCGACGACCTCACCGACGAGGACGCGTTCCGCTCGCTGCGCGGCATCGGCCGGTCGGTGCGGGTGGGGCCGCCGCCGGTTGCCGGCTCGTTCGCCGACGAGTCGCTCCCCGATCCGGCCGCCGTGCTGCAGCTCGTGCGGTGGCTCGCCTCCGGCGCGTTCGCCCGGTCCGGCGGATGACGGCGCTCGGCATCGCCGACTACGGACTGATCGGGGACCTCCACACGGCCGCGCTGGTCGGCCGCAACGGATCGATCGACTGGTGCTGCGCGCCGCGGTTCGACTCGCCGAGTGTCTTCGCCGCGCTGCTCGATCCGGCCCGCGGCGGACGATGGCGCATTTCGCCGGCCGGCAGCTGGACCAGCGCGCAACGTTACCTGCCGGCCACGAACATCCTCGAGACGGTCTTCCACCTGACCGGCGGCGTCGCCCACCTCATCGACTTCATGCCGGTGGGTCCGGCGCGGGGCGCGTCCACCGAGATTCACCGGCGCATTCATTGTCCGCGGGGATCGGTGGCGCTGGACGTCGTGTTCGAGCCGCGGTTCGACTACGCGCGGCGGCGTCCGTGGCTGGCCGCGCGACGCTGCGGGGTCGTGGCCACCGACCGCTTCGAGCAGTCGCTGACGGTCGCTTCCGGCGGCGACGTCGCGTGGCACGTCGACGGCGAGCGGGCCACCGCGCACCTGCGGCTGGAGGAGGGGCACGATGCGTGGTTCGTGCTGCGCTTCGATGACGACGACGTGCATCCGGTGGACGACTACGAGCCCCAGCGGCGTCTCGAGACGACCGCCCGTTGGTGGGACTCGTGGCTCTCGCAGTCCCGCTATCGGGGCGCCTTTCGCCTGGAAGTGGAACGGAGCGCGCTGGCGCTGAAGCTCTGCTGCTACGAGCCCACCGGCGCGATCATCGCCGCCCCGACGTCGTCACTGCCGGAGTCTCCCGGCGGCACGCGCAACTGGGACTACCGCTACGTCTGGCTGCGTGACGCGGCGTTCGTCCTCAAGGCGCTCGACGCGCTGGGTTTTTCGCACGAGGCCGACCGCTTTCTTCATTTCCTGCGGCGCATCGGTCGGCGCGGGAGCGACCGTCACGTGCAGGTCATGTACACCGTGGACGGGCACCGCGAGATGCCCGAGCTCATCCTCGATCATCTCGCCGGGTTCGGTGGCGCCTCTCCGGTGCGGATCGGCAATGCCGCCGTCGAGCAGTTCCAGCTCGATGTCTACGGCGAGGTGCTCGAGACCGCCGACGCGTGGCGCCGCGCCCGCACGTTGAGCGAGGGGACCTGGCAGGTGCTGCGCCATCTGGTGGAGGATTGCGCGGCCCGCTGGCGCGAGCCCGATCAGAGCATCTGGGAGCCGAGGGACCAGCCCCGGCAGTACGTCTACAGCAAGGTCATGTCGTGGGTCGCCCTCGACCGCGGCGCGCGGATGGCAGCCGCGCTGGGCCACGCGGCGGACGCCGCCCGCTGGAGCGCGGAAGCCGACACCGTGCGGGCCGAAGTGCTGTCGCGGGGGTGGGACGCCGGCCGCGGGACGTTCGTGCAGTCGTACGGTGCGCCATACGTCGACGCCGCGCTGCTGGTGATGCCGCTGGTGGGATTCCTGCCGCCGTCCGACGCGCGGGTCCGCGGCACGCTGTCCGCGGTCCGCGCCGAGCTCCGGACGTCGTGCGAGGAGCTGATCTACCGCTACCGCGCGCCGGACGGGATCACGGATCGCGCGGGGACGGGCGAGGGCGCGTTCCTGTTCTGCAGCTTCTGGATGATCCAGAACCTGGCCCTGGCCGGCGAGCGCGCCGAGGCCGAGCGGCTCTTCCGCAACCTCCTGAGGCGTGCCAGCCCGCTGGGGTTGCTCGCCGAGCAGATCGACCCCGCGTCCGGCCTGCAGCTCGGCAACTTTCCGCAGGCGCTCTCGCACGCGGCGCTGATCAGCACCGCCCTGATCGTCGACCGACAGGGGCCAGCCGCCTGACGAGCATTGCGAACGACGCAGGTTCCGGGGATGAGAGCAGTTGCCCTTCTCCTCGTTCCTCGTTCGTTGTTGACGCTCTACTCGTACAGCTTGGCCGGGTCCGCCGCGGCCAGCTCGGTGAGGAAGCCGGCGATCTGTTCGGTCACCGCCGCGAAGTACCTGTCCCCCTTGTCGGCGGTGGCCGCCTTCGGATCGCCCACGCCGGTGTCGTCGGTCACCTGCATCCACCGGCGCGGCGCCCACGCCCACCCCTCGCGGAGCCCGCGCACCGTGAACCGGCGCGCCGTGCCGGGGCCGGCCGTGGCGAGCGGCCTCACGAGTGCCGGCGCGACGTGGAGCATCACGCTCGTCTCCATCTCACCGCCGTGGTCGCCCGGTTCGGCGAAGAACGGCTTGGGGTCCACGCAGGTGTACCAGTTCAGCTGGCAGAGAAAGAGGCTGGTGCGCGGCTGCAGCTCGCGGATCATCTGCCGGAAGTCGTTCCCGCCGTGCCCGTTGAGCACCACCAGCTTGCGGACGCCGTGCGGCTCGAGGCTGCGCGCGATGTCGCCGAGGACGGTGGCCTGGGTGCTCGGGTTGAGGTTGAGGCAGAAGGGGACGTCGAGCTGGCCGGTCTGCACCCCGAACGGCACGGTAGGCAGGACCACGACCCTGGCGCCGCGCCCCCAGGCGAGCCGGCCGGCCTCGGCGGCGATCGCGTCGCACTCGATGGCGTCGGTGGCGTACGGGAGGTGGCGGTTGTGCGCCTCGGTGGCGCCCCACGGGAGGACGGCGACGTCGTAGCGCGCCTCGCGCACGGCGTCCCAGGTGGATTCGGCGAGCAGGTAAGGTCTGGGGGACATGGCCTGTGGCTGATGGTCCTACGCGACCGTGGCGACGTACGAGTTCGGATCCAAATCGCACGTATCCGAAAGCGCACCCGGCAGTGTGAAGAGCCCCGGGGCAGCCCGAAACTCGAAGACCCGATAGAGATGATAGCGGTCGGCTCTGGCGCGCGAAACGCGCAACTCATTCCTCGACACGAAGAATGGGGTCTCACGACCATATTTCGTCGTCTTTACTTCGATGAGTCGCTCGGCGCCTGACGCCTCAAACGAGAGTACGTCGAATCCCTCGCCGTCACCACGAACTCGCGAGACGTGCTCCACGCGGGCCGCGAGTTGTTCGCACCGGGCACGAATCAGTCGGGCCTGTTCGAACCGAAGAACGAACTCCTCGCCGGCCGTGCCGAGCGATCGATTTCGCGCTTCGAGTTCCAGGTAGTTCGTTCCGGGGCTTGCCGGGCGATTCATGTACTGCACGACCCTGTCGGCGCTCCGGCCGGTGGGACGGCGGCGCGCCGGCGGATCTGTCAGAATGCCGAGGATGTCGTCCACTGGCGGCGGAGCGACCACTCGATCCGCATCGGCCGCCACCAGTTGTACGAGGTCGGTACGCTGGCCGAGCCGGTCAGACACCACGTCGTACAGCATGCCCTGGTAGTTCGAGCGGGGCTTGTACCCGGAAATGAACGGGAACCCAAGCTCGATCAGGACGGCACTGATGTTGGCATGCTTGAACTCGACAGACTGCTCGGACCTGGCGCGGAGATGAGCGAGCAGATGCCGGCGATGCTCCGCCTTGCTGTACGACGCGCCGCGAAGCTCGGCCTTCAACATGTCGAAGTAGTCGGAAACTATGGCTTCGACTTCCTCCCTGGACCAGACACTCGCCACGTGGCCGTGCCTCGGGATCAGGCCGCGACCTCGACCCAGGTGGCCGACGTGTGGGGCGGCGGAACCGGATGACCCTCGGCGCGCAGGCCGTCCAGATGGAACTCGATCGCCTCCCGCATGTTGTGCTCGACCGAGTCGCGTGTGCCTCCGGTCGAGACGCAGCCGGGTAGATCGGGAGAGTACGCCGAGAACCCCGACTCGGTTGGCTCGATGACGATCAGATAGCGGCTCATGGGGAATCACTCCTGCCCGGGGCTCTTCAGTCCGGCCTGCTTCAGAATACTATTCAACGTACCTGGCGCCAGGTCGTCGTTCCCGGACCCAGGCACCGTCACGAGACCTGGCCTGGCGGGATGTTTGTACTGATGATGACTGCCGCGCGTTCGGACGAGATACCAGCCATCCGCCTCCAGGAGGCGAATCAGGTCCCGGATCTTCAAGGCGATCCGTTCGACTTGGAGTTCCGCCCCCGCATGATCGGGTGCTGCATGGTGATCTCCTCGCTGTGCGACAGGTCGTCCAGGTAGGTCGCCTCCATCCGGGCTCCAAAATCGCGATCGTCGATCACCGCGTCCAGTTCGTAGTTGATCGCGATCCCCAGCGGATTGAAGTCCGTGGACCCGACGCTCGTCCACCGTCCGTCGATGACCTGCGTCTTGGCGTGCATCATCTCGCCGCGCCATTCCCAGATCCGGACGCCGTTGGCGAGCAGGCGCCGGTAGTAGCGGCGGGTCATGAGGCTCAGCCAGAAGTGGTCGTAGCGGCCGGGGACCAGGACGCGCACGTCGATGCCGTCGCGGGCGGCGCCGGTGAGCGCCTCGACCTCGGCGAAGCTCGGGACGAAGTACGCCATCGCGATCCAGATCGCCCGCTCGGCGAGCACCGACTGGATCTGGAGAGTGCGGGCGACCCGCAGCCGGCCCGGCTCGCCCTCGATGATGCCGACCAGCGACGGCGCGCCCGGCGCCACGCCCGGCGGGGCCACCGGCTCGCTCCCTAACGGCCGGCGCGGCAACAGGCGATGCCGCCGGGGGATCCGGAAGCGCGCCCGGGTCCACATCCGCTCGAAGGCCTCGGTCATCTGCGCCGCCGCCGGCCCGTCGATCCGCACCGCGGTGTCGCGCCACGGCTGGCGCCGCGGCGCGAACGTCCCGGTGCGCCACTCGGTGCCGATCCCGATGCCGCCGGTCACGCCGGAGGCCCCGTCGACCACCAGCACTTTCCGGTGGTCGCGCGGCACCAGGCCCAACCAGGAGCGGAAACCCGGCGGGTTGAAGAGCCGGACATCGACACCGCCGTCACGCATGCGCCGGAAGAACGACCGCGGCGTCCCCATCCGGCCCCACCAGTCGACCAGCGCCCGGACCCGCACGCCGCGGGTGGCGGCGGCGATCAGGGCGTCGGCGAAGCGGTGCCCCACGGCATCGGGGCGGAAGATGTACCCTTCGAGCAGGACGGACGCGCAGGCGCCATCGATCAGCTCCAGCATCGCCGCGAACGTCGCCGGGCCATCGGTGAGCAGCGCCACCCGGTTGCCTGACGAGACCGCCGACGCCGCGATCCGCCAGAGCGCGCGCACGAACATCCGGTCGTACGGCGTGGTCACCAGCGGCGTGGCCGGGATCCCTCCCGGTCCGGAGGGCGCCGGCGCAAGCGGTGTCGCGGGCGCCGGCGGAGCGAGGGCGCCCGTCAGGCGCGCGTCTGCTGCTCGCTCCACTGCCGCAGATACTGCTCCAGCTCGCGCAGATCGAACGGCTTGCCCAGCACGCGCCGTCCCAGCGCGTGCAGCTGCTTCTGCTCCGACTCGCTGGACTGGATGTCGCCGGTGATGAACACCACCCGGTCGGTCAGCTTGGGGTGATGCTCCTGGAGCCACGCGAACAGGTCGAAGCCGGTGCCGTCGGGGAGCCAGATGTCGATGAACACGCCATCGAACGTCCGCGCGTCGAGGATCTTCTTGGCGGCGCCGACCGACTCGGCCGTCAGGCCTTCGGCCCCGTGGCGCTCGAGCCACGCCTGCACCGCCCGCCGGATCGTATCGTCGTCGTCGACGTAAAGCACCGACACCATGACGTGCTCCTCGTTCGTTGCGTGCCCAACCACCCGGCTGCCCCGCCAAACGATGCACCGACGGAACGCGGGAAGCAACGCGGCAGCCGGGGAACGGGGCCACCGCCCCGCGGGGTGGGGCGGATCCGACCTCCCCACCTCCCCGACTCCCCACCTCCCTCTTCCATTCACCCTCTGGCCCGCCTCAATTTCCCCACATGCTCAAGATCGATCTCACCGGCCGCCGCGCCCTCGTCGCCGGCGTGGCCGACGATGGCGGCTACGGATTCGCGATCGCCAAGGCGCTGGCCGAGGCGGGCGCCACGGTCTGCGTCGGCACCTGGCCGCCGGCGCTCAACATCTTCCTCAACCTGCTCGAGCGCGGGAAGATGGACGAAGCGCGGAAGCTCAGCGACGGGACGCTCCTCCAGTTCGAGAAGATCTACCCGCTCGACGCGGCGTACGACACGCTGGCCGACGCCCCCGAGGACATCCGGAGCAACAAGCGGTACAAGGACACCGGCGACTTCTCGGTGGACGGGATGGTCGCCCGGCTGCGGGAGGATTTCGGCCCGCACCCCCTCGACATCGTCGTCCACTCGCTGGCCAACGGGCCCGAAGTGAAGAAGCCGCTCATCGAGACCAGCCGCGGCGGGTACCTGGCGGCAGTCAGCGTCAGCGCCTATTCGCTGGTGTCGCTGGTGGGGCGCCTGGCGCCGGCGATGCGCCCGGGCGGCTCGTTCCTGTCGCTCACCTACATGGCGAGCGAGCGGGTGGTGCCGGGTTACGGCGGTGGGATGTCGTCGGCCAAGGCCGCACTCGAGAGCGACACCCGGACGCTGGGCTTCGAGGCCGGCCGCCGGTACGGCATCCGGGTGAACGCGATCTCCGCCGGCCCGTATGCCTCACGAGCCGCCAGCGCGATCGGGATCATCGACAAGATGGTGGAGTACTGCAAGGCCAACTCCCCGCTGCCGGAGGCGCTCCAGGCCCATGAAGTGGGCCACGTCGCCGCCTTCCTCGCCTCACCCCTCGCCAGCGGCATCACCGGCGTGGTGCTGCACGTCGACAAGGGATATCACACGATGGGAATGAGTGTGGGGAGCTGACTCGGACCCGGGGAGCGGACACAGACGCAGGGAACGGGGAACGGGGAGCGGGGACTGCAAACGAGAAACGAGAAAACAACGTGAGGCTGACGCCGAGACCGGCCTCGCCCTCCGTAGTTCGACCGCTGACCGCCGACCGCTGACCGCTGTGGTTCGACCTCCGACCTCCGTCAGGTGAAATCCACCATCTTCACCCCGAACTCCCGCAGCTGCGCGTTCATTGCCTCACGAATCCGGTCGCGCAGTCCTTCCGGGTTGGGCACCGCCCGCAGCGCCTCACGCGGCGTCGACATGTCCACGCCGGTGATCACGATGCTCCCCAGCCCGAACAACCGCTGCAGCAGTGGGCGGCGGATCGTCATGTCGCGGATCCGGCGCAGCTCGATCTCCTCCTGCGTCGTCGACAGCAGCCCCGTGGTCACCAGGATGCGCTGCGACGTCACCCGGTAGCGCACCGCCCGCGTCGCCAGCACTCGCCGCAGGCACGACAGCAGGCCCAGCACCCAGGCGACCAGCAGTGATGTCGACGCCACCTGGCTCACCGCCGGGCTCGCCGGCGTCCCGCCGGCCACGTGCACCACGCCACCCGACACGAACAGCCGGATCGCGATGGTGAGCGCGACCAGGATGGCGGTCACGCCGATCAGGTAGGGGAGGTTCTCGGTCTGCGATGGCGACCCGCGCCAGACGTCGGTTTCCTGCGGGGGCACGTGGGAGGGGAGGTTGGGAGGTGGGGAGGCGGGGAGGTGGACCAACGCAGTCGACAGCGCGCGACTCCAAACTACACGGCGGCCCCTCACGTCACGAGTGCCGCCACCTCCGCGTTGTGCCGCTCCACCAGCTTCCGGCGCAGCACCTTCCCCACCATCGTCTTGGGCAGGTCGGTGGCGAAGACGATCTGGGCCGGCACCCGGAAGGGCGCCAGGTGCGCCTTGCAGTGGGCGCGCAGCTCCTCGATGGTGGCGGTGGCGCCGGGGCGCAGGACCACCCACGCCTTGGCGATCTCGCCCTTGACGGGGTCCTTGACCCCCGCCACCCCGACCTCGGCGACCGCCGGATGCGCGGCCAGTACCTCCTCGATCTCGCGCGGCCAGACCTGGAATCCGCCGATCTTCATCAGGTCCTTCTTCCGGTCGACGATGAACAGGTAGCTGTCCTCGTCGAGGTAACCCAGGTCGCCCGAGAAGAGCCAGGTGCGTCCGTCCGGGCCCTTCTTCAGCACCTCACGAGTCTCGTCAGGGTTGTGCCAGTAACCTTCCATGAGCTGCGGGGCCATGAACAGGATCTCGCCCACTTTACCGATGGGCATCGCTTTGCTCCCATCGTCCGCGTCGACGATCGTGATCTCGATGTCGGTGATCGGCAGCCCGACCGATCCCACCTTCTTCGTCCCCTTGGCCGGGTTGGCGACAATCGCCATCTGGGCCTCGGTCATCGAGTACCCTTCGCAGATCTGGCCGCCGGTCAATTCCTCGAACCGCTTCTTGGTCTCGGCCATGAGCGGCGCCGATCCCGAGAAGCAGAGCTTGATCGAGCTGAAGTCGATCTTGCCGGCGCGCACCAGCTTGTGGTTGAGGATCGAGTTGTAGAGCGTGGGGACGCCGCAGAAGAAGGCCGGCCGGACCTTGTTGATCGTCTTCAGCAGGTCGACGGTGTCGCGCGGGTTGGGCACCAGTGACAGCGGCGCCCTGGCCATGATCGCCAGCGCCTGCATCCCGGTATTCCCGTAGGTGTGGAAGAGGGGGAGCGGGAGCATCAGGATGTCGGTCCAGTCGTTGAGCAGCGGGCGCATCCACTCGCGCGCCTGCATGCCCGAGATCACCAGGTTGCGGTGCGTGCCCAGGACGCCCTTGGGCGTGCCGCTCGTTCCGCCGCTCGCCAGGATGGTGGCGTGGTCGCGCGCCGAGACCTTGACCGCGGGCCGAGCCGCGTCGCGGTGCGCGGCCAGCATCGCCTGGAACCAGCGGTCGCCCGGCTGCAGCGTGATGCGGTGCCCTTCCTTCTTCTCCTTCACGAGCGTGAACAGCAGCCGCAGCACTGCCGGCAGGTACTCCTTGATGTTGGTGGCGATCACCCGGCCGATCGCGGTCTGGGCCTGCACCGCCTTCACGCGCCCGTAGAAGGGGGTGAGGGTCACGATCCGTTTCGCCTCGCAGCGCGCCAGCGGCCCGATCAGCTCCTCCTCGGTGTAGATCGGGTTCATCGGGCAGACGATCGCACCGGCCTTCCAGGCGCCGTACTGGGCGATCATGAACTGCGGGCAGTTGGGGAGCAGCAACGCCACCCGGTCGCCCTTCGCCACCCCATCGGCCGCGAGCGCGGCCGCGAACGTGTCGCTCAGCCGTTCCAGCTCGCCGTACGACATCGTCGCGCCCTTGAAGAGGATCGCGGGATGGTCCGGCCGCTCGCGGGCGATGTCGGCGAGGCCGTCGAGGATGGTGCGGTCGGGGTACGGCTCGAGCGTCGCCGGCACGCCGGCGTCGTACTTCCCGACCCATGGTCCGGGTGGCGTCATGGCCGTACTCCCTCTACTTATCCTCGTCCGTGTCGCCGCCGCCGGCGGCGATGGCGCCGCGGCGTCGCGGCGGTTCGGCGGTGCCCGGCACCACCGGCGCCTGGCCGGCGGCGGTGAGCGCCGCGTTGATCGCCGGCAGCCCGCCGTCGAGCGCCGCCTTCAGGGCCGCCAGCTGCGTACCCAGCTGCGCCGACAGCCGGTCGAACACCACGTACGACTGCGCCGTGGGCCGGGCGTCGCCACTCTGGACGTGGTTGTAGACCCCGGCCAGCTTGTCGTTCAGCCGAATGGGGTAGTTGAGCGGGTCCTGCCCGCTGCGGTTCTTCACCTGGTAGATCTCCGACTCGGCGTTCCCTAACGAGGTCAGGAAGGTCCCGGTGAGAGAATCCAGGCGCGGTTGCGTCGCGGCCGGGAGCTTCGCCCGCCGTTCGCCCAGCTGCCAGCGCACGTTCCGGATGGTCCGGACGGCGTTGTTGGCCTCCGACAGCCGGTCGCGAATGCGCATCGCGAACGTGAACTGCTCCTGGTACTCGACATCGGCGGCCCGCGACCGCGGATCGCGCAGGAGGGTGAAGGGCTGCGTCTCGGTGATCGCGCCACTCGTCAGGCGCACCGCGTACGTGCCCGGCGGCGCCACCGGGCCCGCCGTCCCGCCCGACCACATGATCAGTCCCTCGAACGTCGCGGCGTCGGGATACTGGAGGTTCCACACGAATCGGTTCACGCCGGCCTTGTTGGGCACGCGCGGCGGCGGCGGCGCCCGCCGCGGTCCGTCTTCCTCACCGCCCCCGCCCCCGCCCCCACCCGCCCCGGCCGAGGCGCGCGCCTCGAACGCGGTCTGCAGCTTCTTGATGCTGTCGGCGCTCACCCCGGCGCGCGCCAGGCTGTCGGCGCGCGTGCGCCACACGCTGTCGGCCCGCAGGCTGTCGGCGCGGACGGAGGAGTCCTGCTCGCTGGTGAAGTGGCGGATCACCGCGCCGCGGGCGTCGAGGAACTCGAGGGTGACCAGCTGGCCCGGCTGCGCGAGCCAGTAGTGGATCACCGCGCCGTCAGGCGGATTGCGGCCGGCCGGATGGGCGCCCCCGCCGCCGCCGAATCCGCCGCCGAACGACGCGCGCACGGGATTCTGCGGGACGAAGAGGTGTGCACCGCCGGCCGCGATCGCCGGCGTCATCTGCCGCAGCGGCGACAGGTCGTCGAGGATCCAGAAGGAGCGGCCGTGGGTGGCGGCCACCAGGTCGGCGCCGGCGATGGCCAGGTCGTGGACCGGGACGATCGGCAGGTTGCGACGCAGCGACTGCCAGTGCGCGCCGTCGTCGAACGAGATCCAGACGCCCCGCTCGGTGCCGGCGTAGAGCAGCCCGGGCTTCACCGGGTCTTCGCGGATCACCCGGGTGAACTCGGTGCGGGTGATGCCGGCATCGATCCGCTTCCAGGTGGCGCCGTAGTCGGTGGTCCGGAAGAGGTACGGCTGCATGTCGTCGAGCTGGAACCGGTTGGCCGCGAGGTAGGCGGTGCCGGCGGCGTAGTGCGACGGCTCGATGATCGAGATCCGCGCCCACTCGGGGAGGTCGGCGGCCGGCGGGGTGACTTTCGTCCAGTGCGCGCCCGCGTCGCGGGTGACGTGCACCAGTCCGTCGTCGGAGCCGGTCCAGATCACGCCGGCGGTCAGCGGCGATTCAGCGGCCGCGAAGATGGTGGCGTAGTACTCCACCGACGTCTGGTCCTTGGTGATCGGCCCGCCCGATGACCCTAACGTCTTCGGGTCGTGGCGGGTGAGGTCCGGCGAGATCGCCGTCCAGCGCTGTCCCTCGCTGGTCGACTTGAACAGGACGTTGGCCGCCGCATAGAGGATGTTCGGGTCGTGCGGCGACAGCACGATCGGGAAGGTCCACTGGAACCGGTAGAGCGGGTCGGCGGCATCGTGCCCCATCGGATTGTCGGGCCACGGATTCACGTCGCGCTCATCGCCGGTGCGCGCGTTCTTGCGCGACAGCAGGCCGCCGTAGCTGCCCGCGTAGGTGATGTCGGGGTCGTCGGGCCTGGCGGCGATGTAGCCGCTCTCCCCGCCGCCGGCGTCGTGCCACTCGCCGATCCCGATTCCGCCCTGCGCGCGGCTGGGGCCGCAGAGGGTCGAGTTGTCCTGCTGCGCCCCGCACACCTTGTACGGGAAGTGGGTGGTGGTGATCACGTGGTAGAACTGGGCGGTCGCCTGGTCCTGCTCCGACCAGGTGCGCCCGCGGTTGAACGAGACATTGGCGCCGCCGTCGTTGGACTCGATCATCCGGCTCGAGTCGTTGGGCGCGATCCAGAGGTCGTGGTTGTCGCCGTGCGGCACCGGGATGCCGCGATAGGTGGCGCCCCCGTCCGACGAACGGTAGAAGCCCGTGTTCAGCACGTAGACCGTGTTGGCGTCGATCGGGTCGGCGAAAATGCGGGTGTAGTACCAGGCGCGCTGGCGGAGCCGCCGGTCGCCGTTGAGTCGCGTCCACGTCTGGCCGGCGTCGTCCGACCGGAAGACTCCTCCGGAGTCGGCTTCAACAATCGCCCAGACCCGCTTCGGGTTCGCCGGCGACACCGCCAGGCCGATGTTGCCGATAATGCCTGACGGGAGACCGGGGTTCCGGGTCAGCTCGGCCCAGTGCGCGCCACCGTCGGTGGTCTTGAAGATCCCGCTCCCCGCGCCACCCGACACCAGCTGCCACGGCCTGCGCCACGCCTGCCAGAACGCCGCGTAGAGCACTTCGGGATCGGTCGGGTCCATCACCAGGTCGGTGACGCCGGTGGAGTCGTTGCGGTAGAGCACCTTCGTCCACGTCTTCCCGCCGTCCACCGTCTTGAACACGCCGCGCTCGGCGTTGGGCCCGAAGACGTGTCCCTGCGCGCCGACGTAGACGATGTCGGGATTCTTCGGGTTGACGCGGACCCGCGAGATCTGGCGCGAGTCGCCCAGCCCCGCGAACGCCCACGTCTTGCCGCCGTCGGTCGTCTTGAACACGCCGTCGCCGTGCGAGACGTTGCCGCGGATCGGGAATTCGCCGGTGCCGACGTAAACGATGTCGGGATTCGACTCGCTGACGCCGATCGCGCCGATCGTGCCGCCGAAATACTTGTCGGCGGCCGGCGTCCAGGTCGTTCCGCCATCGGTCGTCTTGAACACGCCGCCGCCGGTGGTACCGAACCAGTACTCCCACGGCCGCGACGCCGAGCCGGCCACGGCCACCGAGCGGCCGCCGCGGAACGGACCGATCTCCCGCCACTGGTGCGCGGTGAACGCGGTGCTGTCGTAGCTCTGGGCGCCGGCGGCCGCGAACGCACCGGCGAGCGCGAATCCCAGGCCGAGCGCACGAGGCACGCGGCGCAAGGGGGAGAAACGGAGGGGACTGGCGGCCACGGCGGGGGCTCCTGTCGATGATGTCGGCGGTTGGTGAGCGTCGGGACGTCCCGGCGAGTCGTCGATCTTCGGTCACGCGGAGGCGCGACGCAAGGGCCGGCTGTCCGCCATGTGGAACCCGGAGTCGGGTGACGGGCGATCGGCGCCGCGCGACCTGTTAGGACGGGGCGCCGGCTGGGCGGCCTGGACACGTATTGCGTTATGTGCCTGACCGCGCTACTCTAGTACGTGAACTGGCCGGTGTTGGCAGCGGTTAGGCTCAGATCGGGCCTTCCCGGACCGCGCCGAGACGGCCACCAGCTCGTGGAGAAGAACCATGCCCAAGGCAGCCAGGAGGCGACGCGGCCCCGGCACCGGCATCCCCGGCATCAGTCGCATCGATCAGGAATCCACCCGGACGCACGGCTACTTCGTGCGCGTCGGTTACCGGCGCACCACCGACGGATGGCGCCCGCGGCACACCGCCTACTTCGGCGACGCGTCCTACGGCGGCAAGAAGGGCGCCTTTGGCGCGTCGCAGAAATGGCTCAAGGCCGTCGCCAAGGCCGGCGGCCGCAAGGTGGCCAAGCCCGCTCCCAAGAAGAACGCGCGCGGACGCAAGCGGGGCCGCTGATCTTCACCAGGTAGGCCCGCTCCCTCGCGTCGCGACCGGAATCCGGGTCGCGGAGCCGTCCCCTGTCGGGCGGCTCCGCGCCCGGCCCGGTCCGCATCGGTCCCCTGTCGCGGTGTCCACCATGCCCGTGCGCTTCCCCGCCCTCGGCGCGTCGCCGGCATGAGCGTCGCCGCGGCGCGCGGGGCGGCGGCGGCCGGCGCGCGCGCGCCGGGTCAGCGCGACCGGCTCGCGCTCGCGATCATCTGCGCCGCCGCCGTCGCGATCGTGCTCGCGGCGTCGCCGTACCGGCCGTTCGACCTCGATCGCTTTTTCGTCCCCAAGGAGATCGTGCTGCACGTCGCGGCCGCGACCGCCGGCCTGCTCGTGCTCTCCCGGGCGCGGGTCATTCCCTTCGCGCGCCCCGACCTCTTCCTCGCCGGCTCCCTGCTGCTCGCGCTGCTCTCGGCGCTGCTCGCGCCCAACGGGTGGCTGGCGGCGCGGGCGATGGCGATCGCGGTGTCGGCGGCGGCGCTCTTCTGGAGCGCGCGGGCGCTGGCCCTCGCCGGCTTCGCCGACGCGATCCTCGGCGCACTCGCCATCGCGGCGATCACCGGCGCCGCGACGTCGCTGCTCCAGGCGTACGGCGTCGATTCGGATTACTTCAGCCTCAACCGCGCGCCGGGCGGCACGTTCGGGAACCGCAACTTCGTGGCGCACCTGGGCGCGATCGGCGCGCCGCTGGTGGCGCTGCGCGTGCTCGAGTCGCGGCGACGCTGGACCGCGGCGCTCTGGAACGCGGGACTCGCGGTCCTGATCGCGGCGCTGGTGCTGTCGCGCAGCCGCGCGGCGTGGCTGGCGACGATCGTCTCGGTCGCCGGCATGGCGTGGTTCGCGTGGCGGCGGCGCGCGGCCTGGCTGGAGCCGGTGCGGCGCGCCCGCCTGCGCGGCGGCGCGATCGCGACGCTGGTGGGCGCCGGCGCGGCGTTGGCGATTCCCAACACCCTCGAGTGGCGGAGCGACACGCCGTATCTCGACACCGTCGCCGGCGTGGTGAACTACCGCGAAGGGAGCGGCCGCGGCCGGCTGGTGCAGTACGCGGCGACGCTCCGCATGGCGGTGGCGCATCCGGTGCTGGGCGTGGGGCCCGGCAATTGGCCGGTGGCCTACCCGAAGTACGCGGTACGGCGTGATCCATCGTTCACCGAAGACGGCACCACCGCCAACCCGTGGCCCAGCAGCGACTGGGCGGCGATCGTGTCGGAGCGCGGGATCGTCTCGTTCGCGCTGCTGGCGCTGGCGCTGCTGGGGGTGCTGGTCCACGCTGGCCGGATGGGTGACGATGCCGATCCGAAGGTAGTGACGCGCGGCATCGCGTCAGGCGGGCTGCTGCTGGCCGTCGCGGTGACGGCGTCGTTCGACGCCGTGCTGCTGCTGGCCGCGCCGGCCCTGGTCGCCTGGACGGCGATGGGAGCGATGACCGGGGCGATTCCGGCGCGGTACACCTGGCGCCCGTCCCGGCGCGCGCGCGCGCTCACGTTCGCGGTGGCCGCGCTGGCGGGCCTGTTGGCGGTCACGCGCGGCCTCACCCAGCTGGCGGCGATGAAGGTCTACAGCGAGGGGAGTGGCGGCGGGACGCGCGTGACGCAGCTGGAGCGCGCGGCCTGGCTCGATCCCGGCAGTTACCGGATTCACATCCGTGCCGCCGAGGCGTACGCCGCCCGCGGCAACTGCGCGCGGGTGCGGGTCCACGCCCGTGCCGCGCGCGACCTCCTGCCCAACGCGCCGGCGCCCCGCCGCCTGCTCGGCGCGTGCGGAGGGAGCCGGCCGTGACCGGTGCCCGCCTGCCTGACGAGTCCCGGCCACCGTCGCACCGTCCGCCACCGCCCCGCCCCCGTCACCCCATCCCACCCGGAGGCCTACCATGATCCCACCCTCTGCCCCGCCCCGGCCCGGCGCCACCCGCCGGAACGCGCTCCTGGCCGTGTGTGCCGCGCTGCTGCTCGCCGGTGCCTGCGCCAAAGAGCCGCCCAAGCAGGCCGGCCGCGACTCGCTCACCCAGCGGCAGCGCGACAGCGCCATCGGCGCGTCCCAGCTCCCCGGCGCCCAGGGCGTGCAGAAGGCGCTCAAGGCGTCCGATTCGGCCACCGCGCGCGCCAACGCGCTCGACACCATCAGACCCTGACCGGAGAATCCCGTGACCTTGCTGCCGATCCACATCAACTACCTCGCCGTCCTGGTTGCCGCGATCGTGGCATTCGGGCTCGGCGCCCTCTGGTACTCTCCGCTCCTGTTCGCCAAACGCTGGGTGGCGGCCCACGGCTACTCGCCCGAGCAGGTCAAGGAAATGCAGGCCACCGCCGGTCCGGCGTACGGCGTCTCGTTCGCCTGCTTCCTGGTGATGGCGTGGGTCCTGTCGGCCTTCGTCTCGCTCACCGGCGCGGGCGGCGCCATGAACGGCATGAAGATCGGCGCGCTCGCCTGGCTCGGCTTCGCGTTCACGATCGGCCTCACCGCCAACGTGTACTCGAACAAGCGCCTCGCGACGTTCATCATCGACGGCGGCTACCAGCTCCTGTACCTGCTCATCATGGGGGCGATTCTGGGCGCGTGGCGCTGAGGCCGGCCGGCGGCGACATTCAGGGCGGCCTCCTCCCGCCCTTCCCCCCCCGATCGCCGGAGCCCGCCATTCTGCCCCTCACCGCTTCGTTCACCGGTGCGCGCTCCGCGGACACCGGCCGGCTGATGGTGCGCCGCCTCGCGACACCGGCGCTCACCGCGGCGCTGACGCTGGCCGCATGCCGCGCCGCACCGCCCGGGGCCGGGGCCGACCGCGCCGGCGGCGACGCCGACCCGGCGGCCGCTGCCTCACGACTCCCCACCGGCAAGCGCCTCGATCCCGCCGGTGTCTCCCACGAACTCGGCTCGATGCCGCTGGCGATCGCCCTCTCGCCGGCGGGCGACCGGCTGATCGTCCTGCTCAACGGCTGGCGCGAGCAGGGCGTGCAGGTGGTGGACCGCGCCTCGGGCCGGGTGGTGCAGACCCTGCTCCAGGAGGCGGCCTTCCTGGGGCTCGCGTTCTCGCCCGACGGGCAAACGCTGTTCGCGTCAGGCGGCAACCAGGACGTCGTCTACCGTTACCGCTGGGCGGACGGCGCCGCCACCCTCGCCGACAGCATCGTGCTCGCGCCGAAGCGCGGCGAGGCCGGCACCCGATATCCCGCCGGCCTGGCCCTCTCCGCTGACGGATCGCGCCTGTACGTGGCCGAGAACCTCGGCGACGCGCTGGCGGTGGTGGACGTCGCCACCGGCCGCGTGGTCCAGCGCATCGGCACCGAGCGGTACCCATATGCGGTGGTGGTGGCGCCTGACGGAACCGTCTACGTCTCGGCGTGGGGAGGACACACCGTGTCGGTGCTGCGGCCGGCACCGGCGAGCGCCGGCACCCTGGTCGAAGCGCGGCGGATCGTGGTGGGCCGGCACCCATCGGCGCTCATGCTCAACGGCGACGGTTCGCGCCTGTACGTCGCATCGGCCAGCACCGACCAGGTCGCGGTGGTCGACACGAAGGCGCTGCGCGTCCTCACCCGCCTGCTCGACCACGGACCCGCCGGGCCTCACGAGGGGAGCACGCCCAACGCGCTCGCCCTCTCCGCCGACGGCCGCCGGCTGTTCGTGGCCGAGGCCGACAACAACGCCGTGGCGGTGTTCGACCTCGGTGCGTCCGCGGGCGGAGGCGCCGCCGGCGCCGACGACCGGCTGGCGGGACGGATCCCGATGGAGTGGTATCCCACCGCGCTCGCGGTGCGCGGCGACACGATGTTCGTCGTCAACGGCAAGGGACGGGGCACCGGACCGAATCGCGGCGGCCCGTCGCCGCTCAATTCCCTGCACGGCGGCCGGCGCAGCTACACGCTGGGGCAGACGTCCGGCACGCTGATCATCGCGCCGCTGGCCGGCGCGGCCGGCCCGGAGCTGTCCGCGCTCACCGCCCGCAACGCGATCGCC
Organism: Gemmatimonadaceae bacterium; assembly: GCA_041483735.1. Taxonomy (GTDB): domain Bacteria; phylum Gemmatimonadota; class Gemmatimonadetes; order Gemmatimonadales; family Gemmatimonadaceae; genus JBGPGH01. The sequence goes on along the minus strand of JBGPGH010000024.1, from coordinate 27,401 downwards.
AACGGTTGGACGGGCGCCAGCGGCCAGCGGGGGACCAGCGTCGCCGCCGGCCGCTACCCGCCATTCGAGCACGTCATCTACATCATCAAGGAGAACCGCACCTACGACCAGGTGCTGGGCGACCTCAGGCAGGGCGACGGCGACACCAGCCAGCTCTTCTTCCCGCGCCCGGTCTCTCCCAACCACCACGCGCTGGCCGAGCGGTTCGGGATCTTCGACCGGTTCTTCGTGAACGCCGAGGTCAGCGGCGACGGACACAACTGGTCCGTGGGCGCGTACGCCGGCGACTACCTCGTGAAGACGATCGCATCCCACTACTCCAAGCGAGGGCGGACCTACGACTACGAGGGCGCCAACCGCGACACCGTGCCTGACGACGAGGAGGACGACGCCAACTCTCCGGTGAACGGCTACCTGTGGAACCTCGCCCAGCGCGCCGGGATCACCTTCCGCAACTTCGGCGAGTTCGTGCGGGCGGACGGTGCCGACCCCGACGCGCCGGCGCCCGCCGGCTACTCGGGCGTAAAGCCGTTCCTGCGCGCCCACACTAGCCCGGACTACCCGGGGTGGAACCTCGACATCCTCGACCAACGCCGCGCCGACGTCTGGATCGCCGAGCTGGGCGGGTACGTGCGGCAGGGATCGATGCCCGCGCTCCAGATCCTCCGCCTCCCCAACGACCACACCGCCGGCGCCGCCGCGAAACACCCCACGCCGCGCGCCATGATGGCCGACAACGACCTGGCGCTCGGGCGGATCATAGAAGCGCTGTCGCGGTCGCCGTTCTGGAAGTCGACGGTGGTCTTCGTCCTCGAGGACGACGCCCAGAACGGCTCCGACCACGTCGACTCGCACCGCTCGCCGCTGTTCGTGATCTCGCCGTACAGCCGCCCCGGCGCCATCCACCGGTTCGCGAACACCACCGATGTGATCGCCACCGTCGAGGAAATATTGGGGCTCGAGTCGCTGTCGCAGTTCGACTTCTATGGCCGCCCGCTGCGCGGCATCTTCGCGGACACGCCGGACCTGGCGCCGTACGCCGCGCTCCGGCCGTCGGTCCCGCTCGACGAGCGCAACACGTCGGTGGGGCGCAACGCCGTCGAGTCGGAGCGGCTGGACCTCCGCTGGGAGGACGTCGCCGACGAGGAGCTGTTCAACCGGATCCTCTGGCGCGCGATCAAGGGCGACCGGGTGCCCGTCCCCGTGCCGAGGCGGATGTCGGCTCTCGAAGTCGCGCGCGGGCAGTGAGCTGGCGCCGCTGGCTCTTCGTCGCGCTCTCGTTCTCCGCCGCCATCGGCGCCTCGCTCTACATCGTGATCAGCAGCTGGCCGCAGGAGCGCGCGGCGGTCTCGTTCCCGTGGTACGCGCACCTGATCGCCTTCTCGGCGTGGGCGATGGAGATCATCACCCGGGCGCTCAAGCTCCAGCTCAGCGCCCGCGCCTACGGCGTCCCGCTGCGCTTCACGACCTCTGTCCGGACTTCGTTAGGTGGCGACTTCGGCGCCTCGATCACGCCGTCGCGGTCCGGCGCCGAGCCGGCCCGGTTCGTGATCCTGGCCGAGGCCGGCACGCCGGTCACCGGCACGCTGCTGATCCTGTACACCGAGCTGGTGCTGGAGGCGCTGTCGATCGCGGTGGTGGGCCTGGCGCTGGCGGTGTTTCTCCGGGGATCGGGGCGGGTGTTCGGGGGACTGGCCGGCCTGGTGGGCGGGTACTCGGGATTCGTCCTGGGAGCCGGGGTGCTGGTGCTCCTCCTCAGCCGGCGCAACGCCAGCGGTCCGCCGCCGCGGTGGGCATCGGCGATCGGCATGACGGCGTGGTTGTGGCGCAAGGTCCAGCGGCTGCTGCGCCACACGCGGGATGCGGTGTCGGCGGCGCGGCGTGCCCGGCGCGGCATGATGCTGCTGGCGCTGGTCTTCTCGGTCATCCACGTCCTCTGCCGCCTGACGATACTGCCGGCGCTGGTCTGGGCGTCGGCGCCGGAGACGCCGTTGGCGCCGCTGGTCCTCTGGCCGCTGGCGCTGATCTTCGGGGGCGCGGTGGCGCCGGCGCCGGGCGGCGGCGGGCTGATCGAGGTGGCGTACCGGGCGGCGCTGGGGGGGACCATCCCGCCGGCGATCTTCGGCGCGTCGCTGATCTGGTGGCGCTTCTACACGTTCTACATTTACATCCCGGCCGGCGCGATCGCGGCCGGTGGGACGGCGCTCCGGGCGTTGCGCGGGCGGGGCGGCGCGGTTGACGAGATCGCGGAGGCCAACGGGGCGGGATGACCGTCCGGTCGCACGGGACGCGGGCGCGGGATTGCGGCGGTTTGGGTGGCGTGGGCGCGCGCCGGGGCGCCCAATTCAGCGATGTCAACACAGACTCCACATGGAGCCTATCGCTGGACTCCCTGCGTGTGGAACTTGGTGCACGGTCAGGTCGCAGTTATGCTATGCTGGTTCACCTCGGGTACATCGCGGCCCAGACGCCTGATCAGGATTCGGCGATGACCTTCACCCGAGTTGGCGACTCGACGGTTGTTACTGTCGCACATGAATGGTACCGCGCGGTCGTCGTGCGTGGTCGCGTAAGAGCAATACGCTATCTGGAGCTCGAAGGCGAGTGACCCGGCCACCTAACCTGTGCTGCCGCGGACGGGCGCTCACTGGGGCTGCTCGGTTGGCACCCAGCACAGTGGCGGGTAACTCGACGGTCGTCACGCCCAGCGGGCGCGAGCGCCCGCCGCTGAGCGCTATTTGTTAGGCGTCCCTGCTACCATCCACCTGTGGATGAGCAACGTCCTCCGAAGCGGCGGGCTGGAGCCACGCGCACACGTCAGTCACCGCGTCCGAGCCGTTCCCGCGTTTCGTCCCCGGTAAGGTCGGCCTCGGCCGGATCCCCACCGGGGCCGGGGAGTGCTCGCCTTTCATCTCGCCTGGCCACGGCCAGCGAACCCGCAGCGCAGACCGCGCCAGCCAAGGCGAGCGCGGGACCGAACACCAGGAACTCTCCTCACAAGGGCGCCCCTCGAAGGGCCGCGCCGACGACGAAGATCCCGGACAGCAGCAGGCCACTCACGGCGCCCCACCCCGCAAAGCGCGACAGCGACATGCGATCAATCCCGCGACGGCCCTCGATAACCACGAGGACGCCGGAGAATATGATGCCGGTAAAAAAGCCGAGCGGAGCAAACAGGAGGGCAAACGGAAGGTCGGAGTGGAAACCGGGCACCCGCGCCAGCAGCATGCCCGCGCCAAACCCTGCCGCTCCCCAGGCGAGGCCCATTCCGATTGCCCCGCGGATGCGTCGCCCCCACGTCTTCACGACTACCTCCCGGCGCTCAATCGGACGCGCTGTCCGCGTGTTGATGATAGAATGTCAAGTACTTTGTGATACAGAGTATGGCTCGGGCCGGCGGAGGTCAAGGGCGCCCTGCGACGCCTGACGAACCGCCGTTGATGCGCGATCCCGGGATCGGCGCAGGCTGCGCCCGCGCGTGCTATTGACTCGCTTGCCGCTGAACGTGGGCTCAGGCGCCCAACGCGTTAGGCCGTATCGGCCGCGGGCGCCGCACTTGGCAGGGTGATCGTGCCCTGGCGTGGCACCCGCGTCCCGAACCAGGTCGTCAGCGCTTCCGTCAGCCCGTGTGACGTTCCGTCGCCGACCCAGGCGACATAGCCGTCGGGGCGGATCAACACGGCCACGGGCGCAGCGACATCGCCGATCACCGGAAGTTCCCACTCGCCGGCGTATGTCGCGTCGACGTACTGCACGCGGTCTGACCACGGCGCGATATCGAAGGCACCCGCCGCGCCGAAGTTGAGAAGCATCGGCCGAGCCTTGTGAAGGAAACCAAAGACGCGCCGCGGGCCGCTGGCGGTGACTACATCGAGATCGGGCATGCGACGGCCCAGCAGCGGATGCCCCTCTCCCAGATCGTACCGAATGTCCAGGCCGGACATCATTCCCGCGATGCGTTTGCGCGGCTCCTCCATCTTGAGGAGGTCGCCGACCATGTCGCGCGCGGCGAGGGTGCGCTCATCCTCGCGGTGCAGCGCGACCTGCGCCATCGTGATCTTGAGTATGCGCGCACCCACCGGCTGACGCTCGGCGTGATACGTGTCGAGCAGGCTATCCGGCGACGTGCCCGTGATCACCTGCGCCAGTTTCCATCCGAGATTCACCGCATCCTGCACGCCTGCGCTGAGTCCCTGCCCGCCGATCGGCGAGTGAACGCGCGCGGCGTCGCCGGCGAGCAGCACGCGTCCGCTGCGATACGTCGCGGCCTGCCGCGTCATGTCTGTGAATCTGGAGATCCAGGTTGGGCTGTGAACACCGTAGTCCGTGCCGCACGCGGCGATGAGCAGGGCCTTGAGATCGCGCAGCGTCGGCTGGGCGGTTGACTTCGTGGTTGGTTCGGTGACCATGACGCCAATTGGACCGACATCCTTATAGAAGATGTCGCCGCCTCTGATCTCGAACTCCGACCGGCCAAAGGCATACATGCCGGCGGGCGAACGATGCACCCCGTAGGGCGGCTTCTCGGTCATTTCCACTTCCGCGAGGATGCTGCTCGTGGTCGGATCCCAACCCGGGAAGTCGATGCCCGCGGCCGTGCGTATGAGACTGCGTCCGCCATCGCACCCGACGAGATATTGCGCGCGCAGTGACTGACCGTCGGCGAGTGTGACGTCGACGCCCGCGTCGTGCTGTACGAATCCCGTGATGTCGCGGTCGTAGAGGATTGGCACCTCGAGCTCGCTCACCCAGTCGGCGAGGATGCGCTCGATGTACTTCTGCCGCAGCGCCAGTCCGTAGTTGTGGCGGGTAGGGAAGTCGCTGATGTCCAAGCGGGTGACGGCGAAGCCCGTGACCTGCGCCGTTTGTCCCGCCGAGAGAAATCGGTCCGCGATGCCGCGCTGGTCGAGTACTTCGATGGTGCGCGAGGAGATTCCGAGGGCACGCGCGCCGGAGAGTTCCTGATTGGGCCGGCGCTCGACGACGGCGACATCCACTCCCGCCAGCGCCAATTCGCCGGCAAGCATGAGCCCCGTCGGCCCGCCGCCCGCAATCACGACCGAATGATTGGTGATCGCAACTCCTGGTCAGAATGAGACGCGAAGTATCATTTCGCGCGAGGGCCTTGTCGCAAGCCTGCGGGTCGTGGATCGAAACGGCCGTCGTGCAGCAGGATGTTCTCGGGCTTGATGTCGCGATGGATGACGCCGTGGCGGTGGGCGTAGTCCAAGGCGTCGGCGACTTGCGTCGTGATGCGAACGGCTTCGTCGATGCCGAGTTGGGGCTCGCGGTCGAGGCTGGCCATGCCGCCCTGACCGAGTTGCTTCTCGATCCGGTAGCGACCGGCGAGGGCGGCGTTGAGGCGCCCGGTGGCTGCGGCGGGAGTCGCCGCTGGGTGATTGGGGCACGGTGTGTCGATAAATTGGGCCGCGCGTGGCCGTGGCGCCACGCTCCGCTCTGTGCACTCGGGTGGCGGCCGAGGGCGGATGGAACACACATTGGACACGCCATGGCCAGGAATCCCAGGCGCGGCGACCACCGCACCACGCTGCCAATTGTCGTGGCAGCCGATTTGAGCGCACCGAGTTGCTGCGGTCGGCTGCCCGTCGCTCTCGTGCATCGCCAAGCCGGGTTCTCGATCCGTCTCGGCCCGGTCCCAGCGCCGCCTGGGCGGGGCATCTTTGTCCGGGTTCGGCTACCATCGCCAGGAGCAATCTTGGCGCGATCTGATTCTTGTTAGGTGTCAGAGGACGCTATGCAACGCACGTGGGCGGCTATCGAGGTTATCATGAAGAAGATCTCCCGTCTGTCCATTCTCCTGCTGCTCGCCTCGGCGCGGCTCCCTGCCCAGGCCCTGCCCGCCGACTCCCTGTTCGATCGCCTGATCGGGCACTGGGTGCTGCGCGGGACGATAGGCCGGCAGTCGACCACCCATGATGTGACCTTCGACTGGATGCTGGGGCGCGAGTATGTCCAGATGCATGAGGTGTCCCGGGAGCGCGCCGCGAACGGGACGCCGGCCTATGAGGCAGTCGTCCTCTTCGGCCGGGACCCCGGCTCCGGCGAGTACGCCTGTCTCTGGCTCGACAACACCGCGGGCAGCGCGTTCAAGCCGCAGGATACCGGCAGAGGAACGGTGGCCGGCGACTCGATTCCCTTCGTCTTCCACTACACGCCAACCGATGGGTTCCATACCACCTTTGTCTACTGTCGCGCGACGGACTCCTGGGAGTGGCACATGGACAATGACAGCGCCGGGGTGCGCCGACCGTTCGCCCGGCTGACGCTGACGCGGCTGTAGCGACCCCCGGTGGGGTCGTGCCACACTTCACGCGTTAGGAGAACACTCACCGTGGAAATCATGCCGGCGGACGAGGCCCGCGCCGTCGCCTTGCTTGCCAGCGATGTCGACGTCACGCTCGGTGTGGGCCATGAGAGCCTCATCCGAGAGGTGGCGTCAATGCGCCGGGAGTTCTTCAACGAACCGGATACGATCGATGTGACGCCGGACGAATACGTTGAGAGGGTCGTTGAGGAGGTCCAGCAGTATTTCCAGGACTGCTTCGTCGATACCACGTGGCCGGAGTGCCCCTTTCATCATCGACACCCGCTGTGGCTGCACGACGGCTATTGGACGTGCGAGCAACTACGCGCCCCTGTGGCGAGGATCGGCGAGCTTCGAGCCTCAGGCGATTCTCGTGGTCGCTATGTCATCCTTGCGGATCGAGGTCGGGCGCCTGAGCAACCGGGAAGATAGGCCGGCGGGAACTTGATGGAGCGGCGCCCGCGCACCCGCGCGGCCTTACATCGCGATCACCGTGCGCGTCGGCGCGCCGCCCCGGTCGAGTGCGTCGAGTACCCCGTCGACCGCGGCGGCGTCCAGGGCCACCGTCCGCTCCACCACCCGCGACACGTCCAGCACACCGCGCCGCGCGAACTCGATGAGCTGCGGCAGCTCCCGCAAGAGATGGTCGTTCACGCCCAGCACCTCCGCCTCGCGGCCGATCAGCTCGCGATAGGTATCGATGACGAGCGGCCGGTCGGCCAGGCCGGCGATCACCGCGCGCCCGTGCACGGCCAGCGACCGCACCGCCTGCTGCATCGTCGCCGGCAGGCCGATCACCTCGACCGCCACGTTCACGCCGCGCCCCCCGGTGCGCGCGCGAATCTGCTCCGCGGCATCCTCGCGTGAGGCATCGACCGGGATGGCGCCAAGCGACTGCGCGACCTGCAGCTTGCGCGCGTCGAGGTCGACGGCGTACACGTCGAGCGCGCCGAGCGCGCGGGCGAGCTGGATGGCGGACATCCCCAGGCCCCCGACGCCGAACACCGCGACCGTCTCCCCGCCCGCCAGCCGCGCCCGCCGCAAGGCGTGGAGCGACGTCGCCGCCGAGCACATGAGCACGGCGCCGTGCTCGAACGGCACTTCCTCCGGCAGCGGCACGGCGTTCCGCTCGGGCACGACGATGAACTCGGCCCATCCCCCGGGGCGAAAGTGCCCGACCATGGAGCCCGTGACGCAGAACTGTTCCTCGCCGCGGCGGCAGTGGAAGCAGTCGCCGCAGGCGACGAGGTAGTGCACGCACACGCGGTCCCCGGCGCGGGCGCGCGTCACCCGTGCGCCCACCGCCTCGATCGTGCCGGCGACCTCGTGCCCGAGGGTGAGGGGCAGCGGTGCGGTCGGCGAACGACCCGCGCGATAGTGCGCGTCGGAGTGACAGATGCCGGCGGCCCGCACCCGAATGAGGACGTCGCCCGGGCCGGGCGCCGGCACGGGAACGTCGCGGAGCTCGACCGGGGCGCCCGGCGCGATCAGCTGAATCGCTTTCATGGGCGGGGACGATACCGCGTGGCTCGCGGAAACGCACCGGGCCAGTTGCCCGTCGGCGATGCGGATTTGCCTTTGCCCTCGCCGACGGCGACCTTACCCTCATGACCGAGCGGCGGTACACGGAGGAGGAGATCGCGACCATCTTCCACGTAGCGGCGGAAGGGCCGTCGACACCGCCGCACCACCTCTCGCGCGCCGACGGATTGACGCTGGCCGATCTCCAGGGTATCGGCCGCGAGGTTGGTATCTCTCCCGACGCCGTCGCGCACGCCGCCCAAACGCTCGAAGTGCGCCAGGGCGCCGTATCCCGGACGCTGCTGGGCCTGCCGATTGGTGTCGAGCGCCGGGTGGCACTTCGCCGCCGACTCACCGATGAGGAGTGGGAGCGACTGGTCGTACAGTTGCGCGACGTCTTCCATGCGCTGGGGAGAACCAGGTCGGAGGGCTCTCTGCGTCAGTGGACGAACGGCAATCTCTACGTTCTCCTGGAGCCCACGCCAACCGGCGATCGCCTTCGTCTCGGCTCGCTCCATGGCGGCGCGACCGCTTCGATCCGGCTTGGGCTCGCCTCTCTTGGAGCCTCGGCTCTCCTCGCGATCGCCAATCTGTTCTTCGGCCAGGTAACCGACATGGGAACCATGGCGGGGCTGCTCGCCGGTGGGGCGGTCCTGCTGGCCAACGGCGCGCTCCGGCTGCCGGGCTGGGCCCGCCTTCGCGGACGCCAAATGGAAGACCTTGCCGCGCAACTTGCGCTTCCGCCTGGTTCAAGAACGCTGCCGGAATCGCAGGGACCACAGCCGGGTTGAGTAGCGCCACCTAACTAGTGTTCGAAGCGGCCGGGCCGGCTGGCCGCGCAGGCGGCGAGATCGCCGACGCCAATGGAGCTGGCTGACCAGGCGGCTTCTTCAGCGGCGGAATACGGGGACAGTGAACCGTCCGGGGTCGAGGAGAGCACGGGGGCCGCTGCGCGTTAGGCCATGGGACAGATGACACCACTGCAGATCATCGCGATGACCGCCGCGTACACCGTCGCGCTGGCCGCCGCCGTCTACTTCACCCGCGCGCCCTCGCTCCGCGTCGGAGGGGCCCTGGCAGGCGGCGGCGCCGCCGCCTGCCTGGGTATGGGCGCGATCGTGTCGGGTCAGGCCATCGGCGTATGGCGGGTGGCCATCCCCTCGACACCCGGGGTGCTGGCGCTCTTCTTCCTCGGATTCGCCGTCTCCTGCGCCCCGATCTATCTCATCACCTGGCGCGTGGCTCGCCGGTTTGGCTGGCGAGGGTTGGCGGTGTGTCTCATCATCGTGGGAGTCATCGGGCCACCGCGGGACTACCTGTACGCGGCGGTCTACCCCGAGTGGATGGTGTTCGCCCGGGGCGTTGCTCCGATGCTGGCCGACGCCGCCACCTATGTCGGCCTCGTGGCGCTGGGGCATGCGGTGATGCGGGTGGTCAGCGGCGCCGCGCGCGACAGCCGTCTGGCGCGACAGCCGGCGACCGCCTGACCATCAACTGCGGGCGACGCTCGCCGCGTCGTGCGATCGGTTTCACGCGATGAGAGGACACATGCCAACTTTACGCGGCTCACGCGCGACCGCCTGCCTCCCTCCCTGACCGCGCATGCACACGCCCTTCACCCAATCGTGGGCCGACGCCTTTCGCGACGCCATCAACGGCGACCCCGCCTATCGAGACGCCGGCCGCCGCTGGACCTGGGCCGTGGCCCTCGTCCTCGACAAGAACCCGGCGGTCGGGTTCAACCAGGACGTCGCCATCGAGCTCGACCTGCGGGGCGGCGAGTGCGGCGGCGCCACGGTCGTGGCCGCGCCGGCGGTCACCGCCCCCTTCGCCCTCCGCGGCAGCTACCACGTCTGGAAGCGGATCGTGCGCGGCGCCCTCGACCCGGTGTCGGCGGTGGTGAACGGCAGCCTCGCCCTCTCCGGCTCGGTCGGGGTGCTCATGGAGCACACCGGGTGGGCGCGGGCCCTGGTCGCCTGCGCCCGGCGCGTTCCTACGGTATTCCCCGACGAGCGCCCCGCGGGGTCGTGAAACCGGGCGTCGCGCCGCGCGCGTAGGGGCGGACGTTCGCCGGCGTCCGCGTCAGATTCCCCGAGGTTCCCATGCGCAAGCTCCTGCTCGTCGTTGCCGTCGCCCTGATCGGATGCGCGGCCACCGCCCGGAGCCAGTCCTGGCACGACTACACCGCGCCCCGCAACGCGTCGCTCGATGCCGCCGGGGTCACCAGGGTCACCGTCGATGCGCGGGCCGGAGTGCTGCGGATTTCGGGGCGCGCCGGCGCCACAACGGTGACGGTCCACGGCACCGCCATCGCGTCACGCGAGAGCTGGCTCGACGACATCCAGCTGGTGGCCGAGCGGCACGGTGATGCGATCGAGATCCGGGTGGACATGCCGCAGCACTCCGGGATCTCCTTCGGCCGGACGAACCAGGCGCTGGACCTGGTGATCGAGGTGCCGCGCGGGATGGCGATGCGGGTGGACGACACCAGCGGCGACCTGGAGATCCACGACGTCGGGGCGCTCGACCTCGATGACAGCTCCGGCGACATCGATGTCTCGAACACCTCCGGCACGCTCCGGGTGCACGACAGCTCGGGCTCGATGAAGCTCACCGACATCGGCGGCGACGTCGAGATCGAGGACGGATCGGGCGAGATCGAGGTGCGGCGGGTCACCGGCACCGTGCACGTCATCCAGGACAGCTCGGGCGGCATCGACGCCAGCGACGTGAGCGGTTCGGTGGTGGTGGACCGCGACGGGTCGGGCGGGATCAACGTCGAGCACGTGGGCGGCGACTTCACCGTCGGCCGGGCCGGCAGCGGCGGGATCAACTACGATGACGTGAAGGGAGCGATCCACATCCCCCGCCACCGTTAGGTCACTTGCAGTTCACCCGCCTCGCGGTCACCTCGGCGTACTGCGACGGGTCGCCGTTGTCCCAGAACGACATCGCGGTGCCGCGGAGCCCGTCCTTCGACGCCGTGAGCCGCATCCGCAGCCCCTTGCTCCCCGCGCTCCAGGTCACCATCACCGAGTCGACGCCCAGCGGCATCCACCACATCGCCTGGTGGGGCGTCCGCATCTCGGCGGTGGCCGGCCGCACCGTGAAGCGGCGCGACGGACCGGGCGCCGGCGTGTCCTCGAGGACGAACCGCTGCGGCGGAGCAACGAACCGCGCCTCGCCCGGATCCGGCGCCATCGACCACGCCGCCAGCTTCGGCTCGTAGCACCCCAGCGCCCACGAGGGGGCGGGGAGCGCCGGCCGGGCCGCGGGCGGAGCCGCTGACGGAGCAGCCGGCGCGGAGGAAACCGACAAGGTCGACAGCGTCCCCCCACGGGCGCCCTTGGACGAATCGGCGGACGCGACCGAACCCGTCGGGCTGAGCTCCACGAGCGGCGTCGGGGTCCTGGCCGCCTGCGCCGTGACGCCTGACGAGACCGCCGCCGGCTTGGCGGCATCCTTCGCCACCCCGCCCACCGCTGCCCCGGCCGGTGCCTTGAGACGCGCCGACGCATCCGCACGCCGGGCCGCGCCGTCGTCGGTCTTCACCTTCGCCACTTCGTTCGCGGCCGCGAGCGCGTCGCGTTCCTTCTTGAGCGGCGGAGCCGGCGGCGCAGCCACCGGCTGAGGCGCATTCGCGGCGACCTGCTTTTGCGCCTCCGCGGGCGCGGCCGCGACCTCGCGCCGCGCGCGACTCTGCACCGTCCCCTGCAGCTTCTCCTGATCGGATTGCACCGCCCCCGCGACGCCCGCCCGCCCCGCCCCCTGCGCCGCCGCGCGATCGCCCACCGCCGCCCGCCGGAACTCCTGGCCCGCTACCGCATCGGCGAGTGCCTTTCCCTCGGCCTGCGACTGCTGCGGCGTGCTCGCCGCCGAAGCCGGTGCCGAGGTCACGGCCACCTGCTCCGACACCGGCGGGGCCGGCTCGGAGCGCAGATCCACCGCCGGCACGGACGTATCCGCCACGGCGCTGGCCGTCGAATCGGCCTTCGCGCCCGACCGCTTCAGGTCGTCGAACGCTTCCGTAGCCGGCCGCCCGCTCGCGACGAGCTTCTCCTCCTTCGTCGACATGAGCTGCGGCAGGTAGCGCACGCCGACCACGCCGCCCAGCGCCACCACGGTCACCGTGGCGGCCACGCGCCAGAGCGAGACGTGGGCGCGCCAGCCGCTGGAGGCGGGGCGCTTCCGGTGCGTCGTCTTTCTCGCCGCGGGCACCAGCGGAATGACCGGCTTGGTCCCCGTGTCCCGGCGCGCCACCGAGGGGCGTGGGAGCGCCGTGGCCGGACTCATCCCGCCGGCGGGCGTCCCGGACTGCGTGGACCGGCCCTCGGGGGGCGTGATCGCCCGCTGCGTTCCCGAGGCCTGGCGGAAGGCCGCGATCAGCGACGACATCTCGCCCGCCGAATCGCGCGAGCCCCGGCCGGCGGCCGGCGGCTTGCCGGCGCCCGCCCCGGGTGCCCCGGCACCGGGCGCGCCACTCTTCGCCTGCCCCCGCGCCTTCCCGTCGACCTGGTCGCGACTGTTAGGCGCGACCTGCCCCGGCACGTCGTCCAGGTGCGTCAGGATCCCCGACGCCGCCGCGATGATCCCGCGCGCGCCGGCCACCGCCTCCGCGCACTGGTCACATTCGCCCAGGTGCTCCTCCACCTTGTCCGTCTCGTCCGGCGGCAGGAACCCTTCGATCCACGCGTGGATCGTGCCTTCATCAAGATGCTGCATGACCCTCTCTCCCGGCGCGCTCCACCTGGAGCGCCTCGTATGCTTCCACCAGCCGGCGGCGTGCCCGCGCCAGGGTCGTTCCCACCGACCCCACCGACAGGTCCAGCGCCTCGGCGATCTCGTCGTAGTCCAGTCCTTCTTCGCGCATCAGCAGCGCCAGCCGGTCGCGCTCGGCGATCGACTCCACCGCCCGCCGCGCCATCGCCGCTTCCTGCGCCCGCTCCAGCGACGTCGGCTCCGGCTCCACCACCAGATCCCGCGACTGCTCCGCCAGCAGCGCCAGGTGCTTCCGCCGGCGCGCGTCCCGGCGCGCGTCGTCGCGCACCAGGTTCGTCGCCACCGCGAACAGCCAGCTCCGCTCACTCTTCAGCGTGCCGCCCGACTCCAGCTGCCTCACCGCGCGCAGGAAGGTCTCCTGCGCCACCTCGTCCGCCCAGTCACGGTCGCCGAGGCGGCGCGTGAGGTAGCGCACGAGGGGGGCGTGGTACTGCCGGAACAGTCGGTCCGCTTCGTCCATCAAGTCACCAGCCGGCCCGCAGCGTCGCCAGGTCCGCCGCGCCCAGCCGCTCGAGTCCGTCGTCGCCGGTCTGCACGGCGATCCGGTGACCGGCGGCCAGCACGCGATCGCCCAGGGCGAACGCCACGCGCAGTTCGGGGAAGAGGTCGAGCACCTTGAAGTACGCCTCGGAGAATGCCTTTACCTTGACGATTTGTACCCCGTTCCCGTCGCGGAAGCCGGCGTCGACCCACACCCCATCGCGCAGGACGAAGATACGGTTTCCCGCGCGCCGTGTCGCGCCCCGGCCAAAGGCCCCGGCCCGGTCCTTCTCCCGGTCCCCCACCCCGCCCTTGAGCCCGTACCCCTGGCCGCCCACCGACATCGAATCGGCCGCCGACACCGAGTTCGCGGCGCGCTGGGCCGCGGCGGACTTGGCCGCCTCGAACCGCTGCTCGTTGGCCGGCGCGGCCGAGCCGGTCGTCCCGATGCTTAGCGGCGCCAACTGCGCACCGGGCGGGGCCGGCCGGTCGTCGCGGAGCCGGAACTGCGCCACGTCCATTCCCGGCTCCTTCACGAAGTACGACGTGAACTCGGTCGGGATCCCGTACCGCTCGCCCAGTTCCCTGATCTCGCCGTCGATCTCGCTCGACGCACCGTGCTTGCGCTTCTCGGCGCTGAGGAAACCCAGCCGGCGGGTGGCCCAGAGCCGCGCGATGTAGCCGTTGTCGCGCGCGCGGTCCGGGAGATTCACGGTGCTCGTCCAGCGCACCGGGCCGTTCGCCCCCGTGCCCTCGAAGCGGAGGGTGGCGCGGCCGCTCCCCTGGTAGCGCGCCAGCACCACCAGGTCCTGGCCGGCGAACAGGTCGGCGGTGGCGCTGGGCTCCACCTTCAGCAGGCGGATGTCGGGGTTCCGGTCGTCGCCGTCGGCACGGAGGGTGAGGTCGGTCGCCACCGGACTCGTGAGGCGCTGTGCCACCAGCGACACGGCGCGCTCCACCGACTCGTCGGGGCGGACGAACTGGGCCGTACCGTGCCCCTCGAGCGCCAGCTGCTCCACCAGGCCAGCGTTGACGTCGCTCCCCACGCCGAAGGTGAAGATGCGGCGCCGCCCCCGCGCGCGGGACGCCGCGGCCGCGATCGCGTCGGCGTTGCGCTCGCCCACCGTGGGCTCGCCGTCGGTCACGAACAGGATCACCGGCAGGCGCCCCTCGCGCTCCGGCGCGGCCAGCGCCGCGTCCAGCGCGCCGGAGATGTTGGTCGAGCCGTCGGCGTCCAGCTGGTCGAGGTATCGTGAGGCGGCCTGCACGTTGATCGGTGTGGCGTCCACGAAGTCGTCGCGGAAGGTCCGTACGTCGGTGGAGAAGTCGATCACCCGGAAACGGTCGCGCTGGGCGAGGCTAGAAAGCAGCTGCTTCCCGGCCGCCCGCGCCTGCTCGAGCTTGCGCCCGCTCATCGAGCCGGACACGTCGACCACGAACGTCACGTCGCGCGACATTCCGCGGGCCCCGTACCGGTCGCCGCCGTCGGGCGGCGAGAGCGCGATCAGGGCGAAGCCGTCCTCGTTCCCGGGCGCGTAGGTCAGCACCGAGATCGACGCCTCTTCGCGACGGCGAATCGGGAGGAGGATCGTCAGCTCGCGCGCGTCGCCGGTGGCGCGCACGATCCGCCGCGAGCCGTCGTTCGACGTCGCCAGCGTGTGGGTCGGCGAGTACGGCGTCCCGAATTCGCCGGCGCCGTCGATGGTCAGCTCGAACGAGCTGTTCTCTGTTTGGGCCTGCCAGCCACCCGCGCCGGCCACCGTGCCCCCGCCGCGCGTCCAGTCGACTCGCAGGGCATCGCCCTCCCGGACCGCCACCACCTGGTAGCGGACCACCACCGTCTTCGTCTCGCCCGGCGCGATCGGGAAGATTCGGGCGCGCAGCAGCCCGTACCCCATCCACTCGACCAGGGCGGGGTCGCGCATCCGCCGCACGATCTCTTCGTAGACGCGTCGCGCTTCGGTCGCGTTCATGACTTCGCCGGCGACCAGCTCGCCGTTGATCGAGAGCTTGAGGTCCTGGAAGGCCGCGCCCGGTGGCAGCGGATAGAGGAAGTCGGCCTCGCCCACCCGGCCGCCGCGGTTCTGGAATTTCTGCGTGACCTCCCAGCGCAGCACCCGGTCGGCGAGCGTCACCCGGACCGCGCTCGACGTCCGGACCACCTGCGGCGGGATGAGCGTGGGCGGAATGGGACGCACGCAATCCCGGCACGGCACGGCCGTGTCCTGCGCGCCGAGCGCCGGCGCGATGCTGAACAGGAAGACGAGCGCGCAGAGCGCGAGGAGGACGACGGTGGCGGCGGACAGGTGGACGCGCGGCGGACGCATGGGAGTTCCTTGGAATGGGTCTGCATGGGAGACGCCGGCCGACGCCGGGTTTGCACACACCGCCCGGCAGCCCGATATTGTGCGGCACGTCACCATCGGAGGAGACACATGCCTGTGATGGCGCGGAGGTTCGGGGATCGCGTTGGTGCGGGAGCGTGCCTGCTGCTGTTGACGGCACTGGGCGGAACCGGGTGCGCGAAGAAGGGGACCGACCTGCCGGGAGCGGTATACGGGGCGCAGATTCCCGTCTATCCCAAGGCGAAGTGCGAGGACGCGATGGGCGGGAAGTACAGCGACGACATTGGCGGTCCGGTCACCGCCGAGAGCATGGCGTGGTTCTTCAAGACGTCGGAGCCGAAGGACTCGGTGGTCGCCTGGTACGGGCGGATGCTGTCGAACGCCGAGCGTACCGACGATGAGGACGCGGGGAGCGTGACGTTCAAGTTCACGCCCAATGGGGCCGAGCCTGACGAGTACATCAGCGTGACGGTGAAGGACACCGCGCTGACCATCGGCGAAGTGGTCAAGCCGGGGAAGCGCAAGCGGTGACGGCGAGCGCCGGCGCCTGCCGCCACATGGATCATCACCTGCGGCAGTTCGGCGTCTGACGACGGAGGCACTCGTGTCGGAGAAGGACGCCCGCTTCGTCGGTTCCATTCCCGCGAACTACGACCAGCACCTGGGGCCGCTGCTGTTCGAGCCGTACGCGGCCGACCTGGTTCAGCGCATCCCGTGGGCCGACACGGTGCGCATCCTGGAGCTGGCCTGCGGCACCGGGATCGCCACCCGCCGCCTGCGGGAGCGGCTGCCGGCGGGCGATGGCGCGTCGATCACCGCCACCGACCTCAACGAGCCGATGCTCGAGCACGCGAAGGCGAAGTTCCCGGGCGATGCGCGCATCCACTGGCGGCAGGCGGACGCCACCGCCCTGTCGTTCCCCGATACGTCGTTCGACGTCGTGGTCTGCCAGTTCGGGGTCATGTTTTTCCCGGACAAGGCCGCCGCCTATCGAGAAGCGCGGCGTGTCCTGCGTCCGGGTGGCACGTTCGTCTTCAACGTCTGGGCCGGGTTCGACCGGAACCCGATGCTGCGCCTCACCCACCAGACCCTCGCCCGCTGGTTCCCGGACAACCCGCCGACGTTCTACGAGACCCCGTGCGGCTACCACGACGCCGACGCGATCTCGAGAGCGCTGCGTGTGGCCGACTTCACCGAGGTCCGCACCACTCCGGTCGCACTCACCGGCGTCAGCCCCTCGGCGCGCAGCGCCGCGATCGGGCTGGTGGAAGGGAACCCGGTGGTCACCGCGATCGCCGAGCGTGGGATGCCGGATGCATCGCCGATCGTGGCCGCGGTGGCCGCAGCCCTGGCCGCGGAGTGCGGCGACCATCCAATGCGGGCGAAGATGGAAGCGCTGGTGATATCTGCCAGGGCGGGTTAGGTGGTGCCGTAGTACTGAGTACTGGTACTGAGTACTGAGTACTGAGTACTGAGTATCGATCGTGCTCACCTCGGGCTTGCGTGCCGCACTTTACGTTTCTCGTGCATCGTTCCGCATTCCGCATTCCGCATTCCGCATTCCGCATTCCGCATTCCGCATTCCTTTCTCCTCGTTCCTCGTTCCTCGTTCGTGACTCTGCCTCCCCCCTCCCATCTCGCTCGTCTCGTCTCCCACCTCGGCTGGGCGGACCGCCTGGCCGGGGACGCGTTGAAGGGCGCGCCGTCGGCGCCGGCGCACGCGCTCGAGATCTTCGCGCACGTCCTGGGCGCGGAGCACGTCTGGCTGGCACGGTTGCGCGGAGAGCCGGCGTCGGTGGCGGTGTGGCCGGCGCTGTCCGTGGACGAGTGCGCGCGCCTCGCCGCCGAGAACCATCGCGCCCTCGAGGCGTACGTGCGCGAGCTGGCGCCGGCCGACCTGTCGCGCGGCGTCACCTACCGCAACAGCGCCGGCGACCAGTTCACGTCGACCGTCGAGGACATCCTCCTCCACGTCTGTCTGCACGGCGCGTATCATCGCGGGCAGGTGGCGATCGCGATCCGACAGAGCGGCGCGGCGCCGAACCCCACCGACTACATCGCCTTCGTGCGCGGCGCGCCGGCGGCGACGAGGCGCTGAGGGCAGCGGTCGGCGGTCAGCGGTCGAGAAGCAGCGGTCAGCGGTCAGCGGTCAAACGGCGGGGGGTCGGCAGTCAGTGGATGCCCTCCCTTCGCTCTTCTCCCACGCTCCTTCCTCCCTCCCTCCCTTCCTCCCTCCCTCCCTCCAGTGCAACTCACGCCCCTCGACTGGCTGATCGTCGTCGTCTCGATCGTCGTCTCCTTCCTCCCCGCCGTGCTGCTCGCGCGGCGCGCGGGGTCGAGCACGGCCGAGTTCTTCACCTCGGGGCGGTCGGCGCCGTGGTGGCTGGTGGGGGTGTCGATGGTCGCGACGACGTTCAGCACCGACACGCCCAACCTCGTGACCAACCTGGTGCGCGAGAAGGGGGTGGCGAACAACTGGGCGTGGTGGTCGTTCCTGCTCACCGGGATGATGACGGTCTTTTTCTACGCCCGGATGTGGCGGCGGTCGGGAGTGCTGACCGACCTCGAGTTCTACGAGTTGCGCTACAGCGGGCGGGCGGCGAGTGTGGTGCGCGGCTTCCGGGCGGTGTACCTGGGGCTGCTGTTCAACTGCGTGATCATGGCGACGGTCAACCTGGCGGCGGCCAAGATCGCCAACGTATTGTTAGGCTGGCCGATGGGGAAGACGCTCCTCATCTGCGCGGTGCTGAACATCGCGTTCGCGGCGACCTCGGGACTCTGGGGGGTGCTGGTCACCGACTTCATCCAGTTCGGGATCGCGATGACCGGGAGCTTCGCGGCGGCGATCTACGCGCTCCGGCAGCCGGAGGTGGGCGGCCTCACCGGGCTCTTCCAGAAGATCGACCCGAAGACGCTCAACCTCCTCCCCGACTTCGGCGACTGGGGGCTGACGCTCACGATCCTGATCATCCCGATCACCGTGCAGTGGTGGTCGGTCTGGTATCCGGGCGCCGAGCCCGGCGGCGGAAGCTACATCGCCCAGCGGATGCTGGCGTCGAAGAGCGAGAAGGACGCGCTGGCGGGGACGCTCTTCTTCAACGCCGCCCACTACGCGCTCCGCCCGTGGCCGTGGATCATTGTCGCGCTGTGTTCGATCATCGTCTACCCGCAGCTGTCCGACATCCAGCGGACCTTTCCGTACGTCGACCCGTCGCTGATCGGGCACGACATGGCGTATCCGGCGATGCTGCGCTTTCTGCCTCACGGGATGCTGGGGGTGATGGTGGCCGGCCTGCTGGCGGCCTACGTGTCGACGATCTCCACGCACTTGAACTGGGGGACGAGCTACCTGGTCCACGACTTCTACCGCCGGTTCATGCGGAAGGGCGCGGACGAGCGGCACTACGTGGCGGTGGGGCGGGTGGTCACCGGTCTGCTGATGGTCTGCGCCGGCCTGCTGACCTTCGTCCTCGACTCGGCGCGGGCGAGCTTCGAGCTGATGCTGTCGGTGGGCGCGGGGACCGGGCTGCTCTACCTGCTGCGCTGGTTCTGGTGGCGGGTGAACGCGTGGTGCGAGATCGCGGCGATGGTGAGTTCGTTCGCCATCGCGGTGTCGTTCGCGGTGGCGGGCAAGCTGGGGCACGGCGTGCCGGGGCACATCTCGCTGCTGGTGACCGTGGGCGTGACGACGGTGGTGTGGGTGAGCGTGGCGTTCCTGGCGCCGCCCACGGAGCGGCCGGCGCTGTTGGCGTTCTACAAGCTGGTGCGGCCGGCGGGCCCGGGGTGGGGTTCGGTGCGGGCGGAGGCGGGGGTGGGCGCATCGCCGGACAGCGTGCCGCAGATGCTGCTGGGCTGGGTGTTAGGCTGCCTGTTCGTCTACTCGGCGCTGTTTGGAGCCGGGAGCTACTTGTACGGACGCACGCCGCAGGCGCTGGTGTGGACGGCGGCGTTCGTGGTGAGCGGGGTAGGGCTGTTGAGGGTGGTGCCGAGGATGTGGGGAGGGAAGGAGCGCGATCCGGGATAGGCGTGGCGTGACGCGGTGGCGATGGCGGGTGCGGTGAAGAAGGCGCGAATGACCGCCGCCGCCCCGTCGCAACTCAACCCCCCACTTCGCGTCCGACTCGGGCGGTTGCCTGGCGATCGGCTCCCGACCGCGGGGCCGGTGAAGGTCCGCGCGGTGAAGAAATGACGGGCCGTGGTGGCCAGGTTGCGGCGGTAATGCGACCTGTGTGGGGACGCCGTCGGCTGGACGCAGCGCGGGATCTAGGCGGGCGGCGCTCGCAGCCTAATTCGATTCTCGGGGTTGGCGCTTGTCGCCTAAACCGTCGCGGCGGCTGGGGTTGCCTCGTCGGCCTAGCGGGATCAAGTTGGACTAGGCTGCGGAGGATATGCAGGGGATTGCGGCCTATACATGCAGTCTAATTATGGTTAGGCCGCGGCGGACATTTGGTCGGAGGGTTGGCTGTGGGTCCATCACAGCAACTGGGTCCACGTCTCGCGCTGCGGGCGCTTGGGCTCGCCGGTCTGGCCGCGTGCGCGCACTTGTCCTCGCGCGGTCCGGCGCCCGAGACCGTCCGCGGCGTCGTGCATGCCGGCGACCTCCCGCTCCGGGGCGCCCAGGTCTGGATCGCAGGGACAAGGGTCGGCACGGTGACCGACTCACTGGGGCACTTCGCGCTCGCGAGGCCGGGCCGGGCCGTCACGGTGCGGGCTCGCAGCATAGGCTATCAGGAACTCCGCAGCGATGGCGTCTCCCTCGGCGCGGCCGCGTGCCGGTCGCTGGACATCGAGCTGCGGGCGTTCGAGAGTGACGCACACCCGATCGACACGGTTGCCGCAGCCGCGATCTGCCGGCCGTGATTCGCGACGCCGAGGGCCGGGCGGATCCGGGCCGGTCGCGACCTAACCCACGCTGCAGCGGACGGGCGCTCGCTGAGCTGCCCGGTTGGCACCCCGGAAGTTCGCAGGCAATTTGAAGCTCATCACGCCCAGCGAGCGGGAGCGCCCGCCACTGAGCGCCACTTGTTATACGGTGCGCCTGGCGTATCTCAGGGGACGGTCGATAACGCCATCCGACCCAAACGAGACGATTCGCGAGGTATCATCTGACGGGTAGCACGTGGCCGGAGTCGGTCTTTAGTCTCAGTCAGGCGACCCATCGTCAGCTTCGCCGTCCTGCGAACCACGATGACCTCGCGCACAGCATTGCTGCTCGGTTCAACGATTGGGCGATTAAGCCCGTCGCGCAGTTCTTCCTAGGCCTGGATCAAGGCGAGCGTACGGTACTGTACGTTCTCCTCGCAGCCGCAGCTGTCCTAGGCTTCGTCATTGGCAGACGGTGGACCGTCCGCACTAGCGGGCGACGGACCTTCGGCGCGTGGCGCTTCCCCCTATTCCAAAACAGCGGGGAGGCGCTGGTGTCTCGCGTCTTGCTTTCACATTTCGGTCCTCCCGACTATCACCTGATGAATCATGTCACGATTCGAATGGAGGACGGAACAACCCACGTTGATCACATCCTCGTTTCGAGGTTCGGCGTGTTTGTCATAGAAACCAAGGATTACAGCGGCTGGATCTTCGCGAACGCAGCAGACGCAACATGGACTCAGGTGCTATTAAGGTGGAGGTTCAAGTTCCAGAACCCGATTTTCCAGAACAAGAGGCACGTTCGTGCGGTGAAGGGTCTGCTTGACTTCTTGCCGCCTGACGTAGTCAGGTCGATCGTCGTTTTCAGCGGCGACGCTGAGTTCAAGACAGAGATTCCCCAGGGAGTGATTGAGATCGGTCACCTAACGGAATACCTAAGGCAACAGACGGAAGTGGTCATGTCGCCAAACCGACTACAGTTCTGCGTAGGGCGGCTCGAGACAGCACGGCTCGCCATCAGTGGCGCGACGGACGTAGAACACATAGAGAGCCTTGCGCGAAGGCACCGCAATGGCGCCGTATAACACGCGCTTGAAGCTGGCGGTCCGGCTGGCCGCGCTGGCTTGCCTGCATGCCGGCCCTTATCGTCTGTGACGAGGGCCAGCGCGGCCACAGCGCCGGCCCGCAGCTTAAGCGCAGCTCGTTAGGCACTACTCGACCAGACCCCGATGCTATTCAGCGAACGCCTAGCGCTATTCAATGCCAAGGTCGATAGGCTCTCCAGCTTCTCGTTCTTCAAGCAAATGACCAGCGACAAGACAGTTGCCACTGTAGGCTGGAACCGGGACACGGGGTGGGAATCCGCCTTCACCGGCCCGGACAACGAGGCGATCGATGCTGCCGTGCTCACCTTGCGGCAGTTCATGCAGGACATCGATCCAATCTCGCTACACAACATGGCCCAGGCATATGCGTCAGCTTCGATACCAGCTGAGCTTACGGCTGAGTTCGCGGGCATTCGGTCGCGCATCAACGCCTTTCTGGACTCCGCGACAAACCTCTCCATAGAAGAGGGGCGAAGTCTCACCATCCGGTCCGTTCTCGAGATATTCGTGTACGGGGGCTTAGCCCACTCGACCGAGCCGCACCGATCCAGGTACCGAGACCTTTCCCATTCTTCAGCTCGACTTCGTGCATGGAATGGGTACCTTCATCGTCGGCCTGCGACATATCTCCCAGGTGAACGCACGTGCGCTTGCTCACTTTGAGCATCGCAGTGGTGTATAAGCTGGCCGCGCTGGCATGTGACCGCCTGGGCTCGTATGCTCCGCCTCACGGGCCAGCGCGGCCATAGCGCCGGCTCGCAGCTTAAACCAAGGTTCGTTAGGCAGCCGGCAGCCGATCCTGAGAACAATGAAAGCCCATCGTCCGACCAAGGCGGATCTCCTTTCAGCGATTGGTCGTCGGCTACCGGACGTGATCGCGCCGGACCTCAAGGTGCTGTTCTGCGGCATCAACCCCGGTCTGTACTCTGCGGCAGTCGGTCACCACTTCGCCCGCCCCGGGAACCGCTTCTGGCCCGCCTTACACGCCGCCGGGTACACTCCCCGGACGTTGGCTCCCGACGAGAGCGCAATGCTGCTGGAGCTGGGATACGGCCTCACGGACCTGGTCGCTCGAGCGACCGCTCGGGCGGACGAATTGCACCCGGAAGAACTGATCGCGGGCCGGCGTCGGTTGGAACGCAAGGTCCGACGCTATGCGCCTCGATGGGTCGCCATCCTTGGGGTCACCGCCTACCGCGCTGCGTTCCTTCGACCACATGCCACGTGCGGGCCACAGCCAGAACGCATCGCCCAGTCTGGACTGTGGGTCCTGCCGAATCCAAGTGCGCTCAACGCGCACTACCAACCGACAGACCTCGCCCGGGAATTTCGGAGGCTCCGCGAGGCTGCGAGGAAGCCACGCGTTGGGCCGTGAGCTGGGCGTGCAGCTCGGCCGTGTGCATCATACCCGCAGGCACCTCCCGCAATGGAGCTGCGACCAAGTTGCCAGGACGGCTCTCACCCGACTCGACGGCCCATCATCCCACTCGGGCCCTCACACTCCGCCGCTCACTTCAATGGCATTGTCTGAACTGCACCGCGCGCAGATCTCGCGGCGCCTCAAGGCGCTCTGCGATCGGCGAGTCCCCGCGCACGCGCGCAGCCAGGTGCGCCTGGACTTCCGGCTTGGCACCAGCGACGTCGTGCTGTTCGAAAGCCGGCCGGCGTTCAAAGCGCCCCACGAGTGGCGCGATCACGACATCGCCAGGTTTCGCTTCGTCGCCGCTGCCAACGAGTGGCGCTTGTTCTGTCAGTTCCGGGATCTCAAGTGGCGCGCCTATCAGCCGCTCCCGAGCGCGCCCGATTTCGAGACGCTGTTGCGGGAAGTCGATCGGGATCCGACCGGAATATTCTGGGGCTGAGTGGGGGCGCCGTCTCCTGACATCTCGCATGCTTCACGTCCTCGTTGCTCTCGTCCTCGCCAGCATTGCCGCGGTGCGCGCCGCGCCTGCCCAGGACCCCGGCAGCATTCGGAACCCGGCCGGACTTCAGGTGCTCGTGGAAACGGAGAACGCGCAGCCCACGCTCCGCATCGTCCTGCCGGGCCACCCGGCGTCGGACCGGGCGATCGAGGTCCTCTTCCCCGAGCACGTCACCGCCGTGAGGCATGGCGCGACCGAGGGCGAACACCTGTACCTGTTCCACCCAGGCCGAGCCGGCGAGCGGCCGGCCTGGCGGCGCACCGGCCAGTCGCTGGAGTACGAACGGGATCTGGCCGGCGACATCCACTTCCTCGCCCGCGCCACCCTCGAGAGCGACGGGGTGCGCTTCCACTACGAGTTCACCAACCGCTCATCGGTCGCGTACGACATGATCACCGCGGTGACCGACCCGCGCCTCACGTCGATCTTCCACGACCCACGCCTCGAACGCACCTGGGTCCACGACTCGGGCGGTTTCGCCCTGCTGGCGGCGGATACGCCGGAACGCCTCACGATGCCCCTCGAGCGCTGGCTGCCCAACCGGTACATGGCGTCGTACACCTGGCCCGTGCCCGCTCAGCGCGTCCAGCGCGACGCCGACGGGATCACCCACTACACCAGGAGCCGGCGCGTCGACCTGCCGTTCATCGCCACCCGCTCGACCGACGGCGCGTGGACGGTGGCGAGCTTCACCCGGGAGGTCGGCAACGTGTGGAGCAACCCGGAGCTGACCTGCCAGCACGTCGACCCGCAGGCTTCCCTGGCGCCGGGTGGACAGGCGATACTCGAGGTGAAGATTCTGGTCGTGCGTGGATCGCTCGACGAGGCGTTGCGGGCGGCGAGGCGGCAGCGCGCGACCCTTCGGTAGCATGCGCGTGAACCTGACGAGCCGGCCATCATACCCGCCTTGTGGGAGACGACCTGGTGACTGAGCACCCGCGAACCGAGAAGCTGATCGTCCTGTCGGCCACCATTGCCTGGCAGGTCTGGCTGATCCTCACAGCGTGGCGGGACGCGCCGATCCTGGGCACCCTGCTCTCCGGCCTCGGCGCCGAGCCCGCACCGATCACCGCCGCGTACCTGGCCAGCTACCGCTTCTGGCCTCTGCTCCCCGTCGTCTCAGCCGTGCTGAGCTTCCTGGTGCTGAGGCGCGACCCGCCGGCGCCGCGGCGCGCGGCACTGGTGCTGGCGTACAGCCTGACGAGCACGCTGCTGCTCCAGGCCTGGATGATGGAAGCGAGCATCCGGCCGCTCTTCCTCCTCATCAAGCGTTTGGGTTAGGCAGCCGTGACGGCCACCACCGCATCGCCCGCCCTCGAGGCCCTGGCCCGCGACGTCCGGCTCTACGTCTTCGGCCAGGCGGCCGAGCTTGGCCGCGTGCCGCAGGCGCCACAGATCGCGGCCGCCCTGGGCCGGCCGCAGGTAGAGGTGCAGGATGCGCTGAAGCTGCTGGCGGCCGGCAGGGTACTGGTTCTCGCGTCGGGCGAGGCCACCATCTGGGCGGCCAGCCCGTTCTGCGCCGTTCCGTCGTGTTTCCGGGTCCGGGCCGGCGGGAAGACATACTATGGTATCTGCATCTGGGACGCGCTCGGCATCTGCGCCGCGCTCGGGAAGGATGCCGTCATCGACGCGACCTGCGGCGACTGCGGCGATGCCATGAGCCTGGAGGTCCGCGGCGGCGCGCTCACGCGCAGCGAGGGAATCGTCCACTTCGCGATACCGGCCCACCACTGGTGGGACAACATCGGGTTCACCTGAAGCACCATGCTCCTCTTCCGGTCGGAAGAGCATATCGACCGATGGAGCCGCGCGCGCGACCTGTCGCGTGGAGCCACGATGACCCCGGAACAGTGCTGGCGCCTGGCGCATGGCTGGTTCAAGGACAAGCTCAAGCCGGAGTGGCGGCGGCACACCTTGGAGGAGGCCGAGGCGCTCCTCGCCGAGGTGGGCCTGACGAGTCCATTCTGGAATCTGCGGGATGGATGACCGGTTCGGGGACGATCTGACCGTGCGCGGACCCTCGGTGGGCCCACTCGTCAGGTTCTTCGCGCTGACCTTCGCCGTCACCTGGACGTGCTTCATCGCCGCCGCGGCCGTGTCCGGCGGCCTCTGGCCGGCCGTGCCCGGGCTCGCCTGGCTCCGCTGGCCGCTGCTGCTCGTCGGAGCCTTCGCGCCATCCGCGGTCGCCGTCTGGCTCACCGCCCGCGCCGACGGACGCGCCGGCGCGCTGGCACTGCTCCGCCGGCTGCTCGCGTGGCGGGTGGGCGCGCGATGGTACCTCTTCGCCGCCGGCTACATGGCCGCGATCAAACTCACCGTCGCGCTGGTGCACCGCGTCGCCACCGGCGCGTGGCCGCGGTTCGGTGGCGAAGCGTGGTACGTCCTCCTCCTGGCGATGGTCGTGTCGGCGGTGGTCGGTGGACCGCTCGGTGAAGAGATCGGCTGGCGCGGCTACGCCCTGCCGCGGCTGGCGGAGCGCGTGGGGCTGGCGCGCGCGAGCCTGCTGCTCGGCGTGATCTGGGCCGGTTGGCACCTGCCCGTCTTCTTCATTCCGGGACTCGACCAGTTCGGACAGTCGTTCCCGGTCTACCTGCTGCAGGTGACCGCGCTGTCGGTGGCGTTCGCGTGGCTGTACGGCCACACCAACGGCAGCCTGCTGCTGGCCGTCCTCTTTCACTCGGCGATCAACCAATCCAAGGACATCGTCCCGTCGCGCCTGACGACGCCCGAGAACCCCTTCGCACTGAGCACCTCGCTGGTGGCGTGGCTCACCGTCCTGTTGCTGTGGGTCTGCGCCGGGTACTTTCTGGTCCACATGCCCGCGGCGGAGCCGAAACGGTAGGCGGGACGGCGAGAGAGAGAACACCGATCACCCTCAACACGGACAGGGACATGGCACCGGCACTCGTTCGACTCTGGGGCAACATCATCCTCGGCGTGGCGATCATCCTGCTCCTCATCACGCTGTCGGGCATGATCGGCCTTACCCCCAAGCTGGCGTCGTCGAGAGAGCTGATCCCGGTCTGCTTCGTCCTGCTGATGGTGGCGTTCGTCCTGCGCCGGCGGGGAGCGGGATCCGCCACGTGAGACGGCCGGTTGGCCGAGCGCCTGGCCCTGACGAGGCGACGTGACCGCGAAGAAGATCCTCGTGCTGGGCGCCACCGGCGGAACCGGCCGACACACCGTTCTCCGGGCGCTGGAACAGGGCCACGACGTCACCGCCCTGGTCCGGAATCCGGAGCGCATCACGATCACGGCGGACCGCCTGCGGGTGCTCACCGGCAGCATCCCGGACGACGCCCAGGCGCTCGCCGCCGTCATCGAGAGACAGGACGTGGTGATCAGCGCGCTGGGCGTGGGCAACTCCCTCAAGTCGGGCGGGCTGATCGCCCGCAGTGCGCCGGCGGTGGTGCGCGCCATGGAGAACGCGGGCGTCCGGCGCCTGATCTTCACCTCGGCGTACGGCGTGGGCGAGACCCGCCGCGATGCGCCGTTCATCCCCCGGCTGCTGATGCGGACGCTCTTGCGCGATCTGTACGCCGACAAGGCGGCCGGCGACGAAGTGGTGCGCCGCAGTGGACTCGACTGGACGCTCGTCTACCCGGTCACGCTCACCAACGCGCCCGGCACCGGCCGGTACCGGGCGGGCGAGCGGCTCGAGCTCCACGGCGTGCCGAAGATTCCGCGCGCCGATGTCGCCGACTTCCTGCTCGCGCAGGTTGACGACCGCACCTGGCTAAGGAAGGGCGTGCTGGTCAGCGCCTGACGAGGTTCGCGGCGAAGCGCCGTGCCCTACGGAACTCCCGGTATCGCGCGACCGTGGCAGGCGATGCACACCGACGGGTTCTTCGACCGGGCCGCGGCCGCGTTGAATCCGGGGCCGTGGGGATTGAAGCGGAAGCCGCCGCCCACCGCGGAGTGACAGGCGGTGCAGTCGCGCTCGGCGTGACACGACGCGCAGCTCTCCAGGCTCTGCCGGGCGGCCTGGCCGTGTCCCAGGCTGAAGCCGCGGAACGCATCGTGGTAGCCGGCACGGCCGATGCGCTGGCGCGCCACC
>JBGPGH010000023.1:0-59778 GCA_041483735.1 Gemmatimonadaceae bacterium | reverse complement strand
GGGGCGGGGTTCACCGCCGGTATCTCCGGGCCGGGCGCGCGGGCGCCGGCCGCCCCGGGGGGGGCGCGCCCCGGGTGGGGGGGCGCGCCGCGCGCCTCAGGGACCGAGCTGGAGGTAGGTGGCGGCGTAGCGATCGATCGATTCGACGATGATCCGCATCGCCGACTCGCTCTTCTCCCACCCGAGCACCTGGACACGCTTGCCCTCCAGGTCCTTGTAGATGTGGAAGAAGTGCTCGATCTCCCGCAGGTCGTGGGCGGGCAGGTCGGCGATGTCGAACATCTCCTGGTGGAACGGGTCGTTGCACGGCACCGCCAGGACCTTGTCGTCAGGCTCTCCCTTGTCGAGCATCCGCAGCACGCCGATCGGACGGACCTCGATCTGGCAGCCGGTGAAGGTCGGCTCGTCGATCCGCACCAGCACGTCCATCGGGTCGCCATCCTCGTGCAGCGTCCGGGGGATGAAGCCGTAGTCGCCGGGGTAGTGCACCGACGAGTAGAGCACCCGGTCGAGCCGGAAGAACCCCGACTCCTTGTCGAGCTCGTACTTGTTCCGGCTGCCGCGCGGGATCTCGATCACCGCCGTCACCCGTTCCGGCGGCTGCGGTCCCGGCGACAGGTCGCGCCACGGATGGATCATCGCACGCCCCCCGCGCGACGCGCCGCGCGCAGCCGCCACCACAGGCTGAACGAGTAGAGTCCGTACACCAGGGCGGCCGCGAGGTAGGCCGCGTGGTAGTAGCCCGCGTTCTGCGGCATTACGGTCGCCCTCCGGCCGCCGCCCACCGTACCATCGCCAGGCGGTAGCGCGCCCGCAGCAGCGCCGCGTAGAGGAGCGTGAACGACGCGAAGCTCAGCAGCAACGTCGCCAGCATATCCGATGGGAGGGACGGATGGCTCGGCTTCATCAGGATCGGCATCGGGTGCAGCGTCCGGAAGAGGTACACGCTCAAGTGGATGAACGGAATCAGCATCGCGCCCAGGATGCCGAGGATCGACGAGTATCGCGCCCGCAGCCCCCGGTCCTCGATCGCGCCGCGCAGCACCAGGTAGCCGAGGAAGATGAACCAGAGGAAGAGCGTCAGTGTGAGGCGCGCATCCCAGCTCCACCACGTGCCCCAGATCGGCTTCCCCCACAGCGGCCCGGTGATCAGCACTGTGGTCGTGAACACCACCCCCACCTCGGCCGACGACTCGGCGACCAGGTCCAGCCGTTCGTCGCGGAGCCAGAGGTAGAGTACGCCGCCGAGCGCCACCACGCCGAACGCGAGGAACGCGCACCACGCCGACGGCGCGTGGACGTAGAAGATCTTCTGGGCCGCGCCCTGCAGCGCCTCCAGCGGCGTGAACCAGATCGCGCGGACGAACGTCCCGGCCACCGCCGCCACCGCCGCCGCGAACAGCCAGTCGATGCCGCCGCCCGCCGCGCCGGCCGTGCGCCCTCCGCTGTCAGCCACCGTCATGGGTCAGTCGTCGATCGTATGGGGGAAGGCGAGCGTGCAGGCGAGCGCGAACACGATGTCGAACGCGGCCAGCAGTTTCAACCAGCCGATCACTTCGGTACCCGGCCGGCCGGCGAGGATCCGGGCGGTCGCCTGCGCCGCCGGCATCACCACCGGGACGAAGAACGGCAGCGCCAGCATCGGCAGCAGCAGCTCGGCCAGCCGGGTGTTCACGAGCATCGAGCTGAACAGCGTCCCCACGCTCACCAGGCCGATGGCGGCCAGCACCGCGATCCCCGCCAGCGCCGGCGCGGCGCGCCCGAAGGGCACGTTGTAGAAGAGCGCGACCGCCGGGATCGCCACCGCCTGGACGCCGAGCACGAACACGAGATTCGCCAGCGCCTTGCCCAGGAAGATTGCCTCACGGCTCACCGGCGAGGCCAGCAGGCCGTCGATCGCCCGCTCCTCCTGCTCGACACCGAACGAGCGGTGGAGACCGAGCAGCCCCGAGAAGGTGAAGATCACCCAGAGCACGCCGGGGGCGAGATCGAGCGCCGGAATCGCGCTGGGGTCCCAGGTGAAGTAGAAGATCACGATCGCCAGCAGCGCGAACACCAGCGCCGACAGGAAGGCGCTGCGGGTCCGGAACTCGATCGCCAGGTCCTTCCGGGCGATCAGCCAGGCCGCGGCCAGGACGTCAGGCGCCATTCGTCACCAGCTCGCGATACCGGACAAGGTAGGCCGCCGCGTCCACGCCGGCCCGCGATTCCTGCCTGACGAACCGCCCGTCGCGCATCACCGCCAGGTGAGTCGCCAGCGCCAGCCCCTCGGCCAGCTGGTGGGTGACCAGCACCAGCGTCGCGCCGCCGGCCGCCAGCGACTGGAGCATGCCGGTCAGGGCGCGGGCGCCGGTGTCGTCCAGGCCGGTGTACGGCTCGTCGAGGAGCACCACCCGCGGCGTGTGCACCACCGCGCGGGCGATCGAGACCCGCTGCTGCAGCCCGCGGCTGAGGGAGCGCACCGGCGTGTCGGCGCGGTCGGCAACCTGGAGCCGGGCCAGCGCCGCGGCGGCGGCGGCATCGGGATCGCGGACGCCGTGGAGCCGCGCCGCGAACGCGACGTTCTCGCGCCCGGTGAGCGCCCCGTAGAGCATGGTGTGGTGCGAGATGATCCCCACCTGCGCCCGGGCGGCGGCGCCGCCCGGCAGCGCCACCCCGCCGATCGCGGCCGTGCCGGCGGTGGGCCGGAGGAGCCCCGCCAGCACCCGGAGCAGGGTCGTCTTCCCGGCGCCGTTAGGTCCGAACACCGCCAGGCAATCGCCCGCCTGCAACGCCAGGTCCACGCCGTCCACCGCCCGCCGCGCGCCGAACGCGCGAACCAGGCCGGTCGCGGTGATCACCGGCGCGGTGCGCTCATCCGGTCGCATCCCACAACTCTAGCGGTCCGGCACCGGGGGCGCACCTCCGGTGCGCTGATCTCGCGGAAGGGAGCGGAGTTCCGCGGATATTGCCCTCGAAGCGGATAGCTCAGTCGATGAAACGAAAAAGCGTGTCGAGCTTCGATGTCGCCAGCAACCGCCGGACCGGGTCGCGCGCGTGGAGCAGCTGCAGCACCAGCCCGCGCTCGCCGGCGCGCTTCCGCAACATCACCAGCACGCCCAGCCCCGACGCATCCACCTCGGTGGTCGACCGCAGGTCGAGCGTCAGCTCCAGCCCACCGGCCTCGGCCACCTGCTCGATGCGCTCGAGTGCCTCACTCCGGAACGCGGCGCGCGTCGCGGCCACCAGCTTCGCCGGTGCGACCAGGACCGCCGGCACCGGTTCTCCCGGCGGCGACGTTCCCTCACTGCTCGTGTGGGCCCGGGCCGGCGCCCCCTCTTCCTGGCTGTCCGAGTCGTTCACCTTCGGCAGCCGGACGATCTCTTTATCCATCAGAGACTCCTGGCTTTGCGACCCCGCCTCGCGACGGGTGTGCTCTTGTCGGGTGATGCAATTGTTTACACCTGCACCTATCTAAACAGCCAGCTTTGTGCCACTCTGCCCGACTTGGGCAAAGAACCCCGCTACAACACTTTAGGTGTAGGCGGCTGTCCTACCCCTCGGCCGCCACCGTTGCGCCCTGCGACGTTGCTCGCGTTCCGCTGGGGTGGCGGGGATCGCAGGCCCGGGCAGTTTCGAAGTCCACTGTTGCCCCGCACGCTCGCGACGTGCACAATCGTGAGTCGCAGACCAGGCCCCTTCGCGCCGCGTCCACTGGCCCTGCCCCGACCCTGACCCTGACCCTGATGTCCGACATCGACGTCCTGCTGCACGAGAATCGCCGCTTCCCGCCGCCCGAGCACTTCAAGCGCACGGCGCACGTCACCAGCCAGGAGCTGACCGACTACGCCGCGCGCGATCCCGAGGGGTTCTGGGCGGGCATGGCGGCTGACCTCGAGTGGTACCGCAAGTGGGACACGGTGCTCGAGTGGAAGCCGCCGCACTGCAAGTGGTTTCTGGGCGGCAAGCTCAACGTCTCGGTCAACTGCGTGGACCGGCACGTGCGCGGCGTCAGGCGCAACAAGGCGGCGCTGGTGTGGGAGGGTGAGCCGGGCGACCGCCGCACCCTCACCTACTGGGACCTCTACGTCGACGTCAATCGCTTCGCCAACGTCCTGAAATCGCTCGGCGTCAGGCGCGGTGACCGGGTGGCGATCTACCTCCCGCTCATCCCCGAAGTCGTGGTCGCGATGCTCGCCTGCTCGCGCATCGGCGCCATCCACTCGGTGGTGTTCGGCGGGTTTTCTCCCGACTCGCTGCGCGACCGCATCAACGATGCCGCGGCCACGGTGGTGATCACCGCCGACGGCGGCTACCGGCGCGGCCAGGTGGTCCCGCTCAAGCGCAACACCGACAAGGCGATCGCCGAGTGTCCGACGATCAAGCACGTGGTCGTCGTCCAGCGCCGCCCCGGCAGCCTTGGCGATGAGGCCTTCGCCCAGATGACCGAGGGGCGCGACCACTGGTGGCACCGCCTCATGCAGGACGCCTCCCCGCGCTGCGAGCCCGAGCAGATGGACGCCGAGGATGTCCTCTACATCCTCTACACGTCAGGCACCACCGGGAAACCGAAGGGGATCGTCCACACCACCGGCGGCTACCTCACCGGGGTGGCGGCCAC
Organism: Gemmatimonadaceae bacterium; assembly: GCA_041483735.1. Classification (GTDB taxonomy): domain Bacteria; phylum Gemmatimonadota; class Gemmatimonadetes; order Gemmatimonadales; family Gemmatimonadaceae; genus JBGPGH01. The sequence goes on along the minus strand of JBGPGH010000023.1, from coordinate 55,178 downwards.
CACCCGGCTGGTCTTCGACCTGCGCGACGAGGACGTGTTTTGGTGCACCGCCGACGTGGGCTGGGTTACCGGGCACTCGTACCTGGTGTACGGTCCGCTGGCCAACGGCGCCACCTGCGTGATGTACGAGGGCGCTCCCGACTGGCCGGAGAAGAACCGCTTCTGGGACATGTGCGAGCGACTCGGCGTGACGATCCTGTACACGGCGCCGACGGCGATCCGCGCGTTCATGAAGTGGGGAGACCAGCATCCCGCGAAGCACGACCTCTCGCGCCTGCGGCTGCTGGGAACGGTGGGCGAGCCGATCAACCCCGAAGCCTGGATGTGGTACCACAAGCACATCGGCGGGGAGCGCTGCCCGATCGTCGACACGTGGTGGCAGACGGAAACGGGCGCGATCGTGATCTCGCCGCTGCCGGGGGTGACGTCGACCAAGCCGGGGAGCGCGACCCAGGCGTTGCCCGGTTATGCGGCCGACCTGCTCGACACGCAGGGGAAGCCGATCAAGGTGGGCGGCGGCCTGCTGGCGCTCACCCGGCCGTGGCCGTCGATGCTGCGTACCATCTGGGGCGACGACGCGCGCTACGTGGAGACGTACTTCACCAAGTGGCCGAACCGCCCCGATGTCTACTTCCCCGGCGACGGGGCCAAGCGCGACGAGGACCAGTACTTCTGGATCCTCGGGCGCGTCGACGATGTGCTGAACGTGGCCGGCCACCGGATCGGGACGATGGAGGTGGAGTCGGCGCTGGTGGAGCATCCGGCGGTGGCGGAGGCGGCGGTGGTGGGGAAGGCGCACGAGATGAAGGGGCAGGCGCTGGCGGCGTTCGTGACGCTGCGCGAGGGACACGTGGCGACGCCGGCCCTGCGCGACGAGCTGCGCGAGTTCGTGGCCGAGAAGATCGGCGCCATCGCGCGCCCCGACGACATCCTGTTCAGCGCCGACCTGCCCAAGACGCGCTCCGGGAAGATCATGCGCCGCCTGCTGCGCGACATCGCCGAGGGGCGGGCGTTAGGTGACACGACGACGCTGGCCGATCCCAACGTGGTGTCGCGACTGAAGGAGCAGTACGAAGGGCAGGAGTGATGCGGCCGACGCCGACCGGCATCCATCCGCCCCGCTGCCCACGCGGCGGCAGAGGATGGCCGGTGATCATGCTGGCAGCGCTCCTGTTGACCCCGGGTGGCGCCTCGATGGCCGCGGCACAGGACACGGCCGCCGCGCGCTCCACGCCGCCGTCAACCCTGCGCGTCTTTCTCGACTGCGGTGAGGCCCAGTTCTTCGGCTGCGACTTCGACTACGCCCGCACCGAGATCACCTTCGTCGACTGGGTGCGTGAGCGCCAGGAGGCGCAGGTGCACGTCCTGGTCACCGTCCAGCGGACGGGGAGCGGGGGCAACGAATTCGCCCTCACCTTCATCGGCCAGATGGCGTTCGCCGGCAAGCAGGACACCCTGAAGTTCAATACCCTGCCCGCGCAAGCCGACGACGCCACGCGGAAGGCGCTGGTACAGACGCTCAAGCTCGGACTGGTGCGCTACCTGGCGGCGACCCCCGCCGGCGCCAGGCTGCAGATCTCATCGGCCCCCGCCGACTCGACCGGCGCCGGTTTGCAGACCGCGCCGAAGAAGGACCGGTGGAACTCCTGGGTCTACCGCACCCGCGCCAACGCGTTCCTCAACGGCGAAAACCTGTCCAAGAGCCTCAGCGCGTTCGGCTCGGCGTCGGCCAATCGCACCACCGAGGCGTGGAAGATCAACCTCTCGCTGAACGGCAACTACGACGAGAGCCGCTTCTACTACGGGGCCAAGGTCGTCAGCCGGCAGCGCGGCTACGGCCTGGAGGGCCTCACGGTGAAGAGCCTCGGCGACCACTGGTCCGCCGGACTCAGCGCCGACGCCTCACGCAGCGACTACAGCAACATGAAGCTCCACCTGAGCGTCGCGCCCGCCGCCGAGTACGACTTTTTCCCGTACGCACAGTCCACCCGCCGGCAGCTCACCGTTCTCTACCGGTTCGGATTCCACTCGTACCAGTACCTCGATTCGACGTTCAACGATGTGCTCGACGAGACGCACATGAAGGAGAGCCTGACGCTGGGCTACAGTACCAAGCAGCCGTGGGGATCGATCACCACCTCGCTCGACGGGTCGCACTTCTTCTACGACGTGAACCAGAACTCGGTCAACCTGTTCACCAACCTCTCGGTGCGGCTGTTCAGGGGATTCTCGCTCGACCTGTCGGGGAACGTCGCCCGTGTCCATGACCAGATCTCGCTGAGCAAGCGCAACCTCACGCCTGACGAAGTCCTGCTCCGGCGGCGCGAGCTCGCCACCAACTACCGGTACTTCGCCTTCGTCGGCCTGAGCTACACCTTCGGCTCGATCCTGAACAACGTGGTGAATCCGCGCTTCGAGGGCGGAAGCGGGACGTTCTTCATGTCGAATTGACCCGCTGACACCTCCGCATTCCGCATTCCGCATTCCGTATTCCGTATTCCGCATTCCGTATTCCGTCACCGCATGAGGCCCCCAAGTCACCTCCAGCTTCCTGCTTCCGCAATCCGCCCCTCGCGCATACGTTGAGTTTCGATGTCCTTCCTCCGCCGCCTCTTCCCCGAAACGATCTTCGGACGCCGCCTCTCGGCCAATGCCGAGCGACGCCTGCGCCTCGCCCAGGCGCGCGCGGAAGAGCGGGTGATCGAGGCACACGTCCAGAACGCCCTCATGTTCGTCGAGACGCTGGTCGAGGAATTGTCCTACGACCGCGCCATCGACTCCTACGTGCGGACGATGAGCCTCCCCGAGCCGCTGGCGAGCATCGTCGCGTCGCGGACGCTGGTGGCGCTGGGCGAGGACCTGGTGGCCAAGGAGCGCGCCGCGCGGAGCGATGCCGACGAGCCGGAAGTGCGGCCGCGGCTGCGACTCAACGACCGCGAGCCGGCCGAGCCCCGCGCCGGCCGCGAGGGGCGCGCCGCGGGGTGACGCGCGCGGTCAGGCCGCGCCCGCCGTCTCCGGATTCGGCGCCGCGTCGCCCGCGCCGGTCGCGCGCAGGTCCAGGACGCTGGCCACGAAGCAGACCGTCACGATCGCCGCGCTGGTGACGCACCAGATGCAGATCGCGCGGATGACGAACAGCTCGAGCCAGGTGAGCCACGCGGAGAAGAGCACGCCCCACCCGGTGAGGCCCGCCAGGGTCAGCGAGACTCCGCGGGACTCGGCGTAGCGCGCCGAAGTGCCGAGCAGCGCGACCACGAGAATGGTGAGGTAGAACGCCACGCCCCAGGCCGCCACCGGGATCCGGAGCAGGAGCGCCCACCGGCTGGTGTTGACCGTCTCGCAGCTCCCGACCGTACACGTGAGCTCGCCGATCACGCCCACCTTGTAGAGCGTGAGGTAAGTGGCGACGAGGACGCCGATGAGCGCCATCGTCGCCACCAGCATCCGCTTGTTCACGTCTTCTTGCGCGCCTTGGCGCTGTCGGCGCGCGGGAGGAGCGCGGCCGCCGAATCGACGTAGGCCTTGAACTCGTCGGCCGAGAGCGCGCCCGGGATCATCTTGTTCCCGATCACGAAGGTCGGCGTCTGGCCCACCCCGCGCCGCTCGGCTTCGTTCTTGTTGGCCTCGATCCGGTTCTGGTGCACGCGGGCATCGAAGCACTTCTCCCAGACGTCGACATCCAGCCCGAGCTGCTTGGCCAGGTCCTTCAGCACGCCCTTGGGACGGCTGGTGGCCTCACCGTTCCACTGGTCCTGGGACAGGAAAATCCGGTCGTGCATCTCCCAGAACTTGCCCTGGTCCGCCGCGCATGCCGCGGCGTTCGATGCCGCCCACGTGTTCTTGTGCATCGGCAGCGGAAAGTCGTAGAAGCGCAGGTTCGCGAGCCCGGCATCGAGCACCCTTTGGCGAACGTCAGGCTCGGAGATGGTCGCGAAGTTGCCGCACGCCGGGCACTCGAAGTCGGCGAACTCGACCACCTGCACCGGCGCGTCGGGCTTGCCGTACAGGTACCCCTCCGCCTTGGCCGGCGGGAGGTTCGGGTCGACGGTGGTGACGTTCGACTTCGGCCGCGTGGCCACGTACCCCAGGATCGCTACGCCGAGCACCGCGACGATCGCCAGCGCGGCGTAGAACTTCTTCGGATCACCGCCGGCGCGGTTCTTCGCGCTCTTCACGGCGTTCGAGGGTCTTCCCCCTCCCCCGCTCCCCCCCCGTCCGGTTTCCACTCGTTTGTTCGCCATGAGGTGTCCTGAGAGTTTTGTGCCTCGTCGACGATGCGTCGCGACTCGGCCACTTCGGGAGTGTCGTAGGTCACGCGGACTTCATAGTGGAACAGCTCGCTGCGCACGTCGCCGATGAGCTTGGTCAGCTCCCCCGCGTTGCCCAGCAGCTCGCCGCGCGACTCGAGCTCCAGAATCCGACGGGCCAGCTGTCCGAGCAGTTCCTCGAGCCGGCGCGCGCGCTTGTGGTCGTACGTCTCGTCCGACATGGATGATCCCCGAAACGGCGGTCCCGCGTGATGGGGTAAGCTATCCGAATGGCGCTGACCGGCCAAGGGTCGCACGGACGCGCCGTGCCGCCGGCGCGCGCGGCCGCGGTCCACGATTGCGGCGGCCCCCGCATTCTGGTTCATTGGCACGGTCGCTTCCCGCATCGCTCAATCGCATGACGTGGATTCCAGTCGGGCCGGGCTCGGTGCACATCGAACGCGACGGCGTGGGCGGCCGAGTCGTGCTGATGGTACACGGCTTCGGTACCTCGGGATTCCTCTTTCGGACGGTTGCCGTGGCCGTGGCCGGCCACGGCCACACCGCGCTGGCCGTCGACCTGCTCGGATACGGCGAGTCGGAGCGGCCGGCCGGCGCCCGGTTCGGGATCGGCGCGCAGAGCGGCTACCTCGAGCGCGTGCTCGTCGAGCAGCGGGTCGCGCGCGCCGTGGTCGTGGGGAACGACCTGGGCGGCGCGATCGCCCTGCGCCTCGCCTTCGATCATCCCGAACGGGTGGCGGGGCTGGTCCTGATCAACTCGCCGGCTCCCGGCGCGCCGCCGGCCCGCGATGTCCGCGAGCTGCGGCGAACCACCCGGCGCCAGGCATTCCGCGCGGCGCGCGGCGTGCTCGGCGCCGCCGCGCCGCTCGTGCCACTGCTCGTCGGCAGCGTCGCCGATGCCGCGCACATGCCGCCCGCGCTGCAGGCTCGCTATCTCGCCCCCTTCGCCGGACGCGACGGAGCCACCCAGCTGCTGTCGCTGGCGCGGTCGATCCGCCCAGGCGAGCTGGACGCCGTGGCCCTGGAGCAGATCGCCGTACCGACGGTCGTGATCCGGGGTGATGCCGATGCCTGGCTGGATGCCGGCGCAGCCGAGCGGCTGGCGGCGAAGATCCCCGGCGCCCGCCTGGTGCGGCTGGCCGGCGTGGGACGTCTGGTGACCGAGGAGGCGCCGGATGCGGTGGTGGCCGCGATCCTCGAGGTGGTGGGCGCTGTCAGGGAAACTGACTCGCCGTTTAGCGAGGAAACCCCTATTGGGGAATCGGCACTCTAACGCTTGGACAATGCGCTCCGGTCGATTAGTTTCCGGACACGTCAGACTCCTCACCCGACCCCAACCACCGGACATGGCCAAGGACAAGTATCGTCGGAAGCAGGACGCCGCGCCGAGCCCGTTTGATGCCGCCCGCGACGAGTTGTTCCAGCACATCATGAAGTGCGGCGTCATCGAAGCCGCCCGGGAAGATCAGGCCGCGTGGTTCGACGACACGATCGGCTATCTGGCTGACCGGTATCATGAGCTCTCGGACAGCCAGATCGCGGAACTCCGGGTGCTGGGCGAGCGATTCTGCCAGCCGCCCAAGGCCGCGACCCAGACCGCTGAAGCGGTCGGAGCCGCGTAGCCGCCGCAGTCTTTTCCAACGCCCCGGTCTTTCCGGGGCGTTGGTGCATCTGCGAGCCGCGAGGGCGCGCGCCGTCGGCGCCTAGCGCCGGTCTTCCCGTGCCCGGCGGAGCGCCATCCCCACCCGCACTCCGCCGCCCACGCCGCATTCGGCCGCGACCATCCACCCGCGGTGGGCGGTTCCTTCCACGCCAATGACGGCGACGAGGTCGACCCGGCCGCGGGCGCCGCGATCGGCGCGATAGCTCAGGCCCCCGCCGGCGTAGGGTCCGCGCCGGTACTGGAAGAACGGGTCGAGGAGGAAGCGGCCCACGAGGTCGGCCCGGCCGCTGGTGCGGGTGACGCCGCTCAGTCGCGAGGCGCCGCCGGCTACCACGCCTTCGAGCCGGACGTAGTAGCCGAGCGGGACACTGGCGCCCAGGCCCGCGTGCACGGCCGTGAGGCGGGCGAAGATCGCATCCACCCGCGCCTCTCCCTGCCAGCGTGTCGGGAAGGGCGACTGCGCTCCGCTGCTCCCCGGCGGGGCGAGCGCGAGGGCGATCGCCAGCGGGGCCGCTCGACGGAGGCGGACGCCGGCGGCCGCGGATCCGAGCCCGCGACGCACGGTCAGCTGCGGACTCTCCCCCGCCAGAGGGCCAGGGTGTAGTCGCCGATCGACGCGGCCGACGTCACGCCCACGAGGATGACGAGGGGAGGGATCAGGTCGGCCCGGAGGAGGGCGGCGGCGAGGGTCAGGAGCTGGCCGGCGGTCACGACCTTGCCGAGCCAGCGCGCCTGGAACTGCACGGGGCGGAGCCATGGCACCACCCGCGCGACGAGGAATCCGACGGCGGTGGCGAGGTCGCGCGAGATGAGAACGAAGTACTGGCCGGTGGTGAGCGTGCCTTCGAACAGGAGGGTCGCGACCGCGGCCAGCGCGAAGACGCGGTCGGTGATGGGATCGATCAGCGCGCCCCACTTGGAGGCGCTGCCGCTGCGACGCGCCACCCAGCCGTCGAGGTAGTCGGTGATCGAGGCGACGATGACGAGTGCAACACGGGCGGGGGTGTCGCGCACGATCACGAACGCGGCCGCCAGGAAGAGTCGCGAGAGGGAGATGACGTTGGGGAGGCTGCGCAAGGCAGCGGCGTTCATGCGCTCAAGCTATCGAGAGGCGCAAGCGCTTGCCAGCATGGAGGTTCCGATCTAGCTTGCGCATCGACTCCCCCGTCGAGGTCCCGGATGGCGTCCGTCACCGAACTGCTGCGCACGGTACCGATCTTCAAGGATCTCGATGACGGCGAGTTGGCGCGCGTCAGCGAGGTGTGCCGCGAGCAGACGTTCGAGGGCGGTGACTACATCTTTCGCGAAGGAGAGGCGGGGAACCGGCTCTACCTGATCGTCGAGGGCGAGGTCCGGATCAGCCGGATGATCCCGGGGAGCGGCGAGGAAGCGCTGGCGGTGCTCAAGGCGGGCTCGCTGTTCGGGGAGATGGCGGTGTTCGACCGCAGCGAGCGGTCCACCGACGCGATCTCCAACAGCGGCACCAGGTGCCTGACGATTTCGCGCTCCGACTTCGAGCTGCTGCTCGACTTCAACCGCGACCTGGCCTACAAGATCCTCTGGGCGGTGGTGCGGCTGCTGTCGATGCGGCTGCGCTCGACGAACGACTCGCTGCGCAGTTTCCTGGCGATGTCGATGTTCTGACCGACGGGGACAGGATCAGGGTCAGGGCCAGAGATCAGTAACTCATCCGACATGGACACTTTCCGCGCGATAAGGCCGGCTGCGTTCACGTTTCTCCGCGGCCTCAAGAAGAACAACCGGCGGGAGTGGTTCGAGGCGCACCGCGCCGAGTACGAGGGCGAGGTGCGCGAGCCGCTCAAGGCGCTCGTCGATGAGCTCGACGTCAGGCTCGCACGGGTGGCGCCGGAGATCGTCGGCGACCCGCGGCGTTCGATGTTCCGGATCCACCGCGACATCCGGTTTTCGAAGGACAAGTCGCCGTACAAGACCAACGCGGGCGTGTGGCTGCCGCATCGCGACGCCAGCCGGCGCGTGGGACGGGGCGATGACGGCGGGGGCGCGGGATACTATTTCCACCTCGAGCCGGGCCAGTGCTTCGCGGCCGGCGGAATCTGGATGCCGGCCCAGCCCTCCCTGAAGAAGCTGCGCGCCGCCATCGCGGCGAATCCGAAGGCGTTCACCGCGTCGATCGGCGGGGCGGCGTTCCGTCGCCGGTTCGGCGGGCTCAGCGACGAGGCGATGCTGAAGCGGGTGCCGCGCGGCTACCCGCCGGATCATCCCGCCGCGAAGTGGCTGCGCCACCAGTCGTTCATCGCCTGGCGTTCGCTGAGCCGCGCCGAGGTGCTGAGCCGCCGGCTCCCCGACATCCTGGCGCGCGACTTCGCGGCCATGTTGCCGCTGGTGCGGTGGGTGAACTCGGTGTTAGGGTACCGCCCCGCCACCCGCCGCTGACGGCGCCCCCACCCGCTCGCCCGCCGCGCCCCGGACCACCGCCTCCACCCGTCGCGACTCGTCGAACCACCGCCGGGCCAGCGCCAGGATCGCGGCCGGCGTGACCGCCCGCACGCGGGCATCGTGTTCGTCCAGCTCGCTGAGCCCGGCGCCGAACATCCAGGCGTCGACGACGTCGGCGAGCACGGCCCCGCCGCTCTCCTGCCGGATGGCATACGTGCCGATCGCATAGGCCTGCGCCCGGGCCAGTTCATCGGCGGTCACCGGCGACTCGCGCAGCTTCGCGAACTCGGCCAGCAGCCCGCGGCGGGCGACCTCCTCCTTGTCGGGCGAAGTGGCGATGTACGCCGCGAACAGGCCGCCCAGCGGCCGCTCCGAGGGAAAGGCGTGCACCGTGTACGCCAGCGACTGCCGGTCGCGGAGTTCGTCGAAGAACCGCCCGCCCAGGCCGCTGGCGACGCCGGCCAGCAGGTGCGCCGCGAACCGTTCCTCGTCGAGCCGGCCGGGCGACGGATAGGCGATCGCCAGCGCCGTCTGCGCCTTGTCACGGACTTCGGCGCGCGCCTTCGTTGCGGTTGGCCAGGCGGGCGGCGCGATCGCCACGGCCGTGCCTGACGAGAGCGCATCGAACTCGGCCGCGAGCAACCGCGCCAGCCTGTCGGGATCGTCGTCGCCCACCACCGCCACCACGGTCTGGCCGGCCAGTACCCGCTCGCGATGCCAGCCGCGGACGTCCTCCACCGTGAGCGCCGGCACGGTCCGTTCGGTGCCCAGCACCGGCGCGCCGTACGGGTGATCCGGGTACGCCGCTTCCACCAGCAGGCGCATCGGGTAGCGGTACATGTCGTCGCGGAGCAGGGCGAGGTCGGCCAGCACCAGGGCGCGCTCGGTGTCCAGGGCATCGGCCGGGAACGACGGATGCTGCACGACGTCGGCGAGCAGCTCGGTGGCGGCGGCGGCGTGGTGGCCGGGCACCGAGATCGTCCAGCCGAAGCTCTCGCCGCCGACGCTGGGCGAGACGCTGCCGCCGAGCGTTTCGGCGGCGGCCGCGAGCTGCTCGGCGGTGCGCCGGCCGGTGCCCTTCACCGCCGTCCGCGCGGTCAGCGAGGTGAGGCCGGCGCGGGTGGCACCCTCATCGCGCACGCCGCCGGTGACGAACAGGCCGAGGTGCGTCATCGGCGCGTGGGGCTTCCGCCTGACGAGGATCGGCACGCCGGCGGCCGTCCGGTAGACCCGCACACCGGCTTCGACACGCTCCAGGTCGGGTGCCCGCGGCGCCGGCCGGGCCGGCGCGGCCGCGACCGCCGGGATCGAACGCAGCGGCGGGGGTGCCCCCTGCTCGAGCAGGGCCCGCATCTCCGCGGCGCCCGTCGCCATCGGTGGCGACGCCTGTGGCCGGTAGAGCACCATGCCGGCCGCGCCGGGATCGAGGTGCCGTCGCACCGCGGCGGCGACGTCGTCGCTGCCGGCCAGCAGGACCCGCTCGAGGTACTCGTCTCCGAGCGCCCAGCCACCCATCGCCTCCCAGTCGGCGAGGTGGTTGGCCTGTCCTTCCATGGTCTCGAGCCGCCGGATCCAGCGCGCCTCGAAAATCCGGCGGGCGCGTTCCAGCTCGTCGGCGGCGAAGCCGGCGGCCACCGCCTGCCGCATCTGGTCCCAGACGCCGCGCGCGGCGTCCAGCGCGGTGGCCGGCGGCGCCTCGGCGTGGATGGTGAAGACGCCCAGCTCGGTGGGCGTGTAGTTGCCGGCCGAGATCGAAGAGACGAGCTTGCGCTCCCGCACGGCCCTGTACAGTCGTGAGGCACGCCCCGCGCCCAGGACGACGGCGGCGAGGTCGAGGAGGGGGGTGTCGGGGTGGGCGGCGTCCGGGGTGCGCCATCCCATCACCAGCTGCGACTGGGTCACGTCGCCGGAGAGTTCGCGATAGCGGGCGCCGGTGTGGCCGGGCTCGGCGGGGCCGGGCGTGCGCGCGACCTCACCGTCCGGCAACGCGCCGTAGTGGCGCTCGACTTCACGCATCGCCTCATCCACCGCCACGTCGCCGGCGATGCAGAGAATGGTGGAGCGCGGCCGGTAGAAGTTGCGGTAGAATCCGAGGACGTGGTCGCGGGTGAGGGCGCGGAGGCCCTGTTCGCGTCCGATGCGCCAGTGGCGGATGCGGTGGCGGTCGTGGAGGAGCTCGTAGAGCGTTTCCACCGCCACCGCCGACGGATTGTCTTCCTTGCGCCTGGCTTCCTGGATGATGACCTCGAGCTCGCGGGCGAGCTCGGCGCCATCGATGGCCGAGTTGGCGTAGGCATCGGCCTGGATCTCGAGGCCCGCCTGGAAGCCTGACGAGGGGAGGACGGCGTAGTAGCGGGTGTGGTCGTAGATGGTCGAGGCGTTGAGGTAGCCGCCGCTGGCCTTGGTCTGCCTGGCGATCTCCCCCACGCCCCGGCTCGCGGTCCCCTTGAAGAACATGTGCTCGAGGACGTGCGCGATCCCGACGACGTCATCGGTCTCGTCGAAGTAGCCGGCCTTGACGTAGGTGACGATCGCGACGACCGGCGCCGACTTGTTGGGCCTGACGATGACCGTCAGACCGTTGGCGAGCACGGTGCGGTGCACCGTCGCCGGGTTGAACGTGCCGGGCCGGACGCGCGCGGCGCCGGCAATCGAGGGTCCCGCCATGCCGGTCAGCGCGGCGACGCCGGTGCCGGCAGACAACTCGTCCAGGGGCCCGGCCCGGCGCCATTGACGTGCCCGATCCCCGCGCCCAGGTCGCCGAGCCGGATTTCCGCGCACCCCAGCAGGCCGCGCGCGCTCGCGTCAGCCGGGTCGAGCGCGGTCGCGCGTGAGTAGAAGCGCCTGGCGATGGTGTAGTCGCCGCGCGCGAACAGGAGCGATCCCATCTCGCGGTGGGCGATGCCCAGCGACGGCGCGGTCCTGATCGCGGCGGCCAGCTCACGCTGCGCCCGCACCTCATCGCCCTCGTCGCGAGCGATCCGCGCCAGGTACACGCGCGCCACCGCCCTGGTGGAGTCGGACGCCACCGCCCGCTCCAGCGTCCCGCGGGCTTCGGCGCGCTTTCCGTCCTGGTAGAGCGCGATACCGCGCTCCTGGTCGTCGGTGCGGGCGAAACGGAAGAAGAGCGCCACCCCGCCGCCCACCAGCACCAGCAGAAGGATCGCCACGACCGCGATCGCGCTTCCCTGTCCGCGGCCCGTGGCGGCGGGTGCCGGAGGCGCCGCGGGGGCCTGCTCGAGACTGTCCAGCGCGGTCCGCGCCACCTCGAGATCCACCGGCGCCACCGCTCCGGCCGCGGCGCCGTGCGCGGCGCGGTCGGCCGCATCGCGGAAGGCCAGCAGCAGGTGCGCCTGGTCGAGGGTGATCAGCTCGCGGCGGCGGAGCTCGCGCACCAGCGCCTGGCCGCTGAGCATCCCGGCCGGCTCGTGAGGCGACCCCCCCCGGCCGGCGGCCAGCAGGGCTCGCAGCGCATCCTCGGCGGCCCGCCAGGCGGCGGTGATCGCCGCGCCGGCATCGGGAGCGGCAGCGGAGCCGCCATTCCCGGGGGCGGAGACGGACGCGCGCGCGGCGTCGAGCGCCGCGCGCGCATCGGGCGGGAGGCCCGCGGTCACCGCACGATCCGCAGCAGCCCCGCGTCGGCGCTGCCGCGGATGAAGCTCTCCGCGTCGCTGGTCGGGATGAGGATGCCCGTGAGCGAGTGTCCGCGCCGCGCCTCCGTGGACATGAAATCCTGCACCGAGCGGCCGGCGTACGTCTTGTTGGCGTCCCGCATGCCGGTCACGATCTCGTCCCACGTGCCGGCGATCTCGTTCCCGTCCTGCAGCCGCACCGTATGCGAGCCGACGTCCCGCCGCTGCTCGGCCATCTCGGTGAGCAGCGCGCCGAACAGCTCCAGCTGCCCGCGGGCGCGGGCCGCGTCGGCCTCGGCGGCGGCCTGCTCGATCTCGACCAGCAGCTCGTCGACCGCATCGGCGTCGCCGGCCAGCTCGGCCAGGCGCTCATCCCAGGCCTTGAGCTCGGGGTCATCGTCATCGAGACGGTGGAGCGACTTCTTCAGCTCGACCATGCGCCAGATCCCCAGCTCGTCCCAGTGGTCCTCGGGCGACGTGCGGTCCAGGTGGTAGAGGGCCGCCTCGTACTCGCCGCGATCGTAGAGCAGGTTGCCCAGGTAGATCCGCGCCTCGGCGTGGTCGCCGTCGTGCTGGAGCGCCCGCCGCAGCGCGGCCACGGCGTTCTCCTCGTCGCCCAGCCGGTGCAGCGCGTAGCCCACGCAGGCGTGCGCCTCGGCCGACTCGGGCGCCTGCTGCACGGCGATGTCGAAGAACTCCTTGGACGCCTCGACCAGCCCTTCGCGGAAGAGCGCCCGGCCCGACTGCAGCATCAGCTCCAGGTCGTCGGCGTAGCCGAGCTCAAGGATCCGGCGGAAGCACTTCACCCCGGCCTCGTGCTGGCCGAACTTCAGCAGCGTCTCGCCCAGCCCCGCCAGCGCGTCCTCGTGCTCCGGATCCAGGACCAGCGCCTCTTCGAACGAGCGGCGCGCCCAGGCGAACTCCTCGCGCGCCAGCCGCGCGTACCCGACTCCGATGTGCAGCTCCACCGCGTTGGGGTAGAGCGTGAGTCCCTCCCGAAGTACCGCGAGCGCCTCCTCGTACTGACCCTCGTTATAGAGTTGGTGGGCGCGTTCGTCGTACTCTTCGGAACTCAGGAATGGAGTGGGCATGGTTGGAACTGTCCTCCGGACCATGAGTCGGCTGGGTGCCTGCCTCTCAATATATACATCTCAGTGACGGTTCAGTTCAACGGAACGCGCATCACACCGCCTCACCGTCGCCGGCCCGCAGATCGATGTCCGCCCGGGCGATCTCCGCCGCCAGCGCCACGTTCTGCTCGAGCAGCGCCAGGTTGGCCGCCAGCGACCGCCCCCCCGTGGACCGCTCCACCTCGCCGAGCAGGAACGGGGTCACCGCCGCGCCCCGCAGTCCGCGCCGGCGGGCCTCATCGCTCGCCCGCCGCACCGCCGCCTCCACCTCATCCCGCGTCAGCGCGCTGTCGGGTGGGGGCTGCTGCATGACCAGCACGGCGCCGGGCCGGCCCAGACGCCGGTTCGCGGCGAACAGGCGCGCGACGTCGGCCGGCGTATCCAGCCGCAGCGACAGGGCGATCCCCGTCCGGACCGTGAAGAACCCCGGCATCTCGTCGGTCCGGTAGCCGGCCACCGTCACCCCGAGCGTCTCCAGGCGCTCCATCGTCGCCTCGAGGTCGAGGATCGTCTTGGCGCCGGCGCAGACGACCACCACCGGCGTCCGTGCCAGCTCCACCAGGTCGGCCGACTCGTCGTAGGGCGGCTCGCGGTGCACGCCACCGATCCCGCCGGTGGCAAAGACGCGGAGTCCGGCCAGCGCGCAGAGGGCGAGGGACGCCGCCACCGTGGTCGCGCCATCGGCGCCGGCGAGCATCGCCCCCGCCAGGTCGCGCGCCGACACCTTGCGCACGCCATCGCGGGCGAGGAAGCGCTCGAGTTCGTCGGGAGTGAGGCCGAAGGCGGGACGGCCCCGGACGACGGCCGAGATGGCGGTGACGGCTCCCCGTGAGGCCGCGGCGGCGCTCATCCGGCGCGCCGCCTCGCGATTGGCGGGAATGGGGAGTCCCTGCGCGAGCACCGAACTCTCCAGTGCGACGACCGGCTGGCGACCGCGGATCGCGGCCTCGACTTCCGGTGAGAGTCGCACCACCTGCTGCGCGCTCGAGGGCACGGGCCAAACTAGCACGGCCGGCGGCCCGCGCACAACGGGCAGCGGCGGCGTCAGCTCCGGTGGCCGGGCGACACCAGCGACTGCAGCGCCGCGAGCAGCGCCCGCACCACCGCCCGGTCGAGCGGGATGACGGCGGCGTCGCAGCGTTCACGGTCGGCGATGCAGAGCTCGAAGTGGAGGACGCCGGCGCGCACCACGTGCTTGAGGGCCAGCGACCGGACTCCGTTGCTGGTGAGGAGCGGGGTCCGCATCTCCAGGTCATCGCCAATGGAGGATGACTCCGCGGCCGAGACCAGGCGCCAGGCCTCGCGCAGCCAGTGGCCGGCCGGCTCGAAGCCGACGACGTGCAACAGGTGGCGGTCGCCCTGCCGCACCCGCACCGCCAGCTCGTTCGGCTCCACGGCATCGACGTCGATCTGGGCGTCGCCGACGCGGAAGACCGCGACGGTGCGCCGCCCTCCATCAGCTCCCTGCGCCGCGCGGGTGAGCGGGGCGAACCGGGACACGGCCGGACTCACGGCGGGAGAGCGGGGCATGGTCAGGGAGCGGCCTCGGACGTGGGGAGCGGGGAACCGGGGGTATGCGGAGGACGATCCGCGCGCCGGGGGGAAACGCCAACGGGGGCGGCCAGAATGACCGCCCCCGTTGGCGCGCGCGGACTCGGCCGCGGGTCAGCGCCCCGCGGACGTCGACGGGGACCAGGCTTTGACGATGGCCTCGCCCATGTGGGCGACGGTCAGCTGCGCCTCGCTGTCGAGGATCCACCGCTTGTCGGCGTTGTCGCGGGTGAGGACGCAGGCCACCACCCGGTTGGCGAGGTAGAAGAGCGAGCACTCGGTGCGGACGTCGTCGCCGGCGCCGGTCTTGTGGGCCGCCCGGACCCCGCCGGCGTAGCGTTGCAGCAGCTGCCCGTCCTCGTTATGCACGAGGGTGTTGAGCATGACGGAATCGGCGGTGGCGTTCACCGCCTTCCCCTTCGCGAGCAGCTCGAACAGCGTCGCCATCTCGTTGGGGGTCGTCGACCCCAGTCCGTACTTGACCGAGCTGTCCATCGCCACGCTCGACGCGCGCACGAACGACTTGGCGTAGACCTTGGTCTTCTTCAGCCCCAGCGACTCCATCTTGTCCCAGACGCGGCGGATCACGATCCGGTCGAGGATCAGGTTGGTGGCGGTGTTGTCGCTGATCGTGATCATCATCCACGAGGCGTCGCCGACCGTGATCGTCAGCCCGGGATGCAGGTACTGCAGCAGCCCGCTCCCCGGCACCTGGTCGATCTTCAGCACGTTCAGCGGATCGTCGAGCGACAACTGCCCCTTGGACACCAGGTCGTAGACGGTGACGAGGATCGGGACCTTGATCAGGCTCGCCGTGGGGAACGTCTCGTCGCCGCGGAGCTCGAGGTGCTCGCCGGTATCGATGTTCCGCACCGCGTAACCCACCACGCCGTGGTGCTGGCCGGCGATCGAGTCGAGGGTATGCCGCAGCGCCGCCGTGTCGGTACGCACCGCGCGCACCGACCCCGCCGTCTGGGCGTGGATGCACCCCGCGGCCGCGAAGCCGAGGACGAGCGAGACGAGGCGGTTGATCCGGTGGGTCATCTATTTCCCGTCCTCGAACTGGTCGGCCCGGCGGCTCTCGACGAGTTCCCGCTCGGCCGATGTCGAATCATACACCGCGAGGATACGGATGGTCTCCCCGCTGAACACATCGAACGCCTTGCCGGCCCCCCGCTTGACCCTGATCTCGTGCCCGTCCTCGAACCGCAGGACCACGAGCGGGTACGCGGTGTTCTGGTACTGCTTCCGCAGCTTCTTCGCTGCACGCTTCGATGGTGTCGGCATTCCGATCCTCCCCTCCATTGAATTAGGCGACTTCGGGCTCGCGCAGCCAGTCAGGTGATCGCCGCATGGGTTCCCTTCCCGCCCCCGGCGGTCCCCTCGCCGCCCACCCGCGGCGCGAATTCGCGCCAGCTCCCGCCCGCCAGGATGTCGTCGATCGCGGCGACCGCCGCCTCGAGCTCGTCGTCCGATGTGTAGAAGTGCGGCGCGACCCGGATCCCGGCCCCCGGCCGGTAATCGACCAGGATGTCGCGCGCCAGGAGCGCCTGAGACACCTCGTCGCCGTGCGGCACGTCGAAGGCCACCGTGCCGCCGCGCCGCTCGGGGTCGCGGGGCGCGTGCACGCGGTAGCCCCGGTCGTCGGCCAGTCGCACCAGGCGCGCCGTCTGGCGCTTGTTCTTCTCGCGGATCGCGCCGATCCCCGCCTCGCGGACGATCCGCGGCCCTTCGGTGGCCGCGTACAGTGCCGGGATCCCCGGCGTGCCGCCCAGCCACCGGTGCGCGCCGGCCGCGTACTCCATTTCCGGCTCGAACCCGAACGGGCGCGCGTGCGCCTGCCATCCGGTGAGCGCCGGCGCCAGCCGGTCGCGCACCCGGGGCGCGACGTACAGAAAGCACCCGCCCGGTCCGCCGCACAGCCACTTCAGCACGCCGCCGGCGAGGAAGTCGACGTCCATGCGGCGGACGTCCACCGGCATCACCCCCACCGAATGGAACGCGTCGAGCGACACCAGCGCGCCGGCGTCGTGGGCGCGGCGGCAGATCGCGTCGGCATCCATGATGAACGCCGACCGGAAGAGGACGTGGGAGATGGCGACCAGCCGGGTGCGCTCGTCGATCGCCGCCAGCACCCGCCCGGTGTCGACCGTGATCCCGTCATCGGACGGGACGACGACGATCCGCGCGCCCAGCCGCCGGGCGAGCCCGTCGTAGACGTAGCGCACCGACGGAAAGTCGAGGGCGGTCATGACGATGGTGTCGCGCGGCGGCGTGTAGTCGAGCGCCGAGAGCACCATCGCCTGAGCGAGGCTCACGTTAGGTAGCATGACCACGGTGTCGGGCTCGGCGCCCAGGAGCGGGGCGATCTCGTTGCCGACCGTGGCCGGCAGCTCCCACCAGCCGGCGTTCGCCCACGCCCGCACCCCCCACCGGTCCCAGTCGGCGGCGTAGCGCGCCAGCCGCTCCGGCACCGCGCGCGGCATCGCGCCGAGCGAGTTCGACACCAGGTAGGTGGTGCGGGCGAGGATCGGAAACTCGCCGCGGAACCGGAGCAGGGGGTCGGCCACCGGGCCGGCTACCTGGCTCGGCCGGCGATCATGGGGTGGCGGCGTGGCGGCGCGACGCCTCGCGCGCCGCCTTGAATTCGGCGTCGGCGTTCCACTGCGGCACCGTGGGGCTGTTCGCCAGCATCGTCCCGAAGCGGAGGACGAGCTCCGACAACTGGACCGCGCCCGCCAGCGGGAAGTCGGGGCGATACTCGTCCGACGGCTGGTGGTAGCGGTGCTCGGTGTAGTCGTCGTCCTGGGCCGCGCCCCAGCCCGCCGGCTTTCCCTGCACGTCGGTGCCGCCGCCGATCGAGACCGCCGGAATGCCGGCCTTCGCGAACGAGAAGTGGTCCGACCGGTAGAAGTGCCCCTGCTCGGGGTGCTCGTCAGGCGACAGTCGCATCCCCATCGGCGCGACCATCTTCGACAGCGACGGACCCAACGAGCTCTTGTTCTCGCCCAGCACGTGGAGGTCGCGCACCTTCCCGAGCAGGTTGCCGCCGTCGACGTTCAGGTTGGCGATGATGTTGGCCGCCGGCACCGTGGGGTTCTGCCCGAAATACGCCGAGCCCAGCAGCCCGCTCTCCTCGGCGGTCACGAAGGTGAAGAGGAACGACCGGCGCGGCCGCGGGGCGCGCGACGCCGCCCGCGCCACCGCCAGGATGTCGGCGACGCCCGACGCGTTGTCTTCGGCGCCGTTGTAGATCGAGTCGCCGTTCACCTTGGGACCGATGCCGAGATGGTCCCAGTGGGCGCTGAACGCGACGAACTCGTTGCGCAGCACCGGATCCCGGCCGCGGATCACCCCAACCACGTTCTCCGAGCGGAGGTGCTCCACGCGGTTCGTGAACGAGAGGTCGATCTGGATGCCGGTGGGCATCGGACGGAAGTCGCGCGACTCGGCACTCTTGCGCAGCGCGCCGAGGTTGAGGCCGGCCTGCGCGAGGAGGGCGGTGGCGGCGCTGTCGGTGATCCAGCCGCGGACGCCCAGCGGCGCCGGAAGCGCCGGGTCGCGGGGCAGCATCCGCTGCTCCTTGGCCCACGACCCCACCACGGTGTGCCAGGGATAGCCGGCCCGTTCGGTGGTGTGGACGATCAGCATGCCGGCGGCGCCCCGCCGCTCGGCCTCCTCGTACTTGTACGTCCACCGCCCGTAGTAGGTCATCGCCTTGCCGCCGAACAGCGCCGGCTCGTCAGGCGGGGCCGGCGGATCGTTCACCAGCACCAGCAGGACCTTCTCCTTCAGGTCCACGCCCTTGAAGTCGTCCCACTTGTATTCGGGGGCGGTGGCGCCGTAGCCCACGTAGACGAGTTCGCCGTGCGCGGCGCTGGCCGGCGTCGCCGAGCCCGCCCACACCACCACGTCGTCCGGGTAGCGCAACGTGGCCGTCGCCCTGCCCGACGCCGTCGCCGAGATCGTCACCGGATCGGAGCCCACGATGTCGATCGGGACCGACTGGAAGTAGGAGCCATCGACGCCCGGCTCAATGCCCCATGACCGGAGCTGGCTGGCGATGTACTCGGCGGCCAGCCGCCCGCCCCTGGTCGCGGGCGCGCGACCCTCGAGCAGGTCGGAGGAGAGGAAGCGCAGGTGCGCGTCGATCTCGTCAGTGGTGATGGTCGTGGCGGACTGGGCCGCGGCCGGCCGGTGCGCGGCGGACGGGGCGGCCTGCGCGGCGAGCGACGCAGCGGGCGGCGCGAGGAGCGCCGCGAGGCAGAGCGCGGAGAGTCGGGAACTCGACATGACTGGGGCGGCGGGTTGAGGTCGGAGGTGGCGCGAGCCGGCGACACGACGGTTCCGGATCGCGCGTCTCGCCGGTAAGGTATTACGGCGGTAGGTTACCCGGATAGTTCCGCCGCCGGCCGCGACCGGCGGCGGATCGTCGTCAGGAGCCGCCGGCTACGACGCTCGCGCCCCACGCGGCGTGGGAGCCGGGCCGGAGGGCGCTGTAATCCGGATCACACGGCCGCATCGAACCGATGCCGGCGCCGGGTGACCGCCGCCACGCGACTCGCGTCAACGGTTTATGACTCTGGAGTTCATCGCGAAACACAAGTGGGTGCCCACCGCCGCCAAGACGGTGGCGGCGACGCTCTCGGCCGGCGCGGCGCTGGTCTCGGTGCTCACCTTCGCGCGGGCGTACGGCGTGTTCGGCACGATCGGGCCCTCCCGCCTCACGATGAGCGACTTCGGCGTCACCTGGGTGGGGATCTCGCCGGGAAGCGATACGCTCACCGCGATCGGTGACACGCTCCACCTCGCGGCCACCGTCACCGACAAGCACGGCACCGCCCTGATCGGCGCATCCATCCGCTGGACCAGCGACGACCCGCGCGTGGCGACCGTCAACGGCGACGGCACGGTGATCGCGCAGGGGACCGGCGCGACGACGATTCTCGCCACCGTCGGCGAGGTGATCGGACGTTCCCGCGTGTCGGTGCGGCAGAAGGTGTCGGCGGTCCGGCTCGCCGGCGACAGCACGGTCTCGATCGCCGAGGACGCCCGAGTGGCGGTCGCCGTGCGCCCGCTGGACGCGCACGGCCATGCGGTACCCGGTCGGGCGGCGCGCTGGCGCAGCGCCGATTCGGCCATCGCCTGGGTCGACAGCCTTGGACGTGCCGCCGGCGGCAACGCCGGCCGGACGACGTTCACGGTCACGGTGGACGGGGTCAGCGAGGAGATCCCGGTGACGGTGACCGCGATCGCCGACGGACTCACGCTCGTCGCCGGCGGTGGCCAGGAGGCGCGGGCGGGGTCGGCGCTGCCCGAGCCGGTGGTCGTGCGGGTGATGTCGCGCCGCGGCCGCCCGCTGGAGGGGGCGGCGGTCCGCTTCCGTGCCTCCGACGGCGACGGATCCGCCGAACCGGCATCGGTGACGTCGGGCGACGGCGGGCGGGTGCGCACCGCGTGGCGGCTGGGCGAGCTCCCCGGCCGCCAGCGGCTGTTCGCGACCGCCGAGGGGGTGGACAGCGCGCTGGTGATCCAGGCCGAGGCCGCGCCGCTGGCCGCCAACACGCGGATCACGGTGTCGGGCGGCGCGCAGCGCGCCCCGGTCGGCGCGGCCCTGCCCGAGGCGGTCGGCATCCGGGTCACCGACACCACCGGCCGGCCGCTCCCGGACATCCCGGTCAGCTGGGCGGTGCTCGACGGCGGGACGCTGGGCACCGCGCCCGCCCGCACCGACTCGTCAGGCGAAGCGCGGGTGTTCTGGACGCTCGGGCCCAGGGCCGGCGCTCAGCGGGTGCGCGCCCAGGTGGGACGGGGGCGGGCGGTGCCGCCGGTCTTGATTGCCGCGGTCGCCACCTCCGGCGCCGCCGCCCGCCTGGCGCTGGTGAGCGGCGATGTCCAGCACGGCACGGCGGGCGCCAAGCTCGGCGCCGCAATCGTGGTGCGGGCCTTCGATGGCGCAGGCAATCCGGTGGCGGCCGCCCGCCTGACGGTCGAGCCCCAGGCGGGCGCCGGCACCGTGCCGGAGAGCACCGTGGTGACTGATTCCGGCGGCGCGGCCCGCATCCGCTGGACGCTCGGTCGGGGTACCGGCACGCAGCGGATCGCGATCCACGGCGAGGGCGGCAAGCCGGCCGTGTCGGCCACCGCCCGCGCCGCCGCCGGCGCGGCCGCGAACCTGGCCCTGGCCGGCGCGCCCGCCCAGGCCCGCGCGGGGCGCTCGCTCACCAAGCCGGTCGAGGCTCTCGTCACCGACGTCTTCGGCAACCCGGTCCCCGACGTGGTGGTGTCGTCCACCGCCTCCGCCGGCACCGTCTCACCGGCGCGCGCCGTGACCGGCGCCGACGGCCGCGTGAAGGTGAAATGGACGCTCGGCCGGAAAGCCGGCACGCAGTCGCTCGCGGTACGTGTGCCGGGTACCACGGTGAAGGCCGCAGTCGACCTCAAGGCCCTGCCACCCACCTGAGCTACAGGAGACGGCGGGAGCGTCCGAGACCCTGTAGCACAAATGGGTCTCGAGGCCCCGGATGCGAATGAGAATCCCGAAGCGAATCGCGCTCGTGCTCGGTGGGGGCGGCCTGAAAGGGTTCGCCCACATCGGCGTGCTGCGCGCCCTCGAGGAGCGTGGCATCGAGCCGGTGGTCGTCGCGGGGACGAGCATCGGGGCACTGATCGCGGCCGGCCGCGTGTCGGGGATGAGCGCCGCCGAGATGGAGCAGCGCGCGCGCGACCTGAAGCGGAAGGACCTGTTCCGCATCAACCACATGGGGATGCTCCTCGACCGGATGCGGTCGCGGTCGATCTATCTCGAAGAACCGCTGCGCCGGCTGTGTGAGTCGGT
Source organism: Gemmatimonadaceae bacterium (assembly GCA_041483735.1). Taxonomy (GTDB): domain Bacteria; phylum Gemmatimonadota; class Gemmatimonadetes; order Gemmatimonadales; family Gemmatimonadaceae; genus JBGPGH01. The sequence goes on along the minus strand of JBGPGH010000023.1, from coordinate 33,678 downwards.
GGCGCCCAGCTGCCCCTTCGACGAGCTGCCCACCCGGCTGCTGGTCAATACCGTGGACATCGAGCGCGGCACGCAGGTGGTGTGGGGCGTGCGCGGGATGCGCGATGTCCCGGTGAGCGATGCGGTATACGCGTCGTGCGCGCTGCCCGGCTTCTTCCCGCCGGGACACGTCGACGGCCGGGTGTGCGTGGACGGCGGGGTGATCGACAACCTGCCGGTGACGATCGCCGCCCTCGACATGGATGCGGTGATCGCGGTGGACGTGGGCTCGGTGGACCTGAGCCGCATCGACAACATCGCCGACCACGGATTCGCGACGGTCTTCATGCGGGCAGCGACGACGATGATGCACTGCCTGCAGCAGTCGCCGTTGGAGCACTGGTCGGGGCCGCCGATGATCCTGATCCGGCCGCGGGTCGGCCACCTGGGTTGGTTCTCGTTCGCGCGCGCCGGGCAGTTGATCGCCGAGGGGTACCGCGCGGCACAGGAAGCGCTGGCCCATATGGAGACCGCGTTCCGCGCCGCCGGCGGCGTTTATCCGCGACGCCGCGTGCGGCTGGCGGTGGACCGACCGAAGTGCACCGGGTGCGGCCTGTGCGTGTCGATGCAGCCGGCGCTGATGGGGCTGGATGGGGAGCGGAAGGCGTTCCCGCTCAACCACATCGTGGAGTGGTCGCCGGCCGACGGCGACTTCATCAATTCGTGCCCCACAATGGCGATCTCCGCGGCGCCGGTGGTGCCGGTGGCGCAGGAGCAGGAGGAAGGGAGAGGGGAGGAGGGCCGGAGAACGGCGTAAGGCAGCTCGGCGCGTGAGCTACCGAACCGTAAAGTCCACGCGGACGCTGTCGTACCTGAGCGATCGTCCACAGTTTTGCGTGAAGGCCAGACGCAACGTGTCGGAGAAATAACCTGGGTACGGCCCAGTGTAGCCTGGCGGGACCGCGAACAGGCGAATGAGTGTCGCTCCCGGAGCCCCGACCCGCAGCTCCACCCGATAGGCTCCCGACGAATCGGCGACGCTTGCACCCGCATCACCCCAAATGCCGGGACCGGCACCGTAGGCCTCCCCGGTGATCTGCGTCCGCGGCACCTGGCGCCCGGACGAGTCTCTCACCGCCCCGTACACCACAGCAATACTGGGTGCATAACAGTCATCGCTCACGGGCCCCGAGCAGCTCAGCGCCGCCACGAAGGCACCCACGCCTGGAAGCAACCGGCCACGGTCGAATCGACCGGAAGACGCCCCGGGGGTTGACTGGAACGGAACCTGGGCGCGAACGTGGGCCCACTGCGCTCAACCCTCATTCAGCAGACCCCTGCTCGTACTCTATGGAACCGTGAAGTCCACTCGGACGCTGTCGTACACGAGCGGTCGCACATCGCCCCGCCTGAAGGCCAGGCGCAGCGTGTCGGAGTAATAGACGGCAGAGAGCCCAGTATCGGCGCGCGGGAACACGAGCACGCGGATGAGTCTGTTCTGTGGCGACAGGCCGATGACCAAGGTCATTCGGTACGCGCCCGATGAATCTGTTGTACCTGATCCCGAGTCATACCATTTCCCGGCAAGGGGTTCGTAGTCCTGCCCCTTGATCCCTGTCCATTGCACCAAGCGCCCGGTCGAGTCCCGAGTCGATCCCAGAGGCCGGCCCGACGAGTCTCTCACCATCCCGTACACCACTCCAACGGTGTAGTAAACAGAGTCAACGGGCGACGTAGCGTTCGAACAGCTCAGCGCCTCCATGAATGAAACCCCGCCCAACAGCAGGAGCCACCGCCGAGCCAACCGGGACGGGCCCGGCCACAATCCGGAAACGGGTACGGACGGGAACATGGGTCCCTCCGGTTACTGAATACAGGATGGCGCGCCCGTGGTGCTGGTGATGCCGAGGGTCGCAGAGGTCACCGAGTTGGCAGCGTCGGAGAGCGTGATCTTGACGTAGTGCCCGCCGGCGGGGAGGTTCGCGGAAGAGAAGTTCGAGTTGGTTCCGACGATGACATCGTCCAGCGTCCACTCGTAGTGGTAAGGTGCTACTCCTCCCGCAGGCGTCGCGATCCACGTGCACGTGTTCTGTGGCCGAACCATCGAAGGGCCATCGAGCGTGACTTGGAGTGGCGTGGATGGAGGCGGGGGCGACTGGTTGTACAGGTCACGGAGCCAGAGCGCGCGAATGTCGTCGCGACTCCACGTTGCCGGCGTTACGGCCGACTGCGATTCAGCAGTGGGCGGTGCAGCGCGCGTTGGGAAGAAGGAGAGCCGAACCGACGGATCGACTTGTTGCTCGAAGCAATAGGCCAGATGATCCACGCCGTCGGCGGGCGCCCAGATACCGGCCTGTACGGAACAGGACTTGATCACGGATCCCACGTACGAGCCGGGGTACTGCGCCCGGTCCCAAGGTTCGTTGTTGGAACTCCCGTCGGTGAGGTCGTACAGAAACTTCGCCACCGAAGTCTCGAAAACCGATCCGTCGTTTGACCCGGGGAGGGTCCCGTAATAGTTGGAAGTGACGATGTCATACAACCGGCCTGCAGCGGTCCCTCGCGTCACCGCGCCATGAAAGTCCGCGAATCCCTCTCGGAATGCGCACCCCAGCGTGACGGAGGATAATTCCAGATAGTGGCTACTGGGGCACGCGCCGCCGCTGAACGGGATCCCACCCAGGGCCTTTTCGTGCATTGCGTGGCCATACTCGTGCGCAACAACGAAGACGCCATAGTCGGAGAAGGTGGCATCACGATTGATGCGAATCTTGTCATCGCTCGTCAGGTAGAAGGAAATCGGATCGGCGGGGTTGAAGTCCACCTGTATGCCGCCCCTTTGCCTCCCGAAAAACGCGCGCGACGCAGGAACCGTTGCCTTCAGATTCACGAAGATGCGCGCGACCGAATCGCGGTCGACACTCATCGCCAGCGTGGACGACCCGCCGGAAATACCGCAGAGGTTTGTCAGGGTCTCCTGAATCCGTGCTGTGTCCGGATGGAGGTGAAACACATCTGGCACGAGATACCGCAGAGTGATCCGATAGCTGGATGAGGCGGTCGCCGGGCAAGGCAGCACGATCGTACCCGTCGAGTCCGCGTTCCCCGCTTGCACGGCGTAGGTCCAGCCCTCGGGTGAATGCTCGTGCCGATCGAGGATGTACCCGATGTATGGCAGACTTTCAAAGCGAAGCGCATCGGAGTTGTAATAGCTCGTGGTAACGGTGTAGGTCGCGGGCCCGCCATCCGGCGGAGGGACGACGATCGCCAGACCACCGGTGGGCGGCGCTTCTGCAGCATCCGTGCCCGGCGCCCCGACGGTTGCCTTCAGGCTAAATCGACCCGCTCCACTCTGCGTCCCGGTTGGGAGCAGCACATCGTCGTATCGCTCGACGATCCGCCCTCCCGCGCTGTCCACCACGAACCACCGCTCGTCGTACCGGACGTTCTGGACATACGCGCCGCTGTCGACGACCGGCTCCCTGGAGCGCGTCGCGACACCGGCGATCGCACGGTAGATACCAGGTTCAGGAACGATTACAGTCGCGGTAAGTGAAAAGCGAGCGCCCCGCGCCAACCCCTGCCTCACCTCGATGGCTCTGGGAAGCTCCACGTTCACCGGCCGGCGCCTATCCCCCACGCGCCCGAGTATTCGCTCGGCTTCGAGCTCCGGAAGGATGATCCAGACCTGCGCCTCCCGGGCAGGCAACGCGGCCTGCACGGTCGCTGTCAGCGTGATGGGCATCCCCGGCTTGAAGGTCCCCGCTGCCTGGATGCCGATGCTGAACCGATGCGTCACGCGCGGCTCGTCAATCTCCCCGCTTCCTCCTCCGTTGACCACAGCGGCCGCGCCGCCTGAGGGCGCCCTCGGCACCGGAGTCACAGAATCTCTGCACGCCGCTGCGCCAAAGGCAGCTATCAGGATGGACACTGCCCGCCAGCATCCTCGAGCCATACCCCCTGCCAATGGGCCACCGCAGGCGAAGTGACTGCCCGACACCGCAAGCATTGCCGTGCTCGGTTCGCGGCCCCCTAAGGGGGCCAACGTAAGTCTCGTGAGGTGGCTGTCAATAGGGAGACCGCCGTGGGGCTAGTGCCTCACATGTTCGAGGCGCACATGCAGCATCTCCCCACCTGGTCAGGCGCCAGCGGTCAACTCCGCCAATCGCACGTAGGCCTCCACGGCCGCCCGCAGCTCGGCGACGTCGACGAACTCCTCGTCGGTGTGCGCTACCCGGATCGATCCGGGCCCGAAGAGGTACGGCGTCCCCCAGTTGCCGAGCCCGGGGATGTCGGTGGCGTAGCCGACCACCGACGTCGCGAACCCCGGCACCGTGCCCAGCCGCACCGGCGGCATCATCGCCCCGAACTCGAGCGCGGCCCGATCCCCGGCCCAACGGCGCAGGATCTCTCCTCCACCACCGCGGCCGGCGTGACCAACCGGATCATCAGCCGCGCTTCGGCGGCCGGCGCCAGGACGTTGTCAGCGACGCCCCCCGAGACCGACCCGATGTTGACGGTCGTTTCACCCAGCACCTCGTCCACGGGCCAGGCGATCGCGTCGAGCGCGGCGAGGAGCCTCACGAGACCGGCGGTCGCCGAAATGCCTAGCGATGGATAGGCCGAATGGGCGGCGCGGCCGGTGGTGCGGACGATCACCCGCAGCGCCCCCTTGGTGCCGAGGGCCAGCGTGCTCTCGGTCGGCTCGCCGTTGATCAGCACGCGGCAGCCGGGGAGCGCGGCCAGGTTGGCGGCGTGCGCGCCGTCGTGCGCCGTCTCCTCCCCCACCACGAACAGGAGCGCCACTGGATCGCCGCGCGCGCGAAGGCGCTCGGCCGCGCAGATCATCGACGCCGCGATTCCCTTGGCATCGCACGCGCCGCGGCCGAAGAGCCGCCTGCCTTCGAGGCGCGGCGGGATGTACGGCGGCACGGTGTCGAGGTGCGTGGAGAAGGTGACGCGCGGTGACTCGCCGCTGGTGGCGAGGAGGTCGTCGCGGCCCGGCGAGACGGGGATGCGTCGTGTCGTCCACCCGCGACCGCGCAGCAGTGTTTCCGTGAACGCGATGACCTCGCCCTCGCGGCCGCTGGTGGAATCGATCCGCATGAGGTCGGCGGCGAGTGCCACCGGATCGCAGAGGGCGTGAGGGTCCATGATAGGCGCCGAATATACACGCTTTGTGCTAGATTTCGTCGATCGTGGTATCCAGGTGTGCGGGGATCCGACCTCCCCTCCTCCCTCACCTCCCCCACCTTCCCGCCGTTCACACTCAGGCACTCCGGCTTCCATTCCCCATGCCGCACCCCAATTCCTTCAACGCGCGCGCCACGCTCGACGTCGGCGGCACCTCGTACGTCCTCTTCCGGCTCGACGCGCTGCGCGGGCTCTCCGGCGGGGCCAGCGACCGGCTGCCCGTGTCGCTCAAGATCCTTCTCGAGAACCTGCTCCGGAACGAGGACGGCGCGTTCGTGAAGCGCGCCGACATCGAAGCGCTCGCGAAGTGGGATGCGCAGGCGACGGTCGAAAGGGAAATCGCGTTCCGCACCAGCCGCGTGCTGCTCCAGGACTTCACCGGCGTGCCGTCGGTGGTCGACCTGGCGGCGATGCGTGAGGCGATCGCGGCGCTGGGTGGCGACCCCAAGCGGATCAACCCGTTGCAGCCCGTCGACCTGGTGATCGACCACTCGGTGCAGGTGGATGAATACGGCTCGGACGCCGCCTTCCTGATCAACGCCAAGCTGGAGTTCGAGCGGAACCAGGAGCGGTACGCGTTCCTGCGGTGGGGGCAGACCGCGTTCCGCAACTTCCGCGTCGTCCCGCCCGACACCGGGATCGTCCACCAGGTGAACCTCGAGTACCTGGCGCAGGTGGTGTTCGTCCACGACGACAACGGGACGAAGACCGCCTATCCGGACTCGCTGGTGGGCACCGACTCGCACACCACCATGATCAACGGGCTGGGCGTGCTGGGGTGGGGCGTGGGCGGGATCGAGGCCGAGGCGGCGATGCTGGGGCAGCCGGTGTCGATGCTGATCCCCGGAGTGGTGGGCTTCAAGCTGCACGGCCGCTTGCCGGCCGGCGCGACCGCCACCGACCTGGTGTTGACGGTCACCGAGATGCTGCGCAAGAAGAAGGTGGTGGGGAAGTTCGTCGAGTTCTACGGCGCGGGGCTGTCGAGCCTGTCGCTGGCCGACCGGGCGACGATCGCCAACATGGCGCCCGAGTACGGCGCGACGATGGGGTTCTTCCCGGTGGACGACGAGTCGCTCCGCTATCTCCGCCTCACGGGACGGAGCGAGCAGCAGGTGCGGCTGGTGGAGGCCTACTGCAAGGCGCAGGGGCTGTTCCGCACCGACGCCACGCCCGACCCGGTCTACGGCGACACGCTGGCGCTGGACCTGGCGACGGTGGTGCCGTCGCTGGCCGGACCCAAGCGTCCGCAGGACCGGGTGCCGCTGTCGCAGTCGAAGGCGATGTTTCGTGAGGCACTGAAGGGCGAGCTCGAGCGGTTGACGGCGGCCGCGGCCGCCGGCTCCCCGGCCGTGCCGGGCTACTGGGAAGCGCGGATGAACGGCGAGGGGGGGGGCCAGGAGCAGCACGGCGGCGTGGCGAGCGAGCTCCACGGCAAGTCGTTCACGCTGCGGCACGGGGCGGTGGTGATCGCGGCGATCACCAGCTGCACCAACACCTCCAACCCGAGCGTGATGCTGGCCGCCGGCCTGCTGGCGCGGAACGCGGTGCGGAAGGGCCTCACCACCAAGCCGTGGGTCAAGACGTCGCTGGCGCCGGGCTCGAAGGTGGTCACCGACTACTACCGGAAGGCCGGCGTCACCGAAGCGCTGGATGCGTTAGGCTTCCAGACGGTGGGCTACGGCTGCACCACCTGCATCGGCAACTCCGGGCCGCTCCCGGCGCCGATCGGCGAGGCGATCGAGCAGAACAAGCTGGTGGTGGCGGCGGTGCTCTCGGGGAACCGGAACTTCGAGGGGCGCGTCAACCCCCAGACCCGCTTCAACTACCTCGCCTCGCCGCCGCTGGTGGTCGCCTACGCGCTGGCCGGCCGCATGGACATCGACTTCGCCACCGAGCCGCTGGGCGTCGGCAGCGACGGCCCCGTCTTCCTGCGCGACGTCTGGCCGTCGCCGCAGGACGTCGAGCACGAGATCATGACGTCGGTGAAGGGGGAGATGTTCAAGCAGCAGTACGCCGACGTCTTCGGCGGCGACTCGCGGTGGCGCGGCCTTTCCGTCCCGACCGGCGACCGGTATGCCTGGGACCCGAAGTCCACCTACGTGAAGAACCCGCCGTACTTCGACGGGATGACGATGGACCCGCCGGGCGTGCGCCCCGTGTCGGGCGCCCGGGTGCTGGGGATGTTCGGTGACTCGATCACCACCGACCACATCTCGCCGGCGGGGAACATCGCCGCCGCCAGCCCGGCCGGACAGTGGCTGATCGCGCAGGGAGTGAAGAAAGAAGACTTCAACTCGTACGGCGCGCGCCGCGGCCACCACGAGGTGATGATGCGCGGCACCTTCGCCAACATCCGGCTCCGGAACGAGCTCTGCCCGGGCAAGGAAGGGTGGTGGACGGCCACCGCGACCGGCGGCGAGCCGCTGCCGACCTTCGAGGCGTCGATGGAATACCAGCGGCTGGGAACGCCGCTGATCGTGCTGGCGGGCAAGGAGTACGGCACCGGCAGCTCGCGGGACTGGGCGGCCAAGGGGACGCGGCTGCTGGGCGTGCGGGCGGTGATCGCCGAGAGCTTCGAGCGGATCCACCGCTCCAACCTGGTGGGGATGGGCGTGCTGCCGCTCGAGTTCGCCGGCGGTGCCTCACGACAGTCGCTGGGGCTCACCGGCTTCGAGCGCTACGACATCGACGGGCTCTCGAACGACCTCAAGCCCCGCTCGACGCTGACCGTGCGCGCCACCGCCGCCGACGGATCGGTGAAGACGTTCCAGGCGCTCTGCCGGATCGACACGCCGGAGGAGCTGAGCTACTTCAAGCACGGTGGGATCCTGCCGTACGTTTTGAGACAGTTGGTTGGCAGATAGGCAGTACTGAGTACTGAGTACTGAGTACTGAGTACTGAGTACTGAGTACTGAGTACTGAGTATCGATTCGTGTCAGGGAGAGTGCAGCGCGCTCCGCTCGCATCAGCGGGTCGATTCAAACGAGAAACGAGAAAGCTGCGCCGGGCACGGTACGGTAAGGCTTGGTGCGCCGTGGCAAGCAGAACTCACCGCCGGCCGGGTTTGTTTTCTCGTTTCTCTTTCTCGTTTCTCGTTTCTGGCTACGTCTCGCCGCCGCCGGTCCCGGCACCCTCCTCAATCATCCCCCGCAGCCGCTCCATCGCCTCCCGCAGCTGCGCGCGCCGGCGCCGCGTCCAGCGCGCCAGCAGCGCGCGGGTGGTCGCCAGGACGCCGCCCATGCCGGCGACCGCGATCACCGCCCCCTCGCCCGCCGGGAGGCCGAGCGACTTCGCCACGCCCATCGTCACCCCCAGCGCGATCAGCGCGAAGAGCGACCCGCCCAGGTAGCTCACCACCATCAGGCCATCCTGGCGCGACATGAGGGTGATTTCCGTCTCGCCCTTCCCCTCACCCCCTGACGGCGGTCGCGGCGAGAAGGTCGCCACTTCGTGAATCAGGTCGTTGTTGGAGTGGGTCCATTCCAGCGACGAACCGAGTTGGCCGGCGCGGCCCATCCCGCCAAAGGTGCTGCGGAGCGCCTTCACGATCGATTCCCATTGCTGCGGGGTCACCGTGCCGGCCGCCACGCCATCGATCTCGAAGTGGCTGGGGCCGCCGGCGAGGCGGAAGCGCTCCGGCTGCTCGGACACTCCATGAGAGACCTCGAGGGCCGCGGACCGGATGTGGCGCGGATCGATCCCGACATCGCGCGCGAGCTGTTCGAGGTCGGCGAGCGTCATGCGGAACTCGGGCACGACGTCGCCGCCGGCATCGGCGGGATCGGCTTTCTGCAACTCCATCGCCCGGCGCAGGATCACGTTCACCTGCTCATCGCCGAAGCCCTTCCCGCCCGCGCCGCGTCCGCCGCCGGTGCCGCCGGTGCCGCCGGTGCCGCCGATTCCACGAGTCTCGTCAGGCATTGAGCGTCACCGGTTCGCGCGCCAGTACGCCGAGGCGGTGGATCAGCCCCTCGACGTCGGCGCGGGTGGTCCGGTGGCCGATCGGGCAGACGCGCAGCGAATACCGCCCCCGCAGCCGCGTCGACGAGATATGCCAGCTCCCCTCGGCGTTCACCGCGTCGTTGAGGCGCGCGTTGACGGCATCGAGCTCGCCCGGATCGTCCAGGCCGGCGGGGTGAGCCCGGAAGCAGCAGACGCCGAGCGTCGTGGGCGCGAGCACCTCCAGCCCCGGCTCGGCGCGAATCAGCGCATCGGCGTGGACGGCGAGGTCGATGCCACGGTCGATCGCCGCCCGCAGCGCCGCCAGCCCGTAGTACTGGACGTTGATCCAGACCTTGATCGCCCGCGCCTGACGAGTGAGCTGCTCGCCGTAGTCGGCGAAGTTGACCTCCTCGCCGTCGCGCTGGATGTCGCGCAGGTACTCGGGGAGGATGCGGAACGCCGCCGACAGCCGCTTCGGGTCGCGCGTCATCAGGCAGCCGCACTCGAACGGGACGAACAGCCACTTGTGCGGGTCGAGTGTCACCGAGTCGGCCCGGCCGATGCCGGCCAGCGCCCGGCGCCCGCGATCGGTGAGCACCGAGAAACCGCCGAAGGCGCCATCGACGTGCATCCAGACGCGCTCGCGGGCGCAGAGGTCGGCGATCGCGTCGAGCGGATCGACGGCCCCGGTGTTGGTGGTGCCGGCGCTCGCCACCACCGCCATCGGGAGCAGCCCGGCACGCCGGTCGCTGGCGATCGCCGCCGACAGCGCCTCCGTGGTGAGGCGGAAGTCGTGGTCGCTGGGGAGCGACCGGACGTTGGCGCGCGGCACGCCGGCCATCCACGCCGCCCGCACCGCCGACGAGTGCACCTGGTCGGACGCGTACACCGTGAGGCGCGGCAGGCGGTCGGGCTCGTCGCCGACGGCGGCGTGGCGGGCCGCGACCATCGCCGTGAAGTTCGCCCCCGATCCGCCGCTGGTGAGCAGGCCGCCCGCTCCGGCCGGCATCCCGAGCCAGTCGCGGAACCAGTCGAGCACCGTCAGCTCGAGCTCCCCCACCCCGCTCCCCACCGGCCAGGCGCCGGCAAAGAAGTTGTAGCCGCTGGCGATCCAGTCGCCGAGCGCGGCCGGAAAGGTGGGGCAGCTGGGGACGTACGCCATGAAGCCCGGATGGGGTTCCATGACGTTGTAGGGGATCACCCGCTCGGTGAGCGTGGCGAGGAGCGCGTCGAAGTCCACCGGCCGCTCCGGCGGCGGGCCGGCAATGAGCCGTTCGGCCTCACGACGGGTGAGCGTGCGCCAGGCGGTCCGGTCGCGGAGCGTGGCGAGGTGGTCGGCGACGAGGTCAGTGATGCGATAGCCGAGCCGCCGCATGGTGGCGGCGTCGAGGTCCAGCGGGGACAGATCAGTGTGAGGCACGGGGTTGTGAATCAGGCAGCAGGAAGCAGGAAAGAAGCGAATGCGGAATGCGGAATGCGGAAAGGTACGCGGTCCGCGTCGCCCCCGTCACCGCGGCATCGGTGCCAGGTGGTACAGTTTCCGCTGGCCGTGGAACTGCGTGGAGCGCGCGTACGCCAGGAATTCGTCCAGCCGGACGATCGCGTCGCGGTAGCCGTGGACGATGGCCGGCCAGCTGGTCGCGCCATCGAAGCTCAGCATGGTGCCGGCGAGCGGGGCCTCGGGATAGATCGCGAACGGCCGGATGTAGCGGAAGGTCCGGGTGCCGAACTCGACCTCGATCTCCTCGGGGCGGGCGCCGACGTCGGCCGCGGCCCGCTCGCAGAAGCCGTTCATCCACTGCAGCGTCTCGAGGTCGGAGTGGAGGTTCTGGCGCATCAGGATCTCCAGCGAGCGGAGCCCGACGTCGACGAAGGTCTTGACGTGGACGCGCCCGGCGGTCGGCGGCTCCATCATCACCAGCAGCAGGACGTCGGCACCTAACAAGATGGCCGGCCGGATCGGCTGGCTGGCGACGATCGCGCCGTCGGCGTGGAGCCGGCCGTCGAGGGCGATCGGCTCGTAGGCCATGGGGAGCGACGAGCCGGCGATGATCGGCGGAATCAGGTCCGGCGCCGATGTCACCTCGCCGTGGACGAACTGCGAGCTCGACCCGGGATCGGTGGCCAGCGCCTCGATCGGCGCGTTGGTGAAGAACCGCGCCTCGCCGTGTTCGAGGTCGGTGGCCGACAGCACCAGCCGGATCGGCGAGCGCTGCAGCCGGTCGAAGGGGATTCGCTTCTTCAGGTACCGGATCCGCTCGTAGTTGGTGAACAGCCCGGTGCCGAGCGGCGCCATCAGGATCACCGACGAGAGGTGCGCCACCAGCGCCCGCAGGCGGCGCCGGAAGGCCCAGGCGAGGAGCAGCGCCCCGGCCACGACCGCCGTGATCCACGGATGCCTGACGATCTTGACCAGCAGCTGCTCGCGCAGCGGCAGCGAGTCGAGCACCAGGACGAGGAAGCCCGCCACCAGCAGGTTGCCGGCGGCCGAGATCACCAGCTTGCGCTCGTCAGGCTCCCACTTGTGCCGCCGGAGGTAGCGGGCGTAGACGTAGTAGATGTAGGAGAGCTTGTCGTAGAACAGCAGGAAACACGCCCCGGCCAGCCCCAGGAAGAGCCACGTCAGCGCCGGCCGGTGGAGGTGGAGGGTGACACCGGCGTCCGCGAGGAGGCCGGCGAACAGGTTCCCGAAGCCGGCCGAGGCGGCGATCAGCCCGGCGCCGATGAAGATGTACTTGGTCCACTCGATTCCAACCGCCGGCGGCGTGAGGTCGCCCCAGGTGTCGAGCAGCGGCTCGGCGTTGCCGACGACGGTTTCCGAGTGCGCCACGAAGCTGGCGGCGTTGATTCCGCCGATCGACGTGGCGGTGACGATGTGGGTCGGGAGCTCCGCGTCCTGGAAGGCGAGCAACGCGCCGGCCTCATACGCGCCGCGCGCCCCGCCCCCCGACAGCACCAGCGCGATCCGTCCGTGGAACTCGCGCCACGCCTCGGCGGCGCGCGACTCCGTCATCCGCGCGCGAAACTGCCGCCGCAGGTCGTCCAGCCGCGCTCGGTCGTCGGCGATCGCCACGTGAGGCCCACTGGCGGTGAGGTGAGGCTATCCTATCCCCGCGACCGGAAGGGCGTCAACAGCGCGCCGCCCCTCATCGTGCTAGTTTTCAGTCAGCCGCACCCCACCGAACCGTCGAGCGAGCCATGCCTGGAACCCGCACCTCGAAAGCCACCGCGCCCGCCGCCGCCCCGGCCGCGGTCGCACCCAAGCCCGCGGCGAAAGACACGAACGCGCCGCACATCGCCGCGCCTGACGTCAACCCGTCGTTCACCAAGGGCGTCTTCCTCGGAACGATCCGCGAGGACCTCGTCTTCCCCTTCCCCGAGCTCTCGACCGCGGACAAGGAGAGCCTGCGGATGATCCTCGGCTCCTTCCACCAGTTCGTGAATGAAAAGGTGAATCCGGCCAGGCACGACCACGACGGAAAGTTCGCCGACGGCGTGCGCCAGGGGATGCACGAGCTGGGCCTGATGGGACTGAACATCCCCGAGGAGTACGGCGGATTCGGCGCCTCGGCGATGGTGTTCAACCGGGTGTTCGGGGCGGTGGGTGAGGCCGACCCGGCGCTGGCGGTCTACTTCGGCGCCCACCAGTCGATCGGGTGCAAGGGGATCACGCTGTTCGGCACCGAGGCACAGAAGAAGAAGTACCTGCCCAAGTGCGCCACCGGCGAGCTGGTGGCCGCGTTCTGCCTCACCGAGCCGGGCTCGGGTTCCGACGCGCAGGCGATGCGCACGACCGCGATCCCGTCGGCGGATGGGAAGACGTACGTCCTGAACGGGACGAAGATCTGGATCTCGAACGCCGGCTACGCCGACCTGTTCACGGTATTCGCGAAGGTTCCGGTGGAGGTCGACGGGACGAAGAAGGAGCGGGTGACCGCGTTCATCGTCGACGCCCACGCCCCCGGGATCACGCTCGGGAAGATCGAGGAGAAGATGGGGATCAAGGCGTCGGACACGCGGGCGATCTCGTTCGAGAACGTGACCGTGCCCGCCGACGACCGGTTAGGTGACGTGGGCCACGGCTTCAAGATCGCCCTCGAGGTGCTCAACTCCGGGCGGCTGGGGCTGGCGGCCGGCTCGTCGCGCGGCACCCGGCGGATCATGAACGTCGCCCTCGCCTACGCCAAACAGCGCGAACAGTTCGGGCGGGCGATCGGGTCGTTCGAGCTGATCCAGCGGAAGTTCGCGATGAACGCCGCCGAGTGTTACGCCTCCGACGCGGCCTGGATGCTGACCGCCGGCATGGTCGACCGCGGCGGGATCGACTATTCGCTCGAGACCGCCTGCTGCAAGATCTTCGCGTCGGAGCTGGCCAACCGCGCCGCCAGCGACGCCATGCAGATCGCCGGCGGGATCGGCTACTCCAAGGAGTTCCCGTACGAGCAGGCGATGCGCGACGCCCGGATCAACATGATCTTCGAGGGGACGAACGAGATCCTCCGGGCGCTGATCGCGTTGATGGGGCTGCAGCAGCCCGGCGAGCACCTGAAGGAGATCGGCAAGGCGTTCAAGGACCCACTCCACTCGCTGGGCGTGATCGGCGGCTTTTTGGCGGGACGCGCCAAGCGGCAGCTGGTGAAGCCGGAATTCGAGCACGTCCATCCGCTGCTCGACAAGGAAGCCGACCAGGTGGCGACACTGATCCACGACCTGGCGCTGAGCGTCGAGTCGGTGGTGATGAAGCACGGCAAGGCGGTGATCGAGCGCCAGTTCCTGCAGGAGCGGATGGCGAACGCGGCGATCGACATCTACCTGGCTACCGCCGTCCTGTCGCGGGTGACGCGGGCGCTGGAGAAGGTGAACGGCGACGCGAGCAAGGTGGCCTGGGAGCTGGACTGCGCGCGGATCTTCATCCCGATGGCGTGTCGCCGTGCGCGGCGCAACATCCGCGGGCTGGAACGCAATCAGGACGGGCGGCTCAAGGCGCTGGCCGAGCGGGCGCTGGAGAGCGGCGAGCTGGCGCCGGCGAGCCCAACTGACGAGTAGGGAGGGAGGGAGGAAGGGAGGGAGGGAGGAAGGAGGGTGGGAGAAAAGCGGAGGGAGGGACCCCTCCCTCTTTTCATTTCACCACGCCAGTTCCATCCCTGACTTCGCCCTCCTACTCCACCACCACCGTCCCGGACATGGTCGGGTGCACGTTGCACTTGTAGTCGAACGTCCCGGTGTTGGGGAACGTGTGGGTGAACGACTGGCCCTCACCGCTGAGCAGTCCCGAGTCCCAGCCGCCGGCGCCGGTCATCGTGCTGGTGTGCGAGTCGGATCCTGGCGCCTCGCAGTAGACCCAGGTGACGCGCTGGCCCGCCCGAATCGTCACGCTGGCCGGCTGGTAGCTGATGTTCTTCATCGCGACCACGGTCGACCCCAGTACGGCCAGGCTGGCCGGTATCCGGCAGCTGCCACCGCCCGCCACGGTCGCCACCGCCTTCTCCGAGAAGCAGGCCGAGCCGGCCGCGGCGGCGGCCAGCGCCGCCACCGCGATCCACACCGCGCGAAGTCTGGTCATGGCTCGGCCCTCCGGACCACGATCACACCCTTCATGAATGGATGCGGCTGGCAGAAGAAGTTGTACGTGCCGGGTTTCGTGAACGTGTGACGCCAGCTCTTGCCCGGGTCGATCAGGCCGGCATCGAATGACCGGTCGGTAGCGGTGACGCTGTGCCAGACCTGGTCGTTGTTGCGGAATTCCACCGTGGTTCCGGCTTCGATGTCGATGCGGGGCGGGTTGAACGAGAACGCGCGAAGCGTGACACGCCGCAGAGTCTTCTTCGGCGCCGCGGGCGTGGCCGGGGTTACCGCCGGCGTTGGTGCCGGCCGGGCGGCCGCAGGCTGAGCCGGGGCCGGCGTGGCGGGGGCGGCCGCCGGTCTGGTGGTATCCACCGCCACCGCGGGGCGCCGGCTGGTGTCTGCCGGAGCGTTAGGCTGGACGGCGGCCGGAGCGGGCGCTTCGACCGCGGCCGGCGGGGCCGCCGCCGGCTGCGCGGGCGCGATCCCGGAGTCGGGGTGCGCGCGCGCCCCGAAATAGCGCCGGAGGGTGATCGGGATCGTGAATTCGAAGCCGTAACGCACCTTGTCCGTCCCCACCGACGCGCCCTCGAGCGTGGCGACGGTGGTGTTGGTCGCCTGCAGCGAGAGCGAGTGCGGCGTCTGTGGGAGGGCGAGGTGGATGCCGGCGCTCCAGGCGACTTTCTCGCCGGGGTTCTTGTCGGAGAGCGAGGCGACGTCGCCGGCGAGGGCGACGAACCGGCCCAGGCGGACGGTCCCGCCGCCGATGATCGCGATGCGGGTCTTGCTCGAAGCGAGAGAGTTCGACAGGGCGCGCGCGCCGGCGATCAGCCGGACCGGGCCGGTGAGGCGGGCGATCGAGAGCTCGCCGTCGGCGCCGGCGGCCGCCTGGTTCCATCCGACCTGGGCGCCGAGATCGAACGGGGCGTTGTCATCCTGGGCGAACGGCGCCACCCGGACGAACGGTTCCCATTCGTTAGGGTAGTTCGGGCGCAACGCCGAGTTGGTGGAGTAGCTGAAGCCGGCCAGGATCCGCGCCGGCAGGGCGGCCGCGAACAGGAAGGTCGGGATGTTGGAGACCTTGCGCTGCGGGGTGGGCGTCGCCGTGAAGCGGTGGATGAAGTGGAAGTAGAGCGTGCCGCTGTTCCCCACCCAGTCGCCGGAGACGTTCGGGGGGCGGTCCAGGAGCGACTGCGCGCGGGCAGTGAGCGGGGCGGCCGTCAGCGCGCCGCCTCCGGCGACGGCGATGACCGCCAGGTGACGAAACACGTGCATGAGACTCCTCTCGAGAACGGTGCGTCGGGTCCTGAAAGACGCGAAATAGACGCGCTTTTGACACCACGACAAGGCGGAAGGTCCGGCGCACGGCCCCGCGACGATGAAGCGCGGACCGTCGGCATGCAAGCGGGGGCCGCGGACTGCCGGACTCGGCATCGGCGGCCACACCGGTGTTTGCGGTCACGGAGGAATCCGGGCACTATTCGTCCTCCGTTGCAGGAGGCTCCGATGCGCCATCGAACCTCGGTCGCCGTCGCGCTGATCGCCGTCACGCTCGCCGGACCGGCGCATGCCCAGCGCCCCACCACGCGCTCGCCTCGCCCCGCGGCCGGCGGCCGAGTGCCTCCGACCTTCGCCCAGCAGCTCGTCGACCGCTTCCTCCAGGCACACAAGGAGCTGAGCGGCCTCGAGCTGGCCCTCACCACCGATGGCGCCTGCCGGACGATCGCCGCCAGCGACCCGAAGGACATCGGCGAAAAGTGCGACGCGGACGAGTGGGGACCGATCCGCACCGGCACGCCTGACGTCGACGAACCCACGAAAGAGGACCCGGTCTACGACATTACGCAGGCGCTGCACGACGCGGGTGGCCACCTGATCGGCGCGGTGGGAATGGACCTCACGCCGACGAAGGGCGAGGCGAAGGCGGAAGCCGCGGCCCACGCGCTGAGTTTGCTCCGGGTGCTGGAAGCGCAGATCGTCTCCCGGGAGAAGCTGCTGGAGCGCGGCGTGCCCTGACTCTCCGGGCGGCCGTCACAGATCGCCCAGATCGCGCGTTCCACACGAAGTGCACTCCGACTCATCGCAGAGGGCCACATGTCGCCTCCTCGCTCCGCCCGCCTCGTCGGCCTGCCGTCCACCATGCTCGCGCTCGCCTGCATCGTCCTCCCGCCGGAGACCGCCGGCGCGCAACAGCCGGCACCGTGGCTGCGCGATCGCGGCCGCGGCATGGCGACCTCGATGTTCGGGACGTACGTCCAGCGCGGCGAGCTGATCGTCTACCCGTTCTACGAGTACACGACTCAGAACCTCGAGTACAAGCCGCAGGAGCTGGGCTACACCGACCAGCAGGACTATCGCGGCCCATACCGCGAGCACGAGGCGCTGATCTTCCTCGGCTGGGGCGTCACCGACCGGCTGGCGCTCGAGCTCGAAGGCGCCCTGTACCAGCTGTCGACGCTCCGCAAGGCGCCTGACGACACGAGCGCGCTCCCCGCGCGCCTCCGCGAGTCCGGGCTCGGCGACATCCAGGCCGAGGCGCGCTGGCGGTGGGCGGTCGAAACCGCCTCACGACCGGAGGTCTTCAGCTACCTGGAGACCGACTTCCCCTTCCAGCGGACGCGCAAGCTGATCGGCACCCAGGACTGGGAATTCAAGCTCGGCACCGGCGTGACCCGCGGCTTCCGCTTCGGCACGATCACGGTTCGGGCCGGCGCCCAGTACCTGCGGGATGAGCGCGTCGTCGATTTCGGCGAGTACGCGGTCGAGTACGTCCGGCGCCTCTCCGACCGCTGGCAAGGCTACCTCGGCGTCGAAGGAGAGCAGGACGAGGTCTCGTTCATCAACGAGATGCAGCTGCGAGTGGGCCGGCGCTCGGTGCTGAAGCTGAACAACGCGTTTGGCCTGACGTCGAAGGCGGCGAGCTGGGCGCCGGAAGTGGGGGTGGCGATCTCGTTCTGACGTGCGCGGCGCGGGGGCCGGTGCTACACTTCCGTTCCCCGAACACCCACTGCCATGCGATTCACTCGCCCGCTCACGCTTGCACTCCTCTTCGCCTCGGCTGCCACTTCAACCAGCCTGCCCGCGCAGCAGCCGCCGGCCACGGCCGCCCCGAAGCGCCTCGCGATCCGCGCCGCGCACCTGATCGACCCGGCGGCCGGAAAACGCCTCGACAACGTCGTCGTGCTCATCGAGGGCGAGCGGATCGTCCAGGTGGGAAGCGGGCTGGCCGTTCCCGCCGGCGTCGAGTCGATCGACCTGGGCAAGGCTACGCTCGTCCCGGGGCTGATCGATGTCCACACCCACCTCACGAGTCAGAGCGAGGATTACTATACCGGCCTCTTCCGCCACAGCGCGATCGATGCGGCGGTGCGCGCTCCGGCCAACGCGCGGCGCACGCTCGAAGCGGGATTCACCACGGTGCGCGACGTGGGGGCGGGCGAATACGTCGACGTCGCCCTCAGGAACGCCATCAACGAAGGGGTGGTGCCCGGCCCGCGGATGGCCGTGGCGACGATCGCGCTGAGCGCCACCGGCGGGCACGGCGACCTGAGCGGCTTCTCGCCCTACCTGCGCTTCGACGGCTTCTCCGGGATCGCCGACGGCGTCGACGAGCTGCGGAAGAAGATCCGGCTGAACATCAAGAACGGCGCCGACCTGATCAAGGTGCTGGCCGGGGCCGGCGTCCTGTCGGAGGAGGAATCGGCGGGGGCGCCGCAGTATTCGCAGGAGGAGCTGAACGCGGTGGTGGCCGAGGCGGCGATGTGGGGGAAGAAAGTGGCGGCCCACGCCCACGGCACCGAGGCGATCACCCGCGCGGTGCGGGCCGGCGTCGCCAGCGTCGAGCACGGCGGGCTGGTGGACACGACGGGCGTGCGGCTGATGGTCGAGAAGGGGACCTACCTCGTCCCCGACATCTGGACCGACGTCTACATCCTGGAGCACGGTGTGGAACAGGGGCTGCCGCCGAAGATCATGGAGAAGGAGCGCTGGCTGCGCGGGCAGCAGGACGTGAACTGGAGCCGGGCCTTCAAGGCCGGCGTGAAGTTCGCGTTCGGGACCGACGCCGGCGTCTATCCGCACGGGCAGAACGCGCGCCAGTTCGCCCTGCTCGTGAGGCATATCGGCATGACGCCGATGGACGCGATCCGGATGGCGACCGTGAACGCCGCCGACCTGATCGGCTGGGGAGACCGGGTGGGGCGCGCGGCGCCGGGCTTCTACGCCGATCTCATCGCGGTGGATGGCGACCCGCTGGCCGACGTGTCGGAGCTGGAGCGGGTGCGCTGGGTGATGAAGGGCGGCACAGTGGTGCGAGATGACCGGAGTGCCTCACGCCCCTCGGCGACGTCACACTGACCACTGACCCTGACCCTGACCCTGAGTCTGATGATTACCCACATCTCCGACACCGCCCGCTGGGTCGCCATCTACCGGGCGATGGAGACCGAGCGCCCGGACGCGATCTTCCGCGATCCGTTCGCGCGCCGGCTGGCGGGCGCCAAGGGAGAGGAGATCGTCGCGACGATCAAGCGCGGGCGCCAGATGGCGTGGTCGATGATCGTCCGGACCGCGGTGTTCGACGAGATTATCCTCGCGCGCGTCGCCGCCGGCGCGGACCTGGTGGTGAACCTGGCGGCTGGGCTCGATACCCGGCCGTGGCGAATGGCGCTGCCTCCCTCGCTGCGGTGGGTGGACGTCGACCTCCCCGACATCCTGGGTTACAAGACGGAGGCGCTCCGCGGCGAGAAGACGGCCTGCCGCTACGAGGCCGTCGCCGCCGACCTCACCGATGCGGCCGCCCGCGCCGCCCTCTTCAAGCGGTTAGGCTCGGAGTCACGCCAGGCGCTGGTGGTCACCGAGGGGCTGCTCATCTACCTGACCGCCGGGCAGGTGGAGGCGCTGGCGCGCGACCTCCACGCCGCGGCCCGCTTCCGCTGGTGGCTGATCGACATCGCCAGCCCCCGGCTCCTCAAGTGGATGCTCCGCACCTGGGGGAAGAACGTGAAGGCCGGAAACGCGCCCTTCCTCTTCGCCCCCGCCGAGGGGACCGGCTTCTTCCGGCCACACGGCTGGCGTGAGGCGGAATTCCACGGCGCCGGAGAAGAAGCCCACCGTCTCAAGCGCGAGATGTCGATGATGTGGCTCTGGCGCTTCCTGGGCCGCCTGTCGTCGGCGAAGAGGCGTGAGGAGTTCCGGCGCTTCGCGGGCAGCGTCCTGCTCGAGCGCGAGTAGCCTCGGTCGCGGCGCCGTGGCCGGCCGCGCGCCGCGCTCTCCGGGAGCGGGCCACTGATCACTGGCCCTGACCCTGACCCTGTCTATGTCCTGAACAAGTAGCTGAACTTCACGAAAAAGTGATCCGTGCTCCGCACCAGCGGCGTGTACGTGAACCGGTTCAGCGCATCCGGCGGCGCGTCGGCCTGGCTCCCGTAGCCGACGAAGAGCACCGTCCCCGGGTTAGGCCGGTATGAGAAGAGACAGTCCTGGTGGAAGCTCGCGCTCTTGCTGGCCAGGGCGCGCGTGCCATCGACGAGCAGCGGGAAGAAGGTCCGCGACTCGTCGCGCAGGTCGTCGTGCTCGGCCAGGTCGTACTCGCCCACCACCCGGAGGAAGATCGACCGGGAGACCTGGTACTCGACCTTCACGCGCGGGATGCTGTTCTTCCCGGCGTAGGTGCCGTCGGTGCGGCGGCGGTAGTCCTGGAAGTCGAGCGTCCCCTCGACGCGGACCTTGTCGCCCGGGCGAAAGCTGACGCTCGCCTGGATGAGGTCGATGTTGGCCTGCGCCCACTCGAAGAAGTTCTCGTCCTGCCCCCAGACGTAGAGCAGCGTCCCGTTGAACTGCTTGAACTGCGGGGTGGTCAGCGTCAGCACGTAATCGCGGTTGGGGATGCGCGCCGAACCGGTGAACGGGACGGTGTCCACCACCCCGCCGATGGTCCGCTCCACCTGGTAGCCGGCGTAGAGCCCGTTGTCGAAGCCGAACGTCTCCCAGAACACCGACGCGCCGATCGCCCAGCCGCCGCGCAGGCCGGTGCTGGTGTTCAGGTGCAGCTTCTTGTCCTGGGCATCGCCGTGCCTGACGAAGTTCGCGTACTGCCAGGTGTGGTCGACCACCAGGCCGACGGTCGAATGTTCGACCGGCGCGCCCCGCCCGCCGAACCAGGTCCAGTGGTGGTCGAACAGGCTGTGGACGATCCCGGTCCGTGAGGTGAAGCCGCTCAGCGCCCGGAAGTCGGGGTCGATCCCGGCCACCGACCAGCGCATCCCGAAGTTCCGGCCGGTGCGGTTGAACGCCGAGCTCCAGAGCGTCCCGTCCTGGCCCCGCGCGCCCGTTCTCGTCAGGCTGCCGGCCAGTTGGCCGGTGACGCTGTACAGGCCGCCAAACACCGCCCGGCCATCGATGCCGGCGACGCGGTTGTAGTCGGCGCCCACGACGCGATCGGTGTACGCCATCCCGATGCGCGACTGCGCGCCCAGGTCGCGCTGCGCGCGGAGCACGTTGTAGACGGGGTTGTCGCCGCCCCCCGGCGACACCGACCGGTCGTCGACCGCCGAGAGGAAGCCGATGCTGGTGCCGGCCAGCTTGCCGGTGAGCTTGGCCGCGGCCACCGGCTCGAGCACGCGCCGCGTGTAGATCAGGTTGCCGGGGACGCTGAACTGCTCCAGCCCGTCGAGGAAGAACGGCCGCCGCTCGGGGAAGAAGAGGGCGAAGCGCGGGTCGACGACGAACTGCCCGGCATCCGACTCGACTTCGGCGAAATCGGGACGGGCGGTGCCGTTGAGCGTGAGGTTGTTGGTCACGCCCCATCGGACGTTGCCGCCCAGCTGCGGCGTGCCGCGGTCGTATGCCCACCCGGCGGCGCCGGGGCCGCCCAGCGCCTTCTCGGTCACGACCGGATTGAGGTCGAGCACCACGCCGCGCCGCAGGTCGTGCAGCCCCTCCAGCGCGCCCCCCTGCGCCAGGAACGACGGCTGGGCGCGTCGCGCCGGCGCCCAGCTGTCTTCGTAGCCGGAGTGCTGGACTTTGCGAACGATGTTCAGGTCCCACGTCTGGACGTCGGCCGCCTGGTAGCGGAGGCTGCGGAGCGGGACGCGGATCTCGACTTCGTAGCCGTACCCGGTGAGCCGCCCCTTGGACGTGAAGACGAAGTCCTGGCTCAGGTCGGGGGTGACGCGGGCGGCCACCGCCCCGTCCCAGCCGCCGCTGAGGGCCTGTCCGCTCTCGACGATCGTCCCGTCCTTCTGGATCCCCAGCGGGTTGACCCCCAGCATGATGGCCTGACGATGATCGTGGAAGGGGCCGAGGAGGATCTGGATGTTGTCGTCGGCATCGATCTTGTCGCGGTCGGCGAGGGTGGCGTGGACGGCGCCGTGGGCTTCGTAGGCGCGCACCCCGAAGTAGATCGCGGTGGGCGAGTACCAGACGAGCACCTCGGTGGAGTCGGCGGCCGGGAGTCCGTCGAGCGGCGCGAACTGGGAGAAGCCGGTGAGGAGCGCCGCCCGCATCCAGGGCGCCTCGTCCAGCCGGCCGTCGATCGTGACCTCGGCCTCGAACCGCGGCACGCTGACGGTGAGCTCGTTCGAACGGCCGTTGTAGATCAACTCGATGTCGCCGGCGCGCGCCGGCGCCGGGGCCGTGGAGACGGCCGCGGCGGCGAGGATCGGGAGCAGCATGGGACGTCGGGACCGGTTGCGGGTCGTGGGGGGCTGCCCTCCATTATAGCGCGGAGACACGCCGGAGGAACGATCCCCAATCGCGGCTGTCCGGCGCCGCCCGCGGGCGGCGCCCGCCTCACCCCGATCGCACACAGGAGATGCACGTGACCGTGCCGTCCTTCCGCCCCGCCCTTCGCTGCCTGCTGGCCGCGTCGCTGGTGCCGTTCGCCATGCCGCCCCGGCCGGCGGCCGGTCAGAATCCGCCGGCCACGCCGGCCACCTCACCATGGGTCATCCGCGACGAGATGATCCCGATGCGCGATGGCGTGCGGTTGCACACGAAGATCTTCATCCTGGCCGGCCAGCGCGAGCCGCTGCCGATCATCATGCGGCGCACGCCGTACGGCGTGGAGGGCTCGGCGGGCGCGTTCACGACGTACCTGAAGGCGCTGGCCGAAGACGGCTACATCTTCGCCTTCCAGGACATCCGCGGGAAGTTCGGGTCGGAGGGAACGTTCGTCATGCAGCGGCCGGCGCGCGCGCTCGGCGACACGACGTCGATCGACGAGGGGACCGACACGTACGACACGATCGAGTGGCTGGTGCACAACGTCCCGAACAACAACGGGCTGGTCGGGATGCTGGGCGTGTCGTACGACGGCTGGACGACGATCATGGGCGCGCTGGAGCCGCATCCGGCGCTGGCGGCGATCTCGCCCCAGGCCTCGCCGGCCGACATGTGGCTGGGCGACGACTTCCACCATAACGGCGCATTCCGGCTGAGCTACGGCTTCGAGTACGCGGCCGAGCTCGAGAGCGGGAAGGAGCTGAAGCACTTCGCCTTCGACCGCTACGACACCTTCGAGTGGTACCTGGCGCTGGGGCCGCTGTCGAACATCAACGCCCGTCACCTCCACGGCGCGATCCCCAGCTGGAACGACTTCGTGGCCCATCCCGACTACGACGCCTTCTGGAAGCGCCAGACGATGGTGCCGCACCTGACGAGTGTGCCGGTGCCGACGCTGAACGTCGCCGGTTGGTGGGACCAGGAGGACTTCTACGGCCCGGTCCGGATCTACGACGCGCTGGAGGCGCACGACTCCCTCCACCGCAACGTCCTGGTGGTGGGCCCGTGGAACCACGGCGGGTGGGGGCGCGGCACCGGCGACACGCTCGGCCCCCTCCGCTTCGACGGCCCCACGTCACAGTACTTCCGCGACTCCATCCAGGCGCCCTGGTTCGCGCACCAGCTGAAGGGCAAGAAGACGCGCGTTCCTCGTGAGGCGGTCACCTTCGAGTCGGGCAGCAACCGGTGGCGCGAGTGGGACGCCTGGCCACCCGTTTCGCGCACCGAGGCGCGCGACCTGTACTTCGGCCCCGATCGGACGCTGTCGTTCGTGAAGCCCCGGGCCCGCGGCCGCGCCGTCGCCGACACCTTCGTCTCCGATCCCGGCCACCCGGTCCCCTACCGCCATCGCCCCATCCAGCCGACGTACTTCCCCGGCGGGTCGAAGTGGTCCACCTGGCTGGTGGAGGACCAGCGGTTCGTCGACCGCCGCGCCGATGTGCTGTCGTGGGAGACCGCGCCCCTCGACACCGACCTCACATTCGCCGGCGAGATGGTCGCGCACCTGTTTGCGTCCACCACCGGCTCCGACGCCGACTGGATCGTCAAACTGATCGACGTCTACCCCGAGCAGTATCCGCAGCGCTGGGAGATGGCGGGCTATCAGCTGATGGTGTCGAACGAGGTCTTCCGGGCGCGCTACCGGAAGAGCTTCGAGAAGCCGGCGCCGGTGACCCCGAACGCGGTGCTCGAGTACGCGTTCAGCCTGCACACCCAGGACTACACCTTCCTGCGGGGGCACCGGATCATGGTGCAGGTGCAGAGCAGCTGGTTCCCGATCATCGACCGGAACCCGCAGACCTTCGTCCCCAACATCTTCGCCGCCCGGGCCGGCGACTTCCGGATCGCGACGCACCGCATTCACCGGAGCGCCGAGTCACCGTCACACGTCACCATCCCGGTCGTGGTCCGGTAGTCGCGACCCGTGGTCGTCAGGCAGACGACGGCCCCGTCACTCGCTCCGCAGCGCGATCACCGGATCAACCCGCGCCGCCCGCCGCGCGGGCAGCCAGCAGGCAACCGTCGCGACCGCCCCCAGCAACAGCGGCACCGTCACGAAGGTGACGGCATCCGTGGGCGCGATCCCGAACAGCTGCCCCCGGATCAGCCGGGCCGCGCCGAACGCCGCCACCAACCCCACCACCGTGGCGATCGCCACCACCCGCAACCCGCGCGCGAGCACCAGTCCGATCACCTGGACGTGCTGGGCGCCGAGCGCCATGCGGATCCCCACTTCGCGGGTGCGCTGCGCCACCGCGAACGACATCACGCCGTACACCCCCACCACCGCCAGCACCAGCGAGAGCAGCGCGAACGCGACGGTGAGCGCCATGGTGAACCGCGGCGGAGCGACGTCGCGGGCCACGAGCGCCTCCAGCGACCGCACCTTCCACACCGGCTGGTCGCGGTCCACGGCCCAGATCGCCGACCGGAGCGCGTTGGCGAGGAGCATCGGGTCGCCGTCGGTGCGGGCCACCACGCTGCTGAAGATGCCGGGTGACTGGGCGACGGGCCCGTAGATTTGCGCCGCCGGCGGCTCCGAGAGGGTGACCTGCTTCACGTCCCCCACCACGCCCACGACGGTCACCCAGACATCCGGGCCCAGGACCCTCACCCGCTTGCCGATGGCCGACTCGTTTGCCCAGGCGCGGCGCGCGAGGGTCTCGTTCACGATCGCCACCGGCGCACCGTCGGCGCGGTCGCGGTCATCGAAGTCGCGTCCGGCCAGGAGCGGGATTCGCATCGTCCGGAAAAATCCGTCGGTCGCGGTGTTGGTCTGCATCGACGGCGCCGAGCCGTCGGTGGGCTCGGGCTGCCCCTCGGTGAGGTACGACGCGCTCGACACGTTGCCGCTGAGCGGGACCGAGGTCACCAGCGCCGCCGAGCTGAAGCCGGGCACCGCCCGCAGCTCGATGACCGCGCGCGCCATGAACTCCCGGATCCGCGCCGGATCGTTGTACTTCGCGCTCGGCAGCCGGAACTCGGCCGTCAGGAGGTTGCGCGGGTCGAATCCCGGACGCACGGCGAGGAGCGACGCGAGGCTCCGCGTGAGCAGGCCGGCGCCGACCAGGAGGACGATGCAGAGGGCGAGCTGGACGGCGACGAAGGTGTGACGCGCTCCGGCCCGTCCCTGCCCGTCGGCGTTGCGCACCTTCATTTCGGCGTTGAGGTCGGCCCGGGCCGCCTGGAGCGCCGGCACCGCTCCGAACAGGAGCCCGGACGCGATCGTGACCGCCGCCGTGTAGGCCAGTACCCGCGCGTCGAGCCCGATCGAGCCGAACACCGGCAGGTTGGCCGGCATCGAAGCCACCAGGACCTGGATGGCGCCGAGCGCGAAGGCCACCCCGGCCACGCCCCCGGCCAGCGACAGCACCAGGCTCTCGGTCAACATCTGCCTGACGAGTCGCGAGCGGCCGGCGCCGAGCGCGGCGCGCATCGCCATTTCGCGTCGTCGTGAGGCGGCGCGGGCGAGCTGGAGGTTGGCGACGTTCGCGCAGGCGATGAGCAGCACCACCGCCACGAAGGCCAGGACGATCAGCAGCACCGGCTGGACGTCGCCCACGAGGCTGTTCCGGAGCGAGATCACCGCGAAGCCGGCCCCGGCGTTGGTCTGCGGATACGTGGTCGCGAGACCGGCGGCCACGCCGGCGAGGTCGCGACGGACCTGCGCCACCGTGACACCGGCCCGCAGCCGCGCGATCGCCTGGACGTTCCCGTTCCCGCGCGTGAACCAGCCCTTGTTGGGCGCCGACGTGATCGGGAGCCACAGCTCGTTGACGCCGACCGTGATCGGGTCGCGGAACTCGCGCGCCGTCACGCCGATCACCGTATGGGGGCGCCCGTTGAGGAGCAGCGTGCGTCCGATAATAGCCGGGTCCGCGCCGAACCGGGCGCGCCAGGCGCCGTCCGAGAGCACCGCCACCGCCTCTCCACCGCCCCATCCGCGCGTGGGGTCCGTCTCGGCGGTCGCGAACAGCCGCCCCATCGCCGCGCGCGCGCCGAGGATCGACATCGTCTCGGCGGTCACGTAGTTGCCGACCAGTCGGTCCGGGGCGCCCGTCCCGGTGAGGTTCACGCTCTGCACCCGCACGAACCCGACGTCGGCCAGCGTCCGGGCCCGCGCGCGGAGGTCGATCACATCGGGGATCGACATCATCAGGCGGTCGGTGGAGCCGCGCGCCCCCCAGAGCATCACGATCCGGTCGGGCTCGGGATAGGGGAGCGGCGCCAGCAGCACCGCGCTCACGAAACTGAAGATCGCGGTGTTCGCGCCAATGCCGAGCATCAGCGTGAGGATCGCGGTCAGCGCGTAGGCGGGGCGGCGGGCGAGCGTCCGCGCCGTGTACCGCAGGTCCTGCAGCAGCGTGTCCATGCGATTCTCCCGTGGTGGCGCATCGGCGGTGGTCGCGCGCGCGACGCCCCGCCGCCGGTTCAGCACGGCGCGGACATGCTCGCGCGCGGCGGCGCGGACGGTGTCGGAGGTCAGGTGCCAGGCGAGCGCGAGCCGCCCGGTCCAACGCGTGCCAAACCGCCGCTCGGCGCACCGATCGTCGATGAATTGGGCGAGCTCGTCCCCGTACTCGGCGCGAAAGCCTGACGGGTAGAGCCTAACCAGCCACCGCGCCAGCCAGCCGCGCGCGCCGCGCCGATCGGCGTCGGCCGGTGTCATGCGGGCTCCGGCGTGCGCAGCAGCCGCCGGCGGCGGGCGATCGCCACCACCGCGCCCAGGCGCTGCAGCTCCAGCTCCAGGACGCGCTGTCCGTGGCCGGTAATCCTATAGTAGCGGCGCCGTTCGTCGTCCTGGTCCGCGCGCGGGCGGCGCGGGGCGCGCTCGACGAGGGCGCTCGCCGTCATGCGCTGGATGGATCCGTAGAGCGTGCCCGGCCCCATGCGGATCCGCCCCGCGGTGAGCGACTCGACTTCCTGGGCGATGGCGTAGCCGTGTCGTTCGCCGTCGGCGAGGACGAGGAGGATGTGGAGCACCGCCGAGGAGAGCGGGAGTTCGCGTTCGGGATCGGATTTGGGCATCGCGGGACCCGGCCGGGGGACACTATATCCGTCACGGATATATATGGGGCCGCGAGCCACGGGGTGTCAATGGCGCAGCACGAATCCGCGCAGCTTTTCGTAACCCGCGTTCCCCAGCACCGCCTTGGCCGAGCCGAGCAACGCATCGCTGGCGCGCCGCAGCCACAGCCCCTGGCCGCGGCAGATGGGCACCAGCGACCCGGCCGGCGTGGTGCGGAGCACCGCGATCCGCGTCAGGCGGAAGAGGTCGTCGCTCCGCGCGTTCACGCCAATCCGGCTGGTGGTCATCGACCGGAAGCCTGCCTCACGGGCCACCGCCGCGGCGGCCGCGCTCCACCGCCCGCCCGGGCAGGAGTAGTGGTCGACCCGGCTACCGAGCATCTGCTCCAGCCGCGACCTGGCATCGGTGATCTCCGAGCGCAGGCCGGCGGCATCGAGGTCGGGGAGGTAGGCGTGGGTCATCGAGTGGCAGCCGATCTCGAAGCCGGCGGCCGCCAGCTCGCGGAGCTGCGCGGGGTTGAGGTAGCCGCGCCGTCCCTCGCCGGTGAACCCCGCCACGACATAGAACGTCGCCTGGAAGCCGAGCTCGGCCAGTAGCGGGGCGGCGGCGATCAGGTCCGTCTCGCAGCCATCGTCGAAGGTGATCACGACGGCCGGCGCGGCCGGCGCGGGCCGGTCGAGCCACTGGCTGACATTGAGTCCGGCGAAGCCGGCCGCCTTCATCCGGGCGAGGTGGTCGCGGAATGCCTCACGAGAGACGACGTAGCGGGCGTAGCCGGCGCCCGGCTGGCAGAGCGGCCGGCCGGCGATCTCCAGCTCGTGGTACATCAGGAACGCGGCGCGCGACGCCATGCGTCAGAACAGGCGCCGCAGCTGCGCCTTGACCCGGTCGGGGACCACGATGCCCAACCGGTCGAGGAGCCGCTTGGCGCCGCGCAGCCGGCCGCGCAGCCAGGTGGAGCCCGCGTGCGTGGCCGCGAAGTAGCGGAGCATGTCGTCCTGCAGCATGCCGTCCGAGGGCAGGTAGACCGCGTCCTTCACCCCATGAAACGCGCCCCGCCCGAGCGCCTCGAGCACTGCCTCACGAGTCGGGTCGCCGGTCTGGACCACGGTCATCATCCCGCGGTACTGCTTGCGCCAGTGCAGGTCCGTTCCGTAGAACGCGAACAGGTCCGGCTTTCGCGCCCGGAGGCGGCCGAGCATGGCGAAAGTGCCCGGCCGCGGCGCGTACCGGCCGTCGTACTTCGTGTTCCACACCTCGATGCCGGCCGGCAGCCGCGTGAAGCGCTCGATCGCCGGGAAGTGATCGGTTCTCGGGTGCGCGAGCACGGAGAGGCCGCCGGCGCTCCCGATCGCGGCGATCACCGTCTCCGGGTCGTCCGATGGGATCAGCGTCGTCAGGCCGTAGCCGAGGATGTGCATCCGTTCCCGGCAGGAGTATTCCAGCCCGGCGATGAAGAAGAACCCGTCGTCGGAGAGCGTCCGGCACTCGTCGACGTACGCGCGCAGCTTCGCGTCGTCGAAAAAGTCGGCGTGGTCGGTGACGCACGCGAACCGGCACCCGGCGTCGAGGAAGAGCGCGCGGAGCTCGACGAGGGTGAACTCCCCGTCGGAGTACGTGCTATGGATGTGCAGCGCGCCGGTGAGCACTGGGCTCCAGGTCCCGCGGCTGCGTCCGCTTCTTCAGCGTCCGCGGCAGCTTGCGGAAGAAAAAGTCGATCCAGTCGGCCAACTCCGGAAGTGGATCGCCGAGCTGGAAGTTGTCGTGGTACGTCCCGGGAACGGGGAGCAGGAAATTCGCGAGCGTGCTCAGGCGGCCGGGCCAGGCGCCGGGCCAGCCGGCGGGCGCGCCCCGCATCACCTCGAGCAGGTGCCGGAAGTCGCCCAGCAGCCAGCGGCAGCGCACGCCGGCGCGGTAGCGCGGCGGCGGCGCCACGTCGCCGCGCTCGGCCAGCTCGGCGAGCAGCGCCGGGAAGTCGGCGCCCGCGTAGACCGCCAGCGCCAGCGAATTCCAGAAGCGCCCGTTCACCTCGAGAAAGACGGGCGAGCCGTCGGGGCGCACCCGGAACTCCACCATCGCCACGCCGTGCCAGCGCAGCGCCGTGAGCACCTTCAGCCCCGCCTCACGGAGACGCGGCTCCGGATAGACGCTCTCCCGCAGCGCGCTCCCGCTTCCGGTGGGGCGCACGTCGCGGATGCGGCGGTGCGCGAACTCGGCGCGCAGTTCGCCGTCGCGCATCAATGCGTACCAGCCCGAGCCGCCGCCGGCGATGAATTCCTGCGCGATCACCGAGGGCGAGCGCAGGGCCAGGTTCTCGAACGCGGCGACGAACTCGGCCTCGTCGCGCGCGTAGACGGGCGCCCCGGTCGCGCGCATCTGGCCGGACGCGGTCAGCTGCTCCGAGGACCGTGGCTTGAGTACCGCCGGATAGGTGAACGTGCGCGCGACGTCGCGCGCCTGCCCGAGGTCGTCCACCTGGTGCGACCGCGGAACCGCGATGCCGAGCGACTCCGCGAGGCGCGTGGTCTCGACCTTGTCGAAGGCCCGGAGCACCGTCTCGTGAGGCGGTAGCACGTGCCGGGCGCCGGCCGAGTCGAGCCGGTCGCGCCGCGCCGAAAGGGGCAGCGTCGTGCTCTCGGTCATGGGAAGGACGAGGGTGCCCGGCTCGCGCGCCGCCTCGCGCGCCACGCAGGCGACGAACGTCTCGGCGTCGACCTGCGGAGCGGGATAGACGAAGGTCCCGCTGCACCAGCGGGACCAGCCGGCCTTGGACCAGGAGGTGGACTCACCCACCGACACCGCGTGGCCCGCGCGCCCCAAGGAGCGCGCGCAGGCCACCGCCTGGTTTTCGTTCCCGTCGAGGATCAGGATCTTCATTGTCGCATGGAAGTTATCGCGGTTTCGGTTTCGCGACAGCTTCCCGCGCGATGACGATCCCGGTGGCGGCCGCGGCGGCCGGCCGCCTTACGTTTTCTTCTCCATCCGCGGGAGGGAGTGGAGGTACGTCCACACCGCGCCCAGCTCCAGGTCGGTCATCTTCCCGAAGGTCTTCCAGGGCATCTGCTCGGAGAGCGTGGTGCCGTCCGGGCGCTTTCCCTCGCGCAGCAGGCGCAGGAACTCCGGCTGCGCCCACGCGCCCACCCGTGCGGTTCTGAGATTCGGGCCCGGCCCGCCGCCGCCGGCGAGCTCCGGTCCGTGGCACCCTCGGCAGCCCGCCGAGTGGACCAGGTACTCGCCGTACTCCACGGTGATTGCGGGCTCCGGACTGACCACCACCGGCTTGGCGGTCAGCGCCGCATGATCGATCAGCTCGGCCGGGAAGAGCGGGAATCCCATGATGTGCATCACGTGGATCACGGGGCCGATCCGGATCGGCGGCAGGGTGCGATTCACCGGGGGAAAGGTCCGCACATAGGCGATGATCGCCGCCAGGTCCGCGTCGCTGTAACTCTGGAACGATTCGCTCGGCATGAAGACCACCGAGCGTCCGTCGCGCCTGACGCCATGACGGATGGCGCGGACCAGGTCCTGGTCACTGTAGCGGGCCCCGACTCCGCCCTGGCCGCGCGTCAGGTTGGCGGACGACAGTCGTCCCATGAGGAGGCTGTTGGCCATGACCTCGCCGCCCAGGTCCGCGGTGTGGCACCCGGTGCAACCGCTCACCGTGGTGACGAGGTGCTTGCCGCGCTCGAGCGACGCCGAGTCAGTGGGGATGGTGATGGGCGGGATGGTGACGGCGTACGTTCGCCGCTGGCGCACCATGCTCATGACGTTGAGGATGGCGACCGCGAGGAGGGCGAGGCCGACGAGACTGCCGAGTCCAATGCCGATCCACTTGAACACGCGCTTCATGGGTCCTCCGACCGGGAGAAGGCGACCGGAGATGGTGGCGCGGGCGGGGCGCTGGCGCCAGAGGCGCCGGGAGGTGCCGCTGGGTGGCTGCGAGGGACTGCAGGAGCGGTCAGGAATTCGCTAGCTTCCTTTCCGTGTGCGGGGGGTTGGTTCCCAGTTCGAAGGCCGGCGCGGTGGGTTCGACTCCCACGAATCACTCCGGGCGCCGGAGCGGACCTCCCGGGTTCAAATCCCGGCCGCACACATTTCGAGCTGCCGGGGGCGCCCGCGCCTCACGACGACGCGTCGCCCTCCAGGTGGCGCAGGTACGCCCGCGGGTCGTTCAGGAAGTCCCGGGTGAGCGCCACGTGCTCCAGCTCCTCGTACGCCACCCGCTCCACCGGCGGATGGTCGAAGCTGTAGATCGCCGCCCCGGGGAACGACAGCAGGATCGGCGAGTGGGTCGCGATGATGAACTGCCCGCCGTGCGCCAGCGCGTCGAACAGGATCGCGATCAGCCCCAGCTGGTTCTGCGGCGAGAGCGGCGCCTCGGGCTCGTCCAGCAGGTACAACCCGTCAGGCACCAGCCGCCCCTGGAAGAGGTTGAGGAACGCCTGCCCGTGCGAGCGCGCGTCGGGGTCGCGCCCGTAGCGGCGCTCCATGTCGACCAGCGACGACCTCACCGGGCCGGCCGCCAGCCCCTTCGCCCACGCCGAGCTCCCGGCGAATTCCCGGTCGATCTCCGCCAGCCGCTGCTCCAGCTCGCTCCGGTCCGACGTCAGGCGCTTCTGGAAGCCGAAGAAATCCTCGGCGCGCAGGAAGAAACCCTTGTGGGTGCGCTTCGCCCAGGTGAGCTGGAGCGCCGCGCCGAGCTTGCGCTGCGCGCCGAGCGTGGCATCGCGCCCGAGTTCGGCGTCGCCGACGGCCGTTAGGGCCGCGGCCACGGCGATTCCCTCCAGCAGCGTCGACTTCCCCGACCCGTTCTCGCCGACGAAGAACGTCACCGGGGCCGAGAGGTCGAGGGGCGCCAGCGTCCGGATCGCGGGCACCGAGAACGGGAACGCCGACTCGTCGTGCGGCCGGCGTTTCTTGAGGGCGACTCCGCGGAGCTGCGGCATGGGGTGACATTGATGGCGCCGCGGCGGCGGCGCGTCAATATTCTTCCGGAGCACGCCGACCCCGCTCCTGGAGGCCCCATGCGCCCTGTTCCGTTCGTTCTGTTTCTCGCGATCACCGGCGCCGCGTTCCACGGTGCGAACCACGTGGCCACCGCGGCGTCCGACCCCACGATCGCACAGGTAGCCTGGCTCACCGGCTGCTGGGAACGGACGACGCCGCGCGCCACGGTCGAGGAGCGCTGGATGCCGCCGCGCGGCCGGAACATGGTCGAGGTCGGCCGGACGATGCGGGGCGACTCGCTGGTGGACTACGAGCTCGTCGTGCTGCGCGAACAGGGCGCGCATCTCGCCTACGAGGCGCACCCCGCCAACCAGCCGCCGGCGACGTTCCTTTCGAGCACCGTGTCCGACACCGGCGTCGTCTTCGCCAACGAAGCGCACGACTTCCCGCAACGGGTCGGCTACCGCCGGGGCGGCGCGGATTCGCTCTTCGCCTGGATCGAAGGCCGACAGGGCGAGCAGACCCGGCGGGTGAACTTCGCGTATCACCGGGTGCCGTGCGGATGACCGGCCGGCCGCGGTAAACACTTTCCCGCCTCGAGGCGTCTCAGGGCCGTGTTCGAACTCGAGTTGCCGATCAGCGAGCCGCCGGAAGAAGACGAGAAACTCCGGACCCTGCTGGGCGAGGCGCGCGCCGGCAGCGCCCCGGCGTTCGAGCAGCTGGCCGCGCGCGTCCGGGCGCGCGTGGCCCGGTGGGCGGGCGCGCTCGCGAGCGATCCGGACGACGCCGAGGACGTGGCGCAGCTGGTGCTGCTCCGGCTGCACGCCAGGCTGGACCAGTTCGATGGGCGGAGCCGGTTTACGAGCTGGCTGTACCGGCTGACGCGGAACGTCGCGTTCAGCCGGCGGCGAATGGACCTGCGGCGCGCCCGGCTGCTGGAGGGGAGCGCGCGGGACGAGTTGGTCCGCGAGGAGCCGGGCCCGGAGGCGGCGAGCGATGCCGGCCATCTCGCCGAGCTCATCCGGACGTACCACGAAGGGCTGACCGGCCGGCAGCGGCTGGTGTTCGAGATGGCGGACCTGCGCGGCCTGACCACCGTGGAGATCGCCGGACAGTTAGGTGTCAAGCCGGTGACCGTCCGGGTTGCCTTGTTCAAGGCCCGGCGCGCGATCCGGCTGCGGATGCTCGCGGCACACCCGCGACTGCTCGAGGAGTACGAGCCATGACCTGCACCAACGCG
>JBGPGH010000022.1:0-61258 GCA_041483735.1 Gemmatimonadaceae bacterium | reverse complement strand
CGAGCGATTGGCGGTCGAGCTGCAGCGCGGGCGCGTCTCGCGCCGCGAGTTCGTGCACCGGGCGGCCGCGCTGGGCGTCAGCCTGGGCGCGATCGGGATGCTGCTGGAGGCGTGCGCGCCGAAGGACAAGGCGCCGGCCGCGGACAGCGGCGCGGCGATGGCGGACCTGGGACCGATCGAGAAGGAGCTCCACATCTACAACTGGTCGGACTACATCGCCGAAGACACGGTCCCGAATTTCGAGAAGGAGTTCGGCGTCAAGGTCACCTACGACACGTTCGAGAGCAACGAGGAAATGGTCGGGAAGCTGCAGGCGGGCGCCGGCGGATACGACCTGGTGGTGCCGTCGGGCTACATCATTCCGGTGCTCGTGGCCACCGACCTGATCCAGCCGGTGCATCCCAAGTACCTGTCGAACATGACCAACATCGCGCCGACCTTTCAGACCGTGCCGTGGGACCCACCGCACAAGTACACGGTGCCGTGGCAGTGGGGGACCACCGGGATCGCCTATCGCAAGGACAAGATCAAGGCGCCGATCGACAGCTGGGCGGTGTTCCTCGACAAGGGCTACAGCAAGAAGCTCACGATGATGGACGACGGCCGGGAAGTGCTGGGCGCGTTCCTGCGGTATCGCGGTCACTCGCTCAACTCGATCGTCCCGCAGGAGCTCGCGGGGGCCAAGGCGGACTCGATCGCGGCCAAGAAGAACCTCAAGGCCTACATCTCGGCGCCGGTGAAGGGGCAGCTCATCTCCGGCGACGTCTGGATCGCCCAGCTGTGGAACGGCGACACCGTCCAGGCGCGCAAGGATCAGCCGAACCTCGAGTACGTGGTGCCGAAGGAAGGGTGCACGATCTGGAGCGACTCGCTGGTGATCCCGAAGACCGCGCCCAACAAGCGGGCGGCGCACGAGTTCATGAACTACATCCTGCGGCCCGCGGTCGGCGCGGCGATCTCGGACTTCACCGGGTACGGGACCCCCAACGGCGCGGCCGCGACGTTGATGAAGGTTCCGGTGCCGTACCCGAGCGATGAAGAGCTCAAGCGGCTCGAGTACCAGGTGGACCTGGGCAAGGAAACCCAGACGTGGGACCAGCTCTGGACGGAGATCAAGTCGGCCTGAGCGAAGCACGGAATCCGGAATGCGGAATGCGGACTTTCCCTCCCTTCCGCATTCCGTGTTCCGCATTCCGCATTCCCCCTCGCAAGGAGCGCCGATTAATTGCGTTTGTCGAACGACGAAGTCCTGCAGCACACTGAGCGGTACCTCCGGCTGATCGCCGCCACCGACATCCCCCTGGCTGACAAGCAGGCGTTCATCGCCGAGACGGTCGAGAACTACGCGACCTACTACAACCGCGGCTTCATCACATACCGGAAGTCGGTCACCGAGGCGGGGCAATTCGCCGCCATCGAGTGGTCGGGGCGCGGCTCGATCCTGAAGGACATGCTCGGGCGCGAGTACATCGACTGCCTGGGCGGATTCGGGATCTTCAGCGCCGGCGTCAATCACCCGAAGATCGTGCAGGCGGTGATGACTCAGATGCAGCGCATGGCCCTCAACAGCCAGGAGCTGCTCGAGCCGTGGCGCGGCGCCCTGGCCCGGCTGCTGGCGGAGGTGACGCCGGGCGACCTCTCCAACTCGTTCTTCATCAACAACGGCACCGACGCCATAGAAGGCGCGATCAAGCTCACCCGCCTCTACACCAAGCGGAACACGTTCATCTCGACGATCGGCGGGTTCCACGGCAAGACGATGGGCTCGCTGTCTCTGATGGGGAAAGCCTCGTTCCGCGAGCCCTTCCAGCACGGGCTGCAGGACGTGCGTTTCATTCCGTTCGGCGATGCCGATGCGCTGGAGCGGGAGTGCCGCGCCGCGGAGCAGGTGGGGACGCCGATCGCGGGCGTGGTGCTGGAGCCGGTCCAGGGTGAGGCGGGCGCGGTGGTGCCGCCTGACGACTTCTTCCCGCGCGCCCGCGAGATCTGCACGAAGTATGGCGCGCTCCTGATCGCCGACGAGATCCAGACCGGGATGGGGCGCACCGGCGCGATGTGGGGCGTCGATCACTGGAACGTCACCCCCGACATCCTCTGCGCCGGCAAGTCGCTGGGCGGCGGCGTGATGCCGCTGTCGGCATTCATCGCCTCGGCAAGGATCTGGGAGGTGATGATCCCGAATCCGATCATCCACTCCACCACCTTCGGCGGCAACCCGCTCGCCTGCGTGGCCGGGATCGCGGCGATCCAGGTGACGCTCGAGGAGGACCTGCCCGGCCAGGCCCGCACCAAGGGCGCGGCGCTCCTCCGTTCACTGGCCGACCTGCAGCAGCGCTACCCGCAGGTGCTCAAGGAGGCACACGGGTTGGGACTGCTGATCGGGCTCGAGTTCCCCGTGCAGGAGACGGGGTGGAAGGTCGCCAGCGGACTCTTCAAGCGCGGCGTGCTGGTAGCCGGCACGTACTCCAGGGCGCAGGTCATCCGACTGGAGCCGGCGCTGGGGATTTCGCAGGAGCTGCTGACGGAGGTGCTGAATCGGCTCGAGGATACGTTCAAGGAAGTGGCGAAGGGGCTCTGAACAGATTTCTAAACGAGAAACGAGAAAACCGCAAAAAACAACCGGGTGAGCCCGCAAGGACTCACCCGGTTTTCCGTTCTTTCCCGTTTCGCGTTTCTGTTTCTCGTTTTCTCGTTCCTGTCCGGCCCTTCAGTTACTTCTTTTCGCCGCCCATCGCCTTCGACCAGCTGACGGTGGCGCCGAGCCAGAACTTGAACGATTCGTCGAGCTTGTTGAGGGCCGCGACCTTCGTGGCCAGGTCGTGAGGCAGCACGAAGTGCACCTGCGGCGCGATCGTGGCGGCTCCCGCCGCGAACGAGGTGCTCACCGAGAGGTCGGCGTGGGTGTAGCCGCTCTTGGCGAAGTTGAACCCCTCGGTGGGCTTGGAGGTGTTGATCTCCTGGCCCGCGCTCATCCCGGCCAGCGCGCCGAGGTTGAAGGTCCACTTGTCGTTGAGCTTCCACGGATAGGAGATCGAGCCTTCCGCATAGGCGCCCTTCACGTTGTCGATGTCGTACCAGACGGCCACCTTCGGGTTCACGATGTTGGTGAAGCCGATCTTGCCGTAGATCTCGGTGGTGTTGGCCGCGCTCGTGAAGCCGACGTCGTTCGGGAACGTGTAGCCGGTGGCGCCGAACGTGAGGCTGGTCTTGCCCGCCGGCATCGTCGCCTCGGCCCACCAGTCGAATTCCGAGAGGTCCAACGCGCCCTGGCCGCCCGATTCCGAGAGATCGTTCACGCCGTTGTACTTGCCGAGCTCGAAGTTGCCCCAGCCGCCAATCGTCACCGACGCCTTGCTCACCGGGAAAGTGAGATAGGCATCCGGCTGCAGCACCGGCTTGCTGTCGAACGTGATGCCGCGCCAGAAGTAGTGGCTGTTGAGGGCCGCGTCGACGCCGAACGTGGTCTGCGCCGATGCCGCCGCGGAAGCGAGCGTCAGGCCGGCGAGCACGCCCGCCACAACGAGAGAACGCTTCATGATTAATCCCCGATGAGGGTGGTATGGGCTGCGTCAGAAATTCAACGCCGCAATCTTGCCGAACTGGGGTGCCGGGTCAATGCCGCTCCGGCTGTATTCTCACGCGATGTCGGGATAGGTTCAGGGGTTCCCCGCCACCCCCCAGATCCCCACCCATGACGACCACTATGCATCGGATGTTTCTTCGGGCCGCCACGGCTGCCCTCGTCGGCGCCGGCGCCCTGAGCGCCGCCGCCCTGTCGGCGCAGACGCAGACCGCCACGCCGGCGGCCCCGCGGGCCGCGCCCGGCGGGACCGTTCCGGAGTTCGGAACAATGTGGACGTTCGACGCCCCGCCCCTGGAGTACTGGAAGGCGCGGTACGGCTTCACGCCGGACCAGGCGTGGCTCGATCACGTGCGGCTCGCGTCCGTCAGGCTGCCGGGCTGCTCATCGAGCTTCGTGTCGGCGCGCGGCCTGGTGATGACGAATCATCACTGCGGCCGGGAGTGCACCGCCGCGGTCTCGCCGAAGGACACGAACTATCTCGAGACCGGCTTCGCCGCCACTGCGATGGCGGACGAGAAGAAATGCCCGGGGTTGTACGTCGACCAGCTCCAGTCGATCGAGGATGTGTCGGCGCGGGT
Source organism: Gemmatimonadaceae bacterium (assembly GCA_041483735.1). Taxonomy (GTDB): domain Bacteria; phylum Gemmatimonadota; class Gemmatimonadetes; order Gemmatimonadales; family Gemmatimonadaceae; genus JBGPGH01. The sequence continues at coordinate 57,097 of JBGPGH010000022.1, read as the reverse complement.
TCGGGGCGCGATCACGGCGACCACGGCCGGCGCCCGCGGTGAGCAGCGCCGCGTGGTCACCGACAGGATCCAGGAGGAATGCCGGGCGCAGACGTCGCTCCTCTGCCAGGTGGTGTCGCTGTACCAGGGCGGGATGTACTCCCTCTACCGGTACAAGCGCTTTACCGACGTCCGGCTGGTGATGGCGCCCGAGGAGGGGATCGCGTTCTTCGGCGGCGACCCCGACAACTTCACCTATCCGCGTTATGACATCGACCTGACGCTGCTCCGCGTCTACGACAACGGCTCGCCGATGGCGGTGACCGACTTCCTCAAGTGGAGCGCGGCCGGCCCGTCCGACGGTGACGCGGTGTTCGTGACCGGCAACCCGGGCTCCACCGGCCGGTTGCTGACGATGGCGCAGATGGAGTACCTGCGCGACGTGGAGTACCCGTACACGCTGGGCGCGTACGACCGCCGGCTGGCGGCGCTGCACGAGCGGTCGTCGCAGGGTCCCGAGCCGGCGCGGCGCTACGAGAACGACATCTTCTCGTTCGCCAACGCGAAGAAGGCGACCGCGGGGTATCGCGCCGGACTGGTGGACGCCGGCATCATGGGCCGGAAGCGCGCTTTCGAGCGGGATTTCCGTGCGCGGATCGCCGGCGACAAGGCGCTGGCCGCGAAGTACGGCATGGCCTGGGACCGGATCGCCGTGGCCGAGAAGGACGCGGGCTCGTTCTACCTGCGGCGCGTGTTCAGCGGCTTCGTCGCCGGTTCGCCGCTGCTGCAGATGGCGGGCGACCTGGCGCGCCTGCCGTCGCAGTCGGCGCTTCCCGACTCGCAGCGCCTCGCGCGCTATCGCGGGGCGGCCGCGGACCGGATCCGCCAGGGGCTGCTGCGCGACGTCGCGGTCGATCCGGAGTACGAGAAGCTGATCCTGGCCGAGCACCTGCGGGCGGCGCAGAAGGCGCTGCCGGCCGTGGATCCCATCCTGCGCACGCTGCTTGGCGGCCGCAGCCCCGAGGTGGCGGCCGAGGCGCTGGTGAGCGGGACCGCGCTCGCGACGACGGCCGCCCGCAAGGCGCTGGTGGACGGTGGCCCGGCGGCGATCGCCGCCTCCACCGACCCGCTGGTGGTGCTGGCGCGCCAGCTCGATCCCGTGAACCTGGCGCTGGTCCAGCGCTTCCTGAAACTCGACGCGACGATCACGTCGAACGCCGAGCTGATCGGGCAGGCGATCTTCGCCGCGTACGGCACGCGGCTGCCACCCGATGCCACCTTCACGCTGCGGATCTCGGATGGCGTGGTGAAGGGCTTCCCGATGAACGGCACGGTGGCGCCGTACCGGACGAGCTTCTACGGGCTGTACGCGCGGTCGGTGGAGTTCGACAACAAGGATCCGTTCAGGCTGCCCGCGCGGTGGCTCGATCGTCGCGACCGGCTGGACCTGTCGACGCCGGTGGACTTCGTGTCCACCAACGACATCATCGGCGGCAACTCGGGCAGCCCGGTGATCAACCGGAACGCGGAAGTGGTGGGGCTGATCTTCGACGGCAACATCGAGTCGTTGCCGAACCGGTTCATATTCACCGACGATGTCGCGCGCTCGGTGAGCGTGCACTCGCGCGCCATCACCGAGGCGCTGCGCAAGATCTACGACGCCGCCTGGATCGCCGACGAACTGGAGGGACGATGACCGCGACCCGCACGGCCGGGACGAGCCCGGCGCCCACCGCACCGGCGGGGCCGCCTTCGGGCGCCGCCGGCCTGGAGCAGTTCTGGATGCCGTTCACGGCCAACCGCGCGTTCAAACGGGCGCCGCGGCTGCTGGTGTCGGCGAAGGACATGCATTACGTGGCGGCCGATGGCCGCCGGATTCTCGACGGGACGGCCGGCCTGTGGTGCGTCAATGCCGGTCACGGCCGGGAGCCGATCACCGAGGCGATCCGTCGTCAGGCAGGGACGATGGACTTCGCGCCGACCTTCCAGATGGGGCACCCGCTGGTGTTCGACCTGGCGCGGGAGGTGGCGGCGCTCGCGCCGGGCGACCTCGATCACGTCTTCTTCACCAACTCGGGATCGGAAGCGGTCGACTCGGCGCTCAAGATCGCGCTGGCCTATCACCAGGCGCGGGGCGACACGACGCGCGTCCGCCTGGTGGGAAGGCAGCGGGGCTATCACGGCGTCGGCTTCGGCGGGATCTCGGTGGGCGGGATCGAGAGCAACAAGAAGCAGTTCGCCGCCCAGCTCCTGCCGCAGACCGACCACCTGCCGCACACCCACGATCCGTCGCGCAACGCGTTCACGCGCGGCATTCCCGCGCACGGCGTGGAGCTGGCCGATGCGCTCGAGCGGACCGTCGCCGAGCGCGGTGCGTCGACGATCGCGGCGGTGATCGTCGAGCCGGTGGCGGGCTCCACCGGCGTGCTGATCCCGCCGAAGGGATACCTGGAGCGTCTGCGCGCGATCTGCGACAAACACGGCATCCTGCTGATCTTCGATGAGGTGATCACCGGGTTCGGGCGGGTGGGCACGGCGCTGGCCGCGGGCCGGTTCGGGGTGACGCCGGACCTGATCACGATGGCCAAGGGGCTCACCAACGCGACGGTGCCGATGGGCGCCGTGCTCGTCAGGCGCGGGATCTACGAGGCGGTGGTCGGCGCCAGCGAGCAGGGCATCGAGCTGTTTCACGGTTACACCTACTCCGGGCATCCGTTGGCGGCCGCGGCCGGCCTGGCAACTCTCAAGGTGTACCGTGACGAAGGACTGTTCGAGCGGGCGATGTCGCTGGAGAAGTACTGGGAGGACGCCGTCCACGCGCTGCGCGGGCAGCCTCACGTGATCGACCTGCGCAACCTGGGCCTGATCGGCGCGATCGAGCTCGAGCCGCGTGCCGGCCGGCCCGGCACCCGGGGCTTCGAGGCCTTCCTCGCCTGTTACGAGGAGGGCGTGCTGACCCGCATCACCGGCGACACGATCGCGCTCTCGCCACCGCTGATCGCGGAGCGGGCGCACGTCGACCAGATTTTCGAGACGATCGGGCGGGTGCTGAAGCGGGTCGGTTAGGGCCCGCCCACCCGCCGCACGACTTCACTGCCGGGATCGGCGCCGCGCCGCAGGGTGAGCGCGGCGCCGCCCCCGAGCACCAGCCTCGGGCCCCCGCCCAGCGTGTCGAGCATCGGCGACCGCGGGTGCAGGAAGAGCCCGCCCGCGTCGACGGTGTCGAAGGCGGTGAAGATGGTGAGGTCGCCGACGTCGCGCAGCCGCAGCCCGCGCTTCTGCACCGGATCGTCGAACGCGAAGCCGAGGTCGGCCTCGAACGCGGGCGCGCCGGGCATGACCAGCCGACCGCCCAGCACCAGCAGGTCGAACGGGACGCGGGTGTTGTACGGCAGCCGGTCGTACACCGCCGGATCCGCCTGACGATACCGCTCGCCGGAGATCGACTCGAGCCCGGTCAGGATCGCGGCCAGCGTCAGCCCGCGCAGCCGCTGCTTCTGCGGGTCGTCCGGCAGCCAGCCGCTCTCGATCAGCACCGTCCCCTGCCCCCACTGCTGCATCAGGTCGCCGAAGGCGCGCGGGTTGAAGGCATCGTCGTACTTCGCGATGCGGAGCGGCGCCGCCGGCAGCACCGCGGCGGCGATCGCGGCCGTCACCAGCCGTGCCCGCGACCGCGCGCCTTCGTACCGCTCGTTGGGCCCGCTGGGCGGCGCGAGCAGGGCCAGCGCCACCTGGGCGCCGCGCTCCCCCGCCCCGTTGCGGGCGTTCTGGTCGTGGAGGTTGAAGCCGAAGGCGGGCTTCAGGCTGTCGTGCATCGCCTTGAGCACCCGCCCCTCGGGCGTCACCAGCCGCCGGGCGTCGCGGTTGATGTCGATCCCGGCCGCGTTCTCGCGCTGGAAGACCTCCGCGCCGTCGGGGTTGAGCATCGGCACCATCACGATCGTCAGGCGCGAGCGCAGCTCGTCGCGCAGCGAGTCCGGCTCGGTGCGCGCCAGCCACTGGAGCAGGTCGGCCAGCGCCATCGTGGCGGTCGACTCGTCGCCGTGCATCTGCGACCAGAGGAAGACCGTCGTGGGGCCGGTCCCGAAGGTGATCGCCCGGATCGGCCGGCCCTGCATCGAACGGCCCACCGGCGTCACGCGAAAGGCCGGCGCCGCCGCGGTCCGCTCCACCGCCGACCAGAACTGCGCACTCGTGAAGCGGCGTGTCGTCAACGCCGCCATCCGCGACGACTCCTCGATCCGCGTGGCCTGCCGCAGGCAGCACGGTGATCCGGCCGCCAGCGCCGGTGCCGGTGCCGGCGCCCCACCGCCGCCGCAGGCCAGCGCGACAGCGACTGTGAGTGTCGCGGCGATCGCCGGCCACGCCGGGCGGGATGGCGTTCGACGGTGGTCGCTCATACGGCCGGGGGGCTCATGTTCATCTTCGCCCAATCCTCTTTCGCGGGTCCATAGATGCCCGGCACCCTGAGGCCGGCCTGTCGCATGAGGACCGTCATCTGCCCGCGGTGGTGGACCTGGTGGAGCACCAGGGTCCCGAGCGACATGCCGCGCGTCCACTTCTCGCCGTACATTTCATCCTCGACCTTCAGCGACCCATCGGTCCACCTGGCGTGAATTTCCCCGAGCAGTGCCGCGCTCGCGGCCGCGTAGCCCACCCGGATCGCTGCCGCGCTGGGCGGCACCGGCGCGTGGGGATTCGGCTCGGCGATCTCGAGCCCGGTGCGGCTCATCATCTCCGGGATCGTCGTGGCCAGGTGCCACCCCAGCCGGCCAAGGGTGCGTTCACCCGGCCGCACCGCCTGGCCGAGGGTGGCATCGGTGAGCATCGAGAGGACGAGCAGCATCTGCTCGGATTCGTACGCCCACGTCGTTTCGAAATCGGCAATGGTATGAAACATCGCTCGCTGACGCTCCGCGGTCGGGTGATCGCGACAGGAAGGGATCCGTGATCGGTACAGAATTACTCGACCGCGCCTTCTACGGCAACGCGACCACCCGCGTGGCGGAAGCGCTGGGCGTCGCCGTGGTGACCTACGCGGCGCTGATGCTGATCAAGCAGGTCACGGTGTCGCGGCTGGGCCGGATCGCCGTGCAGACCGCCAACAAGGTCGACGACATCGTCGTCGACCTGATTGCCCGGACGCGCCGGATCTTCCTGATCGTGATCGCGTTGTACGCCGGTTCCGGCCTGCTGACCCTGCCGTCGGACCCGCGCCGCGTGACGCACGTGGCAGCGATCCTCGCCTTCCTCTTCCAGGGCGCGCTCTGGGGCAACGGGCTGATCCAGGCGTGGCTGGCGCAGTACGCGCTCAAGCGGGCCGAGGATGCCGGGAGTGCCACCGCGATTCACGCGCTGGGCTACCTGGCCCGCATCTTCCTGTGGGGCGTGCTCCTCCTGGTCGCGCTCGACAACCTGGGGATCAACATCACCGCGCTGGTGGCCGGCCTGGGCGTGGGCGGGATCGCGGTGGCGCTGGCGGTGCAGAACATCCTCGGTGACCTGTTCGGCGCGCTGTCGATCGTGCTCGACAAGCCGTTCGTGATCGGCGACACGATCGTGGTCGACCAGATGGAAGGGGACGTCGAGCACGTGGGGCTCAAGACGACGCGCATCCGGAGCCTGGGCGGCGAGCAGATCGTGATCGCCAACGCCGAGCTGCTGAAGAGCCGCATCCGGAACTTCAAGCGGCTCACCGAGCGGCGCGGCCTGGTCAGCTTCACCGTGCCGTTCGAGACGCCGGCCGCGATCGTGTCCGACATCCCGCGGATGGTCCGCGACATTGTCGAGTCGCAGCCGCACACGCGATTCGCGCGCTCGCACGTCAAGCGCTTCGCCGACCACGGGCTGGAGATCGAGACGGTGTTTTTCGTGAGGCGGCCGGACTATCTGTCGTTCATGGACGCCCAACAGGCGATCACCCTGGGCGTGCTGGCCGCGTTCGAGCGGAAGGGGATCCGGTTCTCCTATCCGACGCGGACCGTCATCAGCGCACTCCCCGCTAGTCCCGCCGCTCCAGCGTCAGCACCTCGAACGGCTGGAGCGTGACCTCGGTGGGTGTGCCGGCCACCAGGCGCACCACCGGGCCGCCGCGGTCCGCGCGCCACGGGCTCCGCAGGTCGTAGCGGCGGCGCGCACCCTCCGGCAGCTCGAAAATCTCCTGCGCGTCGAGCGGGAACGTCCGCACCCGGTCGGACGGGTTCCGGAGTGTGACGATCGCCCGGCGCGGCGACCACGACGCCCAACCGTAGACGTCGAGCTTCGCGGGATCGCCGCCCACCCAGTGGGTGTCGACCAGGACGTCGGCGTTGCGGCGCGACCATCGCGCATGCTCGGCAATCGCGTCCCAGTCGTCAGGCGTCAGGAGCGCCGGCGTCACGTACATCTCCTGGAGCTGAGTGCCGGTCCCGAAGTACGAATGCACCTCGCGGGCGAAATCATGGAAGGGGTCGACGTTCAGCTTGCGGGCGTGCCGGGCGTAGATCAGCCCGTGGAGCATCAGGGAGTTGATCGGGTAGAGCGGTCCCTGCTTCACCACGCCGGCGTACGTGTCGGCGTCGCGGTAGGTATTCCACTGCGCGCGGTCCGAGCCCACGCCGGCGAAGTCGTGGTCGTCGCCGCCGCGCCAGATGGAGTCGGCATGGCGCAGCCAGAAGGGCGATGGATAGGTCCCGGTGGTGAGGTTGACGTACAAGTCGGGCTTCTCGGCGCGCAGCTCGCCGATCAGGTTGATCGCCGCCTCGAAGTCGCTCCCGAAGGCGCTGCCCGGAAAGGCGCGGTTCGCGTTCCCGGTGCCGTCGAACTTGAACTGGTTCACGCCGTAGCGACGGATCATCTCCAGGCAGGTCTCGCGGAATCGCTGGTAGTAGACCGGCCCGGAGAGCGCGAACCCGCCTTCGTTGGTCTCGAACCCCTGCGCCCGTCCGTTCGTCAGGCGCTCCTCCTTCGGCTTGCCGTAGCCGCCCCACGGTGACATCCAGACGCCGGGGGCGGCCCCGAACTTCGCCGCCGCCGCCCGCAGCGGGGTGAAGCCGTTCGGGAACCCATCGTGGAATCGCCAGAGCGTCTTCGGGTCGTCCCACCCGTCATCGAAGAGGAACGAGTCGAGGGTGACGCCGCGCTTCCGGTGGAGCTCGGCGCCGAACGCGGCGATCACCGCCAGGGCGCCGGCCTCGTCGAACTTCGAGAAGTAGCCCAGGTCGTACCAGGAGTTGTAGTGCAGGAAGGTGCGATACGGGTGAGCGCGCTCGCGCTCCACGTAGCGGAGAAAGTCGCGGCGCAGCTGGCCGGATCGCGCCACGCCGATCACCGACGAGCCACGCAGCGTCTGGCCGGCGCGGACCGGGAGCTGTTTCTCCAGCCGGCAGCGCGCGCGACCGTCGTCTGCGGCGCTGGCCGAGAGCGGGTCCTCGACGCCGAGGAAGAAATTCCCCGCGACCACCGGCGAGCCGGCGACGCTCCCCACCACCCGGGCATCGGCCGCGGCGACGTCGACGAGCATGATCACGGCAACGTCGAGGTCGCCGCCCAGGGGCTGGAGGGCGATCTCCTGCCGGATGTACATCGACCCATCGCGAAGCACCGCGCGCCAGATGGCCCGCAGCCGGCCGCCCGGGTCTTCCAGGGTCGCGCTCACGGCGCGGCCGGCCACCCGTTCCGCAGCTCGTGAGGCACGCGGGTTGGCGGTCAGCGTGGTGAACACCGGCGCCGCCGCGATCCGCATCGTGGAAGCGTCGATCGTGCCGCCGTCCCGCAGCGCCAGGGTAAACACCGGGCCGGGCAGGTCGAGCGCGCGGCGATTGATGAGGTCCTCGACCCGCACCGCGCGGAGCGCGCCGCCGGCGACGCTCCAGGTGGCGCGGATCGCGTCGTTCCCGAGCACCACCGTGTCGCCGTCCCGGGTGGCGAGCGCCGTCAGCCCGGCGCCACCATCGTCAGGCATGGCGAGCGCCGCCAGCGGCAGCCGGAGCCCGCCCAGCAGGCCGGCGCCCGCGCCGGCGACCAGCGTGCGCTCCAGGAACCCGCGGCGGCTCAGGCCCGGCGGGTCGTCGGTCGGCTCGGCCCGGTCAGGGAGATCGGTCATGTCGTGGGGCAGTATTCCTGTCGGGGGAACCCGCAGCCGAATGTACGGCGGCCGCCATCACCGGGCCAGCGCCGCGCGCCACCGGCGCGTATCACTGAGTGCGGGGCGGCGAGCGCCTTGCCGCCGCGCGAAACCCCTCCGCATCTTCCCGCATGCCTTCCATCTCCCGTTGCTGCGCCGCGGCGCTGGCCGCCGCCCTGATCGTCCCCGCCGTTCTGCCGGCCCAGCAGGTGACCTCGCCGCCGGAACCGCCGATTCGCGGATTTCCCGCCGACGCGCTGGCCGCGCAACGCACGCGCGAGAACCGGCTGCGCGAGATCCCCAGCGCCGACACGCTCCGCGCCCAGCTCCGGATCCTGTCCGAGGATCCGCACGAGGCCGGCACCGAACGCTCGCGGCACGTGGCCGAGCTGATCCTGCAGCGCTTCAGGAGCTACGGGCTGGACGCACGGCTCGAGGTGTTCGAGGCGCTCATGCCGCGGCCGCTGGAGCGCGTCCTGGAACAGGCGGGCGGCAACCACTTCGTCGCCTCGCTCAGGGAGTCGGTGCTCCCGGGAGACAAGGACTCGGGCGACCAGGACCAGCTCCCCACCTACAACGCCTACTCCCCCGACGGCGACATCACCGCCCCGCTGGTGTTCGTCAACTACGGAATGCCTGACGACTACCGCGTGCTCGACTCGCTGAAGATCAGCGTCAAGGGCGCGATCGTGATCGCGAAGTACGGCCGGTCGTGGCGCGGCATCAAACCCAAGCTCGCGGCCGAGCACGGCGCCATCGGCTGCATCATCTACTCGGAGCCGAAGGACGACGGGTTCTTCGTCGACGACGTCTACCCGAAGGGTCCGATGCGCCCCGGCCAGGGCGTCCAGCGCGGCAGCGTGATGGACATGCCGACCTACCCGGGTGACCCGTTATCGCCGGGCTGGGCCTCCGAGCCCGGCAACCCGAAGCGCCTGACGCTGCCCGAGGCGAAGACGATCGAACCGATCCCGGTCATGCCGATCGGCTACGACGACGCCCTCCCCTTCCTGCGCGACCTGGGCGGCCCGGTGGCTCCGGAAGCGTGGCGCGGTTCGCTGCCGCTCACGTATCACGTTGGCCCGGGCGCCACGCCGGTGCACTTCCACCTCAAGTTCGACTGGAAAACGCGCCCGCTCTACGACGTGATCGCCCGCATCCCGGGCGCGCTCTCGCCCGACCAGTGGGTGATCTACGGCAACCATCACGACGCCTGGGTGAACGGCGCCAGCGATCCGCTCTCCGGCCAGGTCGCGCTGGGCGAGACCGCCCGGGCGGTGGGCGCCCTGCTGCGCACGGGATGGAAGCCGGCGCGGACGATCATCTTCGCCGCCTGGGATGGCGAGGAGTGGGGACTGCTCGGCTCCACCGAATGGGTGGAGAAGCACCAGGATGAGCTCCGCGCCAGCGCCGTCACCTACATCAACAGTGACGTCAACGGCCGTGGCCCGCTCAGCCTGGACGGCACGCACTCTCTCCAGATGTTCGTGACCGAGGTCGCGCGGGACGTGAAGTACCCGGCCAGCACGAAGAGCGCGCTCGAGGTCATCATGGCCAGGCGCGCCGAGACGCAGGCCCGCCGCGCCGGGCGGGACGCGGCGGCGCAGCGGGACACCGCGAAAACCCGCGCCGATTCCATGCTCCGGCAGGACACGCAACGGGTGAAAGGCGATATCGCCACACAGCTGGGACCCAGGCCTTCGCGCCCCGACACGACCTTCGTCATGGCGGCGCTGGGCAGCGGGTCGGACTACACCGCGTTCGTGGATCACGTGGGCGTGCCGACCCTCGGCATTGCCTACGGCGGCGACACGCACGACGGCGTCTATCACTCCATCTACGACTCGTTCGACTTCCTGACCCGCTTCCTCGACACGAACTTCGTGTTCGGCGTTGCCGAATCGCAGACCACCGGGACGGCGATCCTGCGCCTGGCCGATGCCCCGGTGCTCCCGTTCGAGTTCGGGAACGCGGTGCGTGCCTATCGACAATACGCCACCGAGATCGAGACCGCGGCGAAGAAGAACGACACGACGAAGGCACTCGACCTGTCGGCGGTGAAGACGGCGATCGGCGGGCTGCAGGCGGCGTCGGACCGGTACGAGGCGGCGCTGGCGAAGCTGGGCGGGCTCAAGTCCGCCGACCTGCGCAAGCGGTGGAAGCGGCTCGCGCCGGTGAACAGGATGCTCTACCAGACGGAGCAGGCGCTGGCCGACGCGCAGGGGCTGCCCGGGCGCGACTGGTTCCACCACCTGATCTACGCGCCGGGCTTCTACACGGGCTACGGCGTGAAGACGATGCCGGGCATTCGTGAGGCAGTGGAGGACCGTCCCAACGGGGCGGTGGCGCAGCAGGAGGCGGCGCGGGTGGCGGCCGCGATCGGGCGCCTCACGACGGCCGTCCAGGGGGCGACGTCGGCGCTGGAGGCGGCGCTCCGGTAGGCTGTGCGCGCGGGGCCGGCGCCAGGTTGCCGGGGCGCCGGCCCTATTCGAGCGTCGCGCTGAGCTCGATCTTCACCCCGGTGAGCGCCCGCGACACCGGGCACCCGCCGCGCGTCGCCTCGGCCACGGCGGCGAAGGCCTCCTTCGAAATCCCGGCGACCTTGGCGCGCACCGTCAGCTTGATGGTGGTGATCGAGAACCCCTCGCCCACCTTCTCGATCGTGCAGGCCGCCTGCGTCTCGATCCGGGTGGCCGGCGTCCCGGCCTTCTCCAGGCCGCCGGCCAGCGCCATGCTGTAGCACGACGCCTCGGCGGCGGCGAGCAGCTCCTCGGGATTGGACCCACCCGCGTTCTCGAAGCGCGAGCCGAACGAGTACGACCCGCCCAGCGTACCGGTCGCGCCCTTGTACGTCCCCTTCCCTCCGCGCAGCCCGCCCTCCCAGACCGCGCTCGCATTCCGCGTAGGCATCTCTCCAGTCTCCTGTGGGTCTCGTCGTGGCAGTGAGGTGATGACACAGGGAGAATGCCACGCGGCTCGCCCGACCGCCACCACCCGCGGCCCACTTAGTTTTCTCGTTTCTCGTTTCTCGTTTACCGCTCTCCCTACTCCACCGTCTTGGAGAACCTCCGCACACTGAACGCCACCAGCACCACGGCGAACCCCAGCAGCGTCAGCGCGTCGGGCCAGAGGTACTCGAGCCCCACGCCCTTGAGCAGGACGCCCCGCAGGATCCGCAGGTAGTAGGTGATCGGGAGGATCAGGCCGAGCCACTGCGCCGGCGCCGGCATCGCCTCACGCGGAAACATGAAACCCGACAACAGGATCATCGGCATCGTGAAGAAGAAGCCCATCTGCATCGCCTGCGTCTGGGTCCTGGCGACGGTGGAGATGAACATGCCGATCGCGAGGCTGGCGACGATGAAGCCGAACGACAGCAGGTAGAGCAGCGGCAGGTTGCCGCGCAGGGGGATGTTGAAGAGGAGCTTGCCGAGCACCAGGACCACCGTCATCTGCGTGTAGCCCACCAGCACGAAGGGCGTGATCTTGCCGAGCATCAGGCTGGTCTTGCCGATCGGGGTCACCACCAGCTGCTCGAGCGTGCCCCGCTCGCGCTCGCGTACGATCGACATGGCGGTGATGATCAGCATCGTCATCGAGAGGAGCACCCCAATGATCCCGGGGACGATGTAGGCCGCGCTGCGCAGCGCCGGGTTGTACCAGGGGCGCACCCGCACTTCCAGCGGAATCGCGCGGCGCAGCGCCGCGGCGGCCAGTTCCTGGGCGCGCACCGTGCCGGCGAGCATCGCGCCGGAGATCGCCGCGCTCGAGGCCAGTGGATCGGCGGCATCGACGATCACCTGCGCCCGCGCCGTGCGGCCGGCCTTGATCTCGCGCGCGAAGTCCGGGGGGATGATCACCGCCGCCCGGGCGCGCCCGCGCCGGAGCGCGTCCTCCACCTCGCCGCGCGACTGCACCGTGCCCACGACATCGAAGTTCTGGGTGCGCTCGAAGACGCTCACCAGCGAACGCGAGTCGGGCGTCCGCGACTCGTCGAGCACCACCGTGGGCAGGTGGCGCACCTCGGTGCGGATCGCGTAGCCGAAGACCATCAGCTGGACGGCCGGGATGACGACCATCATCGCCAGGGTCATCCGGTCGCGGCGCATCTGGATGAACTCCTTCCAGAGCATCGGCCAGACCGCCGACGCGCGGACCTGCTCCAGCAAGGTCATGCGGCGGCCGCTCCCCCTTCATCGCGCCGCTGGAGCTCGATGAAGACGTCCTCGATGCTGCGCTCGCCGAAGTGCTCGAGGATCTCCGGGACGGTGCCGACCGCGATCAGTTTCCCGCGCGACAGGAACGCCAGCCGGCCGCAGCGCTCGGCTTCGTCCATGTAGTGGGTGGTGACGAGCACGGTGGTGCCGCCCGCGGCCAGGTCGTAGATCATCTGCCAGAAGCGGCGTCGTGAGGCGGGATCGACCCCGGCCGTCGGCTCGTCGAGGAAGAGCATCTGCGGGCGGTGGGCCGTGGCGCAGGCCAGCGCCAGCCGCTGCTTCCAACCACCGGACAGCGTGCCCGCCAGCTGGCGGGCACGCTCCGTGAAGTCGAGGTCCCTGAGCATCTCCGCCAGCCGCTCCTCGCGCGCCCGGCCCCGCAATCCGTACACCGACGCGTAGAAGCGGAGGTTCTCCTCCACGGTCAGGTCGTCGTAGAGGCCGAACCGCTGCGACATGTACCCGATCGCCCTCCGGATCGACTCGGACTCGCGCACGATGTCGAATCCCACCACCGTGGCGCTCCCCGACGTGGGCGCCATGAGGCCGCACAGCAGGCGGATCGTCGTCGTCTTGCCCGATCCGTTCGGGCCCAACAGTCCGAAGACTTCGCCGCGGCGGACCTCGAGGTCCAGGTTGTCCACGGCCACCAGCGGGCCGAACGCCTTGCGCAGCGCCACCGTCCGCACCGCCGGCGCATCGCCGGCCGGCGGCGGCCGGAGCGGAGCGCCGGTCGTCCCACTCATGGTCCACCCCGCGACGGCGACGCGGGCGATCCGGCGCGTGGCGCCCCGGCGTCGGCCGGCACCGCACCCCCGGTGCGGATGCGCACCGAGGCCGGCAGTCCCGGCTTGAGCGTGCCGGTGGAGTCGTCGAGCGCCACCTTCACGCCGAACACCAGGTCGGCGCGCTCGTCCTCGGTCATCGCGGCCCGGGGAGTGAACTCGGCCTTGGTGCTGATCGAAACGACCCGTCCCGGGAAGGTCGAGTCGGGAACGCCGTCGATCGAGATCGCGGCGGCCTGGCCGACGTGGATCCGCGGCAGATCGAGCTCGCCGACGTAGACGCGCACCCACGCCTCACGATTCCGGATCATGGTGAGCGCGGCCATGCCGGCGCCAACCACTTCACCCGGCTCGGCGTTCCGCGTCAGGATGGTGCCGGCCGCGGGCGCGGTGAGGACGAGGTCGCTGACGGAGGCTTCGGCCATGCGGAGCGCCGCGCGGGCGCTGGCGACGTCGGCCCGCGCCGCCCGCACGCGTTCCGGGCGCGTCCCCTCGCGCAACAGGCGCAGCATCTCGGTGGCCGCGGCCCGGCGGCTGGCGGCGGTGCTGGAGGCGCTGCGGGCCTGGTCGAGTTGCTGAGCGCTGATCGACTGTGTCCGCGCCAGCGCTTCGGCGCGCTCCAGGTCCCTGGCCGCGCGATCGGCTTCGGCGGCGGCCGCCGAGAGGTCGGCCTGGGCGCGATCGAGCTCGGCCGGGCGGGCGCCGGCTTCGAGGTCGCGCAGCGTCGCCTCGGCCGTCGCCAGCCGCGCGCGCTGCCGGTCGATGTCGGCCGCGAGCGTCGACTGCGTGAGGGTTATCAGCGTGTCGCCGGCGCGTACCGTCGCGCCCTCCGGCACGTAGACCCGGACGACTCGCGCCGGCACCATCGGGGCGATGTCGATTTCGACGGCTTCGATGGTGCCATTGGCAACGACGTCGCCGGAGGTGCCTCGCGCGCAGGCCGCCGGCGCGGCCAGCCAGGTGACAGCCAGCAGGGCGATATGCGCGCCACGGCGGGCTTGGCGACGTGAAGATGGAATGGGCATGGTCAGCGGTGGTCGGGCCGCGCACGGGCGGCGCGGGTGGTGGGGGCCCCGGCGGACGGAGGCGGAGTGGCGCGGCGGCGCGCCGTGCGCGCCGCCGCAGGGGCGTGCAGCGCCGCCAGGGCGAACTCGGCGGCGTGGCGCGCGAACGCGTCGGCGGTGGCGGGGGTGACGCCCTTGGAGCCGGAGGCGAGGAAGATGTCGATCGCCGGTCGGGCGATGGCGAAGTGGGCGATCTGGGAGACGGCCGAGATGGCGGCGAACTGGGGGTGCAGGTCGCGGCGAAAGACGCCGGCCTGCTGGCCATCGCGGATCACGGCGCAGAAGCGGGTGAAGAGGGTGGCGGCGAGGTGGACGATGGTGGATTCGGCGTGGCGGGCGCGGTGGTCGGCGAGCTCCCGGGTGAGGAGCTGGGCCATGGTGGGGTGGTCGAGGAGGAAGCGGGCCTGGGTGGCGAGGAGGGCGCGGACGGCCTCGTCAGGCGAGGCGGCGTGTTCGATGGCTTCCAGGCCCCGGCCGATGAAGGCATCGATGCGGCGGCGGAGCATGGCGCGGTAGAGGCGTTCCTTGGAGGAGAAGTAGTAGTAGAGGAGGGCGGGGTTCACGCGGGCGCGGGCGCCGATCTCCTTGATGGTGGTGGCGGCGAAGCCGTGCCGGGCGAAGAGGGCTTCGGCGGCGTCGAGGATGGCATCGCGGGCGGTGGCGGCGGCGCGCGGGTCCGGCGGCATGGGTTTAATTGAGCGATTAATTAAATCGCTGTCAAGCGCCGCCGGCCCCCGACCCGGCGCCAGCCGGCCGCGCCGCGCGCCTTGACTGCCCGGCCGCCTCCCCCTTTCATCCCGGCATGACCGACGCCGAGCCGGCCGCCCCCGCACCCCTCCCGCCCGCCCTCGAAAAGACCCTCGCCCGATTCCGGGCCCTGGGCCGCGAGGAGAAGATGCAGGCCCTGGTCCAGTACTCCCGCAGGCTCGAACCGCTCCCCGAGCGGCTCGCCGGTCTCGACCGCGCCAACTTCAGCATCCCCGAGTGCCAGACGCGCGTCGACCTTTTCCCGGAGCTGCGCAACGGCGTGATCCACTTCTACGCCGACCTCGACGTCCGCCAATCGCCCACGATCGCCGCCTTCCTCGCCATCCTCTTCAGCGCCGTGAACGACCAGCCGCCGTCGGTGACGCTCGCCATCCCCGCCGACATCGCCCGCCGGATGATGGAGAACATTGGGCTCGGCGCCCGCGAGGTGGGCCTCAACGCCATGGTCACGCGGCTCAAGCGCTACGCGCGGGCCGCCGCCGGCGAGGCCGCCTGACGACGCGGCCCTCGGGTCCGGGCACGGCGTTCAGCGGAGCCGGCCCCGAGCCGCCTCCGCCGACGCCCGCCAACGAGGACGAGCTCGAGGAGCTCCTCTCGCGCCCCACGGCCGCCGTCCGCTCCACCCTCGACGGCCTGCCCGGCGACATCCTGGTGCTCGGCGCCGGCGGCAAGATGGGACCCACCCTCACGATGATGCTGCGCCGGTCCACCATCGCCCCCGGCGACACCCGCCGCGTCATCGCCGTCTCGCGATGGTCCTCGCCGACCATTGAAGCGCGGCTGGCGCGACTCGGCATCGACACCGTGCCCTGCGATCTCGCCGATCCCGACTCGCTCGCCGCGCTCCCCGACGTCCCGCTGGTGATCTTCATGGCCGGCCAGAAGTTTGGCACGTCGGCCGCGCCGTCGGCCACCTGGGCCACCAACACGCTCATCCCGGCCGGCGTCGCCGACCGCTTCCGCAGCTCGCGGATCGTCGCCTTCTCCACCGGCAACGTCTATCCGCTGGTCCCGGTCCCGGACTGGGTGCGCGGCGGCGGCGCGCCCGCGCCCGGTACGCCGGCCGGATCGCGGGAGACGGATCCGCCCGCGCCGGTGGGCGAGTACGCGAGCTCCTGCCTGGGGCGCGAGCGCGTGCTCGAGTACTTCTCCGGCCGCCACGGCACGCCGATGGCGCTCGTCAGGCTCAACTACGCGATCGACCTCCGCTACGGGGTGCTGGTCGACATCGCGATGCGGGTCCGCAACCGCGAGCCGGTCGACCTCCGCATGGGGTGGGTCAACCTGATCTGGCAGGGTGATGCCAACGCCCGGGCCATCGAGTGCCTCCGCCACGCGTCGTCGCCGCCGTTCGTCATGAACCTCACCGGTCGTGAGGCCGTTTCGGTCCGCGCCGTCGCCGAACGGTTCGGCGAGCGGTTCGGGCGCGCCCCGGTGTTCGACGGGACCGAGGGCGCCGATGCGCTCCTCAGCGACACGTCGCTCGCCTGGCGGCGCTTCGAGCCGCCGTCGGTACCGCTCGACTGGATGATCACCTGGGTGGCCGAGTGGATCGACCGGGGCAACGTCCTGCTCGGCAAGCCGACCCACTTCGAGACGCGCGACGGGCGCTTTTGAATGCGGCTGCGCGACCACCTCCTCGCGGGCCAGGTGATCCCGGCGCACCCGCTCGCCCTCACCGCGCAGCGCGCGCTCGACGAACGGCGGCAGCGCGCCCTCACCCGCTACTACGTCGCCGCCGGCGCGGGTGGCATCGCGGTCGGCGTCCATACCACCCAGTTCGAGATCCGCGACCCCCGCCACGCGCTCCATCGCCCGGTGCTGGCGCTGGCGGCCGAGTCCGCGACCGAGGCCCTCGGCGCCGCATCCGAGCGCTCGTTCGTCCGTGTCGCCGGCGTCGTCGGCAGGACTCGTCAGGCGGTGTCCGAGGCGGAGGTCGCCCGCGATCTCGGCTACCACGCCGCGCTGCTCAGCCTGTCGGCCTGGCGGGAGGCGGACACCGAGACGCTGCTCACGCATTGCCGGGCGGTGGCCGATGTCATCCCGCTGTTCGGCTTCTACCTGCAGCCGGCGGTGGGCGGGCGGGTGCTGTCGTACGAATTCTGGCGCCGGTTCGCGGAGATCCCGGAGGTCGTCGCCATCAAGATCGCGCCCTTCAACCGCTACCAGACGCTGGACGTCGTCCGGGCGGTGGCCGCCTCGGGGCGGCGCGACATCGCGCTCTACACCGGGAACGACGACGCGATCATCACCGACCTGCTGACGCCGTTCCCGGTCGCGCCGGCCGACGGCGCGCCGCGCCGCATCGTCGGCGGTCTGTTAGGCCAGTGGGCGGTGTGGACGAAACGGGCCGTGGAGATGCTCCGCGACATCCGCGCCGCCGAGGCCGCGCCGGTCGCGGGCGCATCCCCGGCCGGGGCGACTCCCGACGGCTGGCTGCGCCGGGCCGCGATGCTCACCGAGGCCAACGGCGCGATCTTCGACGCCAGGAACAACTTCGCCGGCTGTATCGCCGGCATCCACGAAGTGCTGCGGCGGCAGGGCCTGCTGGCGGGGACGTGGTGCCTCGATCCCGCGCAGGACCTCTCGCCGGGGCAGAGCGCCGAGATCGACCGGGTGCTGGCCGCCTGGCCCGAGCTGACGGATGATGAGTTTGTGAGGGAGAATCTGGACGAGTGGATGCGATAGGGAGGTGGGGAGGTGGGGAGGTGGGTCCCGTCCCCACCCCGGGGAGGTGGTTCCTCCCCTCCCCCCGGGTGGGGCAGGGCGGCTCCTCCTCCCCACCTCCCTATAGTAGAGCCGCGTGCCAGGCCATGCCCGCCTTCACCTCGAACCGCTCGCGCCAGTCGCGCAGTGTCGCCACCGTGGGATCGAAGACCGACGTCTCTTCCGAGATCTTGCCCTGCTCCGCCAACGCGCTGAACTCATCGCGGGTCACGCAGGCCACCGATCCGCCCGGCTCGCGATAGAAGACGTTCCCGCCGCCCACGAGGCTCGCGCCGATCGCCGGCTCCAGCGCGCGCAGCGAGCGGAACAGCCCGTCGATCGAGCAGCCGGACGCGCCGGCCGCGGACTGGTCGACGCCGATCGTGAGAAAGCGGTCGTGGCTCCACGACCGGCCGCAGGTGAGCGGAACGCCGTGCGCGGCCCAGCCGCGGAGAAAGTCGTCGACCTCCGCCATCAGGCGCTGCGCCGATGGCTGGCTCAGAGGTCGATTCGCGCCAAAGACCCAGAGGCGCGCGCCGGCGGGGAGGGTTTCGAGGGGTACCAGCGGCATATCGGGTTACCGGGGACGGGTGGAGGCTGGCGTCAGAACGGACCCCGTGAAATCTAGAGACGCGCCCGGTCCCGGCGAACGGGGGTCCCGCATCCCCAACGGCCGGCCGGGGAGCTCCGGGGGCGAGGCGACGAGTTGACCGGCTAAGCACCGGCGCCGTGGCCGGCATCGAATTTCCAGAGCATTGCACGAGGCCGATGACGTCCGATCAGTTCGCCCGGGATCCAGCCAGCGCTCAGTCCACGCCGTCGGCACGCGATGCGCCGTCCGGCGCATCCGAGACGACGCTGGTGCGGCGGGCCCAGGCGGGAGACGCCGGCGCGTTCGAAGCGTTGTATCGGGCGCATGCCGGCCGGATTCACGGATTGATGCTTCGCCTCTCGGGGAGCGGGAATCAGATGCGTGCGGAAGAACTGACGCAGGATGTCTTCGTCCGGGTGTGGGAGCGGCTGCCGTCGTTCCGGGGCGAGAGCGCGCTGGGGTCGTGGCTCCACCGGATGGCGGTCAACGTCTTCCTCGAACAGGAGCGGGGCGACCGGCGGCGCGTGGCGCGCGTTGGCGGATCCGGCGATGATGATGACCTTGCCGCCGATGCCCCCGCGAGGCGGGAATCGCCTGACGAGCGGATCGACCTCGAGCGCGCCCTGGCGCTGCTGCCGCCGGGGGCCCGGACGGTGTTCGTCCTGCACGACATCGAGGGGTACACGCACGGGGAGATCGCGGCGCTCACCCACACCGCGCCGGGCACGAGCCGCGCCCACCTCTTCCGCGCCCGGCAACTATTGATGGAGCGGCTCGACCAATGATGGATCACCCCGGACTGGACATCCTGAACCGGTACGCCGACGGCGACCTGTCACCCACCGAGCGGAGCGCGATCGACGCGCACGCCGCGGCCTGCGGCGACTGCCGGTCGACGCTGGACGGCCTCGCCCGCCTGGCGGCCGCCGCCCGCGCCGCCCGCGCCGACGTCGAGCCGGCCCGCGATTTGTGGCCGGACATCCGCTCCCGCCTGAGCCCACGCGGCCGGCGGAGCGCCTGGTGGTTCGCCGGCGCGAACCGTCCGGCGCTCGCGGCGGCGGCCCTTCTGCTGGTCGTGGGTTCCTCGCTGGTGACCGCGCTGCTCGTGAGGCGCCCACCACCGGGCCGCCCGACGCCGGCGTCGCCGGCCGGCGTGGCCTTCGCCGCCGCCGATGCGCGCTACGTCTCCGCCGCCGCCGAGCTGTCGGCCGCGCTCGAAACCCAGCGACCGACGCTCTCCCCCGCCACGGTCGCGGTGGTGGAGCGCAACCTCGCGATTGTCGACTCGGCCATCGCCGAGGCGCGGACCGCGCTGCTCGCCGACCCGAACAACCGGGCCCTGGTGGAGATGCTCGCGGCCTCGCACCGCCAGAAGATCGACCTGCTCCAGCGCACGATTCATCTGTTGCCCCGGACCTGAGCCATGCGCTCTCTCTCCTTCCATACCGCCCCCGCCCGCCCCGCCGCCGTCCACCGCGCGGCGGCAGTCGCGGCGACCGCCCTGCTCGCGGGGCTCCTGCTCGCGTCCGCACGCGCCGGAGCGCAGTACCCGGTCAGCGGCGGGCGCACGCTGGCGTCCACCGGCGCGGTGCGGATCCTCAACCTCTACGGCTCGATTCGCATCATCGGCTGGGCCAGGGACTCGGTCGAGGTCACCGGCTCGGTGAGCCTCGGCGAGCGCTTCTATTTCGGGGGCTCCGCTTCGGGAGTGAAGGCGGGCGTCGAATCGGATGAGCAGCGGATGGAGCGCGGCGCCCACCTGGTGGTGCGCGTCCCCGCCGGCGCGCGGGTGGCGGTGAAGACCGCGAGCGCGGAGGTGGAGGTGCGCGACGTGCGGGGCGCGGTCGATGTGAACACCGTCGGCGGCAACGTCCGGGTGTCGGGCTCGTTCGCCGAGCTCCAGGTCGAAACGATCAGCGGCGCGATCACGATGGAAGGGTCGGCGGAGTTTGCCCGGCTCCGGACGGCGTCAGGCGCGATCACGACGCGAGGCTCTTTTCAGGATGCGACGCTGTCGAGCGTGAGTGGGCGGATCGCCGCCGAGCGGGCGCGGATCGCCCACGGCCTGCTGGAGACGGTGGCCGGGGACATCCTGTACGACGGCTCGGTGCCCGGAGCGGGCTCGCTTGACTTCGACTCGCACGGCGGGACGATCGAGATGCGGCTGCCGGCGCAGACCGCGGCCGACTTCGACATCTCGGCCGATGCCTCGGGACTGCTCTTCGACCCGGTGTTCGCCGCCGCGCTCGGTCCGGCCAAGCGGGCGGGTCAGGCGAAGCGCCTGGAGGCGTCGTTCTCCACCGGAGCGGGCGCCATCCCGGCGCGGATCACGATCCGGAGCTTCAAGGGCAAAGTCATTCTGCGCGCCGTTCGTTCGGCGACAGCGAAATAGCAGGACCCCGCGACGGCCGCGCGGGCGAAGCACGCTCACGTTCGACATTCACTGGTTTCAGGAGGAAGTATGATCCGCCGAAAACTCTTCTCGCTGCTCGTTCCCGCGGCCGCGCTGGCCGGGGTACTCGCCATGGCGCCGCCCCCGTCGGCCTGGTTCGGCCCGCCGTGGATCTCCATCGAGTATCCGCCCAGCCCGTACGACGCCACCACTCGTGATGCCTATCTCCTCGTCCACGCCTTCCACCACGGCACGCCGGCCAACTTCCCGATTTCGGGAACGGCCGAAGGCCTGGTGAAGGGCGAGCGGAAGTCGATCCAGCTGTCGTTCCGCCAGACCACCCGCGACGGCACCTACGCGCTGAAGAAGCAGTGGCCCGCCGACGGGATCTGGACGCTGCTCATCACCGTCTCGCAGGGTGGTGACGACGACGTGGCCTGCGCGATCGTCGAGATCGGGACGGGCGGCCAGGTGGCGGCGGTCTCGGTTCCGACCGAGGACCGCGGGAGCTGGCGGGTTCCGCGGAAGGTGACGGTGGCCGACCTCGAGGCCGGACTGCGCTCGCGCTCGGCGCTGGCGTCAGCCGAACGGAGTGCGGCGCGGCCATAGGCGCGCCGGCGAATGGAACACGGAGCCCCCGGGGATTCACCGGGGGCTCCGCGTATCCGGCCCTTCGCGCGCGCACCGATTCGCGGGCCGGCGCGCCGCGAGGCGGGGGTTGCCGCCCGCCCGGTGACGCGGCACGTTAGTCGCCTTCCCTCCAACCTGCCGAGCGCCGCCATGCCCGAAGCCTCGTTCTCCGGATTCGATCGTCGTGATTTCCTCGCCATGTTCGGCACGTTGGGGCTGGGGTCGACGCTCCTGCCCGGCGTGCTCTGGACGCGGCTGGAGGCGGGCGCCGAGATCACCACCGCGACCATTGCCGCGGCCGAGGAGATCGCCGGCCTGACGTTCGACGACGCGCAACGCACGATGATGGTCGAGAACCTGAAACGCCTGACGCGAGGCCTCCAGGCGCTGCACGCGATTCCGCTGTCGAACGCGGTGGCACCGGCCGTCCGGTTCGACCCCGTCCCGCCCGGCGCCGTCCTGCCGTCAGGCAAGTCACAGAAGATGCGTCGCAGCCGGCCCGGCGCCCGCGCCATTCCCACCGGCGACGACGAACTGGCGTTCCTTCCGGTGAGCGAGCTGTCCGAGCTGGTGCGGACCCGCCGGCTGTCGTCGGTGCGCCTGACCGAGCTCTACCTGTCGCGCCTCAAGCGCTACGACCCGGTGCTCAAGTGCGTGGTGACGCTCACCGAGGAGCGGGCGATGCGGCAAGCGAAGACCGCCGACGATGAGATCGCGCACGGCAAGTATCGCGGCCCGCTGCACGGCATTCCGTGGGGAGCGAAGGACCTGCTGGCGGTGAAGGGATACCCGACGACCTGGGGGACCGGGCCGTTCAGGACGCAGACGTTCGAGGAGGATGCGACGGTGGTCCGGCGGCTGGACGCGGCCGGCGCGGTGCTGGTCGCGAAGCTCACGCTCGGCGAGCTGGCGCAGGGCGACGTCTGGTTCGGGGGTCAGACGAAGAATCCGTGGAAGACGGACCAGGGGTCGAGCGGCTCGTCGGCGGGGCCGGCGTCGGCGACGGCGGCCGGGCTGGTGGGATTCGGCATCGGGAGCGAGACGTTGGGGTCGATCTCCTCGCCCTCCACGCGGTGCGGCGTGACGGGGCTGCGGCCGACGTTCGGGCGGGTGCCGCGCACCGGCGCCATGGCGCTGAGCTGGTCGATGGACAAGCTCGGCCCGCTCTGCCGCGGCGTGGAGGACTGCGCGATGGTGTTCGATGCGATCCACGGCGCCGATGACCGCGACCTGACCACCCGCTCGCTGCCGTTCACCTGGGACGCGTCGCTCAACCTGTCGGCGCTGCGCATCGGCTACGTGAAGAGCGCCTTCGAACTCCCCGAGAAGAACGACAAGGGCGAGACCCAGCATGGCACGAAGGCATTCGACGACGCGGCGCTGAAGGTCTTCGCGACGCTGGGCATCACGCTCGTGCCGGTCGATCTCCCCGACATGCCGTACAACGCCCTGCGGATCATCCTCACCGCCGAGGCGGCGGCATCGTTCGACGACCTGACGCGGTCGGGGCGGGACAAGGAGATGACCAGCCAGGAGGTCGGCTCCTGGCCGAACACCTTCCGGACGTCGCGCTTCATCCCCGCGGTCGACTACATCAACGCCAATCGCGTCCGCTCGCAGGCGATCGACCGCTGGGCGGAGCTCATGAAGACGGTCGACGTGATCGTCGTCCCGACGGGGAACATCATCCAGCTGCTGGCGACGAACCTGACCGGCCATCCGGCGGTGATCCTGCCGAACGGCTTCCGCGACGACGGGACGCCGGTGTCGCTGACGTTCCTGGGCGGGCTGTACGAGGAGGGGAAGCTGCTGGCGGTGGCGCGCGCCTACCAGGAGGCGACGGACTTCCACCGGAAGCATCCGGTGGTGCAGGTCTGACCGGCGCCGGCGCCTGACGCGGGCACGCCCGCGTCAGGCGCCCCCGCGTCCCAGCTGGTCCAGGCGCGTCTCGATATGCTCCAGCCGCGCCATCAGGTGGCGGTGGCGGCGGTCCTCTTCGGTGGGGCGGTGGGCGCTGAACGAAATGCGGCCGTCGACCTCGAGCCGCGCGCACTCGATCTCGGCCAGCGTCGCATAGCCCTGCTCGCGCGCCGCCGCCTCGAGGCGCTCGGACGTGATCCCCTCACGGCGCAGCCGTCCGCGCAGCGGCTTCCCATTGCGGATCAGGATCGTCGGGTCGCCCTCCAGCAGGTGGTCGAGCGCCGGGTGTGAGTAGAGCACCCGCACCACAGACGCGTTCAGCACCAGCAGGAGCGCGGCCCCGAACACCCCGCCGATCAGCGAGTTGTCATTCCCGATGATCGCGTTCTGCACGGTGTTCGACAGCACCAGCAGGACGACGAAGTCGAACCGGTTGAGCTGCGCGAGCTCGCGCTTGCCGGCCAGCCGCAGGCCGATGAGCAGGAACGCGTACACGGCCAGGGTGCGGACCGCCTTCTCGAGGTACGGCACGCCGGGGTTGAGCAGGTCGGACCACATGGGGGGGGGAAGGGAGGAAGGGAGGGAGGGAGGGAGGAGGAAGGGAGGACGGAGGAAGGGAGGGAGGAGGCCTGAGCCCTCCGGACCAGCTGGCGGCGGCGCCCCGGTCAGCGGCGGCGAGTGCGGGCCGGCGCCTTCGGAGTGGCCTTCCTTGGCGTGGCCGGCTTCTTCCGCCGCTTCTGCGGCGGATTGCCCTCGGCGTCCAGCGAGCGCCAGAGGTACCAGGTGGCGATGCTGCGGTACGGCGCCCAGCCGGCGCCCAGCTCGGCCACCCGTTGCGGCGACGGCAGGCGGCGGAGCGACCACCCGCGCTGCACCGCCTTGCGAATGCCGAGGTCGAGCGTGGGCAGGACGTCCGGGCGGCCGAGCCGGAAGATCAGGACCATGTCGGCGGTCCAGCGCCCGATGCCGGTGACCTGCACCAGCGCGGTCACCACGTCCTCGTCAGGCATCGTATCCAGCGAGCCGATCGGCAGCGCCCCCGACTCCACCCGGGTGGCGAGGTCCTTCACGTACCGCACCTTGCCGCGCGACAGGCCCGCGCCCCGCAGCCCCTCGTCAGGCGCCGCCAGCAGCTCCGGCGGAGTCGGCATCCGGCCCCCGAACAGCGCCTGGAACCGCCCGGTAATCGTGGCCGCCGCCTTGCCCGACAGCTGCTGGTGGATGATCGCGTGGAGCAGGTACTCGAAGTACCCGATGTCCGACACCGCCTCGAACCGGCACGGTCCCACGCGCTCGATGAGGCGGACCCAGACCGGGTCGGCCCGCTTCAGGTGACGCACGGCTCGCAGCATGGCGGAAGTATCCGCGATGCCGCCGGCCGGTGCCAGCCTCAGACCACCGCGTACCGGCTGGAGGAGAAGGCCCGGTAGATCGCGTCCGGGATCTCGAGCAGCGGGAGCACCGACTCGGCGGCGCCGAGCTTGATCGCCTCCCTGGGCATGCCGAATACCACGCAGCTCGCTTCATCCTGGGCGATGGTGAACGATCCGGCTTCCTGCATCGCCAGCATCCCCTTGGCGCCGTCGGCGCCCATCCCGGTGAGCAGGACGCCGAGGGCGTTCTTCCCCGCGCTCCGTGCCACCGACTGGAAGAGGACGTCGACCGCCGGACGCTGGTGGTGCACCGGCGGGCCGTCCTTGAGCCGGACGTGGTACTTGGCGCCGCTCAGGGTCAGCAGCATGTGGTGGTCGCCGGGCGCGATCAGCGCGACACCGGGCACCACCGCGTCGCCGTCGCGGGCCTCGCGCACCTGCATCGCGCACAGCCCGTCCAGGCGCTGAGCGAACGAGCCGGTGAACGTGGCCGGCATGTGCTGCACGATGACGGTGCCGGGCGAGTTGGCGGGGAGCGCCGTGAGGACCTTCTCGATCGCCTGCGTCCCGCCGGTGGACGCGCCAATGGCGAGGATCTTGTGGGTGGTCTGGAGCTGGGTGTCGAAATCCGGCGCCGGAGTCCGGGCGCTGGTGTCCCGGTGCTGCGCGGCGGGAATCCGCGCCGCGGCCGCGACCCGGATCGCACGCACGAGCTGGCCGGCGACATCCGGTGTCGAGAACGACGAACCGGGCTTGGAAATGACTTCGATGGCGCCGAGCGCCAGAGCGCGGAGCGCGGTGGCGCTGTTCTGCGGCGTGAGCGAGCTGACGACCACCACCGGCATCGGATAGTGCTGCATCAGCTTCGCCAGGAAGGACAGCCCATCCATCCTCGGCATTTCGATGTCGAGGGTGATGACGTCGGGCTTCAGCTTGACGATCTTCTCGCGCGCGATGTACGGATCGATCGCCGTGCCGACGACCTCGATATCGGCGTGCTTCGACAGCTCGTCCGAGAGGATCTTTCGGACGAGCGCGGAATCATCGACGACGAGGACGCGGATCATCGATCGGTCTCAGCCCGGCTCGCCGGCCACGAACAGGCGGATTTCGGCCCGCCCTTCATCGAGCCCGAGCTGCGCCCGGGCGGCCAGCGGCAGGCCGCTGGGATCGACCGCGCCGGGCACGAGGTGCGCCGGCGCCGACAGGTGGAACACTTCCTTGGAGCCGGCGATGGCGGGCAGGACGTTGCCGCAGATGACGTTCGCGAGCTCGCCGAGCGCGTCGCGCGCGACCGACTCGTCGGTGGCCTCATCGTCGCCGAGCATGTTGGCGGCGAGGGTGGGGAGCAGGGCGGTGGTCAGATGCACCTCCAGCCGTCCCGCGAACGGGCCGGCGAACCGGACGCACACGCCTGTCTCCGTCGGCGCGACCTGCTGCAATTCATCGAGCTCGCGCGACGGGAACATCATGGCGAGGTCCTCAAAAGTCGAGGCTGCTGCCTTGTAGAGCGGAGTCTCCAGATTGCTGATCATGGCTCGTGCCGGTAATGCGGTGAATGGTCTCCCGGAGCAATTCCGGGGGGAACGGCTTGTGGACGAATTCCGCGCCCATCTTGCGAATGGCGCTGACGCGGGTGTCGCTGCTTTCGGTGGAGACGACGATCACCGGAATGGCGCTCGTCTCGGCGCTGGCCCGCATGTGCCGGATCATCTCCTCGCCGGTCATCACCGGCATGTTGATGTCGAGCAGCACGAGGTCGACCCATCGGTCGCGCAGGACCTGGAGTCCTTCCTCGCCGTTGGCGGCCTGGAAGACGTCTCCCACCGGGACGCCACTGAGTCGCAGCGTCTTGATGATCATCGCGCGCATCACCGCGCTGTCATCGACGACCAGAATGTTGAATGCCATGAGCGGAGTTCCTCGAGCCGGCTCCCGTTAGAGCCTGCTCTCCTGTCCGTTGATCCTGAGGGTTACGTCGCCACTCGCGACGTCGAGGTACATCGTGCGCGACGTCTGCCGGCCGCCCACATCATGGGCGTGCAGGATGACGCCGTTCTTCCACAGCAGCTTGCGGAGGGTGAGCATGTTGCGCTTGCCGATCTGGAACCGGTCGGCGTCCTCGCTCTCCCCCTGGAAAGAGCCTCCGGCGACTTTCACGACGATCCGCTCCTTCTTCGCGCCCGCCTGGTAGCAGGCCTTGAAGAGCGCGGGGACGCCGGTATCGACGAACATGTACGGGTTGTCGGCGGCCTTGGCCGGGTCGATCGTCGACATCGGCAGCATGACGTGGAGCAGGCCGGCGACCTGCGCGACCGGATCGTGGATCGCGATGCCCAGGCAGCTGCCCAGGGCATAGGTCACGAGCCGGGCCGCGGGCGCAGCCCCGACTTTCATGTCGGCCATCCCGACCAGGATCTGGGCCTCGTTCCGGGTCGCGATCATGGGTTCCGGTACACCGCCGGCTGGACGTACTCGAATCCGTGCTCGAAGCTCGTCAGGCTTTCCGAATGGCCGACGAACAGGTGGCCGCCGGGCGCGAGCAGCTCCCGGTAGCGGCGCACCAGCTTCTGCTGCGTGGGCCGGTCGAAGTAGATCATCACGTTGCGGCAGAAGATCACGTCGAACGGGCCGCGCATGGGCCAGTCGCCCATCAGGTTGAGGCGCGCGAAGCGGATGCCGTCGCGCACGCGCTCGTTCACCTGCCAGGCGCGCCCCGGGGTCTGGCGAACGGCGGTGAAGTGCCGGGCGATCACATCCCCGGGAACCCCGGCCATCGCTTCCTCGGTGTAGACGCCCTGGCGCGCGCGCGTGAGTACCCGCGCCGAGATGTCGGTGGCGAGGATCTTCACCGCGGGACGCGGGCCGTCGCCGAGCGCATCGCGCAGGACCATCCGGATGGTGTACGGCTCTTCGCCGGTGGAGCAGCCCGCGCTCCAGATCCGGATCTCCGCCTGCGACTCGAACTCCGGGAGGACGGCGTCGCGCAGGTACGCGAAGTGCGCCGGCTCGCGGAAGAAGTTGGTCTTGTTGGTGGTGATGGCGTCGATCATCTCCGCCAGCTCACCCTTCGCGCCGTCACGCTCGACGTGCGAGAGGTACTCGGCGAAGGTGGCGAGCTGGAGGTGCCGCAGGCGCTTGGACAGCCGCGAGCGGACCAGCCCCTCCTTCCCGGAGGGGAGCGTGATTCCGCAGACGGAATACACGATCTCGGCTACGCGCCGGAACTCGGTGACTCCGAGTTCCGGCGCCGTGAGCACCGTCTGCATGGCCGGACGCGACGAACGAAATCAGGCAGCCGCTTCGCCGGCGGCGAGCGGCACGTTGGCGAGCTCCGCCTGGCTCAGGACCTTGTCGATATCGAGCAGCAACTTGACCTTGCCATTGCTCTTGCCGAGCCCGTGCAGGTAGTCGGTGTGGACGTCGCTGCCGAAGGACGGCGCATCCTCGATCTCTTCCGAGGCGATCGCCGAGACTTCCGACACCTTGTCGACCACGATCCCCATCTGCACACCCCGGACCTGGACCACGATGATGCAGGTCTCCTGCACCTGTTCGGCCGGCGGCATCAGGAACTTGCCGCGGAGATCCATGATCGGGATGACCTTCCCGCGGAGGTTGATCACGCCGCGAATGAAATCGGGCGTGCGCGGCACGCGGGTCACCGGCAGCATGCCGATGATCTCGTGCACCTTCAGGATCTCGAGCCCGTACTCCTCGCCGGCGAGAAAGAAGGTCAGGAACTTGCCGCCCTTGCCATTCGCGCGAGCGACGACCGCGGCGGGAGAATTGTTGCTCATTGTCCGCTCCTCAGAGTGATCGGGGCCGTCCGTGGCGGGCGGCTTCCCAGGTTCCGTTGATGGGAGTATCGGCGGGGTGGGGCGGGACATTGAGTCCCTTCCGCCCCGCCGGGTGGCCTCAGGCCACCGACCGCTGCTCGGCCGGGGCCGGCGGGGTGTGGCGGGCGCCCTGCCGGGCGAGCGAGCACAGCTGGGTGACGTCCAGAATCAGCCCCACCTTGCCGTCGCCCAGGATCGCGCCGCCGGCGAGGCCCGGCACCTGGCCGATCCCGTCGCCGAGGGGCTTGGCCACCACCTGGTGCTGGCCCAGCAGCTCATCGACCAGCAGCGCGCAGCGCCGCTCGCCATCGGCGACGATCATGAGCAGCGCGCTCACCGGGTCTTCGCTGGCCCGCGGGACGCCGAAGATGCGGTGGATCCGCACGATCGGCATGACCTCGCCGCGCAGCATCACCACCTCGCCCTGTCCGGCGATCGTGAACAGCGAGTCACGGGCCGGCCGGAAGCTCATCAGGATGTTGATCGTGGGCACGATGTACCGCTCGGCGCCCACCTGGACCAGCATGCCATCGGTGATCGCGAGCGTCAGCGGGAGGCGGACGGAAAACGTCGTGCCCCGCCCGAACTCGGACGTGATCTCGACGCGCCCGTGCAGCGCCTCGACGTTCCGCTTGACGACATCCATCCCCACGCCGCGCCCGGAGACGTCGGTGATCCTGTCGGCGGTGGAGAAGCCCGGGGCGAAGATCAGGTTGTAGATGGCGCGATCGTCCATCCCCTTGTCGGACTCGATCAGCCCCTTCTCGATGGCCTTCTGGACGATCTTGTCGCGATTGAGTCCACGTCCATCGTCCTGCAGCTCGACGATCACGTTGCCGCCGGCATGGTAGGCCGCCAGCCTCACGGTGCCGGTGCGCGACTTGCCGGCCGCGGCGCGGGCATCGGGCGGCTCCAGTCCGTGATCGAGCGCATTGCGCACCATGTGGACGAGGGGGTCACCGATGATGTCGACCATGTTGCGGTCGATTTCGGTGTCCTCGCCATCGGTGACGAACTCGACCTGTTTGCCGTTCTTGTAGGCCAGGTCGCGGACCAGGCGCGCCAGCTTCTGGAACGTGGAGCGCAGCGGGACCATGCGCATCGACATGCTCAGGTCCTGCAGCTCGCGGACGATCTTGCCGGCGTGGGTGACCTTCTTCTGGAGGTCGTGCCGGCCCTGCGACAGGACGTTGTCGTCCTGGGAGATCATCGCCTGGGCGATCACCAACTCGCCGACCATGTCGATGAGCCGGTCGAGCCGGTCGGTGCGGACGCGCACCGATTGCTCGGCCTGCTCGGACTTCCTGGGCGACGCCTTGGCGGCGGCCGCCGGCGCGGCCGGCTCGGTGGGGGCGCCGGACGCCACCAGCGCGAGCGCGGGCGGCGCCGCGCTCTCGACCCGGACCGCCATGGTACCACTGATCTCGATCGCGTGCAGCTCGTCGGCGAGCGCCTCGTAGCCATCCGGCCTCGTCAGGCTGCCGCCGTCGAGCGCCTGCTCCACCGTGTCGAGCAGTTCGCGCAGCATGTCGGCGGAGCGCAGCGCGAGGTCGGCGCATTCGCGGGAGTACGCCAGGGCGCGGTCGCGCACGCGGCTCAGCAGCGACTCGGCGCGGTGGGCGAACTCGGAGACGTCCTTCAGACCCAGGAACGCCGACGTTCCCTTGATGGTGTGGAAGGCACGGAAGACGGTGTTGATCGCCTCGCCATCCTCGGGATTCGACTCCAGCGCCAGCAGCGCCGATTCGCTCCCCGACAGGCAGTCGCGGCTCTCGGTGATGAACTCGCGGGTGAGCGGGATGTCGGTGTCGGCCGCCAGTGTGGCGGCGGCTCCGGGCGGCGTTGCCACCGCTTGGGCCACGGCCGGCTTCGCCTTGGGCGCCGCCGGTGCGGTCGGGGCCGTCTCGCCATCGGCGGCGGCCATCGCCCGCCCGATCACCTGGCCGATCTCGTCGAGCGCCGCGGCCGCGTCCGGAGAGCGGCCCGCGACGAGGTCGTCGAGCGCCACGATCGCTTCGGCGAGCAGCGCCCGGACGGGGCGCGGCGGCGGCGCGGCGCTGTTCCCGCCCAGCGACATCAGGCGGTCGCGCACGGCGCCCAGCTCGGCCGTGTCGGAGGGCTCCAGCTGCATCAGCAGCGCGGCAATATCATCGAGAGTGTGCTGTGCCATCGTCGTTGTCGGATCCAGTCGATCTGTGAAGTCGAACGGCCTACGCCGTGGCGGTGGCCGGCAGGTACGGCCGGGCATTCCGGCTCTGCAGTACTACGTCGAACGCCTTCAGCTCCAGCGCCAGTGCCTCGGCCATCATCGCGCGGTCCCTGGGGGCATCTGGCCCCAGCCAGGCCACGTCCAGGACCTGCGACGTTCTGATCGCGCCGGCCTGCCCCGCCCCGCTCCGCACCGTCTCCGCCGCCGCCGTCACTGCCTCGTCGGCGGTCCCCTCGGCATCCAGCAGACCGAGCAGGTCGACGATCCCGGCACGCAGCGAAGCGAGCAGCGAGTAGTACGCCCGCACATCCAGGCCGGAGCGCTTCATCACGTCCCTGGCCGGCTCCCAGCGCTGCGGAACGCGTGCCAGGGCCCGGTCGATCCGCGCCGCCATGTTGTCCGTCGACGCCGGTTTCTTCACGAAGTCCACCGCGCCCAGGCGCAGCGCGCGTTCCACCGTCTCCTGATCGGAGGCCGCGGTGCAGAAGATGACCGGAATGTCCTTCAGGTGTCGCTTCGCGAACGCCTGGTCGAGCAAATCCAGGCCGCTCATGTCGGGCAGTCGCAGGTCCGCGATGATCAGGTCGATCGGCGACGTCCACAGGTGCTCGAGCGCTTCGGCCCCGGTCTGTGCCTTCAGGTACGGAAGGCGCATCCGGGTCAGCAGCGCGGTGGTGATGTGCAAAGTGACCAGGTCATCTTCGATCAACAGAATCACAGCCCTGCATCCCGGAATGGGGGGGAGAGCCGGAACGCGCCCCGTGCGTGCTTCCGTCATGTGAGTATCGGCGAGTTCCAGGCGGTTCGTGAGTCGGTGCTGGCGCCCTGGTTCAGCCGGTCGCAAGCCCTTCCGACAGCCAGTCGGTCTCGAGGCGGATGCGGGCTTCCTGGAACGCGTGTTCGACCTGCAGCAGGAGGTCTTCGACGCCGTCGAGCGACCCCCCGTGGCCGCACTGCTGGAGCTCGGCACAAAGCGCAGCGATCCGCCGGGCGCCCAGGCTGGCGCTGCTCCCCTTGATGCTGTGCGCCAGCTGCCGGATGGCGGGCGCGTCACCGCGACCGACGGCGGCGCGCAGGGCGCCGAGGCGCGCGGGCGTGTCGTGGAGAAAGATCCCGATCAGCTGGCGGACGAAGCCCGGGTCGCTGCTGTCTTCAAGCCGGCGGAGGCTCAGCAGGATCGTCGGATCGAGCACGGTGTCGCCGGCCGGGGCGATCGGATCCACGGACGCGGATGCCTCCGGCGTCACCGGATCTGCCCCCCGGGGATCGGCTCCCGCCCTAGGCGTCGCCCTTGTCCGGTTCACAGGCCGACGAGAAGAGTTCGTCCGCGACTTTCTGACGCTCGTCGGCGTTCTTCGTCGAGGCGTGCGGATCGAACGCGACCGGGCCGCTGAGCGGCTCGGGCGGCAGCGGCTCCATTCCGAGATCGCTCAGGTCGAAGATGACCGCGATCTGGGCCAGCCGGGTCTCCATGTCCGTCAGGATCGACGACGCATAGGCGAGCTGCTGCGAGGTGATGTCCTGGAACTGCAGCTTGCCCATCATGTCGAAGAGCTCGTCGCGCATGGCGGCGCGCAGCGACACCGAGCGCTCGGACTTTCCGGCGTCTTCGGTGTCCAGCGCATCGAGCAGCCCCTGGGTGCGATCGAGCGCATCGAGGATGCTGGTGGCCGCGTCCTCGGTGGCCGAGGTGACCTCGCGCAGCTTGCTGTGGGTCGCCTGGAGCTTCTGCACCGTCGACTGCTCGAGCGCGCTGCGGCTCTGCCGCAGCGTCTGGAGCATGTTGTTGATCTCGGCGTTGGCGCGCTGCAGCATCCGCGGCAGGGCCGCGATCGCGCTGGGGGCTTTCACGATGTACGCATCCGTGTTGTCGTCGGGCTGGCACGACGACGGGGACGACTGTCCGCGCAGCTCGACCAGTTCATTGTCCACGAGCCGAAGGGTCGCCTCGGAATCGTAGAGCAGCTCATCGGCGCGGCGCGGGGCCATGACTTACACCGCTCCGGCCGGCTGCATGCCGTCGATCTTCTCCTTCAGCACTTGCGGCGTGAAGGGCTTGACGATGTAGCTGTTCACCCCCGATTCCATCGCGGCGAGGATGTCCTCTTTCACGCTCCGGGCGGTGACCATCAGGATCGGGATGCTCTTCGCGTCATCGCGCGCGCGCAGCGCCCGGGCCAGCTCCGTGCCGCTCATGTTCGGCATGTTCCAGTCGGTGATCACGAACCCGATGGACGCGTCGAACTTCGACAGCGCCTCGGCGCCATCGCCCGCCTCGACCACGTCAGTGTGGCCGATGCGCTGGAGTGAATTGACGACAATGCGCCGCATGGTCGCGGAGTCGTCGACGACGAGAAACTTCATGACGCGTTTTCCCCTTTGTGCGCTGAACTGTTACAGGTCGCCGCTCCGCAATATCCGGCGCGCCACTTCGTCGACGATGCCGACGGAGTCGTACGCACCTTCCAGAATCTTCTTCCGGATCTCCGCCGTCCGTTCCGCCGAGAGCCCCGGGCGCGCGGCCGACTCGCCCGACACCTGGCCCGCGAGGGCCCGCCCGGCTTCCGAGATCTGGACCGAGTCGTTGCGCTCCGGCGTGTCCTTCGACGGCGCCGCAGCCGGCTTGTCCGACTCGTCACGCACCGGCACCTGCACCTGCTTGGCGATGTCCGCCCGCGCCGGTTCCGGATTCTTGCCTTCGATCTTCATGTAGCGCCTCCTCTCCATCGTATCGGCCTTGCGGCCCAAGAACTTGATTCGTAACCCGGTAGTCTTTCCGCGCCTCGTACATCGGTATCGGCGCCGGCGGCGGCAAACTTTAGCGCCTTCTCATTTAAGTGATACCGGCCGGGGCCGCCGTGATGATCAGCCCCTCATGTCCTCAGAAGCGGACATCCAGCCGGTGCACGGTCTCCGCCGGCTGCTCGTCGCTCTCGTACCGGCCGGTGACACGCTCGGCCCGGCGCAGGATCACGCCCCGCGCCGCACCCAGAACTCCCTCGCGAAGCCGCTGCAGGTGGTGGCGTAGCGCCTCGTCGTCGGAGGCGCGCCGGTGGACCTCATCCAGCGCGGAGGCGAGGAGCTGGTCGACCTCGGCACTTCGCTCCGGGATCCCCTCGATGCCATCGTCCCGCGCATCGCCGGCCAGCAGATCGATCTCGCGCTGCACGCTCTCGCGATCGAGCGCCAGCTGGTGCAGCCGCGGATAGTCCTGGCGGTCGAGCGCCTCGAGCTGCTCGGCGATCAGCGACGCGAACCGGCCGTACGCGCGCAGCAGCGAGCGCAGGCTGTCGCGAGGCGCGACCCGTGCGTTGGCGGGATTCGCGAGGACCGGCGGGTTCAGCATGGCCGGGTCTGCCTGACGCGGCGCACTCAGCTCGCCCGGTCGATGCGGCGCACCTCGACCACCTGGCGCTGCGCGTACGCGGACGCGGCGCGGTCGGCGGTGCTGAGCTGGTCGAGCTCGGTGCGGATGGCGCGACGGCGCTCCTCGAGGCGCGCGGCCAGCCGCGCCTGGAGCGAGAAGGCGTGCCGGGCGGCCTCTTCCACGGGCTGGATGATCGTCTGGAGGTGATGCACCTCGGGCGCCATGCGGCCCTTCGCCTTCATGCCGGTGCGGGCGACCTCCAGCTCGGCGACCAGCGGCGCCAGCTGCTCGAGCACGCGATCGCGCTCTTCGAGCGCGCCCACCAGGGTGGAGCCGCCGTCCCTGTCGAGGGCGGCGAGCGCGACGCCCGCCAGGGCGCCGCACCGCTCGAACAGGATGCCCGCCTCGCGGGCGTGTCGCGCCAGTGTCTGGAGCGACGCGGCTGGGGCCCGGTTCACACGCCCGCCGGCTCGGCGCGCTCGGCGGCCTGCGCGAAGCCGTCGCGCAACTCGCCGGCCACGCGCAGCACGCGATCGAGGCGCGCGACGCCCGGCGACCGGCTGACATCGAGCAGCTCCTGGATCATCCAGGCGTACAGGCCGCTCAGGCGCGACGCGATCTCACCGCCCTTCTCGCGGTCGAGCGTGCCGAGCAGGTGCATCAGGATGTCGCGGCTCTTGTTCATCGCCGCGCAGCGCTGTTCGATGTTGCCCGCCTCGATCGCGGCGCGCGTGCGGCGCAGCGAGACGATCAGCTGGTCATAGAGCAGCACCACCAGCCTGCCCGGCGACGCCGAGAGGATCTCCGTTTCCTGATACTTTGCGGCCTGCGCCTTGTACGTCATTGCTCGGAGCCGGAGGTGGTTACTTGCCCGACGCGCCACTGAGCGCGTTGATCTGGGCCGTGAGCCGGCTCTGCTGCGCCTGCAGCTTGCTGAGCGCGGTCTCCATGTTCGTGAATTGCCTGGTGAGCTGGGCCCGGCGCAGGTCGAGACGGCGCTGCACGTCGTCGGCCCGCTGGGTCAGCGTGGTCATCGTGGTGTTGAGCGACGTGATCTGGTTCGCGACCACGCCGAGGCCGGGATCGGAAATCGAGTTGACGGTCCGGGTCATGAGGCCGGCCAGCCCCTCCACGTACGACAGGCTGCCGGCCGCGCGGGCGGTGGCGCCGATGTAGCGGACGGCAAGGCCGTCGGTCACGCCGCCGGCCACGCCGGTGAGGACCTGCCCGCTGCCGGTGGCCGCGAGTCCGCCGATCGTGCCGGCGACATTCGTGCCCGCGTACGTGCCGGCTGCGAAGCCGAGCTGCGCGGATCCGTCCGTTCCGCCGGCGGTGTAGCCCACCGTGAACGAGGCGCCGGATCCGTAGTTGTTCCCGGTGATCACCAGGTTGGTGCCGCTCTTCGACGCCGCCAGGGAGAGCTTCTGTGAGTCGAACATCGCGTTCAGCCTGGTGACGATCACGTCGATCGTGTCGCCGTTGTTGAGGGCGATGCTGCCGGACCGGCCCGAGTAGCCGTCGGTGATCGACATCGTGTCACTGGTCGCGTCGTCCGCGTAGGTTCCGGAAAAGCCCGATCCGGTGAGCGTCGCCCGCGTCGCGGCGGCGGTAATGGCTACGTCGTAGCTGCCGGCGACGCTGGCGGTGCCCGAGCCGACGAACTGCGTCTCGCCGTCGGTCACCGTGCCGTGGGTGCTGAACAGCGACGAGACGTCATCGAAGTTCGACGCCAGCGCGGCCGTGAACGCGGCCGGATCGACGTCGAGGGTGCCGGTCTTGGTGAGCGCCACGCCGGTCAGCGCCGCGTTCTGGTAGGCGTTGGTGGCGCCGAGTCCGTTCACCTGCTGGAAGAAGACGCTGGTGATGGAATGGAGCGTGGTCCGCAGCGTGCTGTTGGTCTGCAGCGCGGCGCCCTTCGCGCCCTGGGTCTTCACGTAGGCGACGATGTCATTGTAGGCGGACGCGAACTTCTGCACCGCCGCGGTCGCGCCATCGAAGTCGCGCGAAATGCCCACCGTCACCGTCGTGCCGGCCTCGGCCTGCAGCAGGTTGAGCGTCACGCCGCCGATGGCGTCGGAGATGGAGTTACTGTTCCGCTTGAGCAGCACGCCGTCGACGCGGATCTGCGCGTCGCTCCCGGCCACCACTTCGCGGAGCCGCCCCACCGTGGTCGCGCTGGTGCTGCCGAAGTCGAGCGTGGCGCCGCCCTCGTTGTTCGCGACGATCGAGAGCGCCAGCTGCGAGTCGCCGCCGGTGCCGTCGGTGACCACGATCCTGCCGTTGGACAACGAGGCCGTGGCCGGCCGGGTGCCGGCGCCAAATCCGGTGACGGCGTTGTTGATCGCGCCGAGCAGATCCTGGACCGTGTCCGATCCGGTGACCGTGTAGCTGATGTTCACCGCCGTGCCGTCGCCGCGTTTGCCGCCAATCGTGATCGTGTCACCGGCCTGGACGCCCGCCGCGGCGCCGTTGCCGAGGTCGGTGAGCAGCGTGCCGGTGGTGGCCGTCGCGCCGAGCGCGTTGGTGAGCGCGTTGCCGGTCGAGACGACCTGCGCCACCTGGCCGCGCCCGCGCTGCGTGAGGCCGAGTACCTCGAGGGCGCGCTGGCCGTCGGCGGTCGCCGCACCCACCGTGCCGCTCACCACCATGCGATAGACCGTCGCGCCGTTCGCCGTCTCCGCGACCGTGCTCGCCGATCCGCCGGCGGCGTTGATCCTGGCGACGATGCTGGCCAATGAATCGGTGCTGAGATCCACGGCGATCGTGCGTCCGTTGACCGTTATGCTGCTGGGGGCCGGCACCGGGATGCCGAGCGCCGAGGCGATGCTGGCGGTGGTGGAGCTGAACCGGTTGGTCTGGACGGCGCCGGTCCCGGTGCCGTTGAGGCTGGTGGTGCCATCGAGCACGCCCAGGCTCTGGAGCACGCCGGCGCTGCCGTCGACGAGCGCGATGCCGGCCGCGCCGGCGACGTCGCTCGTGAGGATCAGTCGTCCCGCGGTGCCGCCGGTGGACAGGATCGTGGCGCTCACCTTCGAGGCGGCGCTCCCGCTGTTCACCGCGTTGATCTTGTCGCGGATCGAATTGATCGAATCCGTGGCCGAGACGGTCACGGTCTTGCCGTTGATCAGGAAGTCGCCGCTCGCGCCCAGGGCCAGCGAGGTGTCGGCGACCACGGTGCCGCTCAGCTTGGCGGCGCGGGCGAGGTCGACGACTTCGACTTTGTAGTTGCCGGGCGTCGCGGCGCTGGAGGCGGTGACGCCCACGAGCGCGCGTCCGGACGTGTCGCTGTTGGAGGCGGCGGCCTGAAACACGCCGAAGCCCGTCCCGC
The DNA here is from genome assembly GCA_041483735.1 of Gemmatimonadaceae bacterium. Taxonomy (GTDB): domain Bacteria; phylum Gemmatimonadota; class Gemmatimonadetes; order Gemmatimonadales; family Gemmatimonadaceae; genus JBGPGH01. The sequence continues at coordinate 19,824 of JBGPGH010000022.1, read as the reverse complement.
TTTTCAGTGAACTCGCCGCGTCAGACAGCTTCGCGACCAGCCCCTGATACGTGGTCCAGGCGGAAATCTGCGACTTCTGGCTGGTGATCCGGTTGTTGACCGGGTCCAGCTGTCGCTGACTGTCGACCGACATGATCTGGTCGATCAGGTCGCGCCATTGAATGCCGCTGGCGAGACCGCTGAAACTGCTGATCGGGTCAGCCATCACACACCCCGAGAGTCACCCAGGAAGGGGGAAAAGCCCCGGAGCCGGCTTGCGCCGACTCCGGGGTTCCCGTCGAACCCATCAACCACGAAGGAGCTGCAGGACGCCCTGCGCCGACTGGTTGGCCTGTGCGAGCATGGCCGTACCCGCCTGCGAGAGAATCTGGCTCTTCGAGAACTTCGACATCTCTTCCGCCATGTCGGCGTCGCGAATGACCGACTCCGCCGCGGCGTAGTTGTTCACGATCGCCTTCACGTTGTTGAACGCGTACTCGATCCGGTTCTGCGAGGCGCCGATCTGTCCCAGCGCGGTCGCAACCTTCGCCAGCGCGGTGTCGATGTACGCCAGCACCGTCTGCGCGCCCGCCGAGCCGTTGGTGTCGAGCACCAGGCCGCCGAGGTTCAGCGCGGTCGCGGTCGAAGCACGGAGGTCCACCGTGCTCAGGCCGACGTTGTCGCTGGTGGTGTAGTTGCCGGACGACGAGACCATGAACGACCCGCCGCTCGTGCCAGCCGCCACCGTCAGGTTCCCAGCCACCGCCGTGCCAGCCGCGGCGTAGTTCGAATCCAGGTTCAGCGTGAGGCCGAAGGTCGAGAAGTTGACCGCCTGCTTCCCGTTGCTGCCCACCGCGATCGTCTGCGAGGACGTGCCCTGCGTGATCGTGATCGACCCGGCCACGCCGTTGGCAACGGTGTAGGTCGCCGCGGCGGCGCCGTTGAGGTCCACGCTGTACACGCGCGTGCCGGCCGCCAGGACCGTGCTGCTCGCGTTCACGCCGTTACCGAAGCTGCCGTTCAGGAGGACGTTGCCCGAGAAGGTCGTCGTCTGGACAGCGCGGTCGATTTCCGAAACCAGCGCGTTCCACTCCTGCTGAATACGGGTGCGCCCGCCGGCATCGGTGTTGTCCGACGCGGCCTGGGTCGCCAGCTCCTTCATACGCTCGAGCATCGACTCGACGGTCTGAGCGCCACCTTCCATCACCGACAGAACCGACGAGGCCTGCTCGGCGTTGCGGGCCGCCTGCGACTGCGCGCGCTGGTCAGCGTGCAGCTGGTTGGCGATACCCAGACCGGCGGCGTCATCGCCCGCGCGGTTGATCCGGAAGCCAGACGACAGGCGGCCGATCGTCTTGTCGAGCTCGGCCTGCGTCTTGCCCAGGATGCGCTGCGAGTTCATCGCGGCGACGTTGGTGTTGATGCGGAGAGACATAGTCACGACTCCATGTGACAGAGAATTGGAGCATCCGTGCTCCATTGCGAGGGCGCCTCAATGCGTTCCTCGGCTGTCATCCAGTATCGTCGTGACCAGAGTGAACTTTAGCGCATGCCTATCCAGTGACCGCGGCGTGACGGCGCGACCCGTTCTGTGATGATTCATGCATCCCCGGGGCCGCGACGCCCCAGGCTTCATAAGAGATCGCTAATCTCCCCCAGCATCTTCCCGATCTGCGCGTCCCACGACAGCTCGTGCATCGCCCGGCTGCCCCGGCGCCCCAGCTCCACCGCCGCGCCCCGGTCGGCGTACACGGACTCCAGCGCCGCCACCGCCTCGTCCACCGAGCTCTCCCCCCACCCCTCAACGCCCCGAAAGAACGGCGTCGTCGACACCGCTTCCTGCCGCCGCAGCACCAGCGCGTGCGCGTCGGCCGCGATGTCGAGGTGGCCGGTGTTGGCCGAGAGAATCGTCGGGACCGCCGCCGCCATACACTCCATCGCCACCAGGTTGGTGCCCCCTTCGCACCGGTTGGGAAAGAGCGCCACGTCCGCCTCACGAAGGAACCCGCCCATCTCCCGGTTGGCCACCTTGCCGAGGTCGACCACCGCATCCGCCGGCACGCCGTTCTTCGCCAGCCAGCCCACGATGTCCAGGCGGCCGCCGGGGCCCACGTCAGGCACGCCGGTCACGTGGCCGCGCGTCGCGATCTCGCCCATCGTCTGCGGCCACTGGTTGTGCCAGGCGAGCATCAGCAGCGCATCGGGATGCCGCTCGCGAAACGCGCGGAACGCGGCGATCACGATGTCCTGTCCCTTCCGGTACTCGAGCTTGCCGCCGGAGAACACCACGAATCGGTCGCCGAAACGCCGCGACCGCGGCCCGGGCTTGAAGATCGACGGATCGATCCCCTGCAGCGCCACCCGGACGTTGTCCAGGCCGTGGGCGCGCATCACCTCGGCGTTCCAGGTCGAGCCCGCGATGATCCGGTCGAACCGGCGGCCGCGTTCCAACCCGGCGGCGTCAATGCGTGAGTCCTCGAAGAAGACGACGCCCACGTTGCGCGCGCCCTCGGCCGCCAGCTGCGGTACGGCGGGGTGCAGGTTGTTGGCGAGCGAGCGAAGCATCGTGAACGCGCCGCTCACCTTCTTTCCCGGGTTCGACTCGAGCGTGGCGGCCACCTCGCGATGCAGCGTGAGCGCGGGCCCCAGCGTCCGCAGCTGGTCGGCGTCCACCCCGTCCAGGTCGGGAGAGGTGAACATCAGCGGCATCGGGCGCGCATCGGCCGGCGTACCGCGCAGGCAGTGGAGCGCGAGGTTCAGGCCGTACACGCCCCACCCGGTGCTCGGCGAAAGCCGCCAGTCGAAGGCGAGCGTGGGACGCGACGTCGCCGGCTGCGCGGACACCACCGGCACCGGCGCCGCGACCGGGCGCACCGGAGCGGGCGGCGGCGCGCTCACCACCACCGGTGCCGGCGCGGCCGGCGGCGCGGCGTCGGACTCGGCCAGGCATGAGTCGAGATAGGCGCGGGAGAGCGAGAAGAGCGCGGTGTCGGCGGGCGACGAAGGGAAGAGCGACAGCCCGGCGGCGCCATCGGTGCCGAGCGTCAAAACGAAGTGACTGAAGCCGAGCGCGAGCAGCCGCTGAATGGTGTGTTCGTCGTCCAGTGCGACGCGCCCGCCTTCCGGCTCGGGATCGCGGCGGCAGGTCCAGATCAGCGCCGCCAGTCCGCCGGAGCGGACCAGGTTGCGCGCGCCGCTCAGGACGGCCGGTATCATCGCGGGATCCGCCACCCGCACGAAGACCCGCTGGCCGCCGCCCGCACGACCGTCGAGCAGCGTGTCGAGCGAGATCGTCTCGAACGATGGGGCCACCGCCACATCCACCGTTCCGGTGAGCGCGTTGGCCGCGGCCGAGCACGATAGGTTGTCGGCATCGGCGGCGGAGTCGAGCACCGCCAGCACCTGCACGCGCTGGCCCGGTACGGTGGCCGCCGAGAGCGCCGTGAATCCCCAGCCCGCGCCGACATCCACGAACAGGTCGCCGGTGCGCAGCTGCTCTTCGAGGAACATGCGCGCGTGCCGGTCGACACCGCCCTGCGCGAGTTCCCGCTGGAAGAGCGCCAGTCCGGCCGGATCACCCGTGAGGCGCTCCACGGGAACGTGAAGGGTGAAGCGCGGCTGGCCCGCCTGGGTCCGCTGCACAGACGGCAGCGGCACGAAACCCTCCGCGGCCGGCGGCGCGTGCCCTAAGGCCCGGAGCGCGTGAGTGACGTCGCGCACGACGCTGGCCCAGTCGCCGCGGACCGGCTGCCTGAACAGCCTGGCTGAGGGGTACCACGGCGACGCCGCCCCACCCGGCACCCAGCGCCAGTCGGCGGCGTGAGGCAGGAGGATCCAGACCGGGACGTGCATCGCGCCGGCCAGGTGAGCCACCGAGGTGTCGATGGTGATCACCAGGTCCATCGCCTCCAGCGCGGCGGCGGTGTCGGCAAAATCGCGGATGTGCGGCGAGAGGTCGGTCACGCGGCCGTGCAGCGCGCTGCCGGCGAGCTCGTCCCGCGGCGGGCCCATCTGCAGCCCGAAGAGACGGATACCGGGAACGGCGGCGAGCGGCGCGAGCGCATCGAGTCCGATCGACCGCACGGCCAGCCGCGGCCGGTCGGTGCGTCCGCCCCACACGATGCCGACGCGCAGCGCTCCGCCGGCCGGCGGGATCGCGTCCGCGATCGGGCGGCGCGGCGCGGACAGGTACGGCGACGCGCAGTCCAGCGTCTCCATCGTGATGCCCAGGCGCCGCGGGAGCGTCAGCAGTGGCAGCCAGACATCGAACGCCGGCAGCGCGGTACCCTGCTCCACCACCTGGTCCAGGTAGTCGCACTCGCGGAGCAGCGCGGCCAGCGGCGGCGGACACTCGATCACGATCTTCACCGTCCAGCGGCGCTTGAGCTCGCGCGCGAACCGCACGAACTGGAAGGTGTCGCCCAGTCCCTGCTCGCAGTACAGCAGGATCGTCCGCCCCTCGAGCGGCGAGTCCGCGCCGGTCCAGCGTGGCTGCGCGAATTCCCGGACGTTGGGCAGTGCCTCGATCAGCTTCCACCGCCATTCGAAGTCGTTCCACCCGCCCCGGTAGTCGCCGCTGGCGAGCCGCACCATCCCGCGATTCCAGTGCGCGTGCGGGTTTTCGGGCTCGACGGCCAGCGCCCGCTCGAACCAGGCGGCGGCGCCGGGATAGTCGAGCCGGTCGGCCGCGCAGTTGCCGAGTCCCACCATCGCGGTGGCGCACCGCGGGTCGATCGACAGGGCGCGTTCGTTCAGCACGATCGCCTGATCGGTGTCGCCGAGGTCGGCGAGAACGGCGGCAAGGTTCACGATCGGGTTGATGTCGCCCGGGGCGCGGTCGACGGCCCCCCGGAGCACGACTTCGGCGTCTCTCGCAAAGCCGGCGTCACGAAGCGTCAGGCCGAGGTTGTTGAGCGCGTCAACGCTGGCCGGGTCGGCCTTGATCGCGCGCTGGAAGAGCGCGATCGCACCCTCGAGGTCGCCGCGCCGGTAGACGACGTGACCCAGGTTGTTGAGGGCGGCGACACTGTCCGGGGCGGCGGCCACCGCGTCGCGGAAGGTGGTTTCCGCCCCGGCGAGGTCGCCGAGATCGAGGAGCGAATGGCCCAGCGCGGTCAGGGCGTCGGAGTGCCCGGGACGGAGCGTCAGTGCTTCACGCAGGAGCGGGACCGCGCCAGCCGGGTCGCCCAGCGCTCGTGAGGCAGCGCCGGCATTGGCCAGCGCGTCGGCGTACCCGGGCCGGGCCGCGATGGCGCGCCGGAACAGGGCCAGGGCACCGGCCAGGTCGTCGCGCCGGAGCAGGACGCCCAGGTTGTTGTGCGCCTCGGCCATGCCGGGATCGAGCACCAGCGCGCGACGATAGGCGTCGGCGGCGGCCGGCGCGTCGCCCGCCTGGTGCCGCGCCACCGCGATGGCGAACTCCCGGCTCGCGGCGGCACGGTCCACCGGTACGGACTCGGCGGCGGGACGGCCGGCGACTTCGCGATCGAGATCGTCCATGAGGCATCGGAAGGCACCGGACCAGTCGCCCGGCTGTGCCTGACGATAGAGGCGCGCCGAGGGATACCACGGCGAATCGTCGCGGGCCACCATCCATCGCCAGTCGGCGTTGGCGGGAAGGAGGATCCACACCGGGACGCCGAGGGCGCCGGCGAGGTGCGCGGGCGCGGTGTCCACCGAGATGACGAGATCCAGCTGCGACATCGCCGCGGCGGTATCGTGGAAACCGTGGAAGGCCGAGCCGAGCTCCGTCACCAGGTGGTGCATCGGGTGCGCGATCAGCGTTTCCAGCCCCTCGCCCTTCTGCAGTGACACGACGTCGAGGTCGTCGCGGGCGATGAGCGCGTCGAACAGCCGGAGATCGACCGAGCGATTCAGGTTGTTGACGTGGGTGCCCGAACCGGCCCAGACGATCCCCACCCGCAGGCGGGTGCCGGCGCGCCGCGGCGGCAGCGACGCGGGCGAGGGGACGCGCAGGTACGGGATGTCCGCCGGAATGGTCTCGAGGGTGGTGCCGGTGAGGCGCGGCAGCGAGAGGAGCGGCGCGTGGACGTCGAACCGCGGCAGCGGCTCGCCCTTGGCCACCACCCGGCTCACCCCGGCGCACGACTCGAACAGGACGGTGAGCGGACGCTCGCACTCCACGACCACCGTGCCGCCACGGGCCGCGACCAGTGGCGCGTAACGGATGAACTGCAGCGAGTCCCCCAGCCCCTGCTCGGTGTGCAGGAGGATGGTGCGGCCCGTCAGGTCGGCGCCATCCCACAGCGGCTGCGGAAAGTCGCGGCGGGGCGACGAGAAGCCGAGGTGCCGCCAGCGCCATTCGTATTCCTCGAAGCCGCGCGCGAGCTGGCCGGTGCGGAGCAGCTCCAAGCTGCGATAGAAGCGGACGGCGGCATCGTTGGGACGCAGGGCGATGGCGTGGTCGAACGCGGCCAGCGCCTCGCCGTACCGTCCCTCTTCCAGCAGCGTCATGCCGAGCAGTCCCAGGGTGTCGGCATCGCGCGGGTCCAGCCTGGTGGCGGTGATCAGCGACGCCGCGGCGTCGCCGATCCGCTCGAACTTCGCGTACGCCAGCGCGAGGTTGACGTGGGCCAGCGGCGACCCGGGCTCCAGCGCTGCCTGCCCCTCGAACTCCGCGAGCAGCGGGAGTGCCTCGGCCATCCGCCCCAGCCGCTTGTATGCGAGGATCAGGCTCTGGGCCGAGCCGGTGTGCGCCGGACGCAGGTCGCGCGCGCGGGAGAGAATGGCGAGCGCCTCACGAGCCATGCCGGCATCGAGCAGGGTCACGCCGAGGTTGAACCAGGCGATCGCGAAGTCGGGGGCGAGCTCGATCGCGCGCCGGTACCCGGCTACGGCATCGTCCAGCCGCCACACGGAGCGGTACGCATTGGCGAGGTCGTTGTGCGCTTCGGCCGATTTCGGATTGGCCTCGATCGCCCGCTGGTAGGCGGCGATGGCGTGCGCGAAATCGTTCCGCGCGACCGCGGCGCTGCCGTCGGCGAGGTGTCGTTCCGCCAGCGCCGCTCCGCCGCTCACGCGGCGAGCAGACTGCCTGGAAACCCGGGCGCGAGACCGATGGTTCATGCGCTGTCCTGCTCCTCTCTTATGGTAGTGTCGTTTGGGGCGAGCCCAAGCCCTAAGGCACCCAGCGTGCCACTCATCAAGCCATTGCAAATCAACGACTTGACTGCCACCGCATGATGGAAAGGGGAAGATTCGTCCGGGCTTCAGCGCCGGGTTATCGGCAATTCATGCCGAGCCGGATCACTCGGCGCTTATTGCCGCAGAAACGACGAGACCGCCGGAGGTTGTCCGGCGGTCCGAGTCGTCGACGAGCGCCAGCCGGAGTTACGACGGCAGCTCGATGGGGCAGCGGATGCCGAACTCGCTGTCGGAGATCGCGAGCTGCTTGCCCACGCGCTCGCGCATGTTGAGGGCGAGCGGACCCTGGAGGTTCGCGGTGCATTGCTCGCCGCGGACCGCCGGCAGCGTCACGATCGAGAGGATCGCCACCGAAGGGGGCGAGTTCGAATCGGCGTGCAATTCGGCCAGGTCGCTCGAGGCCAGGTCCACCACGAAGCCGTCGTGGACGAGGAAGGGATCGACGAGGAGAAAGGCGAGTGTGCCGTAGTCCGCGGACTGGAGCCAGTACACGCCGCGGCGGGCGGCGGGGACGAGCACGAACCGGCGGCACTCCGGGAATCCGAACAGCCCCAACGGAAAGGTGAAGAGGTCGTCGGCCGTCACTGCCAGGGGGCCGAGGAGGTCCGAGTGCACCGTCATGACCGGTTCCGGGGGCAGGGCGAGGGCGGCGTTGGCGCTCATCGCAGGTAATTCGTCAGGTTCATACCGTTCACACGCGAAGTGGCGAGCAAAGCCGCCTGGTACGCATTCTGGCGGCCGACGAGTTCGGTGACCGCCTTATCGAGATCGACCTCTTCCAGGTCCGACTTGAGCGTCCGCAGGTTGACGTCGAGCGCGTCGAGGTTCGCGGTGGTCACCTGGAGCTGGTTGGAGCGCGCCCCAATGTCGCCGACGAGGTTCTGCACGGCGTCGTTCGATCCGGCCAGCGCGTAGCCGGCGTTCTGGATCGCGGTGGCGTCGTTGGCCCCCAGCGCCGCGCTCAGATCCTGCAACGTCTGCAGGGCGTTGGTGTCGAGGAAGATCTCCTTCCCGTTGTGATTCGACACCAGGTACTGGCCGGCCGAGATCTCGGTCTGACGCTGCCCGGTGGGCGCGGTGGTCACGAACGGCGGCACGGCGCTGGTGAACGGCGCGGTGGTGACCTGGTCGCCGCCGAACAGGTATTCGCCCTGGAACTGTGTGTTCCCAAGCTGAACGGCCTGCTGCAGGAGCTGATCGACTTCGGCCTTGGCCGCGATGCGCGTCTGGGCGCTCGCGGTCGAGGTCGCCTGCGACGTGGCCAGTTCCCGGCCGCGGGTGAGGATGTCGGTGAGCTGGTCGAGCGCGTTCTCTTCGCTGCCCGTGCGCGCCGACGCGGTCTGGACGTTGCGCTTGTACTGGGCGAGCGCGCGGAGCGAGCCCGAGGCCTGCATGCTGGAGGCGGACGCGGTGGGATCGTCCGAGGCTTTCTGGATCCGGAGACCGGTCGAGACTTCCGACTGGGCCCGCTCGATCTGCTGCAGGTTGGTCTGCAGCGTCCCGAGCGCACTCTTCTGGAGAATGCTGTTGGTGATTCTCATGTCAACGCGAGTTGAGTCAGCCGTGAAAGGCCGGTCGGCAGATGTTGCCCGAACGGCGATACACGAGTATGCTAGCGAGTATCGGAGACCCCCCCCGGCAACTTTAGCCGCACAGGGACACGGGGCATGGCTACCATACTGTATGTCGACGATGAGCCGTCGGTTGGGCTGATCCTCGAGGATACTCTCGAGCGCGCCGGTCACACGGCGATCGGGGCCCGGAGCGTCGTCGAGGCCCTGCAGGTCCTGGCGCGGGGCGGCGTCGACCTGATCATCTCCGACTACAAGATGCCGGGGCTCACGGGCCTCGAGTTCCTGCAGACGATCACGCGGGACGGATACGACATCCCGCTGATCATGCTCACCGGCTACGCGAGCATCGAGCACGCGGTGGCGTCGATCAAGGCCGGCGCCATCGACTACATCACCAAGCCCATCCGGCCGCAGCAGCTGGAGCTGGCGGTGGACCAGGCGCTGGAATTCGTCCGCCTGCGGCGCGAGAACGAAGCGCTCCGCAAGGAAGTGATGGAATTCAGGAACGAGCGACAGGTGATCGGCGAGAGCACCGCCATCCGCCGCATCCTGCAGACCGTGGCGATGGCGGCGCCCACGCGGGCGACCGTCCTGCTGCAGGGCGAGTCGGGCACCGGCAAGGAGTTGTTCGCCCGGGCCATCCACGACCAGAGCGACCGGCGCGACCGGCCGTTCATCAAGCTGAACTGCGCCGCCCTGCCCGAGGGTCTGGTGGAGAGCGCGCTGTTCGGCCACGAGCGCGGCGCGTTCACCGGCGCCATCAAGCGCGTGGAGGGCGCGTTCGAGCGGGCGCACCGCGGCACGCTGCTGCTCGATGAGGTGTCGGAGATGCGCCTGGACCTGCAGGCCAAACTGCTGCGGGTGCTGCAGGAGCAGGAGTTCGAGCGCGTGGGTGGCACGTCGCCCATCCGGGTCGATGTCCGGATCGTGGCGACCACCAACCGCGACCTGGAGAAGGAGGCGCAGGCCGGCACCTTCCGGCAGGACCTCTTCTACCGTCTGAGCGTGATCCCGATCGCGATCCCGCCACTCCGCGACCGACCCGACGACATTCCGCTGCTCGCGTACCGTTTCATGATGCGAACCTCCACCGAGCTCAGCAAAGAGGTGACCGGGATCTCGCCCGAGGCGATCGCGATGCTGCAGCGCTACGGCTGGCCCGGCAACGTCCGCGAGCTGCAGCACGCGGTGGAGCGGGCGGTGATCCTGAGTCCGGACCCGGTCCTGCCGCTGCACGCCTTCGAGGGACGCCGGCTGGGACTCACGCCGTCGGTGGGCGACGCGGTGTCGGGTCGCTCCGGCCTGGCGGCGACGCCAACCGGAACGATGGCGGTTGGCGGGCGCGGCGCCCCTTCGGCCAGACCCGGCGGCGCTCCGATGAGCGAGATCGAGGCGCTCACCGGCGAGACCCTCAACCTGTCGTCGCTCAACGTGGCCGACGCCGAGCGGGCCCTGATCCAGCGCGCGCTCGAGGCGGCGAACAACAACCGGACGCGGGCCGCGGACCTGCTCGGCATCAGCGTGCGAACGCTCCGGAACAAGCTCAACACTCCGGGGCGGCAGGACGACACGGGGCCGGACGGGAACGAGGTGGAGGCGTAGGCGCCGTCCTCAGGTGATGCCTCGGGCGCGGCGGCGCCACGATCGCGTAGTGGATCGAGACGGCAAGCTCCTTTCGCAAGAAGGCCGCGACGCGCAGAGTGGTGAAAAGTGACTCGGCCCGATTCTGGCTTCCGTGCGCGTGAGACAGGGGGCATGGGTGGATGTTAGGCGATCCGGATGATTTCTGGGGAAAGCTGGACAAGGATGAGGTGAGTGGCCACGTCAACTCGTGGCATCCCCTGATCGATCACTGCGCCGACGTGGCCGCATGCGCCGCGTCGATCCTTGCTCTTCCGACCTGGCGGCGGCGTCTGTCCCGGCTGTGCGGTCGTGACGACCTGGATGACGTCACGCGAGCGCGCCTCAGCGTACTCGCGGCGCTGCACGATCTCGGGAAGTTCAACCTTGGATTCCAGGCGAAGGGGCGACCGGCATTGGGACCCACGGCGGGGCACGTCAAAGAGGCTCTCGCCGCGATCGGCCAGCCTCCTTTCCGCTCCGTCGATCCCCTCGCCGAGTGGGGTGAGGGCACAACCGGGCTCCTCGCGACCGCCATCTGCCACCATGGTCGTCCCTACGCGTTGGGGCAAACGGACGTGTTCGAGGCAGCCCTGTGGCGAGCGCGCAGCGGACTCGACCCCGAAGCCGGCGTGGCCAAGCTTGTCGCCGCGACCCGTGAGTGGTTCCCGGAAGCGTACGCGCCCGGCGCTCAACCCCTGCCTCACGAACCCGCGTTCGAGCATGCGTTCGCCGGGCTGGTGATGCTCGCCGATTGGATCGGATCCGACACCGCCATTTTTCGTTTCAGCGATGACGCCGAGACCCCGCGGCTCCCTGTTGCCCTCGAGGCTGCGGGAGAGTTCCTGTCGCGAAGTTGGCTCGCCGTCGACCAGCGCGCACGAGTCGCAGGCGTCCACAGGGATTCCCTGACGACAATCCTCGGCGAGAGATCTCCGCACCGCGCGCAGGAAGCGATGCACCGTCTGGCAGTCGACGGTCATCCGACGATTACGATCCTCGAGTCGGAGACGGGAAGCGGGAAAACCGAAGCCGTGCTAGCCCGATTCGTGGATTTGTTCCGCGCGCACGCCGTGGATGGCCTCTATTTCGCTTTGCCGACTCGGACTGCCGCGACCCAGATGTACGCGAGGATCCACGACGCGATAACGCGCGTGTTTCCCGTCGCGCCGCCCGTTGTTCAGGCCGTGCCGCAGTACTTGCGCGTCGATGACGTGCAGGGGATCAAGCTGCCTCGGTTCACCGTCCTGTGGCCCGACCAGGACGGCGAGCGGTTCCGTTACCGTGCGTGGGCCGGTGAGGCGCCGAAACGCTATTTGTCGGCCTGCATCGCCGTCGGAACGATCGATCAGGTGCTCCTCTCGTCCTTGATGGTCGGTCATGCGCATCTCCGAGCCACCACGCTGCTGAGACAACTGCTCGTCGTGGATGAGGTGCACGCCTCCGACGCGTACATGACCGCAATCCTGGAGACTGTACTCGCAAGGCACGTGCAAGCCGGAGGGCATGCGGTACTCTTGTCGGCAACGCTTGGAGGCGAGACGCGCAGCCGTCTCCTGCGCGCCGGAATGCGCGCGGAGCTGCCGGCGCTCGAGACGGCGCTGGCGGCGCCCTACCCGCTCATCTCGCACCGCGGCGTCGGCGAGGAATCCATTGAAGTGGCTCAAGACGGCGGAGGCCGTCGGATTGCTGTCGATCCCCAACCGTGGATGGCCGACATTGAGGCGGTTGCCACCGCGGCGATGGATGCGGCCCGCGCAGGAGCGCACGTGCTCGTCGTCAGAAATACGGTCGCCGACTGCATCGAGACTCAGCGGCGGGTCGAGCGTGTGGCCACGGAGTCGCTGTGCAGCCATCTGCTCTTCCGTTGTCGCGAGGTGGCCGCGCCGCATCATGCGCGATTTGCCCGTGACGACCGCCAGGCGTTGGATCTCGCGCTCGAAGACAGCTTTGGTCTTCGCCGGGGATCGGGAGGATGCGTTGTGGTCGCAACCCAAACGGTACAGCAGTCCCTCGACCTCGACGCCGACCTCCTCATCACCGACCTCTGCCCCATGGACGTCCTGCTGCAGCGCATCGGGCGGTTGCAGCGCCATTCTGTGCGCCCGCGCCCACCCGGGTTTGAGGTGCCGCGCGCCGTGGTCGCCGTGCCCTCCGAACGGGACCTCGGCGCCCTGCTCAACGAGCGCGGGAAGGCAAGACCGTACCACGGACTGGGCATCGTGTACGAGGACCTGCGCGTGCTCGAGGCGACCTGGCTCGCGATGGAAGAGTCGCCCGTGTGGCGCATCCCCGAGATGAACCGATACCTGGTGGAGCGGAGTGTTCACTCCGTGGCGCTCGACCGGATTTGCGAGGGGCGCGATCCCCGCTGGAGAGCGCACGGCCATCTGATCGTGGGGTCGCTGCGTGGCGAGGCAAGGCAGGCGGAGCTGAACATCGTGGACTGGACGAACTGGTATTCGGAAACCAACTTTCCTGACGGTCAGCGGGTTCCAACACGGTTAGGGGAGGACGACCGGCGGGTGCGCTTCCCCGAGCCGCTGCACAGTCCCTTTGGTCTCAAGGTGCACGAGCTTGTCGTGCCGGGCCGATGGGTGCGCGGTGTTCCGGCCGATGAGGATTGCGCTCACTCGGTGTCCAGTGATCGCGCGGTGACGCACTTCCGCTTCGGTGGACGACAATTCACGTACGATCGGTTCGGTCTTCGGCTCACTGCGGATCGGGAGGATGGGGATGACGACGATGGCCCATGACCTGCTCTCCGACCCCGTGCTGAGCTGGCGCGACTCCAAGCGCCAGGTTCGCCAAACCTCACTGCCGGGCATTCTCGAGGTACTGGCCGCGGGGGATCTGGTCGACTTCCCTCGGGTGCGGGCGCATCAGTTCGATGCGTGGTGCATGTTTCTCACTCAGCTTGCCGCGATCGCGCTGCACCGCGGCGAACTGGTCGAACCCCGCGTTCCGGAGGATCAGTGGCGTTCGCTACTACTGCGCCTCACGAGCAGTGAGCACGAGCCGTGGAGCCTCGTCGTTGACGACTTGGCAAAGCCTGCGTTCATGCAGCCACCGGTTCCGGAAGGGCGCATCGACGACTGGCGCAGTTCCGAACACCCCGACAACATCGACGTCGTACTGACATCGAAAGGACACGACGTGAAGGCGTCGCTCGTGTCGCAGGACGATGTCGAATCCTGGATTGCGGCGCTCGTGACTCTGCAGACAATGCAGGGTTACTCGGGAGGCGGCGGCGGATACAAGGGCATTGCCCGCATGAACAAGGGATACGGCAGCCGACCAAGAGTGGGACTCTCTCGGGACCGTACCATCGCGACGCGGTTCAATCGAGACGTGCTTGTGTCACTCGAGATCTGGGACGACCTCATCGTTCGACACGGATTCAGCAACGAGGGGCTTGGTCTAACTTGGATGGCCCCCTGGGATGGGGTCGACTCCCTCCATGCTGCGTCGCTGGCCCCCCACTTCATCGAGGTCTGCCGGCGCGTTCGCATGGAGCAACTGGAGGGTCGATTGACCTGTCGCTTCACGACCTCCCGTGTCAGTCGATGTCTCCCCGAGGTAGAGACGGGGGACATCGGCGATCCCTGGATTCCCGTGAGGCGACAAGACAAGTGCGCACTCACTATCAGCGAGCGGGGATTTGACTACAAGCTGCTTTGCGAAATGCTATTCGACACCTACGAAGAAGCGCAGGCCCAGCGCGATCGGCCGGGAGACACCGACACCATGCTGTTGCTTGCTTCCGCCATGGCCAGGGGCCAAGGGAAGACGGAGGGCCTTCATCGTCGAGTCCTCCCCCTGACGCCACTGATACGCCGGCGGCTTGGTCAGCCGGAGCAGCGCGCCTCCCTCGGGCAGCGCGCCCGGCGGAACATCGAGCGCGCGAGGGACATGAGGAGCAAGGTGCTCTATCCGGCTCTGAAGAAACTTGCGCGAGGTGAGGAGGTTCCCCCGGACACGCTCGACGCCCGCGTGAACGAGAGGTTCTTTGACGCACTGTTCTCATCGGTCGACGAGCCGGATGAAGTGGCCGGTCCGGCTTGGGAAGAGCTACTCCGCGGCGCCGCGTGGGCGGAATTGCAGCGAGCGATCAACCGCGCGTGCATCCCGTCCGAGCGATGGTATGAGAAGGTCAGCGACGCTGAGGCAATGTTCCACGGGTGCCTTCGCAAGCGGTTTCCGACACTCGCGGAAGAGTTGCGAGCGGCCCGTCCGCAGGAGGCCAACGCATGACGCAACCTGTGCAGGGCGAAGTCCTCACGCTTAGCGGAATCGTCAACCGCCTCGCCGGGCTGCTGAGGCACGCTGGAGGCGCGCTGAGCACGGGTGACGTCGCCGCACTTCGACGCATGAATCCAACCGCACCCCCCGCGGCGTTCTTCAAGCTCGAAGGCCTCGCGCTGGACGACGTGCTCCACGGGGACGGCAAGCGGCGCGATCTGGATGAGACCCGCTGGGCCGCCGTAATCAACGGGCTTGCTCAGATGGGCAATCTCCACCGATCCGACGCGCCGTTAGGGCGCGCGTTGGGGGACGCCGGCTTTGCCGATCTCCGCTTCGCCAGGCTGCTTCGGGCCGACGCCGATCGGCTGGTGGTCGAACTTCCAATGCTCGCGCGCTACCTCGTGGCCAGAGATGCGCCTGCGGACTGGTCCGACGCCGCGCGTCTCATGTTCTCGGCAGGCCGTGCTGACGAGGAGACGGTCCGCCGCCGCATCGCCCGAGAATACTACCGCGTCACGTCGCGTTCCGGCGACGCCTGATCATCAAGGAGCGAGTCATGCCTTCGCGTTTTATTCAGATTCACAGCCTCACGAGTTATCCCGCAACGCTCCTGAATCGAGACGACGCGGGTTTCGCCAAGCGAATGCCGTTCGGCGGCACGATCCGGACGCGCATCTCGTCGCAATGCCTGAAGCGGCACTGGAGGACGTATGAGGGCGTGAACGGATTCGCCGAGGTCCAAGCGCCTTCTTCCGTCCGCTCGCGCGAGTCGTTCGAACGATTCGTCGTCGGGCCCCTTGTGGAGGAGGGCATCGCCGTCGATGTGGCCCGCGCAGCAGCACAGCTGATCGCCGACAAACTGCTCGGTAGTGAGGCGAAGCGGGAGAAGGCGGAAAAGAAGGGAGTCCGGAAGAAGAAAGGCGGGAGCGAAGACGAGGCTGATGCTCCCGCCGAGCGCGTGAAAACGGCCCAGGTCACCGTGCTCGGCAGACCGGAGCTGGATTACCTGTGCCAGCTCGCCCGCGATGCGATAAGTGCCGCGAAGGGCGACCCATCGAAGGTCGGCGACGCGATCGACACCAGGATGAAGAACGAGAAGGAGCTGAAGAAGAATATCCAGGCGCTCCTGCCGGGTTCGCTCGAAGCGGGCTTGGGGGCAGCACTGTTCGGGCGCATGGTCACGGGCGACGTGCTCGCGAGAACGGACGCCGCCATTCACGTCGCACACGCCATGACCGTGCACCAGCAGATGACCGAAAGCGACTACTTCTCGGCAATCGATGACCTCATCCGCGAAGAAGGCGAGCAGGAGTCAGGCCACATCAACGCCAGTGAGCTGACAAGCGGCGTCTACTACGGATACGTCGTCGTCGATGTGAACGGGTTGATCAGCAACCTCGGCGACAACGCTCAGCTCGCCAGGGACGTGGTGCGGCGACTGGTACATATGGTCGCGACCGTCAGCCCGGGCGCGAAGAAAGGGTCGACTGCCCCGTACGCGTACAGCCATCTGGTGCTGGTCGAGGCTGGCAAGGCTCAGCCGCGTACGCTGAGCAATGCGTTCCTCACACCGGTTCGGGATTCGGCCGACATCATTCCTGGTGCCTACCGGGCCTTGGCAGGACACCTGGCGGACCTCGATGCGATGTACGGCAAGGCTGAGGACCGACGCCATGCCGGCCTGCAGACGGGCGATCAGTTCGAAGGGAAGATGACGCTCGCCGCCCTGGCCGAATGGACCGGGAGCTGCATCGTCTCGTGAGAGCACTCCTGCTGAGCCTCGACGCGCCCCTAGTGAGTTTTGGCGCTCCTATGGTCGACCAGAACGGTGTCGTGCAGACGTTCCCGGCGCTGTCCATGCTGACCGGTCTGCTTGCGAACGCGCTGGGCTGGGACCATCGGGAAAGTCAGAGGCTGTCCGTGCTGCAGCAACGCATCCGTTATGCCGCGCGGGTCGACCGGCGGGGAGAAGCGCTGATCGACTACCAGACCGTGGACCTCGGCCAGGACTTCATGGTGCCCGAGAATGCGGGATGGACGACAAGGGGACATATAGCGGAAAGGGGCGGCGCCAGCGGTGACGCAACGCATATCCGTTATCGCCACTACCGTGCGGACAGCATGCATACCGTCGCGCTTACTGTAGACGGCGAGGCGGAGCCCACAGTCGACCAGCTGGCGGAGGCGCTACTGGAACCCTCCCGCCCCCTGTTCATCGGCAGGAAGTGCTGCCTCCCCTCCGGGCGGATTCTTGCCGCGGTCGTAGAGACTTCCAGCGTGCTCGAAGCACTGGCGTTGGCGCCGCGCACCGCGAGAGCGGACGACGGGCCGCTGCCCGCCACGTGGTTCGCGGGTGAGGGCGAGGGGCCGGTCCCTGGTGCCGCATACGACGTGACGACAACGGATGAACGGGACTGGCGGAACCAGGTTCACACTGGTCAGAGGCTGATGCGCGAAGGCCACGTCGACCCTCCGGCGGCGGCGGTCAATGCCTGACGAACCGCTGTTTCTCGTGAAGGTACCGTTGCGCGCCGAAAAACTCGCGGCAATCGCGAGACGTCGACAGATCGGTCTTCGGAATCTCGACGACGGCTACCTCGTGCACTGCCTGTTCGGGGAACTCTGGCAGGGCGACGCCCCGGCGCCATTCGTTCTGCGCGGAAGCGGACGTCGCCTCGATGCCTGGGGTTACTCGAGGACCGCCGCGCTGGCACTCGCCAAACATGCCCTCGCATTCGGCGATCCCGCGATAGTCGAAGCCATCGCGAGCATCGACGCGATATCCAGCAAGCCCATGCCGCGACTCGAAACCGGGCGGCGCGTCGGCTTCCTCGTTCGCGTATGCCCGGTGATCCGCCTCTCCAAGGCCGTGGGCAGCTTGCGCGCCGGATCCGAGATCGACGTCTTTCTCGCGCGATGTCAGGCGGCCGGGCAGCACAAAGGCCTTTCGCGGGAGACCATCTATCGCGAGTGGTTTGTGGCGCAACTCGGTGATGCAACAAGGTGCGGGGCGGTGCTGGCGCGCGCCACTGGCGTGGCGACGGGACCTGCCGAGGACGATGTCGTGCAGGAAGCAGTGCTCCGCGTAGCCGCAATCGGGCGTGTCAGACTGGTCAGGCGCACCCAAGGCGACGTCCGCGTCGCCCGGTGGCTCGTGCGCCCCGACGTCCGACTCGAAGGTGATCTGGTCGTTCAGGATCCGGACATTTTTCTCCGCTTTCTCGCCCGGGGCGTGGGGCGTCACCGCGCGTTCGGGTTCGGTGCGATGATACTGGTGCCTCCTGGCACCTCCCACGATCGCGGTTAGGTATCGGCGTGCTGAAGGGCAGGCTCGGCCTGGAAACGGCGCGCATCCCGCATGGCGACCGACACGGGTGCCTCTGGCTCGAGCGCGGCGCTCTCTACGTCGACAGTGGCACTCTGCGGTTCAGGACCACGGGCGGCGGGGACCTCGAGGCCGGCGACTACGCCCTCCCGTTCCAAACGCTCTCCAACCTGATGGTGGGTCCAGGCAGTACCGTCTCCCATGACGCGCTGAGACTCCTCGCCCGCCAAGGGACCGGCCTCATCGCGACCGGAGAGAACGGTGTCCGTTTCTACGCGTCGATGCCCTTCGGGACAGACGATTCATCACTTGCCCGGCGGCAGGTCGTGGCCTGGTCGGACAAGGAAGGCGCGCGGCTCCACGTTGCACGCCGTATGTATGCCTGGCGCCTTGGTGAAGTGCTGCCGTCGGCCGACATCGCGGTCCTTCGCGGTATCGAGGGCGCGAGGGTGAAGACCCTGTACCGGACGCTCGCACAACAGTTTGGGTTGCGCTGGGCCGGGCGACGTTACGACCGGGATGATCCCGAAGCGGCTGACCTGGTCAATCAGGCGTTGAACCACACGACCACGGCTCTCAAGTCCGCCGCGATGATCGCCGTGGCTGCCACGTCAACCATTCCGCAGCTCGGTTTTGTCCACGAAGATTCGTCGATCAGCTTCTGCCTCGACGTGGCGGATGTCTTTCGCGAGGAGATTGCGCTGACGGCCGCGTTCCGGGCCGTTAAAGAGATTGAGCAGCGACCCGGCGAGTCGCTGGAGCGACTCGCGCGCCGTCACGCCGGGCGCGGGCTACGTGACGGGAAGGTGATAGCCGCGATGATCGATCGAATCAAGTCGTTGTTTCCCAACGAGTGAACAATGGACATGACTGTCATCGTCACCCGCAACGTTCCTGATCGCTTCCGGGGATTTCTCGCGAGCTGCATGCTGGAGGTCGCGCCCGGGGTGTATACGAGCCCGCGCATGAGCGAGGGTGTGCGCGAGCGGGTGTGGGCCGTTTGCGAAGAGTGGGGCGAGGCGCTTCCCGCTGACGGAGGCATCCTGCTGACTTGGCGCGATGCGGCCGAACCATCGGGCCAAGGCCTGCGTACACTGGGCTGGACTCGGAGTGTCATCGTCGATCACGATGGTGCTTGGCTTGCCCGCCGGGATCTTGGAATGGAGCAGCTGCCACCGGGTGACGAGGGCTCAGAAGGCATCGTATAAGCGCTCCACTCCGCGCCGTTGCCGATTGGTCGATCGTCCATCGAGCACCGCTCGGCTACGAGTCTTTGGAGCCGTGGCGTCGACGATACCTGTCCCCCATTTTTCGGATGTACTCGGTCGGTGTCGCGGGCACACGACAGAGTTTTCCCCGCGCGCGCGGGGATGGACCCTCCGATCCGTGTAGCTCGTGACGCCCGGACCGGTTTTCCCCGCGCGCGCGGGGATGGACCCCCCTGGCAGACTGCCGTCGAGTTCTGGGAGATGTTTTCCCCGCGCGCGCGGGGATGGACCCTCCGGGACCGCTCGATCATCGGAGTCGCGGAAGTTTTCCCCGCGCGCGCGGGGATGGACCCCATCTTAGCCATGCTCTTGCGGGACATAGAGGGTTTTCCCCGCGCGCGCGGGGATGGACCCTGGCTGTACGCAATGCCAGCGCCAGTCCCGACGTTTTCCCCGCGCGCGCGGGGATGGACCCCGGCCGTAGACCTTGAGCACCAGCACCGCGTTGTTTTCCCCGCGCGCGCGGGGATGGACCCGCCACCCCGGGCACGAAGTGGGACGCGGCGTCGTTTTCCCCGCGCGCGCGGGGATGGACCGCCGTCGGCTTCCACCGCGCCCAGAGTCCAAGGGTTTTCCCCGCGCGCGCGGGGATGGACCCCTGGCGTAGAAGAACGGCAACCCCACGCGGCTGTTTTCCCCGCGCGCGCGG
>JBGPGH010000021.1:0-62364 GCA_041483735.1 Gemmatimonadaceae bacterium | reverse complement strand
GACGGCGCCGGCGACGCAACAGGCCGCGAAACCTGCCGCGCCCGCGCCCGCCAAGACGACCGCGCCGGCGACGCAACAGGCCGCGAAACCTGCCGCGCCCGCGCCCGCCAAGACGACCGCGCCGGCGACGCAACAGGCCGCGAAGCCTGCCACGCCCGCGCCCGCGAAGACGACGCCCGCCACACAGCCCGCGACCAAGCCGGCGACGCCGGCTGCCGGTGCACCCGCCGGTGGTCAGACGGCCACGCAGGTGGCCGAGCGCGGCGCCAAGGGCGAAGTGTCGTTCCTGCGCGAAGAGTTCGAGTACGGCAAGAAAGGACGGCGCGATCCGTTCCTGTCGCTGCTGGCGAGCGGAGACCTGCGGCCGCTGCTGCAGGACCTGAGGCTGGTGGCGGTCGCCTACGATCCCACGGGCCGGAACTCGGTGGCGGTGATGCGGGACGTGGGCAACAAGGATCAGTACCGCGTGAAAGTGGGTCAGACGCTGGGCCGCATGCAGGTGTCGCAGATTCAGCCGAGGGCGGTGGTGTTCACCGTCGAGGAATTCGGCTTCCGCCGCACGGAAGTGCTGGCAATCGGTGATTCTTCACGAGCGAGGGGTCAATGAGGCACGTCGTTAAGCTGGTCGCCCTGTCTGCGGCCGCGATGGTCGCGGTTGCGACCGGCGCGCGCGCCGCGAGCGCAAACGGTCCGCACGGCTCAGGCGAGCCGCGCCACGGTGGAGGCTCGGTCACGTCGCTGAGCATCCTGCCGTCCACGGGCAAGGCCGAGGTCGTCGTCGCGATCGACAGCTCCGTCGACGTGCAGGACTTCACCCTCACCAATCCCGACCGGATCGTGGTGGACTTCACCGGCGCCACGCTGGACATGCCGGCGCGGTTCTACGACAAGGTCACGCGGGGCGGGATCACCAACGTCCGCTTCGCGCAGTATCGCCCCGACGTGGTGCGACTGGTGATCGAGCTGGACGGCGCGCACCCGTACGAGGTGAAGCGGGCCGGCCAGGCGGTGCGGATCGCGGTCACCGGCGGTGGGTCCGGATTCGACGCCTGGCACTCGGGCGCCGCACCGGCCGCTCCGGCCGCCGCTCCGGCGGCCATGGCGCACGCGCGCGCGTCGGTCACGACCGCGGTAGCGCCGATCCCGGTGCAGCAGTCGACGCAGTCGCGGATCACCGTCACCTACCAGGAAGCGGACATCCGCGACGTGCTCGCGGCGTTCGCGGCCTTCTCGGGCCGTACCATCGTCGTCGGCAAGGAAGTCAGCGGCACGGTCACGGCCGAAGTGCGCGACCAGCCCTGGGACGTTGCCCTGCAGTCGATCCTGACCGCGCAGGGGCTGGCGGCGGCCGAGGACCAGTACGGCATCCTCACCGTCGACAGCTACAAGAACATCGCCTCCAAGCAGGCGAGCGAGCCGCTGACCACCGAGCTCATCCCGGTGAACTACGCCAAGGCGTCGTCGCTGGTGGAGACGATGAAGTCGCTGCTCTCCAAGGACTGCCCCCGCGCGGAAGGTGGCGGGGTGAGCGGGCCCTGCACCACGCGCGGCACGGCCGCCGCCGATACCGGCACCAACACGCTGATCATCACCGAAGTCACGTCGCGGATGGACGACGTCAAGCGCTACGTGCGGAGCCTGGATGTCCGGACCCCGCAGGTGGCGATCAAGGCCAAGATCATCTTCGTCAGCCGCACCAACATCGAGAACCTCGGGATCTCCTACGACCTGGGGAGCAACCAGCAGTTCTTCACCAAGCTGGCGCCGCGGATCAACCCGGCCACCGGCGCGGCCCTGGCGCCGGCCGGCTCGGACGGCCTGATCTCGATCGGCGGTGACGCCCTCTCGGGCATCGCCAACGCCGGCCGGTCGTTCAAGTCGAACTCGGCGCTGAGCCTCATTTACTCGACCATGCTCGGGAAGTACAGCCTGACGACGTTCCTGGACGCGCTCCAGGAAGTCCGGCTCTCGGACACCCAGGCCGAGCCGAGCGTGGTGACGCTCGACAACCGCAAGGCGTCGCTGCTCTCGGGCGAAGAGACGCCGCTGCGGGTGATCGACGCGAGCTCGCAGCAGGGCGCCGGCGCGGCCGCCCCGCGCGCCGTGGTCCAGTTCAAGGAGACCGGTATCATCCTCGAGGTGACGCCGCACATCACCAACAACCGGCAGATCCTCATGACGGTCCACGCCGAGCAGTCGCAGCTGACGGCGGCGGCGGCCGACCTGGGCTTCACCTTCCTCAAGCGCCGCGCCGACAGCCAGCTGCTGGTGAGCGACGGCGAGACGTCGGTGATCGGCGGGCTCACGCTGACGCAGGTGACCACCGACCACACCGGCATTCCGATCCTCGTCGAGCTGCCCCTGATCGGGCGCCTGTTCGGCGAGAGCACCACCACCGAGAACAAGCAGGACCTGCTGATCCTGATCACGCCACACATCGTCGACGAAGGCGAGGTCATCCGGACCCCGGGAACGGGCCGCTGACGGCGCCTCCTCGCTGACTTCAAGTTCCACGAGCCCGGCGTTCGCGTCGGGCTCGTGCGTTTGGAGACCCATGCTGCGCTTCACCACCGCGGGAGAGTCGCACGGACCCGCGCTCGTCTCGATCCTCGAGGGGATGCCGGCCGGCCTGCCGCTGGTCGCCGCCGACGTCGACACCGAGCTGCACCGGCGCCAGCAGGGCTACGGGCGCGGCCGGCGCATGCAGATCGAGCAGGATGCCGTCGAGATCCTGTCGGGCGTGCGCGCCGGACAGACGATCGGCTCGCCGATCGCGATGCTCATCCACAACCGCGACTGGAAGAACTGGTCCGAGATCATGGACCCGGCGCTCCGCGAGGGCGATCCCGGCCCGCGCAAGCGGGCGGTGACGCGGCCGCGGCCGGGCCACGCCGACCTGGCCGGCTCGCTCAAGTACCGGCGCACCGATGCGCGCGACATCCTCGAGCGCGCCTCGGCGCGGGAGACCACCGCGCGGGTCGCGGCCGCCGCCGTCTGCCGGCGCATGCTGGCCGAGTTCGGCGTCCGGATCGGGAGCCACGTGGTGCACCTGGGCGGGATCGACGCGCGGGTTCCCGCCGAACTCCCGGCCGACCTGAACGCCGCCGCCGACCGCTCTCCGCTGCGCACGCTCGATCCCGAAGCCGAAGCGCGGATGATCGAGCGGATCGACGCCGCCAAGAGGGATGGCAACACGCTGGGCGGAATCGCCGAGGTGGTGTGCGACGGCGTGCCGGTGGGACTGGGGTCGCACGTCTCGTGGGACCGGAAGCTGGACGGCCGCCTGGCGGCCGCGCTGATGTCGATCCCGGCGGTGAAGGGCGTCGAGATCGGACTCGGCTTCGAGGGCGCGCGGCGCCCGGGTTCCGAGGTGCACGATGAGATCGACTTCGCGCCGGAGCGGGCGCGGGCCGGCAACGTGCGGCGGCGCACCAACCGCGCCGGCGGGCTGGAGGGCGGCATCACCACCGGCGAGCCGATTGTCCTGCGCGCGGCGATGAAGCCGATCGCGACGCTGATGCGGCCGCTCCAGACGATCGACATCGACACCCGCCAGGCGGCGGCGGCGGTGGCCGAACGGAGCGACGTGACCGCCGTGCCGGCGATGGCGGTGATCGCCGAAGCGATGGCGGCGTTCGTGCTGGCCCAGGCGTATCTCGAGAAGTTCGGCGGCGATTCGCTCGCCGAAACCCGACGCAACCATGACGAGTACCTTTCGCACCTCGCGCATCGTCTCCGCGCTTGACCCGGCGCGCCCGCACGTGGTGCTGGTGGGCCTTCCCGGCGCGGGGAAGTCGACCGTGGGCCAGGGGCTCGCCGAGGCGCTGAACCGCTCATTCCTCGACCTCGATGCCGAGATCGAGCGGCGCGAGGGCGCCACCCTCCCCCAGCTGTTCGCTGAGAAGGGAGAGCCCTACTTCCGGCAGTGCGAGCGCGCGCTCACCGAGGAGCTCCGCCTGATCGGCAACATGGTGCTGGCGCCGGGTGGCGGGTGGATCATGGATGGGGAATCGGTGAGCATGTTGCGCCCGCCCGCGCGTATCATCTATCTGAAGGTGACGCCGGAGATCGCGCTCAAGCGGCTGGGGTCGGAAGTGGGGACGCGGCCGCTGCTCAACCGGCCCGATCCGATCGGCGAGCTGCGCCGGTTGCTGGGGCAGCGCGAGGAGGCCTACCTGACCGCGGACTACGCGATCAATACGGACGTGATGAAACCGCAGGCGGTGGTGGAGGCGATCGCGAAGCTTGCCGTCACGTTTTGATGGGCCCAGGTTACGCGTCCCGCAGGCCGCCACTTGACGGCCCTCTTATAGTAGTGACATGTCCATGACGTATCGCGTGCCGGGTCCGCACGAACGCGGCCGTTTCGCGCCGGATGCCTGGGGGCATCTCCTCGCGCTGCACCGCGCCGGTGCGCTCAGCTCGCTCGACATGGAAGCGGTCATCGAACGCGCGATGTCCCAGATCGATGGGCGGATCACGCTCGACGACCTGCGCTCATTGCTGGAAGGCGGGGGGTTCGATGACCCGTCTCCGGCGCCTGACAATCCGACGATCCACTAGACCATGGCAACAGGGAAGGGCGGGAAACGAAAGACGGCGGCTTCGCGCGCGACCAGAAAGCGCGCGTCGGACGCCCGCGCCGCGGCTCCGGCCGCGACGCCCGCCCCGGCGCGCCCGCGATCCGCGCCGAAGGGAAAGAAGAGCCCGGTTGCCAAGCTCAAGCCGGCGCTCAAGCCGGCGGCCCGCCGTCGTCAGGCGGGAAAGGCCACGCCGGCCGATGATGGACCGCCGCCGGCGCCCGGCACCAGCTCGCTGGTGATCGTCGAGTCGCCCGCCAAGGCCCGGACGATCGGGAAGTACCTCGGGCGCGGCTATCGGGTGAAGGCGACCATCGGCCACCTGCGCGACCTTCCCCAGAAGAAGATGGGGATCGATCTCTCCAAGGGCGGGGGGTTCCAGCCCGACTACGTCACGATCCCCGGCAAGGAGAAGACGCTCGCCGATCTGAAGGCCGCGGCGCACGACGCCCGCGAAGTCTTTCTCGCCACCGACCCCGACCGTGAGGGTGAGGCGATCGCCTGGCACGTCGCCGACCAGATCAAGCGCAAGGGCGGCGCGCCGATCCGGCGCGTCCTCTTCCACGAGATCACCAAGGAGGCCATCAAGGCCGCGATCCAGAACGCCGGGCGGATCGACGAGAAGAAGGTGGAGGCCCAGCAGGCGCGGCGGCTCCTCGATCGGATCGTCGGCTACAAGGCCAGCCCCATCCTCTGGAAGACAGTGAAGAAGGGGCTGTCGGCGGGACGCGTGCAGACGGTGGCGCTGCGGCTGCTGGTCGAGCGCGAGCGCGAGATCCGCGCCTTCAAGCCGGTCGAGTACTGGACCATCGAGGCCAAGCTCGAGGAGCGGGGCCAGGCGTTCACCGCCAAGCTTCACCACATCGATGGCGGCAAGCCGGAGCTCGGCAGCGAGACGGCGGCCCGCGCGATCGTCGACGAGACGCTCGCCGCCGCCCGCAAGGCGGCGGCCTCGCTCTCCGGCGGCGGGGCGGCCGGCGCGCTCGGCGCCTTCCTGGTCACCGACGCCAAGCGGCGCGAGCGGCGCAAGAATCCGGCGCCGCCGTTCACCACCAGCACGCTCCAGCAGGAAGCCGCCAAGAAGCTCGGCTTCGGCTCCAAGCGCACCATGCGGCTGGCGCAGGACCTGTACGAGGGGATCGAGCTGGGCGACGAGGGGGCGCAGGGGCTCATCACCTACATGCGCACCGACTCCACCCGCGTGGCCGAGAGCGCGGCCGAGCACGCGCGCGAGGTGCTGCGCGCGCAGTTCGGCGCCGAGTACCTCGCGGACGGTCCGCAGCTCTTTCTCAGCAGCAAGGCCAAGAACACCCAGGATGCGCACGAAAGCGTGCGTCCCACGGATCCGGCGCGCCGGCCCGAGCAGGTCAAGCGCTTCCTGAAGGATGATCAGTTCCGGCTCTACCAGCTCATCTGGCAGCGGTTCATGGCGTCGCAAATGGCGCCGGCGGTCTTCGACACCACCACCATCGACTTCGACCTCGGCCGGCTGCTGTACCGGTCCACCGGCAGCGTGGTGAAGTTCCAGGGTTTCCTGGCGGTATATCGCGAGACGCGCGAAGAGGGCGAGGCGCGGGCGCTTGAAGATGAGCAGGCGCTGCCGGTGCTGGAGACCGGCGAGTCCGTGCCGGTGACGGCGGTGACGCCGTCGCAGCACTTCACCGAGCCGCCGCCGCGCTTCTCCGAGGCATCGCTGGTGAAGGAGCTGGAGCGGCTGGGGATCGGCCGGCCCAGCACCTACGCGACGATCATCTCGACGCTCGCCGAGCGGCACTACGCGAAGATCGAGCAGCGGCGCTTCTTCCCGACGCCGCTGGGCGAGACGGTGGAGAAGGTGATGGTCCGCCAGTTCCCGGACATTTTCAACGTGTCGTTCACGTCGGAGATGGAGGAGGAGCTGGACAAGGTCGAGGACGGGGAGCTGACGTGGCAAAAGGTGCTCAAAGATTTCTACGGGCCGTTCGAGCATTCGCTGGAGCACATCTCGATCGACGCGCTGCTGGCCGAGGCCCACGACCTGTCGGGCCTCGCCACCGAGCGGTGCCCGGTGTGCGGCGGCAAGCTGGTCGCCAAGGGCGGGTTCTTCGGGCCGTTCGTGGCCTGCGAGAACCACCCCAAGACGTGCAAGTACACGCGGCCGTTAGGGCGCGACCGGAAGCCGGCGATCCCCACCGACGAGAAGTGCGACCTGTGCGGGGCGATGATGGTGATCCGGCACGGGCGGTCGGGCGAATTCCTGGGGTGCAGCCGCTTCCCCAAGTGTCGCGGCACGCGCTCCATGCCGGTGGGGGTGAAGTGCCCCAAGGACGGCGGCGACCTCGCGCAACGCCGGTCCAAGAAGCGCGGCAAGGCGTTCTACGGGTGCGTCAACTACCCCACCTGCGACTTCGTCTGCTGGGACAAGCCGGTGAAGGAGATCTGCCCCGAGTGCGGCTACGAGGGCGCCGAGGCGAAGTTCACCAAGACGCGCGGCGATTTCCGGAAGTGCCTCAAGTGCGCGAACGAGTGGGACGTCGCGCCGGTACCGGAGCCGGCCGAACCCGTGCAGGCGGTGGCCGGGGAAGCGTGAGGGCTGGCGGGCTGGGGTGAGCCACGGTGCGGTGACCGGGACAGCCGTGCCGGGGTCTGCACGGTGTTACACACGGGAGGGGGATATGGTCGCCGTCCGCTCCATCTGCCTGACGATGGCCGCCCTGGCCGTCCTTGCCTGCCACGAGCCGTCCGGCCCACCGGCTGGAAAGGCCCCCGACGCGCTCAAGGCCCTTCCGCGGGCGCTCACCACCAGCGAGCGCGGGATCATCGCCGGCAACAACCGCTTCGCACTGGCGTTGTTCCGCGACCTTGGAGCGCGACAGCCCAAGGGCAACCTGTTCATCTCGCCGCTGAGCGCGTCGATGGCCCTCGGGATGACGATGAACGGCGCCGCCGGCGCCACCAGGGACGCGTTCCGCACGACGCTCGGCTTCGACTCGCTTCCCATGGCCGACATCGATGGCGCGTACCAGTCGCTGATCGCGCTGCTGCGCGGCGTCGACCCGGGCGTCGACTTCCGGCTGGCGAACTCCATCTGGTATCGCAGCGGCGTGCAGGTCGAAACAGGATTCGTCGACGCTACCAGCCGCTTCTTTGGGGCTCAGGTTCAGGAACTCGACTTCAACGATCCGTCGGCGCCCGGGACGATCAACGATTGGGTGAACCGGAGCACCAACGGGAAGATCCCCACGATCGTCGACGGCATCCCGCCCCTGACCGTGATGTACCTCATCAACGCCGTCTACTTCAAAGGGTCGTGGCGCGACCGCTTCGACCCGGCCGCGACGCAGCTGGCGCCGTTTGATCCTGGGGAAGGCAGCACCGCCACCGTGTGGATGATGCGGCGCGAAGGCGCCTTCGCCTATCGCGAAGACACCGCCGACATCGTGGTCGAAATGCTGTACGGGAACGCGGCGTTCGTCATGACCGTGCTGCTGCCGCGGCCGGGCCGCGACGTCAATGACGCCCTGGCCGGCCTCACGCCCGAGCGATGGTCCGAGGTGACCGCACCCGGGCGGGAGGTGGACGGAAGCATCGCGCTCCCGCGCTTCACGATGGGGGACGAGCATGTCCTGAATGCGCCGCTCCAGGCGCTGGGCCTGGAGGAGGCCTTCGAGTGCAATGTGGCCGATTTCACCGCCATGTCATCGGCGCTCGGTCGTGAGCTGTGCATCGACAAGGTCCTGCAGAAAACGTTCGTGAACGTGAACGAAGAAGGGACGGAAGCGGCGGCGGTGACGTCGGTCAGCATGCGAGTCACGTCGCTCCCGGCCAGGGTGGACGTCCGCGTGGATCGGCCGTTCATCTTCGCCATCCGCGAGCGTTTCTCCGGGACCATCCTGTTCATCGGCCGGATCGTGCGACCGCCTTCCTGAGCGCGCCTTTGTCCCGCCCCGCGAGTCGTGATATACTGACCGATATGGGCGTGCATCCTGACATCGTTCACATCGTCGGCGGCGGACTGGCCGGCTCGGAGGCCGCGTGGCAGCTCGCCGAGCGCGGCCACGATGTGGTGCTGCACGAGATGCGGCCGCTCGTCCGCACCCCCGCTCACCAGACGGACCGGCTCGCCGAGCTCGTCTGCAGCAACACCTTCAAGAGCACCGAGACGTCGAACGCGCACGGCCTGCTCAAGGCCGAGATGCGCGTGCTCGGCTCGCTCGTCCTCTGGGCCGCCGACCAGGCGCGCGTCCCGGGCGGCAGCGCGCTGGCCGTCGACCGCGAGCGCTTCGCGGCCGCGGTGAGCGGGCGCGTGGAGTCGCACCCGCGGATCACCGTGGAGCGCGGCGAGGTGACGTCGCTCCCGTCGCCGGGGATCATCGCCACCGGACCGCTCACCTCCGACGCGCTGGCGGCCGCGATCCGGGCCAGGCTGGGCGTGGAGGCGCTGGCGTTCTACGATGCCATCGCGCCGATCGTGGAGCGCGACTCCATCGACGACGCGGTCGTCTTCCGTGCCTCACGATACGGCAAGGAGACGATGGACGGTCCGGAGGCGGGGGAGGGGGGAGCTTACCTCAACTGCCCGTTCACGCGCGATGAGTACGGGGCGTTCCTCGACGCGCTGCTGGCCGCCGATCAGTACCACGGCCACGAGTTCGATGAGGTGCCGTATTTCGAGGGGTGCATGCCCATCGAAGTCATGGCCGGCCGCGGCCGCGAGACTTTGCGCTTTGGACCGATGAAGCCGGTGGGGCTCGCCGACCCGCGCACCGGTCGTGAGGCATTCGCGGTGGCGCAGCTCAGGATGGAGGACAAGGGCGGCCGGATGTGGAACCTCGTCGGATTCCAGACCCGGCTGCGGATTCCGGAGCAGCAGCGGGTGTTCCGGATGATTCCGGGGCTGGCCGGCGCCGAATTCCTGCGCTACGGGTCGATCCACCGGAACTCGTACCTGAACTCGCCCGGTTCGCTGACGCCGCACCTGTCGTTGCGCGACGATCCGCTCACGCTCTTCGCCGGCCAGCTGACCGGGGTCGAGGGGTACACCGAGAGCGCCGCGACCGGCCTGGTGGCGGGAATCAACCTGTCGCGGATGCTGCTCGGCGACGCGCCGGCAATTCCACCGCCGGTGACGATGCTCGGCGCGCTGTACCGCTACCTTCGTGAGGCGGATCCACGCCACTTCCAGCCGATGAACGCGAACTTCGGGCTGGTGGATGAACTGCCGGCGAGAGTGCGCGACAAGCACCGGAAGCGGGAGCTGCTGGCCGAGCGGGCGCTGGCGGAGATGGAGTCGTGGCGCGCGGAGTTCGTGCCGGTGGCGGTGAGCGCGTGAGGAGACGTGGGGCAGGGGAGGTGCGTGGCGCGGCGCGGGGGGCCCCCCCCGAAGAACACGATGGCGATGCACCCGCCTCCGACCACCATCCTTCCCCCGCGCCCGACATCCTTTCCACGCACCCCGACCTCGCCGACTTCCTCACACACCTGCGCAAGGAACGCGACGTCTCCCCGCACACCATCGTCGCCTACCGCCGCGACCTCACAAACTTTGCCTCCTTCCTCGCGGTCTACCACGGCGCCGACCCCTGGTCCTGGCAGTCCCTCGACCGCCTCGCCATCCGCAGCTTTCTCGCCCACCTCACCCGCCGCGGCCTCACCCGCCGGACCATCGCCCGCGCCCTCTCGGCCGTCCGCACCTTCTATCGCTACCTCCACCGCAACGAGCTGATCGAGTCCAACCCCACCCGCGCCGTCGGCTCGCCCCGCCTCGAGAAGTACCTCCCCGGCTACCTCGACCGCGCCCAGATCGACCTCCTCTTCCAGTCGGCCGAGGTCCGCGCCTGGGACGGCCGCCTCGAAGACGTCCGCAACCTGGCCATCCTCGAACTCTTCTACTCCACCGGGATGCGCCTCTCCGAGCTCCACGGCATCAACCGCGGCGAACTCGATCTCGTGTCGCAGCAGGTGAAAGTCCGCGGCAAGGGACGCAAGGAACGCATCCTCCCGCTCGGCGACCACGCCCAGCGCGCCCTCCGCAACTACGAAGCGAAACGCGACGAGCTCGGCCGCCGCATCGGCGCCCGCCTCGATCGCTCCGCCTTCTTCGTCACCGCCCGCGGCGCGCGGATCGGCGTTCGCGCCATCCAGAAGGCCGTCACCGCCTTCCTCGATACCATCGATGAGCGCGCCGGACTGTCGACCCACTCGCTGCGCCACTCCTTCGCGACCCATCTCCTCGACGCCGGCGCCGACCTGCGCGCCGTCCAGGAGCTGCTCGGCCACGCCTCCATCTCCACCACCCAGATCTACACCCACACCAGTGTCGAGCGGTTGAAAGAGGTGTACCAGAAGGCGCACCCCCGCGCCTGACGCCGCGCGGGCGACCGGCGCCCTGTGTAGATTCCCCGCCATGCCACTCGCCTTCCCGCGCTTCCACGCCACCACCATCCTCGCCGTTCGCCGCGACGGGCACGTCGCCCTCGGCGGCGACGGACAGGTCACCGTCGGCGAGACCGTCGTCAAGGCCAACGCCCAGAAAGTCCGCGCGCTCCGCGGCGGCAAGCTGCTGGCCGGCTTCGCCGGCGCCGCCGCCGATGCCTTCACCCTGTTCGAGAAGTTCGAGGAGAAGCTCGAGCGCTACCCGGGCAACCTGTCGCGCGCCGTGGTCGAGCTCGCCAAGGACTGGCGCAGCGACCGCGTCCTCCGGCGCCTCGAGGCGCTGCTGGCGGTGGCCGACGCCGCCCATGGCTTCGTCATCTCCGGCAGCGGTGATGTGATCGAGCCCGACGACGGGGTGCTCGCCATCGGCTCGGGCGGGCCCTACGCCCTGGCCGCCGCCCGCGCCCTGCTCGGCGATACCACCCTCAAGCCCGCCGACATCGTGCGCAAGTCGCTGATGATCGCCGGCGAGATCTGCATCTACACGAATACCAACATCACGGTGCTGGAGCTGACGTAACCGCGCCGCGACCGTGCGGGCCCTGCCTCCGCATTCCGCATCCCGCATTCCGTAGTTCGCTCCCCGCTCCCCGCTCACCGTGAGTTCAAAGCACACCCAGCAGGCCCTCGCCCGCCTCGCCGACCTGACGCCCCGCCAGATCGTCGCCGAGCTCGATCGCTACATCGTCGGACAGGATGACGCCAAGAAGTCGGTCGCGATCGCGCTCCGCAACCGCTGGCGCCGCCAGCGCGCGCCCGAGAAGATCCGCGAGGAGATCGCCCCCAACAACATCATCCTGATCGGCCCCACCGGCGTCGGGAAGACCGAGATCGCGCGTCGCCTCGCCAAGCTGGCGGGCGCGCCGTTCATCAAGGTCGAGGCGTCGAAGTTCACCGAGGTCGGCTATGTCGGCCGCGATGTCGAGTCGATGATCCGCGACCTGGTGGAGAGCGCGATCGACATGGTGCGCACGGAGCGCGAGAGCGAGATCGAGGACGTCGCCTACGAGAAAGTCGACGACCGGCTGCTCGACCTCCTCCTGCCGCCGCCCGAGGCCCCGCCTGACGCCGCCAGGCCGGGCGCGCCGCCGCAGGAGCCGCCCTCGCCCGCGGCAGGCCCGAAGTTGTTCGTCGTGTCCCCCGACGGCGACGTCAGCCGGGAGCCCCTCAACGACGCCGGCCAGGAGCGGCACAAGCGCACCCGCGAGAAGCTCCGCCAGCTCCTCATCGACGGCCAGCTCGAGAGCCGCGAGGTCGAGATCGAGGTCAACCAGGCCCGCTCGCCGATGTTCGACGTCATGGTCCCGCAGGGCGCGCCGGAGGGGATGGAGAACTTCACCGAGATGCTCCAGGACATGCTCCCCAAGCGGCGCAAGAAACGGACGGTCAAGATCTCCGACGCCCGCCGCATCCTCCTGGAGCAGGAGCTGGAGAAGCTGATCGACATCGAGGACGTCACCACCGACGCGCTCGAGCGCGTCGAGAAGCTCGGCATCGTCTTCCTCGACGAGATCGACAAGATCGCCGGCGAGCGCAGCACCGTGGGCCCCGACGTCTCGCGCGAAGGCGTCCAGCGCGACCTTCTGCCGATCGTCGAAGGGTCGAACGTCCAGACCAAGTACGGCCTGGTGAAGACCGACCACATTCTCTTCGTCGCCGCCGGCGCCTTCCACGTCTCCAAGCCAAGCGACCTCATCCCCGAGTTGCAGGGCCGCTTCCCGATCCGCGTCGAGCTCAAGCCGCTCACCGAGGCCGACTTCGTCCGGATCATGACCGAGCCGGAGAACGCGCTCACCAAACAGTACGCCGCGCTGATCGCCGCCGAAGGGGCTGAGCTGACGTTTACCGGCGACGGCATCGCCGAAGTCGCGCGCATCGCCGCGCTGCTCAACGAGCGGATGGAGAACATCGGCGCCCGCCGTCTCCACACGGTCATGACCACGCTCCTCGAGGACGTCCTCTACGGACTCCCCGACCGCGGCACCGCGCCCATCAAGATCGATGCCGCCACCGTCCGCGACCGGCTGAAGTCGATCGTCGAGGACGAAGACCTGCGGAAGTACATCCTTTAACTACCCGCCCAAGCTGCAAAGCCCTGTGGTCCTGGAGGACATCATGAAGACGCGTCGAGGAACAAGGATTCTCTGCCCACTCGCACTGCTGCTCTTGCTCGGTGCATGCAAGAGTGCAACGACGTCAGGCGACGTGGCAGTGGTTTACGCAATCGTATACGGCCGCGTTCTCATGTCGGACAGCACGCCCCTGACGAAAGCCCTCGTGACAGTCAGCGTGTACGATCAAACGACGTGCGCCGACACCCTGTATGTTCGGAAGCTGGGCTTTACCGACAGCACGGGATCGTATCGCATTCTGCCTGTGACGAGCGTCCGTCCGCGCCTCACATGCTTGAGAGTTACGACTCCCAATCCGCTCACGGCAACCACAACCGATAGCGTTGTGGTGAGTGGTACGAAGGTGCGCATTGTGGCTGTCGGAACAGGCACAGCTCCGGACTCGGTGAAGGTCGACGTAGTGGTGCCGAATTGAACTCGAAGAATCCGCTGTTTGATCTGCTCAGAAAGCGTCAGGTTCCACCCACAGATTTCCCCGAAGCGCGCCTTTAGATTGGCGGCGCACCGGCCGAAACTTGGCCGTATGCTGAGCCGCATCGCCCGGTTGTTCACCCGCTCCACATCCACTGCCGCGCGCGTCTCCTCGCCACCGGGACGGGCGGTGCGGACCTCCAGGCCCGCGGCGGTTGCGAGCGCGGCCGCCGCCGGCGGCGACACCGACCGCCGCCGGATCGAGGAAGCGGCCCACGCCCGGCTCGAGGGAGCGCTGCACGCCGAGTTCTACCGGCGGCGCGAAGAACTCCTCAAGGAGGCGGGCGCCGGCAGCCGGCACGGCGACGCGGCCGCCTTCCTCACCGCCCTCGGCGAGAGGTTCGACGTCCTGATCCGGCAGCCGCCGGTGGCCGCCCAGGAGGCGCTGGCGATCGCCCGCGACGAAGCGGCCGGACTCGCGGCGCTCGTCAGGCTCGTCGGGAAAGACCCGGCCCTCCTCCAGTCGCTGCTGGCGTCCGCCAACTCCGCCTGGTACCAGACCGGCGGCGCACCCTGCGCGTCCGCCCGCGACGGCGTCCAGCGCCTGGGGTCCGATGGCGTGGAGGGGATCCTGCTCGCGTCGCTGGCCGAAGGGCTGCTCTGCCGGCCCGGCGCGGCTTTCGCGCCCCTCATGAACAAGGTCTGGTCGCACATGGTGCGCACCGCGCCCATCGCCCGGCAGCTGGCGTCCGCGTTCAGCGTCGTCCCCGAGCAGGCGTTCACGCTCGGCCTGCTGCACGACGTCGGCAAGCTCGTCCTCTTCGACCGGCTGGCGGCGCTCCGCGCGACGCTGCGCCGCGATGTGAAGCTCGCCCCGGGGGTCGTCCACAACATCCTCCAGCGCCTGCACGAGCCGCTGGGCGGCGTGGCCGCGATCCAGTGGGGGATGGGACGGGTCGCCGCCTGCGCCATCGCCACCCACCACCGCGTGCCCGCGCCGCCAGAGCCCACACCGCTCGGCGAGGTGCTCTTCGTCGCCGAGCGCGCCGACCTCGCGCGGGTGCGCGGCGTCGAGATCGACTGCGACTGGCTCTGGAGCATGAGCGCGCTCACCGGGGAGCAGGCGCGGGCGCGCACGATGCTCGACCACTACTTCGCGACCGGCAACGGATAGCGCGTCGCGCGTCGCGCCTCGCTTGCCCCGCCAGTCGCGGGCCGGTTAGCTTCCGTCCGCTCGAATCTCCTTCGACCGACGACAGCCGACCGACATGGGCTCCACCCGCGCGCACCGCGACTTTCTCGCCATACCCGACTTCAGCGCCGCCGAGCTCGACGGACTGTTCGCGCTCGCCGAGCGCATGCGCCGCGGCGCCTACACGAAGAAGCCGCTCGCCGGCAAGTCGCTCGGGATGATCTTCATGAAGGCGTCCACCCGCACCCGCGTCTCGTTCGAGGTGGGCGCGTGGCAGCTGGGCGGACACGCCCTCTTCCTCTCGCCGCGCGACATCCAGCTGGGCCGCGGCGAGCCGATCGCCGACACGGCGCGCGTCCTGTCCCGCTACCTGGACGGGATCATGATCCGGACGTTCGCGCACCGCGAGATCGAAGAGCTCGCCGATCACGCCGACATCCCGGTGATCAACGGACTCACCGACTTCCTGCACCCCTGCCAGGTGCTGGCCGACGTCCAGACCATCGTCCAGCACCTGGGCACGTATCGCGGGAAGAAGGTGGCGTGGATCGGCGACGGCAACAACATGGCCAACTCCTGGATCAACGCCGCCTGGCGGCTGGGCTTCGACCTCTCGCTCGCCTGTCCCGCCGGCTACGATCCCGACGCGGGGCTGGTGGCGCGGGCGCGCGCGAACGCGAGCGTCACCGTGGTCCGCGACCCGAAGGAAGCCGTGGATGGCGCGCACGTCGTGAACACCGACGTCTGGGCGTCGATGGGGCAGGAGGAGGAGCAGAAGGTCCGCGAGCGCGCCTTTGCCGGCTATACGGTGGACGCGAAGCTGATGGCGCGCGCCCGCCCCGATGCGATCTTCCTGCACTGTCTGCCCGCGCATCGCGGCGAGGAGGTCGCCGCCGAGGTGATCGATGG
This sequence comes from Gemmatimonadaceae bacterium, assembly GCA_041483735.1. GTDB lineage: Bacteria > Gemmatimonadota > Gemmatimonadetes > Gemmatimonadales > Gemmatimonadaceae > JBGPGH01. The sequence goes on along the minus strand of JBGPGH010000021.1, from coordinate 46,726 downwards.
CCGGTGGAGCCGCGTCTGGGATGAGGCCGAAAACCGCCTCCACATCCAGAAGGCGATCATGGCGGTGCTGATGGGGGGCGAGAAGCTCGACCGGGGAACGAGGAAACCGGCGGCGAGGTCGCCGGTGTCGAAGAAGAGCAGGAAACGTTAGGTACCGGCCGGCGCCACGCCGGCCCGATGTCCACCTCAACCGCATCCCGTGCCCTATATCGCCGAAGGCTCACCGGCCGCCGAGTTCACCCTCCAGGCCGACGACGATTCGTCCGTCTCGCTGAAAGGCCTGCGGGGGCGCACCATCGTCCTCTTCTTCTATCCCAAGGACGATACCCCCGGGTGAACCATCGAGGCGCGCGGATTCCGCGATGCCTTCCCTCGGTTCGAGGGACTCGATGCGGTGGTGCTCGGCGTCAGCACCGATGACGTCGCCAGTCACCGGAAGTGGAAGAAGAAGCTGGAGCTGCCCTACCTTCTCCTGGCCGACACCGACCACGCCGTGTGCAACGCCTACGGCGTCTGGCAGGAGAAATCGTTCATGGGGAAGAAGTACATGGGGATCGCCCGGACGACCTACGTGATCGATGCCAAGGGTGCGGTGGCCAAACGGTTCGAGGGCGTGAAGCCTGACGGCCATGCGGCCGAGGTGGCCGAGGTGCTGAAGAGCCTGAAGTAGGGAGCGGATCGAAGCAGTTGTTGTTGGCTTTTTTCCTGCTTCCTGCTGCCTGCTTCGAGTCGTATCTTGCCCCCGTCTCTCTCCCGGGGCCCCCGTGGCGCTTGGCGACCTGATCGCGCGGCTGCAGACCGCGCTTGGCGATGCCTACCACCTGGAGCGCGAGCTCCCGGCGGGGGGAATGAGCCGCCTGTTCGTCGCCACCGAACGGTCGCTCAACCGGCAGGTCGTGATCAAGCTGCTGCCGCCGGAGTTCGCCAACGAGAGCAGCGCCGCGCGGTTCAAGCGCGAGATCGACGTCGCCGCCCACCTCCAGCACCCGCACATCCTCTCCGTGCTCGGCGCCGGCGCCGCCGAGGGGCTGCTGTACTACGTCATGCCCTTCGTCGAGGGCGAGTCGCTCCGGCACCGCCTCACGAGGGAAGGGAAGCTCCCGGTCGCCGACGCCCTGACGCTGCTGCGCGAGTCCGCCGATGGACTGGCCTTCGCCCACGAGCGCGGGATCGTCCATCGCGACATCAAGCCCGAGAACATCCTGATCGAGGCGGGGCACGCGGTGATCGCCGACTTCGGGATCGCCCGGGCCCTCGCCCAGTCCACCGGCGGACAGGGGCTCACCGGGACGGGGATGGCGATGGGGACGCCCGGCTACATGTCGCCCGAGCAGGCCGCCGGGGACACCCACGTCGATGCCCGCACCGACGTGTACGCCCTGGCGGTGGTCGGGTACGAGATGCTCGCCGGCCGCCCGCCCTTCGAGGGGACGTCGATGCAGGCGGTGCTCGCCGCCCACATGCGCGACACGCCCAAGGCGCTCTCGGTGGCCCGGCCCGACGTACCCCGGGCGGTGAGCGCGGTGATCATGAAGGCGCTCGCCAAGGTGCCTGACGAACGGTTCCGCTCGGCGGTGGAGTTCCGGGATGCGCTGGCGGCCGCGGCGGCGCCGGCGGCGCTGCCGCGCCGCCCGGTCGCCATCGCGGCCGCCGCCGCGATAGTGCTCGCCGTGACCGCCGGCATCTTCGCCCTGCGCGGCCGCGCGTCAGGCGCGCCCGACGACAACGTCGTCGCCGTCGCCCCCTTCGACGTCCTCGCCCCCGACCTCGCCCTCTGGCACGACGGCATGGTCGACGTCCTCTCCCGCAACCTCGACGGCATGGGGCCCCTCCGGGTCGTCTCCCCCACCATCGTCGTGAAAGGCTGGGACGGCCGCGCCGACGTCAGCTCCGGCGTCGCCCTGGCCAAACGGACCGGCGCCCGCTACGCCATCGTCGGTCAGCTCCAGAAAGTCGGCGGTGACTCGGTCCGCGCCTCGGTCAGCGTCCTCGACGCCCGCACCGGCGCCTCCATCGGCGAGATCGAACGCCGCGATCCCGCCGCCGCGATCGACCGCCTCGCCGACTCGCTCTCGGTCGCGATCATCAGGCTCCTCCCGCCGGTGCGCGGGATCTCGTCGGTCCGGCTCAGCTCGCTCGGCACCCGCTCGCTGGGCGCCCTCAAGGAATTCCTCCAGGGCGAACAGTTCTTCCGCCGGTCGGAGTACGACTCCGCCTACGCCCACTACACGCGCGCGGTGGCGCTCGACACCACCTTCGCCCTCGCCTACCGCCGCATCGGACTCACCATCGGCTGGAGCCGCGCCGGCGGCGACCCGGAGTCCGAGCGCAACTCGCTCAAAGCCGGCACCCTCAATCACGGACTCGGACTTCGCGACTCCCTGCTCGTCCAGGTCGACTCGCTGATGGCGGCGATGTACGCCAGTATCCCATCAGGCCGGGCCTGGAACCTGAGCCGGCGGATGTTCGCCACCCTCGACACCACCGTCGCGCTCTACCCGCGCGATCCCGAGGCGTGGTACCTCCTGGGCGACGCCCGCTACCACTTCGCGCGATCGCCCCGCGGCGATGCCACGCCCAGGCAGTCGCTCGAGGCGTTCAACCGCGCCATCGCCCTCGATTCCACGGTGTCCGCCTTCTACATCCACCCGGTCGAGCTCGCCTTCACCTACCTGGCCGACGACCAGGCCGGGCGGCGGTACCTGGCCGAAGCGCGCAAGCGCACCGGGGCCGGCGATTTCGCCTCACGATTCGCGGCGGCGCAGGCCATGATCGACGCACGCCCGGGTGAGTCCCCGATGGCCGACTCCGCGCCCTTCGACCTCATCATCAGGGGCGGGATGTTCGTCCGGGGCCGTCTCGATTCCGCCGAGTCCAACGTCGGGGCGGCGCGACATCTTCGCGCCCGCCAGTTCACGCCGTCGCTGTCGCCGGGCCAGGCTCGCAACCGATTGCGCGTCCTGGCCAACGTTCTCGGATTCCGCGGTCACGCACGCGAGGTCCTCACCGACTCCACGCTGCGGTGCGCCGGTGGCTTCGCCGAGGCGGCGTTCACGGGCGTTGTCCCGGCCGATTCGCTGCGACCCGCCATGCAATACCGGTTCGACGCCGCCTGCTCGGAGGGCCCGACGGACGTCATCTGGTGGGCGACCATCGGCGATACCACGCAGGTGCGGCGCCAGATGGCTGTCGTCGACTCGTCGCTGGGTGCGCGCCACATGCCGCCCGAGTTTCGCGTGATGGTCCGCGAGTTCAGCGCGGCGTTCCTCGCCCTGGCCCGCCACGACACCACCGAGGCGCTGCGACACCTCGACACCGCGCCCGACTCGGTCTGCCCGCCGTGCCTCGGGGGCATGCGCCTCGTGCACGCCCAGCTGCTCGCCGCACGCGGGCGCCCTCGTGAGGCGCTCACCCTGTTGAGTGGCCTCGACAATGCACTCGTCGGGAATGCCTTCGCCGTCCTCGTCGCGCTGGAGCGCGGCCGGGTAGCCGAGAAGCTCGGCGAAAAGGAAAGCGCGGTCGACGCCTATGGCTTCGTCATCGACGCCTGGCGTAACCCGGACCCCGAGCTCCGCCCCCTGGTCGACGAGGCGCGCAACGCCCTCAAACGCCTGGGCGTCGACGTCCGCCGCCGAGCCGAGGTCTCTACCACTCCTCGCTGACGGACCAGGCGGGCCGGCCGCCCTCCCTATGGTAGGGCCCATGGCCCCTGCCGTCCTGGCATATTGCAGGTACATTTCGTCAGGCCCCGGGAGCCCGCCAGCCCGGGCCTCTGTCTTCTCATTTCTCGTTTCTCGTCTTGTCTCCTCGTTCCTCGTTCGAACTCCCCCATGACCACCGCACTCAAGCGCACTCCCTTCCACGACCTCCACGTCGCGCTCGGCGCCAAGATCGTCCCCTTCGCCGGCTACGAAATGCCGGTCCAGTATCCCTCGGGAATTACCGCCGAACACAAGTCGGTGCGCGAGCACGTGGGGCTCTTCGACGTCAGCCACATGGGTGAATTCATCGTGCGCGGGCCGGGCGCCGTCGACTTCGTGAACCGCGTGACCACCAACAACGTCGCCGCGCTGGCGGTGGGGCAGGTCCACTACTCCACGATCCTCAACGAGCGCGGCACCATCGAGGACGACTGCCTGGTCTATCGCGCCGCCGACCGGATCATGATGGTCGTGAACGCGTCCAACCTGGACAAGGACTTCGCCCACATCTCGAAAGAGCTCTCGAAGTTCGACTGCACGCTCCAGAACGTGAGCGACGACATGGCCCTCCTCGCCCTGCAGGGCCCCGAAGCGGTGAAGCTCCTGCAGCCGCTCACGAAAACCGACCTGGGGACGATCAGGTACTACCACTTCGTCGAGGGCGAGGTGAGCGGCCTGCCGAGCATCATCTCGCGCACCGGCTACACCGGCGAGGACGGGTTCGAATTGTACTTCGACAAGAAGTACGCGTCAGGCATCTGGCTGTCGGTGACGAAGGGCGGGGCGCTGGCGCCGTGCGGGCTGGGCGCGCGCGACTCGCTCCGCCTGGAGGTGGGGATGTGTCTCTATGGAAACGACATCGACGACACCACCACGCCGCTCGAGGCTGGACTGGGCTGGCTGGTGAAGATGCAGAAGGGCGACTTCGTGGGGCGCGCCGCGCTCGAGAAGCAGAAAGCAGCCGGACTGACGCGGAAGCTCGTCGGCTTCACGACCTCGGAGCGCTCCTTCCCGCGCCACGGCTATCCGGTGTTCATCGACGGCCAGCCCAGCGGCGAAGTCCGGAGCGGAACGATGAGCCCCTCGCTGGGGATCCCGATCGGGACCTGCTACCTCCCGGCCGCCCGGGCCAAGGAGGGCACCACGTTCGAGATCGAGATCCGCGGCAAGCGCGTGCCGGCCACGGTGGTGAAGATGCCGTTCTATACGAAGGGGACGCATCTGTAGACGAACGAGGAACGAGGAACGAGGAGACCAGCAACAACGTGCGTTGCACCGCCATACCCTCCGACCTCCGACCTCCGCAGTTCGACCGCTGACCGCTGACCGCTGACCGCTGACCGCCGCCCTCATGCGCCTCGCCATCCTCACCATCTCCGACGCCTGCTCGCGCGGCGAACGGGCCGACGCCTCCGGTGACGCGATCGCCGCCTGGGCCGGCCGGCGCGGCGACTCCGTGGCTGGCCGCGCGGTGGTCGCGGACGAGAGCGTGGATATCGTCAGGCGGCTCCTCGCCTGGTGCGATGGTGATGCGGCGGACGTGGTGCTCACCACCGGCGGCACCGGCCTCTCCCCGCGCGACGTGACCCCGGAGGCGACGCGGGCGGTGATCGAGCGCGACGCCCCCGGCTTGGCCGAGCGCATCCGGGTCGCGGCGCTGTCGAGCTTCCCTCGCGCCGCCCTCTCCCGCGGCCTGGCCGGCGTCCGCGCCCGCACCCTGATCGTGAACCTCCCCGGCTCCCCCGGCGGCGTGACTGATGCCTTGGCCGCCCTTGATCCGGTGCTGGACCACGCCGTCGCGATCGTGCGTGACGTCGCGACCGACCATTCCCCCGGCACCAAGCGGTAGAGTTCACCTCCCTTCGCCTTCCTCCCTCCCTCCTTCCTCCCTTCCTCCCTCCCAACCTTCCTCCCTCCGTGAAGGTTCTCCTCACTCTCACCGACGTCGAACCCGCGGTCCGCCTCAACGCGATGTTCGAGCAGGCCGAGCTCGCCACCGCGCTCGTCTCGCCGCTCGACGACATCCCGGCGGCCATCCGCCGCGAGAAACCCGACGTCATCCTCTTCACCGGCGCCCTCCTCGACCCCACCAACATCGCCCTCGTCAGGCAGCAGCTCTGGGACGGCGTCCCGGTCGCCGGCCTGGCCGACGTCCTCGACCCCGACATCCTCCTCCGCCTCCGCCAGGCCGGCTACGTCGAGGTCTATCCGAAACCGGCCAACATCGAGGAAGTCGCCGCCGGCATCCGCCGCCTGCTCGACCGCCAGCGCCTGGCCCGCGCCACCGGCCTGATCGGCGAATCAGACGCCATCCGCGAGGTCCTGATCAAGGTCGAGCAGATGGCGCCCGTCTCCTCCACCGTCCTGGTCCAGGGGGAGAGCGGCACCGGCAAGGAGCTCGTCGCCCGCGCCATCCACCACCTGAGCAGCCGGCGCAACCGCCCGTTCATCGCCGTCAACGTCGGCGCCCTCCCCGAGACGCTCCTCGAGAGCGAGCTCTTCGGGCACGAAAAAGGCGCCTTCACCGGCGCCGCCGAGCGCCGCATCGGCCGCTTCGAGCTCGCCAACACCGGCACCCTCTTCCTGGACGAAATCGGCGACGTCCCGCCGTCCACCCAGGTGAAGCTCCTCCGTGTCCTCGAAGAGCGCGCCCTCACCCGGGTGGGGGGCACCGACGCCATCCCGGTCGACGTCCGCGTCGTCGCCGCCACCAACCGCCCCCTGCGCGAGCAGGTCGACGAGGGCAGCTTCCGCGCCGACCTCTTCTACCGCCTGAACGTCCTCCAGATCTACCTCCCGCCGCTGCGCGAGCGGCGCGAGGACATCCCGATCCTCGTCAGGCGCTTCGTCCGCGAGCTCTCCGCCACCCACGACCGCCCCTTCCACGGCATCGCCGCCGAGGCGATGCAGGTGCTGGCCGAGTACCCGTGGCCGGGGAACGTGCGCGAGCTCCGGAACCTGATCGAGAGCATGGTGGTGCTGGCGCCCGGGCGGGAGATCGGCGCCGCCGACATCCCGCGCGAGATTCGCGAGGGGGGCGCGGCGCGCCTCCTGCCCGTGCACGTCGGGCCGCTGGTGCGCGGCCAGGACGGCGCCGGCGCGGCCGGCAGCGCCCGCGAGCTGGAGTTCATCGTGCGGAGCCTGGTGGAGCTCAAGCTCCAGGTGGAGGAGCTGCGCCGCCGCCTGGACGAGGAACGCACCGCCCGCCTCGACTCGGCGGCTGTGCCGGCGCTCGGCGCGGGGGCGGGGGCGGGGGAAGCGGCCGCGAGCGGCCGCTCTCAATGGATAGGCGAGATGCCGGGCGCGGTGATGGCCGGCATGGCCGGCGGCGGCGGGATCGAGCCGCGCGAGGCGGGGGGGCCCCCCAACGTCATCACGATCACGCCCAGCATGACGATGGCACGAATCGAGCGGTTGGCCATTGAAGCGGCGCTGCGCGAGACGCGGGGGAACCGTCGCAAGGCGGCCGACCTGCTGGGGATCGGCGAGCGGACGATGTACCGGAAGCTGAAGGAGTTCGGGATCCCGGAGGGGCGGGGAACGGCTGTGCCCAATTCTATTGATTAATCGTCAGATACCGGCAATATTGCGCGCCAGCCGAACATTGGGCGAAGGGTCGAAGATGACCGATCGCGCCGGGGGCTGGCGGCGGACATTCGACAGCCGCCGTTCGATCACCCTGTCGTTCCGGAGAGGTCGTTGACGGTCCCAGCGAACAACCCTTCGCAGCCGAACCTGTCTCCCATCGCCGGGAGCGTGCTGCCCATCAAGCGTGCCGAGGAGCTGCTGTCGACGCTCCCCGGGGTGATCTCGTCGCGGATCGTGGCCGGCGAGAACGGGGCGGTGGAGGAGATCCACGTCCTCACCACGCTCGAGGTGACGCCCAAGCAGACGGTGCGGAACATCGAGAGCGCGCTGATCGCGCACCTGGGGATGCGGGTGGACCACCGGAAGATCTCGGTGGCGACGTCCGTAGAGATCCCGAAGCCGCGTGACGTGGGTGCTGGACGCGCGGGCGACGCGGCGGTAGATGCAGCGGTGGCGGCGGAGAACGGGGCGGCCCGCCGGAAGGTCTATTTCGAGGACGTGGAGGTGCGGCGGTCGCGCTCGAAAGGGGTGAGTTGCCGCGTTACCCTGCGTCGGGGTGACGAGTCGTTGATTGGAGAGGCCGAAGGCGTCGAGAGCGAGCGGTCGCGGGTGGACCTGGCGGCGCGGGCGGCGCTGGTGGCGCTGACGCGGGCCGTCGAAGGGGATGGCGACCGGACGCTGGCGCTGGACGGGGCGAAGGTGGTGGAGGCGTTCGACCGCGAGTTCGTGTTCGTGGGGGTGACGGCGCGGGCGGGTCGGGAGACGCAGGTGCTGGCGGGGAGCTGCGAAATCAGAGACAGCGCGGAGACAGCCAGCGTGCTCGCGGTACTTGACGCGACCAATCGCTGGATATCACATAGCAAGTAAGCGGGACCCGCTGGAGAGGGCGTGGAGGGGCGCGAGGGCGCGCCGGCTTTGCGCGGGACAGGCGGGACAATCGTGAGGCATTGAACCAACACCCCGGGGGTAGGCCACCCTGGGGTGTCGTGTCCGAAGGGTCAGCGATCGCGGTTTGTACACACGTTATCCACATTCCCGGACGTCCTCACCTAACACACGCAACTCAAGAAAAACCCCCGTCCCCGGCTGAGCGGAGCTGAGCGGGCAGGTCAGAGCAGCAGGAGCGGAGCCAACCCTTGGAGCGCCCCGGAGATTCCGGTGGCGACTCGTGACAAGCGGGAGGTGACGCGCAATGATCTTTCTGGCCACGCTCGTGAGCAGCCTGTTAAAGGTTGTCTTGGGAGAAACGCAGAGCTGGGGCTAAGGCCAGGGCCGGGGGTTCTCATTCAATGAAGCGTCTCGTTCAAGTCTACGTCGCGGTGGTAACGCTACTCTCGATCGCCTTGCTGGCGATCGTGTACCGCGTTTGGCCCGCAATGGACGCGAGTTCGCTCACAGCGGTTGTCTGGTTTGCAAGTCTCGGCGTAATCGCGCACGCGCTCGGCCATCAAATGTCGCGCGGGACCTTTGGCGCGATAACGTTCATTCCCTTCCTCGCTGGGGCGCTCGTTGCACCTAACTGGATTGCCGTTGTTGGCGTCGGTATTGCGGTCCTCATCGGCGAGGCCCTGACAGATCGACACGCTCTCAAGCGCGCGTTCAACATAGCGCAACACTGCCTCGCGATTGCTCTCGCTATTCTGGCTTTTCGTGGCGCCGGCGGCCACGCCATGGCGGTCGGAGATGCGCTCGGGCTGCCCCACGTGACGATGCTCGCTGTCTTTCTGGCTACAAATACACTGGCCGTCAGCGGCGTCATAGCGGTTAGTGAGGGCCGAAATCTCTGGCAGGTTTGGCGAAAGAACACATCGGCGACGCTGGCTTACGATCTGCTTTCCTTGCCGATCGTGTTCCTATTTGCGTGGATCTACGTGCGATATGGTGCTGCTTGGACCTCCGCTCTCGCGGTGCCGCTGCTTGGGGTTCGCCAACTGTACAAGACCAATTGGCAACTTGAGCAGGTCAACCAGGAAATGTTGCAGTTGATGGTTGCGGCCATAGAGGCTCGCGACCCCTACACTTCGGGGCACTCAAGGCGAGTGTCGCACAACGCGAAGATCATTGCGCGGACGCTTGGCGTAGGAGGCAGGCAGGTTGATCGCATTGGAGTCGCGGCACTTCTGCACGACGTGGGAAAGATCCACGAGGTGTTTGCGCCGATATTGCGGAAACCTGATCGTTTGACGCCTGAGGAGCGCGCGATCATGGAGACACATCCCATAAAGAGCGCAGAACTCGTTCAGAACGCTTCACAGCTCAAGGATCTCATCGCCCCGATTCGGCATCATCACGAAAACTGGGATGGATCTGGCTACCCAGACGGAATCGCTGGGGATGCAATCCCTCTTGCCGCACGCATCATCATGTTTGCGGACACGATCGACGCGATGACGACGGATCGGCCTTACAGGCTTGCCCTAGGCGAGTCGGACGTAAGGCGTGAGCTCACTCGTCTCCGCGGCCGTCAGTTCGATCCAACGATATGCGACGTCCTTCTCCAGGGTACGACGCTATCTCACCTTGTGCGCACCCAAACCAGTGCATTGACGCCGCCGTTCGGGTTGCAAGTCACGGATCCCAAGCGGCCAAAGCTGCGCGTCCAGGCCTGATTGGCTGGTAACGTCTCAGTGGTGGTCTGGGCGTGTTGGCGGGCGTGGCGTAATTCCAACCTGACAAATCAAGCGGGTCAACTCAGGGCTGAGTGGTGCAGTCTCTCTGCGCCACTCATGCACATATGCCTGCAAATCCGATGTGGCGCCCTTCAAGCCCACTTCTTCCGAGCGGAGAGAGAAATAGGTCACAGCGTTGAAGTCTTGGAAGATCGTTCGGGAGAAGGCGGGAAAGCGAGTGAGAAAATCTCTGCCCAGAGTAGTGCGGCAAAGGCCAGAAACACCTAGCTCTTTGCTGGCGCGTAGAAAGATCCCCGCTTTCAGGACCCGGCTTCTGAGAATGGAGTCGCCGAGGATTTGCTCGGGACCCATCGCCAGTCTGGCAAGAGCCTCCTCCGGTTGTCTGAGGAGAATGGAGAGGCGCCCACCAGCAGTGGCGAAATCCCATCTATCCTGCGAGTCCAGGCTACGCGCGCTCCATAGGCTGGCGTGCTCGTACCAGTGTTTAGCATAGTCAGTGTTCTCAAGGTCCATCGCGATGTTGGCAAGCTGAATGCACGCAGTCAGGGCGGCGCCTTCCAGGGTGTAGCGTTCGGCGATTCGTAGCGCTTCAGCACTCGCTTCACACGCACTTTCTGGCATTCCTGCCACGCGATAGGCATGAGCCGCGTACCGTAGAGACTTTGCTATTGAATCCGGCCGCTGCTTACGCCAATCCCCTCGAAGAAGCTCGTTCGCTGCCGCAACCGCGATTCCAATGTCTCCAGTGGTCGTGTGGTAGATCACTTGCAGCAGTGCGCGCGAGAAGTGGTCGACCAATGGAGACTGAATGATTGGTGCGACAGCCTCATATGCCTTCTGAACTTCGACGGATTCGCCGTTGTTGTCTGCGAGTGCGATTGATACGATGGCGGCACGAATTCGATGCGATGGGTCTGCGTTTGATGCGGACACGCAACGCGACAGATTGAAACGGGCTTGGCCCATGTCCTCGGGATTGCGCCTCATTGCATCTAGCACCACCAGCTCGTCCTCGTGATGCAGCTCAGGGTCTTCGGCAAGCTGCCGCCGCAGGTTGAGGGAGGCCGACGTCACCTCCACCAGCTTCTTGGACCTCCCCCCCGCCCGCAGACTCTGCGACAGCCCGCTCAGCAGCTCCAGCCGCTGCTCACCCGTCTCGCAATACATCAGCGCCCGCTCGAACACCGCCTCGGCGTCCCGCGGTAGCCCCACTTCCATCAACTGCGTCCCGCAGCCGGTGATCAGGTCCAGCACCCGCCGGGTCTCGCCCGCGCGATGCCAGTGGCCGGCACAGTCCCACAAGAGCGACGCCGACTGGCTCGCCTTGATTTCCCGCTCCAGCACCAGGCCGGCCTGACGCTGCACCAGGCGCTGCCCCGTCTCCGACAGCTTCCGCAGGGCCGCGTCCGCCAGCAGCTCGTGCTTCGTCGTCAGCCGGATCCCGTCGGACGCCAGCAGCCCCGCGCGTTCGAGCTCCTCCACCGCGTCCAGCAGCTCATGCTGGCGATAGCCTAACACAGACTCCAGCCGCTCCACCGTCGAGTTCCGCCCGAGGATCGCGCACGCCTGGAGCACCCGCATCGCCGGCGCCCCGAGACGGTCCAGCCGCCCTTCGATCAGCGACGTCAGGGATGCCGGTACCCGCTGGACCGCCCCGGTCTGCACCCACTGTACCGCGAGCTCCCGCAGGTACAGCGGGTTGCCCTCGGCGATCGACACGCACCACTCGCCGTGCGCGTCGTCCAGCTTCCGGTCCGCCACCGTCAGCGCCTCGAGCATCCGCCACGCATCCGTCTGCGCCAGCGGGCCCAGCTCATGGCGCACCAGCGCGGGTACCCAGTGGCCGTCATCGTCCGGCGTGGCGTGTGGCGTCCGCGACGTGAATACCAACAGCAGGCCGTGTCGCGTCCCCCACGTCACCATCTCCCGCAGGATCTCCCACGAGGCGGGATCCATCCAGTGCACGTCCTCCAGCAGCAGGACGACGCACCCCTCGCCAGTCACCGCGTCGAGCAGGTCGAGGAGTGACTGCTTCACGTTGGCGTAGAGGTACGCGGCTTCGTGCACCGGCGCGCGGTCAGGCGTCGCCCGGGGGTCCAGCTCGATGAGGCGCTTCAGGTACGACATGGTCTCGGGCGAACAGCCGAGCGCCCCGGGCATCATCAGCAGCGGTGGCACGATGTTCATGAACACGGAGAGTGGGCGCCTGGCATCGCTCGGCTGACACCCGTGCCGGTGGAATTGCGCCCCTTGCAGAATCACCGCCTTGCGGAACTCCGACGCGAGACGCGATTTGCCGATGCCGGGAGGGCCCCAGAGAAAGAAGCCGCTCCCCTCCCGTGCCCGCGCCCGCGCAAAATGGCCGTGCAGCGCCGTCAGGCTCCCGGTCCGCCCCACGAAGCACGCGTCGGCCGCCGATGCATAACGATAGTCGGGCAGGCGTTCGGCGATCCGGCGTCGCAGCACGTTGGCCGGCAGCCGGATCTCCCGGGCGTCCGGCCCCAGCTCCTTCAGGTAGCGGTCGAGGATCTGCACCGCCTCGGTCTTGCTGCCGCTCAGAGCGGTCGACTCCGCCAGCGCGAGCGTCGCCTCCTCGTTCAGGGGGTCGAACTGGAGGCAACGCCGCGCGAGCCGCTCCACTTCGCTCCACTCCCCGCGCGCCCGCCGCCCGCCGATCGCGCTCAGCAGCGCCTGACGACAGTTGGCGTGCACCCGGTCCCGCTCACGCTCGACCCACTCCGCGAACGGCGGCGCGAACGTCGGGGCGTAGCCGGGCAGGAACTCTCCGACCCCGGCCACCACGTCGTTGCCATCCGCCGGTGGATCGCCCTGGTCCGACAATGCGATCTGCTCGCCCGGGACGCCCGCCGCATCGGCCATCACCCATCCGGGCCCGGAGCCGATCACCGCTCCCAGCGTCTTGAGCCGGTACACGGTCTGGCGCAGGCTGTGGCGCGCCTTGTCCTGGTCCGCGCCGGGCCAGAGCATCGCCGCCACCGCATCGCGCTCAAGCCGCCGGCCCCGCTGGAGGCCAAGGAAGAGCGCCGCCGCGAAGAGGATTTCCGCCTCGGGGCCGAGCCGGCTGTCGCCCACCTCGATCACGCACTCTCCGATCACCCGCAGACGCATCACGATCGGTGCCCCCTGGTGACGCCGGCGACCTCTCGCGCGGCTCACAGAGATGAAAAGACGCCGCGTCAACTCGGCGTCATAGCCTTACGAATACAGCACTTGGCAGGGGCCGGCTAGGGGAAGCGAACGAGGAATGAGGAACGAGGAGCCGGGCCGCGGGCACAGAACTCGGTGACGCTGGCCGGTTTGGGTTCCCGATCCTAATTTCGGAGGCATGACCCGCACCAACTTCTCGAGCGGCGCGCCGTGGGAACCGGTGGCCGGATACTCGCGCGCCGTCCGCGTCGGCAATGTCGTCCACGTCGCCGGCACCACCGCCACCGCCCCCGATGGCTCCATCGTCGGGCCCTGCGACCCCTACGCCCAGGCCGTCCAGACGCTCCGCAACATCGAGTCCGCCCTCACCCGCGCCGGCGCCTCGCTCCACCACGTCGTCCGCACCCGCATGTTCGTCACCGACATCTCACGCTGGGAAGAGGTCGCCCGCGCCCATGGCGAATTCTTCCGCGACATCCGGCCTGCGAGCACGATGGTCCAAGTGAGCCGACTCATCGATCCCGCAATGATGGTCGAGATCGAGGCGGAAGCGGTAATCGAATGAGGAACGAGGAACGAGGAGACACGCTCTTCTCCTCGTTCCTCGTTCCTCGTTCATTCCTCCAGCACGATCAGCTTCTCCACCCCCACTCCTTCCGCCTCAGCCTGGAAGTTGAGGACCACGCGGTGACGCAGGACCGCCAGCGCCACGCTCCGGACGTCGTCCAGGTCGGGGACCGGGCGACCGTCCATCGCCGCCTTGGCCTTGGCCCCTAACACCAGGTACTGGCTGGCGCGCGGACCCGCCCCCCAGCTCACGTACTTCCGGACTTCGGGGGTTGCTTCCGGGTCCGCGGGGCGAGTGGACCGCGCCAGCCGCACCGCGTACCGCACTACCGTGGGCGGCGCCGGCAACCGCCGCACCAGGTGCTGCAGCGCGATTAGCGTCTCGGCCGGCAGCACCCGCCGCACCGTTGCGTCCTCGTCCCCCGTGGTCGCCGTCACGATCTGCTCCTCCTCGTCGCGACTCGGGTAGCCGATCCGGAGCTCGAACATGAACCGGTCCAGCTGCGCCTCCGGCAACGGGTACGTCCCCTCCTGCTCGATCGGGTTCTGGGTCGCCAGCACGAAAAAGGGCTCCCCCAGGCGACGGGTCTGCCCCGCGCTGGTCACCGCGTGCTCCTGCATCGCCTGCAACAGTGCCGCCTGCGTCTTGGGAGGCGCCCGGTTTATTTCGTCGGCCAGCACCACGTTCGCGAAGATCGGACCCTCCACGAACTTGAACACCCGGTGCCCGGTGGCGTGATCCTCCTCCAGCAGCTCGGTGCCGGTGATGTCGCTCGGCATGAGATCCGGCGTGAACTGGACGCGGTTGAAGGACAGCTCCAGCGCCTGCGACACGGTCTGGACGAGCAGCGTCTTGGCCAGCCCGGGGACGCCCACCAGCAGCGCGTGACCGCCCGCCAGGAGCGCGGCGACCAGGTTGTCGACTATCTCGTGCTGCCCCACGATCCGACGCCCGATTTGCTCGGTGAGCGCCTTGTGCGCCCGCGCCAGCTCGTCGAGCAACTCGAGGTCGCGACTGTCGTTCACTGGCTTCGGCTGCGCACTCATCACACCCGTCCTCCGATTTCTCGCTGATACCCTGAGGACCGAGAAGTTACTCCCCGTGCGCCGGACACGCGAACGCCCGGCCGCGTGAGCAGCCGGGCGTTCAATCTTCCCGGACGAGCGGCCCTGGAGCCCCCCAGGCTACCGAATGTCGAAAGTGTCGGCCGCCACCACCGGGAAATCCCGGCTCGTCCACCTCGCGAACGCGAGGTACCGGCCGGGAGCGGGTTTCTCCCACAGCCCCTCGTACACGCGCGATCCGCCCGGCTCAACGGTCTCGACGCCGAGCACGGTCATGAAGTCGCGGGTGGCGCTCCACACCCAGACCGTCTTGCCGGTGGGGTCCATCACCTGGATGTCGAAGCGCTGCGACGTGGGGAAATGCGCCTCGGCCACGCCGCGCCCCAGGTTACTCACCTGGAAGCGGAAGTGCGCGCCGGCGGTGTCCAGCCTGGTCCCTAACGAACCGCGCATCAGGGGACGCGCCGAGTCGGGCGGCGGGCCCGGCGGGATCTCCACCCGGACGGACAGGATCACCCCCAACACCGCCTGCTTCTCCATCGACAGGGTGACGTTCCCCTCGGCGCCCGGCCGCGGACCCATCGTCTGCACCGGCTCGAGCTTCATTCGGAAGGCCCAGTGGAACTCGGCCAGCTGGCACTTGAAGCGCGGCATGATGTCAGCGAACGACACCCCCGGCTGGTCGGTGTTGAAGCAGCTCCGGTCGGTGCCCTTGACGTCATCGATCACCCCGCCCTGCGTGGCCATCCAGAACCACCCGTCGCGGTTGAAGAGCACCGCGTAGGCGATCCGGAAGGGCGGCGTCGAGTCCACCGAGGTGCTGACTATCGGGGCCGCCCCCGTGGTGTCGCCGCCCGGCGGTGGTGAAGGCGGTGGCGCGGGGGGGAAGCCGAACACCGAGCTGCCGGTGTCGGCGTGGATGAAGAGCACCAGGCGCGGGCGGTCGCCCGCCCAGGCGATGAGGTTGGGAGCGTCGCGCAGCCCGCACTCGGGCGGCGGCATGGGCCACGGTTCCGGCGGCAACACCGGCGGCACCGTCACGCCGGTGTCGGCACCGGCGCTGCCGGTGCGCGGCGGCAGGCCCGGAGACGACGAATCCGGCGGCGGCAGTGGAGTTGGCGTGCCGCACCCGTCGCCGGTGATCTCGATCCGCTGGGCCACGGCGTGGAACTCCACCGGGGCGCCGTTCACGTTGATCTTGATCAGGCTCACCTGGTGGGTGCGCCGGATGATGTCGGCGGCCAAGCCGAGTGGGATCGCGTTGACGGAGTCGCCGGCCTTGCGGGCGGAGTCGGCCATCTGGGCCAGGGCATCGGCCGCGTTGGCGGCGCTCCGGCTCAGGTCGGAGGACGTGGGGCGATCGGTGGCGCATGCGCCGAACACGATCGCGGTCGCGACGAGCGTCGCGGGAACTCGCCAGGATTTCATGCGTCTGCCCTCCGAGGGGGCCACCCGGCCATGTTGGGGCGAGGTCGGGGGGGTGTCAAGGCGGGGGGGGCGCACGACCACACGCCGCGGCGCCCGTCCCATGAGGGCAAGACCCCGGGGTGGGGGGAAAACGTCACACGGTCAGGGTCAGGGTCAGGGTCAGGGTCAGGGTCAGGGTCAGGGTCAGGGTCAGGGTCAGTGATCAGTGGTCGAACTGCGGAGGTCGGGGCGAGGGGGCAGCCATCGAGGCGAGGGGCGGGGCAGGGGGCCAACAAAGAAAAATGGCAGCCTCTCCTAAGCCGCCCTTCGGCACGAATCAAATCCGATGCATCCGTTTCTTCCGATGCATCCGTATCCCCCGCCGGAGAACCGGGCCTGCCTCACGCGGCCCAACCTCTCACACGAAGCCCGCCCTCCGGATCCGACCTCCGACCTCCGACCTCCAAAGAAAACGGGGAGCGAACGTCGTGTTCGCCCCCCGCTCTCCGCGTACCGCTGACTATCTCAGCCCGTCGCGTGCATCACTTGCCGCTGAAGCTCTCCACGATGTACACCCCGCCGACGCCCTGACTGCTCAGGCTGGCCGTTCGGGTTCCGGTGGCGGTATTCCCGGTAAAGGAGCCCGAGACCGTGGCGTTGGTGACGTTCATGGCGCCGCTGAAGTTGGCGGTCTTGCAGGTGATCGTGTAGCCCTGCTGCGGCGGGAAGGTGAAGTTCTGGCAGTTGCCGCCGGTGCTCGACTTGGTGAGCGTGGCGGTGCCCGCCGTGCCCTCCCAGTAGGCGCTGGGGGGCGTCCAGAAGAAGGCCGAGGCCGTCGATCCGATGGTGCCGGTTCCCTCGCCGACGCCGAAGCCGAGGACGAAGTCCGTCGAGTCCTTGAAGAGCAGGAGGGCGGAGATGAGCGACGTATCGCCCGGGGCCTCGTAGCGGAGCTGCAGCGCGACCGCGCGATACGCCTGCGCCGTAACGGCGAGCTCGGTGCCCTGCCCGGTCACGACCTTGAACCCCTGCCGCTGGAGCGACGCGGCGGCCGCGGCCGTGTTCAGGGTGACATCGGTGACCGTCCCGCCCAGGATGATCGCGGCGGCGCCGAGGTTCATCGCGACGGCCGCGTCGGCGTTGCCGGCGGTAGCGAGCTTGGTGCCCATCGCCGAGAACTGGGTCGCGAGTTTCGTCTTTTCGGCGAGCGAGAGAGTGGTGCCACTGCTCGTGGCTTTGTCGCTGCTGCACGCGGCGAGCAACGTCAGGGAGAGAACCGCGGGCGCGGCGTAACGCATGACACGCATACTACGACCTCCAAGAGTCGGGTTGGACCACCGGGAAGATACGATGGCCGCCCGCGCGCGCCAGAGGCTGTGCGCCCGGTCACGGATCGGGCGCACGGAACGTTCGAAATGTGGGGAGAACGCTTACGGCGCGCCGAGGCGGAAGGCGACGCGCGATTCGGTGGGATAGTTCTGGCTGGTGAGCACCGCGACGGCGGTGAGCGGTCCCACGGCCCCGCGGGGCGGGGTGCGCCAGGCGTCCTGCCAGCTCACCGTTTCGCCGGCGTCCATCGGGGTGTTGCGGAGCGACTGGGTGAACATCCGGCCTTCGCTGGCGCGCCAGATCTCGCGGCCGAGCGAGTCGAGGACGACGACGTCGTGGGTCTGCCCGTTAGGGAACCGGACCTCGAGCTTGCGGTCGGAGGCGTTGGTGACGTGGAAGGCGAAGCGGACGCCATCGGTGGTCGAGATGTCGAGCGAAGCGGCGAGGGGACTGGCGGCGAGGGCGGGGGCGGGGTGCCTGACGCCGGCGGCCTCGAGCTGCGCCGATCGCACGCGCGGTCCGCAGGCGTACGCGAGTACGGCGGCGGCGAGGAGCGCGAGGACCAGGCGATTGTGCATGACGGGAAACGGGGCCCGGGGGGAGGGGGGAGGGCGAAGCGGCGGTTGACGGCCCCGCGACGTCACGAAAGCAGGGGCAGCCAACTTATCAACAGATGGACGTTTAGTCAATAGACAAGTCACTCGTAAGTCCCAAAGGCGTCGGCACTTGCTTGGAGTCGCGGGAGTGTTCGGCGTGTCTTCGGAAGGGCCGGCCAATCGCTTGCGAAAAATTTCACAAGCGCCTAGATTCCGCGCCGCATGACGGGCGAGCAGAAGGGCGGGGGGCCGGACCCGCTGCCGGGAGCGAAGGCGGACGCCGATGACGGGGCGTCGATCGGGTCCTATGCCGGTCTGGGGCTTCAGTTTGCGGTGACGCTGGTGGCGTTCCTGTACGGCGGGATGTGGCTGGACCGGAAGGTGGGGAGTGCGCCACTCTTCCTGATCCTGGGGGTGTTCGTGGGGGCGGCGGCGAGCATCTACGCGATGTACCGGAAGCTGATGTCGGACCAGCGGCGCCAGGACGACCGGGCGAAGGGCGGGAAGCGTTGAAGTCGGGGGTCCGCTTCGCCGCCGCGACGGTCGGGCTGGTCGCGGTGCTGGGGTGGGTGATGGGGCTGGCCTTCCGGACGCCGGCCGACCATCACGCGATATGGGTGAGCGCCGGGATCGCGATCGTCGTGCAGCTGTTCGCGTTCACGATCGTCCGGCTCACGTCGCGGGACAATGTGATGGCGGCGTGGGGGGTGGGGGCGATCCTGCGGCTGGTGGTGCTGGGGGTGTACGGCCTGGTGATCGTCCGGGCGCTGGGGCTGGCTCCGATGGCGGCGCTGCTGAGTCTCGCGGTGTTCCTCTTCCTCTCGACGCTGCTCGAACCTCTCTTTCTCAAGGCATGAAGCTCTCGGCGTGGGTCTGGACGATCGGGTTGGCGGTAGCGCCGCCGGGGGGGGGCGCGCTGCGCGCGCAGGAAGCGGGCGCGACGCCGGCGGTACGGGCGGACAGCGCGAAGGCCGAGGCGACCGCGCCGGCGCGGGCCCCCGACTTCATCACGCCGCACATCACCGATTCCCACGAGCTGGAGATCCCGTTCTACGGCGAGTACCAGCTGCCGAGGTGGGAGCCGGTGCGGATCGGGGGCCTGTCGCTCGACCTGTCGCCGACCAAGCACGTGGTGATGCTGCTGATTTCCTCGTCGCTGATCACGCTGATCCTGATCCTCGCGGCGCGCGCCCACGTGCGCGGCACGTCCGCGACCGGGTCGCCCAGGGGCGGGCTGGCGAACGCGATCGAGGGGATGGTGCTGTACATGCGGAACGAGGTGATCCTCCCCAACGTGGGGCCGCACGGTGATGGGTTCGTCCCGCTGCTGCTGACGATCTTCTTCTTCGTCCTGGCGGCGAACCTGCTGGGGCTGGTGCCGTACGGCGCCACCGCGACCGGCAACATCTCGGTGACCGCGACGCTGGCGCTGATCACCTTCATCACCGTCGAGATTTCCGGAATGCGGTCGATGGGGAAGGGGTACATCGCGACGATCGTGTACTGGCCGCACGACATGCCCTTCCTGATGAAGGCCGGCATGACGCTGGTGATGACGCCGGTGGAGATCATCGGGAAGTTCACCAAGCCGTTCGCGCTCGCCATCCGGTTATTCGCCAACATGACGGCGGGTCACGTGGTAATGCTGGCGATGATCAGCCTGATCTTCACCTTCGGGTTCTTCATCGTGCCGGTGTCGGTGGCGATGGGGGTGGCGATCAGCATGCTGGAGCTGTTCGTGGCGTTCCTGCAGGCGTTCATTTTCACGCTGCTGTCGAGTGTGTTCATTGGGCTCATGCGCAGTGGTGCGCACTAGCAGGGAGGGAGGGAGGAAGGGAGGGAGGGAGGAAGGAGGGTGGAAGGAGGGCGAAGGGTGGGTGGGAGGAAGGGGCGGAACCTGAGGGGAGGAAAGAGGGCGAAGGGCGGCACTCACAGCTGGTCTCCTCGTTCCTCGTTCCTCATTCGCAGTCAGGCGCGCGGGCTGGACTCCACTCCGCGCGTTGGTACCCGGCCGGGCGGCCGGGGATGCCCGTTGAGGCCCGGGCCTCGGCGACGGGCGGTGCCGGCGGGATGCGGCGCGGAGCGCGTTACCTAACGTCTTTCGTTCGGAGCCAACCATGCACGTGATCGGACTTCTCCAGGCCGTGAGCGCGTTCAACAGGGAGTACATGGGCGCGTGGGGCATGCTGGGCGCGGGCGTCGGCGGCGGGCTCGCCGTCATCGGTGCCGGCATCGGTATCGGACGCATCGGCGGCCAGGCGGTGGAAGGGATGGCCCGGCAGCCCGAAGTGGCCGCCAGGATCCAGACGGCCGCCCTGATCTTCGCGGCGCTGGTCGAGGGAGCCGCGCTGTTCGCCGTGGTCGTGTCGTTCCTGATCGTGAACAAGTTCTAGACGGTTGCGGCGGCGGGGGCCCGGGTCCCCCGCCGCCGATCCTTCCACGGAATTCTTCATGCGCACTTCGATCGTTTCCGCGGCGCTGCTCCTGCTGTCGGCGCAGCCCGCCTGGGCCGCCGAGGCGGAGGCCAAGGGCGGCCTGCTGACGCCCAGCGGCGGACTGATGGTCTGGACGCTGGTGATCTTCGTCACCCTGCTGGTGATCCTGACGCCGCTCGCGTTCAAGCCGATGCTGGCGGCGGTGGAGGCGCGCGAGCAGGCGCTGCGCGACGCCCTGGAGCAGGCGAAAAAGGACCGCGAGGAGTCGGCTCGCGTGCTGGAGGAGCACCGGCGCCAGCTGGACGGCGCGCGGGCCGAGGCGCAGAAGCTGATCGCCGACGGCCGCGCGGCCGCCGAGAAGATGCGCGGCGAAATCCTCGAGCAGGCGCGGGTGCAGCAGGGCGAGGTGCTGGAGCGCGCCAAGCGCGAGATCGAGGCCGAGAAGACCAAGGCGATCCTGGCGCTCCGTCGTGAGGCGGTGGACCTGGCGCTGGCCGGCGCCAGCAAGGTGATCGAGAAGAACCTCGACGACCAGGCGAACCGCCAGCTGGTGGAGTCGTTCCTGGCGTCGCTGTCGGCCGCGAAGAAGTAGATGCGCGACACCACGATCGCGAAGAACTACGCCGAGGCGCTGCTGGCCCTGGCCAGCCGGGCGAAGGAGCTGGCGGGGTGGGGGCGCACCTTCACCGAGATCGCCACGGCGATCGAGAACGACCAGACGCTGTCGCGCTTCCTCGAGTCGCCGCGGGTGAGCGCCGAGCAGAAGCGGCAGTGGTTCGCGCGGGCGCTGGGCGACCGGGTGCCGAGGCTGATGCTCGCCTTTCTGACCAAGCTGGTGTCGAACCGCCGGCAGATGCTGATTCCGGCGATCGCGATCGAGTACTGGAACCTGGTGGACGCGATCGAGGGTCGGGTGCACGCGCGGGTGACGGTGGCGCGGCCGATGGACGACAAGGGTTCGAAGATGATCGCGCGCGAGCTGTCGCGGGCGCTGGGGAAGGACGTGGTGCCGCACCTGTCGGTGAATCCGGCGATACTGGGCGGCGTGGTGGTGAAGGTGGGGGACACGGTGATGGACGGCTCGGTGCGGCGCCGGCTGGCGCTCCTGCGCGGGCGGATGCTGGCCGGCCGGTGAGCAGCGGCCGCGTGACGGTGACCACGGTCCCCAAGCCGTGGGGGCACGAGACGATCTGGGCGCACACCGACCGCTACGTCGGCAAGGTGCTCCACATCAAGGCCGGCCACGCCCTCTCGGTGCAGTACCACAACCGGAAGGACGAGACGATCCACCTCCTCTCGGGCGAGATGATCTACCGGGTGAAGGAGGGGGAGGCCGGCGAGCTGCGCGACGTGCGGCTGCGCGCGGGGGAGAGCTTCCGGAACACGCCCGGGACCGTCCACCAGATGGAGGCGGTCACCGACTGCGAGGTGCTCGAGGCGTCGACGCCGGACCTGGACGACGTCGTCAGGCTGAGCGACCGGTACGGACGCGAGGGGACGAGCGCGCCGTGAAGGTGATCATCCCGCTGGCGGGGAAGGGGACGCGGCTGCGGCCGCACACGCACCTGACTCCCAAGCCGATGCTGAAGGTGGCGGGAAAGCCGGTGATGGCCTACGTGATGGACGACGTCCAGAAGCTCGGCGACGTGGAGCAGGTCGTCTATATCACCGGGCACCTGAAGGAGCGCGTCGAGGAATACGCGCGCGCGACGGTCGCCATCCCGTCGGTGTTCGTGGAGCAGAAAGTCCAGGACGGGACGGCGGGGGCGGTGGCGCTGGCGCGGCCGTACGTCGACCAGCCGGTGCTGATCATCTTCGTCGACACGATCTTCGACGCCGATCTCTCGGTGATCCACCGCTCGGATGCCGACGGCATCATCTGGACCAAGGAGGTGGAGGACTACCAGCGCTTCGGCGTGGTGGTGACCGACGCCGCCGGGTACATGACGAGGATCGTCGAGAAGCCGAAGACGCCGGTGTCCCGTCGCGCGAACATCGGGCTCTACTACATCCGGAACTGGAAGCTGCTGTTCGAGGGGATCGACCACGTCCTGAAGCAGCCGACCAACCAGGGCGAGTACTACCTGACCGATGCCTTCCAGTACATGATCGACAAGGGGGCCAAGATCTCGGTGATCGATGTCGAGGGGTGGTACGATGCGGGGAAGGTGGAGACCCTGCTCGACACGAACCGTGTGATGCTGTCCACGGAGCGTGGGGGGCGGGGTCGTGCCCGCCGGCCGGCGACGGTGCCGCCGGGGGTGCGGCTGGTGGATCCCGTCTACATCGAGGACGGTGTCACGTTCGTCGATGCGACCATCGGGCCCAATGTGTCGTTAGGTAGTGGAGCGGTCGTCGAACGCTCGACGCTGCGCGACACGATCGTGGGGGAGCGGGCGCGGCTCACGGGGTGCCACCTGACCGATTCGCTCGTCGGGAGCGAGGTGGTTCTCGACGGCGTGCGTGGGAGCGTGAGCATCGGCGACCACAGCGAAGTGCGGAGCGCGCCGATTTCTTAAGGCCTGTCCGCTGCAGGCATGCGACCGCCGACGGCGCGTGATCCAAAGCTTGACAGGCGACGTACCGCGGGCCTACGTGTTGTCAGAAGATGCCTGCCTCACGGCTCAACCGCGACGGGCAGCGCCGCCTGAGCGTTGGGAATCACACGGTCGGCGCGCCGCGGCCGGTGAATGCGGGAGTCCTGTAGTGGCCATGCGCCTGCCCGCCCGATCGGTTTGGGCTCTGACTTTCGGGGCAGTCCTGCTCCTGATTCTCGCCTGCGAGCCGAGCGTGGTCCGCTACCCGACGGCGGGCCGCACGGACACTACCGGAGTGGACACCAGCGGCGGCGTCATCAGGAAAGCGACGCTCACCGTCCGCCTGACCATTGATCCTCGCGACACCGGCATCGCGAACGCGCTTGGATGGGCAGGCGGGATCCCCGCCGGCGTCCAAGTCGCCGCGAGGCGCGCGGGGTCAAGCATCGAGCTGACCGCCTCGACGGACTCCGCCGGCATCGCGCGGTACGTCAACATTCTGGAGGGCAACTACAGCGTCTCGGTGGTCCGGGTGCTCGACAGCGCGGAGAATGCTCGCCTCTCGCAGAGCGACCGCGATGTGAACGCGCTCGGCGGCGCACTGGCGCTCGACGTCAAAGCGCCCGGCACCGATTCAGCCCTCGCGCTCGCCGCGGGGCGCCGAGGGTCGCTGGTCATCAGCGAGTTCTCCGACGAAATTCCGTACGTCGGTGGCCTCGGGCAGTACTCGTACAGCGGGTTCGTCGAGCTGTACAACAACTCGGACACGACCATCTATCTCGATGGCAAGATCATCGGAAACGGTCAGGAGGGCTGGTGGCAGTACCCCACCCATCCATGCCAACTGATCTCGCCTCTCCTGGGAGACTCGATAGGCGTGTGGGCACTCTGGATGTACGCCTTCCCTGGCAGCGGACGCGAGCATCCGCTGCCTCCCGGAGGCCTGATCGTCGTGGCCACTGATGCGATCGATCACACGCCGCTCTTCCCGGAAGGCGTGTACGACCTGTCGAACGCCGACTATGAGTCAGTGGGCAGCAGCGACACGGACAACCCGGGTGTGCCCAATCTGATCTGGCTCGGGCCGAACGAACCGAACACGGGTCACGGGATGTTCTACTTCGAGTTATGGCCCGTTCCGTTTCTGGCGTTGCCTGTTGACACGGCGTCGTTGCCGCGCCAGCCCAACGTCATCAACGGGAAGTACTACCAGCGCGTGCCGCGCGATCGCATCCTCGATATCGGCCAGTTCGAGTTCGATTTGTCCGCGTACAGCTCCAGCGCTCCCCCTTGTACCACCAACCCAGTCCATCCCAGCCTCGATCAGAGTCCCTTCTTTTTTAGGGGTCTCGACGGCTACTCCGAGCAGCGGCGGGGGGTGGGCAGGCTTCCCGACGGCCGAAAGATCCTCCTCCGCACGCGGAACAGCGCGCGCGATTTCCTCAGCGCGCCAGGCACGCCGTTCCAACTTCCGTGAGGAGCGATCCCGGGCCCGTGGCCGCACCGGGCCTCCACACCGGGCGCGTTCCGCTCTGCATCCTCCTCCTGTTCGCGCCGGCACTCCTGGCCGCGCAGCAGCGGGCTCCCCACGGAGTCACCATCACCGGCCGCGTCACCGTGGCCGCGACTGCCGAGCCAGTCCCTAACGCCTTGGTTGCCCTCGAGGCGGGCGCGCCGGCGACGCGCACCGACTCGGTCGGCCGCTATCAGCTCGTCGGCGTCCCGCCGGGGCCGCAGGTCCTCATCGTCCGCAGCATCGGCTTCGCACCCACGCGCGTCCCGCTGACGGTGGGCACCGAGGGCACGATCACGCGGGACGTCAGCCTCGCCCGCAGCGCCCTCACGCTCCAGCGCGTCACCGTCACCGCCGAACCGACCGGGCGCGCCCGCGGCGAGCTGGGCACCGCCAGCGTCATCGACCGCGACGCGATCGCGAACCAGAGCGCCACCAGCCTCGCCGGTGTGCTCGAACTGACGCCCGGCGTCGCCGTCGCCCCGCCGGGCCTCGACGGCGTGCAGCAGTTCTCCATCCGCACGGCGCCGATCCCCACCGGCGGTCCCGCCTCGCCACTCGGCCCCGGCGCCGCTGACCTGGCCTCGTTCGGCACCGCCATCATCATGGATGGCGTGCCGCTCTCCAACAACGCGAACCTCCAGAGTGCCGGCCCGCGCGCCGAGCTCGTGCTCCCGTCCTCGGCCGGCGGCGGCATCGACCTGCGTCGCATCCCCGCCTCCACGCTGGAGCGCGTGGAGGTCATTCGCGGCATCCCCTCCGCGCGCTGGGGGGACCTCACGCAGGGCGCGGTAATCGTGGACACCCGCGCCGGCGAGGTGGCTCCCGAGCTCGTCGCCCGCTACGACCCGGCCACCGTCGAGGCCTCCTTCGTCGGCGGGCACGCGATGGCCGGCGGTCTCCAGGCCCTGTCCGGCACATTCGACATCGCCCGCACCCGCGCCAGCCCGCTCCGCGACGACCGCGCCTCGCGCGTGGACGCGCACGTCGCCCACCGCTGGTCCAGCGCGCCCGTCACCGGCGCCGCCGACGCGGCGTTGCCGTGGGTGCTCGATTCGCGCGCCGACTTCTCTCAGCTCTACGCCGACAATCCGGAGGAGCCGAATGTGCTCCCCGGTTACGCAAACGCGAGTCACGATCGCAGCCTCCGACTCAACGAGCGGCTGAGCGGCCCCGGTCCGCGCGGCACGCACTTCGCCCTCACCGGCGCGCTCGACGTCACGCAGCAGCGCGGCTTCACCCAGTCGCTGATGACGCGCGGCGCGCAGCCGTTCACCGACCGGCTCACCTCCGGACGCGCCATCGGCCACTTCATAGGCGGGCAGTACCTCGCTGACGTGAAGATCGACGGCACGCCCTGGCTCCTCTACTCGCGCGCGGAGCTCACGGCCGCGCCACGACGGTTCGGCTTCGACCACCACTTGACCGCGGGCGGCGAGTTGCGGCGGGAGTGGAACGCCGGCGCCGGCTTCCAGTACGACGTCGAGTTCCCGCCGCAGTCGTTCTTCAATGGCGTGGCGGGCTTCGATCGCCCGCGCCGGTACGACGCCGCTCCGCCCGTTCCCACCAGCGGCTGGTACCTTGACGACCGGCTTCTCCGCATCTTCCCCCATAACGTGTCGCTCGAGGTGCAGGGCGGCCTCCGCGCCGACGTGCTGCACCGCGGGCGCTGGTGGCTCTCCAAATCGCGCGACGCGGTGCTCGAACCGCGCCTCACCGCGCAGCTCTCGCCGCGCCCCTGGCTCCGCCTCCGCGGCGGTATCGGCAACACCGCCAAACTCCCGTCGCTCGGCGCCCTCTCCCCGCCGCCCGAGTACTACGACGTGGTGAACGTGAACTGGTATACGTCCGATCCCGTCGAGCGGCTGGCCGTGCTCACCACCTTCCTGCGCAACCCGACGAACGCCGACCTCGGCTGGTCCGTGTCCCACCAGCGTGAGGCGGGGGTGGAGGTGGACGTCGGGCACACCGGGGGCGTGATCTCGGTGGTCGCTTACCGCAACACGGTCATGGGCGGCGCGGGTTTCGCCTCCATTCCCGACGTCATCACCCGCGAGCACTACGCGCTGAGCGACTCCACCATCGGCACCGGCCAGCCTCCGACGATCGTCGAGCCCGCCACCTCGGTGGATACGCTCCCGATCATCATCAACCGTCCCTCCAACGACCTCACGCTCCTCACGCGCGGTGTGGAAATGACCGCGTTCTTCCCCGAGGTGACGGCCATCCGCACCCAGCTCGCGGTGCAGGGCTCGTGGGCGCGCTCCTGGTTCAGCGTCGCCGACATCCAGTTCAGCCAGTCGCAGATCGACGGCATCCAGCTCCAGTCCAACATCGCGCGCATCCCGTACTGGCAGGGATTCGAGCGCTTCGGCGAGCGGTCGCTGGTCACGTGGCGCGTGATCCACCACCAGCCGCGGCTCGGCCTGGTCATCACCGCTGTCGTGCAGCAGGACCTCAAGCAGGTGTCGCGCGACATCGGGGCCACCGACACGCTCGCCTTTGTCGGGTACCTGACACGCGACGGGCAGCTCGTGCCCGTGCCGCCGGGCGACCGCACGCTGCCGCAGTACGCCGACATCCGCCGCGCGCGCGTGGGGTTGCTCCCGCAGCCGGCCGCCGCCCCCGGCGACTGGCTGCTCAGCCTGCAGGTGGCCAAGACACTCCCCGGCGACGGCAGGCTCTCGCTCTACGCCTTCAACGTGCTCAATCGCGTGGGGCAGTACGAGCGCGCGGGGAGCACGGCGCGGCTCTATCCCTCGGTGCGCTTCGGGCTGGAGGTCACGCTTCCCGGCGGCGCGTTCGCCGAGATGCTGCGATGATCGCGGGCATGCGCCGTTATGCGCTCGCCCTCTCCGCGGCCGCGCTCGGCGCCCCCGTCAACGCGCGCGCGCAGGCTCCCGACTGCGGCACGCGCACCGAGGCGCCGTGGACCATCGCCTGGTCGCCCATCATCCCGCTCGCCGATCCGGGGCGCGGCGGCCCGGTCACGCCCGCCTCGCTCGCCGCGATGCCGGCCGCCGCGCCGCGGGTTGGACTGCTCTGGTCGGCGGGCACGCCGGCTACCGTCGCCGGCGAAGTGGACAGCTCGTTTCTGCGTCTCGCGTTCGGCCACGGCGCCAAGAGCGGTGCGTTCCGCCGCCCGCTCGACCCGGGTTCGTCAGGCGCTACCGGCGCGTGCGGACTGGGCTGGCAACCCGTGGGGTCCCATGGCGCCGCGGTGGGACACGTGCTCGTCCAGCGCGGGGCCGAGAGCGAGGGCGGCACCTCGGCTGTGCTGGTGGACCCGTACTCCATCGACCCGCTCGTCCCGGTTGACAGCGCCGCCCCCAACCTCGCGCGCTCCACGGTGCTGGCCGAGGGCGCCATCGGGTGGCGCTGGGGCGCGTGGAGCGCCGGTGTCGCCGTCGGCTTCGCCGCCGAGCAGGTGAACACCGACCACGCGCGGATCGCCCACCTCGACCACGTCTCCATTCCCGGCCTCACCCTCGGCGTGGCGCGCCGGCTCCCCTGGCAGGGGTGACGGTGAGCGTGCACGGGCGCCGCACGGCCCGCGGGGAGAACGGGAACGTCGTCCCCATCGCCGACAGGATCGTGGTGACCGAGCTGCAGGGGATGGCCGAAGTGGAGCCGGGCGACCTGGGCGTCTCGCCGTACGTCCGCCGACTCGACCGCGACGGGCGCGCGCTCGGCGGTGCCGCCGAGGGGCAGTCGCTTGGAGCACGGTGGGTGGCGTGGTGGGAGGAGGAGCGCGAGGCTGAATCGCAGAGCTCCGCGCAAGTGCAGAACCCACCCAGCGACCGGTGGCAGGGCACCGGCCCGCGCGCCGGATTCGTCGTGCAGCGCGGGATTTTCGACCAGGCGATTTTACTCACCCTGGGCGGCACGATGCAGCGCGTGACCACCGAGGCGCGGCGGAGCGACCTCACGGGGATCATCGTGCGCGGCACGGCGAGCGACTGGAACACGAGGCTCGGAGCCGTGTGGCAGCCGGCGGGCGCTCCTTGGGCGGCATTCGCGCAGGGGGAGCTGGGGCGCTCACGTCGCTTCACCCACGATGCCGTGGCCGAGTTGACCGACGAGCGGGCGTCCTGGCAATGGGGGGGCGGCGCGGGCGCGTCATACCGCGTCTCGCGGCGTGTGGCAGTGCGCGCCGGCGCGGCGGCCACGCTTTACACGCCATCGGCCACTATCCCGGCGGAGGATTCGCTCGGCACCGTGTACCGCTCGTACATAGCGCCGGAGGTGGAGTACTACGCGACCCAGGCGCTGGGAGTAGCGGCGGAGGGACGGGTGAGCTGGCAGCGGGCGAACTACCGGCTGTATCTGCGCACGGGCGTGGAGTCGCTGAGCGCGCGGCTAGCGGGGTACGCGGGTGCGTTCACGCCGAGCGGGGCGCGGCGGATGGTGACGGTGAGCGTGGGGGCCGAGCGGTGAGCATGCGCGCCCGGCGGCCGCGTCAGGCGGGCGGCGCCAGGAGGAGGGCCATGGCGCGGGCCACGCCCAGCGGGCCGTCCGCGTTCTCGTACCACTCGTGCGGCGTGTGGGCGTCGCCGCCCCGCCCGCCGGCCCCCAGCGACACCGCCGGAATACCGAGAGAAATCGGGACGTTGGCGTCGGTGGACGCGGCGGCCAGCTCGGGCTCGCGCCCCGCGGCCCGGGTGGCTTCGATCGCGGCGCGGACCAGCGGGTGGTCGTCAGGCACCTCGCCGCACGGCCGGTCGCCGATCCGGGTGACGGCCACCGACAGCGGCCCGCTCCCCTCCACCCGCCGGTCGTTCTCGGCGTCCATGGCGGCCCGCGCCAGCTGGTGGAGCTCGCGGTCGTAGCGGTCGAGCATCGCCGGCGCGGTGGAGCGGAGGTCGACCTCGAACCAGGCGTCGGCGGGGATGGAGTTGATCGACAGGCCGCCGCTCAGCCGCGTGACGGAGAGGGTGGTGCGCGGCGCATGGGGGAGCGAGAGCGCCGCCAGGCGGGCGATGGCGCGGCCGGCGGCGTGCACGGCGTTGGGGGCGCCGAACGCGGCCCAGCTGTGGCCGCCCGGCCCGTTGAACTCGACGCGATAGCGCCGGGAGCCGAGCGCGCGGTGGACGATCCGCTCGTCGCCGGGTCCGTCGAGGGCGATGGCGGCTGTGACGTCAGGCGCCGAGGCGAAGTAGTGCTTGGCGCCGCGGAGGTCGCCGGAGCCTTCTTCGCCGGTGGTGGCGACGAACGCGATGTCCCGGGGCGGCCGCAGGTGGACGCCGTCCAGGGCGCGGGCCAGGGCGAGGAGGGCGGCCAGCCCGCGGCCGTTGTCGCCGATGCCGGGCCCGGACAGCCGGCCGCCGTCGCGGCGCACCCGGAGGGGGGTGTCGGCGGGGAAGACGGTGTCGAGGTGGGCGCAGACCACCAGCATGCCTGACGAGTCCAGGCCCGGGCGCCGGCCGATGGCGTTGCCGGCTTCATCGATCCGGACGTCGGCGAGACCCAGGGCGCGGAAGCGCGCGGCCATCCAGTCAGCGCGGGCCGCTTCGTGCCCGGTGGGGGCCGCAATTTCTGTAACGTCGACCTGGTCGCGGAGGGTGGCGGCGTCACCGGCGGCGAGGCGCGTCCGGCAATCGGCGACCAGGCGATGCATCGGGCTCGCGGCCCCGGGCACGGCCAAGCCTCCCTAACGAATCCTGGGCGTGCTGGTCGGCGTGGGCCGCGACGGCGGCGCGCCGGTCTCGGCCAGGAAGCGGATGGCCGTGCGATTCACCGCCAGGTCGCCGAGCAGGTCGCCGGTGGGGAGGAGGCGCACCTCCACCAGCGGGATGAAGTCGCCGAAGGTGTGGAGGAAGTCGCTCAGGCGCTGTCCGGTGAGGGCGAACAGGCCGGCGCGCAGCACCCGGCCGTCCTCGAGCACCGCCTCCACCTTGCGGGCCACGGCGCTGGGCAGGGTGTGGACCAGCGGCACGCTGTTGTCGATCGGCGAGGCCCAGAGCACCTGGTGGGTCTGGAAGACGGCGTGGTTCAGCTCGTCGTACATGCCGCTGGCCTCGACGCCGACCAGGTTGATCCACCCGCTCTTCCGGCTGCCCAGGTAGAGGACGAGGTCCTGTCCCTCGGCGAGGTAGACGTTGCCGACGATCGTGGTGCGGTCGCGCAGGTAGAGCTGGATCTTGCGCGGCAGGGTGCGCGATGACTTGCCGAGTACCGACTGGCGATTCGGCAACTGACTGCCGCCGGCGGGCGTGGGTCTGCTCGTGTTGGCCATGGCGAAATATGGCGACCCGCGTCGCGGTTCGTCGAGGGCGGGGTCGTATTGTCCCGTGGGGCGCGTCCGATACATTCCTCCTGTCCCGCACCGGTAATGGAGATGGACGAGCGCGACCTGATCTACGACTGGAACGTGGTGGACCCGGCGTTCGACTGGACGACGTGCCGGGTGGAGCTCAACGACGAGACGCTGCGCGACGGGCTGCAGTGTCCGTCGGTGACCGACCCCGGGATCGACGACAAGCGGGCGCTGCTGCACCTGATGGTGGAGCTGGGGATCGCGTCGGCCGACATCGGCCTGCCGGGGGCGGGGCCGCGCGCCCGCGCCGACACCCTGGCGCTGGCGAAG
Organism: Gemmatimonadaceae bacterium; assembly: GCA_041483735.1. Lineage (GTDB taxonomy): Bacteria > Gemmatimonadota > Gemmatimonadetes > Gemmatimonadales > Gemmatimonadaceae > JBGPGH01. The sequence goes on along the minus strand of JBGPGH010000021.1, from coordinate 15,604 downwards.
GAGATTGTCGGGGCGCGGCTCAAGCTGTCGCCGAACTGCGCGGCGCGGACGGTGCTCGCCGACGTCCGGCCGGTGGCCGAGATCTCGCAGGAGGCGGGGATCGCGATCGAGGCGGCGACGTTCATCGGGTCGTCGCCCATCCGCCAGTACGCGGAAGACTGGACGCTGGACAAGATGCTGGCGGCGAGCGAGGCGGCGGTGACGTTCGCGGTGGGCGAGGGGCTGCCGGTGATGTTCGTGACCGAAGACACCACCCGGGCGGCGCCGGAGACGCTGAAGGCGCTGTACGGGAACGCGATCCGGTGGGGGGCGCGGCGGCTCTGCCTGGCGGACACGGTGGGGCACGCGACGCCGGACGGGGCGCGGCGGCTGGTGCGATTCGTGAAAGATGAAATCATTGGGCCGAGTGGTGAGGCGGTGAAGCTGGACTGGCACGGCCACCGCGACCGGGGCTTCGGGCTGGCGAACTGCCTGGCGGCGATCGAGGCCGGCGCCGACCGGGTGCACGGCACGGCGTTAGGGATCGGCGAGCGGGTGGGCAACGCCGAGATGGACCTGCTGCTGATCAACCTCCGGCTGCTGGGGGCGCACCGGCATGACCTGACCAAGCTGCCCGAGTATTCGCGGCTGGTGTCGCGGGCGTGCGGCGTGCCGATCCCGCCCGGCTATCCGGTGCTGGGCGAAGACGCGTTCCGCACCGGGACGGGGGTCCACGCGGCGGCGATCGTCAAGGCGCGGAAGAAGGGACACGCCTGGCTGGCGGACCGGATCTACTCGGGCGTGCCGGCCGGGGACTTCGGCCTGGTGCAGCGGATCGAGATCTCGCCGGTGTCGGGCATCTCGAACGTGAAGTACTGGCTGGAGGCGCACGGACTCGACGCGGCCGACGAGGCGCTCTGCCAGGCGCTGTTCGACGCCGCCAAGCGCACCAACCGGGTGCTGCGCGACGACGAGCTGCTGGCGCTGTGCGACGCGCACGCGCGGCGCGCGCGAACGCCGGCCGCGCCGTGACGGAGGAGACTGCCGCTCCGCCGCCCCGCGGCATCCGCGCGCTGGGCCGCAACGTCCTGGCGCTCTCGGCCGTCAGCTTCCTCACCGATGCGTCGAGCGAGATCATCTATCCGCTGCTGCCGGTCTTCCTCAGCACCGTGCTGGGCGCGGGGGCGAGCGCGATCGGGCTGATCGAGGGGGCGGCGGAGTCGACGGCGGCGATGCTGAAGCTCGCCAGCGGGTGGTGGTCCGACCGGGTGAAGAAGCGGAAGCCGCTGGTGGTGATGGGCTACCTGCTGGCGTCGGTGGCGCGGCCGCTGGTGGGGCTGGCACAGGCGCCGTGGCAGGTGATGGCGGTGCGGCTCACCGACCGGGTGGGGAAGGGAATCCGCACCTCGCCGCGCGATGCGCTGCTCGCGGACTCGGCGGATCCGTCGGTGCGCGGGCGGGCGTTCGGCTTCCATCGCGCCGCCGACCACGCCGGCGCGGTGGTGGGACCGCTGGCGGCGTTCGTGATGCTGCAGTGGCTGGGGCTGCCGATGCGTCGCGTCTTTCTGCTGGCGGCGGTGCCGGCGGCGGCGGCGATGGTCGCGCTGGCGTTTGTGCGGGAGCAGCCGCACCCCACCCACGCGTCCGGCGGCGCCGCGCCGGCTCCCGGCGCCGCGGTGGGCACGGCGGATGGCGCGCTGGGCGGACGCTTCACGGCCTATCTCGCCGTGCTGCTGGTGTTCACGTTAGGGAACTCGACCGATGCGTTCCTGCTGCTGCGTGCCTCACAACTGGGGGTGACGGCGGCGCTGATCCCGGTGCTGTGGGCGGCGCTGCACGTCGTGAAGTCGGCGTCGAGCACGCCGGGCGGCGCGCTCTCGGACCGGCTGGGGCGCAAGCCGCTGATCGTGGCGGGATGGCTGGTGTACGCGGCGGTCTACTTCGGGTTCGGGCGGGCGACGGCGACGTGGCACGCGTGGGCGCTGTTCGCCGCGTACGGCGTGTACTTCGGGCTCACCGAGGGGGTGGAGAAGGCGCTGGTGGCCGACCTGGTGCCGGCGACGCGGCGCGGCGCTGCCTACGGCTGGTACAATCTCGCGATCGGGCTGGGGGCGTTGCCGGCGTCGGTGCTGTTCGGCGCGATCTGGGACAAAGCGGGTGCGCCGGCGGCGTTCGGGTTCGGGGCGTTGATGGCCGGCGTGGCGGCGGTGGCGCTGATGGCGGTGGTGCCGGGTCGTCGTTAGGTAGCGGGCGGCACGGCGGCGGCCGGGGTCGCCAGGGCCGCTTGGAGCGCGCCCCGCACCCGCGTCAGCCAGGCCCGCGCCGACAGCCCCGCGAACGCGGGATCGAAGCCGCAGCCCAGGTCGGTGAGGAGGACGTCCTCCACCTGCTCATCACCCAGCGGCATCGCGAGCAGGCGGTCGAGGTCGGCGACCAGCGCCCGGATCGCGTCCGGCGTGGACGCGGCCAGGTGAGCGGCCACCGGGTCGTCGGCGGGATCCGGAGGAGCCGCGGCGGCGTCGAGGGGCGGGAATCGTTCGGCGACGAATGCCGCCAGCGCCGGGAACTGTGCCTTGATGGCCGGATTGGCGCGGCGGTACGAGCCGCCGCCGCGGCCACCGGCGTCGGTCTCGTCCTTCCAGCGCCGGTCGAGGCCCACCGAGAACGCGGCGAGCGAGACGCCCCAGGCGATGCCGACGCCGCCCATGGCGCCGAACATGACCATCGCGATGAGCATGCCGATCCAGGCGGCGGCTCGGCCCATCGGCGTCGCCATCGACTTCTGCAGCTCGGGGGACTCGAACGCCGAGGTGACGATGTTCGGCCCGAGAAGGAGGAGGGCGATGACGAGGCCGGCGGCGGCGCCGCCGAGGAGCATGTCGCGGCGGCGGAAGGCAAGTCCCATCCGGCGCCTCACGAGCCAGGTGCCGAGGATGCCGGCGATGACCAAGCCGAGGGCGGGGGCCGAGGCGTAGGCGGTCATCGCCATCATTGCGGCGCCCACGATGAAGGCGGCGATGCGCCGGGCCAGCATCACGGGAGGAGTCCCGGCGGGTTCAGCAGCAGCGGTTCCCCGGCCGGGTGTACCGGTCGTCGAGGCGCTGGCGCTCGAAGTCGGGGCGGCTCAGCACCGGGCGCCCGGGGTGGCGGTCGCGCATGTGGGCGAGGTAGCGGTCGTAGTCGGGCGCGCCGACGATGGCGCGCAGCGCCGAGGAGGCGCGTCGCAGGAGACGCGCCAGCCGCCACCGACCCATCGAGATCGCGCCAGTACCCATCAGCTCGCCGCCTCCGACGGAAACGTCCGTCCCACCTAGCGCACGGGGAGGTGCGCCTGGAACAACTCGAAGATACGGCGATACTCGTCCGCCCACGAGTCGGGGCGCACGAATCCGTGGTCCTCCACCGGGTAGACGGCCAGCTCCCAGCCGGACTTGCCGAGCTCGATCAGGCGCTGCACCAGGCGGACGTCGTCCTGGAAGTGGACGTTGGTATCGACCATCCCATGGGCGATGAGGAGCGGGTCTTCGAGCCCCTCGGCGAACCAGATCGGCGACGACTGTCGATAGGCAATGGAGTCCGCCTGCGGCCGGTTGAGGATCCGTCCGGTGTAGCCGTCGTTGTAGTGCGCCCAGTCGGTGACGCTGCGGAGGGCGGCGCCGGCGCCGAAGTGCTTCGGCTCGGTGAAGAGCGCCATGAGGGTGATGAAGCCGCCGTAGCTGCCGCCGTACAGGCCGACGTGCTCGGCGGAGATCCCGAACTGCTTCTCGAGATACCGGGAGCCGTCGACCTGGTCCTGCAGGTCGCGGCCGCCCATGTGGCGGTAGATGGCGGTGCGCCAGTCGCGGCCGTAGCCGGCCGAGCCGCGATAGTCGAGGTCGAGGACGACGTAGCCCTGCGACGCGAGGAAGTGGTTGAACATGAACTCGCGGGAGTAGCTCGACCACCAGCGGTGCACGTTATGCAGGTAGCCGGCGCCGTGGACGAAGATCACGGCCGCGCCGTTGGGCTTGGCGCCGCGGCCGGCGTCGGACGGTCTGTAAATGCGGGCCGGCACCATGACGCCGTCGGACGCGGGGATCGTGACGATCTCGGGGGCGATCCAGGGATAACTCCGCCACGCCGCGGTGGTGGACCTCGTGAGCTGAGCCGGCGACGAGCCGGCCGCCCGGGCGAGCTCGGCGTCGCCGCCGTCACGGTGGGGAAGGAGGTAGAGCTCGGGCGGCCGGTTGGCGGCCGACCAGACGTCGGCCATCCACCTGCCGTCGGGGGAGACGACCACGGCGTGCGCGCCGGCCACTGTCGTCAGGCGGCGGCGTGCGCCGCCGCCCACGGGCATCTCGTACGCGTGCTGCTCGAAGGGCGAGGCCTCGCTGGTGTGGAGGAGAAAGGCGCTCCGGTCGTCGGTGAGGGTGGCGCCAAGGACTTCCCAGCGACCCGAGGTCAACTGGCGCCGGTCGCCGCCGCCGCCGGCCACCGACCAGAGGTGGGCGAAGCCGTCGGCCTCGGACACGAACCAGACGCGCTTGCCGCCGTCGTACCAGCCGCCGCACCCGAAGCACGGGCCGTCCACCCAGGCGCTGTCGCGCAGCGAGTCGAGCAGCAGCGTGGCGCCGGTGATGCCGTCCACGCGATGCAGGTAGCGCGTCTTGAAGTCGCGGCTCACCGCGAACAGGAGGGCGGCGTCCCCCGCGTCGTTCCAGCCCAGCAGATCCGTCTCGTCGGCGGGATGGGTGGTGTCGCCCGGGATCGGCTTGATCCACTTGACCGTGCCTGACGGGAGCGAGACGAATCCGACGCGGCCGCCGGCCTCGTCGTCACCGACCTTGGTGCGGCTGTCGATCTCCTCGGTATAGCCGGTGCTGGTGACGTAGCGCGGAACCTTGGTCGTCCGCGGCTGCGCGGGGTCCGACGTGGTGAGGATCATCGCCGCCCGGCCCGACGGCGAGACGGCGACCTGGCTGACGCGCTCTCCTTTCTCGAGCCAGAGGGTGGCGGCGTGGAGCGAGTCGCGGGTGGCGCGCTCGGCCTTGGCGATGCTGTCGCGCCGCAGCTGGTCGCGCACCGCGGCCAGCAGCTGGCGCTGCTGCGCCTCGAGCGCGCCCCGCTGCCCGACGGCGGTCTTGCCGGTGTCGGGACGCGGGCCGGGGCGGATGTCGGTGAGCTGCCTGACGAGGCCGCCATCGAGCGCCAGCTCGTAGCCATTGCCGTCCTGGGTGAAGAACACCCGGCGTCCATCGGCCGACCACGACGGATCGGTTTCGGACGCGAGCGTGCTGGTCAGCCGCCGCGCGGCGCCGCGGGCCCGGTCGACGAGGTAGAGGTCGCCGCGCGCGGACACCGCGCGCCATTTCCGGTCGGGAGAGAGCGGCCCGTCGGCGACCAGCGCGCCGACGCTGTCCATGTGCGCGTCGGTCACACGCTCCGGCGTCGAACCCGGCACCGCCCGCACCCGGTACGGCTTGGGCGTCTCCCGCCAGTCGGAGCCGGCCGGGAGCCAGGCGAAGTACAGCCACTGGCCGTCGGCGGAGAAGCGCACGTTCTGCGGCGGGCGCCCGTAGAGCTCGGGGCCACGCATGATGTTCCGGATGGAGAAGTCGAACGCCGGCTGCTGGGCGCCGAGCGCGGCGGAGGTCGTGAGCGCGGCCGCCGTCAGGAGGGCCGCGCGGGAGAGGAGTCGGGTCATGATCCCGGGGTGTGAGTGGTCCCGGGAAATAACCGACGGTGCGCTGGTCGGCTAGCGCCGTTCCAACCTGTTCCGTCGGGAGGCGTCGCTAGCGGCTGTCGTCGAGCAGGACGCGCACCCGGACCGCGAGTTCCGACGGGCTGAACGGCTTGGGGAGGAAGCCGCTCCGTGACTGCGGACCGTCCGCCTGCTGCCAGTCGTCGCTGTACCCCGACATGAACATGACGGGGATCTCGGGGCGCTGCCGCCGCACCCGCTCGGCCAACTCGCGTCCGTTCATGAGCGGCATGACGACGTCGGTGAGGAGCAGGTGGATGGGTTCGTTGTGCGACGTGGAGATCGCCAGCGCCTCGCTGCCGTTGATCGCGGGAAGGACCTGGTACCCCTGGTTGCGAAGGGTGCGCACCGCCACCTCGCGAACCAGCGGCTCATCTTCGACGAGCAGAATCGTCTCGCGCCCGCCCCGGACCACCGGCGGCTGGGTGGTACCGGTGGCGGCGGGGAGCTGGCCGCTGGCGCGCGGGAGCAGGATCCTGAAGTTGGAGCCCCGCCCGGGTGCACTGGCCGCCGTAACGTATCCGCCGGCCTGGGTCACCACGCCGTAGACGGTCGCGAGCCCCAATCCGCTCCCCTGGCCCACGTCCTTGGTGGTGAAGAACGGCTCGAAGATATGGGTCAGCGTCTCCTCGGACATCCCCGAGCCGGTGTCGGAGATGGTGAGCTGCACGTAGTCGCCGGGCGGGATGTCGGAGTCGGCGGGGCCGGCGTGGGGCAGCGGGCAGGTGACGTTCTCGCACTCGATCGCCAGCCGTCCGCCGCGCGGCATCGCATCGCGCGCGTTGACGGCGAGGTTGACGATCACCTGCTCGAACTGGGTGGGGTCGACGCGGACGAGCCAGAGACCGGCGTGGGGGACGGTGACCAGCTCGATGTCCTCGGCGATGAGACGCCGCAGCAGGCGGTCGAGGTTCAGGAGCAGGGCGTTCAGGTCGACGATGGTCGGCTGGATGCGCTGCTTGCGCGCGAACGCGAGCAGCTGCCGGGTGAGTCCGGCGGCGCGCTCGGCGGCGTCCTTGATGGCGCTGATCTCCTCGCGCCGGACGTCGCCCGGGGCGAATCCGCTCTGCGCCAGGTCGGCGTTGGCGAGGATGGCGGTGAGGAGGTTGTTGAAGTCGTGGGCGATGCCGCCGGCCAGCCGGCCGACGGCTTCCATCTTCTGGGCCTGGACGAGCTGCTCCTCGAGGCGGCGGCGCGCGGCCATGTCGGCCTCGAGCTCGCGGGTCCGTTCTTCCAGGTTGAGGACCAGCTTCTCGACCGTGCCGGCCATTTCGTTGAACGCCGTGGACAGGAGGCCGATCTCGTCGCCGGACGGGACGGGCACCCGGGCGGTGAGGTCGCCGCCGGTGAACCGGGCGACCTGCGTCGTCAGGCCGGCCAGCGGAATCGTCAGGCGCCGGGCCGCGAAGAAGGCGCCGGTGCTCACCAGGGTGGCGAACAGCAGCGCGAGCAGCAGGAAGTTGCGGAACAGGCGGTTGACGGGCGCCAGCGCCACGTCCTGCGGCTGGGAGAAGACGACCAGCCACGGGCGGGTGGACATCCGGATCGCGGCCGCCTGCCGCAGCTCCGCCCCCCCGGACGCGTTCTCGTCCCGGAAGACGAAGAACGGCGACCGGTCGACACGCGGCACGCCGGCGGCGAGGTCGGCGAGGTTGGTGCTCTGCACCGGCGCCCTGGGGTCGAGCCGCCGCGCGCGCTGGAGCGCGGTGATCCGGTCGCGGGAGAGGGGCACCACGGTGGAGAACAGCCGGTTCACCACCTCGCCATCGGCGAGCCTGACGAGCTGGTCGTCGATCAGCGTCGCGGCCGACTGCACGCCGGCCAGTCCCGACGCTTGGGCGATGATCTGCTGGAGAATCGCGGCGTTGTACCGGACCCGGAGCACGCCGCGCACGGTGCCGCGGTCGTCGCGCACCGGCGCGGCGAAGTACAGGCCCGCGTCGCCCGTCCGGCCGGACGAGAAGCGCACCGGCGATGCGAACGGAAAGCCGGTCGCCATCGGCTGGACGAAGTAGTCCTCGGCCGAGGCATCGACCCCGACGTCCTCGCCGTGTGTGTCGACCAGGACGTTGCCGCGGACGTCGAGCAGGGCGAGCGAGGAGATGTTGACCGGGTCGGCGCGCCCCAGTCCCACCAGCGCGGCCCGGGCGGCGGCCCGCGCCCGCGCATCGGCCATGTTGTCGAGGTTCTCGGCGAGGCTCGGGTTCTGCGCCTGGGTGCGGACGAAGTCGAGGTTGGAGTTGATGAACGCGTCGAGGCGCTCGGCGGTCATGCCGGCGGCGGAGAGGAGGGTGGCGTCGGCGTTGGCGATCAGCGCGTCGCGGATGGCGTGGTAGTTGAGCCAGCCGAGGGCGCCGAGGGGGACGAGCGCCACGGTGAGGAAGGCGACCAGGAGTCTCGCCCGGAGCGAGCGGGGCACGAGCATGGCCGGCTAGGGGATGAACTGGCCGTCGATCAGGCGCTCGATGTCGGGAGCGGTGCGCACCGTGCCGATCCGCCCGTAGAACTCGAGGTAAATACGCGCCGATTCGTAGAGCGACTCGGGGGTGGTGCCGTGCGTGAACGCCCGCACGTTGTCGTCACGCGTCATGATCTTGTCGCCGGCCGACGTCAGCTCACCGGGCTTCTTGCCGAGCGCCTCGGCGGCGATCCGCAGCCCTTCCGCGGGGCGATCGCGCCAGTAGTCGACGGCCCGGAGCCAGGCCCGCACGAAGCCGCGGACCGCGGCCGGCCGGTCGCGAATCACGTCGCCGCGGAACGCGATCACGGCCGGGATGAGACCCGGCGTCTGGGCGCTGCTGAAGAGCACGTGCGCGCCCGATTTCTTCAGGTCGGTGATGTACGGTTCCCAGGTGTGGCCGGCCTGGATCTCGCCGCTCAGGAGGCGGGCGGGGACATCGGCGGCGTCGACGTCGACGAGGGTGACATCGGAGGTGTGGAGGCCGTTGGCCTCGAGCATCTTCGTGATGAAGACCTCGCCGAACCCGCCGAGGTTGACGGCGACGCGCCGCCCGCGGAGGTCGCGGACGCCGGCGATGTCCCTGGTGGCGACGACGGCATCGGCGCCGCTCGACTCATCGGTCTTGAGGACGACCCGGATGTCCGGCGCGGCCTGGGTGAGGCTGACGATGTCGCCGAGGGCGACGGCGATCGCGTCGTATTTGCCGGCCGCGAAGTCGGCCATCATCGGATCGGTGTTCTCGGGGTGGATCGCCTCCACGCGGATCCCTTCCTCGCGGAAGTAGCCGAGCCGCTGCGCGATCAGGACGGGGTAGTAGCCCGGCCAGAGGTCGTAGGCGAACCGGAGGGGCGGATCCTGGTCGACGCGGGGCTTCGCCTCACCGCACGACCCGAGGGCGATCGCCAGCAGTGCCGCGCAGGCGACCGGCCCCCAGCGGCGCAAGTCCCGCTGCGCTCCCATGGTTCTGTGCATGCGACGTCACACTCGGAGGTTCGTGGCCCCGGGTTGCCCGGTCGGGCCAACAATGGAATTATCGGCACCCGGGCGGGGAAAGTATACCGAGGGACGCATGGGGCGACATCTGGCCCGGGGAGCAGGCGGTCCACGTATGTCAGCCGTTCGCCAAAGCGACCACTTCTCCGGGACAGGGTTCGCAGCCAATGGCGGCTGCGTGGAAGGCTGCAGACCTTCACAGCCTATCGCAGCGGGGCGTCGACCTTTCGCGAGAGAGGGCAGTGGCGCTTGTGGTGGTTTGCCGGTGCCGGTATGCTTCTGAAGCTTGGTTAGGTCGCTTGCATTTTGCAGTGTATCTATGGCTTGCCAGTCTTTCATGCCGATAGTATCGTCGTCGTTAGACGGGCCACCACGCACTCTACTGGGCTCGAGATGTGGATGACTTCAAGGTTCTGACCGACGTCTCGAACACGGCGACGATTGCGGTCGGCAACCAGATTCGTGAGATCAAACGCCTCCGTCGACAGTATGGGCGCGGCCGGTGGCGGAAACGGAAGGGCATCGCCAGGGTACAGCTGCAGGACGGCACGGTCCGTCTCGCCGAACTTCACTGGTACGAGGCCCACGGCCTCGGTCGATATGAGTTCAAGATCAAAAACTATCTCGACTAAGACACGGTTCGTACTCTGCCTCGCCAACGACGGGTACGAGGTCTCGCTGGAGCCACGAAAGATCTACGCGGCTCTGCGCGATCCCGACGCGGCAAAGCATGACCAGGTTCGCGTAGTTGACGAATCGGGCGAGGACTATCTCTTCCCTGCGTCCCTCTTCGCGCCGATTCAGCTGCGCGGTAAGGTTCGCCAAGCGGTTCTCGCCGCCGTCTAACTGGGTGATGGAGCTGGCGGCGCTTCAGTAGTGGTCAAGCGCGTCGCCTTGAGCTGCCTTGCTACGAAGCCAACGGCGTAGCCGCGACGCGCTCCTGGTACGGCGCCTCGCTGGTGGCCGGCGCCTTGCGCCCGCGCAGGATCAGCCACCACTCGCGCGCCGAGTCGGCCAGGATGACCAGCACCGAGAGCATGAACGCGGCCGCGACCGCCGCGTCCAGTCGGTCGTTGAAAATCATGTGTGAGGCATCGGCGGCGCTCTTCACCGCCGCCGGCAGCGTGCCCCGGTCCAGCGCGTCGCGGAGCATCGCCGCGTGTGCGAGGAAGCCGAGCTTCGGGTCGGCGGACGCGATCTTGAGCCAGCCGCCGGTCATGGTCACGATGACCAGCCAGGTGAGCGGCAGTAACGTCACGAAGGCGAAGCGCGCCTTGCCCATCTTGATGATGATCGTGGTCCCCACGCACAGCGCCACGGCCGCCAGCAGCTGGTTGGCGATGCCGAACAGCGGCCAGAGCGTGTTCACGCCGCCATAGGGGTCGGACACGCCCTGGTAGAGGAAGTGCCCCCACATCGCGACGAAAATCGCGCTCGACAGGACTACCGCCGGGTACCAGCTCACCCGACCGAAGGGTGCCCAGATGTGGCGGCCCAGGTCCTGGAGCATGAACCGCCCCACTCGCGTGCCGGCATCGAGCGTCGTCAGGATGAACAGGGCCTCGAACATCAGCGCGAAGTGGTACCAGAGCGCCACCCCGCCGCCCCCGCCCAGCGCCCGCGAGAAGAGGTGCGCCATCCCCACCGCCAGGCTCGGCGCGCCGCCCACCCGCGACAGGATCGACACCTCGCCCACCTGGCGGGTCAGCTCCTGCAGCTCGGCGGGGGTGACGGTGAACCCCCACTGCCGGACCGCCGCGGCCGCGCTCTCCACCGTGGTCCCGATCAGCCCCGCCGGCGCGTTGATCGAGAAGTAGACGCCGGGGGTGAGCACGCAGGCCGCGATCAGCGCCATCACCGCCACCATCGACTCCATCAGCATCCCGCCGTAGCCGATGAACCGGGCATCGGGCTCGCGCTCGAGCAGCTTGGGGGTGGTGCCCGACGCCACCAGCGCGTGGAATCCCGAGATCGCGCCACAGGCGATGGTGATGAAGGCGAAGGGGAAGACCTTGCCCGCGAACACCGGGCCGGTGCCGTCCACGAACCGGGTGAGCGCCGGCATCTGGAGTGGGGGCAGGACGATCAGGATGCCGAGCGCGAGCGCCAGCACCACGCCGATCTTCACGAACGCCGAGAGGTAGTCGCGCGGCGCCAGCAGCATCCACACCGGCAGCACCGAGGCCGCGAACCCGTACGCCATGATCAGGAGGGCGAGCGTCTTCCCGCTCAGCGTGAACACGGGCGCCAGCGCCGGGTTCTCGGCCACCCAGCGTCCGGCGTACAGGGCGAGCACCAGCAGGACCAGTCCGATCGCCGTCGCCTCGAGCACGCGGTGGGGACGGATCCAGCGCAGGTAGACGCCCATGAACATCGCGATCGGAATCGTCAGGCCGATCGTCACCGTGCCCCACGGGCTGGAGCGGAGCGCGTTCACCACCACCAGCGCGAGCACGGATATAAGGACGATCATGATCCCGAGCACCGCCACCAGCGCGGTGAAGCCGGCCACCGGGCCGATCTCCTCCTTGGCCATCTGTCCCAGCGACTTCCCGTCGCGGCGGACCGAGGCGCAGAGGATCACGCAGTCCTGCACCGCGCCGCCCAGCGCGACGCCGAGGATGATCCAGAGGGCGCCGGGGAGGAAGCCGAACTGGGCGGCGAGGGTGGGACCCACCAGCGGGCCGGGGCCCGCGATCGCGGCGAAGTGGTGGCCGAAGACGATCCACCGGTTGGTGGGCACGTAGTCGCGGCCGTCGTTCAGCCGCTCGGCGGGGGTCATCCGGGTGGCATCGAGGGCGAAGATCTTCGCGGCGATGATCCGGCTGTAGAAGCGATAGGCGACCAGGTAGGTGCAGACGGCCGCGGTGAGGAGCCAGGCGGCGTTGACCGGCTCGCCCCGGGACAGCGCCAGCCACGCGAACGCGCCCGCACCGCCGGCGGCGACGAAGGTCCAAGTCAGCTTGGAGGCGAGGCGCATATCAGCGGTCGGCGGTCAGCGGTCGGCGGTCGGAGGTCGGAGGTCGGTGCCGCGGGGAAGTTGCCGGCCCGGCATGATGAGGTCAACCGCACTGCTGGCTTGCTCCTCCGCTCCCCGTTCCCCGAGTCTACGTCCGCTCCCTGACCCGAGTCTACGTCCGCTCCCCGATTCCATCGCCTGCCTTCGCCCCTCCGGCAGGGTTACTTTATGGTTGTCTCGCGGCAGTCATGATTCCGGGACTTACCCGCTGCAAATGGATCCTATCCGGTGCTCCAACTGAACAGATTCCTGCCCTCATCCGCGCTCGGCGTGTGCCTCATCTCGGTCGCGGCCGGGTGCGCGCGGGCCCAGTCCGCCGCGCCGCGCCGCACGCCCGCGCCGGCCACAGGCGAAGCCCAGAAGGCGGAACCAGCGCGGCCGCTGGCGTCGCTGGCGACGATGCACGCGATGGTGCTTCCCACCCAGTACCTCCGGGCCAACGACTCGCTTGGCTGGACGGCGTCGATCGCCTCACCGCGCACATACCTCTCGTCGCTGGACGCCGAGATCGAGTTCGCGATCAAGGACCGGTCGATCCCCGCGGCGTGGGTGTACCCGTCGGCGGTGGAACGCTCGGCGCGGATGAATCCCACCGCCGGCACCGACCCGCATGCGCTGGCCAGCGGCGAGCTGATCGCGGGCGTGAAGCGCAAAGGGCCCGAGCTGGGTACCGAGCTCGCGCGGCAACTGCGGGCGCTGGTGGCGCTCAACGACGGGCGCTTCGTGGTGGTGCCCGCCGAGCTGCGCTTCGAAGTGGTGCCACCCGCCGTGGGCGCGGACTCCTTTGCCCCCAACGCCCGCAAAGGCCGCGCGGTGCTCCACGTGGTGATGGTGGACGCGCGCGCGTCGCAGATCGTCTGGTCGGGCGACGTGCCGTCGGACCCTGCAACCAAAGTGTCGCCGGCGATGGCGGCGGCGATCGCCAGCCGGCTGGCCGACCTGGTCGCGGCGCCTCCCAAGTGAGCGCCGCGCCACCCCTCACGAGACCGTCATGGCAATTCCAGTCACGCTGATCCCCGGCGATGGGATCGGGCCGAGCATCACCGAGGCGACGCTCCGGGTCCTGAAGGCCGCCGGCGCGGACATCGAGTGGGACCGGCAGGTGGCCGGCCAGGCCGGCGTCGACAAGTTCAAGGACCCGATGCCTGACGCGACGCTCGAGTCCATCAAGCGGACGCGCATCGCACTGAAGGGTCCGCTCGCCACCCCGGTGGGCGAGGGATATCGCTCGGTGAACGTCGCGCTCCGGAAGACGTTCGACCTCTACGCCAACGTGCGGCCGGCGTACACGATCGTCCCCGGCCGGTTCGCGAACATCGACATCGTGCTGGTGCGCGAGAACACCGAGGGGCTGTACATCGGCGTGGAGCACTACATACGCATTGGCGACGATCCGCGGGCGGCCGCCGAGTCGATGGCGGTGATCACCCGGTTCGGCTCCGAGCGGGTGGTGCGGTATGCGTTCGAGTACGCGCTGCGGCACGGGCGCAGGAAGGTGACGCTCGTCCACAAGGCGAACATCCTGAAGTTCTCGCAGGGGCTCTTCCTCGACGTCGGGCGCGGCGTGGCCAAAGAGTACGAGGGGCGGATCGCGTTCGAGGAGCGGATCATCGACGCGATGGCGATGCACCTGGTGCTCACGCCGGAGGTCTTCGACGTCGTGGTGACGACCAACCTGTTCGGCGATATCCTCTCCGACGAGATTTCCGGACTGGTGGGCGGCCTGGGGATGGCGCCGGGCGCCAACATCGGACGGAACGGGGCGATCTTCGAGGCGGTCCACGGCACGGCGCCGGACCTGGCGGGGAAGGGAGTGGCCAACCCGGCGGCGCTGATCCTCGCCGCCTGCATGATGCTCGAACACCTCGACGATCCGGCGCGCGCCGCCCGCATCCGGAAGGCGATGGAGAGCACGATCAAGGAGCTCAAGGTGGTGACGCGCGACCTGGGCGGCACCGCCTCCACCGACCAGTTCACGGACGCGGTCATCGCCCGGCTCTGACATGACCTCGCTGTTCCACGTCTCGGATCTGCACTTCGGCCAGCCGGCCGTCCCCGAGCAGATCGAGGCGATCGAAGGGATCATCCAACAGTCGAAGTTCGACGTCGTGGTCATCTCCGGCGACGTCTCGCAGCGCGCCCGGGCCGGCGAGTTCCAGCGCGCGGCGGCGTTCATCCGCGACGCGGCCCGGGTGAGCCGGACGATCGTTGTTCCCGGCAACCATGACGTCGCGTGGTGGCGCGCGCCGTTCGGGCTGGCCGAGAAGGGGCGGGTGTACGAGAAGTACCGCCGCTACGTCGATGGCAACCTCGAGCCCGTGCTGCGCGTCCCGGGCGTCACGCTGGTGGGCATCAACACCGCGCGCGGCATCACCCGGCGGACGCTCACCTGGAACCTGCGCGACCTGTCGATCATCGGCCTGGTGAAGCCGCAACAGATCGAGCACGCGCGCGCCGAGTTCGCGGTGTCACCGGCCGCCGACGTGCGGGCGATCGTCATGCACCACAACCCGGTGCGGGGCGAGCTGTCGCGGCGGCACGGCATCAAGCACACCCAGCAGGTGCTCGGCGCATTCGCCGCGATCGGCACCGACCTGGTGATGTGCGGCCACGACCACCAGGAGGCGGTGCACTACATCGAGCACACGGCGAAGGGGACGATCGTCTCCACCGCCGGCACGGTCTCCAACCGGTCGCGCGGCGGGCGCCCGTCATCGGTGAACGTGATCCGGGTGGCGCCGGGCGAAATCGATGTCGCGACGCTGGTCTGGTCCGCCGACGCGCGCACCTTCCTCCCGGGGCCCAGCCGGTGCTTTCCGCGCTGAGACGGCTGGCACG
Organism: Gemmatimonadaceae bacterium; assembly: GCA_041483735.1. Classification (GTDB taxonomy): domain Bacteria; phylum Gemmatimonadota; class Gemmatimonadetes; order Gemmatimonadales; family Gemmatimonadaceae; genus JBGPGH01. Next base: position 574 of record JBGPGH010000021.1, on the reverse strand, counting down.
GCGCGCCCTGGCCGACCCGGACCAGCTCGCGCTGTCGCTGGTGGCGCCGCCCCGCTCGGCCGCCGATCTCCTCGCCCGCCTCACCGCGCTGGGCCTCACCGGCATCGACCGCTGCACCCTGACGCGGAACCGCACCGTGATGGTCAGCGTCCGTGCCGGCGAGCTGCGGGTGCACGCCGGGTACCTGGCCGCGCCGGACCACGTGCTGCTGGCGATCGTGACCTTCGCGTGCGGGCGCCGGCGCGTGGACCGCCGCCGGGCCCAGCGGGTGATCCTCGACTTCGACGTCCCTCGCACGCCCGGGGCGCGGCGCGCCGAGCGGACCCACCCCGACGACGAGCCGCAGTCGGCGCGCCTGACGAGCGAACACGGCCGGCTGAACGCCGGGCACTTCGGGGGCGCCCTGCGGGCCATCCCGGTCCGCGTCTCACGCCGGATGCGGAGCCGGCTGGGCCACTACTCGCCGGCGCCCAAGTCACCCCCGGTCGCGGATGGCGCGGAGTCGGACGGACCTCCGGGCCAGGCGACCGCCGAGATCGCGATCAGCCGGCGGCACATCGTGCGCCACGGCTGG
>JBGPGH010000020.1:0-64278 GCA_041483735.1 Gemmatimonadaceae bacterium | reverse complement strand
CATCGTCGAGTCGATCGACCGCTACGCGGCCACCTACCTCCAGCTCGGTCCCTGACGCGCGCGGCGCGCCCCGCTACGCGGCGCGCGCCGCCCCGTGGTCGGCCGGCTCCGGCTCGCCGGGCAGGAAGATCCGGTCGTAGACCAGCGCCGCCACGATCCCGCCGACGATCGGCCCCAGCCAGTGGATCGCCTGCGCCTCGTAGATCTGGCTGGCCACCGCCGGTCCGAAGCTCCGCGCCGGGTTCATCGACCCCCCGGTGAGCGGCCCGATCGCGAGGATGCCGGCCGTCAGGGTGAGGCCGATCGCGAACCCGCCCACCTTCGGCGCCTCACGGTCCACCGCCGTGCCGAACACCACGAACACGAGGAAGAAGGTCGCGATCGCCTCGAGCGTGAACGCCTGGCCCCACGAGACATCGGTCGCGATCACCTGCCGCGTGCCCTGCACGGCCTCCCACGCGGCGGTCGAGAAGAGCCCCTTGAGCGCGTAGGCGGCGACGATCGCCCCCAGCACCTGGCCGGCGATGAACAGCCCGCCCATGATCGGTTCGATGCGGCGGGTGACCAGGAAGCCGCAGGTCACCGCGGGATTGAGGTGCCCGGAGACGCGCATCGTGGCCGTGATCATGATGCCGAGGATCAGGCCGTGGGCGAGCGCCACCTGCACCAGCCCGCCGCCCGTGGACGCGGCGGTGAGGATCGACGCGCCCCCGACGAACACGAGCGCGAACGTGCCGATGAATTCGGCGGTGAAGTGCCGCAGCGGGTCTTTCATCGTGGCTTCCGGTGTGGGAGGCGAAGGGCGCGGTTCTCGGCTGGGTAATATGCCGGCCCCCGTCCGGAGTGGAAGGGAGCCCCGCTCCCCGGGGAGGGGCGGCCGGCTCCCCGCTCCCCGAGTCCACGTCCGCTCCCTGGTCGTTCCCTATGCCCTTCGCAACACCAACGCCGCGTTGATCCCGCCAAAGCCGAAGGAATTGCTGAGGACGTGCTCCACGCGGGCCGCACGGCCGTCGCGCGGCACGTAGTCCAGGTCGCACGCCGGGTCGGGGGTCTCGAGGTTGATCGTCGGCGGCAGCCACTCCTCGGCCAGGCAGAGCGCGCAGATCGCGGCCTCGATCGCGCCCGATGCGCCGAGCGCGTGGCCGTAGTAGCCCTTGGTGCCGCTCACCGGCACGGTGAAGGCGCGCTCGCCGAGTGCCGACTTGATCGCCAGCGTTTCGGTGCTGTCGTTGAGCGGCGTGGAGCTGCCGTGGGCGTTGACGTAGTCGATCTCGCCGGCCGAGACGTGGGCGTCGTCGAGGGCGCGCCGGATCGCGCGCGCCGCCTGGGCGCCGTCGGGGAGCGGCGCCGTCATGTGGTGCGCGTCGTTGGACGAGCCGAAGCCGAGGACCTCGGCGTACACCTTCGCCCCGCGCGCCAGGGCCCGGCCCCGTTCCTCGAGGATCAACACCGCCGCTCCCTCGCCCATCACGAATCCATCGCGATCCTTGTCGAACGGTCGTGAGGCATGGGATGGATCGTCATTCCGCGTCGACATCGCGCGGATCAGGGCGAACGCGCCGAAGCAGAGCGGGGCCAGCGGCGCTTCGGAGCCGCCGCAGATCATGACGTCGGCGTAGCCATCGCGGATCTGCCGGAACCCGTCGCCGACGGCAATGGTGCCTGACGCGCAGCTCATCGCGTTCGTGGAGTTGGGGCCCTGGACGCCGAACTCGATCGCGATGTTGCAGCTGGCGGCGCCGCCGAAGACGGCCAGCGCCAGCGTCGCGTCGACCGCGCGCAGCCCCTGGGTCAGGAACTTCGCGAGCTGCTCCTCGGCGTAGCCGACGCCGCCGAGCGCGGTGCCCATCATAACGCCGATCCGCTCCCGGTCTTCGCGCGCCGGGTCGAGCGCCGCGTCGTCGAGCGCCAGCCGAGCGGCCGCCACCGAGAACTGGCCGAACCGGTCGAGCCGCTTGGCGCGCTTGGCCTCGATATGGTCGCCGGCGACGAAATCGTTCACCTCGGCGGCGGTCCGGCTCCGGAAGATGGACGGGTCGAAGCGCGTGACCGGGCCAACGGCCGAGCGCTGGCGGCGCAGTCCGTCGCGCAGGCCGGTGACGGTGGTGCCGATCGGCGTGATGGCGCCGATGCCGGTGATGACGACGCGCCGCATGCGGGATGAGGTCGAGGAGAAAGGGACGAAGACAGGCTAATGTCGTGCGCCGGTTTCGTGCTACCCCGCTGACCGGTTCGTGGCTTCCTGCTCGGCCGCCGCGGCCAGGCCGGCGAGCGTGCGCGCGGCGATGCCGTGGATGAACACCGGTCCGATCACGCGGGTCGCGGCGAACCCGCCGATGACCGGCCAAGCCGGCCCGTCCCAGAGATGCACGATGCGGACGCGGATGCCGGCGGCGACCGGCGTGAAGGTCCACTCGACGTCCATGCCGCGGGTGATCCCTTCGACGTGGCGGAAGCGGATGCGCGGCCGCTCGCCCCCGCCCAGGTCGGACCACTGCACCCCCATCTCCGAGACCCACCAGGTGGGGTAGTGGAGCGGCCCGGGGCCGAAGGGACGCCAGGCGGCCATCTCCACCAGCCCGCCTCCGTCGCGCGCCCGCTCGCGGAAGCGGACCCATCGGTAGTGCCGGAGCAGCGCCGGCCAGCGCTCCACTTCGCGGGCGAGGCGGAAGATCGCGTGCATCGGGGCGCGCGCGATCCGCTCGTCCACCACCCGCAGGCGGCGGCCGGCGGGCATCGGATCGAAATCGTACGGCTCCCGCGGAGCGGGCTGGGGTGCGCCCTGGGCGATGGTCACGCCGGTCGACCGGCTGGCGGGCGGCCCGCGGCGGCGGTTGGCGTCCAGGTCGCGGTGAGGCGGAATCCCAGCCGGTGCCTCACGAGCGGCGGGGCTCCGATGGCGTCGCTCACCAGGCCGCGCAGTTCGGCGGCGGTGAAGCCGCGGAGGACCGACACCACGCCGTCGTGGCGGCTCACGGGGCGGAAGCCGAGCGGGAAGGACGCGAGCCAGAGCCCGCCGGCCGCCAGCCAGCTGCGCCGGAGGTCGGCAACGATCACCCGGCGGCGCGCCACCCGGTCCATCTCGCGGATCAGCCGGCGGGCGTCGTCGTCGACGAAGTGGTGGAGCACCTGCGAGCAGGTCACGAAGTCGACGCTGCGATCGGCGAGGGGGATCGCCCGGGCGTCGGCGCAGAGACTGGCGGAGGTGCGGTGCTGTCCGGTCATCGCCAGCCCCTCGACGCCATCGAGGCCGATGGTGCGCAGGCTGCGGCCCGGCCCGATCGAGCGCGCCAGGCGTTCAGCGGCCTGGGGGATGTCGCCGATCCCGGTCCCGACATCCAGCAGGGTGACTTCGCCGCGTGCCTCACGAAGGCAGGGCGCGAGCTCGGCCAGCACCGCCCGCCGGCCGCCGAACAGGGCGTTGGCGAGGGCGATGTCGTCATGCGACCGGCGCCGCTCCCCCGGGTCGAACGCCGGGTCGTCGAGGAGCTCGACCCCGCGCCGGCGCGGCGGGGTGAGGGGGACCGGCGGTGAGGGCGGCCAGCGCACGCTAGCGTTCCAGGTGCGCGTAGCCGCCGCGGTAGTAGAGCAGGGGGCGGCCGTCGTTCGCCGCCCCATCGAGCACTTCGCCGATGACGATCGTGTGGTCGCCGCCGTCGTGCTGCGTGAGGCGCCGGCATTCGAAGTGGGCCAGGACGTCGTCGAGAATCGCGACGCCGGTGGGGGCGCGGGAGAAGCCGACGCCGTCGAACCGCTTCAGGTCCTTGCCGGCGAACCGGCGTGAGAGCGCCTCCTGCTCCGCCGCCAGGATGTTGACGGCGAAGTGGGTGGCGACCATGAGGGCGGGACGCATGGTGGCGACGCGGTCGATGCAGAGGAGCACCAGCGGCGGCGACAGGCTGAGCGACGAGAACGCGCTCATCGTCATCCCCTGGTCGAATCCATCCGCGTCCCGGCAGGTGACGATCGTCACGCCGGTCGCGAATCGACCGAGCAGGCTGCGGAAGGAGTCGGCGTCGACCATGGGGGGCTGGGAGCGGGTGGCGGGACCGGCGTTGGGCCGTTGACCGGCAGGGGAGTGTGCAGCGCGGGGAGCAGGAGGCGCAACAGGTACGACGGGCGCAGCACCTCGCGGGCGGGCACGAAGTCGCCGGCCACGCCGACGAAGAGGTCGGCGAGATCGGGGCGGGCGGCCAGCGCGCGGGTCACGCGGTTCATCAACCACGGCGAAGATACCGCCAGCGCCACCAGCCATTCCACCCGCCACTTGCCGGCGAACTCCCGGCGCCGGCACCGATCGTATGCCGCCAGGGCGACATCGGCGGCACGGGCATGGGGCGCGCGGAGGGCCTCCACGAGGTAGGGGGCGAGGAGCTCGCCGCCCCGGAGCGCGGCGTAGATCCCCTCGCCGGTGAACGGGTCGAAGAAGTCGGCGGCGTCGCCGACCAGCGCGGCGCCGGGGGCCCAGGCGCGCCGCGCTCGTGAGGCAAAGGGCCCGCACGCGACCACCGGGGTGGAGCGTTCGGCGTCGCGGAAGCGCGCGGCCAGCGCCGGCCGGGCGGCGATCCAGCGCTCGAAGAACCCGGTGGCGTCGCCGGCCAGGGCGGCGGCCCGCGCCGCGGGGATGACCACCGCGACGTTGGTCTCGCCGCCGCCGACGTCGGCGAGGCCGGAGTAGCCCTCGCGGTCGACCGTCATCTCGCCGAGCTCGCCCATGCCGGCCACGCCGCGGTAGTGCGAGACGAGCGCGATTCGCCGCGGCCAGCCGCGCCGCCGCGCCAGGCCAAGGCGGCGGCTGACGATCGAGCGAAGCCCGTCGGCGCCGACCACGACCCCGGCCTCGATCTCGACCGGCGGCTCGTCAGGCAGGTGCAGGCGCACGCCCGACACCCGGCCGGCGCCGGTGCGGGTGACGTCGATGACCCTGGCGCCCTGGACCACCCGCGCCCCCGCCGCGCCGGCCGCCTGGAGCAGCATCGTGTCGAGCACGCGGCGCCGGATGGCGAGCCCCACATCCCGCCAGCCGCGCCAGCCGTGGCCGGCCCGGTAGCGTCCCGTGAGGCAGGCGCCGTCGGGCGCGCGGACCAGCATTCCCGCCAGCCGCGCCGCGCCGGCCCGCTCGATGCCGTCCAGGACTCCCATTTCCTCGAGCAGCCTCGACGCCTGCGGGCTCAGGAATTCCGAGCATGGCTTGTCGCGCGGGAACGTCGCGCGCTCGACCACCAGGGTCTCGATGCCGGCGCGGGCGAGCATCCAGGCGGTGGTCGCGCCGGCCGGGCCGCCGCCGACGATCAGCGCCCCGACGCGTCGCGGCACCGTGCCCGCGGATGAGCCGCCGCCGGCGGAAGGGTCGCTCACGCGAGAGCGCGGCTGGCGCGCTGGAAGATTCCCATGTAGCGCCAGTGGGGCCGGGGGAGGCGGAGCAGCGACGCCAGTCTCGTGAGGCGCGGCAGCAGCCACGAGCGCGAGTCGGCCGAGAACATGAACCGCGGCTGACCGGCCGCGAACCGGGAAAGGCGGGCGACCGCGTCGGCGGAGGCGAGTTGCGGCGAGAAGTAGAACGCCGGCGCCAGCAGCGGATCGCCGCGCGCGACCACGCCCTCCTCGAGCGCGATCCGGTGCAGGGTGGTGCCGGGATAGATGCGCAGCCCCACGGTCAGGTAGACAGCGTCGCCGCGCGCCAGCCGGCCGGCGGCGAACCGGAGCGTCTCCTCGAGCGTGCCGGCCGTCTCGCCCGGTCCGCCGGCCAGAAAGATCCAGAGCGCCCGGAGCCCGGCGCGCTCGACGCGGGCGGCAACGTCGCGGCAGCGGGCGGCGTCGAAGCCCTTCTGCAGTCGCGCGAGCACGGCATCGCTGGCGGACTCGGCGGTGATGCCGATCGCGGTGAAGCCGGCGTGGCGCATGGCGGCGAGCAACTCGTCAGGCGCGGCGGCGGGTGTGAAATTGGTGGTCTCGAGGTGGACCCCCAGCCGGCGACCGGCGATCGCCTCGCAGACCTCGATCGCGTGCCCGGGGGGCGAGTTGAAGGTCGAGTCGACGAAGTCCACGTGGCGGACGCCGGCCTCGCGGCGCAGGGCGGCGATCTCGTCGGCCACGCGCTCCGGGGCGCGCAGCCGGTAGCCCCACCCCTCGACGTTGGTGTAGGTGCAGTAGACGCACTTGAACACGCAGCCACGCTTGGTCTGGACCGGCGCGGTGGCGCCGTGCCGCAGGTAGCGCGGCAGGTCGACCCAGTCGTGGAGCCGGGCGGCCGGCAGGTCGTCGATGGCGGCATCGCCGCCACCCCCGCCGCCGGGTGGCGTGAACACCGTCCGTCCGGCCTCACGCCTGACGACCCCCGGGATTCCGGCCGGGGAGCGGCCGGCGGCGAGCGCCTCGACCAGCGCGACGGTGGCGCGCTCGCCGTCGCCGGCCACGGCGAAGTCCACGCCCAGTGCATCGAACAGCGCCTCCGGCGCGACGCCGAACGCGGCGCCGCCGGCGATGATCGTCGCCCCGGGCGAGGCCCGCCGCAGCTCGGCCATGACCCGGGCCGCCTCCGGCGTGTAGTGGCGGAGGGCGATCGCATCGCTGTTGTCGATGTTGCGGACCGAGACGCCGATCAGGTCGGGGCGGAACCCGGCGGCCGCGCTCCGGGCGGCGCCGAGCGGGTCGCGCCGGAAGAGGAGGTCTTCCACCCGCACCGCGCAGCCGGCGGCGCGCAGCGCCGAGGCGACGCAGGCGACTCCGTTCGGCACGACCGGTTGCGGCGAGCGCTCCCGGTTGGCGCTCACCAGAAGCACCCGCGGCCCCGACCGGCCCTCGGGCGCGCCGCCGGCCGCGGCCGCGCCCATCACGAGCCGATTCTCGCGAAGTCGGTGCCGCTCAGCGTCAGGATCGTGTCGGCGCCGATCCGCTCCACGCGCCAGTCGAAGCGTACCGTGCCGGTGTCGGGCAGCAGGAACCGGATGTCGACGGAGGAGCCGGTCACGCTCCAGGTCGCGTTCGAGATCAGCGTGTCCTCGAGTCCGGCGCTGAAGTTCGTCGCGATCACGGTCTTGGTGGCGGTGGAGTCGGCCGCGAACCGCCAGATCGTCACCGAGCCCCGCACGATCCCCATGCCGTCGACGAACAGGAGCTGGTGCCGCCAGCGCCCGACCAGCGGCGAGTCGGAGCCCGGGCCGCCGCCGCCCCCATTCCCCGCCGGCGTGCCGGCACCGTCCAGCCCCGAGCCAGCCCCGCTGGTACACCCCGCCGCCGCGCCCAGGATGGTGCCCAGGACGATGGAGAGTGCGAGTGCGGAACGGCGTGGGACTCGCATGCGGCGGGTGGGTGAAGGACGGACGCGGGAACGGTGGCGCGCTACGGCGTCACGACGATCGTCCCCGGTGAAGCTCCAATGGTGAACGACCAGGTGCCGGCGGTGGCGAACACCTGCCCCTCGCGGCTTTGCGGCGGGACCGGGCCGGCGCGCCAACCCGTCCCCAGCATCTGGTAGACGCTGAGCTCGTTGTTCCGGAACAGGATCGCGGTGCCGGCGGAGATGGTGACGCTCGCCGGGATCACGGTGATCCCGGCGGGCGAAACGGAGAAGCCCACGGTCTTGTACGAGGAAACGACCTGGACACGGACGGTGTCCTTGAATGTTCCGAACTGGATCAGAATCCGCCCGTTGCCGGCCTTCTTGCCGGCGATCTTCACGGTATCGCCGCCGGCGTTGGGGACGATCCCGAACAGCGAGTCGTCGATCGCAGTTTCGGTGATCGCCGCCGCCGCCGACATCTTGTTGCCGTTGGCATCGGTCCGCGCGGCCGTGAACCTGACCGTGTCCACCGCCGCGCTGCCGTCGAGGGCGGTGGCGCCGGGCGTGAACGCGACCACCGTGTCCTGCTCCACCCGCGCGCGGGTGGCGGTCTGGAGGATCACCAGCTTGACGGTATCCTTGATGCCGTCGGCGCTGGCGACCAGCAGGATGGTACCGTTCTTCGCGACATCGACGGCGCCCGCGTTGTCCACGCTCGCCACCGTGGGATCGGAAACGGACCAGGTGAGGGTGTAGGTCCCCGGCGTCATCTCGCGGTTCTGCGCGTCGAGCACCAGGGCGCTGAACTGCAGCGGCCCCAATGCATCGACGTTGAGCACGCTGTCGGCGGCCTGGGCGCTACGCAGGATGAAGACGCGGGCGACCGTCGGGGTGGTCCCCGTGCCGCCATCGCCTCCACCGCACGCCCCGACCAGCAGGGCCCCCGCCATCGCCAGCGCTCCGCGCCCCATCCGGCATCCTCGCATCAGAAGTCTCGTCAGGCGGCGAGCCCCGCGACCAGCCCGCCGATCAGCGCGCACGCCAGGTTGACCCGGTCGTTGTCCAGCCCCGGCACGCCGCCGGCGACGTCGGTGGGGCTGCCGCACTCGTGGCGCCGCGCCTCTGTCCATACCCGGCATCGCGGGCAATGTCGCCGCTCCTGAACCGTGGCGCCGAGCAGCGAGTCGGCCACCGCACCGGCCACCCCGCCGGCCCACACTGCCGGCACGCCGTACCAGGAGCCCGACCCCCAGGCCGCCGCCGCCCCGATCGCCAGCGCGCCGAGCACCATCGCGATCGACCCGGCCACGGTGACCCCGCCCGATGCGCCGACCGGGACCACCCTCCCGGAAGTTATCGAGCGGGGCGCCTGTCGGGCCAGCATCCCGACCTCGGTGGCCCAGGTGTCGGCGGTCGATGCGGCCAGGGCACCGGCCGCCACGGCGCCCCACCAGGTCGTCGCGCCGGTGAGCGAGAGGAGCGCGGCGAGCGCGAACACGCCGCCGTTGGCGAGCACCTGGATCGCGTCGCGTCCCGCCCCGCCGCTCCCGCCTTTGTCGAGCATCCCGGCGGCGCGCGCGGCCTTGATGCCGGCGCCGGCGCGGGAGAGCAGCGTGGAAGAGAGGAAGAAGAAGAGGAGCAGCGCGCCCCACTTCCATCCCGCGGCCATCGCCGCGGTCCCCACCGCCACCGCGGCCCCGGCGCCGTCGCGGGACAGCGCTCGAGCCCGATGGGCGGCTGCGGCGATCGCGCAGGCGATCGCGAACCCGGCGGCCGCGCGCACGACGATCTCGCTCACGCGCGAATCTGCCCGCCGGAGGGGCCCTCCGGCAAGGCATCGCGTGGCGTCCGGCACGCCGCTCATCTTGAACGCCCCGTGCGCGCGCCGTAGCTTCGCAGTCACCAATGAGCGCCACTGTCGACGCCCTGCTCCCCCTCAGCTTTCTCGAAGCCATCCGCACCGTCGACACACCGGAAGGGGAGGGGGCCTACGAAGCCGAGTACGTCTCCGAGCTCCGCAACAAGCGGCTGGGGCTCAGCGAGACGGTCTACGCGCAGATCCGCCGCTTCAACGATCTGTCGCGCCGCAGCCTCCGCTCGTCGCACGACGAGGCGGTGTCCATCGCGCGGCTGCTGGGCCGGCGCCCCGACGCCGAGTCGGTCTTCCGGCAGGCGGGCCGGCACATCGCCCGCGAATCGTACCTGACGATTCCCGCTCCCACGCGGCGGCTGGTGGTGGCGCTGCCGGCGCTGGTGGCGCGGCCGGTGGCGCTGCGGCAGGTGCGCCGGATCGCCGCCCGGTACCTGAACGGCGTCATCACCCGCGTGGGCGGGTCGCTGCTGCTCGACGTCTCGGACTCGGTGACGCTCGACACCGCGCCGCGCGGCGCCGGCTGCGCCTACTACGAATCGGCGCTCCGGGAGCTGCTGCGGCTCCTGATCGGCGGTGGTGGCGCGGTGGAGCACACCCGCTGCCGCTCGCGCGGCGACGCGACCTGCGAGTGGCGCGCCGAGTGGCGCGCGGTGAGACATTGAGGTGAGCGAGGGAGCGGGACCGGGATTCTTCCCTTCGCGCTCCTCCCTCCCTTCGCTCCCCTCCCTCCCTCCTTCCTCCCTCCCTCCCTCCCTCCCTCCCTCCCTCGGTCCCGTGCTCACTCCCGCCTCACTCCCGCGCCTTCAGGCGATGATCGCAGCCGCCGGCCTCGATGGCTGGCTCCTGTTCGACTTCCACGGCAACAACCCGATTGCCGGTGGGGTGCTCGGACTGGAGGGGATGGTGACGCGTCGGATCTTCGCGTGGATTCCGCGGACGGGGGCGCCGCTGGCGATCACCCACGCCATCGAGCAGGGTCCATGGCGTGCCTGGCCGGCGGAGTGGCGGCGGGAGCGGTACAGCTCGTGGCGGTCGCTGGAGGCGGTGGTCCGGAGCGTGGTGTCGGGGAAGAAGGTGGCGATGGAGTACTCGCCGGGCGACGCGGTGCCGTACGTCGACCGTATCCCGGCCGGCGTGCTCGAGCTGGTGCGGGCCTGCGGAGCCGATGTGGTGTCGTCGGCCGAGCTGGTGACGGTGTTCCACGCCTCGTGGTCCGCCGACCAGCTCGCGTCCCATCGCCGGGCGGCCGAGGTGATCGCGAAGATCGCTCGTGAGGCAATGAGCGAGGCGGGGCGGGCGGCCGGCGCCGGCGCGCCGATCACCGAGAAGGGGCTCCAGCGCTGGATCGCCCAGCGCCTGGAGACGGCCGGCCTCGAGATCGGGCACCCGCCAATCGTGGCCGCCACCGAGAACGCCGCTGATCCGCACTACGGACCGTCGGACAAGCGGCCGCGCGAGATCCGGCGCGGCGACCTGCTGCTGATCGACCTCTGGGGCCGGGAGCGCAACGGCGGCGCGCTGGGCGTCTACGCCGACCAGACGTGGATGGGCTCGATCGGCGCGCCGGGGGCGCGGGCCGTCCAGGTCTGGGAGGCGGTGCGCGACGCGCGCGACGCGGCGCTCGCGCTGCTCCGCGGCCGGGCGGGTGCCAGGGCGGTGGTGCAGGGGAGCGAAGTCGACGACGCGGCCCGCGGCGTGATCACCGGGCGCGGCTTCGGTGAGTTCTTCTTCCACCGCACCGGCCACTCGATCGACCCGCTGGAGCTGCACGGATCGGGGCCGAACATCGACAACCTCGAGACGCGCGAAGAGCGGCGCCTGCTGCCTGGCGTCGGCTTCTCGATCGAGCCCGGGATCTACATCGCCGGCGAAATCGGGGCGCGGAGTGAGGTGAACGTGTGCATGGGAGACGGCGAGGTGGTGGTGACGCCGGCCGAGATTCAGCGCGACCTGATCGTGGTGTAGCGCGCTTTGCTTGACGGGTGCGGGACCGGGGCGCACCTTCCTCCGACCCACCCCAACGCGGCCCCAGCATGCGAGATACGACCCCGGTACGCGGGTTCTCGACCCGCGACCGGATGAAGAAGGTTGCGCGGCCCTCGCTCGAGACCGAGCTGCGGCGGTCGCTGGGCGTCTTCTCGGCGACGCTGCTGGTGGTGGGCGGGATCATTGGCAGCGGCATCTTCTTCACGTCGGCCGAGGTGGCGCGGGCGCTGCCCACCGGTGGCTGGGTGGTGGCGGTGTGGGTGCTGGGCGGGGTGGTGGCGCTGGCGGGGGCGCTGACGTTCGCCGAGCTCGGCGCGATGATGCCTGACGCGGGCGGCACGTACGTCTACGTGCGTGAGGCATTCGGCGGAGTCTGGGCGTTCCTCTATGGCTGGATGACGCTCGCCAGCATCGCCAGCGGCGCGCTGGCGGCGGTCGCGATGGGGCTGGCCGGCTACGTGGAGTCGTTCGTCGACCTGTCGAGGGTGGGCGGCCGCATCCCGGTGGCGGTGGCGGCGATCCTCGTGCTCACCGCGACGAACTACCTCGGGGTCCGGCCGGGCGCGATCGTGAACAACGTCCTGTCGATCGCGAAAGTCGGGGCGCTGGCGGTGCTGATCGTCGGCGGGATGGCGCTCTGGTCCAGCGTCGGGGTGCCGGCGGTGGTGGCCAACGCGCCGGCGCCGCGCAGCTCGCTGGTGCTGGGCCTGGCGGCGGCGTTCGTACCGGTGCTGTTCAGCTACGGCGGCTGGCAGCAGATGAACATGGTGGCGGGCGAGATCCGCGAGCCGGAGACGAACATCCCGCGCGCCCTGTTCTACGGGATCGCGATCGTGATCGCCTGTTACGTGGGCGTGAACCTGGTGTACGTGCACGTGCTGGGGCGGGACACCCTGGCGTCATCGATCCACGTGGCGACCGACACGATGACGCGGCTGATCGGCCAGCGCGGCGCGACGGTGATCACGGTGGCGGTGATGCTGTCGATCGTGGGCTTCATGACGGTGGCGCTGCTGGTCCATCCCCGCATCTACTTCGCGATGGCGCGGGACGGGGCGTTCTTCCAGTCGGCGGCGCGCGTCCACCCGCGGTACGGCTCGCCGCACGTGGCGATCGCGATCCTCGGCGCGTGGTCGGTGGCGCTGGTGCTCTTCTCCAGGGGCGACGTCGGCCAGCTGCTGAACGGCGTGGTGTTCGCGGACTGGATCTTCTTCGGCCTGGGCGCGGCGTCGCTGTTCAAGCTGCGGCAGTCCCGCCCCGATGCCGACCGGCCCTACCAGGCGTGGGGTTACCCGGTGGTACCCGGCTTCTTCGTGCTGGCGGCGGTCGGCGCGGTGGTCAGCGCGATCGTGTCGTATCCGCTCTGGTCCGCGTTCGGCGCGGGGCTGCTGGTCGCCGGTGTCGCCGTCTACTACCTGGCGCAGCAGCAGGGGATCTGGAAGAAACCCATGGCGGGGCGGGAGTAGCGGGCCAGGCTAGAAACGAGAAACGAGAAACGAGAAACGAGAAAACAACGCACGCGCTGACGCCCGGCTCCCACTCAACATCGCGCACGTAGTTTCTCGTTTCGCGTTTCTCGTTTAGCGTGGCCTGAACGCCGGCAGTCGCAGCACAACGCTCACCACGCCGCCCTCGCTCACCGTGACGCTATCCGCGACGCTCCCGAAGCGCGGGTGCCAGGCCCGGATTGCATAACGGCCGGGCGGCACCGAGTCCAGCCGGAAGAGCCCATCGGCGGCGGTCACCGCGAAATACGGGTGCGCGAACACCGCGATCCAGGCGCGGCTCCACGGGTGCTGGTCGCACCGCAGCTCGACTATGCCCGCCCGGCCGAGCACCCGCTCGATGGGCACCACCTGGCCGGCACCGGTCTCGTCGACCAGCGCCAGCAGCTCACCGCTTTCCGGGCGAAGCAGCCGCGTCCGGTGCGGGACCGGATCATCGCTCAGGACGTTCAGCGTTCCGCCGGCGACCGCCGCCTGCACGCGCGGGATCAGCGCGCACCCCGCCTGCACCACGTCGTAGCGCCTGACGACCGGCAGGGGCTTGCCATGGCCGGCGCCGGACAGCCAGACCACCGCCTCCGCCAGCCGCGGGCCATCGTGGGTGACACCGCCATCGAGAACGGTGGACCCGCACACTTCGGCGTCCGACATCGGCGTCACCACGGTGTCGAGCGGAGGGTCGCCGTCGAATTCGACGGTGCCCGCCACGCGCCCGAAGGTCGACAACGATTCCGGCCGGTAGAGCGGCGCGCCGGAATCCACCGTCGGTGCGCGTCGCTCCCTGTCGCCGAGCGCCTCCGAACCGGCCCGGTCGCCACGGCCCGTACAGGCGAGCAGCGCCGCGAAAAGTACCAGCCGGCGCGTCAGCCCGTCACCGCTCCCAGCCGGCGGTCCACGACCATCGCCGCGAAGAGCAGCGCGAGGTAGAGGAGCGAAAACTTGTACAGCCACCATGCGGGCCCGGTCCAGTCCGCGGACCGCCGGACGCGCACCACGCCGCGCAGGAAGGCCGCGCCCAGCACCAGCGCCGACACCAGGTACGGGAGGCCGAAGACGCCGAACGCCACCGGGAGCACCGTCAGCGGGATGAGGATCATCGAGTACCAGAGCATGTGATCCATCGTCGAGCGCTCGCCCCACACCAACGGCGCCATGGGGACGTGCGCCCGCCCGTAGTCGCGCTGCTTGAGGAGCGCCAGCGCCCAGAAGTGCGGCGGCGTCCAGTAGAACACGATCAGGAAGAGGTAGATCGCCGGCAGCTCGACGCGACCGGTGACCGCCGCCCACCCCACCAGCGGCGGGAACGCGCCGGCGGCGCCGCCGATGACGATGTTCTGCGGCGTGGTGCGCTTGAGCCACCGCGTGTAGACGAACACGTAGAAGTAGAAGCCGGCCAGCGCCAGCGCCGCGGTGAGGACGTTCGCCGCCTGCCCGAGCAGGAAGGTCGCGGCGGTCGCGAGCGCGATGCCGTATGCCCGCACCGCCGCCGGCGCCATCCGTCCGCTCGGAATCGGGCGCAGCCGGGTGCGCGCCATCAGGTCATCGATGTCGCGGTCGAGATACATGTTGACAGCGTTGGCTCCGCCGGCCATCAGGTACCCGCCCACCGCCACCGCCAGCACCAGCCATCCGCTCGGCCGGCCGGCGACGTACATCGGCGCGATCGTCGTCACCAGCAGCAGCGAGATGATCCGCGGCTTGGTGAGCGCGATCAGGTCACGGGCCAGCGACGGCGCGCGCTCGGCGCGGGCGGCGACGCCGGTCAAAAGTCCGCCCCGCGCGCGACGATCACTGCCACGCTGTGCGGCCGGCCCGCCGCGGAGGGCGAGCCTTGCGAGCCGCCGCTCCCACCCTCGGCCGCCGCCGGCCGGAACGCGCGGGCCTGCTGGCGCGCCAGCGCGGCGAGCGTGAACACCGCCAGCCAGACCAGCGTGCCGGTCGCCTGGTGCAGCGACTGGAGCAGCGGCGGGAGCCGCATCTCGACCATCGCCGCCGCCACCAGCAGCTGCGCGACCACGGCCGCCAGCGCCAATCGTGCGGCCAGGACGACGGCCGCGCTTTCGCGACGCCGCTGCACGCCCGCCAACAGCCCGATCATGTGGAAGAGGAAGAGGAAGGCCACCACACGGTGCGTCACGTGCAGCACCAGCGGCGTCCCCGTCCCGTTGATGATCCGGCAGTGCGGAAAGCCGAGGCACGAGGCCGCGGCGCCCGGCACGTTGGCCGTCAGGGCGCCCAGCACCAGGAGGGTGAAGGCGACGATCGCCGCCGCCAGCGAACCGCGCACCGTGCGGGCGCTCACCGGCGCCGCGGCCGCCGCGGTCCGGGCGCGCATCGCCGCCACCACCAGCGTGGCGAGCAGAGTCATGGCCAGGACCAGGTGGCTCACGACAATGTACGGGTTGAGCGTCATCTTCACCGTGACCGCGCCCAGTAGCGCGGCGGCCACGACCAGCGCGGCCGCGAGCACCACCGGCCGCAGCACGCCGCCCCGGCCGGACACGCCCGGCTCCGCGCGCCGCCACCACGCCAGCAGCAGCAGGGCAACGATCGCCACGGACAGTCCGGCGGCGATGATCCGGTGGCTGATCTCGATGATCAGGTCCGGGCGGTCGAGCGGCGGAATCCAGAAGCCCGCGCACCGGGGCCAGTGATCGCCGCACCCCATTCCGGATCCGGTGATCCGGACGATCGCGCCGAAGACGATCTGGCCGTACGCGAGCGCGACCGCGGCGAGCGACAGCCGGGCCAGCGCCGGCGATGGTCCGCGCCCTCCGGCCGCGGCGGAGACGGGCGCCGTCATGGCTGGACCACGGCGGAGGCGGTGCGGTTTGTCGGTTGTGTGTCGTCGCGCCTCACGGCGCGCCAGGTCGCCGCCAGCACCAGCACCAGGGCGAGCGCCGGGAGGAGCGTCCAGGCGATCTCGGATGAGCGGCGGGGACGCGGAACCGCCGAGTCCGGGGACGCGGGCGGGAGGGGTGAGTCGCCGGCACCGGGCTCGCCGTCCGGCGCGCGAACCACCGCGCGGATGATCGCGAACTGGCCCACCGCGCAACTCGCGGCCGCGGTCCAGAACAGAATGTCAGCGCCGAGAGCCGGCATGTCGTCTCTTCTTCTATATGTATGGGGTGCGGGCGACGCCGGGAGAGTGGCCCGCCGGTGCTGGGGAAAGCTGACAGCCCGGGGGCGGACGGTCAACGGCGGCGAGACTCGCGACCCGCCGCGCCGGACGGTACCATATCCGGATGTCATCCTCCGCGCCGGAACTCTCCCGCCTCCCGCGCCGCCTGGGGCTGTGGAGCGCGATCGCTGTCCTGATCGGCTCGACTATCGGATCCGGGATCTTCCGGTCGCCGGCCGGGATCGCCGCCAAGCTGCCCGGTCCGCTGCCGCTCCTCTCGGTGTGGGTCGCGGGCGGCCTGTTCGCCCTCTGCGGAGCACTGACCCTGGCCGAGATTGCCGGTGCGTACCCGAGCACCGGCGGCGTGTACGTGTTCATCCGGGAAGGTTGGGGGCGGCTCCCGGCCTTCCTGTTCGGCTGGTCGGAGCTGGTGATCATTCGCGCGGCCTCGCTCGGCGCCATCTCGACGACGTTCGCCGAGTACGCGCTGCGGGTGGCGGGGCACGACCCGCGGGTGGCGCCGTACAGCGACATGGTGCACTACCTGGCCGCGGCCGCGATCGCGGTGACCGCGTCATTCAACTACTTCGGATTGCGCTGGGGCTCGCTGGTCCAGAACGCCACCACGCTGGCGAAGTACGGGGGACTCCTCTTCATCGTGCTGGTGGCGCTCGCCCTCGGCCTGCCGCGGAGCGGCGGAGGGCACTACACGCCGGCCCTGCCACCGGGGAGTTTCTCGATTGCGCCGTTCGGGCTCGCGCTGGTCTCGGTGCTGTGGGCGTTCGACGGCTGGGCCGACCTCTGCTTCGTGGGCGGCGAGGTGAAGGATCCGCGGCGCACACTGCCGAAGGCCCTGATCATCGGGACCCTGGCGGTGGTCGCGATCTACCTGGGAGCGAACCTCGCCTACCTGGCGGTGCTCGACGTCGGCGAGATCGCGCGCTCGCCGCTGGTGGCGGCCGACGTGGCCCAACGGCTGGTGGGGAGCGGCGGGGTGACCTTCGTCGCCGTCACCGTGATGCTGTCGACCTTCGGCACGCTGAACGGGACGCTGCTCACGTCGCCGCGGATCTTCTTCGCGATGGCCGACGACGGGCTCTTCTTCAAGCGGGTGGCGGCGGTGCACCCGAAGTTCCAGACGCCGGCGGTCGCGATCGCGCTCACCGCGTTCCTGGGGATCGTCTTCGTCATGCTGCGCACCTTCGAGCAGCTCGCCGACGCGTTCGTCACCGCGATCGTGCCGTTCTACGCGCTGGGCGTGGCCTCGATCTTCGTGCTGCGCAAGCGGGCCGGCTACGACCCGCCGTTCCGCGTCCCCGGGTACCCGGTGGTGCCGATCCTGTTCGTGGTGGCGACGGTGTCGCTCCTCGTGAACGCGCTGATCGATCCGTCCAGCCGGTGGCCCACGCTGGCGGTGTTCGGCGCGATCGTGGTGGGGATACCGGTCTACTACGGAACGGTCGGCCGCCGGCGCGCGGCCTGATGGTGGGAAGCTCCTCGTGGGCCTCTTCCCGTTCTCTCGCTGGACACCTACTTTAGTCGACAAATCCGGGCCTTGGGCGCGTCGGGCCGGACTGGACACTCATTCACACCTCAGGGAGTTTGGTATGACTCCGATGATTCTCCGTGGCAGTGCGCGGGTCGCGCTGGCGCTGGCGGCCGTGGCGGTGTTCGCGACGGTTTCGGCGGCGCAGCGGGCGACGACCACGGCCAGCGTGCGTGGCGTTGTCACCGGACCCGACGGGGCGCCGATCGCCGGCGTGACCGTGCTGGCGACCAACACCGAAACGGGCGTCAGACGGGGCGGCAACACCGACGATGCCGGCCGCTACAGCATCCTCTTCCTGGAGCCGGGCCCGTACACGTTCCGGGCCCAGCGCATCGGCTACCGGCCGGTGGAGAAGCCCGGCTATCGGATGTCGATCGGCCAGCTGGAGCAGATCGACTTCCAGCTCGAGCCGGCTCCGACGCAGCTGACCGAGCAGAAGATCGTCGCCGAAGCCATCCCGCTGATCGAGCCGCACAAGACCGGCTCGAACACCCGGATCGGCGAGGTCCAGATCGCCCAACTCCCGACCAACGGCCGCAACTTCAAGGACCTGGTGAATCTCGCGCCGGGCGTGGCCGACAAGCCGAACTCGGGATCGGGCGGCGGCCAGTCGATCGGCGGCGGGCGCACCGGCGCGTCGAACATCCTGATGGATGGCGTCAACAACAACGAGAGCTTCTTCGGAGGCGATGCCCGCGGCGGCGACCGCGCCCCGTTCTCCTATTCGATCGAGGTGGTGAAGGAGATCCAGGTCATCAGCGCCGGCTACGATGTGGAGCAGGGCGCGTATACGGGCGGGGCGGTGAATGCGGTGACCAAGTCCGGGACCAACGACTACACCGGCTCGCTGTTCAGCTACCTGCGGCAGGACAAGGCGCTGGGGATGAAGCTGACCAACAACGATTTCCTGGGCCGCAAGCCGGTGGACTTCAAGTCGCAGCAGTACGGCTTCACCTTCGGCGGGCCGATCATCAAGGACAAGGCGCACTTCCTGGTCGCCCTCGACCGCCAGGTGCGCGGCGAGCCGCGCCCGCTCTTCCCGTCGTCGTCGACGTCGGACACCTACGTGCGGCAGTCGGGCATGAACCCGGACACGCTGGCGGTGCTGCTGGCCACGGCGAAGAACCTGTACGGCTACGACGGTTCAAAGGAAGTCGGGCAATTCCTGCAGAACACCGATGAGAGCGCGTTCTTCGGGCGCCTCGACTGGCAACTCAACGACCAGCACCACATCACCCTGCGCGACAACTACACGAACACCAAGCTCTCGCAGGACCGTGCGTTCGTGAGCCCGACGTCGACCGACTTCGTCTCCAACGCGGGCGACAACACCGACAAGCAGAACAGCTTCGTCGGCTCGATGACGTCGCTGTTCGGGAAGCTGTCGAACGAATTCCGGATGCAGTACGCCACCGACAACAAGCCGCGCCCATCGAACCCGGCGGGCGGCTATGGCGTCCCGCTGCCGCAGGTGATTGTCCGCGGCATCACGTCTGTCCTGTCGGACAACTCGAGGACGACGACCGAGGTCCGGTTCGGCGCGGACCCCGTACTGCACTCGAATCTGCTCGACGAGAAGACCACCGAAATCATCGACAACCTGCGCTACTCGCGCGGCAACCACAATTTCAAGCTGGGAACCAACTTCACCCACATCAACGTCCTGAACAGGTTCTGGAACAACGCGCTCGGGACGTGGACGTTCAACTCGCTGCTCGACTTCGAGAACGCGAACCCGCTGTCGTTCACGCGGTTCGTGCCGTCGGCGCCGGGCTTGCCGCTGCCGCTGGCGCAGTACAAGGTGAACGAGTGGGCCCTGTACGCGCAGGACGAGTGGCAGGTCTCGCCGCGCCTGTTCGTGAGCTACGGCGTGCGCTATGACTACAGCTGGTTCCCCGCCGACGTCGCGCCGAACCCGCTCTTCAGCCAGGCGTTCCCGTACCTCGACATCACCAAGCAGCCGGTCGACAACAACAACATGTCACCGCGCGTCGGGTTCACCTTCGACCCCCGGGCCGATGGCCGGCAGGTGATACGCGGCGGATCGGGGATCTTCTTCGGCCGCACGCCCTACGTGCTCTGGTCGAACGCGTTGCTCAACACCGGGCAGGGGTCGTCGACGCTGAGCTGCACCGCGGCCGGCACGGTGCCGATCCCGGACTTCGCGTCCTATGCGGCCGATCCGAGCACGATCCCGACGGCCTGCATCGGCGCCGGCGCGGCGCCGGCCGCGCCGTCGATGAACGTCTTCGACAGGAAGTACCAGCAGGCGTACGCGTGGAAGTCCAACCTCGCCTACGACCGGCTGATCATCGATGGCTGGAAGGTCGGCGTGGAGGGCGTCTTCTCGACCGTCCGCGACAACTACCTCGTGCAGGACGACAACCTGCAGACCGTCCCGCAGTTCTTCATCGAGGGGAAGATCCCGGTGTTCGTGCCGGCGAGCACGATCAACACGGGGAACGGCGCCGTCAGCGCCGCCAACAGCCGGCTCAACAACAACTTCTTCAACGTCTACGTCCACCGGTCGCTCGGCTCCACGCTCTCGCGGCAAATGATCTTCACCGTCGACGGGCGCCCGAGCTGGGGCTTCATCAGGTTCTCGTACACCAACGACCATACCCTGGACAACGCGTCGATCCCGTGCTGCATCACGGGCACGATGTTCACCAACTCGCGCACGGCCGCCAACCCGAACAACTACAACGACCAGTGGGGCCAGTCGGATTTTTCGCGCCGCCACCAGTTCGTGGTCGCGCCCACCGCGGTGCTGAAGTGGGGATTCCAGCTCGGCGCCACCTTCCGCGCGTTCTCCGGCGTTCCGTGGACGCCACGCTACAACTTCGACATCAACGGTGACGGGGCGGCCAATGACCGCCTGTACATCCCCACCCGTGCCGAGGTCGCCACGTACGAGTTCGCCGGCGCCAACGCCGAAGAGCAGTCGCGCAACCGCGGCCTGTTCGAGCAGCGCATCGAGTCGGTCAAGTGCCTGCGCCAGCACCGCGGCCAGATCGCGCCCCGCGATTCCTGCGAGAACCCGTGGCAGTACCTGTTCGACGCCCGGATCTCGAAGAAGTTCGACGCGGTGCGCGGCCAGTCGGTCGAGCTCGTCGCCGACTTCTTCAACGTCCTGAACGGGCTCAACAAGAACTGGGGACGCCGGATGGCGGTGGACGACGGGAGTTCCGGTTCCGGGGGCTCGGGCACGTCGGCCCTCGTACCGTCCGGTTTCAATACGGTGACCAACAAGTACCGCTATGTGGCGAACCCGGCGTTCGGCAAGCCGACCATCGCCGACACCTTCAGTTCCAACCAGTTCCAGGTGCAGCTCGGCCTGCGCTACAACTTCTAAGGACCGGGGACTCAGATGACCACACGCAGAATCGCCATCGGGGTCTTGGGCGCCGGAGCGCTGCTGGCTGCCTGCACCAAGGAACCGGCGGGGCCATTCATCAACTTCACCAGCGCCAAGGCCGGCACGATCATCGTCAAGGTGCTGACCGACAAGAGCAACAGCGCCACCGCGACGAACTTCTCGCCGCAGTCGGCCGTTCGCGTCAACGTATACCGGTTCACCGATACGCTCCCGTTGCGGAGCCTCACGACGGATGCGGGTGGCCGCGCCGTGTTCGCGGGGCTGCCCACCGGCCAGTACAAGGCCAGGCTGGCGGCGCGTCCGCTGTCGGTCGCCAACGGCCCGGACTCGGTGGTGTTCTTCGCCGCGCCGGGCGTGATCGACAGCACGCCGCTCCTGCGCGTGCGGCTCGGCGCCAAGATCGGCGGGTTCGTGGCGGCCGAGTTCACCGACCAGAACAAGCTCACCTCGCAGCGGTTCGCGGGCGTGGTGGTGGAATTCCTGCGCGACACGTCGTCGACGGCCACGGCCAGCTACGCCGTGTTCGCCTCCGACACCAGCGACGCCAACGGCAACGTGGAAGTCATCGCCAAGCCGGGCCCCGCCAAGTTCCGGATGCGCTTCCAGCTCCCCACTCCGGCGAGCACCGATTCGCTCCGGGCGGCGATCGACACCCTCAAGACCTCGGCCGACAGCATTACGATCACGTCGGCCGCGGGGATCAATCCGGACGCGAACGTCGTCCAGAACATGCTCTTCAACTACACGTCGTCGTTCACGGGCTCGGTGTTCCGGGATGCCGGCGTCGGCGCGGTGAGCTCCACCTTCACCGACTCCACCCGGAACAACGGTTCGCTCGACTCCCTCCAGACCGCGGCCGGACCGCCGCCGGTCTTCCGGAAGGAGGGGCTGGTCGCCGGCGACACGATCATCATCCAGCTTCGCGACTCGGCCAGCACGAAGATCCTGAGCACCGCGCGCGCGACCTCGGCGACGCCGACCTACAAGTTTTCCTCGCTCAAGGGCGGCACTTACACCATCCAGGTCGACGTCCTGAGCAGCAAGCTCGCGTCCAACCCGCAGGCGCTGGTCCGCACCAATCCGGTCAAGATCACGCTGGCGACCTCGGTCGCCAAGCTGACCAACCAGCACTACGCGGTGCCCTACGGTCCCTGAACGGCGCGCCGGTCTCTGAACGACGACGCCCGCGCGGCTCTGCCGCGCGGGCGTCGTCACATCGGGGAGCGACCCGGGTCGTCACCACCGACCCGGCGGCCACGGCCCTATCTATGGTATATGGCCCCGGCAGCGGAGCGTGATCTGCCGGCTTCCGCCCGGAGGGAAGTCGTTGAGGGAGGAATCCCTCCCCCCGCCCTCCTCCCCCCGCCCTCCTCCCACCCTCCTTCCTCCCTCCCTCCCTTCCTCCCTCCCTCCCTCCCTCCCTAAAAGATGCTCAGCTTCACGTACTTCTTCGGGTTCTTCTTGAAGTCGGCCGTCAGGGAGTCGAGCCGCGCCACCAGCGTCCGGACGTCGTGATAGAGCAGCGTGTCGTTGAGGAGCTTCCCGGCGGTCCCGTTGGTACTGTCGAGCTTGGCGAGCAGCGCATCGAGGTGGGCGGTGGTGCGGCGCATCTCCAGGGCCAGCGAGTCCGCGTGTGTGGCGGTGCGATTCACGTTCCGCACGATCGAGTCGAGCTGCACGGAGTCCACCGCCGCCACCCGCCCCCTGACCGTGGTCATGGTCGAGCTCAGGTTCTGCGACTGCAGTTCGGCCAGTCGCGTGAGGGTCAGCACGAGCTGGTGGGTGCTGGCGATCGTCTGGCGCAGGTCGCTGATCCCGCCGCCCTTCACCATCTCCACCTGCACCTTGGTCGTCAGGTCCACCGCCGAGGCGGCGATCGAGTCGGCCTTGAACAGGAGATCGGCCATCGTCGGCTGCGGCTTCCCCATCGGCACCGTGTCGTTGGGCGAGATCGATGCCTCGGTCACTTTCGTGGGGCGGAGCGCCACCAGCATGTCCCCGAA
Source organism: Gemmatimonadaceae bacterium (assembly GCA_041483735.1). GTDB lineage: Bacteria > Gemmatimonadota > Gemmatimonadetes > Gemmatimonadales > Gemmatimonadaceae > JBGPGH01. The sequence continues at coordinate 41,580 of JBGPGH010000020.1, read as the reverse complement.
CAGGCCGTTCGGCTCCACCGTCGCCGACGTCCCCTCCGGAATCTTGAACTGCTTCTTGATCCGCATCGTGACCAGGATCGTCCCTTCGCGCTTGAGCTCCACCTGGTCCACGAAGCCGACGCTGACGCCGGCGAGGAGCACCGGCTGCCCCTGCTTGAGGCCGGCGCCCCAGGGGAAGTTCGCGTACAGCCGGTAGCCCGAGGTGAGCGCGCCGCGGGTGAGCCAGATGGTGCCGATCAGCAGCACGGTGATGCCGATCGTCAGGAAGAGGCCCACGAGCACTTCGTTGCGTCGTTTCATCCGGTGAGATATTTGGCGAGGAATTGGGCGGTGAGCGAGTCGAGGAGCAGGATCGCCACCGAGGTGACCACCACGGCGCGGGCGGTGGAGCGCCCGACGCCTTCGGCGCCGGCGTCGGCGACGTACCCCTCGAACGAGCAGAGGAAGGCGATCGCGCCGCCGAACAGCGTCGCCTTGAACAGGCTGTAGAAGACCTGGAACTGGTCGAAGGCCAGGCGCAGTCCCTCGTTGAACGCCGCCACGGTCACGTCGGTGCCCAGGACCGCCGTGAACATCCCCGAAGCCAGCGCGATCGCGTTCGCGAACACGGTGAGCACCGGGAGCATCAGGATCGCCGCCAGCAGTCGCGGCACCACCAGGTAGGCGATCGGGTCGTAGGCCAGCGTCTCGAGGGCGTCGATCTGTTCGGTTACCCGCATCGTCCCGATCTCGGCGGTCATCCGCGCGCCCACGCGCCCGGTGAGCACCAGCCCGATCAGCAGTGGAGCCAGCTCGAGGACGATCGACTGCCTGACGATGAAGCCGACCACCGACAGCTGGATCCCGGGAAAGAGCTGGTAGCGCGTCTGGAGCGCGATCACCGACCCGATGAACGCCGCCACGATGCCGGCCAGCGGCAGCGAGTCGACGCCGATGTTGCGCATCTGGCGCATCGTCTCCGGCAGGTACGTCCCGGGATCGCGGAAGGCGCGCGCCACCTCCCGCGCGAAGTAGGCGCGCTGCCCCACGCCGCGCACGAATCCCGTGACCGACCGGTTGACCTGCCGGAAGAAGATGATCCCCGTCCGCTGCATGACGGGATACATCTCCGTGGGCCGGGGATCGGTGTGGTGCAGCGGGTCGGACGGCGGCGATGGGGGCACGACTCGGCGGGCTCGGGAGAACGACGGGCGGCGGGGGCGCTGGGACCACCCGCCACCCGCACGAAGCTATCCCGTCACGTGCGTACGCGCGACAGCAGCCAGGCCCCGACCACCCCGAATGCAATGTTCGGGATCCAGGCGGCCAGGTCGGGCATGATCAGCCCCTTCTGCCCCACGGCCTTGGTGAGCTGGATGAGCATCAGGAAGACCACGGTGGTCGCCAGGCTGACGCCGACCCCGTAGGCCGCGCCCCCCCGCTGCGTGCTGGTGGCGAGCGGCGCGCCGAACAGGGCGATGATGATGCAGGTGACGGGGATCGAGATTTTCAGGGCCCGCTCCACCTTGAGCTCGTTGGCGTCGCCGCCGGAGCGCTCCAGCGCGGCGATGAATCGCGACAGCTCCTTGTAGCGCATTTCCTGCGGGCTCTTCGGCGTCGCCAGCAGGTCGCCCGGGCGCTCGCTCAGGTGGCGGTCCCGCAGCGAGTCGAAGGAGAAGGTGATGTCGCCGGTGCTGTCGGGGATCAGGTGCACGCTCCCCCGTCCCACTACCCAGGCGCCGCCGCGGCCTCGCTTGGCGCTCCAGGTGGCCGTCGGCGAGGTGATCAGGTAGGAGGGGTAGTCGGTTCCGTTCCCCCGCCGCTCGATCTCCAGCCCATCGATCACCCCGGTCTCGGCATTCAGGCCGGAGACCTTGTAGACCCGTCCCTGCTCGGCCGCGTAGGCGAAATTGAAGCGCTGCGTGCTCTTGAACTTCCGCTCCTGCAGCAGGTCGTTGCGACGGGCGTTGGTCACCGGGACGAGCTCGGACAGCACCAGTCCGATCAGGGCGGCGATCAGGGCGCCGCCGAAGATCGGTCTCGTGAGGCGGTGGAACGACATCCCGCTCGCCTTGGCCGCCGTGATCTCCGAGTGGCGCGTGAATGCCCCGATCGAGAAGACCGTCGCGAACAGCACCGCCGCCGGCAGGACCAGGAACATCGAGTCCGGCAGCCAATAGAGGTAGCTGAGCGCGATCTTCGACTTGGGGAGGTTCCGGCCGAGGTACTTGTCGAGGTTGTCGGTGAGGTCGATCAGGATGACGAACAGGGGGAAGCCGAGCGCGGTCGTCATGAAGATCTTCCAGAACTCCGAGAACACATACCGGTCCAGCGGACCGAGGAACCGCACGATCTTCATGCCGCCCTCCGGCCATCGGCGGCCGTGCCCGGCGCCGGCGGCGCGGCGCGGTCCCGCCGGAACAGCCGCGTCAGCGACTCGACCAGCTGGCTCAGGTCGCCGCCGCCGCGGGCGGTGCTCCCCTCGGACCCCATCCGCGCCAGCAGGTACGCCCCCACCGCGGTGAACAGGACATTCGCGCCCCACATCGCCCAGAACGGCGAGAGGATGTCGCGGTCGGCCAGCGCCTCGCCGGCGATCAACCCCACGTAGTACAGCCCGAAGACGAACAGGCTGACGCCGATGGTGAGTCCGGCGCCGCCTCGGGGAAAGCGCAGCGCGATCGGGGCGCCGAGCAGGACGAAGACGATGCAGGCGGCGGCCAGGGCGAACTTCTTCTGGATCTCGACGTCGTACGCATCGATCGTCTGCTCGCTGTCCGAGATGCGCGAGCGGGTGGCATCGATCGTTCCTCCCAGCGCCGCCATCGGCAGCGACGCCGGCGGCCGTCCCTGCGCGGGCGGGCTGATCGGCGGCGCGACCGGCGTGGCCGGCCGTCCCTGCGCGCCCTCGGCGGCGATTCGGGCCGCTTCCTGCAGCGCCCGCCGATCCTTCTCGAGGTTGGCCTTCCCGGCCAGGCCTTGTCCGGCGCCCGGGGAGCCGGCCGGCGGTACCGGCTGCGGGGGCGGCACCGGCCGCTGTGGCGGCAGCGTCGCCGCTTCGGCCTCACGCACGCCGCCGAAGACCGACGCCATCATCCCGCAGTAGGCGGCGCTCAGCCCGAGAATCCGCGGCGGCGGCGGCGCCTTGTCCGGCGCCCGCGCCTCCCCGGTGGCGGCCTCGTGCACGGCCCGGGCCATCGCGTCGGCCAGCTCGTGGCGCGCCAGCGCCCGGTCGCGCGTCGCGTTCGCGAAGATCTCCTGCATCTCGCAGATCGACATCTCGCGGTCGCTCTTGTACGTGTCGGTGGTGTCGCGGTCGAACTGATTGGCGACGCCCTTCACCCGGACATGGTCGATGTCGTAGAACAGGCGCTGGAGCTGCTCCGGCGTCGACTTCTGCACCTCCTGCATCTGGCCGTGGTAGAGCGTCAGGAGCAGGTCGCGGCGGTTGGACGAGATCCCCATCATGCCGCTGTCGGCATAGATCGTCCGCCGCCGCGTGGGATCGCTGAGGTCATAGATCGTGACCTCGCGCATCCGGCTCGACCCCTCATCCAGGTGACCGGCACGGAGGAACAGCTGGCCGGGCGAAATCTCGTTGATCACCTGCTCGCGGAGCGCGAAGGTCGGCTTCTTCCGGGCAATGTCGCTCTGCAGCGTTCGCAGCCGGTGATTCGCGCGCGGCAGCACCTGGTCGTTGAAGGCCACCATCACCGCCGCCGTCAGCGCCGCCCCGAAGAGCACCGGCACGATCAGCCTCGCCATCCCCACGCCGTTGGCCCGGAGCGCGGTGATCTCGTTCTCGGCGGCGAGGCGGCTGAAGGCGTAGAGCGTGGAGACGAGCACCGCCATCGGCAGCGTCATCGCGATCGTGAACGGAATCGACAGGACGAAGAACTCCCCGATCGCCGTCCACGGCAGCCCCTTGCCCACGAGGTTGCCGAACTGTTTGGCGATGTAGTTCAGGAGCAGCAGCGAGGTGAGCGCCGACAGCGCGAACGCCAGCGGCCCGAGATGCTCCCGGAGGATATAGCGGTGCAGGATCTTCACGGCGGGGAGGGGAGCAGCGGAGCGAGGGGGCTGGAGGGGGAGGGAACACGCACCGCGCGCTCGGGTTGTACGCCCTGAGGCGGTCAGTATATTCCACGCGGCAGCCGCCCAATTCAAGATCTCCGGGCAGGCTCTTCAACGGCGGGAGCGGGCCGAAGGAGTGCGCCGCGCGTCGATTCGGGCACGACGCCGGCGGTCCCCGGCCCGCTCGCCTTTTGTCTTGCTACCCCCCACCCGGGCATTGGTGCGACGTTCCGGACTCGTCACCGGCTGGACCCTGCTGCTCGTGGCCGCGGCGCGCGCGGGCGCGCAGGGTCCCGACAGCACCCGCGCCGGGGCCGCCCCGCCTCCCGCTCCGGTCGCCGACATCGGCGTGCGCTTCCGGCTGCCGGCCGAACCGCTGCGGCTGGAGGTGCCGGCACCGCTCCTCCCCTTCGGCCGGCTGTCGCGCGACCGGCGGACGGCCGCGTTCATCGCCGACCGGAGCGCCGCCGAGCTGATCGGGCGCGCGCGCGCGCTGGCCGATGCCACCTGGGCGCGCGGCGTGGTGGCATCCGTGTCCAGCGCGCCGCCGCCGCCAGTGGTGGCGCAGGCGGACACGGCCGCGCCGGTGGGCCCCCGCAACCTCGTCCAGTCGGCCGCGGATCTGTTCGGTGACTACGCCGACCTGGGCCTCCAGCTGCAGTCGCGGCTGGAAATCAAGATGGCCCGCAACAAGAACGACCGGTGCACGTCGAGCCAGATCTTCAGCATCGGCTCCAGCTGCCAGGGGTCGTTCCAGCCGACCTTCGACTTCCAGTTCAACGTCCGCTCGGGCGGCGTGGTGGCCGACCGGGTGCACATCAACGTCGACTACGACTCGCAGCGGCAGTTCGACGCCTCGAACAACATCAACGTGTACTACGAGGGCAAGTCGGACGAGATGATCCAGCGGCTGGAGGTGGGGAACGTCTCGTTCTCGCCGCCGGCGTCGCGGTTCATCACTGGCGGCATCCCCAGCGGCAACTACGGCCTCCAGGCGATCGGCCAACTGGGCCCGATGCGGTTTCGCGCGATCACCGCCCAGCAGAAGGGCAACATCGTGAAGGACCGGGTGTTCACGGTGGGCGACAAGACGCTCCAGACGGTGGACCGCGACATCGACGACTACCAGGTGGAGCCCCGCCGGTTCTTCTTCACGATCGATCCGCGGCTGCTCGCCGGCTATCCCAACCTCGACATCCTCGACGGGCAGCGGCTGGCATCGCTGGCGGCGCAGCTCCCCGACACGCTCCGTCCGACGCGCGTCTACCTGTACCGCCTGCTGATCGGCGGGCAGCCGCCCAACCCGAACGGCCCGCGGTTCCTGGCGCGCGGCGCGAAGAATCCCAACCGCGGCCCGGTGTACGAGTACCTCCGGGAAGGGGTGGACTACTACCTCGATCCGTCGAACCTCTGGTTCAGCCTGGTGCGGCCGCTGGGGCTCAACAGCGAGCGGCTGGTCATTGCCTATCGAGTGAGGATCGCCGGCCAGGACACGATCTACCCCAACACCGGCGGCACCCCCGACCTGGAGTACGACCCCAACTCCAACCAGGTCGCGAACCTGATCTGGGACCCCGAGGTGGCGCCGGGCGACACCGCCTTCGTCCACGAGATGCGCTCGGTGTACCGGATCGGCGGCGAGGACATCCGCCGCGAGACGGTGCAGATGAAGGTGGTGGCCGGCGCCGGGGGCGACCAGGAGAAGCCGATCGCCGGCGCGGCCCAGTCGTACCTGGAGATGTTCGGGCTCTCGCAGCGCAACAACGCCGCCGCGTTCGACGTCGACAACCGGCTCTGGCCGCGGCCGAGCGACCCCAACGTCAACCGCGACGTGGGCGCGGCCAGCAGCAAGCTCATCCGCGACTACTTCCTCGTCTTTCCGTCGCTCAAGCCGTTCGCGAGGGCCGGCCTGGCCAACCCGCCGCCCAACCCGTCGAACGACACGATCTACAGCTTTCCCGGCGAGTACCTGTACTCGCCGCAGCACCCGCAGGCGTTGTACCGGATCCGCGCCCACTACCAGGCCGAGGGGGGCGGGGACGTCGGCTCGCTGTCGCTGGGATCCGTCCAGATCCGGCGCCTCTCCGAGCGGATCCTGGTGGATGGGGCGCCCCTCAAGCGCGACGTCGACTACACCGTCGACTACGAGATCGGCCGCGTCTCCTTTACCCGCGCCGACACCCTCTTCCCGCGCCCCCGGCAGGTCGCCGTCCAGTACGAGGAGAACCCCCTCTTCGGCGCCGCCCCGACCTCGATCTTCGGCATCGCTTCGCAGTTCCCGATGACCAACGGGCAGATCAACTTCACCGCCATCTCCCAGTCCCAGAAGACGACCTTCAACCGCCCGCCGCTCGGCTTCGAGCCGGCGTCGTCGCTGGTCGCCGGCGTGAGCGGGAACTTCGCCTTCGAGGCCTCGACCCTCACCCGGCTGATCGACCGCCTCCCGTTCGTCTCCACCACCCAGCCGTCCACCATCGACGTCGCCGCCGAGTTCGCCACCTCGCGTCCGCAGCCCAACGCGGCGGGACAGGCCTACGTCGAATCGTTCGAGGGGGAGGGCGGGCTCAGCATCTCGCTCGGCGACCCGGCCTGGTACTACAGCAGCACGCCAGTCGCCGGCACGCGGCTCCCCGCGATCCTCGGCGGACTCCAACTCGACACGTCCCGCGCCACCACTCTCGCCTGGCAGAACAACGGCATCGACGTGAACGGGCAGGCGGTGCTCTTCCACATCGAGGACATCGACTCGCTCACGTCGTTCGCCGGCAACGGGATCTCGAGCCCGGAGCAGATCCTCTGGCTCACGCTCTATCCGCAATGGGCCGGCGGCATCCTCAACAACTACACGAACATCTTCCAGTGGCAGCCGGGCGGCACCCAGCCGCCGGGGCGCCGCTGGCGGTCCATCCGCACGCCGCTGGGCGCGAGCGGCACCGACCTGTCCCGCGTCGAGAACCTCGAGTTCTGGGCGCTCGTCAACGTCGAGCCGGCCAAGCGCTCGCGGAATCCCACTCTGGTGTTCGACTTCGGCGACATCTCCGAGAACTCACTCGCCTTCGCGCCCACCGCGCTGCGCCTCACCCCCAGCAGCGATCCGTCGCGCCCGCTGCAGCGGGTCGATTCGCTCTTCACCGGCCGGAAGACCCAGGGGTTCGACCAGCTGAACACCGAGCGCAACGCGTTCTCGCGGACGTTCAACGTCGCCACCGACGACAAGGGGCTGCCCGGCGACCGGGTCGACTCGCTGCTGGTGCAGGACGAGACCGGGCCCACGATCCGTGATACGGTGGTCACCGACTTCGCCGTCTGCCGGCGCGGCGACCGCCTGCTCCAGCTGCTCGGCGACACCAAGCCCGACTGCACGGTGGAGAACGCGCGACTCGATGAGGAGGACCTGGACCTCGACAACGTGCTCAGCCTGCCCAGCGCCCAGCAGGCGAACGAGAAGGTGCTGCGCTACATCGTCGACCTGAGCAACCCGGCCAACTTCAACCGGCTGGGCAAGGTCTACATCGCGGTCGATTCCATCACCCTCCCGGGCGGGCAGCGGATCGAGGTGCGCGACACGGTGCGCTGGGTGCACGTCCGCCTCCCCTTCCGGTCGCCCAGCGACTCGATCGGGAATCCGCTCATCCGCCGCATCAAGGCGCTGCGCCTCACGATGGTCTCGGGTGCCGGCCTGGCCGACTCGGCGTTTTCCCGGATTCCGATCGCCCGGCTCAGCCTGATCGGGTCGCCGTGGCTCAAGCGCGCCGAGCAGGTGGTGGCCGGGATCGGGGGCGAGTCGAACGCGCCGGGTGGTGGGACGGTGATCGCGTCGATTATCGGCACCCAGGACCGCGACTCGACGTCCGGGCTGATCTACGAGTCGCCCCCCGGGGTGTCGGACCAGCCGGACAGCAAGACCACCGGCTTCCAGAGCGGCCGCGTCCAGATCAATGAGCGCTCGCTCCGCCTCACGGCGACCAACATGGCGCGGTACCAGCGGGCCGAGGCGTTCATCCGGTTCGCCGAGGGGAACAAGAGCTTCATGGGCTACAAGGAAATGCGGGTCTGGGCTCGCGGCCGGAACAACGGCTGGGGGGAGACCGGCGAGCTCCAGTTCTTCGTGAAGATCGGCCGCGACGCCGAGAACTTCTATCTCTACCGCACGCCGGTGAACGCCGGCTCGGGGACCGCCGCCTGGCTGCCCGAGGTCCGGGTCGACTTCGACAAGATCTTCGCGCTGCGCGCGCAGGTGCAGAATGCCTATCTGCAACGGCTGCGCAAGAACAGCTGCACCGGAGTCGACTCGGCGCTGGTGGCGCGGTCGGTGATCCGCGCCGGCGCCGTGGACACCACCGTCTACGCCGCCTGCGCCGACGGGTACATGGTGTTCACCACCGACCCCAACGTCACGCCGCCCAACCTGGCGGCCGTGCAGGAGCTGAGCGTCGGGATCGTGCGCGTGGACTCGGCCACCAACGCGCTGCCCGGCAACATCCAGCCCGGCGACACGCTCGAAGTCTGGGTCGACGACATCCGGCTCACCAACGTGGTGGACACGCCGGGGTACGCGGGGCAGGTGTCGCTGACCATCAACGCCGGCGACCTGGCCGACTTCCGCGCCAGCGCCAGCCGGCGCGATCCGAATTTCAGGCAGCTGGCCGAACAGCCGTCGTTCATCACCGAGGATGCGTACGACCTGGGCACGAACGTCCACCTCGACAAGTTTCTCCCGCTCTCGTGGGGGCTCTCCCTGCCGTTCAGCGCCAGCTTCAGCCGGTCGGGGGCCAACCCGTACTTCGTCTCGCGCTCCGACATCCGCGGCGCGGGGATCGAGGGGCTGCGCACGCCGCAGTCGACGGCCAGCTCGTACTCCCTCTCCGCCCGCCGGGTGACGCCGCTCCGCAACTCCGCGTGGGGGCCGCTGGTGAACTACCTCTCGGCCAGCACTGCCTACAGCGTCGGCGACAACCGCAGCGAGTACCAGGAGGGGACCAACACCAGCTTCACGATGTCCCTCGACTACAACCTGGCGTCGGAGGCGCGCATCCGGGGCATGCCCTCATGGATGTCGTCAGGCGTCGATCACCTGCCGGCGTGGCTCGGCAACACCGTCGCGCTTCGCTCGCTGCGGACCGCGCGCCTGCGCTGGAATCCCACCGTGTTCCGCCTGTCGAGCGCGATCGCCCGGGCGGCGAGCCGCACCGAGGCGTTCACCAAGCTCGCCGCCTCGCCCACCGACACGGCCAAGATCGTCCGCGGCCTGACGAGCATGTGGCGGAACGCGAGCGGGCTCGAGCTGCGGCCGTTCAGCGCGCTGACCTTCCGCTGGGATATCACCTCGCTCCGCGACCTGCGCCAGTACGGCGACACCACCCCCACCACCGCCGTCGCCACCGGCGAGCGCGACCGCTTCCTGGGCGTGGACGTCGGCCTGGAACGCCAGCGCAGCATGCTGACGGCGTTCTCCTTCCAGCCGATCGTCTCCAACTGGATCCGCCCGAGCTTCGGCCTGGGCACCAGCTTCGACCTGAGCCGCGATCCCAACGCCCCGCAGCTGCTCCGCACCGGCGACTCCACCGGCGCCTTCCGGCTTCCGCGCCGCGTGGGCAACACCCAGAGCCTCAGCGCCGGCGCGGTGTTCGACATCGGCCGGATGCTCCTCCTCTACACCGGCGACTCGTCGTTCCTGCGCCGGTTCGTGGGCGTCTTCCAGCCGGTCGACCTGTCGCTCTCCCGGTCGCTGTCATCGTCGTTCGACGGCATTCCCTTCAACCCCAGCGTCTTCTACCAGCTTGGGCTCGGCAACACGAATGCCTTCCGGTCGCAGAACGGGCGCACGGCCAGCAGCACGGTGATGATCCGTACCATGCAGATCTCCAACGCGGTGGCGCTCCCGTTCGGTACCAGCGTGTCGAACCGGTATCAGCACACCCTCACCCAGAGTTATGCGCGCCGCCTCAACAACTCCCAGGCGCTGGTGCAGGGAGACAACACGGTGTTCCCGAGCCTCAGCGCGCGGTGGAGCTACCGGCCGGCGCTGCTCCGCCGGGTCGTGTCGAGCATCGGGACCACGGCGAGCTACGAGAACCGCGAGGGGACGAACTTCACGCCGCCCGACGCATCGGGGGGCGCGGCCGAGCTGGCGACGTCGCGCAACCGGAGCTACCCGGTGAGCGGGTCGATCTCGTGGGCGTTCGCGGGCGGCTTCTCGACGTCGGGCGGGGTGACGACATCCCGCCGCGATGACGCCCGTCCCGGCAGCCACAACACCGGCCGGAACCGCGAGGTGAGCTTCGACGTCGGGAAGGCGATCAAGGTACCCAAGACGTGGAACCTGAAGAGCGACGTGCGCACGCGGCTCAGCTTCGCCCAGAGCCACGGGCAGAGCTTCGCGTTCAATACGGCCTCGCCCTCGCAGCAGAGCCGGCTGTCGGACAACGGGAATCAGCGCGTGACGCTGAACGCTGACACCGACGTGGCCGACAACCTGACGTTCAGCTTCGTGGGCTCGCGCACGGTCTCGTTCGACAACAACTTCGATCGTCACTTCACGCAGACGACGGTCACGGCGGTCCTGCATCTGCAGTTCTTCGCGGGACAGTTGAGGTAGAAAGCTACTGAGTACTGAGTACTGAGTACTGAGTACTGAGTATCGCTCATCGCGCGGGGCGGAGTCCGGACGTAGTCTTCCGCATTCCGCATCACTCCGCTCCCCGCTCCCCGAGTCTACGTCCGCTCCCTGGCCAATGCGCATGCTCTGCCCCATTGCTGCCGCCCTGCTGTTCCTTCCCGGCGCCGCCTGCCGGCAAGGGGAGGCGCGGCCGAAGACCTCGTTCAGCGGCGACAGCGCGCTGAGTTACCTGCGGACGCAGGTCGCCTTCGGCCCGCGGATCCCCGGCACCGCCGGCCACCGCAACGCCGGCGACTGGATCCTGGCCCGGATGCGCGAGCGGGCGGACACAGTGGTGGTGCAGTCGTGGACGCACGTCACCGCCCGCGGCGACTCGCTGCCGCTGCGCAACATCCTGGCGCGGTGGCGGCCGGCCGAGTCCCAGCGCGTGCTCTACGTGACGCACTGGGACACGCGCCCGGTGAGCGACGAGGCGACCGACCCGGCTCGCCGCGTCATGCCGGTGCCCGGCGCCAACGACGGCGCGTCGGGAGTGGGATTGTTCGTGGCGTTAGGTGACGCGCTGCACAAGGTTCCGCCCACCGTCGGCGTCGACCTGCTGTTCGTCGACGGCGAGGACTACGGCGACTTCGACAAGGACGTGGACGTCCTGCTCGGCTCGCGGTACTTCGCCGACCACCTCCCCGCACCCGACTACCGCCCATTGTTCGGCGTACTCTGGGACATGATCGGCGACGCCGAGCTCCAGATCTACCAGGAAGGGAACTCGATGCAGAACGCCCCCGAGGTGGTCGATCGCGTCTGGCGCGCCGCCGCCGACCTCGGCTACGGGCAGGTCTTCATCCCGCAGGGCAAGTACACGCTCACCGACGACCACGTCCCGCTCCAGAAGAAGGGGCTGCGGGTGATCGACGTGATCGACTTCGACTACCCGCGCCCGGCGTTCGCCGGCCAGCACGCGGGCTATCACCACACGCCGGACGACACGATCGACAAGGTGTCCGCGCGGTCGCTCCAGATCGTGGGGGACGTGGCGTTGACGCTGGTGACGGGGACGTAGGAATCGGACTCTGGGGGCGGTGGGCGGGTCCGCGCGGATCAATCGCGGGCAGCCGCCGAGGATCGGCCGGGAATCCCGGCCCGGGTGGGCCATCACCCCGGTGCCCGGCAATCGAAGGATGGGGAGCGAAACGAGAGGATGCCGTAGGGGAGAAGGGGAGGGAGTAGTTTGCCCCTCCGCCGGTCCTCCCTCCCTCCTTCCTCCCTGCGCCGCTCCTCCCTCCCTCCTTCCTCCCTGCGCCGCTCCTCCCTCCCTCCTTCCTCCCTCCCTTCCTCCCTTCCTCCCTCCCCATGACTCCCGCCGAGCGCAAGGCACTCATCTTCCTCGCGCTCGTGGCGGTGCTGGGCGCGGGCGTCCGCGCGATCGACGCGCTCCAGGGCGACGCGACTCCGCCCACCGCGGCGCGGGCCGAGCTCGCCCGACAGATCGAGGCCGTCGACTCGGCCACCGCGTCGAGGCGGAGCCGGAAGCGGGATGGCGGGAAGCGGCCGCGAGCCGCCGGCTCGCGCGACCGTGGGCCGGCAGGCAATGAGGCCGGAACGGCCATCGTGCCACGGGACAGCGCGTCCGAGCGGCCGGCCGTGTCGTACCAAGTGTCGCGCCCGCCGGTCGACCTGGACGTCGCGACCGGCGCCGAGATCGAGGCGCTGCCCGGGATTGGGCCCGCGCTCGCGAGCCGGATCGTCGCCGACCGCGACAGCGCCGGCCCGTTCGGATCGCTCGGCGAGTTCGAGCGCGTCCGCGGCGTCGGTCCGGCGCTGGCGAAGCGGCTCGAACCGCTTGTGACGTTTTCGCTTACACCTCGTCATCCGGGTGCTGTCTCCCGGGGTGCGTCCCGGTCTCGCGAGCGTCCTGATCATCGGGTGAAGCGAGGTCGCGGCCGAGCTTGACTGTGTGTGTGGCCCGGGACAGCTTCATGCCATTCGGGTAGTCGTACGCGCGAGTCCCACCGCTCTCCCCGGGTCCCGTCTCCTCAATTATGGCCGCTCCCGTCGCCGCTGCCGAGCGAATCGGCGACCTTCTCATCCGGGAAGGGCTGATCACCAAGGAGCAGCTCGCCAAGGCGCTCCAGGAGCAGCAGCAGAACGGGACGCGTGTCGGCTACAACCTGGTCAAGCTCGGCTTCATTCAGGAGACCGAGATCACCAAGGCGCTGGCGCGCCAGTACCGGATGCCGGCCGTCGATCTCGCCAAGTTCGAGGTCGATCCGCGAATCGCGAAGCTGATCCCCTCTGATCTCGCCACCAAGCACCTCGTCCTGCCGCTGAAGCGGGACGGGCGGACGCTGACCGTGGCGATGGCCGACCCGACCAACATCGGCGTGATCGAGGACCTCAAGTTCGTCACCCGGTACGACATCTTCCCGGTGATCGCCGGCGAGTACACGCTCCGCAACGCGATCGAGAAGTTCTACGAGTCGAGCGACGTGCAGATGCAGTCGCTGATGCAGGAGATCGCCGACTCGGCGAGCGAGGACGTGGAGGTCGTCGACGACCGGGACGAGGAGATGTCGGCGGCGGCGCTGGCCGCGGCGGTCGACGACGCGCCGGTCGTGAAGCTGATCAACGCGATCCTCGGCGACGCGGTGAAGCGTGGCGCCTCGGACATCCACTTCGAGTGTTTCGAGCACGACCTGCGGGTGCGCTACCGGATCGACGGGGCGCTGCAGGAGGTCATGAAGCCGCCGCTGAAGCTGAAGGCGGCGCTGATCTCGCGTTTCAAGATCATGTCGTCGCTGAACATTGCCGAGCGCCGGGTGCCGCAGGACGGACGCATCAAGCTGAAGATCGGCAAGAAGGTCATCGACTACCGCGTCTCGACGCTCCCCACGCTGTTCGGCGAGAAGGTCGTGCTCCGGATCCTCGACAAGGGGAACCTGACGCTCGAACTGGAAAAGTTCGGCATCGAGCCGCGCGCCGAGCGCGAGTTGATGGAGGCGGTGGCCAACCCGTACGGGATGGTGCTGGTCACCGGACCCACGGGCTCGGGGAAGACGACGACGCTGTACTCGGCGTTGTCGAAGGTGAACAACATCGACGTCAACATCATGACGGCCGAGGATCCGGTCGAGTACAACCTGTACGGGATCAACCAGGTGCTGGTGCGGACCGAGATCGGGATGACGTTCGCGGCCGCCCTCAAGGCGTTCCTGCGACAGGATCCGAACATCATCATGGTGGGCGAGATCCGCGACCTGGAGACGGGCGGCATCGCGATCAAGGCCGCGCTCACCGGCCACCTGGTGCTGTCCACGCTCCACACCAACTCGGCGCCGGAGACGGTCACCCGCCTCCTCGACATGGGACTGGAGCCGTTCAACGTCGCCAGCGCGCTCAACCTGATCCTGGCCCAGCGCCTCGTCAGGCGCATCTGCTCCAACTGCCGGACCAAGTACGAGCCGGACAAGCTCGAGCTCGACGCGGCCAAGGTGACCAAGGACACGACGCTCGACTCGCTCCGGTTCACCGAGGAAGCGCTCCAGAACGCCAAGTCGCGGGCGAGCAAGGAAGCGGCGCCATTTCTCGAGAAGCTGTCGCTCAAGACGAAGATCGGCGAGCTGCCGTTCTTCAAGGGCGCGGGCTGCGAACAGTGTGCCGACACCGGGCTCAAGGGGCGGCAGGGGCTTTACGAGGTCATGTTCATGACCCCGCGGATCCGCAAGCTCATCCTCCAGAACGTGGGCGCCGATATGATCAAGGAGGGCGCGATCGAGGACGGCATGCTCACCCTCCGCATGGACGGCTGGCTCAAGATCCTGAAGGGCATCACGACGCTGGAGCAGGTGATCCGGGAAACAGGAGCATGAGAAGCGAAGTCTTTCCACTGCGACACATCTGAGGCGCCCCCGACCCCATGACCGCTCCCGCCGCCACCGCCGTCAATCTGCGCACCCTGCTCGAGGAGATGATCGAGCGCGATGCGTCCGACCTGCACATCACCGCCGGCGAGCGGCCCAAGCTGCGCATCGACGGCGACATCGGCAATTCGCAGGTCGAAACGGTCATGACCCCCAAGGACACGCTCCAGATCGCCTACTCGGTGCTCACCGAGAACCAGAAAAAGCGGTTCGAGCAGGAGGACGAGCTCGACTTCTCGTTCGGCATCCAGAACCTGGCGCGTTTCCGCGGCAACTGCTTCAAGCAGCGCGGCTGCGTCTCGATGGTCATCCGGCAGATCCCGTTCTCGATCAAGACCTTCCAGGACCTCGGCCTCCCGCCGGTCATCTCCAAGATGGCCGAGAAGCCGCGCGGCCTGGTCCTCGTCACCGGCCCCACCGGCTCGGGCAAGTCGACGACGCTCGCGGCGATGGTCGACAAGATCAACCGCGAGCGCCGCGGCCACATCATCACCGTCGAAGACCCGATCGAGTTCATCCACCGGCACCAGGGGTGCATCGTCAACCAGCGCGAGGTGGGGACCGACACCAAGAGCTTCGCCAACGCGCTCAAGTACGCCCTGCGTGAAGACCCCGACGTCATCCTGATCGGCGAAATGCGCGACCTGGAGACGATCCAGGCGGCGCTCACCATCGCCGAAACCGGCCACCTCGCCTTCGCGACGCTCCACACCAACTCGGCGGCCGAGGCGATCAACCGCATCATCGACGTCTTCCCCAGCCACCAGCAGAGCCAGGTCCGGGCGCAGCTGGCGTTCGTGCTGGAGGGGATCGTGACCCAGACGCTGCTCGCCAAGGCCAAGGGGCGGGGTCGGGCGATGGCCGCCGAGATCCTGGTGGTCACGCCGGCCATCCGGGCGCTGATCCGCGACGACAAGGTTCACCAGATCTACTCCAGCATGCAGTCGGGGAAGAAGCACGGGATGCAGACGCTCAACGACGCGCTCTACGCGCTCTACATGAGCCGCGACGTGACCTCCGACGAGTGCCTGCGCGTGAGCGGCGACCCGAACGAGTTCCTGCGGATGATCGGCCAGCAGCCGCAGGACGACGTGGGAGACGCCAAGCCGGCGGCGGGCGGGAAGATGGCGGCGGTGGGGAAGAGATGAAGCAGGAAGCGGGAAGCAGGAACAAAGCGGAAGCGGTTTTCCTGCTTCCTGCTTCCTGATTCACAGTGCCTGACAATCGAGGACAGTAGCCATGCCCACGTTTACCTACACCGCGCGCGCGGTGAACGGCGAGCTCAAGACCGCGACGATCGAAGCGGCGTCGCGGGAAGAGGTCGTCCAGCAGCTGCGCCGGCAGCGGCTCAACGTCGTCAAGGTCGACGAGGCGGCGACGGTCAAGAAGAAGACGCGTGGTCGGATCGGGATGCGCGACATCGTCATCTTCACCCGCCAGTTCTCGACGATGATCAACTCGGGGCTGCCCCTGGTGCAGGCGCTGGACATCCTCGCCAAGCAGAGCGAGAACAAGGTGCTGCAGGAAGTGACCCGGGCGGTGGTGTTCGACGTCGAGTCCGGGCACACGGTGGCCGACGCGCTCGCCAAGCACCCCAAGGCGTTCAACGATCTCTACGTCAACATGGTCGCGGCCGGCGAGGCGGGCGGTATCCTCGACACCATCCTCATGCGCCTCGCGACGTTCATGGAAAAGAACGACGCCCTGGTCCGGAAGGTGAAGGGGGCGATGATCTACCCCGGCGTGATCATGAGCGTCGCGTTCATCGCGATCTCGGTGCTCCTCATCTTCGTCATCCCGGTGTTCGAGAAGATGTTCCAGAGCGTGAGCATGGCGCTCCCGTTCCCCACCCGGGTGGTGATCATGCTGTCGGGGTTCCTCATCCATCAGTGGTACATCGTGGTCGGCGTGGTGGTCGCCTCCGTGTATGGGTTGAGGCGCTACTACGCGACGCCCAACGGCAAGCTGAACATCGACCGGCAGCTGCTCCGCATGCCGGTGCTGGGCGACGTGCTCCGGAAGTCGGCGGTGTCACGCTTCACCCGCACGCTGGGCACGCTGATCAGCTCGGGCGTCAGCATCCTCGACGGGCTGGAAATCACCGCCAAGACGGCCGGCAACCGGGTGATCCAGGACGCGATCATGGCCAGCCGGGCGTCGATCGCCGGCGGCGACACGATCAGCGCCCCGCTCCAGAAGTCGAACGTCTTCCCGCCGATGGTGATCAGCATGATCGCGGTCGGCGAGCAGACCGGCGGCCTGGACGAAATGCTCGCCAAGATCGCCGACTTCTACGACGAAGAGGTGGACGCGGCGGTAAGCGGGCTGCTGAGCCTGCTCGAGCCGGTGATGATCGTCTTCCTCGGCGTGGTGGTCGGCGGCATGGTGGTCGCGATGTACCTGCCGATCTTCGACATGATCAACGCGGTGCAGTAAGAGCCGCGCGGCAGTGGCAGGACAGGCGGGCCCGGGCGACAGTCGCCCGGGCCCGCTTTTCTTTGCCGATCCCGCCCTCTTGCGACCGGCCGCCGTTTTCCGCTACTTCGCTCCCGGACCAACGCCGATCGAGGACCCCCCAATGCACCGCTCCGTCCGCTCCGCCCGGCTGGCGCTCGCCGCGCTCCCGCTCTGCGCGACCATCGCCACCGCGCAGCAGAATCCCACGCCGCGCCCGCCCGCCCCCGACCCCCTCCGCTTCCAGCTCATGGGGCCCGCCGGCGGCGGACGGGTCTCGGCGATCGTCGGCGTCCCCGGCGATGCCCGCACCTGGTACATCGGCAACGCGTCAGGCGGCGTCTGGAAGTCGAACGACAGCGGCGTCACGTTCGTCCCCGTCTCCGACAAGATGCCGGTGCAGGCGATCGGCGCGCTCGCCATCTCGTCATCCAACCCGCTCATGGTCTGGGCCGGCACCGGCGAGGCGTGGGCGATCCGCGACGCGGATGTCATGGGTGACGGCGTCTACCTGTCCGCCGACTCCGGCGCCACCTGGACCAACATGGGGCTCCGCGAATCGGGGCGGATCGGGCGCATCATCGTCCACCCCACCAACCCCGACGTCGTCTTCGTCTGCGCCCTGGGGCGCGCCACCGGGCCGCAGCCCGAGCGCGGCGTTTTCCGCACCACCGACGGCGGCAAGTCGTGGCAGCGCGTCCTGTTCGTCGACGCGAACACGGGGTGCTCGGGCCTGACGATGGACGCGAACGACCCGCAGGTCCTGTTCGCCGGCATGTGGCAGGTGGAGATGCACACCTGGGCGATGTACAGCGGCGGCCCGTCGAGCGCGATCTATGCCTCACGGGACGGCGGCGCCACCTGGAAAAGGCTCGAGGGCGCCGGACTCCCCAGGTCGCCGGTGGGCAAGATCGACGTCGCCATCGCCCCCAACGACTCGAAGCGCGTCTACGCGCTGATCCAGACGGCCGACCAGGGCTCGCTCTGGCGCTCGGATGACGGCGGCGCGAGCTGGCGCACGCAGAACTGGACGCGCGCAATGATCGGACGGGCCGGCTACTACATCCGGCTCGCCGTGTCGCCCGCCAACGCCGACGAAGTCTTCATCGCCAACAGCACCTTCTTCCGGTCCATGGATGGCGGCACGACCTTCCGGCAGGTTCCATGGGGCGGAGACAACCACGACATCTGGATCGACCCGAAGAACGCCGACCGGTTCGGCCTCACCGACGACGCCGGCGCCCGTGTCACCGTCAACCACGGGCGCGGCTTCACGATGGTCTCGATCCCGAACGGGCAGATGTACCACGTCGCGATCGACACCCGCACGCCCTACTGGCTCTACACCAACCGTCAGGACAACGGGACGATGCGGGGGCCGAGTACGCTGCCCGAGGCCACCGCCAGCGGGCGGCCGGTGGGTGCGCCATCGGGCGGGCGTGGTGCGCCGGGTCGTGGGCCCGCGGACTCGACTCTCTTCCGCGAGGACAGCATCCGCAACGCCGGCGGAATCGTCGCGCGCGACACCATCGCGCGCCGCGACAGCCTTCGCCGCGACAGCATTGCCCGGAGTGACAGCTCGGCGCACCGTGGCGCGGTGGTCGCGGCGGCCGACAGCACTCAGCAGGACTCCGCCGGCGGCGGAGGGGGCGGGGGCGGGGGGTTCCGCGGCTCCACCTGGGACCATGGGTTGGGCGGATGCGAATCCGGCTTCACCATCCCCGATCCCGTGAACCCCGACATCGTCTGGTCGACGTGCTACGGCAGCACGGTCACGCGGTGGAACGCGAAGACAAAGCTGGCGCGGTCGGTAAGTCCGGGCGTGCACACGCTCGATTCGCCGCCCACCGAGACGCAGTACCGCTGCCACTGGACGCCGCCGCTGGCGATCGACCCGTTCGACCACAACAGCGTCTACTTCGGCTGCCAGGTGATTTTCCGGACCTCCGACGGCGGGCAGACGTGGCGGGTGATCAGCCCCGACCTGTCGACCCGGGATTCGTCGCGGATCGTCTCGTCAGGCGGGGTCGTCGGCGACAACCTGGGGCAGTTCTACGGTGAGGTGGTGTTCGCGATCGCGCCGTCGGAGATCCGGCGCGGGCTGATCTGGGCCGGCACCAACGACGGCCAGCTCTGGTACACCACCGACGCCGGCGGCCACTGGACCAACGTCTCGAAGAACATGACCGGCCTGGCGGCATGGGGGACGATCCGGAAGATCGAGCCGTCGCACTTCGATCCGGCCACGGCCTACGTCGCGGTCGACTACCATATGATGGACGACCGGAAGCCGTACGTCCTCAAGACCACCGACTACGGGAAGACGTGGCGCAGCATCACCGGCGACCTGCCGGCCGACCACCCGCTGGACTACGTGCTGGCGGTGACCGAGAACCCGGACCGGCGCGGGATGCTCTTTGCCGGCACCGGGCACGCCTTCTACTACTCGTTGGACGACGGCGGCCACTGGACGCGCTACACCGAGGGGCTGCCGGCGGCGCCGGTGACCTGGGTGGTGGTGGCGAAGAAGTGGCACGACGTGATCGTGTCGACGTATGGGCGTGGGGTCTTCATCCTCCGGGATGTGACTCCGTTGGAGCGGGGCACCGAGCTGGCGGCCGGCGAGGATGTCCGGCTCTATCCGCCGCACCCGGGCCTTCGTGAAGCACGCAGCGGCCGCGCCGACATCACCTTCGCCCTCCGCACCGCCACGCCCAAGCCGGCCAAGGTCGAGATCGTGGATGCGGGCGGGAAGGCGTTGCGCTCCATGACCGTCCGGACGCGCGCCGGCATCAACCGGGCGACCTGGGACCTCCGCTACGACGGGCCGAAACGCGTCGACCTTCGGACGACGCCACAAGAGAACCCGCACATCTGGGACGAGCCGCGCTTCAAGGGGAAGAAAGTCCGGCCGATCACGCACTGGGGGATCGAGGGTCCGCTGGTCACCGGGCCGATCGCGGTGCCGGGGCGGTACACGGTGCGCCTGACGGTGGGCGACAAGAAGTGGACGCAGCCGCTGACGGTGCTCCGCGATGCTGACATCCAGGCGCCCGACTCCGACCTCGTGGCGTCGACCGCCGCGCAGCTCCGCATCCGCGACGCCATGAACGACGCCGTCGACATGATCAACAAGGTCGAGGTGATGCGGAAGCAGGTCGAGGACCAGCGAAGTACGCACGCCGGCGAGGCGGACATCACGGCGGCGCTCGACGACCTGGACCGGAAGATGCTGGCCGTCGAGCTGCAGCTGCTCACGCGCTCCGACCTGCGGAGCGACGACAAATACTACGTGGAGCAGTACAAGGTCTACCTGAACCTGATCTGGCTCTCCGGCGAGGTGGGGAGCGGCGCCGGCGACGTGGCCGGGGGCGCGGAGTACCGCCCCACGGCCGCGTCGATGGCAGTGCTCCGCGACATCGAGCGGAAGGAGGCCGCCGCGAAGGCCGACTTCGACAAGCTCATGAAGATGGACGTGCCGGCCTTCAACCGGATGATGGCCGGCAAGGTGGAGGCGATCGCGGCGAACTGACGCGTCGCCCCGCCTGGGGGGCCGTTCCCCCCGGCCTCGCTCACCGTCCCGCGCCGGTGATCACCGGCGCGGGCGCGTTGCGGTCCGGCGGCTCGGTCCCTAACAAGTTGTGGACGAAGAAGTCCCACCGCTTGCGCTCACCGTAATCGCCGCCCGACCCGTGGTCGGCGCCGGGGATGTAGAGCAGGTCGAACGTCTTTTTCGACTTGATCAGCGCGTTGACCACCTGCATGGTCGACGACGGGTCGACGTTGCGGTCCATCTCGCCCACCACCAGCAGGAGCCTCCCCTGCAGCAGGTGGGCGTTGTCGACGTTCGACGACGCGGCGTACTCCGGCCCGATCGGCCACCCCATCCACTGCTCGTTCCACCAGATCTTGTCCATCCGGTTGTCGTGGCATCCCGCCGCCGACACCGCCGCCTTGTAGAAGTCAGGGTGGAAGAGCAGGGCACCCATCGCGCTCTGCCCGCCCGCCGACGTGCCGTAGATCCCCACCCGGCTGATGTCGTACCATGGGTACTTCGCCGCCACCGCCTTGTGCCAGAGGATGCGGTCGGGGAAGCCGGCGTCCTTGAGGTTCTTCCACGCCACGTCGTGGAACGCCTTGGACCTGTTGGATGTCCCCATTCCGTCGATCTGCACGACGATGAACCCGAGCTCGGCGGTGGCCTGCATGCCGAGCTGGGTGCCGAAAATCTTGGGGACGAACGAGCCGTGCGGACCGGCGTAGATGTTCTCGATCACCGGATACTTCTTCTTCGGGTCGAAGTGGGTGGGCCGGATGATGATCCCCCAGATGTCGCTCTTCCCGTCGCGGGCGGTGGAGGTGAAGACCTCCGGCGCGCGCCAGCCGGTGGCGAACAACGCCGACGCGTCGGCGTGCTCGAGATCCATCACCAGGCCCTGGTCGCTGGTGCGCCGCAGCTCGGTCACCGGCGGCTGATCAACCCGTGACCAGCCGTCGACGATGTAGCGCATGTCGTCCGAATACGCGATCAGGTGCATCGCGTCGGCCTGGGTGAGGGTCGTGAGGCCGGTGCCGTCGAAATTGATCCGGTAGGCGTGGACGAAGTACGGATCCTTGCCCGGATACATCCCGCTGGCGGTGAACCAGATCTGCCGCGACAGTGTGTCCACCTTGTCGACGCCCCGGACCACCCACGGCCCCCTGGTGATCTGGTTCTTCACCGTGCCGGTGGCGCCGTCGTAGAGGTAGAGGTGGTTCCACCCGTCGCGCTCCGACATCCAGACGATCTCGCGTCCGTCGCCGATGTCGTAGCGGAAGCGCTTGCCCGAGTACTCGAAGAAGGTGGGCATTCGCTCGTCGATCACCGCCCGGGCGGCGCCGGTGGCGGCGTCGACCTCGATCACGCGGTACACCTGGTGGCCGCGCTGGTTGTACTCGAACGTCAGGTGCCGTCCGTCGCGACGCCACTCCAGGCGGCTCATCTCGTACGCATTGGGGAAGAGCGCGTTGTCGATGACGATCTGCTGCTTCGTGGACAGGTCGAAGAGCACCGGCTGCTCCGCGTCCAGCACGTCGCCGGGCTTGCTGTAGAGGCGCGAGGAGTGTTTCGGCTGGATCTGGTCCTCGGGCGACGACTCCACGTAGTGCAGCTCACGCTGGTAGCCCGGCCTCACTCGATAGGCGGCCAGCCGCCGGGAGTCGGGCGACCAGGTGAGCGAGGCGAGGGAATAGGCGTCTTCCTCCGACCCATCGCTGCTCAGGACGACCGTCGCGCCGCCGCGGGCCGAGGCGCCGTTGGTCGCGGTCGCCGTGGCGGCCGCGGTGGGGCGCACGACCACGTTGTAGTTGCGCACCAGCGCTTCCCACTTCCCGTCCGGCGACCCGCGGGGTCGCTGGTCTTCCGGTGACGGCGAGCCGTAGAGCCCGCCGCCAAAGCGGCGGCGTTGCCGATCCGGCGCGTCGCTGGTGTCGGCCCGGGCGCACGAATAGTCGGTCAGCTTGCAGCGCCAGTCGACGCCGGCGCTGTCCGCGAACTCGATCGCGCGCAAGGAATCGACGAACGTCACGTTCAGGAACGGGAGCCGGAGCGCGCTCACCGGGCGGTGCAGCACCGCGGTGAGAGTCGTCGCCAGGCGCGCCTGGTCGAACGCCGGCCGCTTCGTCTTCGCGTCGGCATCCACCAGCAGGTACTCCCATCCTCCCTTCGCCGACCGGCGATACCAGAACTGGGGACTGGCATCGATCCAATGCACCCGGTCCACGGCGTTGACGATCGTCCCCTGCAGGCGTTCGCGGAGGCCGTCGGCGCGGGCGTAGTCGGCCGGCGTGCCCTGCGCGGCGGCGACGATGGGGAGGAGGAGGGCCGCCGCCAGCATCCAGGGGCGGCCGGCGGAGGAACGGCAGGTGGTGGGGCGAAGGCTGCGGCGCATGGTCTCTCTCTCGGGTTCGCGGACAACCGGCGGAAGGCGTAGAGTATCCGCCGCGCGGGGCTCCGCCACCAGCCCGTCCGGCGCCGGTGACCGGGGACGCGGAGCGAGGGTATCCATCTCCAGACGCCACCGTCCACACACCATTCCCGTTTCGGACACGGAGATGCTCATGAGGTCGAAGGGACTTCTGCGCGCCACGATCGCGGCGCTCGTCGCGCTGAGCGCCGCCTGCTATCACGACTCCACCACGTCGACGGGCGGCAAGCCGCTCACCCGCATCCGGCTCACCGATTCGCCCTTCCCGTTCGACTCCGTGAAGAGCGTCAACATCTTCGTCGACAGCATCGACGCATCCGAAGAGACCGACACCACCGGGATCAACGGGCAGCAATGGACCACGGTGGCCGCCCCCCACAAGGTGTTCAACCTGCTCGCCTTCCAGCAGGGCACCACCGCGTTCCTCGGTGAATCCGAGCTCTCGGCGGGGCAGTACAAGGCGATCCGGATGGTGATCGACGCGAACCAGTCGTCGATCCTCTGGAACAGCGGCTTGCCGGCGACGGTGAACTGGCAGGACTGGGGCGGGACGGGCAAAGTCACGCTGTACGCGCTGGTGGAGGCGCCTGTGGCGGTCGGCACAGCCGGCGCCGAAATCGTCATCGACTTCGACGTCGGGCGCAGCTTCCTGTACAACTATTACGGCACCACCGGATTCGTCCTGCTCCCGTGGCTGCGCGCGGTGAACGCCGCCGCCACCGGCGCCATCGAGGGGACGGTGACCACGAACTACACCGGGCCCGTGCTGCCGGTGAAGAACGCCAACATCACCGTCTACCGGATCAACGACGTACTGGGGCCCGGGGCGGGCGCGGCCGCGCTGATCGTCGCGGCGACGGGCCACTCGGACTCCACCGGCCACTATCGGATCGCCTTCCTCCGCCCGGGCAGCTACGTGGTGGAAGCGGAGCAGCCCGACAGTCCGTTCCTCTCGGTGAAGACCGTGCCCAACGTGGTGGTCTCGCTCGGGCTGACGACCCAGCTCCCCCTGCCGATCGCCGCGGCCGGCGGTGGCGGCCCCTTCATCAACATCTCCGGCCCGACCAGCGTGGGCGTCGGTGGCCAGATCGCCCTCCGCGCCGCGGTTGGCGGCCTGGGCGGCGTCCCGATCGCGTTCCCGGTGATGACCTGGACCAGCACCGACACCAGCATTGCCACGGTCTCCGGCGCCGTGGACTCCGGTCTCGTGACGGGGCGCAAGCAGGGCTTCGTCTCGATTGTCGTGAGCGCGACCGTTCTCGCGACACCGGTGAGCGACACCGTCCTGATCCAGGTGCTGCCCAGCCCCGCCCCGGTCGCGAGCGTCGTCGTGACCCCGCCAAGCGCGACGGTGGCGGTGAACGACAGCGTGTACTTCACCGCCACGGTGAAGGACTCGCTCGGCAATACGCTCGGGAACCAGCCGGTCTCGTGGTTCGTGAGCGACACCACCGTGGTGCGGCTCTTCCCGTACGGGCAGTACGCGCTCATCCGGCCGAGGAAGACCGGGTCGGTGACGCTGCAGGCCACCAGCTCGGGGAAGACCGGCTCGTCGATCATTACCGTACAGTGATCTGAACCGTACCGGGACGCGCCGGAGCGCGCACCGGCGCGCCCACGGGCACGGACTTGCCAGCGACTCGAAACGGGCGCTCCGGTCACGGGGCGCCCGTTGGCGTTCGTGCCGGCCGGGTGCATGTTGTGGCGGGCCTGGATCCCCAAGCTGACGCCACCGCCACCCGGAACGACCATGACGATCTCTTCCGACCGCCCCGCCTCACTGTCGCGCAGCCGGCGGGTGCCGGCGGCGGCGCTCACCGCACTGTTGCTCGCGTTGCCGCTGGTCATCGGCGCACAGTCCGGCGCGCCGGCCGCGAAACCGCGGACGCATCGCGTGGCGGCATCGCCGGCGACGGTCGCGTGGGGCTACTACGACGCTGCCGCCACGCCCATCCTGCACATCAGCTCCGGCGACATCATCCAGGTCGGCACCCTGATCACCTCCAGTCCCGAACGGCTGGAAGGGGCCGGGGTGAAGCCGGAGGATGTGGAGCCGGCGCTCCGCGACATCTACAAGACCGTCACCAACAAGGGGCCGGGCGGGCACATCCTCACCGGCCCCTTCTACGTGGACGGCGCCGACTCCGGGGACGTGCTCGAGGTGCGCATCCGGAAGATCGACCTCGCCATTCCGTACGCGTACAACGGCTTTGGCGTCGGACGCGGCTTTCTCCCCGAGGATTTTGGCTACGCGAAGATGAAGATCATCCCGCTCGATGCGCGGAAGAAGGTCGCGCACTTCGCCCCGGGCATCGACGTCCCGCTCCACCCCTTCTTCGGCAGCATCGGCGTGGCACCGCCCGCGTCGATGGGACGCATCAACAGCGCGCCGCCGGGCATTCACGCCGGTAACCTGGACAACAAGGAGCTGGTGGCCGGCACCACCCTCTACATCCCCGTGCACACCGCCGGCGCGCTCCTCGAAATCGGCGATGGGCACGCCGGCCAGGGAAACGGGGAGGTCGACATCACCGCCCTCGAGACGTCGCTCACCGGCACCTTCCAGATCGTGGTCCGCAAGGACATGCACCTCACCTGGCCGCTCGCCGAGACGCCCACCCACTGGATCACGATGGGGATGGACACGAGCCTCGTGCAGGCGGCGAAGATCGCCGTGCGCCAGGCGATCGACTTCCTGGTCACGACCCACGGCCTCACCCGCGACGACGCCTACATGCTCACCAGCGTGTCGAGCGACGTCGACATCACTGAGCTCGTGGACGGGAACGTGGGCGTCCACGTGATGATCCCGAAGGCGATGTTCAAGACCCGGCCGGCGCGGTAATCCCCGACGGCGCGGTAGCCGCAAGCCTGACTGACGCCTCCCGGCGGGCGGGCGACATTGAGGGCGTCTACGCCCCGTTGACTGCCCCCCCGCGAGGAGAGCGCGATGATCAGCGACTTTGAAGTGCAAATGGAGGTGTCCGAGGAGCTCCGCTGGGAAGCCGCTGTGGACGAAGCGGACATCGCGGTGGCGGCACGGGACGGCGTGGTGACGCTGGCCGGCACGGTGCCGAGCCATGCCGAGCGGATCGTGGCCGCACAGGTCGCTGCTCGCGTCGCCGGGGTCAGCGCCATCGCCAACTCCCTCACGGTCCTCCTTCCGCGTGAATACCATCGCGCCGACGCCGAGCTCGCGGCCGCCGCGGCGCACTGCCTGCGCTGGGACGTCCAGCTGGCCGGCCAGGACATCGCGATCCGGGTCGTGGATGGGTTTGTCACCCTGGCGGGCATGGTCCAGTCGCCCTACCAGCGGGTGGCGGCGGAGCGGGCCCTCGCGAACCTGATCGGCCTCCGGGGGCTGACCAACCTGCTCGCGGTCCGGAGCGCTCCCATGGCGCCACTCGGCCTGGCGACGCGGATCATGGACATGATACAGCGGGTCGTGGTTCGCGCCTGACGTTCCAACGCGTTTCGCGGCAGGGAGGGCTGATCCTCCCGCCTCATTGCCTCTCCGCCCCTGCCTTGCGGCAGGGGCGTGTTGCATCGAGCGGCGGGCCCGTGGTGGTGTGAGGGAATTGCTGGTCACTGCCTCCCTGACAGCCTGACGGTTTATCCGGCTTCCTCCGGCTCAACTCGGTTGACACCCGGTGAATCTATCTCCTGCGGGTCTCGCGGTGCGCGGCCCGGGCTGCTCTCACCGGCAACAACGGGAGGAGCCAGGCCCGGAGGGCCCGGGTCTCGGACGACGGACCGGTGCTGACTGTGCCCGGTTCAAACCTCTGGAGGATAACAACATGAAATCCGCGAAGCTTCTGTCTGCGGCGATCGCATTGGCGCTCGTGAGCGCTTCCTCGTCGGCACAGCAGGCCGCCAAGGCGCCGAACTCCAACTCCGATGGCAAGACCACAAGCGCGACGCCGGCCGCCGCTCCCGCCAGGCCGGTGAGCACCCAGCCACCGATCGAGATTCAGCGCATGCGGGCCCTCGATCAGCGCGGCATCAACGTGTTCGAAGCACCGAAGAATGACAACGTTCCGTACGACGGCTTCAAACTCGCGTGGGGCGCGGCGTTCACGCAGCAGTTCCAGGGGCTGGATCACCGGAACACCGCGTCGCCGAAGCTGGTGAACAACGTCGATGTCAACAAGCTGATGCGGATCGGGCATGGCTTCAACAACGCCGGCGCGAACCTGTACCTCAATGCCCAGCTCGCCCCGGGCATCCGCGTGGCCCTCACGTCGTACCTGTCCTCGCGCCACCATAACGAGACGTGGGTCAAGGACGGCTACCTCCTGATCGATGAATCGCCGCTCAGGCTCGCGCCGCTCCAGACGATCATGAAGTACGTCACGGTGCGCGCCGGCCACTTCGAGGTCAACTACGGTGACGAGCACTTCCGCCGCAGCGACAACGGCAACGCGATCTACAATCCGTTCGTCGGCAACCTGATCACCGATGCGTTCACCACCGAGATCGGCGGTGAAGTGTATGCCCGCTCCCATGGCTTCATCGCCATGGCCGGCATGACCGGTGGCGAGATCCGCGGCAACATCACCAAGCCGGCCGACCGGTCGCCCGCCTACATGGGCAAGCTCGGCTTCGACCGCCAGGTGACCACCGATCTCCGCGTCCGCCTCACCGGCTCGACGTTCCAGCAGGCGAGCGCGATCAGCAACACCCTGTACGCGGGTGACCGCGCCGGTTCGCGCTACTTCTTCGTGATGGAAAACACGTCCGCGACCGAGTCGGCGAACGCGACGTCGGGCTACGTGGCCCCGGGCTTCAGCGACAAGGTGAAGTCGTACATGCTGAATCCGTTCATGAAGTATCGCGGCCTCGAGATCTTCGGCGTCGCCGAGACGTCGAAGGGCCGGAGCGCGGCCGAGACCAGGTTGCGCGACTGGCACCAGTACTCGACCGAAGCGGTCTATCGCTTCCTGGCGGGCGACAAGCTCTTCGTCGGCGCGCGGTACAACACCGTTCATGGCCAGTTGAACGGCTTCACGACGGATGTGAAGGTCAATCGCGGCACGGCGGCCATGGGGTGGTTCCTGACCCAGGGCGTCCTGCTCAAGGGTGAGTACGCCACGCAGAAGTACTTCGGCTTCCCGATCGCCGACATTCGGAGCGGCGGCAGGTTCAACGGGTTCATGGTCGAAGGAGTCGTCGCCTTCTGAGCGCAGGCCCGGCGCGCCGCGCTGAGGCGCGGCCGGCGAACGAGGAACGAGGAACGAGGAGACAGGCTGCCTCGTTCCTCGTTCGTCATCCCGCCTTGGGCACTTTGCGCAGCACACCCCGATCACTGCCAGGGCCGTATCCACACCCACACCGGCAACCCCGCGCGGGCGGCTGCACCAACCGGTGTTCGCCTCGTGTCAGGGAAACCCCGATCAGGGTCCGCCATTCCGCTGACTGTGCCCCACAACCCACGGAATAACGTCCACCCATGCCGTTCGCTCCGGATCGACTCGTCCGCGGTTTCTGTCTCCTGATGCTGCTCCCCGCCGCGGGACTGGCACAGCAGCCGACGCCGCCGTTACGCCCGTTCGATACCACCGTGGTCATGGCCGACACGGTGCGGATCGATTCTGTCATGGTCCAGGACGGCCGGGTGCTCTTCCGCGGCCGGGGCGGGTGTTTCACCTGCCACGGCACGCGTCTCGAGGGCGGCCCGGTGGCCCCGACACTGCGCGCGCACGCCTGGAAGGACGCGAAGAACGGCGACTTCGTGGAGATCTACCGGGTGATCCGCCACGGCGTGCCGGGTACCGTGATGGTATCCCACCCCGGCGGCATCTCCGATTCCCTGGCACTCCGGGTGGCCGCCTACATCTGGGTGGTCAGCCACCGAAAAATTCCGCCCTGAGCGTGAGTCCCTTCATTCCCGCAGTCATCCGCTCCACTTGTCTCCCAGTCGTGAGGGTAACATGGCCAGCCACTGTATACATGGGATCGTGAGGCGTACCTTCGCGACGGTGATTCTGCCGTTGGGCATGCCGCTGGGGGTGCTGGCCGCGGCGCCCGTCGGGCATCGCGCCGGACCCGCGGCGTCGACCGGCCGGGTCGAGATCGAGCGCGGCATCCGGGCCGATCGTGTCATCGCGCCGGCCAGCTACTTCGCGGCGCTGCGCGGCGCCCGCATTCCCACCTTCTCGCGCCAGACGAAGCTCGCCTGCAGCGCCTGCCACTATCAATTCCCGCAGTTGACCTCGTTCGGCCGGATGTTCAAGCTCAACGGGTATACGCTCACCGGCCTGACGGTCATCGGCGGGCAGTCCGACACGGCGGGCAAGGAGTCGCTCCGGCTGGCGCCGATCGCGCCGGCATCGGTCATGATGGTGGCGTCGCTGACGCACACCAGCAAGGTGGTGCCCGGGACGCAGAACAACACGGCCGTGCTGCCGCAGGAGATGAGCCTCTTCCTGGCGGGCGAGCTGTCGCCCAAGGTGGGCGCGTTCACCCAGATCACCTACGCGGCCGCCGATGGCGCGCTGGCGGTGGACAACCTGGACTTCCGCTTCGCGACCCACAGCACGCTGGCCGCGCGCGACCTGTTGTTCGGCGTGACGCTGCATAACAATCCCACGGTGCAGGACGTCTGGAACACCGCGCCGGCGTGGGGCTTCCCGTTCATGGGCACGGAGTCGGCGCCCACACCGGCAGCCGCCGTGCTGGTCGATGGCGGCCTGGGCCAGCAGGTGCTCGGCCTCGGCGCCTACTCGCTCTACGACGCGCACTTCTACGCCGAGCTGACCGCCTATCGGTCGGCGCTGCAGGGCGTCGCGCAGCCGTACGACGCCACCGCCGCCAACGTCACGAAGGGGATGATCCCGTACTGGCGGCTGGCGCTGCAGCACCAGAACGACACCCGCTACATGATGATCGGGGCCTACGGGTTCAACGCCGAGCTGTTCGGCAGCGGAGTGACCGGGCCCACCAACCGCTTCAACGACATCGCGGCGGATGCGCAGGTGGAGCAGAAGTTCACCAACGCCACCGTGATCGGCCGCGTGGCCTACATCCACGAGTCGCAGCAGCTCGATGCGCTGGTCGCTGCCGGCGGGGCGTCCGCCGCGAAGCAGAACCTGTCGTCATCGAAAGTGAGCGTCAGCTACGTGCGCGGCACTACCTATGGGCTCTCGGGGGCCTGGTTCTCGACGACCGGCTCATCCGATACGCTGCTGTACGCACCGGCGGCAATCACCGGCAGCCGGACCGGGGCGCCGAATTCGGCCGGCCTGCTGGCCGAGTTCGCGTTCAATCCCTGGCAGAACACCCGGCTGGCCGCACAGTACGTGATGTACAGCAAGTTCAACGGGTCGTCGAAGGCGTATGACGTGACCGGCGGCCGGGCCGCGGCGGACAACAACACGCTCTTCCTGTATACCTGGCTGGCATTCTAGCCGCGAACGAGTAACGAGGAGACGACCGGCCGTCGTTGCCGGCTGGCGTCTCGCTAGGCCTGTCGAACGAGGAACGAGGAACGGGGCAGCTTGTCTCCTCGTTCCTCGTTCCTCGTTCTTACTTCGGGCGTTTCGCGAGCTGGGTCCGGATCACGGCCAGCGCGGCCTCCAGCTCCGCGCCTGTGAGCTCCAGTCGCGGCGGGCGGACCACCGCCGTGCCGTGCCCCACTTCCTTCTGCACGAGCTTGATCAGCTGGACGAACTTCGGCACGGTGTCGAGCCGCAGCAGCGGCAGGAACCACTCGTAGAGCGCGCGCGCTTCCTCCATCTTGCCGGCCATCGCCAGCTCGTGCAGGCGGATGCTCTCGTCAGGCATGGCGTTGACCAGGCCGGCGATCCACCCCCGGGCGCCGAGCGGCACGCTTTCCAGGTAGCAGTCGTCCATCCCCACGAAGATCGCCAGGCGGTCGCCGAGCCGCTCCCGAATGGCGGTCACCCGCCGCACGTCGCCGCTCGACTCCTTCACCGCGTGCAGGTTCGCGTGCCTGGCGAGCGACGCCATCTGGTCGGCGGAGACGTCGGTGCCGTAGGCGATCGGGTTGTTGTACAGCATGCACGACAGCGGCGTGGCGCCGATCACCGCGCTGAAGTGGGCCTCGGTCTCGCGCCAGTCTCCTTTGTAGACCCACGGCGGCAGCACCATCAGGGCATCGCACCCCGCCTCGCGGGCGACGCGCGCCAGCGCCACGCAGTCGGCGGTGGCCAGCCCGGCGATGCCGGCGACCAGCGGGACGCGCTGGCCCAGCGCGTCACGGATCGTCCGCAGGATCGCGCCCTTCTCGTCGGCGTTGAGCGTGGCCGCTTCGCCCAGCGAGCCGAGGGCCACAATACCCGCGCAGCCGCGGTCGGCGAGCCAGGTGACGTGCCGGCCGAGCGCGTCGTGATCGACCGCGAGGTCCGGCGTGAACGGCGTGGTGATGGCGGGGAACACCCCGCGCCACTGGTGCTGGTCCATTACGATGCTCCGGCCGCGGGAGAGGCGGGCGCCTCGGCGGCGAGAAGAGTGGAAACGCGGGCGGGCGCGAGCGGCGGCCGCACGGTGCCGGGCGCCCACCCGAAGAGGAGTTCCAGCGCCGGCCCGCAAACACGGCCCTGGCAGGGCCCCATGCCGGCACGGGCGTACAACTTCGCCTGACGCGGCGACCATCCGGGCTGCAGCGCGTCCAGGCGGACATCCTCGCAGCGGCAGACGATCGTCCCGGGCGTGGCGAGGGTCCGCAGCTCGGGGCGGGGCGCGAACGCCCGGTCCATCCGGCGCGCCCGGGCGCGCAGGCGCCAGCGCCGGCCCATCGCGACGGCCACCTCGCGGTCCGCGCGGGCGGTGGCGTGGAGCGCCTGACGAGCGCCGTCGCCGGCGGTGCCGCCTTCGGCGCCGGCCAGGGTCGCGGCCGCCACGCCGGCGATCTCGCCCTCGGCCAGCGACAGGTCCACGCCGCCCACGCCGGTCGGCTCGCCGGCGCAGAAGACGCCGGCCACGGTCGTCTCCTGCAGGTCGCCCACCCGCACCGTGCCGCGGTCGAGCTCGCATCCCAGCAGGGCGGCGAGCTCGATGTTGGGCACGAGGCCGAAGCCGGTGCAGAGCAGGTCGCACGCCACCATGCGCGTCGAGCGGCCGTCGCCGAGCGTCACCGATTGGAGGTGTGATGTCCCGTCGGCGCGCACCGGCCAGGTGCCGAACGAGGAGCGCGGGCGCAGCAGGCGGAGCTGGTAGCGGAGCGCCTGGAGCAGCGTCGACGGCTCGCGCCACAGGCCCGCCGCGAAGGCGAGCACCGCCGGGAGCGGCGCCTGCTCGGCGATCTCGAGGATCCGTGCGCCGGCGGCCACCAGCGACGCGGCCACAGGGAGGAGGAGCGGACCGGAGCCGGCGATGACCACGCGGCGGCCGGCGATGGCCGTCGCGGCGCCGGACTTGAGCAGTGCCTGCGCGCCACCGATCCCGACCACGCCGGGAAGCGTCCAGCCGGGGAAGGGGATCCAGCGCTCGCGGGCGCCGGTGGCGACGACCAGGCAGCGCGCGCCCATCGTGACCACCCGTCCACCACGCTCGGCGAGCAGGCGGAAGGGTGTGCCGGCATTGCCTGACGAGTCGACGTCAACGACCGTCGCGCCGGCCAGGCGCGCCGCCCCGGAGCGTTCGACCCGCGCCAGCCAGCGGCGCGCCAGGACCGGCACGTCGTCGCCGGGCCGGTGCCGCCAGATCTGCCCGCCGGGCTCGGCGGCTTCGTCGAGCATGACGACCGATGCACCGCGCTCGGCGGCCAGGCAGGCCGCGGCCAGCCCCGCCGGCCCGGCTCCGATCACCGCGACATCAGCGACCGGGCCGGCGGCGTCAGGCATTCGTCACCACGACCATCTGGTCGGCCACCGGCTCCAGGCAGCCGCGGCGGTGCGCGACGCCGTCGATCGTGACCCGGCACTCATGGCAGATCCCCATGCCGCAGAGCGGCCCGCGGGGCTCGCCGGACACCGAGGTGCGAAAGGACCAGATGCCGGCGTTGAGGAGGGCGGCCGCCACCGTCGTCCCCGGCTCGGCCGGGATCGAGCGGCCGTCGACGATGATCGCCGTCATCAGGCCGCCCGCGCGCGGGAGGGCGCGAACGGCGCCGGATCGATCGCCGGCGTGCGCCCGGCGATCAGGTCGGCCAGCAGGCGCGCGGTGGCCGGCGCCGTGGTGATCCCGAGGCCCTCATGGCCGGCGGCGATCCAGCAGCCCGGCGTCCGCTCCCACGGCCCGATCAGCGGCAGCGAGTCGGCGGTGGCGGGGCGGAAGCCGGTCCACACGCGGATGGCCGACAGCGCGCCGAGCCCCGGCATGAAGCCCGCGGCGCGCCGGAGCATCCGCCTCACGATCCCGCGGTTCACCGCGGCGTCCCACCCGGCCAGCTCCCGCGACGAGCCGATGAGCACCTGGCCGGTGCGCCGCGGCTGGACGTTGAACGCGACCGAATCGCCGGTGGAGGCGTGGGCGCTGGTGAGGTAGCCCAGCTCCACCAGCTGGTGCCGGCAGAATCCCGGCGCGCGATCGGTGATCACGAGGTGCCCCTTGCGCGGCACCACCGGCAGGTCCGGCGTGAGGCGTGGAGCCGCCGCGCCGGCCGCGTTGACGATGACCGCCGCCGCCAGGCGCTCGCCGCCTGACGACACCGCGCCGGCCTCGATCGCATCGACACGGGCTCCCTCGCGCACCTCGATCGCGCCGCCGGCCTCGCGGGCGGCGCGCACCAGGTGGAGCGCGGCCCCGGGTGGATAGAGCACGGCGTCGTCAGGCACCAGGAGCGCGCCGGCCAGCCCCGGGCGCAGCCGGGGCTCGGCCGCGGCGAGCGCGGCGGCGTCGAGCACCTCGCTGCGGATCCCGGCCGAGCGGTAGAGCGCGGCCTTGGCGTGCACAGCCGCCATCTGGGCGGCATCCTCGGCCACCCAGAGCGTGCCGCACGGGTCCCACTCGGCCGGGGGCGGCAGGAAGGGCGCCATCTCGCGCCAGAGGCGCACCGACCAGGCGGTGAGCGCGAGCTGGGCCGGTGAGTCGTCCATCACCACGAGGTGACCCATGCCGGCGGCGGTGGTGCCGCCGCCGGCGATGCCGGCCTCGAGCACCAGCACCCGCATCCCCTCGCCGGCCAGCGCGGCCGCGCAGGCGGCGCCGACGATGCCGGCGCCGACCACGATCGCGTCCGGCGACGCCGTATGCGTCACGATGAGCCGATGCCCAGCCGGAACGGGTCCGCCGGGTCGAACCGCAGCACCGCCTCGCCGGTGACGAAGGCGGTGCCGGTAATGTGCGGGACCAGCTCGCCGCCCGGACCGGCGGTGAGCCACCCCTCGAAGCGGCTGCCGGTGATGCTCTCCTGCCGCCAGCGCTGGCCGATCGCGAGCTGCCCGCGGGCGTGCCGCGCCGCCATCACCGCCGACGTGCCCGTGCCGCACGGCGAGCGGTCGTAGGCGCCGCCGGGGCAGAGGACGAAGTTCCGCGCATCGGCGTCGGCGCGCGACGGCGGCGCCGACACCTCGATGTGGTCGATCGGCGCCCCGCCCGTGCCCGTGATCCCCTGCGACCGCAACGCGTCCATGATCGCCTTCGTCAGGCGGGTAAGGTCATCGGAGCGCGCCAGCTCCACCGGCACCTGGTCGAGGTGCGTGATGAAGAACCAGTTGCCGCCGTACGCGACGTCGCCGGTGACCGCCCCCAGGCCAGGGACCTGGACCGTGACGTCGCGGGCGTGGAGGCGCGCCGGCACGTTCTCGATCGTCACGCGGCCGTCGGCGTGGAGCTCGGCGGACACGCGCCCCACCGGCGTGTCGAAGCGGGCCGTGCCCGGCGTGAGGCGGCCCAGGTACTCGAGGGTGCGCACCACCCCGATCAGTCCGTGGCCGCACATCCCCAGGCACCCCTCGTTGTTGAAGAAGATGATCCCGGCGGTCGAGCCGGCCTCAACCGGCGGGGTGAGCAGCGCGCCGACGATAGCATCATGGCCGCGGGGCTCGAGCACCACCGCGCGGCGCAGGTGGTCCTGCCGCAGGCGGAGGTCGTCGCGCCGCTCGGCCATGGTCGCCCCGCGCGGCTGGGGCCAGCCGGCGTCCTCGGCCACCACCCGGGTGGGCTCGCCCTCGGTGTGGGAGTCCACCACCCGGATCGTCGCCGGAAACGCGGCGTCGCCTGACGCGGCCGGCGCCGATGCCTGGCGGGACGGGGCGGCGCTCACGGATTCACCTGCACGGTGCGGATCTCCGTGTAGAACTCGCGCGCCGCCGGCCCCTGCTCCCGGCTGCCCGAGCTGGAGCCCTTCACCCCGCCGAACGGCGCATGGGGGTCGACGCCGGTGGTGTCGCCGTTCACGCGCACCAGGCCGGCCTCGATCCGGTTCACGTAGTCGAGCGCGCTCTTCAGGTCTTTGGTGAAGAGCGACGCGCTGAGTCCGTAGCCGCTGTCGTTGGCGAGCGCCAGCGCGTGATCCACGTCGCGGGCGACGAAGCTGGCGAGCACCGGGCCGAACAGCTCGCGCTGGGCGATTTCCGAATCCGGCGCGACGCCGCGCACCACCACCGGCGCCAGGAACCAGCCGGTGGCGAAGTCGCGCGAGTGCGGCACCGTGCCCTCCACCACCCGTTCGGCGTTCGACGCATCGAGGGCGCGTCGCACCGACTCGCGCGAGCGCTCGCTGATCAGCGGGCCCACCGCGGCGGCGGGATCGGTGACCGGGCCCAGCGGCAGCGCCGCGACCTGCGTCCGCAGCTGCGCCAGGAAGGCCTCCTCCACATCGCGGGTGACGATCACCCGGCTGGTGGCGGTGCACTTCTGGCCGGCGAACCGGAACGCGCCCGACGCGGTGAGCGCGGCGGCCCGCGCGAGGTCGGCGTCGGGGAGGACGATCGCGACGTTCTTCCCGCCCATTTCCAGCTGGTAGCGGATGTTGCGGGCGGCGGCGATCGCCGCCACCTGGGCTCCCACCGCCGCCGAGCCGGTGAAGCTGACGGCGCGCACCTCGGGGGCGTGGAGCAGCGCCGGTCCCATCACCGGGCCGGCGCCGAGCAGCACGTTGAAGACGCCGGCGGGGAGGCCGGCCGCGGCGGCGGTCTCGGCGAGCAGCGCCGCCATGCCTGACGAGGACTCGGCCGGCTTGAGGACGACCGTGTTGCCGAAGGCCAGCGCCGGCGCCGCCTTCCAGAGCGGGATGGCGAGCGGGAAGTTCCACGGCGTGATCAGGGCCACCACCCCCAGCGGGTCGCGGCGGCTGAACTGGAGCGCGCCGGCGGCCTGCGCCGGAATCACCTCGCCGATGGGGCGCACCGCCTCGCCGGCGTAGTAGCGCAGGATCACCACACCGCGTCCCACCTCGCCCCGCGCCTCGGCGATCGGCTTGCCCACCTCGCGCGTCATCGCCTGCGCCAGCTCCTCCAGCCGGGCGCCGAGCGTGCCGGCCCATCGGTAGAGGAACTCGGCGCGCGCCGGACCGGGGAGCGCCCGCCAGGCGGGGAGCGCCTCGGCGGCCGCGAGGACCGCCGCCTGCGCCTCGTCAGGCGTGCCCTCGGGAACCTGCGCGACGACGTCGGCGGGGTCGGACGGGTTCACGTCCGTGATCCACCGGTCGCCGGCGGACGGCCGGACGGCGCCGCCAATGAAGTGAGCCAGCCTGGGTGCTCCGGTCATGCGGGTCCTGCTCCCTCCTCACGCGTGGGCAAAGAAAGGCGGGGGACCGTCGCTGGCCCCCCGCCCACCTGCTGCTGCGACACCGGCTACTGGCCGGCCTTGGGCGTGGTCGCGGGTCCGGAAGAATACTTCTGGTACCAGCTCAGCATGTAGAGCTGCGTCCGCATCCAGTTGCTCGGCTTCGATCCCGTGCCGTGGAACTCGCTATCGAACCGGAGGAGCGTCGCCGGCACGCCGCGCTGCTTGAGCGCCGCGTAGTACTCCTCGGACTGCGGCATCGGCGTCCGCATGTCGAGCTCGCCGGTCATCAGCAGGGTCGGCGTGGTGACGTTGCCGACGTACATCAGCGATGACTGCTTGAGCCACGCTTCCGGCTTTTCCCAGAACGGCGCCTCGAAGAAGTTGTAGGTGAAGCCCGGGACGTCGGTCTGGCCGGCGAACGACATCCAGTCGATCACCGGGCAGCGCACCGCCGCCGCCGCGAACCGGGTGGTGTGTCCGATCACCCAGCTCGACAGTACGCCGCCGCCGCTGCACCCGCCCACGTACATGCGCTTGGTGTCGATGTAGCCGCGGCCGATGACGGTGTCGACGCCGGCCATCAGGTCGTCGTAGTCGACGCTCGGGTAGGCGCGATTGATCGCGTTCCCGAAATTGGTGCCGTAACCGGTGCTGCCGCGCGGATTGACGTACAGCACCACGTATCCGTTGGCGGCGAAGTTCTGGAACTGCGGGCTGAAGCCCACGCCGTACATCCCGTGCGGCCCGCCGTGGATTTCCATGATCAGCGGATACTTCTTGCTCGCGTCGAACGACGGCGGCTTCACCACCCAGCCCTGGACCTTGGTGCCTGACGAGGAGGTGTACCAGATCTCCTCCACCGGGGAGAGCTTCATCGAGCCGAGCACGTCGTCGTTGACGTGGGTGAGCTGGGTGACCTCGGCGGGCTTCTTGGGCGGCATGGTGATGCGGATGACGTCCGGCGGCGCCTGGGCCGCGGTCCGGACGCCGGCGGCCACGCCGCCGTTCTTCGACAGCGACGACAGCGAGAGCAACTGCGCGCCGGTGGTCACCGCCCGCACGGCGGCGCCGGCCGCCAGCGACGCGAAGCTGACGTTGCGGCTGCCGCGGTCTTCGGCGGTGAAGTAGATGCCGCTCCCGTCAGGCGCCCATTCCAGGTTGCCCGGCTCGCGATCGAGGCCGCCGGTGACGAGCCGCATGCCGGTCCCGTCGAGGTTCATGATGTAGAGGTCCGCGACGCGATAGGTCTGCGGGGTGAACGGATAGCCGGTGAAGGCGATCTGGCGGCCGTCCGGCGAGAGCACCGGGCCGGACCAGGTACCGCGGTCCTTGGTGAGCGTGCGGACGACGCCGGTGGCCACATCGACGGCGTAGAGGTAGCAGTCGCGATAGATGCGGTCGGCGTCCGGGTTCTGCAGTCCTTCCACGACGATCGTCTTCCCGTCAGGCGTCCAGTCCCAGGTGGCGCCGAACCCCAGCTGGTCGAAGCGCGCACCGACGCTCCAGTCGCCGCTGGTGATCTGCCGCGGCGTGCCGCCGTCGGCGGGGACGACGAAGAGGTGCGTGTAGCCGGACTCGGTAAAGCCGACGCGGTCCTGCCGGTAGTGCAGCCGGTCGACGATCCGGGGCGCCTTGGTCCACTTCGCGCCGTCCGGCGGCGCCGGCAGGTCGATCTTCCACATCGTGGGCTTCGCGACGAATTGGGTAAATCCGATCCAGCGTCCGTCGGGCGACCAGTGGAGGCTGCCCGGCGCGTCGCTCACGCGCGTCACCTGCGAGGTGGCGCCTTCCGCGTCCATCCAGCGCACGAAGATCTGCGTCCCCTTCGGCTCGCCGTCGTTCAGGTAAGCGATCCGGCTGCCGTCCGGCGACCAGAGGGCGCTCGATCCCTTGGTGAGGAAGCGGTTGCGGGACCCGTCGGCGTTCATGATCCAGAGCGCGGTCTCGAACCGATCCTCGAGCTTGTTCACCCAGCGGCGCGTGTAGATGATCTGCGAGCCGTCGGGCGAGATCTGCGGATCGGCGACCGCCTCGAGGTCCAGGTAGTGGCCGACGGTGAAGAGCGTGTCGCTCGGCTTTTCCTGGGCGGCCACCCGCGCGGCCGGACCGGCCAGCGCCGCGGCACAGGCGAGGGCGAAAAACGCCAGACAGGCGGGACGATGACGGAGCATGGCTTCCTCCTGCGATGAATCGGTGCGCCAGAGGGAGAGACGATACCGTCCGCCGGTGTGCGTGTCCAGCTTCCAACTGGTCGTTCCTCGATCGCCTCGCCGCGTTCGTTACGGCGAAATCTCGACGCCGACGCGCACTCCCAGGTGTCCGCTCCCGATCGTCGGCACGACGTGCGGCGTCACCGAGCGTCCATGCCGCGCGTTGGCGCGTTCGGCGGCGTGGGGTGCGTCCTTCGCGCTGGTGACCCAGAGCAGGACGCTTCCCGCGAGGAAGGACGCCCCGATGAGGCGATTCTCCCAGCGCCGCTCGAAGGTACACGGAGAAAGATCGAACAAGGGCAGGGGGCAGTCATACGGGAGCATCAGTGCGGAGAACGCGAGGGCACTCCCTGTGATCACGAACGTGTAGTAGCCACGCACGTACTCGCCGGCGTACATGTGGCCGGCGCCGGGCAGAATCCTCCCGAGACGGCGGGCGAGTCGCGGATCCCGGTAGTAGTGCGCCTGCACCGGCGAGACGCTGTCCCACGAGGACGTGAAACTCTGCGCTCCCGCTCCCGATGGCTGGCCGACGATCGCAACGCACAGGGCCGGCAGCGCCCATCGCGACAGGGCCGTGCGGGGCACGTAGAGAGCTAGCGGTTTCGTCATGTCAGACACTCTCGTTGAGGACGCTGGACTATCAGCCGGACGCGCGTGAGGCGAAATACGTCGGTTGACGTAGCGGAAAAGCTGAGGTTGCGCTGGCCACTCCGCGGTGCAGATTCGCCCGGGCGCACTTTGCTCCAGTCGTCGCCTCGGGCGCCGCGGACCCCTCGTTCCTCATTCGTCCTGACCCGTCCGATCGTCTCCTCGTTCCTCATTCGTTCATGCCCGTCCGCCCGTCTCCTCGTTCCTCGTTCCTCGTTCAGCTCCGCTCGCCCTGGGCGGCCCTCGTCGTCCTGACGCTGATCAACCTGCTGAACTACCTCGACCGCATGGTGCTGCCGGCGGTGGGGGAGAGCATCCGGCGCTCCGAGCTGCGCCCCACCGACGCCCAGTTCGGGTTCCTGACCAGCGGGTTCATCATCGTCTACATGCTGGCCGCGCCCTTCTTCGGCGCCTGGGGCGACCGCTGGGCCCGGCCCCGGCTGCTGGCGGTGGGCGTGGCGGTCTGGAGCCTGGCGACCGCGGCCGGCGGACTGGCGACCCAGTACGGACACTTGTTAGGTGCGCGGGCGGCCGTCGGGATCGGTGAGGCGGCCTACGGCACGATCGCGCCGGCGCTGCTCGCCGACTTCTTCCCCAAGCGGCTGCGCGGGCGGGTGTTCGCGGTCTTCTTCATGGCCACGCCGGTGGGATCGGCGCTCGGCTATGTGCTGGGCGGGATGGTCGACGCGTGCTGCGGGTGGCGCAAGGCGTTCTTCATCGCGGGGCTGCCCGGGCTGGCGCTGGCCCTGGCCGCCCTCCTCCTGTCCGACCCGCCCCGGGGATCGCAGGAACAGGAGGACCTCGAGGAGGCGGGGGGCGGCGCACTGCCCACCCGCGGGTTCCGCACATACCTGGTGATCGCCCGCGTGCCCGCCTATCGCCGCACCGTCCTGGGGTTCGCGGCCTACACCTTCGCGCTGGGCGGGATCGCGGTCTGGATGCCGTCCTTTCTGGAGCGCTCGCGCGGCCTGACCGCACAGGAGGCGACCGTCCAGCTGGGGGCGGTGCTGGTCGTCACCGGGCTGGTGGGCACCTTCGCGGGCGGGTGGGCCGGCGACTGGCTGCTGAAGAAGACGTCGCAAGCCTATCTCTGGCTCTCGGGGCTGTCGACGCTGGCGGCGGCGCCGCTCGTCTTCCTGGCGCTCACCACGACCAACCGGACCACCTACTGGATCGCGCTCGTGGTCGCCGAGCTCCTGATCTTCGCCTCCACCGGCCCGATCAACTCGTCGATCGTGAACGCGGTCTCGCCGGCCATGCGCGCCGCCGGAATGGCGCTCTGCATCCTCACCATCCACCTCCTGGGCGACGTCCCGTCGCCGACGCT
Source organism: Gemmatimonadaceae bacterium (assembly GCA_041483735.1). GTDB lineage: Bacteria > Gemmatimonadota > Gemmatimonadetes > Gemmatimonadales > Gemmatimonadaceae > JBGPGH01. The sequence goes on along the minus strand of JBGPGH010000020.1, from coordinate 751 downwards.
GATCGGGGCCCTCTCGGACCGGTGGGGGGGGTCGCTGGAGCGGGCCATGCTGATCGTCCCCCTGGCGATCGTGGTCAGCGGGACAATCTGGACCTGGGCGGCTTGGAAGGGGCCCGCCGCACGGCATTGACAGGTGGGGAGGGGGCCGCTATCCTCATGCAGCACATGGGGCGCCATGGGGCGCCCTTGGAGACCAGTGAACACCAAACGGGATCTGGCTCGCCAGGTCCCGTCAGTGTTTTCAGAATCCCCGTTTTCGGTGTGGTGCCGGGATGTTGCCGGCCCAGATCGGGAGCGCGCCCTTCGCGGAGGCGTGAAGTGACCGCGAACAACCTGTGTCGGTAGGTACGGCATGACCGGACTCCGACCACAACATCATGAGGAGAAGGGCTATGCGTACCACCGGTACCGTCAAGTGGTTCAACGACAGCAAGGGCTTTGGGTTCATCACCCCCGAGAACGGGCAGAAGGATTGCTTCGTGCATCACTCGGCCATCCAGGGCAGCGGCTTCAAGTCGCTGGCCGAGGGTGAGAAGGTCGAGTTCGACATCGTGCAGGGCCAGAAGGGCCCGGCCGCCGAGAACGTCACCAAGCTCGGACGCTAAGCGCGACGGCCGCACGGAGCGACGTTCGTGGCCAAGCAGGAGTCGATCGAGCTCGAGGGTACGGTCACCGAGGTGTTGCCCAACGCGACGTTCCGCGTGCTGCTCGAAAACGGGCATCACGTTCTGGCGACGATCGCCGGCACGCT